>CAVXRV010000002.1:437500-537018 GCA_963764275.1 uncultured Solirubrobacterales bacterium
GGACTCGAATCCTGGTCATGTCCGACCAGGCGGCAGTTACCAAGTTGGGCGTTAGACGAAGCGCGTGGAACCGCGCACCACAGAGGGCAACCGTCCCGTAGTCGAAAACGCACCAGCCTGCCGTTCGAGCACCTGAGTAGGACCACTGCCGTGAAACGTGGTCTGAATCTGGGGGGACCACCCTCCAAGGCTAAGTACTTCTTGATGACCGATAGTGAACTAGTACCGTGAGGGAAAGGTGAAAAGTACCCCTGAGGGGGAGTGAAATAGTACCTGAAACCGCGTGCCTACAAGTGGTCGGAGCACCTTCGGGTGTGACGGCGTACTTTTTGCATAACGGGCCTGCGAGTTACTCCTGTGTGGCAAGGTTAAGCGATAAGCGGAGCCGCAGCGAAAGCGAGTCTGAATAGGGCGACACAGTCATACGGGGTAGACCCGAAACCGAGCGAGCTATCCATGGGCAGGCTGAAGCTAGGGTAAGACCTGGTGGAGGGCCGAACCGACCTACGTTGAAAAGTGGGCGGATGACCTGTGGATAGGAGTGAAAGGCTAAGCAAGCTCGGAGATATCTGGTTCTCTCCGAAATATATTTAGGTATAGCCTCGAGGAATTGCGTTATGGCCGTAGAGCTACTGTTTGGCTTAGGGGCCCTACCAGGTTACCGACGTCAGGCAAACTCCGAAGACCATTTCGTTTAACTCGGGAGTCAGTGTGTGGGGGATAAACTCCATACGCGAGAGGGGAACAGCCCAGATCATCAGCTAAGGACCCTAAGTACTGGCTAAGTGGACAACGATGTCCGAATGCACAGACAACCAAGAGGTTGGCTTAGAAGCAGCCATCCTTGAAAGAGTGCGTAACAGCTCACTGGTCAAGTGTTCGGGCGCGGAGAATTCAACGGGGCTCAAGCCAGTCTCCGAAGCTATGAACTCGAGAACCATGCGTGGATCTCGAGTGGTAGGAGAGCGTTCCCATTGCTGCGAAGCGGGCGCGGAAGCGAACCCGTGGAGCTGTGGGAAGTGAGAATGCAGGCATAAGTAGCGCAAGAGAGGTGAGAATCCTCTCCACCGATAGAGCAAGGTTTCCTGAGTAAAGTTCGTCTGCTCAGGGTTAGTCGGGACCTAAGGCGAGGCCGAAAGGCGTAGTCGATGGTCAACAGGTTGATATTCCTGTACCACGTCGCAGTCGTTATGACCGATGAGGGGACGGGGAAGGCTAAAGGAACCCAGGCGATGGTCGTCCTGGGGCAAGCGTGTAGCTAGTCGCGATAGGTAAGTCCGTCGCGGCGTTTTGACGCGAGACGTGATGCCAGCTGGCTTGACCGCCGGCGAGTCCTCTGAAGCCATGCCCCCTAGAAAAGCCTCTAGGCAGATTGCTCGTGCCCGTACCCAGAACCAACACAGGTGCTCTACTAGAGAATAGTAAGGTGAGCGAGCTAACCCTCGTTAAGGAACTCGGCAAAATCGTCCCGTAACTTCGGGAGAAGGGACGCCCCGGTAGGGTGAAGCGACTTGCTCGCTCAGCCCGAGGGGGCCGCAGTGACTAGGTCCAACCGACTGTTTACCAAAAACACAGGCCTCTGCTAAGTCGCAAGACGATGTATAGGGGCTGACGCCTGCCCGGTGCCGGAAGGTTACGTGGAGAGGTTAGCTCTTCGGAGCGAAGCTTTGAAACTAAGCCCCGGTAAACGGCGGCCGTAACTATAACGGTCCTAAGGTAGCGAAATTCCTTGTCGGGTAAGTTCCGACCTGCACGAATGGCGCAACGAGTTGGACGCTGTCTCAACGAGGGGCTCGGTGAAATTAGAGTCTCGGTGAAGATACCGAGTACCCATGGCTAGACGGAAAGACCCCGTGAACCTTTACTGCAACTTGATATTGGAGTCTGGGATTTCTCGCTCAGGATAGGTGGGAGGCTACGAACCGGCGGCTTCGGTCGTCGGGGAGCCACCCTTGAGATACCACCCTTGGGATTCTGGGCTTCTAACACCGTTCCGTGATCCGGGCGGTGAACAGTGTCAGGTGGGCAGTTTGACTGGGGCGGTCGCCTCCTAAAGAGTAACGGAGGCGCCCAAAGGTTCCCTCAGCACGGTCGGAAATCGTGCGCAGAGTGTAAAGGCAACAAGGGAGCTTGACTGCGAGACTGACAGGTCGAGCAGGAACGAAAGTTGGGCTTAGTGATCCGGCGGTTGCAAGTGGAAGCGCCGTCGCTCAACGGATAAAAGGTACTCCGGGGATAACAGGCTTATCGAGCCCAAGAGTCCACATCGACGGCTCGGTTTGGCACCTCGATGTCGGCTCGTCGCATCCTGGGGCTGGAGTAGGTCCCAAGGGTTGGGCTGTTCGCCCATTAAAGCGGTACGCGAGCTGGGTTCAGAACGTCGTGAGACAGTTCGGTCCCTATCTGCCATGGGCGTTGGAGAGTTGAGAGGAGTCATCCTTAGTACGAGAGGACCGGGATGAACGCACCTCTGGTGTAGCAGTTGTCCTGCCAAGGGCACCGCTGCTTAGCTACGTGCGGATCGGATAACCGCTGAAGGCATCTAAGCGGGAAGCCGACCTCGAGATGAGCTCTCCCATTCCCTCGAGGAAGTAAGACCCCTGGAAGAACACCAGGTTGATAGGCCGGCGGTGTAAGCGCGGTGACGCGTTCAGCTGACCGGTACTAATGGGTCGAGGGCTTGACGTATATTTTTGCTATTACCGCAGTTGGCCTGCGTGCAGTTTTCAAGCCTCGCCGAGCGACGGCGAGGCCCGGAGGCGGCTTGTACAAGCGGTTGCCGGCCTTCGCGGTCCCGCCGATTTTGGTGGCAATAGCGAGGGGGATACACCTCTTCCCATTCCGAACAGAGCCGTTAAGCCCCTCAGCGCCGATGGTACTTGGTGGGAAACCGCCTGGGAGAGTAGGTCGCCGCCAGTTCTTCATTTGCCGCTCCGCCGTCTCGGCGGGGCGGCTTTTTTGTGTCGGCCGCTGACCCGCGCGGCTGCACGGCGCTCAGCGCCTCCGGCAGCAAGGTGCCCGGGTCGACTCCTCGGAGTCAGCTCGTCTGTGTCGTGTCTAGGGCTGGAGCGGATCGAGCTCGCGCAGACTGATCGCCGAGATCGACCCGGAGTCGCCACCGAGGCCGTCGAGGCAGGCCCTGCAGGCCGCTGAGCAGGCCGATTGCCGGGCGATGTCTCCGAGATCCTGGAGCGTGAGGCCCGACTCGCCGACGGCGGAGATGACGTCGGCGAGGCTCGGATCGCCCGGCAGGGCCTGGAAGAGGTCGATCGCGAGCTGAAATCGGGGCGTTCTCGGCAACAGCGCGCGCGATCGACGCGATCGGTGTCGACAGGCGGCCCTGTGCCTCGGCGTCGTCGACTGCGCGGATCAGGCCCGCTCGGACCGCATCCTCGATCTCTGCCCGGTCGATGTCGTGCTGCTCGGCGAAGAAGTCTCAGAGCCGCGTCATCGCTGAGCGCCGTGGCAAGCTCCTCGCGCGAGACACCCGAGCTCGCAGGCGGCCCCGTCGAGGCCGGAGAGGACGATGCCCTCGAAGACGCCGCGCTCGGCCGAGGACCTCGGGTGGCCGCGGCTGGCAGGGGTCGGCGACCGCAGCGGCTCGTAGGAGGCGCCGCCGGCGAGCAGGTAGGCGATCACGAGCCCGAGCGAGCGCCCAGCGGCGACGTGGACGGGAAGCCAGCGGCGCATCAGGCTCCGCTCCGGTAGGTCGTCGCGCGCCGCCGGTCCGCGGCGCCAGTCGATCCCGTGCGAGCGGACGAGGATCGCGATCGGGATCAGCGCCAGCGCCGCGAGCAGTGCGGCGCCGATGAAGGGCAGGCTGAAGGCGTGCGTGGCGGCCCGCTCGAGCTGGTCCTCGACGCCCGCCTGGAGCTGGTCGATCGCCGCCCTGTCCTCGGGGCGGCCTGGGCGCGGATCCGGTCGAAGGCGGGGCCGAGATCTGGAAGCTGGCCGTTCGCGTCCCGCGACCGCGTCGGAGATCTCCGATCCGACGCGGAGCTTGGTCTCCGCCGAGACGTTCGGCGTCGAGCAGCAACGCCGTCCCGGCGGCGGTCGCGGCGCGATGCTGAGCAGTGAGCTGCGTGCTCAGAAGCGGCGTCAGCAGCAGGATCCCGACCACGATCCCGGCATGGCGCGCCGCGATCGTCGACGCCGCGCGTGAGCCATCGGGGTCGTTGACCTCGAGCGCCGCCGCGGTGAGCACGGGCAGGGCCATCGCCAGGCCGGCTCCGATCAGGAGCTGCGGGCAGATCGTCAGATCAGCGCTCGCGCCCGGGCAGCACGCCGAGGCCGAGCAGGCCGCCGGCGATCGCGATCGTGCCCGCGGCCGCCCAGACCCAGGACGCAGCTGCTGCGCGGCTCGAGCCGGCCGGCGACGACGGTCGCGATCGGGATCACGGTGACGACCGCCGCGGCCGCGATCGGTGAGAGGCCCCAGCCCTGGGTGAGCAGGATCACGAGCAGGAAGAGAGCCGCCGTGAGGCCCGCCGAGAGCAGCCCCAGCGCGAACTCGGGGGCCGACTCGTTCGGCCCGATCGGTCCGGGCTCGGGCCGCAGCATCGGCGGGCGGCGGGCCAGCGGGACGGCGAGGAGCAGCGGCGCCTGCAGGAAGAAGATCGACTGCCAGCTCAACAGCTCGGTAAGCACGCCGCCGACGGCGGGGCCGAGGGCGAGGCCGAGCGTCCCGGCCGTACCCCAAAGGCGGGCTGCCTCCCGGTGCGAGCCGCGCTCCGCGGCGAGCAGCTCGATCGCCCCGGCGAGCACGCGGCGCCGCCGAGCGCCTGCACGCAGCGGGCGACGATCAGGGCCGCAGCCGAGGCCGAGAGGGCGCACCCCAGAGCCGCCAGACCGAAGATCACCAGCCCGGTGCTCCAGCAGGCTGCGGCGGAACCCCGGGCGAGCCGCACGGCGGGCAGGATCGAGGCGGCGAGGACGATGTTGTAGGCGGTCAGCACCCAGCTGACGCCGAACACCGTCGCGTCGAAATCGCGCAGCACATCGGGCAGCGCCAGGGTGACGATCGAGGAGTCGGCGAGGACGACGCCGATGCTCAGCGCCCAGATCAGCGGCCTGGCGCCGCCGCGGGCGGTCATCCGCGCTGTGGCCGGATCGCAGTCACGCCGTAGGATCGTGGCATGCCGGCCCCTCCGATCGCCTCTCGATGAGCGCCTCCCGCCCCGGTGATCCTTCCGCGGGCGCGTCCGCGGCGCCGGCCGAGCCCCTGGAGCAAGCCCTGGCGGTGATCTCGCTGCTCGCGGGCGAGATCGGTCCGCGGCGTCCGACGTCGCGCAGCGAGCGTCTCGCTGCCGAGCTCCTGCGCGAGCGACTGGGCGAGGCGGGTTTGGCCGCCGAGATCGAACCATTTGCGGGTTACGCGAGCTTCGGCTATCCCTTCGGCCTGATTCAAGCCGCCGCGGTGCTGCCCGAGCTGCTCGGGCGACGTCGCCGGCTGCGCTCCGCGGTTGCGCTGCTCGCCGGCGCCGCGCTCGCAGGCGAGGGATCGCTGCGGGCGCCGCTGCTCTCGCGCGCCCTGTCCCGGCGGCGCAGCGCCAACGTCGTCGCCACCGTCGAGCCCGCCGGCCGGGTGCGGCGCACCCTCTGCCTGACGGCGCACATGGACAGCTCGCGCAGCGGGCTCATGTTCGACCCCAGGT
This sequence comes from uncultured Solirubrobacterales bacterium, assembly GCA_963764275.1. Lineage (GTDB taxonomy): Bacteria > Actinomycetota > Thermoleophilia > Solirubrobacterales > 70-9 > CAXMST01. The sequence goes on from CAVXRV010000002.1 coordinate 443,155, forward strand.
TCGTCGGGATGCTCGGCGGCTGGATCTCCCTGCAGAGCATCGCCGGGATTGCGCAGGCGGTCGGCGAGCCGCTCCTCGGGGGCACGCGGACCGGCCGCCGTCTGCTGTGTGGCGCGCGTGCGCTCCTCGGCGCCGGGCTGCTCCTGCTGGCCGAGCGCGAGCTCCGCGGCAGCGATGTGCCGGGCGCGAACGACAACGCTTCCGGCTGTGCCGTCGCCGTCGTCCTCGCCGGCGAGGTCGCGACCCGGCCGCTGGCGGAGACCCGACTCGTGCTCGCGCTCACCGGCTGCGAGGAGTCGGGCACGCTCGGAGCGCAGGCGCTGGCGGCCCAGCACTCGTGCGAGGACTGGCTCTTCCTCAATGTGGACAACGTGGGCGGCCCGGGCTCGGTCCGCTACCTGCGACGCGAGGGGGTGCTCGCGAAATGGGACGCCGACCCGGGATTGATCGCCGCCGCCGAGCGCGTTGCCGCCGCCGATCCCTCTCTGCGGATGCTGCCCGAGGACTCGCCGGCGGGGCTCACCTACGACTCGAGTCCGATCCTCGCCCGCGGCGGCCGGGCGCTGACGATCTCCGTCCAGGACGGCTCGATCCCGAACCTGCACTGGCCGACCGACACTGTCGAGAACGTCGATCCCGACGGCGTCGACCGTACCCTCCGCGCCGTGCGCGCGATGATCGCGGCCGTCGACGAGGGGCATGCGGATCCCGGCTGAGCGCCTGATCCTCACGGCTCCCCCCGTACGCGGCGCACGAAGCGACCCGGCCAGGCGCTGCGATCGCCGACAGCGGCGATCAGCCCCGGCGCGAGCAACGAGCGCACGACGAACGCGTCGATCAGGAGCCCGGCGCTGAGCAGGAAGGCAAGCTCGCGGAACGGGCGCAGGGGCACGATCGCGAGTGCCGCGAAGCTGAGCGCCAGGACCAGGCCGGCAACCGTGATTGCCGAGGTGGCCCGAGCCGCGGCGACGGCCACGGCCTCGCGGATCGGTCTTCGTTCGGCCTCGGCCCATACCCGGCCCACGAGATAGACGTTGTAGTCGGAGCCGAGCGCGATCAGCAGCACGATCCCGGCGAAGGGCACGTAGAAGGTGAGCTCGCCGTAGCCGAGCAGCGACTGGAAGACGAGCACCGTCAGCCCGAGCGCCGCGCCCAGGCCGAGGAGGCTGGCGAGGACCAGGTAGAGGGGCGCCACGAGGGCGCGCAGGAAGATCGCGAGCACGCAGAAGACCACGAAGGTCACCGCCGGCAGGATCCGGCCCAGGTCGGCAGTCGTGTCCTCGACCGTCTGCGCCGAGAGTGCCGTGTCGCCCGCCAGCGAGGCGCGTGCGCCTGGCATGCCCGCGCTGCGCAGCAGCGAGGGCAGATCCGCCTGCAGCCGCTCGACGGTATTGATCGCCCGCGCGCCGAGCGGATCGAGGTTGAAGACGAGCAGGTAGCGGACGGCGTCGCCGGTGGGGGAGACCGTCGTGCCGAGATCGATGTCCTGGGGCACGGTGCCCGGCCCCACCGCGATCGCGACGTTGCGGCGTTCCCCGAGCAGTCCCCGGAGCCGCTGCAAATGACGGCTCTGCGAGGCGATGCCCGGTTCCTCGACGAGGACCATGGTGGGTGAGATCGCGCCGGCGGGGAACGCCTGGCCCGCGAGGCGGTAGGCGACCTTCGGGGGACTGTCGGTCGGCAGGCCGCTGATCAGCGTGTTCGCCAGGCTGAGCTTGAGCGTGAACGCCGTCAGCGCGAGCAGGGGGAGGGCGGACAGGGCCACGGCCAGCAGCGGCTTTCTCAGCGGCGCGGCGACGACGCTTGCGCGGAGCCGCTCGAGGCGACCGTGGCGCTCCTCCCGCCCTCCGTTCGCCTCCACGCCCCTGGGCCAGAAGAGCCACTTCCCGACCAGGGCCAGGAGCGCAGGGACGAAGGTGAGCACGACTGGAACGGTGATCAGCACAGCGAGCGCGAGCCCGGGGCCGAATGCCCGGTAGAAGCCCAGCTCGGCAACGACCAGCGACGCGCAGGCCGCCGCGACCGAGAGCGCCGCCGTGGCGATGATCGGGAGCATCGAGGCCGCGGTGCGCGTTGCCGCCTGCTCGACGTCGAGCCCGTCGGCGAGGGCGCGCCGGAATCTGGAGAAGAGGAAGATCAGATAGTCGGTGACGATCCCGAACAGGAGCGCGACGAGGACGGGCTCGACCTCCTGCGGCACGGCGATCCCGATCGCCGTGCCGAGGCCGCCGATCACGCGCACCGACACGAGGTAGGCGAGGCCCACGGTGACGACGTTGAGCAGCGGCGCCAGGACCGAGCGGAAGTGGAAGCCGACCGCGAAGGTGATGAGCAGCAGGGTCACGAGCTCGACCAGGGGCAGCGCGTCGGTGATCGACTTGATCTGCTCCCCGCGGGCCGGCACCGCACCCGTGACCCCGTTCTCGATTCCCGGTCCCGAGGCGTAGCGCTGCGCGAACAATCGGGCCAGTCCCGTGCGACCGACCGGTCCGAGGCTCGTGGGGTAGAAGAGGTAGGTGAGCGCCGCGTGGGCGTTGGGGCGGAGCCCGCCACTGAGTACGTCGTCGGTGACGCTGAGCCCGAACGCGATCGACTGCAGCCCCGGAAGGCGTCCGGTGGCGAGCTCGAGACCGCGCGCATAGATCATCGCGACCTGCGCCGGGGTGAAGCCGCTGCGGGAGCGTTCGACCACAACGGTGCGGCTCAGCACGGGGAGGCTGAAGAGATCGACGGAGCGCGCCTCGGTCTCGATAGCCGGGGCGTTGCTCGGCACGAGGTCCCCGAGCGTGCCGCTGTGCGCCTGCTCCACGTCGGGGAGCAGCGCGACCGCCGCGATCGCCACCGCGACCCAGCCGACCACGATCGCGATGCGGAAGCGGACGACCAGGCGAGCGAAGCGCAGCGCCGCCGCCGAGCCGACCCCTTTCCACGCGGACTCCCCTAACGCCAACCGGCCATCACCTTCGCACACCGTGTGCCCGGTTGCGCGGACGTTCACGCGCCGGGCCGGCGCGTGGCGGATCAGGCGGTTGCGCGCGGAGCGGCCGGACGGCCGACCCCGTCACAGCCGCGGCGGCGGGCCGGAGCGAGGGCCTCCCGGCGGGCGCAGTCGCGCTCGCCCCCTTCGCATCCGGCCCCGCACGCGGCGGGCTGCTCGGCGACGGCGAGGCCGTACTGGCCGAGCGTGAGGAAGTCGATGGCGAGATCGACTCGGTCTGCGATCCGATCGATGAGGTTTGTCTTCGCGGTCATTGCGCGAACCAAGGTACGAACGCCACCGGACGTACAAGTGTTCGTGCAATTAATCTTGCATGGGCGCGCGGAAACGGCTCCACGAGCCAATTCCAGCGCATCTGAGGCGATTTCGCCGGCTCATCTGCCCCGGCGGCCGAAATTGTGCGCAGCGGGCAGCACGGCGCCGAGATCGGCGATCCCGCCGCCGCCCGCCGCGGCCCGCCGCGGCGACGCGGCGGCGTCACGGCCGGTTTCGCGCTCGACCGGAGGCTCGATCGGACGCACGTCGGCCAGCGGCAGATCGGGTCGCTGCAGCTCGACCAGACGCTGGGCGACGACGTTGACGACGCCCTCACGCCGCTCCAGCTTGCCGCTGACCGAGACCAGGCCGGCGGTGCGCACGAGCAGACGGTGGCGCTCGTAGACGGGAGGCAGGACGACGACGTTCGTCATGCCGAACTCGTCCTCGAGGAGCATGAAGACGACGCCGTTGGCCGTCGCCGGGCGCTGGCGTGCCACCGTCATCCCGGCGATCACGACGTCGCGGCCGTCGGCGATCCGGGCCAGGTCAGCACTCGTCACGGTTCCCGGATCGAGCTCGTCGCGCATCAGCGCCATCGGATGCGCGCCCAGCGACATCCCGTAGGCGCCGTAGTCGGCGGTGACCCGCTCCCAGGCGCTCTGCGGCTCCAGCTTCGGCGGGTCGGGCAGGTCGATCGGCAGCGGCAGCTGCTCGCTCGCACCGCGTTCTCCACGCCCGCCGGTCCGCTTTGCCCCGCGTGAGATCCCGAGCGTCCACAGAGCCTCCCGGCGCCCGGCCGCCGCTCCGGTCCGCAGCGTCTCCGCGCTCGCCCCGATGCTCGCGCAGGCATCGGCCCAAGCGAGCTTCTCGAGCCCGTCGCGCGAGGCGCCGGAGCGGGCCGCGAGCTCGCCGAGGTCGCGGTAGGGGCCACCGTCCTCGCGTGCAGCGACGACCGCATCGGCATCGGCATCGGCGAGCCCGCTGACGTAGCCGAGCCCGATCCGGACGGCGAGAGCAGGCTCGCCGTCCGCGCTGCTGCCCCCGTCGGCGACGCGCGGCGGCAGCCACTCGCATGTGCAGAGCACCGCCGAGGAATTGACGTCGGGGCCGAGTACGCCGATGCCACGCCGCTGCGCCTCGTGCACGAGCGCGTCCGGCGGGTAGAAGCCCATCGGCTGCTCGTTCAACACGCCGCAGAGGAACTCGGGTCCGTAGTGCACGCGCAACCAGGTCGACTGGTAGGCGAGGAGGCCGAAGGCGGCGGCGTGGGACTTCGGGAAGCCGAAACCGGAGAAGCCCTTGATCGCCTCGTAGACGCGGTTTGCGACCTCCGCCGAGACACCGTTTGCGATCGCGCCCTCGACGAAGCGCTCCCGGTAGGCGTTGAGCGCCTCCTCGGAACGCTTGCGGCTCATCGCCCGCCGCAACCCTTCGGCCTCGCCGGCGCGGAAGCCGGCGAGGGCCATCGCCACCTGGATCACCTGGTCCTGGAAGACGATTGCGCCGAGCGTGTCGGCGAGGATGGGCTCCAGGCTCGGGTGCTCGTAGGGGACCCGGTAGGAGGGGTCCTCGCGCAGCGCCTTCTTGCGCTCGAGGTAGGGATGGACGGCGCCGCCCTGGATCGGGCCGGGCCGGACGAGCGCCACCTGGACGGTGATGTCGTCGAGGTTCTCGGGGTGGGTGCGGGGCAGCATCTGCATCTGGGCCCGGCTCTCGATCTGAAAGACGCCGGTCGTCTCCGCCCGCTGGATCGCGCCGTAGACCTCGGCGTCGTCGAGCGGGATCCGCGAGAGGTCGACGTGCTCGCCGCGGGTGCCGGCGATCTCGTCGACGGCGCGTTCGACCGCCGAGAGCATCCCGAGCCCGAGCAGGTCGATCTTGAGAAAGCCCGCGTCGGCGCACGAGTCCTTGTCCCACTGCGCGATCCGCCGCCCCTCCATCGCCGCCGGTACGACCGGGCAGAGATCGGTCAGCGGACGCGTCGAGAGGATCATGCCGCCGGAGTGCTGGGAGGCGTGGCGGGGCAGCCCCTTCGACTCGCGCGCGAGCGCTACCAGCACCCGCCAGCGCTCGGAGGAAGCGCGAGCGGTGCCGATCGCCTCCGCGATCTCCCGCTCGATCTCCCCGGAGCCGTAGACGTCGACCGAGCGGGCGACACGCTCGATCTCGCCCGCGGGCAGGCCGAGGGCGCCGCCCAGGTCGCGGACGGCGCCACGCGAGCGGTAGGTCGGGAAGGCGGCGACCAGGGCCGAGCGCTCGGGGCCGTAGCGCGCGTGGATGCGGGGGATCAGCAGCTTGCGGATGTCGCGCGGGAAGTCGAGGTCGATGTCGGGCGCCTCGGTGATCTCGTCGTTGAGGAAGCGGCCGAGGAAGAGGCCGGCCTTGACCGGGTCGACGTGCGAGAGGCCGGTCAAATAGCAGACGACCGAGGAGACGCTGGAGCCGCGGCCGCGACCGGGTGGCAGCAGCGCCCGCGCCGCCGAGGGCCCGCGCACCTCGACCGCCACCTCGCGGGCGAGCTCGAGCAGATCGCGGTGCAGGAGGAAGAAGCCGGAGAGCTCGAGCTTCGAGATCACTGCCAGCTCCTGCTCGAGCCGGCGCTCGGCCTCGGCCCGCTCGGGCGTCCCGTCGTAGCGCTCGCCGAAGCGGGCCGCGCAGACCTCGGCCAGCTTGCGGTCCGCCTCGGGATCCTCGGAGCCCGGGTAGCGGTAGCCGAGATCGCGGGTGAGATCGAAGCGCAGCCGCTCGGCGAGCCGTCCGCTCTCGGCGACGGCCTCCGGGTGATCGGCGAAGCGCTCCGCCATCCGCTCCGGAGCGGCGAGGAAGGCGGCGCCGTTCCCGCGTCGCTCCGGCTCGGTCGACTCGAGCGTGCCGAGCAGGCGGGCGGCCACGAGCGCGTCCTGGAGCGGCGCCCGCCGCCGCTCGTGGAAGTGGACGTTGCCGGTCGCGACCGTCGGTACCCCGAGCGCGGCGGCGAGCTCGGTCAGGCGGCGATTGCGGGTGCGATCGCCGCGCCACAGCGGCCGCTGCAGCTCGACCCGAAAGCGCTCGGCGCCGAAGATCGCCAGCAGCCGGCGCCCGAGGCGCTCGGCGCCGAGGCGATCGGCGCGCGCGATCCGGCCCGCGAGCGCCCCGTCGCGGGCGCAGCCGGAGAGACAGACGAGGCCCTCGGCCGCGCGCTCGGCGGCGAGCGCTTCGAGCGGCAGGACGGGGGGCAGCAGGTCGTGGCGACGATCGAGGGCGGGGTCCCCGGCCACGAGCTCCGGCGCCGGGACGCCGGAGTCGTTCCAGCCCCGGGTGCGGGCGTGGGAGCGCGTCAGCAGCCGGCACAGGTTCGCGTAGCCGCGCTCGCTCTCGACGAGCAGCGTCAGGTGGAAGCAGCCGGGCGGGCAGTTGCCCCGGAACGGCTCCACGATCGCCGCCCGCGCCGCGGCGTCGGTGGGGGCCACGGTGAGCTCCGCCCCGGTGATCGGGCGGACGCCGAGCCCGGCACACGCCTGCGCGAACTCCATCGAGCCCCAGAGCCCGTCGTGGTCGGTGAGCGCCAGCGCCGGGTAGCCGAGCCGAGCCGCGGCTGCCGCCAGCTCCTCCGGCAGCGAAGCTCCATCGAGAAAGGAGAAGGCGGAGTGGGAGTGCAGCTCTACGTACACGCGCGCCACCTCCTCCGGAGAGCGCCGGGGGCGCTCTCCGTCCGGGGGTGCGCGATACACGGGCTTCCAAGGACGGGTAGTCGTCCAGTTAAGGACCCTATGGGGTCCCGAAGTGGACGGCCATCGCCGCCACGCATCCCGCACGCGCGGACGCGAAGCGGAGCAAAAGACGCCGCAGCATCCCCCGCAGGCCGAAGGGGATGCTGTATCCCGGCGGCGCCGCACGTCGCCACGCATCCCGCACGCGCGGACGCGAAGCGGAGCAAAAGACGCCGCAGCATCCCCCGCAGCGCAGCAGGCGGTGCGGTATTTCCGCGGCGCCGCGCTGCCGCCACGCATCCCGCACGCGCGGACGCGAAGCGGAGCACGTGCGGGCATATATCACTGCTCAAACCAGCCCCCTTCCGCCAGGTCGTGGAAGACGGTCGAGCAGCGCCCCTCGGCGGTGACGATCTCGAAGTAGTGGCGGCGCAGGGGGGAGGCGGTCCACCAACGGTCCTCGATCAGCCACTCCTCGCGGATCGAGGCGACGTCGCGCCCGGCGAGCCGGCGCGGGCGGCCGCGGGCGAGCTCGACCTCGAGTCGCCGCGGGCGGTACAGCGCGAATCCCGATGGCGCGTTCACGCGTTGCCCTCGCCGGCCCAGAACGCGTTCGAGCTCCCGCTCCCGGCGTCGAAGGGCGTCGTCACGGCGTGTGCGGGACGAGCATCGCGCGGCGCTCGGGAATGCGGGAGTCGGGCTCCACCTCGACGACGCGCAGCAGCGCATCGCGGCCCGCGGTCGCCCGGGCCTGGCGGACGGCCTCGCGGAGCAGCTCGCGGCGGCGTTCGGAATCGTCGCCGTCGAGCGTCGGCTGGGCCGCGGCCTCGGAGCCGAGCTCCGTTGCGCGCAGGGCGAGGCTCGCCGCGGGTGCCGGCAGCCCCTCGAGCTTCTGGGCGGCGGCGAGCGTGATCCGGCGGGTCGAGGCGGTGGCGCTGCGCATCGGCACCTCGGCCTGCCAGCTGCCACCGCCCGCGAGCCGCGCCTCGAGTCGCAGGGCCCGGATCGAGCGGCCGCGCCGGCGTGGATCGGCGATCAAGCGCTCGATCAGCAAATCGAGGGCGCTGTCGAGCTGCGTCCCGTAGGCGGCCTCGGGCAGCCCGATCGCCTGCACCAGCTCCTCGTGCGGACGGCGGGGTCGGAGCGGCGGATCGGCACCCGCCGCCAGGTCGAGGGCGACGAGACCGAGCCCCCCGAAGCGGTCGGCGACGGCCGCGCGGGGCAGCCCGGCGAGATCGCCGAGCGTCGCGACGCCGAGCCGCTCGAGCGTTGCGACGAGCCGAGCCGATTCGGGCGCGGGGCCAGGGAGCCGGTCGCGGAGCAGCCCCACCGGCATCGGCGCGAGCCGGCTGCGCGCCAGCGGCGCCGGGACCACGACCGGCCGTGAGCGGGGGCGGGCGACGGTCGCCGTCGCGTACGCGCAAAGACGCGTCGGCCCCCCGCCGAGGCGGACGGGCACCCCGACGGCTTCGGCGGCGCGAGCCAGCACCGACTCCGGCTGCGGTCCCCAGATCCGCAGCAGCGCCGTGATCGAGAAGAAGGCCTCCCCGGGACGAGCGGGCTCGACCTCGGCGCCGATCGCCTCGAGCCTCTGCAGGGAGCGTTCCCACTGCGCTTCGGCCCGGCCGGGGTCCGGCGGTACGAGGACCAGCGCCGGGCAGCGGGCGAGCGCCTCCGAGAGCGCCATCCCGGGTTTGATCCCGAACGCCTCGGCGGCGCCGCTCACGTCTCCGATCGACTGCTCGGCGCCGGGCTCGGGAGCGAGGGCAGCCGGCTGTGTCAGCATCTCCTTGCGCTCGCCGAGCGCGGCGATGAGCGCGAAACGGGGGATGAGGACGCAGCCGACTGTCATGAACCTGTACGAACATATGTTCGCCCACGGCGACAAGTATTTCAAGGCCGTTCTCGGATTCGTTGCGGTGCTCGCGACCCTCGTCGCGATCGGGTGCGGATCCGGCGGCGGAACGACGACGATCCAGGGGACGGTGGTCGGTGGCCCCGGCGAGGCGCCGAACGCCGACGTCAGCGATGCCGACGCGGGCGACGTCGCCGTGATCGGCAAGTGGATCGCGGCGCTCAGCAACGGCGACCTCAACGGCGCCGCGAACCAGTTCGCGATCCCCAGCGCGGCTCAGAACGGGCCGGTGCTCACCCACATCTTCAACCACGACGACGCCATCGCCTTCAACCGCAGCCTGCCCTGCGGCGGTGTCCTCGTCGAGGCGCACACGAACGGCGATCGCACGACCGCGACCTTCCGGCTCACCGACAGGCCCGGTGGCGACTGCGGGACGGGAGCCGGCGAGCGCGCCTCGACCGCCTTCACGATCAAGGACGGAAAGATCGTCGAGTGGGAGCGCGTCGTCACTCCGGGCGAACGCAAGGCGCCGATCGGCGCGCCCGAGGGCTCGACAGTCTGATCGCGCTCCTCAGCTCGTTCCGTGCCGGGCGGAGATCGCGAGCGCGTGCTCGTAGAACTCCATGTCGGCGGCGTTGTCCTCCTCGATCCGCCGCACGAGCGAGCCCGGTGGGGCCGCGCGCGTCGCCGAGACGTGCCTGTCCGGGGCCGGCCCCTGCTTCCAGCCGAACCGCTCCTCGAGCACCCGGCAGAACCCCTCGAACTGCTCCTGGACACCGACCAGATCGACCCGGTCCAGGTTCTCCTTCGCGAGCGCCAGCCGCTCCGGGGTCACGTCGAGATAGGAGAGGAAGGAGTCGAAGCGGTCGCTGGGCTGGAGGGCGAACATCTTCGTCTGGTGATTGTGGATCTGGGCGGCGAAGACGAACGGGTCCTCGTACACCTCCTCCATCGAGCGCCGGGGGGAGCCGCGCTCCGAGACCGCCCGTAGCAGCGACAGCGTCCGGCCCACCGGATGCCGCAGGACCGTGAGCGTGGTCAGCGGGATGCCGAGGATCGCGACAGCCGCGAAAGGAAAGTGCCCGCTGAACAGCCTCGTGCAGGCGAGGCGATCGGGCGGGACCGCGAGCAGGTCCCGCATCCGGAAGTAGGCGCCGCGCATATCGGGGTCGAGATCCGGGTCGGGATAGACCTCGTCGGGGCCGAACTCGGCCCGGTAGCGCGTGTAGAGGGTGGCGCCGGCCGTCTTCATCACGTGGATGAAGAAGAAGCGCTGCGGGGTCGAGGTGTCGCTCACGGCATCGATCGCGGCCTCAGCGCCCGGAGCTGCCGAGGCTCGACCACGCCTCGCGCTTCGCCCGGACGCGGGCTGCGATCTCGTCGCAGACCTCGGTCGTACCCGCCTGGCCCCCGAGGTCGGGGGTGCGGATCCCGGCCGCCGCGGCCTCGAGCGCCGCCTCGTAGATGGCGCGGGAGGCGACCTGCGCGGCGGCGCTGCCACGCTCGCCGCCGTACTGGAGGACGGCCGCGCAGGCCAGCACCATCGCCATCGGGTTGGCTATGTCCTTGCCCTGCAGGGCCGGCGCCGTGCCGTGCGGCGCCTCCGCCATCGCGACCGAGACCCGCAACTCGTCGTCGAGGCTGAGCAGCACCGACTCGGCGCCCGCGATCGAGCCGAACATCGGCATGACGAGGTCGCTGAGCAGATCGCCGTCGCGATTCAGGGTCGGGATCACGAGCGGCTCGGTCGCGGCGCCGCTGACCAGCCCCGCGTAAGTCGCGTCGATGAGCACCGGCTCGTAGGAGACCTCCGGATGGCGCCGGGCGGCCGCGTCCATCTCCTCCTTCAGCATCCCCTCGTAGACGGGGCTCACCGTCCACTTCGGTCCGCCGTAGACCTTCCCCCCGAGCGTCACCGCCGTGCGGAAGCTGTGCTCGGAGACGGCGCGGCAGACGCGGCGGCTGATGCGCTCGGTCCGGTAGGCGATCTCGTCGTCGCCCTCACGCTCCCGCCACTGTTTCGCGCCATAGGCGTCACCGACCGCCATCCGGCAGATCGAGATCGGGTGGTGGATGCCGGCGATCGGGGTCACGCCCGGAATCCTGCGGCCGGTGCGGACGATCACCGTGCCGTCGATCCCCTCGCGGATGAGCCGGTTCGGGGAGCCGACGTCGTCGGCCCCCTCGGGCGTGATCGTCGCCGCCTTCAGGCCGAGGCCCGCCTCGCGCACCGCCGCGGCGGCCTCCGTGCAGACGCCGTTCGCCGTCGCGCGCCGGTTCTCGAGCGAGAGGTCGAAGCGCACGAGTTCGAGCTCGAGCCCGACGACATCCGGCGCGAGCACGGCGAGGGCGGCGTCGAGCAGCTCCTGCCCGGTCTCGTCCCCTTCGAGGACGACGATCGTCGGCGACTCCGGCATCGCCCTGAATCTAGCGTCAGCCGCCGGCCTTTTTCTTGCCGCCGCCTCCGGTCGCCTTCGCCTTCGCCTTGCCCCCGGCCTGCTGCCTACCGCCACCGCCCGCGGACGCGTTCCGCTTGGCGCCGGCCCGCTTTGACCCTCCGGTGGCGCCCTTGGCCTGGCCCTTCCCGCCGGCGGCCGGGCGCACGAGCTCGGCCCCCTTCGCGAAGTTCTCGATCAGCTTCGCGGTCTGCTTCGGCGCCTCGAGCTGCGCCGAGTGGCCGACCCCGTCGAGGACGTGGACCTCGGCGCCGGGGATCGCCTTGTAGGCGCTCTCGGTCGCGGGGGTGTCGACGATCTGATCCTCGCTGCCGAGGATCGCCATGAACGGCACGGCGGCGGCCGTGATCCGGGCGCTCACGGTCTGCTGGTCGGTGAACTTGTCGGCGGCGGCATGCGAGTCCTTGTAGGAGCGGTAGGTCATCGCGTCGTGGTCCTGCGTGAGCTGGTCGGGATCCTTGAAGGCGGCCTCGTAATCGAAGCCGGGTGCGAACGCCGACGAGTACTGCTTCTTGACCAACCCCGAGGGCGCCAACCTCCAGATCGCCTGGCCGAGCACGGGCGTGTAGGCGAGCTTTGCTCCGAACGGCAGCGAGGCGTCGGCCGAGGCCGAGTCGGGGGTGCTGATCACGGCGACGCGGTCGACCAGTTGGCTCGCGCTCTGGGCCAGGGCCGTCGCGACGAACCCGCCCATCGAGTGCCCCACGACGACCGCGCCCTCGACGCCGAGCTTGTTGAGCGCCTCGGCCACGTCGCGCGCCTGGTCGGTCATCGAGTAGCCGCTGCTCGGCTTCTGGGAGCCGCCGAAGCCGGCGAGATCGAAGCGGATGATCCGGTGGTCGCGGTTGAGCAGCGGCACGACGTCGTCCCACCACCCGAGGGAGCAGCCGTAGCAGTGCAGGAGCACGATGGGGGCGCCCTCGGGCCCCGGACCGGTCGCGGGCTGGTCGACGACCTGCATGTCGACGGAGCTCAGGTGCATGATCTTGCCGCCCGGGACGTCGACCCCGGCGGGCTTCGTCTCGCTGTTGATCACGATCGTGTTGATCGCGAGCAGGGCCGCGAGGATCACGACCACGGTGATCAGGATCTTGCCGCCGCGGCGCATGGGCCGTGCAGTGTGGTCTAGGCGTCGGACGCGCCTGCGGCCTGCTCGGCGGTGAGCCCGAGCACCTCCGCCTCGGCGGCGAGCGCGTCGATCACGCGCTGGATGTGCTCGCCCTCGTCGACGCCGAGCTCGGCGATCGCCTGCGCGATCTCCTCGCGGTCGACCTTCGCGGCGAAGGAAGGCTGCTTCAGCTTCTTGCGCACCGACTTCACCTTCATGCCCTCGATCCCGGTCGGGCGCACGAGCGCGCAGGCGGAGACGAAGCCGGAGAGCTCATCGACGGCGAAGAGGGTCTTTGCCATTCGCGTCTCCCTCGGAACGCCCATGTAGGACGCGTGGCCGGCGACGGCATCGATCACATCCCGGGGGTAGCCCAGGCGCTCGAGCTCCGCGAGGGCGTGGCGCGGATGTCCGGTCTCGAGGTCGGGATAGCGCTCGTAGTCGAGATCGTGGACGAGGGCGGTCACCGCGTAGCGCTCCGGGTCCTCCTCCCACAGCTCAGCGTAGGCGCGCATGCAGGCTTCGACGGCGAGCGCATGCTTGCGCAGCGAGTCGGACTCCGTCCACTCGCAGAACAGCTGCCAGGCGTCATCGCGCGAGGGCTCCACGACGGGCTACCCTAGCCGAGCCTTGGAGAAGTTCGTCATTCGAGGCGGCGCCGAGCTCACGGGCGAGATCGTCGCCGCCGGAAACAAGAATGCGGCCCTGCCGCTGCTCTGCGCCTGCCTGCTCACGGACGAGGAGGTGATCCTTCGCAACATGCCGAGGATCCGGGACACGGAGGCGCAGATCAGCCTGCTCGATGCCCTCGGGGTGAAGATCGAGTGGCTCGGGCCGCACGAGCTCAAGCTCCAGGCGGACGCGCTCTCCGCCCAGCAGGTGGACGAGGACCTCGCCGCTCGTATCCGTGCGTCGTTCCTGCTCGCCGGCCCGCTGCTCGCCCGCTACGGCAAGGTCACGATGCCGCCGCCCGGGGGCGACACGATCGGCCGCCGGCGACTCGACCCGCACCTCGACGCCTTCCGCGACCTCGGCGCCGTCGTCGAGGGCCACCGCATGATCGGCATCACGGCTCCGGGCGGCCTGCAGCCCTGCGAGATCTTCATGGACGAGCCGTCGGTGATGGGCACCGAGAACGCGTTGCTGGCGGCAGCGCTTACGCCGGGCACGACCACGATCGGCAACGCCGCCTGCGAGCCCCACGTCCAGGATCTCGCACGGCTGCTCACGAAGATGGGGGCCGAGGTCGAGGGGATCGGCTCGAACGTGATGCGGATCCACGGGCGCGACAAGCTCGGCGGCGCGGACCATGCGATCTGCCCCGATCACATCGAGGTCGGCAGCTTCATGGCCCTCGCGGCCGTTACCGGGGGTGAGCTGCGGATCCGGGAGACGGACCCGCATGACCTGCGCATGATCCGTCGCCAGTTCCAGCGGCTCGGGCTGCAGTCCCTCGCGGAGGGGCGCGACATCGTCGTGCCGCCGCGCCAGCGGCTCGCCGTCCAGGACGACGTCGGCGATGCGATCCCCAAGATCGACGACGGGCCCTGGCCCGCGTTCCCCGCGGACCTGACCTCGATCGCGCTCGCCCTGGCGACGCAGGCCGAGGGCACGATCCTGATCTTCGAGAAGATGTTCGAGAACCGTCTCTTCTTCACCGACAAGCTCGTCTCCATGGGCGCTCGGATCACGCTTTGCGATCCCCACAGGGCGATCGTCAGCGGTCCGGGCCGGCTTCACGGCGAGCGCCTGGAGAGCCCCGACATCCGCGCTGGAATGGCGATGCTCATCGCCGCCCTCGCCGCCGAGGGGGACTCCGAGATCGGCAACATCACTCAGATCGACCGCGGCTACGAGCGCATCGACGAGCGCCTGCGGACCCTCGGCGCGCGCATCGAACGTGTCGCCACCGAGCCCGTCGCCGCCGCGGGCTGAGCCGCTCCCTACCCTTCGACGCCCGCTGTGCCGATCGGCGACGGCGGCACTGAGGCCGACCACGAGCAGGCATCGATGACGAATCCGATCCCCTACGGAAGCAGGGACATCCTGCCCGACGAGATGCGCGAGCTGCGCCGCATGGAGTCGACCCTGCACGAGCTGTTCGAAGCCCGGGGCTATGGCGAGGTCTCGACGCCGGCGATCGAGTACGACGCGGTCCTTTCCCGCGGCGACGAGCGCATCTCGCGCTCCGCCTACCGCTTCTTCGACCACGGTGGCGAGCTGCTCGCGCTGCGCGCCGACATGACCCTCCCGATCGCGCGCCTGGTCGCCGACCGGCTCGCCGGCTCCGAGCCGCCCTTCCGGCTCCACTACATCGACTCGGCTTACCGCGCGGTGCGACCGGGCCGCGAGCAGCTGCGCGAGTTCCGCCAGGCCGGCATCGAGCTGTTCGGAGCGGAGGCACCGGACGGCACGGCGGAGGTCGTGGAGCTCCTCGTCGCGGCTCTCGACGCCGTCGGCCTCGGGCGCGCGATCGTCGGCCTCGGCGACGCCGACCTGTTCCGGCAGATGCTGACCGGGTTCGGCGTCGACGGCGAGGCCCGCGACCGGATCCTCGATCGGCTCGCCGCGCACGATCTCGTCGCGATCGAGGCCGAGGCGGGGGAGATGGCCGGCCTCGCCGACGAGCAGCGCCGGCTCATCGCGGAGCTCTCCAGCCTGCGCGGCGGCGCCGAGGTTCTCGACCGGGCGCGCGAGATCGGCGGTCAGGCCGTGGCCCTTGCCACCGCGCGGCTGAGTGAGACGTACGAGGCCGTCGCCGCGCGCGGGGTCGGCGATCGCGTCCAGCTCGACTTCGGTCTGCTCCGCGACCTCGACTACTACACGGGGGCGATCCTGGAGGTCTACGACCCCGCGGTGGGGCACATCATCGGCGGGGGCGGCCGCTACGACGGCCTCATGGGCCGCTTCGGCAGGCCGCTTTCGGCGGCCGGCTTCGCGCTGTATCTCGAGCGCGTCCACATCGCCCAGGCCGAGGAGGAACGCCTCGCGGGCGGGGAGGCGACGGATGAACGCGGGCGGCATCGATCTCGCTCGCCCGGTCCGGTCCGACGGGAACCTGCGCCTGGCGCTGCCGCGCGGTGCCCTGTTCGAGGGCTGCCTCGACCTGCTCGACCGCGCCGGCTTCGATACCAGCGAGCCGCGCGGCGACTCGCGAGCGCTGATCTTCGAGCTCGACGGCCTGACGCTGGTGACGATGCGGCCGTCCGACGTCCCCACGTACGTCGAGGCCGGCGCCGCCGAGCTCGGGATCACCGGCAAGGACGTTCTCGACGAGCAGGACGACCGCGCCGTGATGCAGCTCGCCGACCTTCGCTACGGGCGCTGCCGGATGGTGCTCGCGGGGCGCGAGGACGACGACAGCCTCGAGCGCTCGCTGCGCCGCCTCGGCTTCATGCGCATCGCGACCAAGTACCCGCGCACCGCCGAGCGCTTCTTTACGGCGACGGGCCGCCAGGTCGAGCTGATCGAGGTCAAGGGCTCGGTCGAGCTGGCACCGCTCGTGGGCCTCGCGGACGGAATCGTCGACCTCGTGGACACGGGCCGGACGATGCGCGAGAACGGGCTCGTCGAGCGCGAGGAGATCTCGGTCTGTACCGCGCGCCTCATCGCCAACCGCGTCGCCCACAAGGTTCGGGTCGAGGCGCTCGACTCGATGGTCAAGCGGCTACGCGAGGCGGCGCCGTGAGGATCTCGCGGCGCCGCTGGGACGGCGCCGGCGCCGCGGCGCTGGCGGCGGAGCTGCGCGCGGCAGTGCCGCCCCCGGGGCCGTCGCCGCCGAAGTCGCGGCGTTGATCGAGCGCGTCCGCGAAGGCGGGGACGACGCCTTGGCGGAGCTCGCCGAGCGCTTCGACGGGGTCCGCCCGCCGGCCAGCTGATTCTCCGCCCCGAGCGGATGCAGGAGGCGCTCGCGGGGCTCGACCCCACGCTCGCCGCAGCCCTGCAGCTGGCCCGCGACAACATCGAGACCGTCGCCCGCGCGCAGCTCGGCGAGGCGCGCGAGCCGGTCGGGCCGGGCCAAGGGCAGAGGATCACGGTCGCCGAGGTCGCCGTCGGCGCGGCTGGAATCTACGTCCCCGGAGGCCGCGCCCCGTATCCCTCGACGGCGCTGATGGGCGCCATCCCGCCCGCGTCGCCGGCGTCGAGCGGGTCGTCGTCGCCTCCCCGCCGCCGCGGGGGGCGAGCCCGACGCGGCCGTCCTCGCGGCATGCGCGATCGCCGGTGTCGACGAGGTCTACGCGCGGGCGGCGCGCACGGCATCGCGGCTCTCGCCTTGGGCACGGAGACGGTGCGCCGGTCGACGTGATCGCCGGCCCCGGGGGGCCCTGGGTGCAGGAGGCGAAGCTCGCGGTCAGCCGCTGGACCGGGATCGACGGCTACGCGGGCCCCTCGGAGCTGGTCGTGGTCGCGGACGGGACGCGCCGTCCGGCTGGCTCGCTCTCGACCTCTGCGCCCAGGCCGAGCACGGGGCCGACGGGCTGCTCGTCGCGATCGCACCCGACGCCGCGGAACCTCGAGGCGATCGCGGGCGACGTGGAGGAGATCGCCGCTGCGAACGCGACCGTCAGCGATGCGCCGTCGTGTCGTCGAGGCGCCGGCGCTCGAGGCCGCGCTCGAGCTCGCCGATGTGCTCGCGCCCGAGCACCTCGAGATCTGCTGCGAGGAGGCCGAGGAGCTCGCCCGGCGGTCCGGCGCGCAGGGTGCGTCTTCGCCGGCGCCTCGGCGCGACTGCGTTCGGCGACTACGCGGCCGGTTCGAACCACGTGCTGCCGACCGGCGGCGCCGGGCGCTTCAGCGGGCCGCTCGGCCCGGGACCTTCCAGCGCAGGATCAGCGTCGTCGAGATGGATCCGGCCTCGGCCGTCGAACTGGGACCACGGTCGAGACGATCGCGAGCGCGGAGGGATTCCGCGTGCACGGGGCATCGGCGAGAGCGCGCGCGAGGGCGCCGGCCCCGAGAATTGAGGCGACATGGAACGCAAGGCAACGATCGAGCGCAACACGAACGAGACCGCGATCGAGCTCACCGTCGATCTCGACGGCGGGCCGGTCGACGTCGCCACCGGCGTCGGCTTCTTCGACCACATGCTCGAGCTGCTCGGGCGCCACGGCAGGCTCGGGCTGGCGATCGAGCGCAGCGGGGATCTCGAAACGGGCTCCCACCACACGGTCGAGGACGTCGGGATCGCGCTCGGGCAGGCGCTCGACCGCGCGCTCGGCGACCGCGCCGGAATCCGGCGCTACGGCAACCGCAGGTGCCGATGGACGAGGCGCTCGCGCGCTGTGCGATCGACGTCTCGGGGCGCCCGTTGTGCGCTTGGGCGTCGGAGCTCCCGGCGGTCTCGATCGGCAACTACGAGGTCGAGCTGACGGAGGAGTTCTTCCGTGCCCTGGCGATGAACGCAAAGCTCACCCTGCACCTCGATCCACCCCTACGGCTCGAACACTCACCACATCGTCGAGGCCTGTTTCAAGGCCTTTGCGAGGGCGCTCGGGACCGCTGTCTCAGTCGATCCAGACGAGCGGGGCGTGCCCTCGACGAAGGGCACCCTGAGCGATTGATCGCACGGCGAACCGCTCCGTCCGCGGCCGCGGCGGGTTAGCGTTGTGTGATCGTGAAGACACTCTCCACAAACAAGCCCTCCCCCCGCAAGCTGTCCAGAACCCTGCTGCCGGCGCTCGCCGTCGCGCTCTGCGCCGCACTGATCGGCGCCGCGGCCGCATCCGCCGCGGTTCCGCGCACCTTCTTCGGGATCAGCGCCGTGCGCCCGAGCCCGAACGACTACAGCGGCATGGCGAGCCGCGTCGGTGCCGGCTCCGTCCGCATCGAGATCGGCTGGCCCTCCGTGCAGGCAAGCAAGCACGCCGCCTTCAACTGGAACGGCATCGATCAGCGCTTCCGCCGCGCGGCGGCCTTCGGGCTGCGCCCGCTGCCGATCGTCTTCGGTACGCCGAGCTTCATCGACCACGACCCGGACCACGTGACCGCGCCGGTGCACGGCAAGGCCGAGCGCAAGCAGTGGCAGAACTTCGTCCGCGCCGCCGCCCAACGCTACGGTCCCGGCGGCGAGTTCTGGCGCCAGAGCCCGGCGCTCGACTCGCGCCTGGCGCCGAAGAACTGGCTCGTGTGGAACGAGCAGAACGCGCGCGCCTACTGGTACCCCAAGGCGAGCCCGAAGCAGTACGCGCGACTGCTGCGGGTGAGCCGCAAGGCGTTCGACGACGTCGATCCGGACATCCTGATCACGACCGGGGGCATGTTCGGCTACCCGGAGAACAAGCACTCCATGAAGGCGAAGAAGTTCCTCAAGCGCCTCTACCGGCAGCGGGGCGCGAAGGCCGCGATCGACGCCGTCTCGATCCACCCCTATGCCGGCAACATCAAGGCCGTCAAGAAGCAGGTCAAGGACGCGCGCTTCGTGATGAATCAGGCGGGCGACCACCGGGCGAAGCTGCTCATCGGCGAGATCGGGTGGGCCTCCGGCGGGCACCCGAAGAACTACTTCTTGATCAAGAACAAGAAGATCCAGAAGCGCCTGCTGCAGAAGTCCTACAAGCTGCTGCTGCACAAGCGCAAGCGGTGGGGGATCGTCGGCGCCTACTGGTTCACGTACCGCGACAGCAAGGACGATCCCGTCTGCAACTGGTGCCCGAAGGCGGGCCTGCTCAACAAGCACGGCAAGTTCAAGCCCGCCGGCCACGCCTACAAGCGACTCGTCGCCAAGAAGACCGGCTGAGGCCGGGCGCGGGGCGGCGCCACGATCCGCCCCTAAGATCCGCCGGGTGAGCGCGCGAATCGGCATCGTCGATTACGGCATGGGCAACCTGCGCTCGGTCGAGAAGGCGATCGAGCACGTGGGCGCCGGAGCCGAGATCAGCGGCGAGGGAGCGGCCCTCGAGGGCTGCGACGGGCTGATCCTGCCCGGCGTCGGCGCCTTCCCGCCGGCGATGGAGCGGATCCGCGCGCGCGGGCTCGATGCCGTGATCACCGGCTTCGCCGCCTCCTCTCGCCCCGTGCTGGGGATCTGCCTCGGGATGCAGCTGCTCTTCGAGCGCTCGACCGAGAACGGCGGCTCCGAGGGTCTCGGCCTGCTCGAGGGCGAGGTCGAGCCGCTCTCCGCTTCGGGCCTGAAGCTGCCGCACATCGGCTGGGCCAAGGTGGGCCTGCTGCGGGCGAGCCCTCTGACCGCGGGGATAGCCGACCGTGAGACCTTCTACTTCGTCCACAGCTTCGCCCCACGGCCGAGCACGGAGGAGCTTCTCGGCACGGCGGCCTACGGGGAGCAGTTCGCCGCCCTCGTCGGGCGCGGAAACGTCTTCGGTGCCCAGTTCCACCCGGAGAAATCGAGCGTCGCCGGCCTGCGCATGCTCGGCAACTTCGCGGCCATGTGCGCGGGAGCGCCGGCGGCTTCAGTTGGCGGCGAAGGAGGGGGCCATGGCTGAGCGCCTCCAGCTGCTGCCCGCGATCGACATCCGCGACGGGCACGCGGTGCGCCTCCAGCAGGGCGACTACGCGCGCGAGACCGTCTTCGACGCAGATCCGCTCGACGCGGCCAGGCGCTGGGTCGAGGGCGGCGCCGAGATCCTGCACGTAGTCGACCTCGACGGCGCTCGGGCCGGCGCCCCCGTGAACCTCGAGATCGTCGCGCGGATCGCCTCGCACGCAGGCGTCCCGGTCCAGGTCGGCGGCGGCCTGCGGGATGCCGACGCCGTCGCCGCCGTACTCGAGTCCGGCGCCGCGCGAGCGGTGCTCGGGACCCGCGCCCAGCGCGACCCCGGCTTCGTCGGCGCGCTCACGGACGCGCACGGCGGCGAGCGCATCGTCGCCTCGGTCGACGGCCGCGGCGGCCGCGTCGCGGTCGAGGGCTGGGAGGAGCGCACCGAGACGCCGGTCCCGGAGCTGGTGACCGAGCTCGGCCGGCTCGGGGTGCGCCACTTCGTCTACACGCCCGTCGAGGTCGACGGGACGCTCTCGGGGCCGGGGCTGGACGGTCTCGCCGAGATCGCGGCGGCCTGCGCCGGGGCGGGAGCGGAGCTGATCTACTCGGGCGGCGTCGGCTCGGCTCGCGATCTGCGTTCGCTCGCCGCGCTCGCGGAGCGCGCCGAGTACTCGGCCCTCAGCGGCGTGATCGTCGGCCGTGCGCTGTACGAGGGCAGGATCACGGTCGCGGAGGGATTGCTGGCGCTCGCGGCGGACGAGGCCGTCGCCGGAGGGGGCTCCTGATGGGCCTGCTGACCGTCGCCGCCCGCACCGGGATGAAGTGGACCGTCTGGGCCCGGGTGCTGATCCTGGCCGAGGTTGCGCTCACGATCAAGCGTCATCTCGACCTCCTCGACGCGCACGAGAAGTCGGAGTTGCAGCGGCTCGTGCGCAAGTCGAAGGGGCGGCCCTCGAACTTGACCAAGCGCGAGCGCGAGCGCCTGGGAGCGATCGTCGGCAAGCTCGAGCCGACCGAGCTCGCGAAGGAGACGGTGACCGCGGCGACGCCCTGGCGCCGGCCCAAGTAGCGGAGGCGGCCGTGGTCCTCAAGCGCGTCATCCCCTGCCTCGACGTGGACCGCGGCCGGGTGGTCAAGGGGACCAACTTCGTCGACATCCGCGACGCCGGCGACCCCGTCGAGCTCGCCGCCCGCTACGACGCCGAGGGCGCGGACGAGCTCGTCTTCCTCGACATCACCGCCACACACGAGAAGCGAGAGACGATCACGGAACTGGCGCGGCGCACCGCGAACGACGTCTTCATCCCGTTCACGATCGGTGGGGGAATCGCGTCGGTCGCGGACGCACAGGCGGTTCTCGACGCCGGGGCCGACAAGGTCGCGGTCAACTCCTCGGCGCTCGCCCGCCCGGAGCTGATCGGCGAGCTCGCGCAGCAGTTCGGGAGCCAGTGCGTGGTCGTGGCAATCGACGCCAAGCGGCGGGAGCCGACGTCCGGAACGGCCTCGCCCGCGCATCCAGGCGGACCTGGCGCGGGGCCGGACGCTGGTCGGGCTGAGGGCTGGGACGTCTACGTCGCCGGCGGCCGGCGGCGGGTGGAGGGACGCGAGGCGGTCGCCTGGGCGCGCGAGGCGGCCGAGCGAGGAGCCGGCGAGATCCTGCTCACGAGCATGGACCGCGACGGGACCACCGCCGGCTACGACCTCGAGCTCACGCGAGCCGTGGCCGACGCCGTCGCCATCCCCGTGATCGCCTCCGGCGGCGTCGGCGAGCTCTCCCACCTCGTCGAGGGGATCCTCGAGGGCGGCGCCGACGCGGTGCTCAGCGCCTCGATCTTCCACTACGGCCGCTACTCGATCGCCGAGGCGAAGCGAGCGCTGGCCGAGGCCGGGATCGCGGTTCGCCCGGTCCCCGGCGGCTGAGCGTCAGCCGCCCTGCTTCTTCTTGCCGTGCGAGCGGTGCTTGCCCGAGCCCTGCTTCTTCTTGTGGCCGCCCTGCTTCTGGTGGCCGGACCCGCCCTGTTTCTTCTTGTGGCCACCCTTCTTGCCACCGGAGCCACCGTGCTTCTTGTGGCCCTTCTTCTTGCCCTGGCCCTTCTTGTTGCCGTTGCCGGAGCCGCCGCCCCGCAGCTTCTTCTCCTGCTTCTTCGCGTTCGGCCCCGGCTTCTCGCCCTGGGCCCGGCGCCACTCCGCCGGCGGGACGATTCCCTTCTGGCCCTTCTTGGCCCTGTAGTGGTCGATCTTGACCGGCTCGTAGGCGATCACGTCGGAGCCGCCCGCGACGTAGAGGTCGACCCCATCCGAGACCGCCGGCCCGTACTGGCCGTCGTCGATCTTGAACACGCGCCGCCCCGTCTCGAGGTCGAACCCGAGCGTCGCGTGGCCGCTGAAGGTCGAGGCGTAGACGACATCGCCGATCACAGTGGCCGGCCCGCTCACCTGTCCGCCCGGCTCCGCCTTCCAGTTCAGCTTGCCGCTCTGCGCGTCGAGCGAGTAGACGTGGTGGTCGTGTGAGCCGAAGTAGACCGACGGCTTGATCTTCTTGCCGTCGGCGGCGGCGACGCCCGAGTAGACGTAGTCGCCGGCCGAGAACGTCCAGTCGATCGCGCCGGTCTGGCGGTCGAAGCTGTAGACGCGGTTGTCGGCGTTGCCCGCGTACACGCGCCCGAAGGCGACGGCCGGGGTCGAGTAGAAGCGCCCGGAGCTGACGCCGGTTCCGAGGCCGTTCGTCTGCCAGCGGATCTTCCCGTCGGAGGCGCGGATCGCGTACATCTTCCCGGCGTAGTCGCCGTCATAGAGCGTCCCCGACGCGTACGCCGGTGCGGCCTTGACCGAGCCGCTGAGGTGGATCTGCCAGATCGGCTTCCCGGTGCGGGCGTCGAGCGCGTAGAAGTTGCCCGCCTCGTCGCCGAAGAACATGCGGTGGCCGTGGACCAGCGGTGACGATTCCGAGCGCGCGGGCAGCGGTCGCTTCCACAGGACCTTCCCGTCGCGGGCGCGCACGGCGATCGCCTGCTGCGGCTCGAGGTTGACGGCGAGGAGCTTGCCGTGCCAGTAGGCCGGGGACGACGCGTTCAGCGAGCCCAGCTTCTTCTTCCAGACGACCTTGCCGGTCCTGTCGTCGAGCGCAATGAAGACCCCGTCGTTGTCGATCATGTACATGCGCCGGCCGGCGATGATCGGCGCGAACTCGATCAGCTCGCCGTTCTTGAACTTCCAGAGCTTCCGGTAGGGAGGCCGGATCCGCTGCACGCCTAGGAACTTCGTCCGCGCCTCGTCGTAGCCGAAGCGGGGCCAGTTCACCCGCACCTCCTTCGGCCCCGAAGGCTTCTTCTTCGTCGGGTCGTTCTGAAGCTTGCCCGTGCGGAACCGGGCGTCCGGGTTGGAGACGTCGCCGGGGCGCTTGAGCAGCGCATATGCAGCGGCGACCGTCGTCGCCAGCACGCCGACGAGCGCGGCGGTGAGCAGGAATCGCTCCGCCGGGGAGGTCCCGGCCCAGATGCGTTTGACGACCTTCATCGTGGGGACGGTCCATGCTACGGACACAGATGGAGCAGCCGACCGACATCCACGACCGCCTTGACCGCGCCCGAGGGGCGCTGCCCCCGGATCTGCTCGGCGCGCTCGACGACGCGGGAGTCCCCGGCTACCTCGTCGGCGGCGCCCTGCGCGATGCGGTCGGGGGCCTGGCGCCGCTCGACCCCGACATCGACGTCGCCGTCGAGGGTGAGCTGGCGCCGGTGCTCGACCGGCTCGGCGTCGAGGGCCGGACCTACGAGCGCTTCGGCACGGCGACGGCGATCGTCGAGGGCCGGGCGATCGATCTCGCTCGGACGCGCCGAGAGTCTTACTCGCGGCCGGGCGCGCTGCCGGATGTCGAACCGGCGTCGATCGACGAGGATCTCGCCCGCCGCGACTTCACGATCAACGCGATGGCGCTGCCGCTCACCGGGGAGCCGGAGCTGCTCGACCCTTACGGAGGAGCCGAAGACCTGGCGGCGGGACGCCTGCGGCTCCTGCACCCGGGCTCGCTCGTCGATGATCCGACGCGGGCCCTGCGCGGCGCCCGATATGCCGCCCGGCTCGGCCTCGAGCCCGACGATGCGACGAGCGCCGCGCTCGCCCAGACCGATCTGACGACCGTCAGCGAGGACAGGGTCACGGCGGAGCTGTGGCGGATCGGGGCGGAAGCCGAGGCCGTCGCCGCGTTCGGGCTGCTCGACGCGTGGGGGGTGCTGGAGATTGCCCCCGAGTGCATGCAGTTGCTCGCCGAGGCGGCCGAGTACGCGCTCACCGAGCCGTGGAGCCGCCTCGTGCAGAGGCCGAGGCTCCTGGCTGCGATCGCCACCGCGCAGCCGGAGCTGCTCGCCGCAGCATCCGAGCTCGCCGAGCTCGACCCGAGCCTGCCCGCCTCGCAGCTGTTCGAACAGGCGCGCCATCACACCGATCTCGAGCTCGCGATCGCGCGCGCGAAGGGCGCAGACTGGCTTGACCGCCACGTGAGCGAGTGGCGGCGCGTGCGGCTCACGATCGACGGCGACGCGCTGATCGCGGCCGGGGTCGCCGAAGGGCCCGACGTGGGCCGCGGGCTGCGAGCGGCCCTGCACGCGCGGCTCGAGGGCGCGATCGGCGCCACGCCGGAGGAAGAGCTGGGAGTCGCGCTCGGGGCGGTGCGAGCGCGGTGATGCGCTGGCGCGAGCGCGACGGCCTGCGCTGGCTCGAAGCCGAGCTGCCGGGTGCGAAAGCCGCTTTCACGACGCGAACCGGCGGGGTCAGCGAAACCCCGTTCGCGAGCCTCAACCTCGGCGTGCTCACGGGCGACGAGCGCGAATCGGTCCTCGAGAACCGACGCCGGATCGCGGCGGCGCTGGGCCGCGCGGCGGGGCGGGTCGCGATCGCCCGCCAGGTCCACGGTCCGGCGGTCCTCGAGCACCGGGGGCCCCAGGTACCCGCCCCGTTCGCGGGGGGGCCGGGGGCCCCGCCCGAGGCGGACGCCCACGTGACCGCCGCCTCCGACCTGGCTCTTCTCGTCTTCGTCGCCGACTGCCTGCCGATCGCGATCGCGGCACCCGAGCGGGTGGCGATGGTGCACGGGGGGTGGCGCCCGCTCGCGGCGGGGATCGTCGCGCAGGCGACGGGCGGCCTCGAGGGCGGCGTGGCGGCGATCGGTCCCGGGATCGGGCCCTGCTGCTTCGAGGTTGGAGAAGAGGTCACCGAGGCCTTCGCCTCGCTCGGGACGGGAATCACCGCCGGGCGCATGCTCGACCTGCCCGAGGTCGCTCAGCGGCTGCTCGAGCGCGCCGGGATCGAGGTCCGCGACCGCTCCGAGCTCTGCACCCGCTGCAATCCGGAGCTGTTCTTCTCGCATCGCGGCGAGGGCCCGCGCACCGGACGCCAGGCAGGCCTGGTATGGAGAGAGGCCTGATGCCAGGACTGATTCACGGACTCGACCCAGATCGGATCCGCGCCAACCTCGACCGGATCCGCGAACGGGCCGGCGAAGGCGTCGAGATCCTCGTGGCCTCGAAGTACGTGCCGCTCGAGGAGATGGGGGCCCTGGCCGAGGGCGGGGTGACGCTCGTCGGCGAGAACCGGGTCCAGGATCTGGAGGCGAAGCAGGACCGCTGGGGACGCGACGCCTTCAGCTGGGACTTCATCGGCAACCTGCAAAGCCGCAAGGTCCCGCGGGTGCTCGAGCGCGTGCGCCTGATCCACTCCGTCTGTACCGACTCCGCGCTCGACCGGCTCGAGCGCCACGCCGACGAGGCGACCGAGGTCCTCGTGCAGGTCAACGTCGCCGAGGAGGAGGGCAAGGGCGGGGTCCCGCCGCCGGAGCTGGAGGACTTCGTCGCCCGCTGTCCCGTCCGCGTCGGCGGCCTGAGCACGATGCCCCCGTTCACGGAGGATCCCGAGCAGTCGCGACCGCACTTCGCCCGTCTCGCCGAGCTCGCCGCGGGTCTCGGCCTCGAGCGCCTTTCGATGGGCACGAGCCAGGATTGGCCGGTCGCGGTCGAGGAGGGCGCGACGATCATCCGCGTCGGGAGCACCGTCTTCGGTTGAGGCCCGGGCTCGGGTGGCGTGGCGGCACCGCCTCTGCCACCCCTAGAATCGCAAAGGAATTCCGGCATCTGGAGCGAAAGAGGCGCGAGAATGGCCGTCAGGGACACATGGCACCGAGCGCTCGTCTACTTCGGGCTCGCAGACGATCCCGAGTACAGATACGAGGACGAGGACGACCTCTACGAGCCCGACACGATCAGCGAGGAGGCTCCGCCCCCGCGCCGCACCCGCGGGAGCTCATCGAACGTGCGCCGCCTGCGCCGTGACGAGCCGAACGAGATCGACGACATCTTCGGCGACGACGACGCTCCGGCTCCGCGCCGACAGCTGCGCCCGGTCTCGAACGGCGGCGACAACGTCCAGGTCCACTTCGTGACGCCGCGGAACTTCAACGACGCGCAGGAGATCGCCGACAAGTTCAAGCGCAGCGTGCCGGTGATTCTCAACCTGCAGTCGGCCTCCGCCGATCTGTCCAAGCGCCTGATCGACTTCGGCTCCGGCCTCACCTACGCGCTCGACGGCGGCATGCAGCGAATCGCCGACAAGACCTTCCTGCTCACGCCCGCCAACGTCGAGGTCTCGGCCGAGGAGAAGGCCCGCCTCGTCGAGAAGGGGTTCTTCAACCAGAGCTGATCTGGGGTCGTCGGCCGGCGGTCGGCGGCGTGACTCCCCGGCCCGCGGGTCCTGTCCGGGAGCTGCGCAGGCCTCCCGGCGCCACCGGCATTGCTCGGGGGCCTGCGGTCTCCCGGCCACCCGCGGGAGCTAGCGCTCGCCCGGCGTTCCCGGCGTCGGTCTTTGGCCCGCTGGTCCTGTCGCGGGGTATCCCACGGACCGGAAATCCGCTTGGTTCACTTGGTTTCCGGGTCCGTGGGATCCCTCCCCGCGCCACCCGCGGGAGGGAGCGCTGGACGGGCGGCTCGTCGGCGTGAGGGCTGGGCCCGGCCCGGGAGTGGGTGGTGAGCGTTTCGGGCGGGGGTCTTTGGCCTGGCGGGGCGGCGGCGTTTGGGCGAGGGGGGCGTGGCCTTTGAGCAACGAGGGAGGGGGTTGAGGCGAGTGGTCACGTTTCCTCTCAAGTTGAGAGGTTTTGTGACCAGTCATGGTTCGGGACGCCCCCTTGAGGGCGTGGTTTTTCGCGAGTGGTCACGTTCCACCCTAAGTTGAGAGGTTTTGTGACCACTCGCGTTGCGGCGGGGGGCTTTCGGCGGTCTGGGGCTCGGGATCGCTCCCCTCGGTGCTCTTTGACTTTGCCTGCGGTGGGTTCTCGGGTTGGTCGAGGCGAGTGGTCACGTTTCCTCTCAAGTTGAGAGGTTTTGTGACCACTCGTGTTGCGGCGGGGGGTTTCCGGTGGTCTGGGGCTCGGGATCGCTCTCCTCGGTGCCCTTTGACTCTGCTTGCGGTGGGTTTTCGGGTTGGTCGGGGGGTCCCTTGTTGCCGGTGGCACGTTTTGCCCTTGAGATGGGCTTCTTGTGGCGGGTCGTGGCGAGGGGGTCGCTTGGGCATCTAGGCTTGCCCGCACGATGAAGCTTGGATTTGCCGGTTCGGGGAATATGGCTTCCGCGCTTGCGCGGGGGTGGGCGTTGGTCGGGGGGCCGGACGCGATGTTGTTCACGGACGCGGGGTCGGGTCGCGCGGAGGCGCTGGCGGAGGAGACCGGCGGAGAGCGCGTCGCCTCGCTCGGCGAGCTGGCGGGCGCGGCGGATCTGATCGTGCTTGCTGTGAAGCCGGCGGGATTGGATGCGGCGGCGGCCGGGCTCGCGGGCTTCGAGGGGGCCGCTCGTATCGGTGCTGGGGGCGACTCCGCTGGAGCGACTCGAAACGGCGCTCGGGGGCGTCCCGGTCCTGAGGACGATGCCCAACGTGGGCGTCGAGATCGCGCGCGGCGTGATCTGTCACGCGCCGCCCGCGGATCCAGAAGCGCTGGCGCCGGCGCTCGAGCTGCTGGGCCGGATCGCCGTCCTCTACGAACTGCCGGAGCCGCAGCTCGATGCTGCCACCACGGTGATGGGCTGCTCGCCGGCATGGATCGCTCGCGCCTGCGAGGGCATCGCGGCCGCGGGCGCAGAGGCCGGGCTCCCGCCCGAGCTGGCGGCCGAGCTGATCGCGCGCAGCACCGCGGCGACCGGAGAGTTGCTGCTGCGCCAGGACCCGCAGGCGCTCCAGCGCGCGGTGGCGTCGCCGGGTGGCAGCACCGAGGCCGGGCTCGAAGAGCTGACGGCGCTGCGGGTACGGGAGGCGTACGCCGCAGCCGTGATTGCGGCGCTCGAGCGCATGGAGGGCCGCCGGTGATTCCGACGGCCGCGATCGCGGCCGCGATCGGCCGCAATGACATCGCCAACTACGTGGACGCCCTGTTCACCGTCTACCTGATCATGATCTTTGGCCGGATCGTGATGTCGTGGGTGATCACCTTTCGCGGCTCGCTGCCCTACAACCGGCCACTCCGCGCGGTCACCGACTTCATCGAGCAGTCCGTCGACCCGTTCCTCAACCTCTTCAGGCGCGTCCTGCCACCACTCGGCGGCTCGCGGATGGCGCTCGATCTGAGCCCGATCCTGGCGATCTTCGTGCTGATCCTGCTTCAAGGCATCGTCGTCGGGCTGATCCGCCCTTGAGCGTGACGGTGACCGGAGCCCGCGCGACCGCGCTGACGCGGGCCGGGTTCACGATGCTGGTCGCGGTCGGTGTCGATCAGCTCGCGAAGGCGCTCGTGCGCGGCTCGATCGACCCTGGCCAGACGATCTCGCTCGTACCGGGCATCGACCTCGTCCGCGTCGCCAACGAGGGAGTCGCATTCGGGCTGCTCAACGGGCTCTCGTCCGCGATCCTGATCCTGATCGGAGTCCTCTTCACCGCGGCGCTCGGGGTGGTGCTCGTGCGTGAGGCCGAGCCGCGGCCGGACCTGTGGCTGCCGATCGGCCTGCTCGCAGGCGGCGCCATCGGCAACCTGATCGACCGCATCGTCGACGGTTCGGTCACCGACTTCGTCCAGCTTCCCCACTGGCCCGCCTTCAACGTGGCCGACATCGAGATCACCGCCGGGGTCCTGCTCCTCGTCTGGGCCCTGCTCGCCGAACAAGAGGGCTGATCGTGGCCGAGGCTGCACGCGCACGCGTCGTCTTCAGCGACGAATGGCTCGCGGTCGTGGACAAGCCGGCAGGGTTGATCGTCCACCCGGCCCCCGGCCACCACGGCGAGACGCTCGTCGATCAGCTCGGCGACCTGCTCGGTGGCGGCTCCGATCCCGAGCGGCCGGGCATCGTCCACCGGCTCGACCGCGACACCTCCGGTCTGCTCGTTGTCGCGCGCTCCGAGCGCGCGCACGCCGCGCTCGCGCGGATGGTTGCCGAGCGCGAGCTGCGGCGCCAGTACCTCGCCCTCGTCGAGGGCCGCACCTCGTCGCGAACGGGCACGATCGACGCGCCCCTGGGTCGCGACCACCGCTCACCGGAGCGTGTCGTGGTCGGCGGCAGGCGGCCGCGGCCCGCGGTGACCCACTTCGAGGTCGCGGAGACCCTGCCGCGTGCGACCCTGCTCCGGGTCCGGCTCGAGACGGGCCGCACGCATCAGATCCGCGCCCATCTGCAGGCGATCGGCAACCCGATCTGCGGCGACCCGACCTACGGCCGGCGTGGACTCTACGGACTCGATCGGCAGTTCCTGCATTCCGCGGCGCTCGGCTTCGCCCATCCACGGGATGGCGAGTCGCTCGACTTCGACTCTCCGCTGCCCGAAGACCTCGCCGCAGCGCTCGAGCGCGCCCGGACGGGCGAGCGCGGGCGAAAGCCCTAAACTGCCCCGCGAATCTCCGGTCCGCGCGACGGAGTGGGTCCCTGACCCGGCGCTGCCTCGGAAGCAATGGCAACGAGGTCCAAGCGACCGCGTCCCCACATCCGCGCCCGGCCGGACGAAACGAAAACGAAGCAAGGGAACGAAAATGGCTGAAGTAGGCATCAAGGAGCTGCTCGAAGCGGGCGTGCACTTTGGGCACCAGACGCGCCGCTGGAACCCCAGCATGAGGCGCTACATCCACGGCGAGCGCGACGGAATCCACGTCATCGACCTGCTGCAGACGGAGCAGCTGCTGGCCGATGCCCAGGAGTTCGCCGCCGACGTCGCCGGTCGCGGCGGCAAGGTCCTGTTCGTCGGCACGAAGAAGCAGGCGCGCGACTCGATCGAGGAGTGGGCCACCCGCAGCGGCATGCCGTTCGTGAGCCGGCGCTGGCTCGGCGGCCTGTTGACGAACTTCAACACGATCAGCAAGCGCATCAACCGCCTGCACGAGCTGCACGCCCTCGAGGAAGAGGGCCAGCTCGAGCTGCTGCCGACGAAGGAGCGCATGGCCCGCGAGGCCGAGCTGGCGAAGCTCGAGTTCAACCTCGGCGGGGTCCGCGACATGCAGCGCCCGCCCGACGCGGTCGTCGTCATCGACCTCAACAACGAGGAGATCGCCGTCGCGGAGGCGAAGCGGCTCGGGATCCCCATCATCGGTCTCGTCGACTCCAACTGCGACCCGCGGCCCGTCGACTACGTGATCCCCGGCAACGACGACGCGATCCGCTCCTGCGATCTGATCGTGCGCACGCTGGGCGAGTCGATCCTCGAGTCCGCGAGCGCCTGGCAGGCCGCAGAGGACGCCCGCCGCAAGCGCGAGGAAGAGGAGCGCAAGCGTCGCGAGGAAGAGGAGCGCAAGCGTCGCGAGGAGGAGGCGGCACGCAAGGCTGCCGAGGAGGCCAAGGCGAAGGCCGAAGCCGAGGCCGCCCAGGCCCAGCAGGCGGCGCAGCCGCAGCAGACCCCGGCCAAGGGCAAGCCGGCTCCGACCCCCGAGCAGCAGCGCCCGCAATCGCAGGAAGCGCCGGCGAAGGGCAAGCCGGTACCCGTTTCCCAGCAGAGCCCGCAGCCCACGACGAGCGAGAAGCCCAGCGGAGAGGAGCAGAACTGATGGCAGAGATCAAGGCAGCCGACGTGAAGGCGCTCCGCGAGCGCACCGGCGCGGCGATGATGGACTGCAAGGGCGCCCTGAGCGAGGCCGAGGGCGACATGGACAAGGCCATCGAGATCCTCCGCGTCAAGGGCCAGGCTTCGGCCGCCAAGCGCGCCGGCCGCTCGACCGGCGAGGGCACGGTGGCCTCCTACATCCACGCGAACGGAAAGATCGGCGTCCTCGTCGAGATTCAGTGCGAGACCGACTTCGTCGCCCGCAACGACGACTTCCTCGAGTTCGCTCGCGAGATCGCGCTGCACATCGCCGCCGCCAACCCCCAGTACGTCTCCGCCGACGACATCCCCGACGACGTCGAGGCGTCGGAGCGGACGGTCTTCGAGCAGAAGGCGGCCGAGGAGGGCAAGCCCGAAAACGTCCGGGAAAGGATCGTCGAAGGCCAGCTCGCGAAGTGGCGCAAGGAGATCGCGCTGCTCGATCAGGTCCACGTGAACGCGGACAAGCACGACGGCAAGACGATCGAGGAACTGCGCGCGGAAGCCGCCGCCGGCACGGGGGAGAACGTCGTCATCGCCCGCTTCGCCCGTTTCGCGGTCGGCGAGGAGTGACCCGGCCCGGCGCGAGGCGGGCCGCCTGGAGAAGCCGGTGAGCGAGCGCGCCTTCGACAGGGTCATGCTCAAGCTCTCGGGCGAGGCCCTGATGGGCTCGCGCGAGTACGGCACCGATCCCGACCGCGTCGGCCGGATCGCGAGCCAGGTCGCCGGGGTGCAGGCGAGCGGCGTCGAGATCGCGATCGTCGTCGGCGCGGGGAACATCTTCCGGGGGTTGCAGGGCGTCGCAGCCGGCATGGATCGCGCGACCGCCGACTACATGGGAATGCTCGCGACCGTCCTCAACGCGCTGACGCTCCAGGACGCCCTCGAGACCGAGGGCGCGCAGACGCGCGTGCTGTCGGCGATGGACGTCACCGAGGTCGCCGAGCCCTACATCCGCCGGCGCGCGATCCGACACCTCGAGAAGGGTCGCGTCGTGATCTTCGCCGCCGGCACCGGCAACCCGTTCTTCACGACCGATACCGCCGCTGCGTTGCGGGCCCTGGAGATCCACGCCGAGGCGATCCTGATGGCGAAGCACGGGGTCGAGGGCGTCTACGACGCCGACCCCGCCAAGGTCCCGGACGCCTCGTTCCTGCCCGAGATCACGCACATGGAGGCAATCGAGCGCGGCCTGCGGGTGATGGATTCGACGGCGCTCTCCCTGTGCATGGACAACGACCTGCCGATCTACGTCTTCAACATGGCCGACGAGTCGAACATAGATAGGATCATCCACGGAGAGAGGGTTGGAACCCTGGTGGCATCGCAGGAGAGGAGCTGAGGCTTGGCCGGGATCATCGATGAGCTTCTCGACGACGCCCGCGAGCGGATGGCGAAGTCGGTCGAGTCGATCAAGGGCGAGATGTCGACCGTCCGCACCGGACGCGCCTCCACGCACCTGCTCGACCGCATCGTCGTCGACTACTACGGCGCCGAGACCCCGCTCAACCAGCTCGCCAACATCGCCGTAACAGACGCGCGCCTGCTGACGCTCACGCCCTACGACAAGTCGGCCATCCCGGCGATCGAGAAGTCGATCATCGAGGCGGAGATCGGGCTGACGCCGACCAACGACGGCAATGTGATCCGGCTCAAGATCCCCGAGCTGACCGAGGAGCGGCGCAAGGAGATGGTGCGGATGCTCCACAACGTCGCCGAAGAGGGTCGCGTCGCCGTCCGCAACATCCGCCGCGACGTGATGGGCGACCTGCGCACGCTCAAGGACGACGGCGACGTCGGTCAGGACGACGAGCACCGCGCCGAGGAGCAGCTGCAGAAGGTGACCGACGCCGCAATCGGCGACATCGACGCCCTGATGAAGGGCAAGGAAGAAGAGATCCTCACGGTTTGAGCACCGAGCCGCCCGCCGCCAAGAACGTGGCGATCATCATGGACGGCAACGCCCGCTGGGCGACCGAGCGTGGGCTGCCGATCCTCGAGGGCCACAGGGAGGGCGCCCGGGCGCTGAAGCGGATCGTCAAGGACGCGGTCCGGGTCGGCCTCGCAGAGCTGACCGTGTACGCGTTCTCGACCGAGAACTGGACCCGCCCCCGGGCCGAGGTCGAGGGCCTGATGGCGATGTTCGCCGAGCTGATCCAGTCGGAGACGCCCGAGCTCGACTCCGAAGGCGTGCGGATGCGCTTCATCGGCCGCCGCGAGGAGGTCTCCACCGAGCTGCGCGAACGCATGGAATGGGCCGAGCAGCGGACCGCCGCCAATCGCCGCCTGACGCTGTTCGTCGCCTTCAACTACGGCGGCCGAGCCGAGATCCTCGATGCGGCCGAGCGCTACACGGGCGGCGGCGAGGAGGCCTTCGCCGGCCTCCTGTACGCGCCGGAGATGACCGACCCGGACCTCGTCATCCGCACGAGCGGGGAGGAACGACTCTCGAACTTCCTGCTCTGGCAGAGCGCCTATTCGGAGCTCGTCTTCGCGGACGTTCTCTGGCCCGACTTCGGGCTCGAGCACCTACAAGCGGCGGTGCAGGAGTTCGCCAGCCGCAAGCGCCGCTTTGGGGCGCGCGGTTAGATGGCGCGACCGTGACCGCGCCCCCACGAGCCTGAGCTGCAACCCGCGATGGACTTCCCCGAGAGACCGCGCCCGACCCCGGCCGACCCCGATGCTCGCGCACGCCGCAGGCGGCCGCGCGTGGCCGCCGACGGGGACCCCGAGGTTGACCGAGCCGGCGAACGGACCCCCGAGCGGACGCCGCGCCGGCAGCCCTCGCCCGAGGAGCTCCCATCCGAGCCACACCGCGGGCGGCGCTCCGAGACGCTGATGAGAGTGCTCTGGGCGATCCCGCTGATCGTCCTTGCGGTCACCGTCATCGTCTTCGGCGGCGACATCTTCGCGTTGGCGATGATCGGCTTCGCCTGCGTCGGGATGAACGAGTTCTTCCGCATGACGGCACGGGCCCGGCCCTTCGAGTGGATCGGCTACGCGGCGGCGGCGGGAATGATCCTCGCCGCCCACTTCGGCGACAGCTTCCACATGGTCCTCGCGGGCGTCGCCTTCTTCCCGCTGATGCTGGCGGTAGGCGCGCGGCGGCTGACCCTGCGCAACATCACCTACTCGATGGCGGTGACGGTCTTCGCCGTGGTCTGGATCGCGATCCCGTTCGCGCATGCTGTGCTGCTGCGAGATCTTCCTGACCACGGCGCGGCGCTGCTCGTCGACGTGCTCGTCGCCACCTTCTTCACCGACACCTTCGCCTACATCGGCGGCCGCATGTTCGGAAGCCGGCCGCTGGCGCCGATGATCTCCCCGAACAAGACGATCGAGGGGCTCGTGATCGGCGTCGCCGGCGGCACAGCGGGCTTCTGGCTCGCAGGCCTGTACCAGGACTGGCTCTCGGGGGTCGATGCGCTGCTGATGGGAATCTGCATCGCGGCCATCGCCCCGATCGGGGACCTCTTCGAGTCTGCGATCAAGCGCGATCTCGACGTCAAGGACTCCGGCGCCGTCTTCGGCCCCCACGGCGGTCTGCTCGATCGCCTCGACGCGGTCCTGTTCACGGTAGTGGCGGGTTACTACCTGGCTCTGGCTATCGTCTACTGACCCCAGGCCTCGGGCGGGCGGACCTCAAGCGCCTCCGGCCCGGCGCCGATGGGGGCGTGCAGGCAGGCGACAAGGGGAGGCGGCAAGGTATGACGGTGGGACGACTCGGGGCGCTCGCGATCGCAGCGCTACTGCTCGCGCTGCCCGCACGGGCGGGGGCGCAGATCTTCCCCCCACCCGGGGGAGGGGGGGACGTCGACCCCGGCTTTACGACACCCTCGAAGACCCTCTTCGCGCCTCCCGGTCAGTCCCTCGCCTACGGAGTGAACCCGTCGCGGACGGGCCTCGCCCGCGATCCGCACGTCTTCGGGCCCACCCGGCTCGCGTGGAAGCGTCCGCTGCCGGTGCAGGCCAACCAGCCTCTGTACACCCACGGCAAGATCCTCGTCAACGCCGCGCTGCCCGGCAATCGCTACGGCTCCCGCGTGGTCGCGTTGAACCCGTCCAACGGTCACAAGATCTGGCAGCGGTCGTTCGACACCACCTACTTCTCGGCACCGATCGCAGCCACGGGCGACGAGGTGATCAGCGTCTCCTACGACGGCGTCGTCAGGGCGTTCACGATCAAGTCGGGGAAGCTCTTGTGGAAGAAGGCGGCCACGTCGCGGGGGGATGCCGCCCCGATCGCGACCGGCAACGCCGTCTACATCAACCGCGGCGGCACCGTGACGGCGCTGCGCGCGTCCGACGGGCACTTGCTGTGGCGAAGCTCGTCGGGCCTGCACACCGCCGACGAGACGCTCGCCCTCGACAACGCACGCGTGTACGTGACCGACGATTGCGGCAGCGCCGCCGCTCTCTCCCGCACGAGCGGCCTCACCGTGTGGAAGCACGCGGTGAACACGGGCTCGACCTGCTTCGGTGCCCCCGCGATGGTGAGCGGCGGAAAGGTCTTCGCCGGTGGCGGGTGGATCTACCAGGCGCTCACCGGCAAGGTCGCGGGCAAGCTCCCGATCTCCAGCCCCCGGGCCACGATCGGGAACACCGTCGTCGGCTTCCCCAACGCCGGCGCCTACCGCGTCGACAACGGCAAGCGCATCTGGGGCGCCAGCACCAACGGCTCGATCTCGCCGACGATCGGCACCGGGACCGTCTATTACGCCGACGACGAGTCCGTGGTCGGCTTCGATATCCAGACCGGAAGGCGATTGAACGAGGTGGGAACGGGCCTGCGCACCCCGTCCGGCGTGGGCGGGGAGCTTCCCGGGATCACGGTCGCAGGCAAGTCCCTGCTGCTGGGCTCGGACCGGGCCGTCTGGGCGTTCCGACCCCTGCTCCGGCCGACCACGCCGCGCTCCGCCTTCCTGCTCGTCTCACGGCCGAGCGTGCGCGCGGGAAAGAAGATCAGGGTCACGATCGGGCTCGGCGCCAAGCTTCGGCACCGGGGCAAGAGGATCACGCTGCGGGCGCGGCCGTTCCCCGGCAAGCACCGCTACCGCTCGGTCGGGCACCGGCCGGCCCGCTCCGATGGAACCGCGGTCTTCCACCCGCGCGTGAAGCGCAACACCGTCTACGCCGTGCGCACCAAGGGCGCCAAGCGCGTCGGGCGCTACGGGGTCATCGCCTACCCGAAGTACGGAATCCACGCGCGCCGAGTCTCCAACAAGCGCGGCATCATCGGCGTCAAGGTCAAGCGCGTCCCGGGCAAGGTGCTCGCGCACCGCAAGGCCTTCGCCTACATCGTCCGCCGGCACGCGAACAAGCTCGTCC
Organism: uncultured Solirubrobacterales bacterium; assembly: GCA_963764275.1. Lineage (GTDB taxonomy): Bacteria > Actinomycetota > Thermoleophilia > Solirubrobacterales > 70-9 > CAXMST01. The sequence continues at coordinate 479,319 of CAVXRV010000002.1, forward strand.
GGCTCGGGGGCGCCCGGTTGCACAAGACCGGCCGCAGCTCCGCTCGCGCGAGCGTGCACTTCCGCCTCCTGCACCACGTCAACAAGCGCGACTACCTGTTCACGTGCGTGCGCGGCCTCTCGAGGGCGGGCTGGGGGCCGCTCGACCAGTTCCAGCGGCGCTGCGGCACGCGCGTCATGCGCTACCACCACAAGCATCGCAAGCACCGCCGCAGCGCGATCGCGGAGGCGCCGTCGGAATCGGCCTCGAGCGCCGGCACGCGGGTTCCCTTCAGCGTGGGCGCCACCGCTCCGGGCGCGCAGGCTGCGGGCTGAAGTCGGAGTAGGAGGCGATCAGGCGTCGGGGTCGACCGGCCGGAAAACCGAGCGGACGCGGCCTATCCTCGTGCGATGCAGACCGCGGTCGAACTGCCGGCACCGATCCAGGGCACCCTCTGCACGCTGCGCCCGCTGCGAGCCGAGGACGTGGCCCCCTGGAGCGCCGCCTTCCGCGAGGACCCGGACCTCGGCCCGGCCTGGGGCGTCGAACGCGACCCCGACGAAGAGGAGCTGACCGACCGGGTGGAGCGTTCACGCGAGCGGGCGCGTCTGGGGGGAGGCGTCGAGCTCGCGATCGCCGATCCCGCCGACGACTCGTTCGCCGGCTCCGTCGTGCTGCACTCGCTCGACGCCCGTCACGAGCACGCCGAGATCGGTTTCTGGCTGCTCGCCTCGCGCCGCGGTGGCGGGATCGCCACTGAGGGGGTCGCCCTCATGGTCGACTGGGCCTTCTCCACGCTCGAGGCGCACCGCATCGAGATGGTGACGATGCCGGCGCTGCCCGCGATCGACCGCGTGCGGGCGCTGGCCCGCCGTCTGGGCTTCCGCGAGGAGGGGGTGCTGCGGCAGCGGAACCTCGAGCGGGGTCAGCGGCGCGACGCGCTGATGCTCGCCGTCCTCAAGCACGAGTGGGAATTCCCGCAACCTGCCGGCACCCGTGGCTTTAGGCGCCGCAAAGGCACCTACCTACACTTCCGGGGACGATGAAGAAGGTCCTGATCCTCGGCTCCACCGGCTCGATCGGGGTGCAGGCCCTCGAGGTGATCGGTGCCTCGGGGGAGCTGCGCGCCGTCGGCCTCAGCGCTGCGTCCGACGCCGACGGCGTCATCGCCCAGGCGCGCGAGCACGGCGTGCCGTCGGTCGCCCTCGCGCGCTCCGATGCCGCGGCCGCCGCCGCGGCCGCGTGGAAGGGCGAGGTGCTGGAGGGCGAGGCGGGGATCCGCGAGCTGGTCGAGCGCTGCGAGCCCGACCTCGTCCTCAACGCGATCGTCGGCTCAGCCGGCCTCGGCCCAACCATCGCGACACTGACCGCGGGCGTCGATCTCGCCCTCGCCAACAAGGAGAGCCTCGTCGTCGGCGGTGAGCTCGTGACCGCGCTCGCGGAAGCGACCGACAGCCGCATCATCCCGGTGGACTCCGAGCACTCCGCGCTGCATCAGCTGATCGCCTCCGAGCTCCCGGGAACGGTGGAGCGGCTCGAGCTGACGGCCTCGGGCGGCCCCTTCCGCGGCCGCACCGACCTGAGCGGGATCACGCGCGAGCAGGCGCTCGCGCATCCGACCTGGGACATGGGAGGCAAGATCACGATCGATTCGGCGACGTTGATGAACAAGGGGCTGGAGCTCATCGAAGCCCATCACCTGTTCGCGATGCCGTACGAGCGCATCGACGTCGTCGTCCACCCGCAGTCGCTGATCCATTCGCTCGTGCACCTGATCGACGGGGCGACCCTCGCCCACATGGGCCACCCCGACATGCGCGTGCCGATCTCCTACGCGCTGCACTACCCCGAACGCGCCGACGTGCCGCTCGAGCGGCTCGACCTCGCCGCGATCGGGGAGCTCACCTTCGAGCGGCCGGATACCGAGACCTTCCGCTGCCTCGCGCTGGCCCGCGAGGCGGGGGAGACGGGCGGAACGGCACCCTGCATCCTCAACGCCGCCAACGAGGAGGCGGTCGCCGCCTTCCTCGCCGGTCGTCTCCCGTTCACCGGGATCGCCGAGGTCGTGGAGGCGACGCTCGAGGAGGTCGAGGCAGCCGAGCCGGCGCACTTCGAGGACCTCTTCGCGTGCGACGAGGCGGCCCGCGCGGCCGCCGCGCGGATCGCGGAACGGATCGCCGCAAGAGCGACGGACGGAGCCGCGCGATGAGCTGGGTGCTCGCCATCGCCGGCTTCGCGATGCTCGTGATCCTGCACGAGGCCGGGCACTTCGCGGCCGCGAAGGCCGTCGGGATGCGGGTCGAGCGGTTCTTCCTCTTCTTCCCGCCCAAGCTCGTCAGCATCAAGCGCGGCGAGACCGAGTACGGAATCGGCGCGATCCCGCTCGGCGGCTTCGTGAAGATCACCGGCATGAACCCGGAGGAGGAGATCGAGCCCGAGGTCGCGGATCGCGCCTACTACCGGCAGCCCGTGTGGAAGCGGATCGTCGTCATCGCCGCCGGCCCCGCGGTCAACATCGTTCTCGCCCTGATCATCTTCTTCACCCTCGCGGCCGGCTTCGGGCTCGACGGGAAGGCCACCAACCAGGTCGGCGAGGTGAGCAGCACGCTGCCCGCCGCCCACGTGCTGCAGAGCGGCGATCAGATCGTCGCCGTCGACGGTCACGACGTGAGCGGCTTGCAGGGCAACCGGCTCGTCCACCGGGTGGGCGATCTGATCGGCAAGCACAAGTGCGACGGCAAGCCGACGAAGGGCTGCAAGGCCGCCGAGCCCGTCCAGCTCAAGATCGAGCGCGACGGCCAGACCCGGACCGTGGCCGTGACGCCGGTCTACGACGTGCCCGGCAAGGCCGCCCGGAAGGCGGGGGTCGAGCCGGCCATGCGGGTCGGCTTCGGCTACGCGCCCGAGCGCGTCCACGAGGGCATCCTCGACTCCGCCCGTTTCTCCCTCGATCGCAGCTGGTACGTGGTCTCGAAGACGGCGAGCACGTTCTCGGGCCTGCTCGACTCGCAGACGCGCAAGCAGATCTCCGGCGTCGTCGGCGCCACCGAGGTGACCCAGCAGAGCTTCCAGTTCGACACCCGCCAGGCAATCGGCATCCTCGGTGTGATCAGCCTCTCGCTGGGCCTGATCAACCTGCTTCCGTTCCTGCCCCTGGATGGGGGTCACATCTTCTGGAGCCTGTACGAGAAGGTCCGGGGGAAGCGTCCCTCGCTGCGGATGATGGAGACGGCGAGCTTCGTCGGCTTCGCGCTCGTGCTGATGCTGTTCTTCATCGGCCTCAACAACGACATCGGGCGGATCACGAACGGCGGCTTTCACGTCAAGTGAGCGTCGAAACTGAGGTGACGGTCCTGTAGGTTTGCCTGTGTCCGCACGGACCGCGAACCAGGAGGAGAGGAACGAATGGGAGTGACGACGTCGGAGCGCTACGCGCGCGGGGCGGAAACGGCCGAGCTCGTGGCGCCGAATCTCGCCGTCGCCTTTCAGGCCACCGCCGACCGCCTCGGCGATGCGACCGCGGTCGTCTCCGGCGAGGAGACGATCTCCTGGAACGAGCTGCGCGCAGAGGCGCGCGCGGTTGCCGGCGGGCTCGCGAGCCTCGGCGTCGGCAAGGGCGACACGGTCGCGATCATGCTCGACAACCGGGCCGAGTTCATGCCGATCGACCTCGGTGCGGTGACCCTGGGCGGCGTCCCGTTCTCGATCTATCAGACCTCTTCCCCTGAACAGATCTCCTACGTCTGCTCCGACGCGCAGGCGCGCGTCGCCGTGGTCGAGAAGAAGTACCTCGACGTCTTCCTGAAGGCGAAGGAGGAGCTTCCGGACCTCGAGCACGTGATCACCCTCGATGGTGAGGGCGGCACGATGACGCTCGACGAGCTCGAGGCGATCGACCCTGACTTCGACGACTCCGTCGCCGAGCAGGTCGGCACCGACGATCTGCTGACCCTGATCTACACCTCCGGTACGACCGGGCCGCCGAAGGGCGTCCAGCTCACGCACCGCAATCTGATGAGCCTCGTCTCCTCGGTCGAGGACATGATCGACTTCCCTGAGGACCAGGAGAACAAGGTGATCTCCTGGCTGCCGGCGGCGCACATCGCCGAGCGCGGGGCCCATTACTACCTGCCCGTCGTGATGGGGATCTCGGTCACGGTCTGCTCCGACCCGCGGAAGATCATCGAGGTGCTGCCTCAGGTGCGACCGACGTGGTTCTTCGCGGTACCGCGGATCTGGGAGAAGCTCAAGGCCGGCCTCGAGACGATGATGTCCAACCTTCCCGACGAGCAGCGCGAGCCCGCCCAGAAGGGGCTGGAGGCAGCGCTGACGAAGCTCCGGCTCGAGCAGCAGGGCGAGCCGGTCCCCGAGGAGATCGCGGCCGCCGCCAAAGCCGCGGACGAGGGCATGTTCGCGATGCTGCGCGCGAGCCTCGGGCTCGACCGCATCGTCTCGGTCAACGTCGGCGCCGCCCCGACGCCGCTCGAGGTGCTCGAGTTCTTCCACGCGATCGGAATCCCGGTCGGCGAGCTGTGGGGTATGTCGGAGACGTGCGGCGTCGCGACGATGAACCCGCCCGAGAAGGTCAAGCTCGGCACCGTCGGGCCCCCGACGCCAGGGATCGAGGTCAAGCTCGCGGAAGACGGCGAGGTGCTCGTGCGCGGGCCGTCGATCATGGCCGGCTACCGCAACATGCCGGACAAGACCGCGGAGACCATCGACGACGAGGGCTGGCTCGCGACCGGCGACATCGGGGAGCTCGACGAGGAGGGCTACCTGAAGATCGTCGACCGCAAGAAGGAGCTGATCATCAACGCCGCCGGCAAGAACATGTCGCCGGCGTCGATCGAGGCCCACATCAAGACCGCCAGCCCCCTGATCGGGCAGGCGATCGCGATCGGCGACCAGCGCCCCTACAACGTCGCCCTGATCACGCTCGATCCCGAGTTCGCCCCGACCTGGGCGGAGAAGCAGGGGATCGAGGACCGCTCCCTCGAGGCCCTGGCGGAGAACGAGAAGGTGCTCGAGGCGGTGCAGGCCGCGATCGACGAGGCCAACGAGAAGATGAGCCGCGTCGAGCAGATCAAGAAGTTCAAACTCCTGCCCTCCGACTGGGAGCCCGGCGGCGACGAGCTGACTCCGACGATGAAGCTCAAGCGCAAGCCGATCAACGAGAAGTACGGCCCGGAGATCGCCGAGCTGTACGGCTGAGGGGCCTTTGGGGTCGACGCGGGGTCGGCGGCGCCGAGGGCGTTGAGTCTGCCGGGGCCCGCGGCGCCGACGCTGGAGGCGACAGCAGCACCTCCATCGCCGGCGCCGCCGGCCCTTTTACGTCTCCCGCAGGCGACCGCCGGCCGCTCCAGCCTGCGACCGCGTCGCCGCCCGTCCCTTCGATGTCTCCCGCGCGGCCGCCGAGCCGCGACTGGTTACGAAACCTCCCAAGTTGGGAGGGAACGTGACCAGTCGCGTCGAGCGAGGCCGCGGTCGGCCCCTCGTGCGACGCGCCGATGCGGGTTCAGGCCGTCGCCGGCTGGGTCGCGTAGCGCTTGGCGGCCCGCGCGCGGGCCTTCGCCGCCTCTTCCTCGCGGTCCTTCGGCGGGGCCTTGGTGACGAGCTCGTCGAGGAGCTGCCGGGAGACGGCGGCGACCTCGCTCACGGCGCGGTCGAAGGCCTCCTCATTGGCTTGCGAGGGCTTGGTGAAGCCGCTGATCTTGCGCACGTACTGCAGCGCCGCCGCCTCCACCTCCTCGTCGCTCGCGGGTGGATCGAAGTTGTAGAGAGTCCTGATGTTCCGACACATGGCGTCCAGGGTATCGCCAGGGAGAACGCCGCCCGGCGCGGCTGCATGGGGGATACTCCCGACGCATGCGGACCCGTGTCTCGATCGCCCTTGGCCTGGTGGCGCTCGCCACGCTCGGCCTCGCGGCGCCGGCGCTGGCGATCCCCGATTGCGGGCGGCGGCCCGAGGTCAGGGTGCTCGTGCACCAGAGCGGGAAGATGGAGTCGGTCGGGATCGACAGCCGTGGGCGCCTGTTCTTCACCAACTCCGACGCCGGCAAGCTGTTCATGCTCAAGCGGCCCGGCGGCAAGCCGCGGCTCGTCGCGCAGGGAATCGACGCGCCCGGGGGGATCATCTTCAAGCGGCGGAGCGGCCACGTGCTCGTCGGCTTCGGCGACAGCATCGCCCAGGCCACCGACGGCACGCTGAACCCCGAGGCCGGCCTGCTGAACGTCGATCCGCGCACCGGCGAGACGAAGGTCAAGGTCGACGGACTGCAGATGGCGAATGGCGTTGCCCGTGGCCCGCACGCCACGATCTACGCCTCCACGGACATCGGCGATCGGCGTCGACCGCATCCGCAGGGGCAGGATGCCGGAGCTGCAGTGGGCGAAGGTGCTGAGCGCGAACGGGATGATCGGAGACAGCGCGCACCAGAGCCTGTTCGTGAACCAGACCTTCACCGCCGCGGCGATCCAGCGCGTTCCCTTCGACGACCCGGGCGCGGCCCGCGCCTACTACACGGCGCCCCGCCACGGATGCGGCCGCGGGCTTCGACGGCCTCACGCGGGACGGGCAGGATCGGCTCTACGTCGCCGCCAACGGGGCCGCCCAGGTCTGGCGTGTGAGCGGTCCGCGACAGCGCCTGCTCGCTCGCCGACCACGGATCCTTCGCCAACGGCCCCAGCGACCTCGTCTTCGGCCGGCGCGGCAGCCACTTCAGCCCGCACGATCTGTTCGTGACGAGCTTCGGCGGCGACCTGCTCGAGCTCGTCGGCGCGCGCGGCTGACGCCGCCCCTGGTTCACGGGCCCGCAACGGCCGGCCCGCGCGGCCTTCTATCCTGCGTGGGGCAGATGGCTTCCAAACGACAGATATTCGTCGGCGGCGTCCCGATCGGGGGCGGCGCGCCCGTCGTCGTGCAGACGATGACGAAGACGGAGACGGCAAACCTGAAAGAGACGATGGACCAGATCGAGCGCGTCGCCGAGGCCGGCGCCGACATCGTTCGCGTCGCCGTGCCGCGCGACAAGGACGTGGAAGCGCTGAAGACGATCGTCGTGGAGTCACCGATCCCGGTCATCGCCGACATCCACTTCAACCACACCCTGGCGCTGAAGGCGATCGACGCGGGCGCGCACTGCATCCGCCTCAACCCGGGCAACATCGGTGGCCGCGAGAAGGTGGCCGAGGTCGCCGAGCGCGCGACCGCCGCAGGCACGCCGATGCGGATCGGCGTCAACTCGGGCTCGCTGCCCAAGCACCTGCACGAGCTCGAGCGCACCGACCCGGTCGAGGCGCTCGTCACCGCCGCGGTCGAGTTCGTCGAGCTGATGGAGATCGCTCGAGTTCGAGAACTTCAAGGTCTCGATCAAATCGACCAACGTCCCGAACACGATCGCCGCCAACAGGCTGCTGTCGGAGCGGATTCCCTACCCGCTGCACCTCGGCATCACCGAGGCCGGGACCAAGTGGTCGGGATCGCTCAAGTCCGCCGTCGGCCTCGGGACCCTGCTCGCCGACGGGATCGGGGACACGATCCGGATCAGCCTCTCGACCTTCCACGCCGAGGAGGAGGTCAAGGTCGCCTGGGAGATCCTCAAGGCATTGCAGCTGCGCGAGCGTGGCCCCGTCCTGATCGCCTGTCCGACCTGCGGCCGCCTGCAGTTCGACATGGACAGCGTGGTCGCCGAGATCGAGGAGCGCCTCGAGTCGTACCTGGAGCCGATCGAGGTCGCCGTGCTCGGCTGCGCGGTCAACGGCATCGGCGAGGCCTCGCACGCCGACTTCGGGATCACCGGGGCCAAGAACGAGGGCCTGATCTTCGCCCACGGCAAACCCCTGCGGAAGGTTCCGACCTCCCAGCTCGTCGACACCCTCTTCGAGGAGATCGACAAATCCGTCGGGCACGGCGGCAAGATCGACTTCGACGCCGGCGAGGCGGCCGAGGGGGCGGAGTGGCTGGAGAAGATCGAGAAGGAGAACGAGGGCGAGATGACGCCCGAGAAGCTCGCCGCGCTCGAGGCCGAGGCCGTCGAGCACAACCCGGACATCACGGCCCCCGGCGACGGCGAGGAGCCGTACCTGAAGCCCGTCAAGGGCGGTCGCCGCGTCGAGCTCGACGAAGAGGCCTCGCCGACCGCCGGCCGCCGTTTCACGCGGGCCTGATCGCCTCCCTCCGGCCCGTGCGGCACAATGCCGCCCGTCCCCGATGCGCCGTCGTCCCTTGATCGCGCTGCTGCTCGCTGCCGGCCTGCTCGCCGCGCTGCTCGACGCGAGCGCGTCCGCGAAGCGGCCGGCGCATCTGCTGCGCCCCAACCCCGCCAACGCGCGCGATCTGATCTCCAAGCGGATGGATCCGGTCCGCTACGACGGCGGTGGCCGGTGCGTGAAGAGGGACCCGCCCGGCATGAAGGCGCTGATCAAGTGGATGAAGCGCAACACGAGGCGGAACACTGTCTACGGGACGATCCGCTGCGACGGCGGCCTGCACGCGACCGGGCGCGCCCTCGACTGGATGCTTGATGCGCGGCGGCATCACCAGAAGCAGCTGGCGATGACCGTGATCAACACCTGGATGGCAGCCGACAAGCGCGGGCGCGCCAACGCGCTCGCGAGGAGGATGGGAATCCAGCTGATCATCTATAACTGCCGTTTCTGGCAGGCCGGCAACCGCGGCTGGTCCCGCTACTCCGCCTGTTCGGGCGGCAGACAGAACGCGGATCCGACGCAGGGACACATCGACCACGTGCACATCGAACTGACCAAACCGGCGGCGCACCTGCGCACGAGCTTCTGGCGCAGCTACGGGCACGGCGGCAGCGGCCACGGCAGCCACGGCAGCGGTGGCGGCAACAGCGGCGGCGTCGGTGCGGCGGTGGCGGAGTGAGCATCCGCGCACTCGCCCTCGCGCCCTTGCTCGCGGCGGTCCTCACCGTCTCCGCCCTCGCGTCCGGCTGCGGCGGCGGTGGACCGCATGAGCCCACCGACCAGCAGCGGACGGCCATCGAGAGCCGCTTCCAGGCGTACCAGGACGCGTTCAAGAAGGACGATCCGAAGGCGGTCTGCGCGCAGATCTCGCCCAGCCTGATCGACTCCGTGGGCGGCGACAAGCAGTGCGAGAAGTCGGTCAAGACCTATCTTTCCGGCCCGGGCAAGCCGTTCGTCAAGGCCGCCGGCGATTTCAAGATCGACCACATCGAGGTCGCCGGCGACGACTCGATCGCGCGCCTGTACGTGGTCGGCTCGCCGACCCAGTTGCGGTTCAAGCCGAGCGGGTCGGACTGGTACGTGCTGCCGCCGCCCACGGTGCTCGCGCCCCCGACGAGCTGAGCGCAAGGCCGAGCCGCGCCGCGGGCCAATACCATCGGCCGATGGCCGATCCAATCGAGGTCACGATCGCGAAGGTGACGCATCTCGATCTCTCCGAGCTGCTGCCCCTGATGCGTGCCTACTGCGATTTCTACGAGGTCGCGCCCCGCGACGAGAAGCTCGTCTCGTTGTCGCGCACGCTCGTCGACGACCCCGGCGAGGGCCAGCAGCTGATCGCGCGTGGCGAGGATGAGCGCGCGCTTGGCTTCGCAACGATCTTCTGGGGCTGGTCGACGCTCGATGCGGGACGGATCGGGCTGATGAACGATCTCTACGTCGTTCCCGAGGTTCGCGGCGTCGGCGTCGGCGGGCAGCTGATCGAGGCCTGCCGGGGGGCCTGCCGCAAGCGCGGCGTCGGGAAACTGATCTGGCAGACCGCGCCCGACAACGCGACCGCACAGCGGCTCTACGACTCCACGGGAGCCGAGTCGAGCACCTGGCTCGAGTACGAGATCGAGGCCTGGTAGGCCGGACGTCAGCGCGCCCCGCGGCGTCCCCGCGCTAGAGGAAGCGGACGCGGGCGGCCGCGAAGCGGCTCAGCTCGGCGATGCCGAGCGCCGTCGCGGGCGTCAGCACTCCCGCGCGATCCGGGACGGACGCCCCGCGATCGGCCAGCAGCAGTCCCGCTTCCGCGGTCATCCGGCTCGTCGCCAGATAGCCCGGGTGCCCATCCGCCTCGAGCCGCGCGGCCGCCTCGGCGCCGCCCCCACGAGCGACGCACCCGAGCGACCAGCGCCAGGCCTCGAGCCGCTCCGGCCTCGGCCCGCCGGAGGGCGCGAGAAGACCGAGCCCGCGGGCCCCGGCTCGCCGCAGGGGCTCGGGGGCGGCGGTGAGCAGCGACAGGCCCCCGTTGAGGGCCGAGGCGCCCATCGCGGCGGCGGCCTGCAACGGCCGCGTCGGAACCATGCCCGCCAGTGAGACGCCCTCCCGATAGGGGATGGGGGCGATCCCGGAGAGCGCGAGCGAGCGCTGGATCACGGGTGGATTGATCACGGGCGAGGGGATCATGGGCGCGACGATGCCGGCGCCCGGGCTCCGCCACGGGCGGCTGCGGATCGGGCTCGCCCCTCGCACGGCGTCAGGATCGGTGAGCCCGACCACGAGCGCTGCGGGGTCGCCGAGCACGCCCGCGCCCTCGCCCGCGATCGCCTCGCGCAGCGACTCGAAGGTCCCGTTCGAGACCATGTCGGAGGGCAGCGGCAGGCCGGGGGGAGGGGTGAAGCGGCAGACGACGTCGATCGCCTCCGGATCGGCGCCGTGGTCGGAGCGCAGGCGGTCGATCGCCGCCGCGACGAGCAGGTCGAAGGGAAGCGCTTCGAAGCCGCAGACCTGCACGATCCGGGCCCCGGTCGCCTCAGCCGCGGCATGATGCCGCGCGGCAACCCGCGCGACGAAGTCCATCTCACCGGAGACGTCGACGTAGGCGATCCCGTCCGCCACACAGGAGTCGATGACCTCCGGCGCCATGCGCGCGAACGGGCCGGCGAAGTTGACGAGCGCCCGCGTGCGCGCGACCGCCGCGTCGACCGAGGCCCGATCGGCGCAGTCGACGACGAGCACCTCGGGCCGTTCGGCCTCGGGCCAGCCCGCCAGCAGCGCCTCGAGCCGCCCCCGGGAACGGCCGGCGATGCCCCAGCGAAATCCGTCGTCGGCTCTCCGCCGGCGCAGGTAAGGAACCGCCTGCGTGCCGGTGACCCCCGTCGCGCCGAGGACGATGACGGCGAGATCGCGATCGTCGGACATGCCGCGATCCTATCCCGGCGGGGCGGCGATCGATCGCCGCCGAGGCAGCCGGGAACGGGGCGCACGGAGCGAGGCCGGGACTGCAGATATCCTCGCGCCCACCCATGACCCGACTCTCGAACTACCTGCTGCCGACCCTCAAGGAGCCGCCGCCGACGCGGAGGCCATCGAGCCACAAGCTGATGGTCCGCGCCGGGCTGGTCCGCCAGCTCGGCGCCGGGATCTGGACCTACCTGCCGGCCGGCCTGCGCGTGATCCAGCAGGATCGAGGCGATCATCCGCGAGGAGATGGACGCGATCGGCGGCCCAGGAGATGCTGATGCCGGTCCTGCAGCCGGCGGAGCTGTGGAAGAGGACCGGCCGCTACGGGATCGACGAGCTGTTCAAGCTCGCGCGACCGCAAGGGCTCGGAGCTGGTCCTGGCGATGACGCACGAGGAGGCGTGACCTTCCACGTCGCCAACGAGGTCCGCTCCTACCGCGAGCTGCCGCTGATGCTCTACCAGCTGCAGACCAAGGAGCGGGACGAGCCGCGGCCCCGCGCCGGCGTGCTGCGGACGCGCGAGTTCACGATGAAGGACGCCTACTCGTTCGACCGCGACGAGGAGGGCCTCGATGCGCAGCTACGAGCAAGCAGCGCGGCGCCTACGACGCGGATCTTCGACCGCTGCGGGCTGCGCTGGTACTCGGTCGCAATCCGACGTCGGGATGATGGGCGGCACCGGGGCGCACGAGTTCATGGCGCCCTGCGCCGCCGGCGAGAACGAGGTCGCGCTGGCGCCCGGCTACGCCGCCAACGTCGAGGTCGCGAGCGCGGTCGCCGCAGCCGGTCGAGCTGCCGCCGCCCCTCGACGCGCCGCGCGAGGCGCCGACGCCCGGGCTCGACCACGGTCGACGAGGTCGCCGGCGGCGCTCGGCGTGCCGGCCGGCGCCCTGATCAAGGCGATGCCGGTCGTCGTCGACGACGAGCGCGGCTGTCCTCGTCCTCGTCCGCGGCGATCACCGCCTCAACGAGATCAAGCTCGCCAACCACCTCGGCGCCGCCGTTCCGGCCGGCGCGGCCGGAGGAGATCGAGGCCGCGATCGGCCCGGTCGGGTTCGTCGGGCCGGTCGGCGCCGACGGTCCGCGTGCTCAAGGACGCGGCGATCAGCGGCGCCGGCCTCGTCTGCGGCGCCAACGCGCCCGACGCCCACCTGATCGGCGTCGAGCCGGGCCGCGACTTCGACTTCACGAGGCTCGACGTGCGCGACGGTCGAGGCCGGCGACACGACCGCCGGCGGGCGACCGGATCGAGATCGAGCCGGCGATCGAGGTCGGCAACATCTTCAAGCTCGGCACCCGCTACTCGGAGCCGCTCGGCGCGACCTACCTCGACCCCGACGGGCAACGAGCGGCCGATCGTGATGGGCAGCTACGGGATCGGCCCGGCGCGGATCGTCGCCGCCGCGATCGAGCAGCGCGCCGACGAGCGCGGGATCGTCTGGCCGCCGTCGATCGCGCCCTGGCAGGTCCACATCGTGCGCGCTCGGCAAGGGCGGGCGACGAGGTCGCCGAGGCGGCCGAGCGGCTCTACGAGGAGCTGCGCGAGGCCGGGATCGAGACGCTCCTCGACGACCGGCCCGAGCGCCGGCACCGGCGAGAAGCTGACCGACGCCGAGCTGCTCGGCTGCCCGCTGCGCCTGGCGGTCGGCAAGCGCGGGCTCGCCGACGGCGTCGTCGAGGCGCAGGTGCGGGCCGACGGCGCGAGGAGGAGCGGATCCCGCTCGACGGGCGCGGCCGGGCGCGCGTGCGGGCGATCGCTCGCGGGGCTGGGCTAGAGCGCTCGGGCTGCCGAGCCGGCGCCAAGCGCGCGCGCCGCTCTCCCGCCGGCGCCTGTTCGGCATCGATCGCTCCGGGCCCGAGCCGGCCCAGACCCGGGCCGGGCAGCCGCTGCGGCCGTTCACGCTGCCGAACCTGATCGGCTACGTCCGGCTGGCCGCGATCCCGGTCTTCCTGGTGATCGCGTTCGACTCCGGCGACGGCCGCGATGCGCTCGCCTCGCGATCCTCTTCCTCGCGATCGCCCTCGGCGACCTCCTCGACGGCTTCGTCGCCCGCGCGACCGGCCAGTACAGCCGCATGGGCGCGCTGCTCGACCCGGTCGTCGACCGCCTCACGATCCTCTCCGGCGCCGTCGTCTGCTGGCACTTCGAGCTGCTGCCGCGCTGGGCGATCGTCGCTGCTCGCCGTTCGCGAGGTCGCGACGCTGGTCCTGGCCGAGATCGGCCTCCGCAAGGGCGTCGACCTCGAGATCACCTGGGTCGGGCGGATCGCCGTCTTCCTGATCATGGGCGGCATCTTCTGGTCGCAGGTCTTCGACTGGGAGATCATCCGCGATCGGCTTCTGCGTCGGCGTCGCTGCTCTCGGTCGCTGGCCACGGTCCTCTACGTCCGCGATGCCGCATCGCGCCGCGCCCGCGGCGCTCGCCGCTGCGAGCCGGCACCGAGGTGCAGTCAGGCCCGATTCAACCTTCAAGCTCTGATTGACCCTTTGCGTGACGGCCGCCTATAATCGTTCCGACGCCGGCGATCCCGGCATCCTGCGGGACCGGAGGAAAGCCTGGCGTGAGTGATGGAAGAGACCTTTCCCGACATCGGCGCGATGAGCGACGAGGAGCTCAAGGAGCTGATCGACGAGCTACACGCGCGAGGAGCGGGAGGTCTCCTACCGGCGCCGGATCCTGCACGGCAAGATCGACATCCTCCGAGCCGAGCTCGTCAACCGCCTGCGCAGTCAACCGCGAGTCCGGCGACGCGCTGATCAGCGGCGCCGACGTCGAGAAGCTCACCGACATCCTCGCCGGACGCGTGAGCGGGGAGGACCCGGCGCTCTAGCCGGGCGGGGGACGGCGATGGCCCTGCACTGCCACGAATGCGGCTTCGTCAACGCCGAGGGCGCCAACTACTGCCAGAAGTGCGGTGCCTACCTGGCGCGCCCCGAGGGCAAGGACGAGCCGACGACGCTGACCTACAAGATCGCCGAGACCGGCGACTTCGAGCGCGATCGACATCGAGGAGATGGTCGAGCGAGGAGGGCGCGGCGCTCGTGATTCGCTCCGGCGGCGGCCGCTCGGGCGAGAGCTTCGCCGATCGACCAGGACCGGATGAGCATCGGCCGCACCCCCGACGCGCCGATCTTCCTCGACGACGTCACCGTCTCCCGCAACCACGCGCTGCTGGTGCGTCGGCGCGAGGGCCTCTACATCGACGACCTCGGCTCCCTGAACGGCACCTACGTGAACCGCAAGCGGATCGAGTCGCACCTGCTCGAGCGACGGCGACGAGATCCAGATCGGCAAGTTCAAGCTCGGCTACCTGGAGCGCTGAGCGAGTCGCGACCGCCGAGCGACCGAGTCGCCGCCGCGCCAGCGCCGGGACCGGCGCCGCAGCGGCGACTCGCCTCGCGGCCCCGCAAGGCGCTGACGATCGGCGCCGTCTGCAAGATCCTGCGGCCAGGAGTTCGACGACATCTCGATCTCGAAGATCCGCTACCTGGAGGACCAGAAGCTGCTCGCTCCGCGCCGCACCCGCGGCGGCTACCGCCTCTACAGCCAGGCCGACGTCGAGCAGCTGCGCGCGATCCTGCGCATGCAGCGCGACGAGTTCCTGCCGCTCAAGGTGATCCGCCAGGAGCTCGCCGCCGGCAAGATCGGCGGCGAGCGCGATCGCGGCAGGCGCGCGGCGGCGAGCCAGCGACGCGCACTGGCGCTCGAGGAGCCCGGCGAGTGGGTCAGGCAGGACGAGCTTGCTCGAGCAGACCGGCGCCGACGCCGGAGCTGATCCGCGAGCTCGAGGAGTTCGGGATCGTCCAGCCGCGCGCAGCGAGCACGGCGCGAAGATCTTCGACGAGACCGACCTCGAGATCGTCCGCGCCGCGACCGAGCTGGCGCGGTTCGGGGTCGCACGGCCGCAACCTGCGGGTGTTCCGCACCTCCGCCGACCGCGAGGCGGCGCTGATCGAGCAGATCCTCGGCCCCGTCGCTGCGCTCGCGCAGCCCGGCGCGGCGCGAGGAGGCGCTCGAGAGCCTCGAGGGGCTCGCCGCCACCTGCACGCAGCTCAAGCACCTGCTGCTCGTCCGCGACCTGCGCCGGCTGCGCGGCTGAGCGCCCGCCGGCCCGACAGCGTCGATGCCGACCGTCGCCGATCGAGATCGCTGCGCGGGCGACCGCCGCGCGCCTGGCGGCTGCTCGCCGACCCCGACAACCTGCCGCGCTGGTGGCCGGAGACCGACGCGCGTCGAGTCGCGTCGAGGGCGCGCCCGGGCGCGCGTCCGCAGCCGCTTCACCCAGGTCTTGGAGACCGAGCAAGGGCACGGCCGGTCCGCGCCGACTACCGCTGCACGGCCGCCACGCGGGCGAGCGGCTCGTCTGGGAGCAGCAGATCGAGGGCACCCCGTTCGAGAAGTTCCTGCGCGCGCGCCGTGCTCGAGGTCCGGGTCGGCGAGGACGAGGGCGAGGAGCGCAGCCGCGTCACGATCGAGGCCCGGCGGCGCTGCGCGGCCTCTCGCGTCTCGGCTGCGCCGATGATGAGGCGGGCGACCAAGCGCACGCTCGAAGCGGCCCTCGACGGGATCGAGCGCGCGCTCGTCGCCGGTCCCGGGACGGAGCCGGCGACGTGACGCGCCGAGCTGCTGCGGCGCGACAGCGCCTGGTGGGGCTGGGGCCGGGCCGAGGACCGCCCGCGAGCTCGGCACGCGCGGCCGCGAGCGATGCTGCGCGAGGAGCTCGGCGCCGGCCGAGCCGCGCGGCCCGGCCGCCGAGCTGGAGCGGTTCGGGCTGCCCGACGCGACGCCGGTCCCCGAGCTGCGTGATCGCGGCCGCCGGCGGCGAGGCGGCGGTCAGCACCGAGGCCGAGGACCGGATCCGCCACGCGGCCGGCAAGAGCTACCCGGACCTGGTCCGGCGTCCGCTCGCGGCGCCTCGAGGCGGCGCCCGATGCGGTCCTGGTGCCGCCCGACGCCGACGCGCGTCGCTGCCGTCGCTCGAGGCCTGCGCGGCGGAGCGCGTCGCCGTCGTCCCCTTCGGAGGCGGGACCAGCGTCGTCGGCGGGGTCGAGCCGCTGCGCGGCGCATTCGACGCGCTCGTCTCGCTCGATCTGCACGGCGACTGCGCGACGTCGCGATCGACGAGCGCTCGCTGACCGCGCACGCTCGGCCCGGGCCTGCGCGGGCCCGGAGGCCGAGGCGGCGCTGAACGCGCGCGGGTTCACGCTCGGCCACTTCCCGCAGTCGTTCCCCTACGCGACGATCGGCGGCTTCGCGGCGACCCGCTCGGCCGGCCAGGCCTCGAGCGGCTACGGGCGCTTCGACGCGCTCGTCGACCGCGATCGAGATGCAGACCCCGCGCGGGCCGTCTGCGACGCTGGAGACGCCGCACACGGCCGCGGGCCCGTCGCTGCGCGAGCTGATCGCTCGGCTCCGAGGGCACGCTCGGCGTGATCACCGACGTCGCCGTCCGGATCCGCCCGCTGCCCGCCGAGCGCCGCTACGAGGGCTGGTTCGTCGCCGAGCTTCGCGGAGGGGATCGAGATCGCCCGCACCCTCGCGCAGGGCGACGCCCTGCCCGACGTCTTCCGCCTCTCCGACCGCGAGGAGACGCGGATCTCGCTGGCGCTGTCGGGGCTGGAGGGACTCAAGCGGCGCGGCCTCGAGCGCGTACCTGCGCCTCCGCGGCCGAACCGAGGGCTGCATGCTGATCGTCGGCTGGGAGGGCGAGCGGGAGGCGGTCGCGCGCCGCCGGCGAGCTCTCGCGTCGGATGCTGCGCGGCGGGCGGCGCCGTGCCGCTCGGGGCGCTCGCCCGGGCGAGCTCGTGGGAGCACGGCCGCTACGAGGGGCCGTACCTCCGCGATCTGCTGATGGACGAGGGCGTGATGGTCGAGACGCTCGAGACCTCGCACACCTACACGCGGATCGGCGAGCTCTACGAGGCCGTCCGCGCGGCGCTCCGCGGCGCCATGGCCGGCCGGGGGCATCCGGGGATCGTGATGTGCCACGTCTCCCACGTCTACCGCGACGGCGCCTCGCTGTACTTCACCTTCCTCTGCGGCCGCGACGGCGGCGACCGAGATCGAGCAGTGGCGCGCGGTCAAGACGCGCCGCCTGCGAGGCGATCGTCGCCGCCGGCGGCACGATCACCCACCACCACGCGGTCGGCACGCGACCACGCGCCCTACATGGAGGCCGAGGTCGGCGCGCTCGGGCTCGAGGCCCTGCGCGCGGTCAAGGAGCGTCTCGACCCGGCCGGGATCATGAACCCCGGCAAGCTGCTCGCGAGCTGAGCCGCGGCGGCGTCAGCCGCCCGGCGTCGTCGTGCGTCGTCGCCGGCGCCCGTCGGTCGGACGCCGGACCGGCGCACCGCTGCCGCCGACCGCCGGGCCGCCGCCCTTCGGCGAGCGGGATGTCGCCCTTGGCGAGCGCGTCGCCGGGAACGGGCACGACGGGCGCCGCTGCCTTGACGGCCTGCTTGATGTTCGCCTGCGAGCTGCCTTCGCGCGCTCTGCCGAGATCTGCACGGACTGCGCCTGGCTGCCGACGCGCGACCGCACCGGCGTCGGCACGCGGTACGTGCTCGAGGACGCTGCCGTTCTCATCCGGCTGCAGACTGGTCGAACGGGTAGCCGGCTTGTCGTTGAGCATCAGCCAGACACGTAGACCGTTGCCCTTCGAGGCTTCGGGTCGAGCCCGCTCGAGCTTGAGGTCGACGTACGAGCTGGTTGTTGGCGAGCCCGAAGTCGGCCTTGCCGGCGACGCCGCTGCCGCCGACCGCTTGAGCTTGACCGGGGTGATGTCGCGCTGCTGGGCGGCTGCGGCCTGGTCGTGGTCGTCGTCGGAGCCGCCGCTCCCGGAGAAGACGCCGGCGATCGCGAGGATCGCGAAGATCAGGATCAGGCCGCCGGCGCCGAGGCCGGCGATCAGCCGCGTCTGCCGGCGCGGTCGATGCCGCCGTCGGGCGTGGTGCTCGCGGGCGGCGCCGGCGACCGGCGGGGCCGCCGCGGGGGCGTCGGCGCGCGGGCTGGTGGCGGCGGGGGCCGCCGCCTTGCGCTTGCGACCGCGCGGCTCGGGGATCGCCGGCAGCGTCGCGCTGGGCGCGATCGCCTCGAGCTTGGTCGCGATCGTCGTCGCCAGCTCGCGTGCCTCGGCGTCCTGCTGCAGGTGGCGGACGGCGTCGGCGCGCCCGATCGGATCGGCCTGCCCGAGCAGGTAGTCGGTGAGCCCGACCTCGGCGTCGGGGTCGGCGCCGCCGAGCTCGGTCAGCGCATGCCGCGCCTTCGCTCGGACCTCGTCCTCGCTGATCGCGAGCAGCCCGGCGAGGTCCTCGTAGCTCTGTCCGCGCTCGCAGACCAGCTGCAGGAGCGCCCGCTCGTCCTGCTTGAGTGCCATAAGCAGGGAACTCTATGCGTTCGCCACGCCGGTCAGCGCCGGACAACTATCTTTGCGGGTCCGTGGCGAGCCGAATTGCAACGCTGGCGGCGCGCAGCCCGCGCGCCATCATCGCCGTGAGCGCGGTCGCCGCCACGGCCCTCGTGCTGTTCGCGGGCACCGTCCCGGGCCGGCTCGCGCTCGGCGGCGCGCCCCCGGCAGGCTCGGCGAGCGCCGCGCGTGGCCGACACCCTCTCCGAGCAGCTCGGCTATCCGGCCGAGCCGGGCTTCGTCGTGTTGCTCAGCGGCCCCGAGCCGGTCACCTCGGCCACGAGCGCGGTCGCGGTCCGCACCGTCCGAGCTCAGATCGCCGCGATCGACGGCGTCGCCGCCGTGACCGAGTCGGCGCCCGCGCCCGGCGCCTCGGCGACCTCGCTCGAGGTGCACCTCGACGCCGGTCTGGATGAGAGCCGCACCGCGGCGATCGGCGATCAGCTCCGCAACTCCCTCGACCCCGGCGACGCTCGACCTCGCAGGTGGCCGGCGGCGCCGCGGTCGGCGAGGGCGCACGCGCGGCCGCGCTCGACCAGGCGCCGGCGCTGCTGCTCATCGTCCTGCCCCTGCTGCTGCTGGTGCTCGCCGGCGGCCCTCGGCCTGCGCCCGGCGCTCGCGGCGCTGCTCGGCGCGATCCTCGCCGCCGCGGCTGCGATCAGCTTCCTCGCAGTCATCAACGCGATCGTGACCGTCAGCGCGATCGCCGTGCCCGCCGCCGGCTTCCTCGCTGCGGTGCTCGCCGTCGAGTGCGGGACCGCGCTGCTGTATCGCTATCGCGAGGAGGCGGCGACGCTCGGGGCCGGGCGGCGAGGCGATCGAGTACTCGCTGCACGTCGTCCTCAAGGGCTCGGCCATCGCCACCTTCTCGGCGGCCCTGATCGGCGGCGCGATGCTGCTCGTGCCCCTCGACTGGGCGCGCTCGATCGGCGCCGGCGTGCTCGCCGCCGCGGTGCTGGCACCGCCGCTCGCGCTGCTGCCGATGGCCGCCCTGCTCGCAGCGCGGGCCGAGGCGGAGGTCGGCGAGGCGCTGCCGCTCGTCTCCGACGACGCCCCCTCGGCCGGGTGCCCACCGCTGTTCCGGTATCTGCTCGCCCTCGGCCGCGGCCGCTCCCGGGCCTTCGTCGCGATCCTGCCGCTGCTCGTCGTCGCGGCGCTCTGCCTGCCGCTCCGCGACGACGCCAAGGCCGTCGGCCTCGGCGGATCGGAGCTTCCCTCGAGCCAACCCGCGGGCGCGGCCACGAACGCGCTCGCCGCCGCGCTCGGCGCGGGGGCCGCGGGGCCCTTCACCGTGCTCACCGACGGCCCCGCCGAGGCGCCGACGGTGACGATCTACCGGGACGAGGCCTCCCACGTCGACGGCATTGCCTCGGTCGGCCTCGCCACGACGGCGGGCGACTACGCGACCTTCGAGGCGACGCCGAGCGCAGCGCCCGCCTCGCTCGCGGCCCGCCGGGCGCTGCAGCAGCTCGAGGGCGTGGCGTCGCCCTCGCCGCGGCTGATCGGGGGTGAGACCGCGGCGCTGTCGGCCGCAGCCAACCGGCTCGCCGACGACGCGCCCCTGGTGCTGCTCGTCGCGCTGCTCGGCACCGCGGCCCTGTGGAGCATCCTCTTCCGCTCCGGCTTCGGGCCGCTGCTCGCCCTCTGCGCGGCGATTGCCCCCCTCGCCGGGATCGCGGCCGTCGTCGGCGTGTTCGGGCTCGGCCGCCTGTCGGGGACGCTCTCCTACGCGGCCACCGGCGGCGTCCATCTGCAGACCTATGCCGTGGTCGGCGCCGTCCTGCTCGCGCTCGCCCTCGCGCGCGGGGCGCAGATGGCGACGGCGCTGCGGGAGGAGCGGATCCTCGGCGGCGGCGCCGCGGGCTCGCTCGCTCGCGCCGGCGTGCTCACCGCCAAGCCCGCGGCGTGCGCGACCCTGGTCGGCATCGGTCTCGCCGGAGCCTGGATCGGCGCCGATCTGCTGCCGGCGCAGGAGATCGGGCTCGGGCTCGCGGCCGGTCTGCTCGCGGACCTGATCCTGACCCGCCTGATCCTCGCACCCGCTGCGGCCCGTCTCGCGATTTAATCCACCGATGGAAAGCAGCACGGATCCGGTAGGGGAGGCGGGCGAGCCCGAGGTTCGCGAGGACGGCGAGGACGGCCTCGGCAACACCCTCGGCTTCAGCGACTACGAGCACCTCGCCATCGACGAGGCCTCGATGCAGCTGCGCGTGAGCCCGCGCGTGCTGCAGCCGTACGGGATCGTCCACGGCGGCGCCTACGCGGCGCTGGCGGAGTCGGTCACCTCGCGCGCGACCTACGAGACGGTCGGCCCCGACAACGTCGCCTTCGGGCAGACGAACGACACTTCGTTCCTGCGCCCGGTCTTCAGCGGCACCGTGCACGCGGACGCCCGCGCGAAGCACCGCGGCAGCACCACGTGGGTCTGGGAGGTGGAGATGCGCGACGACGACGACAAGCTCTGCGCCGTCTCCCGCGTCACGATCGCGGTCCGGCCGTTCCGGCGTCGCGACGAGTAGTCTCACAGGCGAGAAACTCCGCTGGGGGAGACTGCGACCGGCTTCTACCGCATCGTTCTGCGCGTTTCCGGGTTCTCATCTCAGCCCACCACCGCCACCCGGAGATCGAAGCCCGTGAACCGTACGAAGACCGTCCTGCTCGCCCTGCTCGGCGCCTGCCTGCTCACCGTCCTCAGCGCCGGACCTGCCAGCGCGTCATCGCGGGCCCAGGCCGAGCGGGCGCTGGCCCAGGCTCAGGCCCTGTTGGGCGGTCGCTCGAACGCCGCCGCTCCCGCCGGCACCGCTGCGGGCGGCGTCAGCGCGCACGAGGCGACGCCCGTGCTGCTCACGCTCTCCCGCAACCTCGACGCGCTGCCGCCGGCCGAGCGCCGGCAGGCGCGGAAGCTGCTGCGGCGTCCCAGCGACTCCTCCGACCACGACAGCTTCGGCAACGAGGCATCCGCCTCGCCGCTGTGCGACGCGCACTTCTGCGTGCACTGGGGCACGGCCGCAGCCGCGGCGCCCCCGGGCCGGGACGCGAACTCGAACGGGATTCCCGACTACGTCGAGGAAGTGCTCGCGGCCGGCGACCGCTCGTTCGCGGTCGAGAACACGCAGCTCGGATGGCGCGTCGCCCCCAGCGACGGCACCAAGGGCGCGCGCAAGGGGCGCGGCGGCGACGGGCAGACCGACGTCTACATCACCGGTCTCGGCCGCGGGCTGTACGGGTACTCGACCACCGATGCCGGCGCGAGCGGCCGGCGCGAGGCCGGTTATTTGGTCGTCGACAACGACTACAGCACCTTCCGCGGCACGCCGGTGAAGCTCATGCAGGTCACCTTCGCGCACGAGTACAACCACATCCTGCAGTTCGGCTACGACAGCTTCCAGGATCTGTGGATGTTCGAGTCGACGGCGACCTACATGGAGAACAACGTCTACCCGGACATCGACGACTACCTGCACTACGTCCCGGCCGTCGCCAAGAACCCCTTCACGCCCCTGGCGGAGGTTCCGAGGCACGCCTTCAAGCTCTACGGGGAGGCGGTCTGGAACCACTACCTGGCGAGCCGCTGGGGAGATGCCGTCGTGCGCAACGCCTGGGCCGTCTCCGACTCGGTCAGCCCCGCCGACTTCGCGGTCTCCGCCTACGACCGCGCGATCCGCGAACGCCGGCGGCGCGGGCTTCTCGCAGGCCTTCACCGACTACGCGGCGGCCACGGCGGAGTGGGACTCGACGAATGAGTTCCCCGACACCTACCCGGACATGAAGCGCAGCGGCAAGCTGGGGTCGGCCAAGCGCAAGCTGAAGCTGGACCACACCGGCTACTACCTGCTCAACGTGAAGCCACACGCGGGCACGATCAAGCTCCACGTCGCGGCCAAGAAGGGCACGCGCTCGGGCCTCGCCCTCGTCGGCAGGATCGGGCCCGTCAACGCGGGTACGGTCGTCCGGGACGTCAAGTACCTGCCCAACGGCGGGTCCGGCACCGTCTCGCTGCCGGACGGCAAGCGCTTTTCCCGGGTCACCGCGGTTGTCGTCAACGCGGACGGCAGGCTGAACGGCGGCGGCGCCTACGCCCACGACGGCGTCCGCTACACCGCGAAGGTCGGATAGCCCGGGGCCCGCCGCTCAGGCGGGGGCGACGCTGACCGGGATGCCGTTGAGGACGGCGTTGCCCGAGAGCGGGTCGACGAGCTCCTCGTCGGAGAGCACGTTGGAGTTGACGCCATGGTGCTCGGCGGCCACACCCATCCGGTTGCCGGGCTCGTCATGGCCCCAGCCGTGCGGGATCGAGACGACGCCGGGCATGATCGCGTCCGTCACTTCGATCGGCACCTCGAGGGCGCCCGTCCGCGAGCTCACTCGTGCCCGGGCGCCATCGGCCAGGCCGAGGCGCTCGGCGTCCGCCTCGGAGACCAGCAGGGTGCAGCGGTCGGCGCCGCGGACGAGATGGGGCAGGTTGTGCAGCCAGGAGTTGTTGGAGCGCAGGTGACGACGGCCGATCAGCACCATCTCCTCCGGATCGCGCGCGAGCGAGTCGGAGAGGCGAGCGAGGTCGGCGACGACCGGCTCCGGCGTGAGCTCGACCTTGCCGCTCGGCGTCCGTAGGACCTCGGGGAGCCGTGGCTCCAGCGGGCCGAGATCGATGCCGTGGGGCGCCGCCTCGAGCGCCTCGAGGCTGAGCGCGACCCCGTGCTCGCGGCCCCGGCCGCCGTCGCCGTTGAGACCGGCGCCGTAGGGGCCGCAGCGCAGGAGCAGATCGACGATCCGCTCCGGACCTCGGCGCGAGCCTAGGTGGGCGAGCACGTCGGCGGGATCCATGCCCTCGGCGGGGGAGCCCGTCGTGACGGTCTCCCGCCGCGCCATCTCGAGGGCGACGAAGTCGTCGATCGCCTCCACATCCGCGTCGGCGCCCTGGCCGGTGGCGATCGCCAGCAGCCGCAGCAGCGTCTCCCATTCGGGCCGCATTCCCTCGCGCAGCGGCAGGGACGGGCCGGAGAAGTTGGCGACGTTGCGGACGGCGAGCTGGTACAGCGCGAGGTCATAGTGGCTGCGCTCGAGCGGGCTCGGCGCCGGCAGGATCACGTCGGCGAGGCTCGTGGTCTCGTTCACATAGCAGTCGACGGCGACCACGAACTCGAGCGAGTCGATGGCCCGCCGCAGGCGGTCGGAGTTCGGCGTCGACACGACCGGGTTGCCGGCGATCGTGATCAGCGCCCGCACCTGCCCCTTTCCGGGGGTCTCGATCTCCTCGGCGAGACAGGCGACCGGCAGCTCCCCGAAGGCTTCGCCCAGCCCGCGCACGCGGCTCGCGTAGCGCCCGAGCTTGACGCCGCGGCCGTGCCCGGGCTCGCCCGCCGAGTTCGACTGGCCGGCGGCGGCGCGCGGGAACATCGCCCCGCCGGGACGGTCGAGGTTGCCGGTGAGCACGTTGACGACATCGACGAGCCAGCTCGCCAGCGTCCCGAAGCTCTGCGTGGTCGTCCCGATGCGCGCGTAGACCGCGGCGGTTTCGGCGGCGGCGAGCTCGCGGGCGAGCCGGCGGATCGTCTCCGCCTCGATGCCGCAGGCTGCCGCAACGGCCTCGGGCGAGAACGGGGCGAGGAGCTCGTCCAGCTCATCGAGGCCGTTGCAGTGAGCGCGCAGGTGTTCGCCGGGCTCGGCGAGGCCCTCGGCCAGGAGGGTGTGGGCGATACCCGCGAGCAGGTGCGCATCGTGGCCGGGGCGGATGAAGTGGTGCTCGTCGGCGACCTCGGCCGTGCGCGAGCGGCGCGGGTCCACGACCACGACGCGGCCGCCCCGATCGCGAATCCGGCGCAGCCGGCCGCGCGCGTCGGGCGCGGTCATCAGCGAGCCGTTCGAGGCGAGCGGGTTGGCGCCGAGGATGAGCAGGTAGGACGTCCGGTCCAGATCGGGGACGGGGACGCTGAGTCCGCCGCCGAACATGTAGCCGCTGGAGACCTGCTTCGGCATCTGGTCGACCGAGGAGGCGCTGAAGACGTTGCGGGAACCGAGCCCCTTGAGCAGGGCGCGGAGGTGGACCATGCCGTCGAGGGTGTGCGCGTTCGGATTGCCGAGGTAGGTGGCGACGGCATCGCGGTCGCCGTCGGCGAGGATCGGCCCCAGCCCCGCCTCGACGGCGGCGAAGGCCTCCTCCCAGCTCGCCTCGACCAGCTCCCCGTCACGGCGCACGAGCGGCGTCGAGAGCCGATCCGGATCGCTGTGCAGCTCGCCCAGGCTGGCCCCCTTGGGGCAGATGAAGCCGGCGCTGAAGACGTCCTCGGAGTCGCCGCGGACCTTCGTGACCTCGTCCCCGTCGAGTTCGATCTCGAGCCCGCACGTCGCCTCGCAAAGCGGACAGGTGCGGTAGTCGACGGTGCGGCTCATCTCCTCGTGGCGATTGTCTCAGACGCCCGCACGGGGCGCCGCGCGGTCACTCGCCGCGCGCGCGGGCTTCGCGCATCTGGCGGCGCTCGTCCTTCGTCGGCCGGCGCAGGTTGGAGACGAGCAGGGCGACGACGGTGACGAGGTAGATCTGCCCCAGCAGGGCCTCGAGCACCGCGAGCGTGCGACCGAGCTCGCCCGCGGCGGTGAGGTCGCCGTAGCCGGTCGTCGTCAGCGTCGCCAGCGAGAAGTAGAGGAAGTCGTTCTGGTCGCCGACGACGTAGCCCGCGTGCACGCGGCCGCCCTTCGTGCCGCCGGCCTCGGGGGCACGGTCGGGCTGCTGGGTTGCCGAGGTTGCGGTGCTGCTCGTGTCGCTGCCGGCCTCCCGGCCCGGGATCTGGCGGACGCCGCTGACGAAGAACGGGTCGTTGCTCGCGTCCTGGACGATCGCGAACGAGAACGCGAACGCCATCCCGATCAGCAGATACAGGCTGAGCCCCGCGAGGACGGTCTGCAGCGTGATCCGCTTGTCGGCGATCAGCTCCCGCCGGAGGCCGATGAGGATCGCCAGCGGCGCCAGGACGACCAGCAGCAGCGTGAGCGAGCGGGTCACCAGCGTCCCCGGCTGGTCGAGGCCGATCACGGCGCCGGCACCGATCACGATCAGCACGATCACGATCGCGCGGGCGATCTGGAAGAGCCGATGGTCCGCGCCGGCGGCGCGCAGCGCCGTCAGCACGACCGCACCCTGCAGCGCGATTGCCACGAGGCGGGCCCAGTCATCGTCGGGGGCGGCGAGCTGGAAGGTGAGCGCGGCGCCGAGCGTCAGGATGACCCCCGTGAAGGTGCTCCGGGGAGCCGTAAAGTCGCGCTCGACCAGCGTCTTGAGCGAGGGCCGCACGGGCTGATCGTCGCAACGGCGCCGGACAACGCCGGGCGCCGCGCCGATCGGGCTGGCGGGCATGCGGCGAGCTCTCCACCGGTGTGAGAATCGGGAGCGTGACGCGGCTCGTCATCAACGCCGACGACTACGGATACAACCCCGCCTACGACGAGGGCATCCTCGAGGCGGCCGCAGCGGGTGCCGTCGACGCGGTCAGCGTCATGACCGAGCGGGGATCGCTGCGAGCGGGGCCGCTGCTCGCCACCGGAGTCGAGCTCGGGCTCCACCTGGACCTCGAATGCGAGGCGGCGGAGTCGCTGCCCGTCGCGTCGGCACTCGCCTCGCAGTGCGAGCGCTTCGAGCGCGCCTTCGGCCGCCCCCCGGCATATCTGGACGGGCACCACCACTGCCATCTCCGCGGCGACGCGCTGGAGGCGGTCGCCGCGTTCGCGTCACGACGTGGTCTGATCGTCCGCTCGGTCGCTGCGCGCGAGCGGACGCGGCTGCGCGCGCTCGGGATCGCCACGCCCGATCTGACGCTCGGCCGCGACGGCGAGGATCAGCCGCCGCTGCCCCCGGAGCTGGCGACGGCAGCCGGGCTGCCCGCCACGGTGGAGTGGATCGTGCACCCGGGCCACGCCGCCGGCGGGGGCTTCTCCAGCTACGACGGCGGGCGCGAGCAGGATCTGGAGACGGTCCTCGCCTTCGAGCCACCGGCGGGCGTCACCCGCGCCGATCACCGCACCGCGCTCGGCGCCCGCGGCTGAGCTACCCGGGCGGCCGCCAGGGGCCCGAAGAAGGAGCCGGTGAGCGCTCGCGGGAGGGCCACCGGGCCCTTCCTGCCGCGTGTTAAGTCCGTGACCCTCCTCACACACATTTCGCTCAGCTCTCCTTACCTTCGTCCACTCACCCAGATCAAGAGCAACCCACATGCCGCTCAGACGCCGGGACCAACGACCCGGCGCCGGGTAGCGCCACAGGCCATCGGCACGGCGCCCCGCAGCGGCGAAAGCGAGGATCTAGATGAGACGCTTCCGCCATTGGCGGCGACGCCGCCTCGCGATCGGCCTCCCGGCCATCGCAGCCACAACCGCAATCTCCCTCGGCCTGATCGGCGCCGCCGCGCCTGCGGCCGGCAGGAGCCATCGGGCGAAGCTCGACGCGAGCCGGACCAAGGTCCATCCCGGCGCCCGCGTCGAGCTCCGCGGCCAGTTCGCCGTGCAGTCCCGCGACGCCGCCTCCGCGGACGGCACCTCGACCACCAAGCGGACCCGGGTCAAGGTCCAGTTCAAGCCCGCGGGCAAGCGCCACTACCACCTGGTCGCGGCGACGAAGACGAACAAGCGCGGCCACTACCGCTCGCGGGTGCGCGTCAAGCGCAGCGGCCACTTCCGGGTGATCGCCCCCGGCGGGCGCATCTCCGAGCCGCAGTGGGTCCGGGTCAAGTCGCGCGTCCACGCCCGGCTCGCGCAGAAGGACATCCGCAGCGGCCACAAGGTCAAGGTCAAGGGGCACGTCGCCCCGGCGATCGGCCACCGCGTCGTCGTCGTCCGCATCGGCCACCATCGCGTCAAGACGAAGACGAACAAGCGCGGTCACTTCAAGGCGAAGTGGAAGGCCCGCGGCCACGGCACCCACAAGGTGCGCGTCAAGGCGCGCGGCGACCGCGTCGCCGCCTCCAGCCGCGATGCGGCCGGCAGGGCGACGATCTACCAGCCCGCCGAGGCCTCCTGGTACGGGCCGGGCCTGTACGGAGGGGCGCTCGCCTGCGGCGGCACGCTGCAGCCCGACACGATGGGCGTCGCGAACAAGACGCTCCCGTGCGGGACGAAGCTGAAGCTCCACTACGGCCACAAGACGGTCAGGGTCAAGGTGATCGACCGCGGCCCTTACGCGGGCAACCGCGAATTCGACCTCACGAAGGCGACCAAGGACAAGCTCGGCTTCCCCGACGTCGGCACCGTCTGGGCCTCTAAGAAGTAGGCCCGGGCAAGAGCCAGCGGCGCCGCTACTCGAGCATCAGCTGCCCGGGGGCGGCGCCGCGTCCGGGGGCGGGGGAGGGGTCGTCCTCACCGGGGGATGGGCCCTCCTCCGGCGCCGGGTGCAGCAGGTTCGAGACGCCGACGCCGAGCAGCCGTACCGGCGCGTCGCGCTCGAACTCCTCGAACAGCTCCAGCGCCGCGGCGATGACCAGCGCCCGAATCGTCGGTGTGCTCGGCCAGCGAGCGTGAGCGGGTGAAGGTGCGGAAGGGGGAGAGGCGGATCTTGAGCGTCACTGTCCGCCCCGAGATCCCCTTCGAGGCGAGGTTCTCGGCGACCGTCGCGCGCCATCACCTCCACCGTCTCGCGCATGAGTGCCTCGTCGGTCTGATCGGTCTCGAAGGTGCGCTCGCGACTCTCGGACTTGCGCAGCCGCTCGAGCGCCACAGCGGCGCTCCCATAGCCCTGGGCGCGGCGCGCCAGGGAGGCGCCGTGGGAGGGGCCGAAGGCGCCCTCGAGCAGGGCCGTGTCGGCACCCGCGAGCTCAGCGACAGTGCGAATCCCGGCCGCGGCGAGGCGCTCGTCCGTCTTCGGGCCGACGCCGGGGATGATCCGCGCCGGGCGGTCGCCGACGACCTCGAGGAAGCGCTCGCGCGGGAGCACGCAGAGGCCGTCCGGCTTGTCGAGGTCGGAGGCGATCTTCGCGATCAGCCGGTTCGGCCCGATCCCGATCGAGCAGGCGAGGCGGGTGCGCTCGCGGATCCGCAGCTTGAGCTGCCGGGCCCGCGTCTTCGGGGCGGGGGAGTCGCTCAAATCGACGTAGGCCTCGTCGAGGCCGAGCACCTCGACCGTGTCGCTGAACTCGCTCAGCACGCCCATCACGGCGCGCGAGCCGCGGCGGTAGAGGTCGCGGTCGGGAGGGACGACGACGAGCTGCGGGCAGCGCCGCCGCGCGGTCGAGATCGGCAGCGCCGAGTGGACGCCGAAACGCCGCGCCTCGTACGAGGCGGCGGCGACGACGCCGCGATCGCCCCGCGGCCCGACCGCGACGGGCAGCCCGCGCAGCTTCGGGCGCCGCAGCAACTCGCAGGAGACGAAGAAGGCGTCCATGTCGACGTGCGCGATCGCGTGCTCCCACTTCGAGGGGTCCCCGTACAGGCGTTCGCTGCCCATGGGGCGATCGTAGGCGGAAGGGCGGACAGGCGCAGCGCCCGTTGCTACGGTCCTTACATGAGCGCGGAGGCGAAGAACCTCGAGGCGATCTCGAAGGCGATCGACCAGCACAACAGCAACTGCCCGTTCCCCGCCTCCGAGGTGCGGATGAACCCGTTCGAGATCGAGCGGCTCGGCTGGGACGAGATCCGCGGGCTTCCCCTGATTCCGGATCCCGAGCTCGGCACGGGACGCTTCCGCATCGTCTGCTCGAACGAGGGCAACGACACCGAGCTCGAGGAAACCGAGGCCGTCGGCACCGAGCAGACCGAGGAGATCGAGGTCCCGGTCGAGGTCGGCGCCCCGGGCTCCCCCTGGTCCCCCGGCCGCGATCAGTAGCGGCAGCGGCACGCCGTCCCAAGCCCAGGCGGGGGTCCGGGATGACCTACCTTTGATCGATTCCAAAAAGCGCTACAGTCAGGAGCGTGCCGACGAATGTGGAGTCGAAGGAGTTGTTGCGGGGCGCGGGCCTGCGGGCGACGCCGCCGCGCGTGGCGGTGCTGGGCGCGGTCTACGCGCATCCGCACGCCGACACGAGCTCGATCATCGACTCGGTCCGCGGCGACCTCGGCGAGGTGTCCCACCAGACCGTCTACAACGCGCTGCAGGCGCTCACCGACGCGGGCCTGGTGCGGCACATCCAGCCGCCGGGACTGGTCGCTCGCTACGAGTCACGGGTCGGTGACAACCATCACCACATCGTCTGCCGATCATGCGGGGCGATCGCGGACGTCGACTGTGCCGTCGGCGAGGCGCCCTGCCTGACCCCGTCCGATGATCACGGCTTCGTGATCGACGAGGCGGAGGTCGTCTTCCGGGGCCTGTGCCCCGACTGCTCGGCCCTGAGCACGAACCCCTGAGCAAACCCGACACCTGAGAGGAAGAGCTATGTCGAACGATCCGAACGCCGTCGTCGGAGAGATGAACGAGGAGGAGGACGGGGGCTGCCCGTTCGACCCGGACCGCGCCCCGGTCCCGACCGAGGCCGGCAGCGGCAACGTCGGCTGGTGGCCGAACCGGCTCAACCTGAAGATCCTCGCCAAGAACCCCGCCGAGGCGAACCCGATGGGGGAGGACTTCGACTACGCGAAGGAGTTCGAGAGCCTCGACCTCGACGCGGTCAAGAAGGACATCGCCGAGGTGCTCACCACATCGCAGGACTGGTGGCCCGCCGACTACGGCAACTACGGGCCCCTGATGATCCGCATGGCCTGGCACAGCGCCGGCACCTACCGGATCAGCGACGGCCGCGGCGGCGCCGGCGCCGGCCAGCAGCGCTTCGCCCCGCTCAACTCCTGGCCCGACAACGCCAACCTCGACAAGGCGCGGCGGCTCCTGTGGCCGGTGAAGAGCAAGTACGGCCGCAAGATCTCCTGGGCGGACCTCATGGTCCTGACGGGCAACGTCGCGCTCGAGCAGATGGGCTTTGAGACCTTCGGCTTCGCCGGCGGTCGCGAGGACGAGTGGGAGCCGGACGAGGACGTCTACTGGGGCCCGGAGACCGAGTGGCTCGGCGACGCCCGCTACACCGGCGAGCGTGACCTCGAGAACCCGCTCGCCGCGGTGCAGATGGGACTCATCTACGTCAACCCGGAGGGCCCGAACGGCAACCCCGATCCCGTCAAGGCCGCCGTCGACGTCCGCGAGACCTTCGCCCGCATGGCGATGAACGACGAGGAGACCGTCGCGCTGATCGTCGGCGGCCACACGTTCGGCAAGACGCACGGCGCCGCCGACCCGGAGAAGTACGTCGGCCCCGAGCCCGAGGCCGCTCCGCTCGAGCAGATGGGGCTCGGCTGGAGCAACTCGAACGGCACGGGCGCCGGCGACGACGCGATCACCAGCGGGCTCGAGGGCGCCTGGACGAACACGCCGACGAAGTGGGACAACTCGTTCCTCGAGCTCCTCTTCGGCTACGAGTGGGAGTGCGTCAAGAGCCCTGCCGGCGCCTTCCAGTGGAAGCCGAAGGACAACGGCGGCGCCGGCACGGTGCCGGACGCGCACGATCCCTCGATCACGCATCAGCCGACGATGCTGACGACGGATCTGGCGTTGCGCTTCGACCCCGACTACGAGCCGATCTCGCGGCGATTCCTGGAGAACCCGGACGAGCTCAAGGACGCCTTCGCGCGCGCCTGGTTCAAGCTCACGCATCGCGACATGGGCCCGGTCGCCCGCTACCTCGGACCCGAGGTGCCGGACGAGGAGCTGCTGTGGCAGGACCCGCTCCCGGCCGCCGAGGGCGAGCCGCTCAGCGACGCCGACGTGTCGGCGCTGAAGGAGAAGCTCGGCGCCTCGGGTCTGTCGGTCTCCGAGCTCGTCTCGACCGCGTGGGCCGCCGCATCCTCGTTCCGCGGCAGCGACAAGCGCGGCGGCGCCAACGGCGGCCGCATCCGTCTGGAGCCGCAGCGCAGCTGGGCCGTCAACGAGCCCGACAAGCTCGCGAAGGTGCTCGACAAGCTCGAGGAGATCAAGTCCTCGTTCGAGTCCGAGAGCGGTAAGCAGGTCTCGATCGCCGACCTCGTCGTGCTCGGCGGCAGCGTCGGCATCGAGCAGGCGGCGAAGGCCGCCGGGCGCGAGATCGAGGTCCCGTTCAGCCCGGGGCGCACCGACGCCTCCCAGGAGCAGACGGACGTCGACTCGTTCGCGCCGCTCGAGCCCACGGTCGACGGGTTCCGCAACTACGACGGCGGCGGCCATCGCCTGCCGGCGGAGCACCTGCTGATCGACAAGGCCAACCTGCTGACGCTGACGGCGCCCGAGATGACGGTGCTGGTCGGCGGCTTGCGGGTGCTGGGCGCCAACCACGGCGACAACGCCCAGGGCGTGTTCACGACCCGTCCGGGCACGTTGACGAACGACTTCTTCGTCAACCTGCTCGACATGTCGACCAAGTGGTCGCCGACCGAGGACTCCGAGTGGTCGCGCGGCTTCGAAGCCCGCAACGGCACCCCGGACACGAAGTGGACGGGCAGCCGCGCCGACCTCGTCTTCGGCTCGAACTCCGAGCTGCGGGCGCTGGCGGAGGTCTACGCGAGCGCCGACGCGGAGGAGAAGTTCGTCGACGACTTCGTCGCCGCCTGGGTCAAGGTCATGAACCTGGACCGCTTCGACCTCGACTGACCCCGGTCAGGGACCGGGCCGGCCGCCGCTGCGGTCGGCCCGGCTTCCCTGGACGGTGTCGGTGCCGCGCGGTACGGTGGTAACAGTCCGTAACCAAACGGCAGGGGGCGTGAAGCGTGCGCAGCGATCTGAGACAGGGACCCGAGGGATGGGAGCTGCGCCAGCCGATGACACCGCCGCCGGCGCCGCGGAGCACGGTGAGCTCGGCTCCCAGCGACGTCGCGACGCTGCCGACCAACCGGCTCGCCGTCGTCGCCTTCGTCATCTGCTGGCTGCCGGCGCTCTCCATCGCCAGCCTCGTCCTCGGCGGAATGGCGCTCTCGGAGATCAAGCACCAGGCCAACGGCCACCGCGAGCGCGGCTCCGGAATCGCATGGGCCGCCGTGATCATCTCGGCGCTGGCCCTGATCATCTACGCCGTGCTCACGATCAAGATCCTCGACCGGGGGGTCACGATCAGGCTCCACCACGGCCCGCCGAGCCCCGACTGACGGGCTGACGGCGGGGCGGGGGCTCATTCATGGCCGCTTCGGTCGTGCGTGGAGTCGACCACTGCGATCGGGCCGAACGTCCGCTCGTAGATGGTCTGCGGCGCGCCCTTGCGCTCCAGCCAGGGGCCGAAGAGCGGGTCATCGGCGCTGAGCAGCTGCGTGCGTTCGGCGAGCAGCTCGGACGTATCGGCGTCGAAGATCAGCTCAGTCCGGAGGTGGAGGCCGGAGAGATCGAGCCGGTACCCGTCCTTTGCGTATTGGCTGAAGGGCTCCGTGATCGTGGACGGGAGATCTGAGATGAGAATCGGCCGTGGATCGGCGGGCACGCTCGTCACCGCGATCGAGGCGCCGCTGCGACCCTGCGAGTCCGTCGCGTCGGCGCTCGTCTCGACCCCGTCGATCGTTCCCGCGTAGCGGAAGAGCGCAGCTCGCACCTCGGGAGGCGCGAGCGGGTTCGCGAGCAGATCGGCTACCGCTTCGAGCTCGAAGGCCGGATCGCCGGTCCTGTGGGGGTCCCAGATGACTCCGCCGGGGCGCTCACCGGTCTGAAAATCAAAGAGGTCCGGCTGCTGTCGTTCGAGCTCCTTCCGCCGGTCCCTTACGGCGCGATCGATCTTGTTCGGGTCGGTGCCGAGCTTGGCGATGTCGGGGCTGAACTCCCAGTAAGGCGTCGGGCGACCTCGTCGCGCTGCGATCCGCTGCAGCGCGTGCCGGATCGCGGGCGGCTGTTCGAAGCCGTAGAGCCCGTCCTTCGGGCCGCCGACATCGCTCCAGCAAGTCTGGTTCGTGGCGAGATCGAGGATCCGATCTGCCGCGGTGCACGCGGGCCAGCCCTTGCCGTCCTCCCCCTCGACCTTGCCGCGGTCCCGGGGGCTGAACCACACCTCACGCTTGCCTGTCCGTGGGGGAGGGTCGCCATCCGCGTCCAGTACCGCGAGGCCCTCGGGCGTCGCAGCGGCGATCTGCCCGGGCAGCGAGGCCTGGAACCACTGCTCGCTGCGGTAGGCGTACTGGTCGGGAGCGAGCTCGACCGGCGGGTGGTCGGCGGCTGTGGCGACCGCTGCGGCGACGACGCCCTCCGAACCGTCGTCGGGATTCAGCGCGACGACCGCGAGGAGCACGGCGGCGACGATCGACGCCAAGGCGGCGCCGACCACGAGGCGCCGGCGAGCCGGACGCGCGGCTTGGATAACTCGGGGCGTCGACGGGTCGCCCTGCACATCGTCCCGCAACGGATCCAGGCGTCGCAGGTCTTCGAGCAGTTGCTCGGTGCGGTTCACGGTCCCACCTCCGAGGTCGTAGGAGCGCTCGTCTCCGATCCGTCACGCTGCTCGCCCAACGCCGCCTCCAGACGTCGCCGGGCCCGGTGCAGGCGCACCGCCAATGTCGCCCGCGAGCACCCGAGGACTCGCGCCGCCTGCCCCCGCTCGAGCCCGTCCCAGGCGAGGAGGACGAGCAGTTCGCGGTCGGCCTCGGGCAGGGAGGCAAGGGCGGAGAGCAACTCGGAACGCTCGGCCACGGCGTCCGCGGGGTCGGGCGCGCTGCCCCGCCACTCCGCGGCCAGGCGGAGATCGAGCTCGGCGCGCCTGCGCTCGCCCCGATAGCGGTTCGCGAGCAGTCCCCTCGCGATGCCGAGCAGCCAGGCGAGCTGGTCGCGGACGCTCTCGTCCCGTCGGCGCCAGGCGACTTCGAAGGCTTCCGCTGCGATCTCGTCTGCGGCCGTGCTGTCCATGGTTCTCCTCATCGCGTAGGCGCGAACCCGGGGGTAGAGCGCGCGGTGAAGTGCCGCGAAGCGCTCCTCCTCGCGCTTCGGGCCGGTCCGGGCTCCTTGCTGGGGTCCGTCCTCCTGCACCTGCAATGGGTAAGTGTCCGGCAGGACAGCGCGGATTACATCCAGCAACGGCGGCTCCGACTGAAACGCCGGCGCCGCAGGCGGACAATCAGATGATTGATGGCGCTCAGGCGAGTGAACGGGAGCGGTTCGACGCTCTGTGGGCGATGGCCGCCGGTCCCGGGCGACTGAGGCGCGGCAGCCTCCGGAGAACGGCGCTGTGACGCGCGCCTCCGACGCTCGTAGCTTCCCTGCATGCGAAGTCTTCTGCTGACCGCGCTGGTCGCGACCACATTGGCGGGCGGATGCGGCTCGGCGTCGCCGCCCGGGCCCGTCGATTCACCTTCAGCCGATCGCCTCCCGAGCGGAGTCGAGCGGCTGATCGGAGCGGATGCGACTCCGCTCTCGGTCCGCTGCGGCTCCTTCGGGCCGCACGACAAGAGCGGGGTGCGCCGCTGGTGCGTGGTCCGCCTCGCCGCGGGCCCCCGCGCGTTCCTGCTGAAACGGAACGGCTGGGTGGAGCATCCGGTCGGAGTCCGCGGTGGCCGGGCGTCAGCGTGAGCTCTATCGCGTGCCGCGAGCGGAGGGATGAGCGGCGCAGCCGCGGGCGGCCGGGATGGTCCGACCGCTGCTGAGTTCACTCCGTAGGAGCGTCGCAGGCCGGCGCAAGCTCGCACCCCGGGGCGCGTGACCGCGGCGCACAAGCCCATCGGTATTCTCGGATGGCCGCTGCGGTGCAAGAAAGCGGCAGGCCCGAAAAGCGGCAGGCCCGGGGAGAGGGGCATGAGGTTAGGACGACTGACGGGGTGGTCGCTCGCGGCGATCGTCACCGTGCTCACAGCGGGTGCCGCGAGCGCAGCAGCTCACCCCGGGGACCTGGACCCAGGATTCGGGCGCGGCGGGCTTCTCATCCTTCACAGCCAAGACGAGCGCGGCGTGGCGGACCTCGCGCTCAACCCCGATGGCTCGGCGACGGGGGCGGGGTTCAGGGGCTACACCCAATGCAGCCGCATCGACTGCATCCCGAACTATCGAGAGCTACTGGTGGGGATGACCCCCGACGGCCACCTGGAGCGCAGCTTCGGCGGCAGCGGACTTCTCGAGCCCGACAGCCCGCTCGACCCTTACTCCACGGGACCCCTGATCGCGGAGGCGGCGGGCGCCATCTTCACCGCCGACGCTCGGAGCATCGAGCGCTTCGGTCCGGGCGGCGCGGGCCCGGAGGAGATCTCCGCGGACGGATGGGTCTCGGACCTGCAGGCTCTGCCCGGCGGCAGGCTCCTGGTCGGTGCGAACGCCGGCACGAGCTTTCTCATCCAGCGACGGCTCCACTCCGGAGAGCTGGACGACACCTTCGGGACGGGCGGCTCGGTGACGCTCAAGACCGGGTATCAGAGCACCCTCACGAACCTCGTGCTCGATCCGAGCGGCGGCTTCTGGGCCCTCGGGGAGTCGATGGACACGGAGGTCTCGAGGTCGCGACTGACCGTCGCGCACTTCCGAGCCGACGGATCGCCGGACCCGGCGTTCGCAGGCGACGGCATCGCGACGTTCGACGTCAAGCCACCAAACGACGCCTACAGGGTGATCGGCGGCGCCGCCGCCCCCGGTGGGGAGCTGACCGCGGTCGTCCGCGGTGCTCTCAGCGGTACGAAAGCGATCCGCATTCGACCCGACGCGACGATCGACCAAACCTACGGCGACGGCGGCATCGCAAAGCCCGACGGCCTCGCGCCGAGCTTCACGGTCGGCGTCGTCGGGCTTGACCACGGGCGGATCGGGTTGATCCGCTCCGACGGCCTCGCCGTCATGAATGCCGACGGGACCCTCGACGCGAGCTTCGGCGACGGCGGCCTCGCCGCGCCCTACGGCTTCCGGCCCATCGGGGGCGTCGCGACGGAGGGCGGAGCGCTCCTCTACGGAGGGACGATTGGAGTGGATCTCGCCGTCGCACGGTTCGAGCTGCAGGACGATGGGCAGACCGACGCCGATGCCGACGGGATCACCGACGCACAGGACACCTGCCCAAGGACCTACGGCGGACCGAGGTGGGGGGGATGCCCACGTGTCAAGCGCACGCTCGCGCTCCGCTACAGGCGCAGGAAGGGCAACCTGCACGTGAAGATGGAGATCCGGTACGGGGAGCGGTGTCCGGTGACCCGGGTCCGCCTCTCGCACAGGATGGGCGGCAGGGTCAGATGGCGACGCTCGCGGCGGATCTCGATCCACGAGCCCGACGCGACCTTCGACGTCAAACATGCGCGCGGGCGCTTCCGGGCTTCCGTACCCGGGGTCCTCGTGCCACCGGTCGGGCGCTGCATCGGCGCCCGCTCCAACGTGGTCCGCCCCCGGAGGCGGTAGCGGGGCCCCCGCAGCGGATGCGGATCGGGGGCGGATGAAACGATCCGATGCCGGCGCTCCGTAGGGGGGATAGATGCTGGAGACGCAAACAGGCGGATCGCCTCAGAGCACAGTCGGCGGCCCCGTCTCCGCCGCGGTGTCGGACGCGGCTCTGATCGAAGCCGCGATTGGCGGCTCAGGCAGGGCCGCCGGAGAGCTCGTCGACCGCTACTGGCCGAACGCATATCGGGCCGCGTATCTGATCACCGGCGACGCCCACGGTGCCGAGGACGTTGCCCAAGAGGCGCTGCTCAAAGCGATCTCGTCCCTGAAGCGGTTCCGGCGCGGGCGGCCATTCGGGCCGTGGGTCCATCGGATTGCGGTAAACGGCGCGATCGATCGCACTCGCGCAGAGGCGATACGACCTCGGCCGACGGACAAGGATGAAGGCACCGCATCCGAGCCTCTGTTCGAGGGCTCTCCACTTGACCCGCGGCTCACCGGCGCGCTCGCCGCCCTCCCGCCGGTCGACCGTGGCGCGGTGGTGCTGCGGTACGTCCTCGACTACACGGCCCCGGAAATCGGCGAGATGCTCTCGCTCCAGCCCGGGGCAGTTCGCACCCGGCTGCATCGCGCGATGACACGCATTCGCGAGGAAATGGAGGCAAGCGATGGATGACCCAGCCATCGTCGCCCTGCTGAGAAGCGGTCCGATCCCCGACTCGAGCGAAGCGCTGCTGCGGACCCACGAGCGGGCCGCCGCTCTAGCCGAACGGCGACGCACACGCCTTCGGCGCGTCGGCCTTGGTCTTCTCGCGGCCGTTGTGCTCGCGCTCACCCCGCCCGTTCAGTCTCTGGCCGAGGATCTCGGCCACCTGGTCGGGATCGGGGGCGAGCCGACTTTCGATCAGAGCGCGAGCCCGACGTTGCCGGCCGACGGACCCGGCGTCGTGGTTGCGGCTGGCCATCTGCCAGGTGGCAGGATCCGATACGAGCTCGTCGCCTCCCGCAACACCGGCGACCCGAGCTCGCACCACAAACGTGAGCCGGTCCAGGTAGACCCGCTGCCTGGGGAGCGTTCGACGTACAGCTGCCTCAATCTCGACCTCCCGAGCCGGGAGCACCCCTCCCAGGTCAACTTCGAAAAGCAGTGCGTGGATCGGCCTCCGTCGGCTCTCAGTGTGTCGGGGTTCAGCGAGGCCAACGGGGCGCTCGGCCCCAAGGCCGAGTACTTCTTCGAGGGCGAAGTCGACGGCAGCGTGGCACGGGTCGAGGCGACGTACGGGCGACAGGGCGGGGAGAGGGTCGGGGCACCGGTGATCTTTGGCCGGATAGACCCTTCGACCGCGGCCGCGATCGGGGATGAGCTCCGGTGGGGGCGGTTCTTCATCTACCTCCCCTCGGGAGCGGACGGGACCGCTGATCCTCGCGGAGCCCAAGTGCCGTCGTACCTCCACGGTCTCACCGTCACCGCGTACGACGGTCATGGAAATATCGTGCGCTCCCTGAACCATGTCGAGAAGCGCTTTCGGGCCAACGAAGTGACGCGGTGAGAGGGCAGGCGAGCAACCGTAGGGCCTGGGCGGCGCCGTCATCCTGCGCAGTTCCCATTGTCCTCTCGTTCATCGCCGTCGGATGCGGGGGCGGGAGCGGGGGCACGTCCACGGACCGCCCCCAACAGTCAGGCCTCACCGACACCGCTCTTGCCGCCTGCGTGCGAGCGGCTGAGACCTCCGGCGATCTGGCCAAGTGCGGTGATCACGCCGACTTCGGAAAGAACCTGCCTCGGAGGCTGCGCCGAAAGGTTCGTCGGATCCCGAAGGCGAGCGAGTTGAGCGTGATCTGCGAGCGCGTCGTGGACATCACGCCCGACGAGCGCATCTCACCCAAGGAAGCGCGGAGACTGGCTCACTGTCTCCGCGATCGCGGTGCGCCCCATAAGCTGATTCACCAATGGGAGGTCGCCGGTGCGAGGTAGTTCGCCCGCAGGCACGAGTCGCATTTGCGCCGGCCCGGTCCGCGGTGCTCTCGTAACGGCGGCCCTAGCGCTGACGGCACTCGCCTGCGGGTGCGGGAACGGGCCACTCTCGACGCAGGACGTACGTGAGGGGCTCGAGAGCATCGGCCCTCCCGTGAGGTACCTCAAGACCGGCTACAACGGCCCCGGCGAGCTGACCGCAGCCGAGGTGGGACAGGGCCGTGCGGCGGTGCGAACGCTGGTCTATGCCGGATCGGACGCCCGCCGTATGGAGCATTTCGCGCCCTGGCCTCACTATCGGGGGGCCGGGGTTGGATTCGGCGAGGGCCAGAACGACGACCTCTACGTCTGGACGCAACTCACCCGCCGCGCCATCGACTCGGGCCGGCTCAAGCCGAGCGACTACGCGCTCACGATCGACATCCAGAACACCCTCTGCGAACTCCGACTGGATCACGAGAAATGCTCTCGGCCCTGAGAGGCGGGCGCCGCCAGGCACAAGCTCGCGGGCCGGGGCGCGCGGCCGCGACGGACAAGCGGCTCAAGCCGCCCGCCGCCCGTGCCGATAACGGGGAGGTGGGGAGCGCGGGCATACGGGGGAGGGTCGTCGCTGTCGCGGCGGCATGTCTTGGCGTGCTCTTCGCTGGCGCGGCTTCCGCCTCCGCCTCTACCGCTGCCGGAAGTTACGAGTTTCCTGAGTTCACTCCGAGCAGCGGGTCGTTCGAGCGGATGAGCACCCGCCCGGTGGGCGACATGACCGGGGACGGCATCGGCGAGATCGCCGTCGCCGTCGGAGCTCGCTTCACACCCGACGCCCAGGACTCGATCTGGGTGAAGCGGGGCGACGGCTCCGGCGAGGGCACCGCGGCGGCGACCACCGCCTTCCGCGTGGTCGCCCCGGTTGACCTGAGCAGACAGGCGATCGCCGGGATTTCGGATCTCAACGGCGACGGCCGCTCCGAGCTCGCGGTCTCCGACGGCTACGACCTGTTCGTCGTCTTCGGCCGGAACGACGGAGCCACGGTCGACCTCGCGAGCCTCGGCAACGCCGGCTTCCGGATCACCAACGCGAACGTGACCGCGAACGAGCATCTCCTCGGCCCGGGGGACCTGAATGGCGACGGACAGGGAGAGATCGCGTTCGCGAGCTTCGGCAAGGCCCAGATCTTCTTCCCTCCCGACGACCCTGCTGGTCAGACGTTCGACGCGGCCGGCGGCGGTCCCCTGTTCGAGACCCTGACCGCAGCCGGCAGCCCGACCTTCGGGGC
The DNA here is from genome assembly GCA_963764275.1 of uncultured Solirubrobacterales bacterium. Taxonomy (GTDB): domain Bacteria; phylum Actinomycetota; class Thermoleophilia; order Solirubrobacterales; family 70-9; genus CAXMST01. The sequence continues at coordinate 519,351 of CAVXRV010000002.1, forward strand.
CCCGGGGAACCTCGACTCCGACAGCGCCGACGAGCTCGTGGTCGTCGCCGGCAACGCCGGAACCGGTGCCGACGGGCTGGCGGCAGCCGTGCTGGACTTCAACCCCGGCGGCTCGAGCGCCCTCGAGGACATCGCGACGGCCGGGCGGGGATCGGTCTACCGCTGGCCCAAGAGCTACGGGGCCCAAGTCATCGGCGACATCAACGGCGACGGGCGCCGGGATCTCTCGGTCTCGAGCGGCGGCTCCACGTTCCTGGCATTCCTTGGCGGTCGCGGCATCGACAGAGAGGTGGCCGACCCACAGCCAGGCAAGGGGAAGCTGCTCGACACCGCCGGTCGCGACCTGACGGACGTCGGCGACGTGGACCGGGACGGCAAGGACGACGTCATCGATTCCCAGCGCACGTGGCTGACCGGCCTGCAGGACATGAACGACCCCGATGAGCCCTGGCCGACGGAGTACAACCGCTTCGCGAACACGCGCATCACGCCGGTCGAAGCGATTCCGGATGAGACGGGGGACGGGCTTCCCGAGCTGCTCACCTCCCTGGAACACCACGACAGCGCGTTCGCCACCACCAAGTGGACCGTGCAGCGACTGGACAGCTCGGCGCTGGCCCCGATCGAGCTCACGAAGCCGATCATCGACGACAGCGGCGAACCCGTCTGGGTAATCCTGCACGGAGTCGCCAGGTTCACGCCGGCGCAGCGGACAAGCCTCACCGCCCCGGCGGTGGGTGCCAGCGTCAAAGGCGGCGGGGCCTCGTTCGGCGGCGGTTCCGTCAATCCGGCAACGGGCAAGTTCGAGATGTCGATACCGGCGGAGATGCTGAGCTCAGCCGCCGACCAGAACAACGTGGCGCAATTCCGTGTGGAGATCCGGGACGACAACGTTCCGGTGGCGGTCAGCCAGCTGCAGTCGATCACCATCGACTTCGATCCCGGCGACTACTTCTACAACCTGATCGAGGGCGACGCCGAGGACGACACGCTCCCGGGCACTCCCGAGCCCGACAAGATCAAGGGCCTCGGCGGCGATGACAAGCTGCTCGGCCGTGGCGCGGAGGACCGCCTGATCGGCGGCCCGGGCAGCGACCGCCTTCGCGGCGCCCGCGGCGACGACACGCTGATCGGCGGCCGTGGCAGTGACGTGCTCGCCGGTGGCCCCGGCGCCGACGTCCTCAACTGCGGGAAGGGACGTGACCTCGCGCGCAACGTCGGTCGAAACGACAAGACGAAGGGCTGCGAGCGCATCAAGCGGAAGGTCAAACGCTAGGCGCTATACGCCGCATCGATCCATCACTCGGCGGCGAGGAAGGATGACGTTTGCCGCGCGCCTAAACTGCTTCCTGTGCTTCCTCTGATCCTGTGCATCGGCCTCGTCGCCGGACTCGCACTGGGGCACTGGCGCAGCCGCCTCGCAGTGGTCGTCGCCCTCGGGGTCGCGTGGGCGGTGATCATCGGATTCGGCGGCGACCCCGGTGATGCGCCAATCGCTTTCGTCCTGGGCCTGGCGAACGGCGTCGTCGGGCTGACGGTGGGAACCGCAGCCCAGCTCATGGTGGTCTCACGGCGAGTTGCGCGAGGACACCATTAACCGCAACGGCCCGCGCGGAGCGGGCCGTCAACTGCGGCCGGGGAGCGACCCCGGACCCGGCAGCCATCTCGTGGAAGCTTTGCATGCCGACGGGCGGCCTGCCAGGGCCGCCCTCGACATCGGCGGAGCGCGGGGGACTCGAACCCCAGCCGGGGAGCTACACACCGGATGGCTGCCGGGTGCGGCGCCTTGCCGCTGCTCCGCATCCTGAGCATGCCCGGCGAGGCGTCAGCGATGGGAAACGACTCGTGCCGATTCAGGGTCGTAACTGGTCGATTCTCAGACGCCGGTCGACTGTTGGTCTTGCGGAGACCGGTCCTGAGTTGGCGAACGATGGCGAAGCGCGCGACGTCGGTCACTGACCGCAGCCGGCTAGGCTCTCACCGAGATTCGGCGTAGCCCTGTCCCAAAAAGGGGGCGGCGTGATGCGCTGTTCGTCGACCAGCCTGGCGGCGAAGGCGATCGCGGCCTGATCGCGAGCCATCGCCTGAGAGCTGGTTTCCACAACCTCACCGCAGGAGTCGACCCCCTCGTAGTAGATGAAGTCGAGATCGAGGTCCCTGTAGAGGAAAAGTCTGACGCCGCCCGCCCGCACGAGGTCCACCTTACGAAGCCTCCGCCCCCAGAGCCCCCGTTGCGCGAACAGGACTCCTCGAAGACCGACGGGGAAAGCGAGTCAGCACTCGCCGACGGAGCCATGCTCGACCCGCGCGCATCGGACCTGTTCCGAAGACTCGAGCACGACGACATCGAACCCGGAGTCGAAGAGATGGGCAGCGCTCGTGTCCTTAGGGACACCCCCGCCCAGTACGTAGACGGCGCCCGGCAGGGACTGCTGGCGAATCGTTGACTCGATGGTCGGCGTGAAGCCATCCGGAGCGCCAACCAGGACGATCGGAGTGCCTCCGTTCTGGCGCGCGAACCGCATAACCAAAGCCCGGGTCGTGGCCGGCAGATCACCTGGGTCTGAGCCGAGATCGCTGAGCGACTGAGCGGCTTGGTCGGCAGACATTCCATCGCTGCCGCTGGGTGAGATGGTCGAAGCACGCGTGGCTGTCGTGCTTGAGGACTGCTGGGTTGAGGTTGATTCGCCCGAGCTACATCCGGCGGCCCCTCCCCACAAGGCGATCGTCGCCAAGCCCACCGCCACGAGTTCGATTCCCCGATCACGCCCCATCCGGACCCACAGTAGTAGTAGCGACGTCTCACCTAGGTCCGGAGGTTCTCTTGCGCGACAAGGACGCGACGCCAGTTCTTCGAAATCGGCCGGCGGGGGCACCGAGACGCCCGGCCGCCTCGGCCTAGATCCCGTTCAGCCAGTTGAGGCCGAGGGAGTCGGCGGCGTCCTGGGCCCAGATGTTGAAGCGGGTGATCTCGTCCGTGTAGACGAGGTAGCCCATGATGATCAAAAAGACGCCGCCGATGGCCATCAGGGCGGAGTAGTGCCGCTTGACGAAGGAGAAGGCGGTGGTCATGCGGCTGAAGGCGATAGCGGTGAGCAAAAAGGGGATCGCGAGGCCGAGCGAGTAGACGGCGAGGGTGATCCCGCCCTGCCAGACGGAGTTGTTGGTGCTCGCGAGGCCGAGGATTGCGGTCAGTGTGGGGCCGATGCAGGGGGTCCAGGCGACGGCGAAGGCGGCGCCGGCGACGAGCGGGCCGCCGGAGCCGGCTCGGGCCATGAGAGAGTCGACGCGCCACTCGGCGTTGAGGCGGGGGATGAAGATCGCGGCGACGAAGAGGACGCCCATCACCATGATCACGATCCCGGCGATCTTGTCGAGGGTCGTCAGGTTCGTCCGCAGGGCCTGGCTCAGGCCGGTCGCGGAGAGGCCGAGGATGATGAAGATCGCCGAGAAGGAGGCGACGAAGGCGAGGGCCGGGGGGATGACCTTGCGCCAGTCGGCGCGCTGCAGGTCGGCGGCGGCGACGCCGGTCACGGCGGAGAGGTAGCCCGGGACGAGCGGGAGCACGCACGGGGAGAGGAACGAGAGCATGCCGGCGAACAGAGCCGTGAACAGGCCCACGCCCCCGATCTCCAACACCGCTCCGAGCGCCATCGCGCCGGAGTCAGGTCAGGGCCAGGGCGAGCCGGCGTCGGTGCTCGCGCGCGAGTTCGCTCTCGGGGCCGAGCTCAGTGAAGATCGCGACCATCACGCGGCGCAGGTCGTCCCGGTCGGCCTCGCCGGCGGCGACGGCCTCCTGCAGAGCGTCGAGCGCGCGCTCGTGATCGCCGGCGTCCCAGGCCTCGAAGGCGGGGGAGAGATCCGGCTCGGCGCCGTTGGAGGAGAGCCGCGCCCGGGCGAGCAGCCCGGCGGCGGCGAAATCGCCCTCGAACGGCTCGAGGAGCTCGGCGGCCTCCTCGCTGTCGCCGCGGGCGATGAGGATCTTTCCGAGCGCCGTGGCGGCCTGGGCCTGTCGCGGGTCGAGCTCGAGCGCACGACGCAGATCGGCCTCCTCGCTCGATCCGGCAAGTTGGTCGGCCTCCGAGGGCACGAGCTGGTTGAAGAACTGCGCGACCTGCGCGGGAGGGAGAGCCCCGGTGAACTCAGCCACGACCTTGCCGTCGCGGAAGGCCTTCACGGCCGGGATCCCCTGCACCTGGAAGGCGGCGGCGAGCTGCTGGTTGGAGTCGACGTCGACCTTCGCGAGATCGACGTCGTCGCCGCGCCGGCCGGCCTCGGCTTCGAGCGCGGGCCCGAGCTGGCGGCAGGGACCGCACCACTCGGCCCAGAAGTCGACGACCACCGGTACCTCGTGGGAGCGGTCGATCACGTCAGCCTGGAAGCTGGATTCCCCTACATCGCGGATCATTCGGCCTGAGAGCTTAGAGATCGGGCTCCGCGGCCCCCTCCGGCGACCGTGGCAGAGCGGGCAACGCTCAATTAGCCTGAGCCGTGATGAGCAACGACTCGCTCCGCGGCAAGCTCCTGATCGCGTCCCCCGCACTGGGGGACCCGAACTTCGAGCGCTCGGTCGTGCTCATCACAGAGCACGGCGAGGAGGGCGCGATGGGCATCGTCCTCAACCGGCCGTCCGAGTCGGCAGTGGCTGGCGTCGTGCCAGAGCTCGAGCCGATCGCGGGGGAGGAGCCGATCTTCGTCGGCGGCCCGGTGCAGCCGGAGGCCCTCGTGGTGCTCGGCGAGTTCTCGAACCCCGACAAGGCCGCCTGGATCGTCGTCGCGGACGTCGGCCTCGTCTCCGCCCAGACCGACCTCGAGGAGCTGCCCGACTCCGTCCGGCGGGGCCGGGTCTACGCCGGCTTCTCGGGCTGGGGGCCGGAGCAGCTCGAGCAGGAGATCGAAGAGGACGCCTGGATCGTGGAGGCGCCGCTGCCGGCCGAGCTCTTCCCCGAGCACCCCGAGTCGATGTGGAGCGACGTCCTCGACCGCATGGGCGGCGAGTACGCGATCGTCGCCCGCATGCCCGAGGACCCGAGCCTGAACTAGGGGCTCAAGGCGGGGCGAAGTGGCGGCAGCCAACAGCGCCGCGGTCCGCCTGGGGTCCGAGCGGCCTGATCAGCCAGTCCGCTTGAAGACCCAGCCGTGCTCGGGGATCACGATCTGGTTCCGGGTCGCGAGCACGGTGACGGTCTCGAAGCGGCCGGAGGGATACTCGATGGCGCCGTACTGCTGGCGGGGCACGTCGTCGAGCCCGCGGGCACGCGTGGTCTGACGCAGGCCGTCGACCGTGTGGAGAGTCAGCTGCCTCGTCGGGCCGCCCGCGTTCCGAATCGTCAATGAGGCGGGTGAGCAGTAGACGTTGAAGTTGCCGATGACGCCTCGCGTCCCGGCCTCATCCATCACATACCGACCGTCCTCGCTGGGGTCGAGACCGCGCCGCGATGTGTTGCCCCGCGGGTTTGGCAGCGGCCTGCCCGGCAGTGGACCGCCGGTCCTGTGGAAATGCCAGCCCTTGCTCCACGGCGCGGCTACGTCCCGCCGCCAGTAGCCGACATGACCCCGCCGCCGCCCGCCGACACGCAGATGGGCGTGCACGGCATCGACGCCGAACTTGCTGACCGAGATCGCGGACGTGATGTGTCCGTGGATCTTCGGCTGGCGGCGCCACGGCTCGGCCGGGAGCTGAATGGGCGCGCTGTCGCCGGCGCCGCGCTGATCCTCGTAGGAGTAGTGGAAGAAGACCTGGTCGTAACCGGAGAGGTCGAAGTCATACAGGCGCGTGAACATGTCGCCGTGCGCGCCGATCACGAAGATGTGTGAGCCGCTGGCCGAGACGTTGACGGCGCGGAAGCGGCTGCGATGAGGGCCGCACATCTCGTAGCTGTTGTCGCGCGGCAGCCACGGGTCCCAGAAGCTGAGCTTCCTGCCGCCGTCGCGAAGGCCCCAGATATGCGAGACCTTGTAGGTGCCGACGGCCGTGTGGTTGCCCGCGGGATCGGTCCAGCGCTTGTCCTCGGCCGGCGAGATCACCGACCACGACCACGCGTCGGTCGACGGGAGCACGAACCCGTCCCCTCTCCACGTCGGGGGTCCCCACCGCGAGGTCCAGTTCCACCTCCCCGGCGCCTTCAGCGCGTTGTCCATCGTGTAGATCTGCCGCCCGCGGTCGAGGCCGATCATCTCGTCGTCGTCCGCCGCGATCGCCGTCAGGCGCCCGTCCAGACACTCCGGGAGCGGCACGCGGCGCCACGGCTCGCGGCCGGCTCGCGGATGCGCCAGCAGATGCCCATGCCGCAGCACGAACTCGTAGAGCCGGTTGTACGTCGCGGTGCTGCTGCGCAGATCGACCTGTCGGGGCTGTCGCCGGGGCTTCCTCCACGCCGACGGCAGCGGCTTCGCGGGCCCGGCGCGCACGGCGTCCGGTGTGTTCGCCGTGCCACCGGGATTCAGCGCCGCCGCGCATGCGGGCGACCCACGGGGCGGTTGCGGACTCCCTCCGGCCGTTTGAGCGATCGCGAGCAGCGCGAGGACGGTCGCGATGCCGATCAGGACCCGGCTCACCATGTGTCCACCCATGGCAACCGTTTGCCCTCGCGGGGAGCAGGGGAGGGGGCTGCGGCGAGCGTCCTCGCAACTCGCGCCCGCGTCTCGGCGGGGTCGATCACGTCGTCGATCTCGAAGTATGTGGCGACGTTGAGCGCCCGGAAGTGGTGGCGGAGGCCGGCGACGAGCTCACGGAAGCGCTCCTCGCGCTCCTCCTCGTCTTCGATCGCGGCGAGCTCGTTCTTCATTCCCAGCCTGACAGCTCCCTCGATTCCCATCGGCCCGAGCTCGCCCGTGGGCCAGGCGAGCGTGAGCAGCGGCTCGAGGAAGCTGCCGCCGACCATCGCCTGGGCGCCGAGCCCGTAGCCGCGGCCGACGACGACGCCGATCAGCGGCACGCTCAGGTTGGAGCCGATCGCGAACAGCCGCGAGCAGTGGCGCACCAGCGCGGTCTCCTCGACCTCGGGCCCGACCATCATCCCCGGCGTGTCGACGAGCGAGAGGACGGGGATGTCGAAGGCCTCGCAGAGCGCCATCAGCCGCGCCGCCTTGTCGGAGCCGGGGCTCGTGATCGCGCCCGCGAGGTGGGCGGGGTCGTTGGCGACGATGCCGATCGGGCGCCCCTCGATCCGCGCCAGGGCGGTGATCATTCCCGCCTCGAAGCCGGCCCGCAGCTCGGTCACCGAATTCGGGTCGCACAGGGTCTCGATCACGGTCCGCATCTCGTAGCTGCGGCGGCGGCTCTCGGGCACGAGGTCGCGGAGCGCCTCCTGGGGCGGGGGAGTCGGCGCCTCGGTGCGGCCTTGGAAGTAGGCGAGCAGCTCGCGGGCGACGGCGACGGCCTCCGCCTCGTCGGCGACGCGGACGTCGACGACTCCGTTCGCGTCCTGGACGTCGATCGGCCCGACCTCCTCGGGGGCGTAGGTCCCGAGCCCGCCGCCCTCGATCATCGCCGGGCCGCCCATGCCGAGGTTGGCGGCCTCGGTCGCGATGATCAGATCGGCCGTGCCGGCGAGCGCGGCGTTGCCGGCGAAGCAGCGGCCGTGCACGATCGCGATCCGCGGCACGAGCCCCGACAGGCGCCCCCAAAGCGCGAACGCCCGCGCGGTGAGCGAGGAGCCCGTCGGCATGTCGGTATCTCCCGGCCGACCGCCGCCGCCCTCGGCGAAGAGGATCACCGGTAGTCGCATGCGCTCGATCAGCTCGAAGAGGCGGTCCTTCTTGAAGTGTCCGAGCGCGCCCTGGGTGCCGGCAAGGACGGTGTAGTCGTAGGAGACGACGGCACAGGACGCCGCCTCGGGACCGACGCGAGCGGCGTTCACGGTCGCGGTGCCGCCGATCAGCCCGTCGGCCGCGGTGCGCTCGATCAGCTCGTCCTCGCTGCGCCGCTGACGCTGCGCGGCGAGCGCGAAGATGCCGTACTCGACGAAGCTGCCCTCGTCGACGAGGTCGGCGAGGTTCTCGCGGGCCGTGCGGCCGCCGCGCTCGTGCCGGCCCGCGACCGCGTCCGGGCGGCCCTCGTCGAGGGCGCGGCGGCGGCGGTCTGCCACCTCGGCCAGATCCGGGCGCAGCGAGCCGGCGGGGGAGTCCGGCCTCCGGCTCCGATCGCGGCGCGGCCGCGGAGTCGGCCGGCGCGACGCGGATCAGGGGGTCGCCTTCGGCGACGCTGTCGCCGACCGCGACGAGGACTTCGGCCACGGTCCCGGCCTCCGGAGCCCGGACCTCCGTCTCCATCTTCATCACCTCGATCAGCGCCACGAGCGCGCCCGCGGCGAGCTCCGCTCCGGCCTCCACCTCGAGGCTCTGGATGACGCCCGCGGTGGGTGCGCGCAGCTCCTGCTCGGGGGCGTGCATCGGCGCACCCTATCCGCGCCGGCAACGCGGAAGCGGGTTGCGGTGATCCGGTTGCCGGCTTTGCCCGCAGTAGGGGACACGCACCGGCAGCCGGGGCTCACACAGGAGCCATCCGACGCCGCCGTGCGCCGAATCAAAGAGAAAGGAAACGAATCAATGTTCAAGCGACTAGCAGCCACCACGATGCTGCTCGCCGCACTCGCGCTCGGCGTTGCGGCGTGTGGCGGAGGGGGCGACACCACGTCGTCGACCTCCAACGAGCAGCCTGTGGCCCAGATCGACAACCTGACCGGCGTCCAGACCAAGGTCACGCTGGATCAGGGCTTCGTCGATGCCCTCACCAAGCTCGGCCTCACCCCGGCTCCGGTCGGCAAGGCGGTGCTCAAGGACGGGTACATCAAGTTCCCGATCACCGGCGGCAACGTCACCTACTACGACCCGAGCCAGCCCCTGCGGCCGTACGTGCAGGGTGAGATCGACCACAACGGCAGCGGGCTCAGCCTCAGCGCCGGCAAGACCGAGGTCGATCTGACGGACTTCGTCATCGATCCCGGCACGTCGAAGCTGATGGGCGATGTCTCCGTCAACGGCAAGTCGGCCGCCAAGGGCGCGGTCCTCTTCGACCTCGACGGCACGACCCTGAAGCCGCTGATGGTCGACAAGCAGCAGGGCACCGCGACGCTCGAGGGCACCACGGTGAAGATCTCGCCCGATGCCGCCGACCTGCTCAACGGCGCCTTCAAGACCAACGCCCTCAAGGGCGGCATCGTGGTCGGCGTGAGCGCGATCACGGTCGCACTTCCCTCATAGCCGAGGGCCAAGAACGTCGCGCCACAGCGCGACGCTGAGAGCGACGCTCCGACGCCGGGCCCTGTGCCCGGCGTCGGGCGTTTGATGATCACTTCTGCATGCAGTGGCTGCAGAAGTGATCAGTGAACGGCGTTGGCCCGCGGCGCTCGCCGCCGATCGGATAACAATCCCCCATCGACGGCGAGTCCAACCGGATACGGAGAGAGGCGGGATGAGCGCTTACACGCACAGGAATCTGAACGACGTCGAGGACTCCGCGGCCAAGTTCGGCTACGAGGAGCTGATGGAGGTCCGCTTTGCCCAGAGCGACCTCGACGCGAGCGAGACGGGGTTCGCGCACCATCGCATCAAGCCGAACCGGCGCCAGGGCTTCGGCCACAAGCACGAGGCGGCCGAGGAGGTCTACGTCGTGCTCGCCGGCTCCGGCCGCGTCAAGCTCGACGACGAGATCCTCGAGCTCGCCCGGCTCGATGCGCTCCGCGTCGCGCCCGGCGTCATGCGCCAGTTCGAGGCCGGCGGGGAGGGCCTCGAGATGATCGTCTTCGGCGCCCATCACGAGGGCGACGGCGAGATCGCCCCCGGATGGTGGGCTGAGGACTAGTAGCTCCGAGGCCCGCCGGGCCCGGGGGGCGGGGCGGCCCCGAGGCGTTCACGACACCGCGCAGGTTCGTGAATTGAGCAACGATCACGGGGGACACGGGTTATGTGAACCTGGAGGCCGCCTTCCGTGCCCGATTCCGCCCGAACCTCGCGTCGCGAACTGCTCGCGCTCGGCGCCGCCGCCGGCGGGGCGGCGCTGCTGCGGCGGCCGCTGCCCGCGCGGGCGTGGCTGGCGCCGAGCGAGCCCCGCGTAGCGGTCGTCGGCGCCGGGCTCGCCGGCCTCACGTGCGCCTACCGGCTCGCGCAGGCGGGGATCCGCTCGACGCTGTATGAGGCCAACCCGGATCGGCTCGGCGGCCGCTGCTGGACGGCGCGCGGTTTCGCCGACGGGCAGACGGCGGAGCACGGGGGCGAGTTCATCGACACCTCCCAGCACGCGATCCGGCGCCTGGTCGCCGAGCTCGGGCTCGAGCTGGAGGACGGCAACCGGCCGCTGCGGCCGCAGGGGCGGCTCACCGACCGCTACTGGTTCGCGGGCAAGCGCCGGAGCGCCAACGAGGTCTTCAGGGGCTGGGGACGGCTCGTCAGCAGGGCGCGGCGCGATGCGCGGCGGATCGGGCCCTATCTGCATGGGGTCTCCGGCCGCGCGGCCCACGAGCTCGACGAGATGACGGCGCGGGAGTGGATCGACGACGCCCTGCAGGGACCCGAGTTCTCGATTCTCCGCGCGGCGATGAAGCAGTACATGGCGGAGGAGTACGGGCTCGAGGCGGCGCGGCTGAGCGCGATCAACATGATCATCGAGCTCGGCCCGCGGGGGAACGGCTCCGACGAGCGCTTCCACGTGCACGGCGGCAACGATCTGATCGTCGCGCGGCTCGCGTCGCGTCTGCCGGCGGGAAGCGTCGAACAGGGCAACGGGCTGCGGGCGCTGCGCCGCCGCGGCGACGGGACCTTCGCGCTCGGGCTGGAGGCGGGCCGCAGCCGCGTCTTCGACTTCGTCGCGCTCTGCCTGCCGTTCACGGCGCTGCGGCGCGTCGAGATCGGCAAGGGCGGCGGTCGGCCGTCGCCAGCGGCGGGCGATCGCCGAGCTCGGGATGGGCACGAACGCGAAGGTCCTGATCCAGATGGGGCGCCGCACGCGCCACTACGATCGCTGGGACGGCGGCTACTACGACCGCCGCATCGATACCTGGGACAGCACGATCAACCAGCCCGGCCGGCGCTCGGTGCTGACGGTCTTCTCCGGTGGCAAGACCGGGCGCAGCTACCGCGTCAGCGAGCCGCACGGTCCGGCCCCGGCGTCGATCGCGGCAACGGAGCTGCGCCGGATCGACCGCGCGGTACCCGGCGTCGCCGGAGGCAGAGATGGCCCGGCATGGGTCGACCAGTGGGCCGAGGACCCGTACACGCACGGCTCCTACGCCGCGTACATGCCCGGACAGTTCACGCGCTTCTGGGGCACGCTGGCCCGCGCCGAGGGACGCCTGCACTTCGGCGGCGAGCACACCGAGACGCAGAACATGGGCTATCTCGACGGGGCGGTGCACAGCGGCAACCGCTGCGCGCGGGAGATCATCGCCCAGGCCAGGTGAGCGGCCGGGTTATGTAAACCGGGGTGGGACCTCGGCGGACCCCGTTTGCGTAGACCCGGGTAACTGCAGTCCATTCAGGCGGAGCGGATGTGGCATGCGCTTCTCGATGTCGGCCCCGACGCGGACGAAGAAGCGTCGGATTCCCCAGGGCTCGTCGGTGAGCGGGTAGACGATCTCGAGGCCGCGCCGCTGCGCCTCCGATGAAATCGACCCAGAACGAGCGGCTCGCCTCGAGATCGGAGGTGTGGAAGGCCGGCATTGCCCTGCGGACGCTCATAGGCGGATCCTAGGACTCCGCCTCTTGGTTTACATAACCGGCGTTATCGTGCGTTCCATCCGCGATTCAGCCTGCCGCCCCGGCGGCCCCGAGCCAGGAAGGGCCCCGTGAACGCAAAGGAACTGCGCAGCTACTGCCTCTCCTTCGAGGGCGCCGAGGAGACGTTCCCGTTCGGCGAGAACACGTCCGTATTCAAGGTCGGCGGCAAGATGTTCGCCCTCTCGGAGCTCGGAGCCGACTCGCTGCGCGTCAGCGTCAAGTGCGACCCCGAGCTGGCGCAGATGCTGCGCGCCGAGCACGAGGCGGTGATCCCCGGCTACCACCTCAACAAGCGCCACTGGAACACGGTGATCATCGACGGCTCGCTGCCGGACGAGATGGTCACCGAGATGATCGAGGACTCCTACGACCTCGTCGTCAACCGCTGAGTGGCGCGGCGACACTCGCTTGCGGCCAACTACGGAGTCGCGTCCGACTCGGGCGGCGGCAGAGGTGCCAGACGCCGCTCAGCCCCGGTTCGCCCTGTGCACGAGCCTGTGGGCGTGCTTGGTCAGGTACGGGCCGAAGAGGATGTTCTTGAACCGCTTCGTCGCGTAGAAATAGCTCGTGACGGAGTTGACGTAATACCGGTGCCTGCGCCGGAACTCCCAGCTGCCGCCGCTGCAGCCGTGCGACATGTTGCAGGCGATCGCGAGGTTCTTCCTTCCCGGCCCGTGGTCGTAGGGATCGTCGCCGAGCAGCCGTGAGACGCACGCCCACATGATCTCGGTGCCGCCGAGGTTGTCCGGGTAGCCGAGCGCGAGCTCGTGGCGGTGATGGCGGCCGGCGTTGAGCGCGAGGCCGCTCTCGCCCACGACGCTGCCGACCGGGCCCTTCAGACCGCCGACCTTCACCGCGGCGTAGTCGTACTTCTGGTTGGCGTGGCGGACCCACTGGCGGTTGGTGACGATCTTCTGCCCGGCCCAGACCCCGTACGGCGCCTTGCCGCGATAGTAGGCCGGGACGAACAGGAGCTGGTCCGCGAAGCCGTGCCGGCGGTCGAAGATGCAGTGGCCCGCGGTCAGGATCACGGTGTGCGTCCGCGACGGGATCACGGTCGCCGAGCACGAGTACAGCGACTGCCCGAACTTGATGTAGAGCTTGCCGTTGTGCCGGGCGGGCGGCATCCCGTAGAACAGCGGCGGGACCGGCCCCGACTTCACCTTCGGGTTCCGCGGCACGCTGTGGTTGCGCCGGCGGGCGCTGTGCGCGAGCCGCCCCTTCTGCGGCGCCTGGCCCTTCAAATAGATCGGCCTGCCCGCGCCGTTGCCGGACCGGGCGCTGTGGCTGAGGGGCTGAGGTGCCCCCTGCGGCTGCGCCACCGGCGTGGGCAGCGGCTGCGCCTCCTCCATCCGCTTCGGCGTCCAGAACCGCTTGACCGAGCGCGGGGACTCATGGGAGATCCGATGCGAGACCACGGCCCGCGCCGAGGCGGCGAAGGCCATCGCGACGAGCGCGACGAGCGGGATCGAGAGGGCTGCGAGACGGACTCGGAACGAGGAACTCATCGGCGCATCGGCTCCTTGGGATCGGGTGCAAGGGAGCGACGGAGACCGGATGCAGAAACTGCCCCGCCTGATCCCGCCGCGACCCTTATCCCCCACCCGCGCGCTGACTAAACATTCGTCGACCGGCCGGTGGCCGAAACGCCGTCGGCGGTGAGATGGCGGTGCACGAGCTGGATCGCGGTCGCTCCCTCCCCCACGGCCGTCGCGCAGCGCTTGATCGAGCCCGCGCGCGCGTCGCCGGCGGCGAAGACGCCGGGGGCGCTCGTCGCCTGCAGGCCGTCGGCCCCGGCGTCGGGGCCGGTGAGCACGAAGCCGTGCTCGTCGCGGGCGACCGCGCCGTCGAGCCAGTCGGTGCACGGGTCGGCCCCGATGAACAGAAACAGGAAGCCGAGCGGCAGCCGCTCCCCGTCGGTGAGTGTCACGGCCTCGAGCTCGCCGTCCTCGCCGTGCAGCTCCGCGACCTCGCTGCGATCGCGGACCGCGACCCCGAAGCGGTCGAGATCCCCGATCAGGTAGTCGCTCATCGTCTCGCCGAGGTCGGCGCGGCGATGCAGGAGGGTGACCAGGGCACCGCCGCGCGCGAGCCAGATCGCCGCTTGGGCGGCCGAGTTGCCGCCGCCGACCACGCCGACGCGGGAGCCGCCGCAGAGCTGCGCCTCCGGCGGCCCCGCCGCGTAGAAGATCGTGTTGCCCTCGTAGGCCTCCATGCCGGCGACGTCGAGGCGTCTGTACTGGGCGCCGGTCGCGATCACGACGGCCCGGGCGCTGATCTCGTTGCCCTCCTCGAGCCGGACGGTGAGCCCGTCCTCACCGGCGAGCAGCCGCTCCGCCCGGTAGGGCGTCGCGGTCCGGGCGCCGAACTTGCGGGCCTGGGTGACCGCGCGGCTCGTGAGCTCGATGCCGCTGATCCCGCCGGGGAAGCCGAGGTAGTTCTCGATCCGACGCGAGGAGCCCGCCTGGCCTCCGAGCCCGGTGCCCTCGATCACGAGCGTGCTCAGCCCCTCGGAGGCCCCGTAGACGGCGGCGCCGAGACCGGCCGGACCGCCGCCGACGACGAGCAGGTCGACCTCCTCGCGCGACTCCAGCTCGAGCCCGATCCCGAGCGCCCGCGAGAGCTCGCCGTTGCTCGGCCGCTCGAGCACGAGACCCCCGGGGAGCCGGACGAGCGGCAGGCGACCCTCCTCCCCGCGCTCGGGATCGACGCGGGCGAACGGGACACGCAGTCGCTTCGCGAACTCGACGACGCGTCGCGTCTCGGGGTCATCGCGGTCGCCGGCGATCTCGATCCCGATTCCCGGCTGGGACTGCAGCGCCTCGCGGCGGCGGATGAAGGCCGTCAGCACGAGATCGGAGAGGGCCGAGTCGTCGAACAGGAGCTTGCGCAGCTCGTCGCGGTCGATTGCGATCAGCCGCATCGGCGTGCGCGCCACCGCGCGCAGGAACACCGTCTGGCCGGAGAGCAGGTTCATCTCGCCGAGGAATCCGGAGGCGCCGTGGCGGACGATCTCGTTGCCGTCCGCGTCCTCGATCGCGGCCTCCCCCTCGACGATCACGAGGAACGGGTAGCGCTCGTCGCCGACGTCGAAGAGCACCTCCCCCGCCTCCGCGCTGCGCTCCTCCCCGTGTCCCCGCAGCCGGTTGATCTGATCGGCGGAGAGCAACGGGCTGCCGGGAGCTGTCACGCGGCCAGAGTACCGACCACGCACTTCCGGTCTCGCGTCGCATGCGACGAGCCGGCGCGCGCGATCCTCTACCTTGCGCGGCCGTGCGTGCAGTCCCTCGACAGCTCCAGCGACGCGCGGCCGCAGTGATGGCCGCCGGCTCCCTCCTGCTCGTCGGGCTGCTTCCGGGCCTGATCGGCGCCGCCCCTGCGGCCGCCAGCTGCGGTGGCACCTACTCCTACGGGCCCAAGAAGAACGCGAACTACGGCAAGCCGCCCTTGATCATCGGCGACTCGACGATGATCCTCGCCGCCCCGAAGCTCGCCCACCGCGGCTTCATCGCCAACGCTCGCGGCTGTCGCCAGTGGAGCGAGGGCCTCGATCTGCTGCACCACTCAAAGCACCACTACGGCAAGGTCGCGGTGATGGCGCTCGCCTCGAACGGACCCCTCAGCGACTCCCAGATCAAGGATGCCCTGCACACGATCGGGCACAAGCGGATCCTCGGGCTGGTCACCGCCCGGCAGGCCGACGGCGTGACGGCAAACACGAAGCTGATGCGCCACGAGGCGCGCAAGCACCACCGGATCCTGCTCATCGATTGGCTCCACCACAGCCGCCACCATCCCGAGTGGTTCGCCTCCGACGGCATCCACGTCACCTACGAGGGCGCCGCCGCGCAGGCCCGCTACTACTCCAAGCGCGTCTTCCGACTGCTCAAGGCGCCCAACCATCACGGCCACCACCGGCACCACCACCGACGCTGAATCCGTCGGCCCGGGCGGTCGTGCCCGCGGCACTCAGCGCAGCGCGTAGCGACGCCAGCTCTTCAGCGCCGGCTTCGGCTTCAGGTTCCTGTTGACGAGCCCCATCTTCTGGCAGAAGCCGCAGCCGGAGACGTCCGCCTCGTGGTGGCTTATGTCGGCCCAGGTGAACCAGATGACGCGGCGCAGATGCCACTGGCGCCGCTTGCGGACGAGCAGGCCGAGCGCCCGCTTGACCGCGTGGGCCTGGCCCTTGACCCCTTTGTAGAAGAGGTTGCCGTTCGGCTTCTCGGACGAGTATCCGATCTCGGTCACGTACACAGGCAGGTTCCCGTAGCCCTCGTGGTGCGCTGCCTTGCGCATCTTCTGCACCTGGTACTTGATGCCGCGCAGGCCCTTCGCGTAAGGGTGCACCGCGATCCCCCCGGCGAGATCGCCGACCTGGGGCTGCCGCAGGAACTTCTCGAGGAAGTCCCACGCGTACATCGAGCGCTTCAGCTGCGGCGTTCCGAACATCCCGCCGGGCAGCACGCGGGCGTGCGGATCGGCCGCGAGGATCCGCTTCGCCGCGAGCCGGAACAGAGCCGCGTACTGCTTCGGGTCGGCCTTCGGCGCGTAAGCGATCTGGGAGTTCTGCTCGTTCCACACCTGGTAGACGTCGGGCGGGCGCACCGCAAGGTCCGAGTTCTGCTGCCAGAAGGCGCCGCCGGGGCCGTAGCGGGCCGCGACCGCCGCCGCGAACGCGGGCCAGTTCTTGCGTCCCGCCTTCGTCTGCATCGGAGTCGTCGCGTACGTGGAAGCGACCCAGTGCGGGCTGCCGATCAGGGTGACGTGCGGCGTCAGCCCGGCGGCGAGGAGGTTTCGCATCTGGGCGTCCGGCTTGCGCCAGTCGTAGCTGTGCATGACGTAGTTGCCGACCGTGATCGGCGCCCGCGGCTCGACCTCGGGCCACTGGATCGCGATCCGGAAGACGTCGACCCCGTTCGCGTGCATCTGCGCGAACTCCTGCGCGCTCGGCACGACCGCCGTGTCGACGCCGAGGAAGCCGGCTGGAAGCTTGCCGGCGTGCCTGTGGTGATGGCGATGGCGGTGATGATGGCGGTGATGTGCGGACTTGCCGAGCGAGGCCGCCGGCAGCAGCAACAGCAGGCAGGCGGCGGCCAGGGCGGCAGCGCGCAGACGCCCGCGCCCCGCTGTGCTCACCGAACCCCGCATCGGGGCCAGTGTAGGGAGCGCGGCCGGTCTGTCCGCCGCCTCGCGCGCACCGCGGCGGCCGTCCGGGGGCGCCTCGCCGCCGCCCGCCCACGAGCACGCTGCGCCGCTGTAGATTGAGGTCATCGGCACCAAGGGCCTGAGGACGATCATCGTCGGCGCCGGCTCCGGCGGCATCGCCGCTGCGATCGATCTGCAGTCGCACGGCTTCGGCGAGGTGACGATCCTCGAGGGCGCGGCGAGGACATCGGCGGGACCTGGCTGTACGACGGCTACCCCGGCGCCGCCTGCGACGTGCCGAGCCACCTGTACTCGTTCTCGTTCGCGCAGCGGCGCGACTGGTCGCGGCTCTGCTCCCCCCAGGGCGAGATCCTCGACTACATCCGCGGCGTGGCCCACGAGCTACGGCGTCGATCGCCTGGTCGAGACCGGCGTCGAGGTCGCCGGCGGCACGCTGGGACGAGGGGCAACGCCACCTGGACGGTCGGAGTCGACCGACGGCGCGCAGCTGGGAGGGCCGAGGCGCTGATCGTCGCCACCGGCCAGCTGCGTCGCCCTCGCTACCCGCGGATCGAGGGGATCGAGGACTTCGCGCGGCCACAGCTTCCACTCGGCCGACTGGGATCACGACTACGAGCTGACGGGGCCGGCGCGTGGCCGTGATCGGGACCGGCGCCAGCGCCGTGCAGTTCGTCCCCGAGGTCGCGAAGTCCGTCGGCCACCTCGACGTCTTCCAGCGGACCGGCAACTGGTTCCTGCCGCGGCCGCAACCGCGCCTACCCGGCGCCCGTGGCCTGGGCGATCCAGT
>CAVXRV010000003.1:0-17069 GCA_963764275.1 uncultured Solirubrobacterales bacterium
CCGTCGCCGGCTTCGGCGACCGGGCGGCGCGGCTCGCGATCGTCGGCCTGGCGCCGGCGGCGCATGGCGCCAACCGCACCGGCCGCATGTTCACCGGGGACCGCTCCGGCGACTGGCTCTATGCCGCCCTGCACCGTGCCGGCTACGCGAGCCAGGCCGAGGCGACGGACCGCGAGGACGGCCTGCGCCTGCGCGACGCCTACGTCACCGCCGTCGTCCGCTGCGCCCCGCCGGCGAACCGCCCGGCGCCGGCCGAGCGCGACAACTGCCTGCCGTACCTGCAGCGCGAGCTCACTCTGCTCGACCGCTGCCAGACGATCGTCGCGCTCGGCTCCTTCGCCTGGGATGGATCGCTGCTGGCCCTGCGGGGACTGGGTGAGACGGTGCCGAAGCCGAAGCCGCGCTTCGGACACGGCGCCGAAGCCGACGTCGGCCGATGGAAGCTGCTCGGCTGCTACCACCCGAGCCAGCAGAACACGTTCACCGGTCGCCTGACCGAGCCGATGCTCGACCAAGTCTTCACGCGGGCGCGCGAACTGGACGGGCGGAGCTAGAGCTCGTGGGTGTCGCCGGCCTGACGCTCGGCGATGCTCGCCGCCGTCTCGAAGGCGGCCATGACGACCTCGACCGAGATCGGCTCCTCCGCCGCGTCCTTGCAGCGCTCGGCGGAGCGCTCCTGGATCGCCTGGATTCCGTCGAGGGTTCGCCTCATCAGGCGCATCAGTTCGCTCCAGCCACGCTCGTCGAGCCTCAGCCAGGTGCGGCTCAGGTGTCTGTTGCGAGCGTCGAACACCCCGGCCGCGAGGGAATCGGCGAAGGAGCTCGTGATCCGGCGGAGCAGATCGCCGCTGAAGCTGGAGCGGATCCCCTGTGGCACCCGCATCCACTCCCTGTCGTCGAGATCGAGGCCCGGGGCGATCGGCTCATAGAAGTGCTCGTCGAAACCGCGCCGCTGCACGGTGCGCGTGAGGCGGATCAGTCCCTTCCCGCGCAGCTTGCGGAAGTGGTAGCTGACTTCGGAAGTCTCGATTTCGAGTTCGTTGGCGATTTCGGTGGGGCTTACGACACCGCGTTCGAACAGTGTCACCCAGACGTGCCCCCGCAGCGGGTGGGTGAACACCTTCGCGAGCGTCGGGTCAATGACCTGTTTCAGCTTCTTCCCGTCCAACTTACCCATGGCGACCCTCCATCCGTAGCTGTGATTCCCTTGGTGCGTACCAGCCTAGTACCGGTAACGGACCCTTACATGCAGTTGCCCTCGACTACTGCTGAAACTCATTAAAGCAATCAGGCGGTCAACCCCCAGGGGAATACAAAGGGAAGGCAGACAATGAACAGACCGAGGATCAAGCGCACCACCGAGCAGATCGAAGCGCCGAACGGCGACCTGTACCTGATGCGCCCCAGCGCCGGCGCCGACGTGCAGATCGAGAACCCGGATCGCGACGGCCGCGACCTGCTCGTCGCGCTCGACGGCACTCGCGACCGCGAGGCGCTGGTGGAGCGCTTCGGCACAGAAGCCGTCGACGACCTGCTGGCGCAGCTCGAGGAGCTCGGCCTGGTCGAGGACGCGGCCGACGACGACCTGATCCCGGCTGCCACGATCGAGCGCTTCGATCGGCAAATCCGCTACTTCTCCGACATCACCACCGGCCCACCGCCATCGCAGTGCCAGGCGCGGCTGGAAAGTGCCCGCCTCGTCGTCCTCGGGGTCGGCGGGCTCGGCGGCTGGTCGGCGCTCTCGCTGGCCTGCTGCGGGATCGGCGAGATGCTGCTGGTCGATGGCGACCGGGTCGAGGAGAGCAACCTCAACCGCCAGGTCCTCTACAGCGAGGCCGACATCGGCCGGCTCAAGGTCGAGGTGGCGGCGGAACGGCTCGGTGGCTTCAACTCGCGCATGCGCCTGGAGACGCTGCCGGAGAAAGTCGACGGCGAAGCGGCGATCGCCTCGCTGATCAAGGGCTACGACCTGGTGATCGACGCGGCCGACTGGCCCGCCCACGAAATCGAGCAGTGGTGCAACGGCGCCTGCTTCGCGGCTGAGATCCCCTACATCACGATGAGCCACTTCCCGCCGATCGCGCGGGTCGGGCCGCTGTACGTGCCGGGCGTGACCGGTTGCTTCGCCTGCCAGGTGGCCGCGTACCGGCGCAGCTACCCGATGTTCGACGTCGCGGTCGAGCAGCGCCGCGCCAAACCGTCGCCGGCGGCGACCCTGGGGCCGGCCTGCGGGCTGATCGGCGGCCAGGTCGGGCTCGACGTGATGCACCACCTGACCGGCCTGGCCGAGCCCTCGACCCAGGGGGTCGGCCACATCTACGACCTGCGCACGATGGAGGTCGAACGCGAGCCCGTCGTGCCGGAGCCGGACTGCCCCGTCTGCGGGCACCTGCCGACGGCGACGCCGCGCGGCCAGGGCGAGACGAAGGCGGGGCGCAAGTAGTACACCCCCCGCACGCACCGCCGTCGAGGTTTCGACCGCTATGCGAATCGAACCTCTACCGCGCCCCGGTAGATTTGGGGACATGTTCGGCCCGACACGGCTTGTCCTCGCCGCCGCCCTCTGCGCGGGCGCGATCGGAGGCTGCGGCTCCTCGGGCGGCGAACCAAACGAATCGAGCGGCGGCGAGCCGACGGCCAGGGCGACGACGCCGAGCGCACCGCCGGGCGCCTCGGTCCGGAGCTGCGGGAATACGACGGTCGCGGGAACGGAACAGCTGCGAGTGACCGGCGTCGGCTGCGACGTCGGCCGCGGCGTCGTCGCGGAGTGGGCAAATCAGCCCGGTTGCTCGAACCCGGCAGGCGAGTCGCGCTTCTCCTGCACCGTTCACGGCGACTACCGCTGCCTCGGCGCCGCGGGCGAAGGCGGGGTCGCGGTCAGCTGCGCACGGCCCGGCAGCTCGATCGCCTTCCTCGCCCGGCGCAGCTGACGATCCGCACGCCCGGCCTCGGTTGAAATCGGACTCACGATAGCGGCGTAGAGAATCCAACCGAGTTCGCTCCCGACCGCTGGCTCGACAAGGACGGCTCGGCACCCGATCAGAGCACCTTTCTCGCCTTCGGCGCTGGCGACGATCGCCGGCAACTTCGAGCTCCAACTCGACGAATCGGCGGGCCCGGTGACCGAGCACCAGAGCTTCGCAATGGGCCCGCGTGGCCTGCGGGTGAGGGTCCGCGAGCGGCCCACCAAAGCGACCGCCGGGGTTGCCGCGGTTGCCGGCTGATCCCACCGTCGTGAAAGCTCTCCTTCACCGAGTCAACCCGAGTGGACGCCTCTCGTAGGAATCGCCGAGACCCAAGGCGGACAGGCTTGTCGCCGCCTTGGGTCTCTCGATGCTCGAAGCACCTCACCCGATCCTGGGATTGGGTTTCCTCCCCCTCGCCGGCGACTCCGCCGATCGGTTCGTGCCTGACCCTCCGAGCTCGCGCTCGACCTCGATGAGCCAGTCGCGGTGCGCCTTGACAAGGTGGCGGCCGAAGCGGTGGACGAGCAGCAGGTAGCGACTGCGGTGCGGGATCTCGCGCGCCCGCTCCTCGGCCGCGTCGAGCACGGCGTCGAGGTCGTCGAGCTCGCCCCGCAGCGCCTCGAGGCTCTCCAGCAGCGCGGCGTCGTCGTCGACGATGTCGCCCGCGAGCACGCGGGCGATCGCCTCCGACTGGACCCGCGGGAACGGCGTCGGCTCGCGCGCCCACTCGCGCAGCGCCTCGCGTCCGGCGGCGGTGAGCGTGTAGTTGGTCCGGCGGCGGGTGCGGCCGGGCGCCGCCTCGGCCTCGAGGTAGCCGAGCTTCGCCAGCCGTTTCGGCTCGGCGTAGAAGTGGCTCTCAGATGTCGTCCAGTACTGGCGGCTGCCGGCCCGCATCATCTGGACGATGTCGTGGGGGCCCGCGCCGCCCTCGCCGACCAGGGCGAGGATCACGTAGGAGAACGGCTTCAGGTCGTCTCTTGACATAGCTCCATCCTGGAGTTATAGATAAGCTCTACTTTGGAGCTTACCGAAAAGGAGACGACGAACATGGCCGAAGCGACCGCACCCGTGACCGACCAACCCCGCTGGTTCCTCGCCAACCTCGCCCGCATTCGGCTCGACGCCGCCGACAGCGGCGGCAAGCTCGACGTGGTCGAGGTCGCCGGCGAGCGCGGCGACATGCCGCCGCTCCACGTCCACCATCGCGAAGACGAGATCTTCATCGTCCTCGAGGGCGAGCTCAGCCTGCACCTGCCGGGCGAGTCGCGCACCCTGAGCGCCGGCCAGGCGGCGTTCGCGCCGCTGGGCGTCCCCCACGCCTACCGTGTCGAGTCCGAGCGGGCGCGCTGGCTCGGCCTCTCCACCCCGGCCGGCTTCTCGACCTTCGTCGTTGCGAGTTCAGACCCGGCGGAGCGCGATGGGATGCCGCCAGCCGACCGCGATCCCGGCGCCGAGCGGGTCGAAGAGGCTGCCGCGGCGGCGGGAATCGAGATCCTCGGGCCACCGGGGACGATGCCGTAGCGGCGCGAGCGCCAGGACGATCGCGGCTCGCTATTCGGTTCAGGACGTTCGGCTCAGCCGGCCAAGGTTGATCGCTCCCCCGCCATCGGTTACTGTCGATCGGGAGAAGTCCCGAGTGCTTCTATGAGCGTAGATCTCGAACAGCGTGAGATTTGGCATCGTGCCGCGCGTGGCTGGGAGCGCCGGCAGGCCGAGGTGCGCGAGCAGAGCGCGCCGGTCGCCGAATGGCTGCTGAACGCGATCGACCCCCAGCCGGGCGAGCGGGTGCTGGACCTCGCGGCCGGCCCTGGCGAGACCGGCTTCCTGATCGCCGAGCGGCTGGGCGCCGAGGGCATGCTCCTCAGCACCGACCAATCGCCCGACATGGTCGAGGTGGCGCGGAGGCGAGCGGGGGAGCTCGGCCTGGGCAACGTCGAGTTCCGCGTGCTCGACGGGCAGCGGATCGACCTCGAGGAGCACAGCTTCGACGCGGCGGTCTGCCGCTGGGGATACATGCTGATGGCCGATCCCGATGCGGCGCTCCGCAGCACGCACCGGGTGCTGCGTGAAGGCGGGCGGCTCGCGCTCGCCACCTGGGACACGCCGGATCGCAACCTCTGGATGGCGGCGCCGGCCATTCAGCTCATCGCTCGCGGGGTGCTTCCAGCGCCGGAGCCCGGCGCCCCGGGCCCGTTCTCGATGGCCGACGCCGGGCAGCTCGAGCAGCGCCTCACGACCGCCGGGTTCGAACAGATCGAGACGGACAAAGTCGAGTTCGCCCACAATCACCCGAGCTTCGACCAGTACTGGGAGATGAGCCTCGACCTCGCCGCCCCGCTGACCGCCGCGATGGCGAACCTCGACGACGACGCGGTCGCCGAGGTTCGCGAGTCCGTGCGCGAGGCGCTGGCGCCATTTGCGAGCCAGGACGGAGCGCTGCGGATTCCAGCGAGCGCTGTCGTGGCAAGGGCAAGGGCCTAGGCGACCCGTCAGTCCCGAGCAAGCTGCTCAGGGGGCCGCGGCGTCGGCCCAGTCGCGCAGGCGTCCCGCGAGCTGCGGGGTGCCCGGGCCGACCTCGACGATCTCGTCGACCGGGACCTCGGCGCGTACGGCGGCGGCGCGGATCGCGTCGGGGGAGGGCGCCTCGTAGAGGCAGTAGGTGCGGCGGCGGTCGGCGCTGAGGAAGGAGAAGAGCCAGCGCACACCCTCATCGCCGTTGATCTCCTCGATCAGGCGCACGTCCTCGTCGCTGAGGTCGAGCTGCTCGGCGAAGTTGCGCTCGATCACGTACAGCGGCATGCCTCCATCGTAGCGGCGATTCGCCCGGCTCAGGGCGAGGCGAGGCCGTGGCGGTGGGCGTAGGAGGCGGCCTCGGTGCGGTTGGCGCAGCCGCTCTTGCGCAGGATGCTGCGCACGTGGTTCGCCGCCGTGTGCTCGCTGATCGTCAGCGCCTCGCCGATCTCGCGGTTGCTCATCCCGCTCGCGACCAGGGCGAGGACCTGCGCCTCGCGCGGCGAGAGCTCGTCGGGAAGCCCGCTGCGGGAAGCGGCGACGCCGAGGCCGCGCACCCGCCCGCCCAGCGACTCCATGCCGATCCGCGCCGCCAGCTCCGCCGCCTCGCCGAACAGAGCCTCGGCCCGCGGGCGGCCACCCGGGCGGCCGACGAGCAGGCGCCCGTACTCGTAGGCGGTGTGGGCGACCCAGGTCGGGGCGCGCATCCGCCGGTTCAGGTCCAGGGCGCGCTCGAAGTGCTCTTCGGCCCGCTCCGCCTCCCCCAGCGTCGCGGCGAGCATCCCGAGGTAGCGGTCGGCGGCGCCGTAGCAGGCGACCAGGTGACCGACCATCACGTTGCCACCCGCCAGCGGCTCGAGCTCCGGATAGACGAGCGCCGCCATCCGCTCGTCGCCGAGCGCCGCGGAGGCGTCGGCCAGATAGGCGAGGCCGGCCTGCCAGAGCGAGGCACGGAAGCCGTCGAGCCCGGCCGCAGCGAGCCGCTCCAGCTCGCGGCGCGCCTCCGCCCCCATGCCGAGCTCGGCGAGCAGCGCGATCAGGCCCGGCAGCCAGGGCCCCTCGCGCGAGGCCTCGCCGGCGAGGATCCTGGTCGCCGGCGCCAGCTCGGCGAGCCGGCCCTGCTCGCGCCGCACGCTGAACATCTGGATGCCGAAGATGCCGGAGGCGTCGCGGCCGGTCAGCAGTCTTCCCCACTCCTCGGAGCGGCGCGCCAGCGCCTCGGCCTCGGCGAGGCGGCCATCGCCGAGCGCCAGCGCCGAACCGTAGTGGGCGGCGACGTGGTTCATGAAGGGCTGCCCGGTGCGCTCGGCCATCTCGCTCAGCGCGATCACGTCGGCGCGGGCGGAGTCGAGGTCAGTGAGGGCGACGAAGGTCGGCGCCCGCCAGGAGATCGCCTCGGTGCGCAGCTCCTCGTCGCGCAGCTCCTCGGCCAGGTCGCGGGCCTCGCTGAGCATCGCCAGGATCTCCTCGAGCGGGCTCGTGCCACGCGACCAGTAGGCGCGAACCAGCACCTTGGCCAATCCCACGCGGTCCTCGAGCCGGCGCGCCAGGGCCACCGCGTTGCCGCGCACGATCGCGCCGCGGCGGCGCTCACCCTGGAAGTCGAGCGCCCGCGCCAGGCCGGCGAGCAGCTCGACGCGCAGCGCCGGGCGCTCGTCGCCGAGCGCCGCGATCGCCTCCTCCAGCAATTCGACCGAGTCGCGCAGCGCGATCCCTGGCCGCCAGCAGGCGTCCTCGTAACCGATCGCAGCGCGGGCCAGCAACACGGCGCTGCCGAGCCGGCGAGCGATCTCGGCCGCCTGCTCGAACGCCTCGAGCGCCTCGGTCGCGTTGCCCGCCCGGTGGCTGACGGTGCCCAGCTCGAGGAAGGCCTCGGCGCGCTCGGCGGGGTCGTCGACCCGCAGCCCGAGCGCGGCGCGCAGCGCCTGCGCCGCCTCCTCGAAGGCGAGCGCCGCGGCGGCGGCGCGGGCGGCGCGCAGGTTGTGCTCGACCGCGCGTCGCGCGTCGCCCAGTGGAGCCGCCGCGGCGAAGTGGTGGGCGAGGTCGGCGAGGTCCCGGCCCGACCGCGCATCCGACTCCTCCAGCGCCTCGCCGACCCGCAGGTGCAGCTCCGCCCGGCGGCCCCGCGAAAGCCCGTCGTAGAGCGCCCGGCGCACCAGCTCGTGGGTGAACCGGCAAGTGAGTCCAGGCGAGGAGGGCAGCTCCTCGATCATCCCGCTCGCCACGGCCTCATCGAGCGCCGCCAGCAGCTCCGCCTCGCCGAGGCCGGCGGCGCGGCGCAGCAGGTCGAACTCGAACTCAGCCCCGGCAACCGCGGCCAGCTCGAGCAGCCCGGTGGTCGCCGGCGCCAGCCTGGCGATCCGCTGGCCGGCGACTTCGCGGACGCTCTCGGGGCTCGCGAGCTCCTCGGGCGGGCGGACGACGCGCATCACGCCGTCGCCGACCTCGACCGCGCCGGCCTCCGAGAGCGCCCGCCACAGCTCGCCGACGAGAAAGGGATTGCCGCCGGTCAGCTCGCGCATCGAGGCCGCCAGCCGCGTCAGCTCGGGACCGGACTCGCAGCCGGCGGCGCCGCGGGTCAGCTCGCCGACCTCGGCGGCCGAGAGCCCTTCCAGCCGCAGCCGCACGACGTGCTCGGAGCGGTGCAGGTCGGCAAGCGTCTCCGCGAGCGCGCGGGGCGCCTCGGTCTCGGTGTCGCGGAAGGTCGCGACGAGCAGCAGCCGCGCCTCCGCGGCCGAGCGCGCCAGATGGCCCAGCAGCAGCAGCGAGGGCGTGTCGGCCCAGTGGACGTCCTCGAGCACGAGCAGCAGCGGCTGCGCCCGACCCGCCTCGGCGAGCAGCGCGGCGACCGCCGTGTGTACGCGGTGGCGCTCGGTGTCGGGGTCCTCGGCCTCGCGCCACCCCGCGCCCTCTCCCGCCACCGGGAGGTCGGGCAGGGGTCGCGGCCCGGTGAGCGGCTCGAGCGCCTGGGCGAAGGGCCCGTACGGCGTGCGCACCGCGGCGTCGCAGGCGCCATAGAGAACCAGCGCCCGCTCGTGTTCGACCGCGCTCGCCGCCAGCTCGCGCACCAGGCGGCTCTTGCCCGAGCCGGGATCGCCGGCGAGCAGCGCCATGCGCCCCGCCTCGCCCGCGGCGCTCGGCATCAGCGTGCGAAGCCGGGTCAGCTCCGCCTCGCGGCCGACGAAGGGCAGCGTGGCGACACGGCGCAGGGCCGCTGGAAGCTCACCTCTCTCCTCGGCCACGGACAAACAATAGTCAGACCTGATCATCGACTCGGCGGCGCCGACTGTGGACCGGAGTGCGGAATTGGGTCAATCCCGGTCATGACAGAGACGCGCCGGCGTCCTAGGCTCGCTACCAGATCGATTTCTTCAACCAAGGAGGACGACATGAGCGGAGCAGCGAGGATCGCCGACTTCGAGGGCCGCCAGGTCGGGCCCGAGGACAGCGGCTACGACGAGGCGCGCAAGGTCTACAACGCGATGATCGACCGCCGCCCCGCCCTGGTCGCCTACGCGGCCGGCGTCGAGGACGTGGTCAGGGCGGTCGACTTCGCCCGCGAGGGCGGCCTGCTGCTCGCCGTGCGCGGCGGCGGCCACAACGGCGCCGGCCTCGGCAGCTGCGACGACGGTCTCGTCCTCGACCTCTCCGGCCTGAAGCAGATCGAGGTCGACCCGGCCGCTCGCACGGCGCGGGTCGGCGGCGGCTGCACCTGGGGCGAAGTCGACGCCGCCACCAACGAGCACGGCCTGGCGACGCCCAGCGGCATCATCTCGACCACCGGGGTCGGCGGCCTCACGCTGGGCGGCGGCATCGGCCACCTCTCGCGCAAGTGCGGGCTGACGATCGACAACCTGCTCGAGGCCGAGGTCGTACTGGCAAGCGGCAAGCGGGTGCGCGCGGCCGCCGACGAGAACGCCGACCTGTTCTGGGCGATCCGCGGCGGCGGCGGCAACTTCGGCGTCGTCGTCTCCTTCCTCTTCCGCCTGCACGAGGTGGACACCGTGTTCGGCGGCCCGACCTTCTGGGACGTCGAGCAGAGCGCCGAGGTGCTGAGCGCCTACCGCGACTTCATCCTCGCCGCGCCGCGCGAGCTGAACGGCTTCTTCGCCTACACCAGCGTGCCGCCCGCCGAACCGTTCCCCGAGCAGCTGCACGGGCGCAAGGTCTGCGGGATCGTCTGGTGCTACGTGGGCGGCGAGGAGGACGGCGCCGCGGCGATCGCGGCGCTGCTCGAGCGGACGCCCGAGCCGCTGATGCACGGCGTCCAGTCGATGCCGTTCCCGGCGCTGCAGAGCGCCTTCGACGGCCTCTACCCGAAGCACGAGCAGTGGTACTGGCGGGCCGACTTCGTCAAGGAGATCCCCGACGAGGCAGTCGCGGCGCACGCCCGCTTCGGGCCGCAGATGCCGACGATGAAATCGACCATGCACCTCTACCCGATCGACGGCGCCGGCCACGATCCCGACAGCTCCGACACCGCCTGGGCCTACCGCGACGCCAACTGGGGCTCGGTCTTCGCCGGCGTCGATCCCGACCCCGCCAACGCCGACCGGATTCGCGACTGGAGCATCGACTACTTCGAAGCCCTCCACCCGTACTCGGCCGGCGGCGCCTACGTGAACATGATGATGGACGAGGGCCAGGAGCGGGTGCGGGCCAGCTACGGCGGCAACTACGAGCGCCTGGCGAAGGTCAAGGCCGAGTACGACCCGGACAACCTCTTCCGCGTCAACCAGAACATCGAGCCGCGGGGCTGAGCCACATTCCCATGCCCTTCCCGGGGACGGGGGCGACCTCGATGTGCGAGAGGAAGTAGATGGCGCTGTCGACGTCGATCCCGGCCACGGCGTCGTTTCGGGACGGGCGTTGAGATAGACGCCGGTCCCCGGCACCCGGGCCGGCTGCGGGTCCATCGCTTCGAGCTCCTCGACGAACCGCCTGCCTGGTCAACCGACCCCCCCTCCCCGAGATAACCGACTCGCCATCGTCTTCTCGATCGCATTCGCGCTGACCAACGGGTTCCACGACGCCGCCAACGCGATCGCGACCCTGGTCGCCACGCGCGGGGCGCGCCCCGGACAGGCGATCGTCCTCGCCGCGGTCTTCAACATGCTCGGCGCCCTGCTGGTCGGCGGCTGGCGGATCATCCGCACGATCGGCCGCCGGATCTTTCGCCTGGCGCCGATCGACGGCTTCGCCAGTCAGAGCGCCTCCACCGCGGTGATCCTCCCCAGTGCGGTGGACGGTCGTGCGCTCGATCGCCTTCGCCTGGCTGCTGACGCTGCCGGCCTCGGCGGCGATCGGGGCGCTGACGCTGGTGATGTGGGGGGCGATATGAACAAGCGCATGCACTGGTTCCTCCCACAGGTTCCCGACGTGCTGGGCATGCTGGGCGAACAGGCGACGATCACCGTTCAGGGGATGGACGCGCTCGTCGCCTGGGCCGGCGGGGATGCCGCGGCGGCGGACCGGTTGCGCAAGAGCGAGCACGAGGCCGACGGGCGCAAGCGCGAGCTGCGCAAGGCGCTGAGCGAGGCCTTTTCGACGCCGCTGGAGCCCGAGGACATCTTCGAGCTCTCGCGCGGGCTCGACGAGATCCTCAACGACGCCAAGAACATCGTCGGCGAGGCCGAGGCGATGCAGACCGATCCGGACTCCGCCCTGGAACGAAATGAGCCCCACCGCGTGGGACTTCTCGGAGCACCGCTACCGAGATTTGAACCCCGGTTTTCCGGACTGAGAACAAGGAGGGCCATTGCCGCCGAAAGGCCTCCGCGCCAAGCCGACGGTTTAGGCCACGAACCTCCGTCTCGTGGCCTAAACCCACCCCAAACCACCCGGAACTAGCGGGAAATGGCCCTCGAAGTGTTCGACTATCATGGGAATTGAGGTAGCCCCGAATCCGCATCAGGAAGCCGATTGCGGGGGTCCCGCCGGCGTAGCTCAGTTGGTAGAGCACTTCATTCGTAATGAAGGGGTCCCCGGTTCAAGTCCGGGCGTCGGCTCTGAAAAGCCCAGCAAATAGCCATATTTGGCGGGCAGCGGTCCCGGGCTAGACGAAAATATGTCCCGAATATGTCCCGAGAGGGCGCTAGAGTGTCTGCATGGCGCCCGCTCGCAAAGCCCCTCCGCGGCCCCCTTCGGGACACGTTTTCCGGGTCGATCGCAAGAGCGGCCCGCAGTGGTACGCCAAGTACAGGCTGCCTGACGGTCGCCAGATTCAGCGCAAGCTCGGCCCGGCCTGGACTGAGCGCGGCCGACCCGGCGCGGGCTACTTCACCAAGCGCACGGCGGAAGCCTGGCTGCAGGACGTGCTGGACGAAGCGCGGCGCGGAACGCTTCCCGGCCTGGTCAAGACCGACGTGACGTTCGCCGAGGCGGCAGACGAGTGGCTGCGCTACGTCGAGCATGACCGTGGCCGTAAGCCCTCGACCATCGCCGGCTACCGGGCATTGCTCAACTCGCAGCTGCTCCCCGTCTTCGGCGAGAAGCCGATCGAGTCGATCACGACGCCGGAGGTCGAGGCGTGGATCGGCGGCGTCGACCGCTCGCCCGCTACCCGGACCAAGGCGCTCGTCCTCATGCACGGCATCTTCAAGCGGGCGAAGAAGGTCTACGGGCTGCCGCTGAACCCGGTGGCCGAAGTCGAGAAGCCGCCGACCGCGCAGAGCGGCGACATCGAGGTCTTCTCGGTCGAGGAGGTCATGGCGCTGGTCCGCGCCGCTGCCTCCGAGCAGGACGCAGCGATCTACCTGACCGCCGCCTTCACCGGCCTGCGCCGCGGCGAGCTGCTGGCGCTGCGCTGGCGCGACGTGGATTTCGAGGGCCAGGTGGTCCGCGTGCGGGCGAGCTACGCAGACGGGGCGCTGACCACCCCCAAGTCCGGCAAGGTCCGCTCGGTCCCGATGGCGCCCGACGTGGCCGAAGCCCTGGCGAAGCTCGGCCAGCGCGAGGACTCGACCGCGGACGACGATCTCGTCTTCGTCGGCCGAGCCGGCGACCACCTCGACGGCCGCGCCCTACGCCGCCGCTACGACGCCGCCCTCAAGCGAGCCAGCCTCCGCAAGCTCCGCTTCCACGACCTCCGCCACACCTTCGGCACCCGCATGATCGCCAAGGCCGACATCCGCCGTGTCCAAGAGTGGATGGGCCACGCAGACATCCAGACGACGATGAGGTACCTGCATTACGCGCCTCGCGCCGATGACGCTGCGTTAGTCGCCAAAGCGTTCAGCATCTAACTCCACTCAAACTAAGCCCACCAGGGCACCGTATTGATTGCTTGCAGGGAAAAGCTCCGTTGTTAGGGGCCTCCGGATGCACACGACTGTGTGGGAAAGGGTACGATGCCCGCCCTCTCTTGAGAAGAGAGTTGGGAAGTCAGGGGAAGGCGGAGAGGCAAATTAGTAAACACGCAGGTTCTTTACGAGTCATAGCCACCATCAGTAGCGGTGTGCCGAATATCGGCGCGCTCTTGACGGCCGCAGGTGTTGGGTCTTCCTTTGGAAGGACCTGGGCCTTGAGGCGCTGGCTCTTTGAGAGCACCGAGCCGCCGCATGATGCAGTGGTTAACGGAGAGATCATCGGCGGCACGGCGGTTCTTCTTCTCGTTCTCGGAGCTGGCCTCTTGGGAGCGCAGGATCTTCCAACCTGGACGTATGTTCCATCCGTAGTCGTTGCAGTTCAGGTGGGGTTCAGCCGGGTTCTTGATCGAATCCTGTCTTCCAGCTCCAGGCCAATGGACCGGGATTCCAGCGACCCCACCTACGAGCAGATCGCCTTTGCGCTCTTTGGGGCCATTACGATGCCCGGTCTCGTCATTTTCATCGCCATAATGACGCTCGTGAGCGTTCTCCAATGAGCACGACGCTGAAAGAATCCCAGCAAGAAACCCAGCGCCGACTGGACGAGCGAGCTAAGGTTGGAGTGATGCTAGGAGATCGCTTACATCTGAACTTGCAATCCAGACGAGTTCTGATCTTCGGCTTGCTGGCAGCGCTCGCACTTACCGGCCTGTTAATCGCGGCAGTAGTGGATGGGCTTATACCTGGGCTGATCTTTGCTGTTCTCGCTGTAGTCGGGATGGCAGTAACGATCATCGGCGACCTACAGAAGAGAGATGCGGTTCATAAGCAGCGGAAGATAGAAGAGCGCAGCAAGCAACGAGTCAAAGGATCCGTTGGCTGAGTCAGCGTCGTAGGACGCGAACTTGGCAGTTCCGCAACCTACCGACCGCTCTCCATCCTGGAGCCGATGTCCCGCACTCGTGCCGCACTTTGGTCCAGCCTAACTGCCGCCGAGATTCCGTCACTGCCGCTGCGCCCGCTCGCGGGTGCGCGGTGCTCGTCGTAAAGGGCTGGTGCGCTGTCACATGCCGATGCTCATGTCGTCGTCCAGCTCAAGCGAAGCCGAGCGCCCTTGCTGCAGCTGGAGCGTCCGCTGCTGCTCCGCGAGCCGGGAGCGCTGCGCGGTCCAGTCTGCGCGCTCGAAGCCGTCCACCGGCTCCTTGCCCAGAGCGTTGTCCCGGTCCTTGATCCCGTGCTCCTGGCGGTAGCTCTCGATCCCGGCGACGCCGCGATCCCACGCTCTGCGTTTCTCGGGGCCGCGCGGGCGCTCCCCCAACTCCCGCACGATGTAGTCGGGCGGTGAGAGCTTGGCTGCGGTGATCGCAAGCTCGCGCCGCTCGGCGAGGACCTGTTCGGCGAGCGGAAGCTCCATGCGGGCCTGGCTGCTCTCCGCCGGGGTCTTTCGCCGACCTGCTCCAGTCGTCGCTCGCGTACTTCCCGTGCCAAGTCCTCCATAGCCCGCAGACGCCCGATCTGCTCGGCGTGCAGCTCGCGCTCTGCCGGCGGCAGGGGTTCGAGCGCCCGGCATTTGTCGGTCGCGTCTCGCAGCTTCTCCTCGACCTCGGCGAGCGCCCGGGCGGCGCCGGCGTGGCGCTCGTCCGCCCCGGCCTCCGCGAGGGCATCGCTGCGGAGCTGGCGCTCCCTGGCCATCAACTCCTCGCTCGGCAGGCCTCGAAGCTCAGTGCGCGTGGCCGCGTCGTGGGCGGCCCGCTGGGCGCGGTCGCGCTGCGAGGCTTCGGCGATGTGGCGGATGTCGGAGCGCAGGTAGCGGTCTCCGGGCGCGAACTCATCGCGCTCGACCTGGATCTCCGGCGTCGCGTAGATCGTCGTCTCCCCACGGCTGCGTGAGGCCGCCACATACATCTCCTGCTTGTCCATCGAGGGGTCGGCGGCGACGAAGGCGCGGTCGACGGTCGTGCCCTGCGCCGAGTAGGTGGTGACGGCGTAGGCGTGCTGGAGCGCCGGGGCGTCGGAGTGCGGGTTGGTCTTGGCGAGATAATCCGCCCCGACCTCGACCGTGCGGGCCTGGTCGATGCCTTCGAGCACGACCCGGCGCTCCTCGGGATCGACCTCGGTGACCAGCCAGCGCTCGCGGTTGTAGAGGTCGGCGGCGCGGTCGTTGACGCG
Organism: uncultured Solirubrobacterales bacterium; assembly: GCA_963764275.1. Taxonomy (GTDB): domain Bacteria; phylum Actinomycetota; class Thermoleophilia; order Solirubrobacterales; family 70-9; genus CAXMST01. The sequence continues at coordinate 14,954 of CAVXRV010000003.1, forward strand.
GGTGATGACCTGGTCGCCGGCGGCGAAGCGGGCTTCGCCGACCTCGATCTCCCGCTCGCCGAGCAGCCCGGCTTCCTTGCGGAGCTGGCGCGCGATCGCGTTCAGCCGCTCGACCTCGACGTTCTGCTTGGCGACCATCACCGCGTCTTCGCCCGCCGCGAAGGACTCGTGCCAGTCGGCGACCATCGCCTCGCGGCGCGCCTGGCCGTCCGGTGCGACGGCGACCTGCTCCTCTGAGCGGTAGAGGTCGAGCGCCCGCGCTCCCTCCCCCTCGCGGATCAGGTGCGCGGCTTCGCGCTCGGTCTCGTAGCGGTGGCGGATCACTTCGTCCAGGTGGATCGGCTCTAAGCGCTCGGCCAGGGCGCGGAACAGGCCGCCGGCGTCGATCTCCCCGAGCTGCTCGGGATCGCCGAGGAGGACGAGCTTGGCCTCGGCTTCCTCGGCGTGGTGGATCAGCCGCGCCAGGGTCGCGCTGTCAACCATCCCGGCCTCGTCGACCAGGAGAACCGATCCGTAACCGAGGGCGCGTTCGTGGGCCTGCTCGGCGCGCCCCAGTTCGCCCAGGAGGCTCGCCACGCTCGTCGCCGCCAGGCCGTCCGCGCGCAGGACGTTCGCCGCCCGCCAGGTCGGGGCGCAGGCACGGAGCTGGGTCCCCGCTTCCGCCCAGCCCCTCGCGGCGGCGAGGACCGCGTAGCTCTTGCCGGTGCCGGCCTCGCCGATCACGACGACCAGGCCGCTGCGCTCGGCGAGCAGCCGCCTGACCATCTCGCGCTGGTCGGGCTTCAGTGTCGGGTTGGCATGCAGGACCCTGGCCGCGACCAGATCGCCGGCCGGGCGCGGGCCGTCCTCTCGCATCTTCTCGGCGGTCTCAAGCGCCGTGCGCTCAAGCTTCCAGATGCGCTTCGTGGTGAACCGCTCGCCCTTCTGGCTACGCCCGATGGAGATCACGGCATCGGAGGCGAGGAACTCGTCGGCCATCCGCTCCACGTCAGCCGCAGGGGCACCGTCTCGCAGCAACCCCGCTACCGCCTGAATCGCGTCCCGCCTGTCGAAGTGGGAGGCCGCCGCCGTCACCGCACGGTCTACCTGCCAAGTAGAGACCGTGCGGGGATCGGCGTCGGCCGGGGACCCCCGCCGCCATCGCGCCTCCCACGAGGGCTCAAGCGCGCTTTGGATCGCCTCGCGGTCCAGGCCGATCTCCTGCGCTCGGGTCCGCCAGCGCTCGTGCAGGGTCTCCGGCGCGATGTCACGCTCCTTCGCCCCGCGCGTCGCCAGGGTCGCGACTTCGCGGGCGCGGCCCGATGCTTCCGGCCCTCCCGCCGCCTCGAGGATTTCCGCCCGCCGGGTGGAGAACTCGCGCAGGTGCTCATCGGCGAAGCCCTCGATCTCGGCGATGCCCTTGCGGACCTCCTGCCATTCGACGCCGAGGCTCTGGGTCAGCTCGTGGCGCAGATTCGCCTCATAGACGTAGCCGGCGGTTTTCAGGTGGTCGTAGACGGCCGGGTGGTAGAGGCGCGTCCAACGGCCGTCCGGACCCTGGGTCGCGTTGGCGAGGAGGACGTGGGTATGCAGCTGCGGATCGCCGTTTCGCGAGGAGCGGTGATCGAAGGCGGCGGCAAGGTAGCCGTTGCCTTTGACGAACTCGGCGCCGCCGGCGCCGCGCCGGGTCCAGCACGCCTCGCGCTGCATGTAGTCGAGGGCGGCGTCTACGGAGCGGTGGTGGGCGTCCATGACGGCCCGGCCGACATCGGGGCCGCCGAGCGCCCAGGAGAGGGAGACGGACTTGGGAGCCGAGAACGTGAGGTCGAAGCCGGGGACCGGTCCTCGGCCGGGGACGCCCTGGCGGCCGAGCAGCGGCGAGCCGTCGACGGGATTTCGGCCCGTCAGCATCGCCGTGAGCTGATCGGCGCCGACCTCGCCGGAGAGGCCCAGCTCGGCTGCGGCGTCGCCCATCCATTGCCCGGCGACCTCGCCCTCGCCTGAGTAGTAGTCCTCCGCGCCTTCGGCGACCTTCTCCAGGTAGTACATCTCCTGGCCGGTTCCGAGCTTGCCGATGGAAAGCATGTCGGGCCTGTCCATGGCGGAGGCGCTTTGCCTCGCTCACTTCGAGAAGTGA
>CAVXRV010000004.1:0-240352 GCA_963764275.1 uncultured Solirubrobacterales bacterium
GTCCTCTACTGGTACGAGTACGTATTGCTAGCGCCGCGCCGGCGAGCTCGAACGCCGTTCGCGGCACGCGTCGCGACGCCGCGGCACCCGGGCTCGTAGATCAGCAGATGCGAGCGGCCCCAGAAGACGCGGTAGCCGCGCAGCCGCCCGGCGGCGCTGACGGGTCGCGCAGGTCGGCGATCGGCAGCTCGTGGTGCAGGTCGATGTCGCCCGGCAGCGGTTCGAGCAGGTTCACGGCGACCAGGTCGGCGCGCCTCGAGCTCGCCAGGAACGCGAACGGATCGTCGGCGTGCTCGATCACGTCGAAGGAGTAGGCGGCGTCGAAGCCACCAGGGACGCCCCGTCGAGGTCGTGGATCGGCGCGTCGAGGCCGCGCCGGCGCAAGCCGCCAGCGCAGATACTCGATGCTGGGGTTGGCGAAGTCGGCGAACTCGACCCGGTAGCCGGCCTCGAGCAGCGCAGGCCGTCGGAGCCGATCCCGCAGCCGTAGTCGAGGATGCGGGCGCCGGCGGGAGCCGGCCGGTGAGCTCTGCAGGTAGGGAAGCTTCGTGCCGGCTCATCGCGAACGCCGTGAGGTTGTAGAGGTAGGCCTCCGAGGTCCGGTAGAAGCGCGCCTCGTCGACGGCAGCGTCGCGAACTCCTCGGTCACGGTGTCTGGACTGCTGAAGGCGGGCGAGCTGAATTCGTCCCCGAGGTACTCGCGAAGCTCCGCTCTCCTCGCGCGGGTCCGTGGGCGATCTCTGACTCGGCGCGGCCGAGCAATAAGCGGGCGGACACGATGGCGGTCGGGTCGCACCGGTGGTACGTTGGCCCCGTGGAGGCCATGCGAGACCGCCGAGCTTCCCGCCGAGGTCGCACTCGCGGCAGTGGTACCACACGCTCGAGCTCGCGCCGGGCTTCTGACGCCGGGGTGGTTCGATCTGCGCGGACTGCCGAGCGCCTGCCACTGCCCGGCCTCCCTCGAGGGCAAGCGCTGCCTCGACGTCGGCACCTTCGACGGCTTCTGGGCCTTCCGATGGAGGCTCGCGGCGCCGCCGAGGTCGTCGCGGTGGACGTGCTGGACCCCGCGCCGATGGGACTGGCCGGCCGGCAGCGACGCCGGCGGCACGAGCCGATCGGCAAGCGCAAGGGAGGCGAGGGCAGCTCGGCCCGGCTTCGAGGTCGCGCGGGCGGCGCTCGGCTCGAAGGTCGAGCGCAGGAGCATCGAGCATCCACGAGCTGGACCCCGAGCGTGTCGGCGAGATTCGACATCGTCTACGTCGGCAGCCTTCTGTTGCACCTGCGCGATCCGGTCGGGGCGCTTGATGAGGCGCGCGCGTCTGCGGGAGCGGCTCGGTGCTCGTCTGCGACGCGATCGATCTGTGCCCGGACGCGCTTCATCCGGCGCCGCCGACGGCCGTCCTCGAGGGCGTCGGCCGGCCCTGGTGGTGGAAGCCGAACGAGCCGGCACTGGTGCGGATGGTCGAGGCGGCGGGCTTCGAGCTGCCGGCGACGACCCGGGCGGGTCTTCATGAGGCCCGGGGCAGGACACCGCAGCGTCCGCGACCCGCGGGCGCTGCTCTCACACCTTCGGCCGCGAGGAGCTGCGCGCGCTGGCGCGGCGATCCCGCACGCGGCGATCGCCGCACGCCGCTGACCGCCGGCGTGAGCCGGATGAGTCCGGCCCGCGATCAGCGTCGTGATCCCGACGCTCGGGCACGACGAGAGCGCTCGCCGCGGGTGCTTGACGAGCTACGAGCGCAGGCTGGCGTCCGACGAGCTTCGAGGTCGTGCTCGCCCTGCGACGTCGCCGCAGCGCCCGATCCCGACGCTCGCGGCGGCGCGGCCGAGAGCCGGCCCTACGAGGCGCCGGGTCGTCGCGGCGGCCGCGCCGGGCGTCTCGGCCAACCGCAACGCCGGCGCCGCGGCGGCGGCAGGCGCCGGTCGTGCTGTTCACCGACGACGACACGATCCCGATGCCGGAGCTGCTCGCCGAGCACCTCGCGTGGCACGCCGACTCACCCGCAGCCGGAGGTCGGCGTCGCTCGGGCTCGTGCGCTGGGCGCCGGAGCTGCAGGTGACCACGTTCATGCGCTGGCTCGACCGCGGCATCCAGTTCGACTTCCCGTTCATCACGGGCATCGAGGCGGGCTGGGGCCGCTTCTACAGCGCCAACGTCTCCGTCAAGCGCGACTTCGTGCCGCGGTCGGCGGCTTCGACGAGATCGAGCTTCCCGTACGGCTACGAGGACCTCGACTTCGGCCTGCGGGCGAACGAGCGCGGGATGCGGCTGCTCTACAACCCGGGCCGTGGTCAGCGACCACCTGCGCGAGATGACGCCTCGAGTTCTGGCGGCAGCGGGTGCGGCGGGTCGCCGCCGCCGAGCATCGCTTCGTGGCAGATCCACCCGGAGATCGGCCCTAGTTCCACCGAATCTTCACGCACGTCAGCGCGCTGCCGCCGGCAAGCGGCCGCGGCCGGCTGCTCGCCCCGCTCGTGGGCGCCGGAGGTGCCGTGGCTCGGGCCCAACGTCTGGGACAGCGCCGACCTCCACTTCAAGCAGCTGCTCGCGCCCGGAGTTCCTCGACGCCTGGGCGGAGGCGGAGCGCGGCGAGGGCCCGGCCGGCGAGCGCCCGACCTGAGCGAGCACGCGGCGGCGCCTGAGCGCGCCGGTCAGGCGCGGTCCGGAGGCGCCGCGATGAGTCGGGCGCCGCCTCGGGACCGAAGCTACTCGACGACGCGGGCCGGAACGCCGGCGGCGACGAGTAGGGCGGCGGATGTCGGCGACGACGACGGCGCCGGCGCCGACGTAAGGCGACGGCCGATGCCGCGCGCCGACGACGGTGCACTTGGTCGTCAGCACGGCGTCGTCCTCGATCACGACCGGGCGCAGGTCGTAGCCCTGCTCGAGCATCGGCCGGTCGAGGTCGCGGAAGCGGTGGTTGCCGTCGACGACAGACGGCGCCTGCCCGAACATGCAGCGCTCGCCGATCTCGATCCGCTCGCCACACTGGATCACCGGGCCGTAGGTGAAGCGGGTGTCGGCGCCGATCGCGACCGCCGCCCCGCGGCGAGCTCGGCCCTGAAGTTGCGCCGGAACTCGACCCCCGGCCCGACGTGAAGGCGGCGGGCTCGGGGATGTGCAGCCTGAATCCGGGGCCCAGGTAGACAGGCTCGGTGAAGCGATGTCCGCATGCGGGATGCCGCGCCAGCACCCACCACTTGCGCAACCGCGAGGCGAGCCACGGCCGTACGCCGTAGCCGAGATCGCGCGGCACGTCGAGCAGCCGGCGCTTGATCCGCGCGAGCAGCGACCGGCGCTCGCGCTCATCGGGCGGGTCCGTCGGCGTGGATAACGACGTGGGGGACGCCGCCGCGCTCCCCCGGAAAGGCATCTTGAAGCGGCCGTGGACGCGCGCGTCGCTCGAAGCCGGCGCAGCGGATCATGGTCACCCAGGTGCGGCGTCGCTGGCCGCCACCAGGTGCATCCATGGGCTTTCGCCGAGGAACTCCGCCGCGCTCCGCACCCCGAGCCAGCGGAGCCGGTCGAGCCTCCGGCTGTACTCGTCGGCGAAGATCAGCTTCGAGCCAGGCCCGCAGAGGCCGCCAGCCGCTCGAGCGCGAGCATCGGGTCGCGCAGGTGGATCATCACCGAGCCGCAGAAGATCAGGTCGAAGCTGCCCGAGTCTCGGGGGTCGCCCCGTAGATCGAGCATCGCGACCCGCTCGACCGAACTGCCGAGCGCCGCCCGCGCGATCGCGAAGCCCTGGCCCCGCTCCCCGCCCTCGGCGGGCCGCAGCCGCGGGGGCCAGTCGAGGTCGCCGACGCGTCGATGTCGAGGGCGACGACCTCGGCCCCGCGGCGCTCCATCTCGAACGCCCAGAAACCCTCGAAGGTGCCGACGTCGAGGACGCGCATCCCCGCGATCGATTCCGGCAGCCCGTAGCGATCGACGTACGGGCGCAGATCGAACATCCCCGGGGTCACGAGCCCCGGAGCGAGCTCCTGGGTGTGGTACCAGTCGATCTCGTCGACGCCCGGACCGAGCCGCTCGAGCGCCGCACTCGCCTGCTCGGGGGAAAAGGTCGGGCTCATCGATCGTCTCCGTCGCTGTCGGTCTCGCTGCTCTGCGCCGGGGCCGGGTCGCGCCGTCCCCCCGAGCGCAGCCGCTCGCCGGGGGCGAAGCCCTGGGCGTGCAGCTTCACATAGGAGCGGAAGATCGCGGCTGCGGTCGGCGCCCCATTGAAACCGAAAAGCCGGCCCGGTTGCGCCAGCAGCCAGCGCAGCGCCGAGCCGACCGTGTTCACGACGGCGAACGCTCGCGCCCGGCGCAGGCCGCGCCGGCGGGCCATCCAGGCGTAGACGGCGCGGATATGGCGGGCCGAGCGCTCGTCGCCGAAGGCCTGCACCGCGGCGGCGCTGCCCGCGTGGCGTACGCGCGCGCCGGGCTCGTAGGCGAAGCGCCAGCCGGCCTCCCGCAGCCGCCAGGCGATGTCGATGTCCTCGGCATACATCCACTGGCGCTCGTCGAAGCCGCCGACGGCGTCGAACGCGGCGCGCCGGAAGAGCACGAAGGCGCCGTGCGCCCAGGGCACGTCGCGGGCAGCTTCCGGGTTCCAGCAGCCCTCGATCAAGAGGCGGTCGCCGAGCAGCGGCCAGCGCCCGACGCCGGAGATGACCGCGGCCGAGAGCCACGATCGGGAAAGCGGTGGACGGAGTGCTGCGTGGAGCCGTCGGGGGCGATCAGCCGCGGGGCCGACGGCGCCGCAGCGCGGCTCCGAGGCGGCGCGCTGCGAGCAGCGTCGCGATCGCGCCGGGCTCGACCGCGACGTCGGCGTTGGCGGCGATCAGCCACGGCGGCGGCTCGCGCGTCGGCGAGCCGAGCGCGCGCGCCGAGGTTGACGGCGGCGCCGAAGCCGAGGTTGGCACCCGGCTCGATCAGGGTCGCCCAACGGAAGCGCTCGGCGACCATCGCCGGCGAGCCGTCGCCCGAGCCGTTGTCGACGACGACGACCTCGCAGAGCCCGGCGACGCGGTCCACCGCCAGCGATTCCAGGCACGCGGCGAGCAGCTCGCGCGTGTTCCAGGAGACGACGACGACCGGACCAATGGCCGCGCGGCGGCGCTCATCGCTCGCCTCCCCGGCTGCCGTCGCGGCGAGCGTGGCCAGCGCTCGGCGACCCCCTCGTTGAAGGCGCGCTCGCTGTAGCGCGCGACGGTCTCGCAGCCCGCCCTCGCGCAGGCGGCCGCGCAGCGGCTCGTCGTCGCGCAGCCGCCCGACCGCCGCGGCGAGCGCGGCGGGATCCTCACGCGGTCGCGTAGACGAGGCAGTTGTCGCCGTCGCGCAGATATTCGCCGGAGCCGCCGGTGCCGGTCGCGACCACCGGCGTACCCGAGGCCATCGCCTCGAGCGGCACCAGGCCCCACGGCTCCTCCCACTGCACCGGGAAGAGCAGCGCGTCGGCGGCGGCGAGCTCGGCCGGCACCCGGTCCCCGGGGCATGCGTTCGAAGCGGACGCGCCCGGCGAGCTCGAGCTCGCGGGCGAGCGCCTCGAGCTCGGCGAGGTGCGCGCGGTCGCCGTCGCCGACGACCCGGAGGGTGCAGCCCGGCAGCGCAGTCGGCAGCGCCCGGATCGCCACGCGCGATCCCCTTCCGCGGATCGATCCGCCCGAGGCAGAGCAGGCGCCCCTCCCAGCCCACGCGCGGGCGCCGCCGCGAAGCGCGAGGCGTCGATCCCCCGATGCAGACGACGCTCGAGCGGCGCGGCGTCGATCGCCGGCCTCGCGCGCGTGGCGCCGCAGCGTCTCGCTCATGAACACCCACTCGGCCGCGCCGCGCGAGATCGACGCTCGGCTGGGATCCCGCTCAGCGCCGCGAGCGCGCGGCGCGCGCGGCCCGAGACGGCGGCAGAGGCGCTGCCAGCCGTCGACCGCGGGCCCGTAGAGGAGCCAATCGTCGAGCAGCACCCCCAGCGCCGGCACCCCGGCGCGCGCGGGCGCCTCGAGCAGCGACATCGACATCCCGCCCAATCGACCACCAGCAGACGACGTCGGGCGCGCAGCGTCGAGATCTCGGCATCGAGGACGGCGCGGACGCGGCGCTCGATCCGCAGCCGCTCGCGCGCGGAAAGCCGCGGGAAGTCGTGCTCGCGCCAGTACCAGGGCAGGGTCCGGGCGATGTCGGCGTCCTCGGCGAACGCCAGGTCGGGGTCGGGCGCGCGCCAGTCGCTGGTCAGGACCCGGACGCGCCAGCCGCGGGCGCGCATGTGCTCGACCGCGGAGCGCCAGATCAGCTCCGCCCCGCCGAGGTGGTGCGGCGGGTACATGTTGCCGACCGTGAGGACCCGCAGCGGCCGCGCGGTCGCATCGGCCGTGCTCACAGCACCGCGCTCCGGCTCGCGAGCGGAGCCGCGGGCGAGCGCGGCGAGGCCGACGGCGTCGGCGGCCAGATCCGCGGCGAGAACGAGCGCCGATGCGGCCGCCGCGCGCGGCGCGCGGCGCGTCGCCGAGCAGGCGGGCCGCGTACGGGAGCGCCGCCAGCGCCGCCGCCCGGCGGCGGCGGCGGACGGCGGCGACCGCAGGCCGCGACCACGGCGAGGTCGAAGGCGGCGGTGCGCGAGCTCAGGAAGACCCGGCGCGAAGAGCGGGCGCTCGCGCAGCTCCGGCACGCGGCGGACGAGCTCGGGGAAGTAGGCCAGGCGGCGAGCGCTCGGCGACGTAGCCGAGCCGGTCCGCGCGGGAAGACCGCGTGGCGGACGACGCGCGTCCGTCCGCGAAGGCGGCACGGGCTCCGGCGCGCCGCGCCGCCCAGCCGAGCAGCACGTCCTCGCCGAAGTGGCCGCGAGCGTCGCCGTCGGGCCCGACCCAGGCCGTGAAGCCGCCGGCGGCTCGTAGGCCGCGCGGCTGATGAACAGGTTCGCGGTCTGGTAGAGGCCGACGTCGCCATCCACCCAGAGCGTCCGGTCGAAGGGCCCGAGGCGGGCCGCCGGGTCGGGCCGCACCCTGCCCTGCACGAGCTCGGCACCGCGACCGAGCGCGGCGAGCCCGGCCGCAGCCCAGCCGGGCTCGGGGCACGCAGTCGGCGTCGAGGAAGGCGAGCGCCGGCGCGGTCGACAGCTCGACCCCCGCCGCTCGCGCGGCCGCCGGCCCGCCGCGGGCCCGCGCGCAGCACGCGTGGCGCCCGCGCGCTCGGCGATCGAGCCGGTCCCGTCGTCGGAGCCGTCGTCGACGACGATCACCTCGAGCGCCCCCGTCGTGCTCCTGCGCGGCGAGCCCCGCGAGCGTCGGCGCCGATCGTCGCGTCCGCCTCGAAGGCCGCGATGACGACGCTCAGCGCCGGCGCGGCCGGCCCCTGCCGCGGCCATCAGATCACCGGGCACGCGGTTGCGGACCGCGGCGCGACCGACCGCGGCGACCTCGGTCGCGTCGACCGCGATCCGGGCCGGCAGGTGGACGAGGATCTGCGGCGCGCTGCGCAGCGCCACGAGCGGCGGCCGGCGGTTGCGAAGGTAGGGCAGCCATCGCCGCGAGGCCGAGCAGCGGGACGCCGGCGCACGATCAGAAGCCCGGCGAGAGCGAGCAGGAAGTTGGCGTGCGTGCGGCGCACGAAGGTGTCGAGGAACAGCGCCCGGCGCTGGCGCGGGTGGCGGGCGAAGACCATCGGCAGCGAGTCCCGACGCCAGGCCTCGCGCAGCGCCTGGCGCAGCGTGCGCGCGTTGACGGCGTGGTAGCTGAGCGCCTCGGGCACGTAGAAGACCGTGCCCCCGGCCTCGATCGCGCGCAGGCCGAGGTCGGTGTCCTCGCCCCATGCGGTCGGGAAGTCCTCGTCGAAGCCGCCGAGGCGCTCGAGCAGCGCCCGCGGGAAGGCGATGTTGCAGGTCGGAAACCAGGCGTCGACGGCGTCGATGTCGATGCTGCGGGCGCGGCCGTGCAGCAGGTGCACCTCGGTCGGGATCGGGCGCGGTGCGGCCCTGGAGCATGTCGTCGGTCGCCGCCCGCGGCGGCGAGCAGGCGCTCGAGCCACTCGCGGGGTCGCTCTGCAGTCGTCGTCGGTGAAGGCGACGAGCCGACCGCGGGCGGCGCGCCAGCCGACGTTGCGCTGCAGAGCGGGGCCCTTGGGCGCGGTGATGAAGCGCACGTCGAGCCCCTCGGGCGCCTCGCACCAGGGGCGGTCGGTGTCCTCGGCGCGGACGACGATCACCTCGAAGCGGTCGCGGGCGAGCGTCTGCGCCGCCAGCGCCTCGAGGCCGAAGCGCAGACGCGTCTCCCGGTTACGGGTCGGGATCACGACGGAGATCTCCGGCTCGCGCACGGGGCCAATGTAGTCCAGCGCTCGCGACCCGCGCCGCAGGCAGCGGGCGCCGACGCCGCCGCGTCGGGCGTACCCTTGCGCGGGCGATGGAACGGCTCCCGAACCTGCTCGTGATCGGCGCGATGAAGTGCGGCACCAGCTCGCTGCACCGCTACCTCGACCTGCATCCCGAGGTCTCGATGTCGCGGACGAAGGAGCTCAACTACTTCCTCCCGCGCCGGACGCGGAGGCGCGCCGGGCCGCGGCCTGCTGGCGAGCGCTCGAGCCGCGATCGCGGCTCGGGCTGGTACGAGGGCCAGTTCGGCGCTGCCGCCGGTCCGCGGCGAGAGCTCGGTCGCCTACTCGTTCCCGTGGTTCGGCGGGCGTGGCCGAGGCGATCGCGACGCGAGCTCGGCACGCCGCGGCTCGTCTACGTGGTCCGCGAACCGATCGAGCGGATGCTCTCCCACCGCGATCAGTTCGCCGCTCGCGACCCGCGCCCGGCGCCGAGGGGCGCTGCTCGACCCCGACGCCCCGTACCTCCGCGCCTCCTCCTACGCGACTGCGCTCGGCGCCTTCCTGGAGCGCTTCGGCCGCGAGCGGATGCTGATCGTCGACTCGGATCGGCTTCGCGACGACCGCGCAGGCGGCGCTCGCGGAGGTCCTCGGCCTTCCTCGGCCTCGACCCCGGGCCGGTGGTCGCGCTCCCCGCGCTCGCGACGGAGGCAGCAACGTGAGCGCCGGCAAGGGCCGGCCTTCCGGCTCGCGGAGCGGCCCGCTCCTCGCGCCGGGCGCGGCGGTCGCCGCGAGGCTGCCGCGCGGCGCTGCGGCCGCGGCGGCGGACGCTGCGGCGGCGCGACGCCGGCGAGACGGGCCCGGCATCGCCGCCCGAGCGCGGCCCAGCGGCCCGGCTCCTGGAGCTGCTCGAAGCCGAGATCGCCGGCCTCGAGCGCGATCACCGGCTGGGATCTCGACAGCTGGCGGGGCTGAGACGGCGGCGTGCTCCCGCCGGCCGCGGGCGCCGCGCGGAGCGGCGTTGTCGCCGCGCCAGTAGCCGGCCGAGCGCGGCGGCGGCGAGGCGCATGTCGATCAGCTTGAAGCGCGGCGCGCTCCCGATCCCCGCGCAGCGCCCACCAGGCGGCGACGAGCGGCGCCTCGCAGGAAGCGGTCGGGCGATCGGCGGCCGCGGCAGCGCGCCGGGCCAGCGCCGGTTGACCCAGGCGCGGCCGGCCGCGTGGCGGCGGGCCTTGGCCGCGAGCAGGCGCGACCGAGTCGGGATCGCGGGTGGACGATGCTCAGCGCGGCTCCGGGCGGTGCTCGAGCGCCCACCCGGCCCGCTGCACGCGCCAGCAGAAGTCGACGTCGCCGCCGCTGCGGACCGATCTCCTCGAAGCCGCCGACCGCGTCGAAGGCGGCGCGGCGGACGAGCAGGTTGGCCGTGACGCCGGCCGGGTAGCGGCCCGTGCTCGATGTGGAAGCGCTCGTCGATGTGACCGCGGGAGGCCGCGTAGCGGGCGGCGCGCGACGCGCCGGGCGCCGCTGCCGTACGCCGCCGGCGACGATTCCGGTCGCGCGACGCCGGGGCCGGATCGAGGTAGGCGCTCGATGAGCCTCTCGGGCGGCGTGCAGTCGGAGTCGACGAACAGGAGCCACGGCGCCGACGCCGGCGCGCCGCGCCCGCGTTGCGCGCGTAGTAGGAGCCCTGGAGGCGACGGGCGCCGAGCACGCGGACGCCGGTCGGGGCCGCCGCAGCGCCGACGGCCGCGCCCTCGCGGCTGTTGTCGACGAGCGTCGCCGACTCCGCCCGCGGCGCGAGCACGGCCAGCGCCTCCAGCGCCGCCGCCGCCGCGTCCGCTGCCGCCGGCGAACGGCATGACGACGTCGACGCCGGCGGATCGCGGTGCCCGGTCGCCGCCGTCGTCAGGGCTCGGAGCGTCCTCAGCCACCTTCGCCAATCCCGCGACCCCGCTTGTACGCTTGCCCGAGCATGGAGGCCTACGCGAGCGAGAGCCCCCTCGAGGCGCCGCCGGGTCCGTGGGAGCGCTTCGGGCTCTCCTTCCTGATCGGCGCTCGCGGCGTTCGCCGTCCTGATCTGCGCGTACGCCGTCGGCATCGGACCCAACGGACGGAAGCTACCTGCTGCTGATCCCCTTCGGCGCCGTCCTCGCCGCCCGCCACCCCGTCGCGGCCTCGCTGCTGCTGTTCGTCCTGCTCGGCTTCTCGGGCAGCATCGCCGCCCTCTCGCCGATCACCCCGCGCGGCCCGACCGAGTTCGTCGTCTTCTCGCTGTGGGCCGGCGTCGGCTGGCACCTGATCGACTCCGGGCGGCCCCGGATGTGGTTGTGGCCGGCCGTGCTCGGGCCGGCCCTGTACGTCGCGGTGACGCTCGTCACCGCGGTGCTCACCGACCCGATCTCGACCGGCTGGGAGTCGTTCAGCGAATCGATCCTCTGGATGAGCGCGTTCCTCGCGGTCGCGCTCTCTCCGTGGGCCCGCGAGCGCAACCGCCAGCTCGCGATCGGGGTGGTCGGCGTCGCGATCGCCGTCGGCCTCTACTGCGTGCTTCCGCTACGTGGTCGGCCCCGCCGGCGACCGAGGAGGACGCTGCGCGGGCGGCGCTGCCCGGGCTTCCGCGCTCGCAGCCGCTGCGCTTCTTCGGCAGCCAGCTGACCGCGCAGCAGCTCGCGCTCTGGTGCGCGACCGTGATCCCCGTCTGCCTGGCGCTGCTGCTCGCCTGGCGCGGCCGCCTGCGGCTCGCTGCCGCGGGCGGCCATCGCCCTGCTCGGCTTCTGCCTGATCGCGACCGAGATCCGGACCGGCTTGATCGCCGGCGTCGCCGGCATCGTCGATCACGCTGCTGCTCTTCCAGCTCTGCCGCGCCTTCCCCGCGGGCACGCGCACCGGCGCGACGCTCACCGCGCTGGTCGCCGTCGCCGTGCTCGGCGTCGGCGGCTTCGCGCTGACCGTCGGCCAAGTCGGAGGAGTAGCGCCCAGCGGTTCCTGCGACATCCTCGACCCGGGCCGACGACCCCGCCTTCTCGACCCGGCTCGACCGCTGGAAGGACGCCTGGCCGCTGGTCACGGATAGAAGCCGCTCGGCCAGGGGCTCGGAACCGTCGGCGCCGTCGCGCTCGAGGGCGAGTTCGAGCCGATCACCGCGGTCAACCTCGACAGCAGCTACTTGAAGATCGGGATCGAGCAGGGGCTGGTGATGATGGTGCTGTTCATCGCCACGATGGTGGGGCTCGGGCTGACGCTCGCCCGCCGCGCGGTCGGACGCCCGCGATCCGACGCGGGCGGCGATCGCGATCGGCGCCTGCGGCTCGCTCGTCGCGATGATGGTCATGTTCTACGCCGGGTTCTTCATCGAGAACCGCGAGGTGATGATGGCCTGGTTCTTGATCGGGCTCGGCGTCGCGCAGTTCTCGATCCTCGGCGACGGTGAGGGCTCGCCTGAGCCCGGCCCCGGTGCGCCTTGAGGTTGCTCTCGGTCATCCACGGCCCGACCTGGGGCGGCGCCCACAACCAGGCGGCGACGCTTGCGCCGTCACTGCGCCGGCTCGGCGTCGAGACGATCGTGCTGCTGCCCTCCGAGGCCGAGGAGGCCGGCGAGCGGCTCGAGCGCGCCGGGGTCGAGGCGATCCGGGTCGGCCTCTCGCGGCCGCGGGCGACGCGCGACCCGCGGCCGAACCTGCGCCTCGCCCGACGGACGCCGGGCGAGATCCGAGCCCTGGAGCGGCTGATCCGCGAGCGCGGGGTCGACGTCGTCCAGGTCCACGGCCCGACCAACCCGCAGGCGGCGATCGCCGCCCGCCGCGTCGACGGCACGGCGATCGTCTGGCAGATCCTGGACAGCCGCACGCCGCGGCCGCTCGTGCGGCTGACCATGCCCTACGTGGTCCGCAGCGCCGACGTGATCACGACCTGGGGTGAGACCCTCGCCGACCTGCACCCGCCGGCGCGGTCGCTGGGCCCGCGGCTGCTCGCGGTCTACCCGCCGGTGCCCAGCGGCCGCTTCGACCCCGACCCGGAGCGGCGCGCGGCCGCCCGGGAGCGGCTCGGGATCACCGGCGAAGAGCCGGTCGTCGGCACCGTCGGGGTGCTGACCCCCCAGAAGGGTCACGAGGATCTCATCGCCGCGATCGCGATCCTCGGCGCGACCGGAGGGGCGCCGCCGACGCGCCTGATCGGGAGCCCCAGCGCGGCGCACCCGGCGTACGTGGCAGAGCTCCGCGCGGCCGCGTCCCGGGCCCGCGCGGAGATGCGCTTCGAGCCCGGTGACGACGTCGCCGCGCTCCTGCCCGGCCTCGACGTCTTCGCTCTCGCCTCGGTCGCGCGCTCGGAGGGAATGCCGACGGCGATCCTCGAGGCGATGCTCGCCGCCAAGCCCGTCGTCGCCACCGACGTCGGCGCCGTGCGCGAGCTCGTCGCCGACGGCGAAACGGCGATCCTCGTGCCCCCGGGGGCGCCGGAGCGGCTCGCGGAGGCGATCGGACGCCTCGCCGCCGACCCCGAGCTGCGGGCCCGCATGGGGGCCGCCGGTCGTGACCGCGCCCGGCGGCTCTTCGGCCTCGACCGGCTGGCGACCCTCCATCACCGGGCCTACGAGCTCGCGCTGACCCACCGGCGGGGCGGCTGAGCGGCCCGGCGTCAAAGGCCGGCGACGCAGAGCCCCGAGCCGCTCGCGGAACGCCGCCGGGCTGAAACGGGCGGCGCTGCGCCCGCGCCACCGACGGGTCGAAGGCGGCGAAATCGACATCGCGCATCGCCTCGGCGAAGGCGGCGACGGAACGCTGCTCGAGCAGCACCCCGGTCTCCCCGTCGACGAACCGTCTCCGCGGCGCCGCCCTCGCGCGGGCGCAAGCACCGGCCGGCCCGATGCCTGCGCCTCGACCGCGACGATCCCGAACTCCTCGACGGTCGGGACGACGACCGCCGTCGCGCCACGGTAGAGGCGCTCCAGCTCGCTGTCGGAGGCTCGACCGCGGAACTCGCAGACGGAGCCGAAACGCGCCTCGAGCTCGCCCCGGGCCGGACCCGAGCCGACGAGCACGACCGGCTGCCGCTCCGTCGCGCGGCCTCGAGCGCCAGCTCGACACCCTTGTGGGGTACGAGCTCGGTCACGCAGAGGAAGTAGGGAGCGTCCGTCTGCGCGTCGGCGTCGGAGGCCTTCGCGAAGCGTTCGAGCTCGACCGGAGGGTGGACCACCGGGGCCTCACGCCCGTAGACGGCCGCGATCCGTTCACGGGTGGTCTCGGAGTTGGCGATCAACAGGTCGACCCGGCGCCGCCGCCTCGATGTCGCTGCGCCCGATCGCGCTCAGCGTCGGCGCCAGCAGCGGCCGCAACGGCGCCCGGCGACCTCGGCCAGGGCGCGGGCCCGCTCGTGGTGGGCGTAGCGGAACGGCGTATGGCAGTAGCAGACATGCGGCACCCCGGGATCGGGACGGATCCTGATCGCGAAGGCGCTGCTCGAGGTCACGAGGAGGTCATGACCGCGGGGCCGCAGGCGCGCCGACCGCAGCCGGGAACAGCGGCAGCAGGGCCCGGAAGCCGTGCTGCCCTACGCCGAGCCGCTGCAAGGGCGAGGTGACGACCCGGCGGTCCGCGAAAGCGCCGTCCGGTCCCTCGCTCCGAGTACAGGGTCGTGAAGATCGGCGCCGTGCGGGAACATGCGCGCGATCTCGGCGAACGTGCGCTCCGCACCGCGCATCACGAGCAGGTAGTCGTGGCCGAGGCGCCGGGTTCGAGGCGACTCATCCGCCCAGCGCCGCCAGCCAGACGCCCTCGATCCCGAGCGCCTGGCGCTCGAGCGAGTACGCGCTCAGCGCCCTTGCCCGGGCTGCGCGGCCGAGCTCGCCGGCCCGCTCCGGGTCATCGAGCAGCCCGAGAATCGCCGCGCGCGAGCGCCGCCGGCATCCTCCCGCCCGACGAGCTCGCCCGCGCGTCGCCCCCGGCGAGCTGCTCGGGGATGCCGTCGCTGGCGGCGCCGACGACCGGGAGCCCGGCGCCCATCGCCTCGAGCAGCGAGATCGGGCACGGGTCGATCCGCGAGGGCAGCGCGAAGACGTCGATCTCGGTGAGCAGCTCGCGGCACGTCGGCGGCCCGCACGTGCTCGACGCCGACCTCGCGCGGCACGCGCCAGCACCGCCTGCGGCCCACTCGGCATCGAGCGGGTCGGTGGCCGAGCCGACCAGGACGAAGCGGACCTCGGGCCGCCGCGCGCGGACGAGCGCCGCGGCCTCGACGAACAGGTCGGAGCCCTTGCGCCGGCTGATCACGCCGACGGTCGCGACGATCGGCGGCTCGCCTGTCGGCGCGGGTTCGGGCGCTCGCGCGTTCCGGGTAGTCGGCCGCCCTCGAAGACGACGCGGGGATGCCAGCCGCCGATGGCGAGCTGGGCGGCGCAGGCGCCCGAGACGCCAATCGCCTCCGGTCGAGACAGCACGGATCGCCGGCCCGGGCCAGCGAGCCCCTTTGCGGTCGGCGCGATCATCTCGTGCAGGTGCGCGACCACCGGGCACGCCGCGCGGAGCGGACGATCGCCGCCTCCGCGAGCGTCGTGAGCGAGTTGACATGGGCGAGCGCCGGGCGCCGTTCGTGGACGAGGTCGCGCAGGGCCCCGAGGTAGGCCGGCATCGAGCGCAGGCGCGCCCGCGGTCCGGGTGGCAGCCGCAGAGCCGCGAGGCTGTAGCTGACCGTCCGCGGCGCCCCCCGCACCTCCCACCCGGCCGCCTCGACGTAGTCGTACAGCTCCGAGGGGCGCGGCGCCCAGACGCAGAAGCGCCAGCCGCGCTCGACGAGCAACGGCAGCGTCCGCAGGACGGAGAGGGTGGCACCGCCGACGACCGGCTCGTGCAGGACGACGAGCACCTCGCGCCCGGCGCCGGGTCCGGCCGTCGCGCCGGCATCAGTAGCCGTAGTAATAGCCGTAGGCGTCGGGGCCATCGCGGCGCAGTCCGGTGACGACGGCACCGTAGGGTCGCTCGGGCAGGTTGGAGAGGGCAGAGCGCGCCGCGCGGAGGTCGTCCCGCGTGGTGCGGCGCGCCCGGGCGCAGAAGATCACGGCGTCGGCCTGCTCGACGAGCTCGAGCGGATCGACGACCGCCAGCAGCGGACTCGTGTCGACCACGACGAGGTCGTATGCATCGCGGACCTCGGCGAGGAACGCCTTGAAGCGGTCCGACCCGAGCAGCTCGGCGGCGTCACCGCCGAGGCCGCCCGATGCGATGCAGGCGAGCCGCGCCGTCGCGGCGGCCTGCCCGTTGCCGTTTCCGGCGGGCGGATAGAGGTCGACGAGCTGGACGACGTCGGCGGGCTCGGCGCTGCCGCGCAGGTATTCGGTCAACCCGGGCGCCGGCTCGATCCCGAGACGGGTCGCAAACGAAGGGCGCCGCAGGTCGCCCTCGAGCAACAAGCACGCGCGAGCCGGCCATCGCGGCGGCGCTCGCGAGCGACATCGCCACGGTCGTCTTGCCTTCCTCGGGCTGCGAGCCGGCGACGACCACGCACTTCGGCTGGGTGTCGTTCCCGGCCATGAAGGCGAGGTTGGTGCGCATCACCCGGAAGCGCCTCGAAGTCCGACTCCGAGATCGGCTCCCGCCCCCGGGCGCGGGCCAGCCCCGGGTAGCCGAGCGCGCCCTCGGGGACCCGCCCGACGATCGGGAAGCCGAGTTCGGCGTGCACCTCCTGCGAGCCGCGGATACGGCGGTCGAGGGCGTCACGGCTGAAGGCGGCGATCAGGCCGAGGACGAGACCGATCAGCCCCCCGACGAAGCCCGGACAGACGGCCGAGGCGTTGTCGGGGGCCGAAGGCGGCAGCGCCATCTGGGTGATCTCGACCGGCTTGGAGATGTCGCGCAGGGTCTTGACGCGGGAGAGCTGCTGCTCGAGCACCGAGACCTTGACCCCGGTCCCCGGCTTTGTCTTCAGGTCCTTGACCGAGAGCCCGTTGATCTGGTCCCTGAGGCTGCGCTCGATCTTTGCCAGGCGCTCATCGGTCTCGCTGGAAGCCGAGTCGCTGGTTGACCTGCGCGTACGCGTTGGCGATCTCGGCCGCGAGGGCGGCCGTCGAGGCGGTCGCGTCGAGCACGACGAGCTGGGTCTGGGCGCCGACCCGGGCGCGTGATCGAGTTGTAGAGCTGCGGAGCCGTGAGCTCGCCCTTGAAGCGGCGGGCGACCCGGCGGGTGACCTCCGGGCGGGTGACGCGCTGGGCGTTGACCGCAGCGCGGATGTTCGGGCGCGCTCTCGGGCAGCGTGTCGACGCCGAACAGGCGCCAGATCCTGGGAGGGATCGCGGAAGGAAAGCGAGGCGTCGGCCGTGTAGGTCTTGCTCGCCGTCAGGGCGAAGGCGACCCCGATCGCGGCGCCGACCACGGTGATCGCGAGGATCAACCACCGGCGACGGCGCAGCACCTGCAGGTAGTCGTCGAGCGACGAGTAGCGCGGCCGGTAGGAGGTCGGCGCCGGTTGCTGCGTTGCGGGAACTTCTGCCATCGGATCTCAGCGGCCGGCCACGGGCGCGAGACAACCCCCGCACGACGTCCCGGACGCGGCGATTCTAAGCGCGGCGGCCACCCCGTCCGCTCCGCTTCCCGGCGTCTCGAGCAGTGGCTCGCGGGAGACGCGTCGGACGGACCGGACCGGGCCACCCGTCGAGACGGGCCGTGAAAGCTCAGGCACCCGGCCCGGATGCCGATGCGGAAGGCGTGGTGGGGAACCGGCGAAGTCGCTTCGGGGTGAGGTTATGATCGGCGCGCAGTCGTACCGTGGAGAGGAAGCCGAAGCGAAAATGCGAGGCTCGATCCAGCTTGATCCACCGACCGACGAGCGAACCAGGGGGAGTCGTGAGACGGTCGCCGGGAGCGCGCTATCAGCAGCGCTCGGGCCGGCACCTGCGCCGAAGCCCGTGACACGGCAACCCGCCGCGGCCACGATGCCGCCCCACGGCTGAGCAGCGCGAGCGGAGGCTCGCATCGAAGCCCTACACCGCCGGGAGACGCGCTTGCCCGAGCCGACGGCGGCCGGAGAGCAGTCGCGGAGACCTCGGGCTGGCCGAGCCCGACGGTCGAGCCGAACCGGATCCGGCGCAACCGTCGGCGCGACAGCCACCTCCGGCGGCTGCTCGCCGCTCGCCGACGTGCTCGCCTCGGCCTCGCCCTCTGGATCTTCGCGGTCGCCCTCGGCACGGGCACGCTCGAGCCCGCGATCGTGATCGTGCCGATGCACTCCTCTGCTCGAGCATGAAACTGCTCGGCCTGTACGACCGCGACGCGCCGATGATCCACAAGACCACCCTCGACGAGGTCCCGGCCCTGTTCGCCGCGGCAGCAGTGATGGTCCTCGCCCTCTTCCTCGGTGGCGACGCAGCTTCATCGGCGACGAGCTTCGGCTCCGCCGAGGGCCTGCTGCTGCTGGTCGCCCTGTTCGTCGGTCTCGTGGACTCTGCGGGCGGCCGCGCGCCGGATCTGGCGCGCCAGCGTTCCGGCCGAGCGCTGCCTGCTGGTCGGCAACACCGAGCCGCGAGCCGACCCTGCGCGGAGCGATCGAGATCAGCGAGGCGCGCGCACGTCGAGCTCGTCGCCGTCGTACCGATCGCGAGCTGGACCGGGCCCGGACGGCAGCGGCCAGGTACCGCAGCCGGCTGCTCGACGAGCTCGAGATCGACCGCGTGATCGTCGCCCCGGGCTCGAGCGGCGGCGACGAGCTCATGTTCGTGATCCGGGCCCTGCGCGACGCCGGAGTAAAGGTCAGCGTGATCCCCGACGTCTCCCGTCTCGCCGGCTCAGCGGTCCAGGTCGACCCGATCGGCGGCGTCTCGCTGCTGGCGATGCGGCGCTTCGCGATCACCGGCTCCTCCCGCGCGATCAAGCGCGGCCTTCGACCTCGTCGCGGCAGGTCTGCTGCTCTTGGTCTGCGCGCCGGTGCTCGCCGTGATCGCGCTCGCGATCCGGATCGAGGAGCCCGGCGGCAAGGTGCTCTACCGGCAGCGGCGGATCGGGCGCCACGGACGCGAGTTCAACATCCTCAAGTTCCGCAGCATGGTCGAGGGCGCCCACGCGATGCGGGCCGAGCTCGCGACCATGGACGAGGGGGCGGAGGGTTTCTTCAAGATCCGCGACGACCCGCGGGTGACGCGGGTCGGGCGCTGGATCCGCCGCGCCGAACCTCGACGAGCTGCCCCAGCTGCTCAACGTCCTGCGCGGCGACATGAGCCTCGTCGGGCCGCGCCCGCTCGTGCCCGAGGAGGACGCGAACGTCGCCGGGCTGTACCGGCGGCGCCTGGACCTGCGGCCCGGCATCACGGGCCACTGGCAGGTCCTCGGCTCCTCCCGGGTGCCGCTGGACGAGATGGTCAAGCTCGACTACATGTACGTCTCGAACTGGTCCCTGTGGGGCGACCTCGTGCTGATCGCGCGCACGGTCCCGCTGGTCGCGCGCCGCCGCGGGGTCTGATCAGACGGTAAGGCGATCGATGAGCTCGGCCCTGAACTGAGCCGGGAGCCCGGGCACGTCGGCGAGCTGCTCGGGCGAATCGAACCCGCCGCGGACCTTGCGCGTGGCCAGGATCCGGGCGGTCTGGGTGACCGAGCACCCCAGGCTCCGCAGCACCTCGAACGTCGCGTCGTTGAGATTGACGGGACCCGACGGTTCGGTCGCCGGAGCCGGCAGCGGCGCGCGGACGCGGTCGGCCCGGAGAGGGCGCCGGCCCGACGGACGGCTTCGCGTCCGGCCCCGGAGCGCGGCCGGGGGCGTCTGGCGCGCCGCTGGGCCGGGGGCGCCCGATACGGCCGGCGAGGCGATCGAACTCCGCCTCGATCGTCACCAGGTCGCGCTCCAGTGCCTCGAGCCGCGCCACGGTCGAGGTCGCCATCTCGCCGGACGCGCCCGTCGCCGACCCGAGCCGCTCCGCGAGCGCCTCGACGGACGCGTTGAGTCGCGACTCGAGTTCGCCGAGGGCCGCGGTCGCCGCCTCGGCCTGCGAGGCGAGCCTGGCCTCGAGCCTGCCCCGGGCAGCCTCCGCGCGTTCCTCGGCCGCAGTCAGGGCCCGCTGCATCCCCTCCCAGCTCTCGGCGTGGCGGGCGCCGATCCTCGATTCCGAGAGCGAGACGCGCGCGTCGATCTCGCGGCTGATGAGCTCGGCCCGGGTCGCGTCCTCGGCGTCGCGGGCATCGAGCCGCTCGCCGAGCGCGATCAGCTCCTGCTCCAGGGCAGCGATCGTCGCCGGCACGGCCGTGAGCGGCCCGAACGCGTCGGCGACCTGCTCGAGGCCGCCGATCCGCAGCTCGACGTCCTCGGGGATCGCGGTGCCGCCGCGAGCGTCCCGTTCGAGCTCCCCGACGCGACCGCCCAGGTGGTCGATGAGGACCTCGATCGCCCCCATCCGCGTCAGCAGCTCCTCGCCCTCCGCTGCCCGGGCGTCCTCGGCAGCGGCGAGGCGCTCGTCGAGGGCGCGAAGCTCGTCCGCGAGCCCACCGGCGGTTTCCGGCTCCGGCGGCCGCGCCGCGGAGTCGCCGCTCCCGGCAGGCAGCCAGCCCTCGCTGTCGCCTCGTTCGGGCACCGCGACGACTGTAGACACCGCCCCGGGCGGCAAAAGCCCCCTGGCTAGCCCGCCGCGCCGGCTCGCTCGAAGGCGCGGGCGATGCCGATCCGGCGCGCGGTGGAGGGGTGCGTGGCGAACAGGGCCTCGTACCAGCCGGGCGGATCGGGATCGGAAAGGTTGCTGCGGGCGAGCTCCGTCTGCAACTGGATCATTCCGCGAGGCTGACCCGTGAGCTCGAGGGCGAAGCGGTCGGCCCGTTCCTCGACCGCGCGGGAGAGCACGTTGCCGACGAGTCCGAGCGCGAAGGCGACGAAGACCAGCGGCAGCGCGTAGGCGGCGAGGGCCGAGGGCCAGCCGGCGCGAAGCCCGCGCCGCGCGGCGATCGCGTCGCCGCACTCCCGCACCAGCAGCATTCCGGGCAGCGCCACGATGGCCACGAACGCGAGCCCGCGCATGATGTCGTTGGCCGCGACGTGGCCGAGCTCGTGGGCGACCACCGCCCGCAACGCGGGCTGCTCACCCTCGTCGATCAGCGTGTCGTAGAGGACGACGCGCCTGCTCGAGCCGATGCCGTTCACGTAGGCGTTCAGCGTCCGCGTCCGCGCCGAGGCATCGACCGTGTAGACGTCCCCGACATCGACGCCCGCCTCGTCGGCGAGGCTCAGCACCTCGTGCCGCAGCTGCCCCTTGGGCAGTGGCTTGAAGTCATTGAAGATCGGGGCGAGGACGACCGGCGCCAAGAAGCTCGTGACGAAGGCGAAGAGCACGACGACGACCGCGCCCGCGGCCCACCAGCCGCGCGGCAACCGGCGCTGCAGCCAGATCAGCAGCGCCGCCCCGACGGCCGCGTAGACGAGGCCGATCCCGGTGCTCCGGACGACATCCCAGAGCCAACCCCAGAAGCTCTGCACCGAGATCCCGAAGTCGACGGCGTGACGATGCAGGAGCCAGCCGAAGACGAGCTGGGCCAGCGCCACGAGCAGCGAGAGCGCGGCGCCGGCGAGGAGGGCGCCCGAGCACCGGCCGCGAGTCGAGACGGAGCAGGAACCGGGCGAGCGGGCGGGGCCACCCCAGGGCGGCCACCACGAGCGGCAGGAAGCCGGCGATCAGCGACGCGATCACGAGGGGCCTGGCGCCGGCGGCGAAGTCGGAGGCGCGCGCGAGGTGCGCCGGATCGACGTAGCGGGAGAGGTTCGCCTCGCCTCCGACGGGGCCCGGCTGCGCGGGCGTCAGCAGCGCCAGCGCCAGCAGGCAGGCGCCGGCGAGCAGGGCCAGCGCCGCAAGGATGCGGACGCCCCGGGACCGCAGCGATGCCCGCGTGCTCATCCACACCTACGATAGTCCGCCCCAGCAAGCGCCCGGGGCGGCTCATGCAGGTAGCGGTGCTCAGCGACATCCACGCGAACCTTCCGGCCTTCGAGGCCGTTCTCGAGGACATCTCGGAAACCGGCGCCGAGGAGCTCTGGTGCCTCGGCGACGTCGTCGGCTATGGCGCGAGCCCGAACGAGTGCACCGATCTGGTCCGCGAGCGCTGCGCGGTCTCGCTGGTCGGCAATCACGACCTCGCCGTGCTCGGCGAGCTCGACACCTCGACGTTCTCGGGCGCCGCCTCCGCTGCTGTCGAGTGGACCAAAGAGCGGATTGAGGAGCGCGCGCTCTCGTACCTGCGCGAGCTCGAGCCCGCCGATGCCTCGCACGCGGCCGCCCTCTACCACGCCTCCCCCCGCGACCCGGTCTGGGAGTACGTGCTGTGGCCGGATCAGGCGGCGGACTGCATCGAGGTCCAGGAACGGCGGGTGAGCCTGATCGGCCACTCCCACGTCGCCCTGTTCTTCTCGGTGCCGGACGAGCCGCCGGCCCGTCCCGGCCAGCGCGAGGCCCGCGGCTGGCAGGCCGGCGCGGGCACGCGCCTGGAGATCTCGGAGGGCCGCTGGCTGATCAACCCGGGCAGCGTGGGACAGCCCCGGGACGGCGATCCCCGGGCCGCATGGCTCGAGCTGGACACCGACACCTGGGAGGCGACCTACCACCGCGTGGCCTACGACATCGACCGTGCGGCGGCCGCGATCGAGGCCACGGAGCTGCCGCCTCACCTGGCCAAGCGGCTCTACGTCGGGCGCTGAAGATGGACCTCGAGCCGCAGCTAGACTCGTCGCCGATGCGCCCGATCCTCCCGAGGTGGGTCTCCGAGCGCTGCCTGCGGGCGGCGGCCCCCTGCGTGCTCGCTTCCGGGGTCCTCGTGGCCGGGTGCGGTTCCGGCGGCACCACCACCATCCCTGTCTCGCAGGCCGACAGCCTGAGCCGCTCGGTCGAGCAGGCAGCCGACTACTTCGACAAGGGTCGCTGCGACGACGCCAAGCGGCAGCTCGACGACGTCGGCCGGCAGATCGACGCACTCGACACCGGCGGCCAGACCAAGGACGAGCTCAACCAACTGCTCGCACACCTACGTGAGCTGGCGCCCAACTGCACGCCGGCGCAGACGACGACCGAAACCACCTCCACGACGCTGTCGACGACCCCGACCACCTCGAGCACGACCACCTCGAGCACGAAGTCCTCAACGAAGAGCACCTCTTCCTCGAGCACTCGCTCGACCTCCTCGAGCACTCGCTCGACCTCCTCGAGCACGAGCTCGACCACGTCCTCGACGACGACTCCCGGTAACAACGGCAACGGCAACACGGGCAACAACGGCAACGGCGGTGGCGTCGGGACGGGCGGCGCCAAGGCACAGGGCCGCCGCGCTCCCGCACCCCACGGGAAAGGCCCGAAGCGGGGCCCCGAGCCGCCGGGGCATGAGAAGAGAGACGAGCACGCCCACGGCGCGCGCCACGAGCCCAAGCCCGGCGGGGGTACGCGCCCGTGAGCGCCGGCGCGATCGCCGACCGCTACGTGCTCGCCGAGCGCCTCGGCTCGGGCGGCATGTCGACCGTCTACAAGGCGACCGACGAGGTGCTCGAGCGCACCGTCGCCGTCAAAGTGCTGGCCGAGCACCTCTCCGACGACGAGAAGTTCGTCGCCCGCTTCCGCCGCGAGGCGCTCGCGGTCGCGAAGCTGATCCACCCGAACATCGTCCAGGTCTACGACACCGGCGTCGACGGCGGCCGCCACTTCATCGTCATGGAGTACGTCGAGGGCCGCTCCGGCGCCCAGCTGCTGCAGCGCCGCGGCTCGCTCGACGCCGAGACGACCGTCGCGATCGCAGCCGACGCCTGCGCCGGACTCGACTACGCGCACAAGCAGGGCATCGTCCACCGCGACGTCAAGCCCGGCAACCTGATCGTGATCGGCGGGCCGTCGGTGCCGAACGGCAGGCCCGACGAGGATGACCGTCAAGATCGCCGACTTCGGAATCGCGCGGGCCGCCGAGCAGACGCGCCTGACCCAGGTCGGCTCGGTCGTCGGCACCGCGGCCTACCTCTCGCCCGAGCAGTCCCGGGGCGAAGAGGCGACCGGTATCAGCGACGTCTACTCGCTCGGCGTCGTCACCTACCAGTTCCTCACCGGCCGGCTGCCGTACGAGGGCAACAGCCTTGCGGAGCTCGCGATCCGGCGCGAGAACGAGCGGCCGCTGCCGCCGAGCAGCTACGAGCCGGAGATCCCCGAGGAGCTCTCGGCGGCGGTCCTGAAGGCGCTCGAGAACGAGCCCGAGGACCGCTACCCGGACGCGCTCGAATACGCCGTCGCCCTCCGCGACGGCCTCGAGGGCATCGCCCCGGCCGACACCGCGGCAACGCGGATGCTGCGCGACGAGACGGCGGCGACCCGCGTCGCGCCACGCGAGCCGAAGACCCCAACCGCGCCGGTTCCCGTCGCGAGCCCGCAACGGCGCACCTCGACGCCGCCCTCGCGCCCGCGGACGGCGCCGCCCCCGAGGCGGCAGCCGAGCCGCAGCCGCTCCGCCTTCTCACGCTTCATGCGCGGCCTCGGCGCCGTCCTGCTGATCGCGATCGTCGCCGCGATTGTGGCGGCCGTGATCCTGCTCGCCACCGACGCGGGCTCGAACAGCGACGTCGGCAAGTACATCCACGACACCTTCCGCGACCAGGCCGAGGCGTTCAAGGAGCTGGTCAAGAACCTGACCGGCAACTCCGGCAACTGAGCCGGCTCGGCGCCGCTCAGGCCGGTTGCCCCGCCTGCCACGGCGTTGCGCCGGCGAGCAGCGCCTCGCGGAAGCGGGCGAAGACGCCCGACGCGATCGCCTCGCGCGCGCCGCGCATGATCGCCTCCGTGTAGACGAGGTTGTGGAGCGTGACGAGGCGCACCCCGGTCAGTTCCTCGGCGCGCGAGAGGTAGTGGACGTAGGCGCGGCTCATCCGGGCGCAGGCGACGCACGGGCAGCCCTCGACGAGCGGCCCGCGGACGCCCGCCTCGCGGCGGTGGCGGACGTCGAAGCGGAAGCGCCGCTCGGGCAGCGGGGCCAGCGCCATCCCGTGCCGGCCGAGCCGGGTCGGGACCGCGCAATCGAAGGTGTCGATGCCGCCGGCGATGCCCTCGACGAGATCGTCGGGCTCGCCGATCCCGAGCAGGTGCTTCGGCGGGTCCGCGGGCAGCGCCGCCAGCGTCAGCTCCAGGACCCCGCGCATCTGCTCCTTGTCGCGCCCGAGCGTGCCGCCGATCGCGATCCCGTCGACTCCGGCGGCGGCCACGGCCGCGGCGGATTCGACGCCGGAGGTCGTCGTGGACGCCGCCCTGGACGATCCCGTAGACGGCCTGCCGCGTCGGTCCGTGCTCCCCGTGCCAGTCGAGGCAGCGGTCGAGCCAGCGGTGCGTGCGCTCGGTCGAGGCGGCGGTGTAGTCGCGGTCGGCGTTGAACGGGGTGCACTCGTCGAAGGCGAGTGCGATGTCGGAGCCGAGCAGCGCCTGGACCTCCATCGAGCGCTCGGGCGAGAGGAAGTGCGCGCGTGCCGTCGATGTAGGAGCGGAAGCGGACGCCCTCCTCCTCGATCGAGAGGACCCCGCCCTCGAGCGCCGGCCGCCCGCGCCGCCCCTTGATCTCATCGGCGACGGTCCCGTGCGCGAGCGAGAACACCTGGAAGCCGCCGGAGTCGGTGATGATCGCCCCGCGCCAGTCCATGAACCGATGCAGGCCGCCGAGCTCGGCGACTCGCCTCCGCCCCCGGCGCGAGCATCAGGTGGTACGTGTTGCCGAGCACCATCGAGTACCCGAGCCCGCTGACCTCGTCGGGCAAGAGGCCCTTGACCGAACCGCGGGTCGCGAGCGGGACGAAGGCGGGCGTCGCCACGTCGCCGTGAGGGGTCCGGAGCACGCCGGCCCGCGCCTCGCCATCGCGGGCACGGATTTCGAATTCGAGGCGCTCGGGATCGCTGCGCATCGGGGCAGCGTATGGCTCGCGGCCCGGCTGCCGCTGCGGGCGCGGGCCCGCGATCGCCTGACGCCCTGATCGCCATCCGGTCGCGCGGGCCCCGGGTTGGCCCGGGCTCAGGACTTCTCGGTCGCCTCGGCCTCGATCGCCTCGGTCTCCTCGCCGCGTCCGATCTCCACCCTGTGCGGCTTCGCCGCCTCGGGCTTGGGGACGCGTACCTCGAGCACGCCACGGTCGAACTTGGCCGTCACCTTCTCGGGATCGGTGCCGCGCGGCAGGCGCAGGGCGCGGGAGAAGCGGCCGAAGCTGCGCTCGACGCGCCGGTAGCCGCTCGCCTCGTCGGACTCGCTGCGCTCATCGCGGCGCTCGCCCGAGACGCTGAGCACGCCGTCGTGCACCTCGATCGCCACGTCGTCCTCGCCAAGGCCGGGCAGGTCGGCGCTGAGGACGATCTCCTGCTCGGTCTCGGTGACGTCGATCGCCGGCGAGTAGGGCCGGGCGACCGCCGCCGTGCGCGAGCCGCTGAAGAAGCTGTCGAAGAGCCGCTCCACGTCCGTGAACGAGCCGGCTGCGGGGTGCCTACGTACCAGTTGCATCTCTCTTACCTCCGTGTGATTCAAAAGACTGTGGTCGGAACGGGCGGCGGATGTTCGTCGCACGCTCTGTGAGTCGCAAGCATAAGATCTGAGTCTGATGTTGTCAAGTTTCATCATGGCCTCGTGTGGGCTTTGGCGAGGGGCCGATTGACGTCGGCTATGCGGCGTGAAATGACCCGTCGTCCCGGAACCCCCGGAATCCCCCCGGGCGAGAGGCGAATCGGCCGCAAATAGTGCGGTGGAACCGCCTCTCGTCCCCCAGCGGCGCTGCGGGCAGCGGGAGTCCGCGGCGCGGAACCTCGCGCGGCGAACGCGCCCCTGAGGTGCTCTCAGCCCCGCTTGAGCAGCGAGCGGCCCGTCATGCCCTCGGGCTGCGGGATCCCGAGCAGGGCGAGCGCCGTCGGCGAGACGTCGGCGAGGATCCCACCCGCATCGAGCCCGACCCCCGACGCCGTGCAGATCAGCGGGACGGGGTTCGTCGTGTGGGCCGTGTTCGGGGAGCCGTCGGCGTTGAGCATGTGGTCGGCGTTGCCGTGGTCCGCCGTGATCAGGCAGGCGCCGCCGCGCTCGTGCACGGTGGTCACGATCCGGGCGAGGCACGCGTCGACGGTCTCGACGGCATGCGTTGCGGCGGGGATGTCGCCGGTGTGGCCGACCATGTCGGGGTTGGCGAAGTTGATGATCCCGAAGCGGTAGCCGTCGCCCGGGGCACCCGACCAGGCCTCGCAGAACGCGTCGGCGGCGGCGTCCGCGCTCATCTGGGGCTTGTGGTCGTAGGTGGGCACGTCCCGGGGCGAGTCGACGAGCTGCCGCTCCTCCCCCTCCCATTCCGCCTCGCGGCCGCCGTTGAAGAAGTAGGTGACGTGTGCGTACTTCTCGGTCTCGGCGACGTGCAGCTGGCTGCCGCCGGCCGCCGAGATCGTCTCCGCCATCGTCGTCGCCGGCTCGCGCGGCGGAAAGGCGACCGGATAGGGCCAGCCGGCCCGGTACTCGGTCATCGTCGTCACGTCGAAGGGGCCGGGCTCGCCGCGGTCGAAGCCGTCGAAATCGCGCTCGCCGAGAGCGGCGACGATCTGACGCATCCGGTCGGGCCGGAAGTTGAAGGTGATGATCACGTCGCCCTCGGCGACGCCGTCGTAGTCGCCGATCACCGTCGGCTTGACGAACTCGTCCGTCTCCCCCGCCCCGTAGGAGGCTCGCACGGCCTCGACCGCGTCGTCGGCACGCGCTCCCGAGGCGTGGACGATCGCGTCGTAGGCGAGCTTCGTCCGCTCCCAGCGGTGGTCTCGGTCCATGCCGTAGTAGCGGCCGCCGACCGTGCCGAAGCGGCCGGCGCTCTGCAGCCAGCGCTGCACCTCCTGCAGGTAGGCGACGCCGCCCTTCGGGCTCGTATCGCGGCCGTCGGTGAGCGCGTGCAGGAAGATGTCGGGCACGCCTTCTCGAGCGGCGAGCTCGATCATGGCCTCGATGTGCTCCCAGCCCGAGTGCACGCCGCCGTCGGAGACGAGGCCGATCAGATGCAGGCGCCCGCGTGGCGATTCGACTGCCCGCGCGCACGCCGCCCGCAATGCCTCGTTCTCGAAGAAGCTGCCGTCGGCGACCGCGTCATCGATCCGAGCCAGGTCCTGCTTGACGATCGCTCCGGCACCGAGGTTGAGGTGGCCGACCTCGGAGTTGCCCATCTGACCGTCCGGGAGACCGACGTCCCGGCCCGACGCGGACAACTGCGTGTGCGGGCAGTCCGACCAGAGCTGGTCGAATGTCGGCGTCGCCGCGAGCGAGATCGCATTGCCGGGGCCGGCTTCGGCCAGCCCCCAGCCGTCGAGGATGACGAGGGCGAGCGAGTCGACCGGAATTCCGTCTGGGCCATCCGCAACCGCCACGCCGTCCCCTATCCCGCGGCAGCGACGATCGCCGCGAAGTCGTCCGGGTCGAGGCTGGCGCCGCCGACCAGCGCGCCGTCGATCTCGGGTTGCGCCATCAACTCGGCCGCGTTCGCGGGCTTGACGGATCCTCCGTACAGGATCCGGACCCGGCGACCGGCCTCCTCGCTGCGTGCCGCGATGAGCGCGCGCACGAAGCCACACGCCTCGTCCGCCTGCTGCGGCGTCGCGGTGCGCCCGGTCCCGATCGCCCAGATCGGCTCATAGGCGACCACGACGTCGGCGAGGCGCTCGTCCGCGACCTCCGCCAGGTCGGCCTCGATCTGCCCCCGGAGGAACCGCCTCGGTCTCATCCGCGTCGCGCTGCTCCTCGCTCTCGCCGCAGCAGAGGATCGGGAGGAGCCCCGCCGCCAGCGCCGCCGGGACCTTCCGGGCGAGCGCCGCGTCCGTCTCCCCGAACATCTGCCGCCGCTCGGAATGTCCCAGCACAGCGCCCCCGACACCGGCGTCGAGCAACATCGCCGGCGAGACCTCGCCGGTGAAAGCCCCGCTCGCCTCGAAGTGCATGTTCTGCGTCGCGACGCCGACCGGCCGCCCGGCACAGGCATCGACGACCGCCCCGACGGCCAGAAACGGCGGGCAGACGACCACCTCGGGGCCGGGCTCGGCGCCGGTCTCGGCGGGCAGCGCCGCGCAGAACTCCCGCGCCTCGGCGACCGTCTTGTTCATCTTCCAGTTCGCCGCGATCAGCGGGCGGCGACCCTCAGCCATTCGCTTCCTCCGCGTCGAGGAGCGCCGCCACGCCCGGCAGCTCCTTGCCCTCGACGAGCTCGAGCGAGGCGCCGCCGCCGGTCGAGAGCCAGCTCACCTTGTCGGCGAGCCCGAACTGCGACAGGGCGGCGGCCGAATCGCCACCGCCGACGACTGTGACGCCGTTGCAGTCGGCCACGGCCTCGGCAACGGCACGGGTGCCGGCCGCGAACGGCTCGAGCTCGAAGGCGCCCATCGGGCCGTTCCAGAAAACGGTGCCGGCGCCGGCGATCACCTCGGCATACCGCTCGGCGGTGGACGCGCCGATGTCGAGGCCCATCATCCCCTCGGGTACGTCGACGTCCTCGTGGGCGACCGGCTCCGCCTCCGCCGAGAAGCTCCGGCCGAGCACGAGGTCCGTCGGCAGCAGCAGCTCGCAGTCGGAGTCCTCCGCCCGGGCCAGGACGTCGCGCGCGAGCCCGATCCCCTCCTCCTCGACGAGCGAGTTCCCGGTCTCGTGACCCTGGGCGGCGAAGAAGCTGAAGCACATCGCGCCGCCGATGAGGATCGAGTCGGCGAGCTCGAGGAAGCGCTCGATGACCCCGATCTTGTCGGAGACCTTGGCGCCGCCGAGGACGACGACGAGTGGCCGCTCCGGCTCGCTGAGCACGCTGGTCAGCTCCCGCACCTCGCGTTCGAGCAAGAGCCCGGCGTACGCCGGCAGGTGGTGGGCAACGCCCTCGGTCGAGGCGTGAGCTCTGTGCGCGGCGCCGAAGGCGTCGTTGACGTACAGGTCGGCGAGGCCGGCGAGGGCCTCCGCCAGCTCCGGATCGTTCTTGGTCTCGCCCTTGCAGAAGCGCGTGTTCTCGAGCAGCAGCACCTCGCCGCTGTCGAGCGCGGCCACGACGGAGGCGACGTCGTCGCCGACGACGCCTGGCGCAACCGCCACGAAGGTTCCCAGCAGCTCCGCGAGCCGGGAGGCGACGGGCGCCATCGACAGGTCCGGATCCTCCTCGCCGCCGGGACGGCCGAGATGGGAGCAGACGACGATGCTGGCACCGGCGTCCCGGAGCAGCTCGATCGTCGGCACGGCGGCGCGGATGCGGGCGTCGTCCTTGACGATGCCGTGGTCGAGCGGGACGTTGAAGTCCGCCCGCAACAGCACCTTCTTCCCGTTGACGCGGGCATCGCGCACCGAGGCCTTCTCGAAGACTCCCTTCGCCTCTTGCTCCGTCGTCCTCGTCACGCGACTCCCCTTCCTCTCTTCGTTGGCTCCTACAAAACCTTCTGCGCCAGATCGACGAGCCGGTTCGAGTACCCCCACTCGTTGTCGTACCAGGCCACGACCTTGACCATGGTCCCCTCCATGACCATCGTCTGCGGGGCGTCGAAGATCGACGAGTGCGGATCGCCGACGATGTCGGTGGAGACGATCGGGTCCTCGGTGTAGGCGAGGATGCCGGCGAGCGGGCCCGCGGCCGCCTCCGCTACCGCGGCGTTGATCTCCTCGGCGGAGGTCTCGCGCGAGACCTCTGCGGTGAGGTCGACGACGGAGCCGGTCGCCACCGGCGCCCGCACGGCGATGCCGTTCAGCTTGCCGTTGAGCTCCGGCAGCACGAGGCCGACCGCGCGGGCCGCACCGGTCGTCGTCGGGATCAGGTTCAGGGCCGCGGCCCGGGCCCGGCGCAGATCCTTGTGCGGCAGGTCCTGCAGCCGCTGGTCGGCCGTGTAGGCGTGGATCGTGGTCATCAGCCCGCGCTCGATGCCGACGGCGTCGTTGAGCACCTTCGCCACCGGCGCCAGGCAGTTCGTCGTGCACGACGCGTTCGAGATGATGTGGTGCGAGTCCGGGTCGTAGTCGTCGAAGTTGACTCCGAGCGCGACGGTCACGTCCGGGTCGCTCGCCGGGGCGCTGATGATCACCTTCTTGGCGCCGGCGTCGAGGTGCTTGGAGGCAGCCTCGCGCTTGGTGAAAAGGCCCGTCGACTCGATCACGACGTCGACGCCGAGGTCGGCCCACGGCAGAGCCGCCGGGTCGCGCTCGGCCAGGACCTTGATCTCCTTGCCCTTGACGGTGATCGAATCGTCGCCGGCCTCGACCTCGCCGTCGAAGCGACCCAAGATCGAGTCGTACTTGAGCAAGTGCGCGAGCGTCTTCGCGTCGGTGAGGTCGTTGACGGCGACGAAGTCGAGCTCGGCGTCGGCGCCGGCGGCGTGGGCGGCGCGGAAGAGGTTGCGGCCGATGCGGCCGAAGCCGTTGATGCCGACCTTTACTGGCATGTCGGAGAACTCCCTAGTAGCGGTTGAAACTTGCTGTTGACGGGCACGGCCCCAACCTAACGCGTCGCCCCCGCGCGCGTCCTCTGGCGGGCTACGGAGGAGGGCGCCGGGGGACTACGGAGCCAGGCGCGGCCGGCCCGGTCGGCCGCGCGCGAAGCCTCAATCCGCCCTGGGCGACCAGCGAAAGCGGCGCAGCGCGAAGATCAATCCGGCCAGCCCCCAGCCGGCGACGACCGCGAGGTGGCCAAACTCGATCCCCACCCCGGTCGTGGCGGGGTCGTAGCAGGCGAAGAAAGCCTCGAACAGGTGCCGGATCGGGAAGATGTCGGCGATGTGCAGCACGCCGTCGGGGATCTCGCTCTGCGGGATGAACACCCCGGAGAGGAAGTAGAGCGGCAGTACGACCGCGTTCGTGATCGGCGGTGCCGCGTCCTGGCTCGGGATCACGGCGCTGAGCGCGAAGCCGAGCGCGGAGAAGGAGAAGGCGCCGACGACGAGCGCGACGACGATCCCGGGGATCGTGTTCGTCGGCACCGGCACGCCGAAGAGAATGTCGCCGAGCAGGGTGACGAGGACGACCATCATCGCTGAGACGACGATCGAGTTGCCGACCCGGCCGGCGATCAGCGCCCAGGTCGGCAGCGGCGTGCCCCGCATCCGCTTCAGGCGCCCGTCCTCGCGCGCGATCACAAGGTTCATCGCGAGGCTGACGAGCGTCGCCGAGACGACGGCCAGCGTGATGATCCCGGGCACGTAGTAGGTCGAGAAGTCGACCCCGAGCGCGTTGATCTTCTGGTTCCCGAACAGCCCCGCGAACAGGAGCAGGAAGATGATCGGGAACATGACCGTGAAGAACACGGAGGCGGGGTTGCGCCAGAAGACCTTCTGGTCGTAGCGGAACTGGTGCAGGGCGAGGGCCGAGCTACTCATCGGGTCCCGTCAGCTCCAGGTAGACGTCCTCGAGGCTGGGGCGGCGGACCTCCAGCCCGACCAGCTCGACGTCGCGCTCGAGCGCCCAGGCGGTGAGGTCGTTGAGGGCGGAGACGGGGTGCGCCGTCTGCAGCGAGATCTTGCCGTTCGATCCCTGCAGCGAGGCCGCGAGCGAGCCCGGCAGCGCCGTGGAGTCGACGCCGAGGGGCAGCGAGAAGCTGATCAGGCTCTCGGCCTCGCCCCGGCCCCCAAGGTCGTCCGGCGTCCCGGTGGCGACGATCTCGCCGCCGCGGATCACCGCGACCCGGTCGGCCAGCGCCTGCGCCTCGTCCATGTAATGGGTGGTGAGAAAGACCGTCTTGCCGAGCTCGCGCAGGCCCGCGATGACCTCCCAGAAGTGACGCCGGGCCGAGGGGTCGAAGCCGGTCGTGGGCTCGTCGAGGAAGAGCAGCTCGGCGTCGCCGACGAGCGCGACACCGACGTCGAGCCGGCGCTGCTGGCCGCCGGAGAGGCTGCCGTTGCGAGCGTCGGCCTTCTCGGCGAGGCCGACGAGCTCGATCGTCGAGTCGACGTCGCGCGGGCTCGGAAAGTAGCCCGCGTACATCTCGAGCGTCTCGCGCACGGTCAGCTTCTGCTCCATCCGGCACTCCTGCAGGACGATCCCGAGCCTGCCGCGCCAGTCGAGATCGCCCTCGCCGGGATCCGTGCCGAGGACCTCGACCTCTCCCCCGGTCCGCTCCCGGTAGCCCTCGAGGATCTCGACGGTGGTCGTCTTGCCGGCGCCGTTGGGGCCGAGGAAGGCGAAGATCTCGCCCTCCCGCACCTCGAGGTCGATGCCGCGCACCGCCTCGTGACGGCCGTAGCTCTTGCGCAGGCCCTTGACGCTGATTGCGGCTTCCGGCACCCCCTCATTATCGGGGAAGCCCGGTCTCGGCCGGGTCGCCCGGTCTCGAGTGGAAACGGCTATCCGGTCTTGTTGATCCGGCCGTGGATCTCGCGCGCGAGCTTGCCCGGGATCCCCGGCACCGCCTCCAGCTCCTGGCGGCTGGCGCTGAGGACGCGCTCCGGGCGAGCCGAAGTGGCCCAGCAGCGCGCGCTTGCGGGCCGGGCCGATCCCGGGCAGATCGTCGAGCACCGAGGTCGTCATCGCTCGCCCGCGGCGCTTGCGGTGGCCCTCGAGCGCGAACCGGTGCGCCTCGTCGCGGACCCGCTGCAGCAGGCGCGAGGCCTCGGAGTCGGGGTGGATCGGCAGCGGTCGCGAGCTGCCGGGGACGTAGACCTCCTCGAGTCGCTTCGCGAGCGAGATCACGGTGATGCCGCGCTCGACGAGCGGCTGCAGCGCCCGCATCCCGGCCGCGAGCTGGCCCTTGCCGCCGTCGATCATGATCAGCGACGGGCAGGGAGGCGAAGCTCTCGTCGAGCTCGGCGTCGTGCGGGCTGAGGTCGGCCTGGGCCACGTAGCGCGACATGCGCCGGCTCAGCACCTCCTCGATCGAGGCGAAGTCGTCCGGCCCGGCGCCGCCCTCGCGGCCGCGGATGTTGAAGCGGCGGTAATGCGCCTTCTTCGGCGCGCCGCCCTCGAAGACGACCATCGAGGCGACCGTGTGCTCGGGCCCGATGTTGGAGATGTCGTAGCCCTCGATCCGGATCGGGAGCTCCTCCATCCCGAGCGCCTCGGCGAGCTCCGCCAGCGCCGCGGTCCGCTCGGCGCGGCGGCGCTCGCGTGCGCAGCCGGTCCTGGGCGAGCGCGAGCTTCGCGTTGCGCTCGGCCAGCTCCCGCAGGCGGCGCTTGTCGCCGCGCTCCGCGGCGCGCACCTCGACACGGCTGCCGCGGCGCTCGCTCAGCGCCTCCGCCAGCAGCTGCGTCCGCTCGGCGAGCTCGGGGCCGACGACGACCAGCGGCGGCACCGCCGGCGCGGCCTCGTAGTACTGGGCGAGGAACTGCTCGGCGACCTCCTCGATCCCGCGCTCGCCCTTGTTGTCGAGATAGAAGCCCTGGCGCTCGGCGAGCACCCCGTCGCGGACCTGGAAGAGCTGCGCGTTGGCGTCGGAGCCCTCGACCGCGACGCCGATCGAGGTCGGCGGTTCCGACCGCCTCTCCGGCCACCCGCTGGCGCTCCATCAGCGAGCGCACCGCTGCGAGGCGATCGCGGAACAGCGCCGCGCGCTCGAACTCCTGCTCCGCCGAGGCCTGCGTCCATCTTCTCCTCGAGGTCGCGCTCGACGTCCCGGTAGCGGCCGCCGAGGAAGCGTCGGATCGATTCGATCGAGCGCATGTACTCGTCGCGGTCGACGTAGCCGACGCAGGGCGCCCCGCAGCGCTTGATGTAGTAGTCGAGGCAGGGCACGCCGGAGCGCCGCCCGGGCTCAGGCCCATCGCACGTCCGGTACTGGAAGAGCTTGCCGAGCAGCTCCAGGGTCTCGCGCACCCGCCGCGCGGTCGCGTAGGGGCCGAAGTAGGCGCGGTTCGG
Organism: uncultured Solirubrobacterales bacterium; assembly: GCA_963764275.1. Taxonomy (GTDB): domain Bacteria; phylum Actinomycetota; class Thermoleophilia; order Solirubrobacterales; family 70-9; genus CAXMST01. The sequence continues at coordinate 34,053 of CAVXRV010000004.1, forward strand.
GCGGTGCCGCTCGCGGGTGAAGTAGACGCGCGGGAACTCCTCGTCGAGCGAGATCCCGATGTACGGATAGGACTTGTCGTCGCGGAGCTTGACGTTGAGCAGCGGCCGGTGGCGCTTGATGAACTGCTGCTCGGCGAGCAGCGCCTCGGCCTCGGTCTCGGTGACGAGGAAGTCGATCGCGGCGATCCGATCGGCGAGGGACGCCGAGCGTCGACCGGCTCGAGAAGTGGTTGGCGACCCGCTTGCGGATCGAGAGCGACTTGCCGACGTAGACGACCCGCCCCTCGTCGTCGGTGAAGACGTAGACGCCGGGTGCGTCGGGCAGCCGGCGTCGCTGCTCGGCGAGATCGGCCCCGCGATCGGGGGCGTCGCCGTTGCCGTTCATCTCCCGATCGGGGGTCATCGAGATCACTTTAGGCGGCGCCGATGTCGCGCCGACGGGCGCGCCGGCCCGCGGATAGAGTGGCCGCGGTCCTTCCTTGATCGAGGTGCTCACAGGCGAGAGCGGGTGGCTGTTCATGCGCGGCGACTCGAACCGGGTCCTCGAGCAGCACACCGGCGAGCTGCCGCCGCCGGCCGGCTGGGCGGGGCGCTGGGCGCGGCTGCTCGCCCGTCGCGACGCTCGCCTGCGAGATGCCGGCATCACCTGGGTCGGCCACGTCGCCCCCGACAAGGAGTCGGTCTACCCGGAGCTGCTGCCGGCGGGAATCGTGCCGGCGGCCCGGCGGCCGATCGACGAATTCCTCGCCGCCGGCGCCCGCGTCGAGGCCCCGGTGCGGTACGGGCTCGCGCCGCAGCTCGAGGGCAAGCCCGGCGGGCCGGTCTACTGTGCCTCCGACACGCACTGGAACGCCCGCGGCGCCTGGATCGCGGCAACCGAGATCTGCGCCCAGCTGCGGGCGCGCGGCGTCGAGTGCGAGGCGCCCGCCGAGGATCGGGTCGAATGGCGCCCCGCCCGCATCGTCGGCGACCTCGGCTCGAAGCTCCATCCCACGGTGCGCGGCGCGACGGTCCTCGGCCGCCTGCGGGAGCACCGGGCGAGCCTCGTCGCCGACAACCGGATCCGCAACCACGGGCGCCTGATCGCGTTCGAGCGCGGCGACGGCATCGGGCCGACGGCCGTGCTCTTCGGCGAGTCGTTCGCAAACCCGACCCTTCCCTTCCTCAAGGAGGCCTTCTCACGGCTGCTGTTCGCGCACGCGAGCAGCTTCGACTTCGCGCTATTGCGGCGCGAGCGCCCCGACGCCGTGATCTGGCTGCCGGTCGAGCGCTTCCTGCGCGAGGTGCCGTCGGACCGGCTCGCGGGCGCGAGGCTGCGGCTCGAGCGGGCGCGCAAGCGCCGCGCCGGACGCATCGCGGGCCCCCCGGGCGAGCCCGGTTCCGGTTTCCTCGCGGGCACGCCTTCGCGCGCCTAGCGGCGACCGTGTGCCGGTTGGGTCGCCGCCGCCGGCTCAGCCGGCGACGAAGCGGCCGACCGACTCGGCCACACAGCACGGCTTGGTGTTGCCCTCGACCTCGACCGTGATCACGTTCACGGCCTGCCACCAACCACCGCCCACGTCGTCCAGCGAGTCGAGCCGGATCGAGGCGCGAACGCGCGAGCCGGCCGGGACCGGCGCCGGAAAGCGGACCTTGTTCCAGCCGTAGTTGACGGCGAGCTTGAAGCCGCTCATCTCGATCAGCCCGCCGCGCAGACCGTCGATCATCGAGAGCGTCAGGTTGCCGTGCGCGATGGTCTGCCCGAATGGGCTCTCCTTCTTCGCCCGCTCGACGTCGACGTGGATCCACTGGTGGTCGCCGGAGACGTCGGCGAAGGTGTCGATCAGCTCCTGGGTGACATCGCGCCACTCCCCGGGGCCGATCGTCTCGCCGACACTCGCCTGCAGCTCCTCCATGCCGTTGATCGTTCTCAGTGCCATGGCCGGGGACCCTATTCAACGGAGGACCGTCCGCGTCCGCTCGGCTCGCGGCTCGCATACGATGCGGCCATGCTGATCGAGGGCGGGAGGTTGGAGGCGCCGGCGCCACCGCTGCACGAGCTGCTCGCCGTGGGGCTCGCGACGCGGCCGGACGAGCCGGCGCTGGTCTCGGCCACCGACTCGATCAGCTGGCGCGAGCTCGACGAGCGGACGACGACGCTGGCACTGGCCTACCGCGAGCTCGGCCTGAGCCCGGGCGACCGGCTCGCCTCGCTGATGCCGAACCGGATCGCGCTCGCCATCCACTACCTGGCCTGCTTCAGGGCAGGCATCGTGGCTGTGCCGCTCAACTACCGCTACACGCACCGCGAGATCGACCACGCGCTCGAGGTCGGAGGCGCGGTCGCGCTGCTCGTCCACGCCGAGCGCCACGAGGACCTCTCCACAAGCCGCCTCGTCGGCGAGCTTCCGCTCGGCACGATCCTCTACAGCGCGCCGGAGGACGCCACCGAGCCGCGTCTGGAAGCGCTGCTCGCGAGCGCTCCCCCTGCGGTCGAGCTCGCCGCTCCGGAGCCGGACAGCCCCGCCGCGATCTTCTTCACCTCCGGCAGCACCGGGCCTGCGAAGGGCGTCACCCACACGCACGAGTCGCTGCGCTGGATGATCGCCAGCGCCGACGCAGCCTTCGGCCTCACCGACGCCGACACCTTCCTGCCCGGCTCCTCCATGTCCCACATCGGCAGCTTCCTCTGGACGCTGGCCATGCTCTCGGTCGGGGGCCGCGTCGTCATCGCCCGCAGCTACGACGCGCACGAGTTGCTGCCGCTCTTGCGCGAGCACCAGCCGACCGTGCTGGCGATGATCCCGGCGGCGCTCTCCGCCCTGGTCTCCGACCACGACCTCTCGCCTGCGGATCTGAGCTGCCTGCGGATCTGCCGCGCGGGCGCCGACAAGGTGTCGACCGAGTTGCTGACAGAGTTCGCCGCCCTCGCCGGCTTTCCGATCGACGAGGGCTACGGGATGACCGAGGTCGGGCTGACGACGCTGAACCCGCCGGCAGGCCCGATCAAGCAGGGCTCCATCGGCCCGCCGATCCCGGGCTACGAGGTCTCGCTGCGAGCCGACTCCGGCTCCGAGGGTCCGCTGGAGCCCGGGGCCGTCGGGCGGATCTGGATCCGCACCCGGAGCCGGATGGCCGGCTACTGGGGCGCCCCGGAGGCAACCGCCGAGGTCCTCGAGGTGGACTGGCTCGACTCGGGCGATCTCGCCCGCGCCGACGAGGACGGCTACCTGTGGTTCTTCGGCCGCAAGAAGCAGGTGATCGTGCACGATGGCTCCAACGTCAGCCCCTTCGAGGTCGAGGGCGCGCTGCTCGAGCATCCAGCGGTGGCGCTCGCCGGCGTCGTCGGCATCCACGACCTCGTGCACGGTGAGAACGTGCGCGCCTACGTGACCCTGCGCGCGGGCGCCGAGCGGCCGTCGGCGGCCGATCTGGTCGTCTTCTGCCGCGAACGCATCGGCTACAAGGCGCCGGAGGAGATCGTCTTCCTGGACGAGATGCCGCTCAACCCGACCGGGAAGATCGACCGCGTCGGGCTCAAGCGCATGGCGGAGGATCACCTCCACCCTCACGATTCCGACTGACGCCGATCAGCCGGGGCGCTCAGGAGACGAGCCGCACCTCGAGCAGCGGTGCGGGTGACGAGAGCTGACCGGCGCCGGCGAGCAGCCCGACGATCCGCGCGACGTACGCCTGCGTCTCCGGAATCCCGGGGACGCAGGAGCAGGCCGCGACCGGTCCGGGCCCGGCGTTGTAGGCGGCAAGCGCCAGCCGCGGATCCCCGAAGCGGTCGATCAGCTCTCCCATGAGCGTCGCCTGGGCCTCGATCGAGGCCTCCGGGTCGAAGGGGTCGTCGAGCCCGTAGGCGGCCGCCGTGGCGGGCATGAACTGCGCGATCCCCTCGGCGCCGGCCGATGAGATGGCCGCCGGATTGAAGTCCGACTCGGCCATCAGCTGTGCCGCGAGCAGCGCCGCGGAGACGTCGTGCCTGGACGCTGCGGCGACCAGGGCCGAGCGGTAGCGGGGCGGGACGAAGCTCGGCAGGCCGGCCTCACCCGAGATGCGACCGTCGCCACCGCGACCGGCCCCCGGCGGCGCGGCCCCCATCTCGTCGCCGGCGGCCGAGCAGGGAGCGGGGCCGCGGACGAACCCGTAGTGCCAGCTCTCCCACGAGTAGCGCTGCTCGAAGCCGAAGCCGGATGCGTGGGCGCTGAGCCAGCCGTAGGCCGACGGCGGCCCGAGGTCGAGCTCGGTCCCGCACCGGTGCAGGGACTTCCCCGGGGGCGCGACCATGCGCGGGTCGGGGTTGGCGGCGAACAGGGCCGCCTGCTCGGCGTCGGAGCGATAGGCGGAGTTGATGAGAAGCGTCACGCCATCGGCAGCTGCGGTCGCCGCCATCCGATCGAAGGCGGCCGCGACATCGGGGCGCATCGTCTTGCCCTGACGGGTGGCGAGCGGGCCGGAGTAGCCACCGCCGACGGCGGTCGCGGAATCCCCCGGCGAGGTAGCGATCGACGGGGCCGGCGGCGCCAGCGCAGCCTCCGCCCGCAGGCGCACCCGCCCGCGCTCGACGCCCGAGACCTCGATGTGGGGCCGCGCCTCGACCGCGACCCGCAGCGGCGCCGGTGAGGCGCCGTCGGGGAAGGTGACGCGCACGGCGCCCGCGGGCAAGTCGTTGTGGGCGGCCGCCTCGCGGGCGGCGTCCGCGGCGCGCGACTCGTAGCTGCGCTTGTCGATGTGGGCGGGGTTCGGGCTGCCATCGGGGAGCAGCGGCGGCGCGAACAGCCGTGCGAAGTCCTCTCGCATCGAGCGCGCCGCCGAGAGCGCCGCGAGGTCGGCGGCGCGCTGGGCCCGACCCTTGGCGGTCACGGCGCCGCCGAGAGCGACGAGCGCCAGTGCGACGGCGAGCACCGCGACGATGAGCCCTGCCACGGCGGGCAGCATCTGGCCGTCCTGCTCACGCAGAGCGGCCGCCGCGCGCGTTGCGCGGCGCGCGGTCTCCCCGCCGGGATCGAGGCCGGCCAGCGCCCTCCTTCCCGCGATCAGTCCCGGTGCGCGCCTCCAGATCCTGTGCCGCCGTCCCTCGGAGCGGAGCTCGATGCTGAGCGCGGCGAGCAGCGGCCGCTCACCTTTCTCCGGCCGTGCCTGGACGAGGACGCCGGGAGCCGCCTCGCAGGCCTCGAGCTCATTCAGCGCGGTGCGAAAGCCGGCGTCGGGGACGTGGGCTACCAGCGCCGCGCCCGTCTTTTGGGCGAGCTCCGCGAGGGGGGCGAGCTCAGCCCCGCCCTCCTCACCCGCGGGCGTCAGCAGGCAGAGCCTGCCACGCGGGACGGCGCTCCAGCCGTCGAGCTCGCCGGTGAGCCCCGCGAGGCCCCGCGCATCCTCCGCGCACAGCACCGACGCGCGGAGATCGGCGCCGGGATCGAGATCGGCGAGCAGCGCCGCCGCGCAGCCACCCTCCGGCCCGGGCTCCGAGCAGCAGGCGAGCGCCAGAGCCGCGGCGCTTGCGCGCGCGCTGCCCGCCGACGGAGTCGGCGCGACCACGATCGCTCCCGGATGCGAGCGGGTGGGCGGCACCTCAGCCCCCGGAACGCGACCACGCGCTGGAGTCGACCCGCAGCTGCTCGCCCAGGCCCGGCAGCAGGCTCGGGCTCGCGAGCGAGACGCGAACGGCGTTCCCGCGCGCCTCGATACGGGCCCGCCCGCGGGCCCAGCCGGGCAGGGCCGAGCGAGCGGCGGGCACCGCGGCCCGTCCAGCCGCGGCCGCGTAGGCGCCGGCCTCGGCCGCACCATCGGCGAGCGTCTGCGAGTAGCCGACGGCGAGGAGCTGCAAGACCGCGACGGCGACGCAGGCGAAGATCGGGATCGCGGCGACGAGCTCGAGCTGGGCCTGGCCCAGCTCGGAGGATCGGAGCGACCGGCGCACGCTCACGTGGATCCTCCCGAGGTGGTGGCCAGGGGGTCGAGGCCCGCGCTCGCGCCGACCTCGAACGCGGGCAGCAGCGGCAGCAGCCGCGGGGAACGCACCTCCACCCGCATGCGCTCACCGTCCCGCTCGACGTTCGCGTGGGCGGCGAGGACGCCGGGCAACGCCGCCCGGGCGGCATCGGCGGGATCGGTCCCTACCTCCCTGGCCCGCGCCGCCGCGCGCGCCGCCCCGGCGGCCGAGGCGGCCGACCAGCCCACCGCGGCGAGCTGCACGAGCACGGCGCAGCAGGCCAGCAGCGCCGGCAGCGTCGCCAGCAACGAGATCGCCGCCTGACCGGCCTCGCCGGGGCTGCGCTGCTGTACGACGACCGCGCTTGGGAGCATGCGGCCGACGCTAGGCCCAGGGAGCGCGCGTGTGGCACGCCCTCCGAAACGAATCCGTGTCGGATCAGTAGCTGTTCGCCGCGCGCCAGGTGCTGAACAGGATCCAGCCGGCGCCGGCGACGACGGCGATGAAGACGATCGTTCCGGCGCCGGTCGAGAGCAGCTCGTCGAGGCCGGCGATCATCAGCGCCAGCGCCCCCAGCGCCCCGTAGAAGGCCCAGCGCTGGCCCTCGGTCATCGCGTCGCGCGTAAGCGCCGTCTCGCGCCAGGTGCGCACCGCCAGCAACCCGATCGCGGCGAGGAAGATCAGCGCCAACGCCGTCAGGATCGCGTTGACGACGTTGCCGCCCCCGGGCGCGACCGTGACCAGCAGCGCCAACAGGGCGATGATCACGATGTTGCGGAGCGCGATCAGCATGCACCCACCATGGTGACCGATCGCGGCGCTCGCTGAGCGACGGGGAACGCGGACGCCGTCAGCTGATCATCACGATCAGGCCCGCGGCGACCGCCGCGAGCGATGCGATCAACGCCAACCCGGCAGCCGTGCCGGCGGCGACAGCCGCCCCATGACGGTCGGCCCGCCGCAGCTCGACCGCCTTCGTCGTCCAGACGATCGCGAGCGAGAAGGCGAAGGTGACGAAGACGCCGGCCGCGAGCGAGGCCAGGGCCGACTCGCCGAGCGCCTTCCAGTCGACGATGGTCGCGAAAGCGATCACGTCGCCGGCACCGGTTGCCCGCGTCGGATCCGGCGCGAGAAGAGGGCGATCCCAAGCGCGGCGGAGAGCGCCAGAACCAGCAACGGACCGGCGGCCCCGTCCCCGAACAGGCTCGTGAACCAGTAGGCGATGGCGCCGACCGTGGCCGCTGCGGGGAGGGTCACCACCCAGGCCGCGACGATGTTCCCGGCGACGCCCCAGCGCACCGCCGAGAGCCGTTTGCCCGCGCCGGCCCCCATCACCGCGCCGGAGATCACGTGCGTGGTGGAGAGCGGGTAGCCGAAGTGGCTCGAGGCGAGGATCACCGCGGCGCCCGCCCCCTGGGCCGTGAACCCCTGCGCCGTGTCCATCTTGATGATCCTCGTCCCCATCGTGCGGATGATGCGCCAGCCGCCGATGTAGGTGCCGGCGGAGATCGCCGTCGCGGAGGTGAGCACGACCCACGTCGGCACGCTGAAGTTGGACGAGCTCAGGTTGCCGTTGGCCACGAGCGCCAGCGTGATCACGCCCATCGTCTTCTGCGCGTCGTTGGTGCCGTGCGCGAGCGCGAGCAGGCTGCCGGAGACCACCTGGCCGTAGCGGAAGCCCCGGTTGACGGGGCCGGGACGCTGCTTCCAGACGAGCCAGTAGGCGATGCCGATCGCGAGCAGCGCGACGATGAAGGCGACGATCGGGGCGATCACGGCCGGGATCAGCACCTTGCCCAGCACGCCCTGGCCGATCACCGCGCTCGTCCCCGCGGCGGCGAAGGCCGCGCCGACCACGCCGCCGATCAGCGCGTGCGAGGAGCTCGACGGTAATCCGAAGTACCAGGTGATCAAATTCCAGGCGATCGCGCCGACCAGGCCGCTGAAGATCACGGTCGGCGTGATCGCGCCGGACTCGACGACGTCGTTGGCGACCGTCGCGGCGACCTGGAGCGAGATCAGAGCGCCGACGAAGTTGAGCACGGACGCGATGCCGACGGCGGTGCGCGGCGGCAGCGCGTGCGTCGAGATCGAGGTCGCGACGACGTTGGCTGTGTCGTGGAAACCGTTCGTGAAGTCGAACGCGAGCGCGGTGGCGACGACGATTACGAGGACGAGGTCGTCGTGCATTGCCTCAGCGCGCGTTCTTGATCACGACGCCCTCGATGATGTGGGCGACCGCCTCGGTCGAGTCGATCGCACGCTCGAGCACCCCGAAGATGTCCTTCCAGCGGATCACGATCATCGGATCGATCCCGTTCGCGAAGAGCGAGGCGACCGCATCCCGGTAGATCCGGTCGCCGTCGTTCTCGAGCCTGTGGATCTCGATCCAGTAGGGATCGAGCTGCTTGAAGCCCCGCAGCTCCCCGAGGGCGGCGACGATCTGCCGGCAGGCGGCGACGAGGACCTCGGCCATCGCCGAGGCCTGCTGCATCGGCGCCTCGATCTGGTACAGGCCGAGGAAGTCCGCAGCCTCCTCGATGTAGTCGACGATGTCGTCGAGCTTCGTCGCCAGCCCGTAGATGTCCTCGCGATCGAACGGCGTCACGAAGGTCGAATTGAGCCGCTGGATCACCGCGTGTGTGAGCCGGTCGCCCTCCTGCTCGGCGTCGACGATCTGACCCCCGAGCCCGCGACTCGCGTCGGGCCATTCCTCGAGCATCTCCTGGAGCAGCTCGGAGGCGCGGAGGACGTTTTCGCCCTCCTCGCGCAGCATGTCGAAGAAGACGCGATCCTTCGGGGCGAGGCTGAAACCGGCCATCGTCGGGGCAGAATCGCAGAAACAGGCGTCGAAACCGGCGCCAGCGCGAAAGCCCTGCAAATGGGGCCGTTCAGGCCCGGAGACGAGCCGTGACGATCGCGGCGACGCGCTCCGCCGCGTGGCCGTCCCAGAGGTGAGGCGCCTCGGGCGGCGGGCCGCCCCGCGTGCGCAGGAGGTCGGGGAGCTCGGCGATCCGCGACGGATCGAGCCCCAGCAGCGTGTTCGTGCCCGCTTCGATCGTGACCGGGCGCTCGGTGTTGTCGCGCAGCGTGAAGCACGGGACCCCGAGGTAGGTCGTCTCCTCCTGGATGCCGCCGGAGTCGGTGAGCACGGCGGCGGCATCGGCCTGCAACGAGAGGAAGTCGAGGTAGCCGATCGGATCGAGCAGGCGCAGCTCCGCCGGCAGCGGCGGCGCGGACCCCTCCGCCTCCAGCGCCGCGATCCGGGCCCGCGTCCGCGGATGGACGGGGAAGGCGACCGGCATCCGCTCCGCGACCTTGGCGAGCGCCGCCAGCGCCGGCGCGAGCAGCTCGCCGTCGACGAGGGCGGGCCGGTGCAGCGTGACGAGCACGTAGGCGCCGGGGTCGAACCCCAGGCCGGCGGCCGTCCCGCGGTCGCGGAAGCGATCCTCGAGGGCGACGAGCGTGTCGATCATCGTGTTGCCGACGAGCTTCACCCGGCCGCTGTCGATCCCCTCCCGCTCGAGATTGGGCAAGGCCTCGGGCGAGTGCGTGAACAAGAGGTCAGAGACCTGGTCGACGAGCACCCGGTTGATCTCCTCGGGCATCGTCCGGTCGAAGCTGCGCAGCCCGGCCTCGACGTGCGCGATCGGGATCTGCATGTGGGCGCAGGCGAGCGCCGCCGCGAGCGTCGAGTTGACGTCGCCGGGCACGATCACGAGCTCCGGCCGCTCCACCGCGAGCACCGGCGCGAGTCGCTCGAGCACGGCCGCAAGCTGGGAGGCGTGGGTGCCGCCGCCGGCGCCGAGCGTGTGGTCGGGCGCAGGCACCCCGAGCTCGGTGAGGAAGATCTCGGACATGTTGCGGTCGTAGTGCTGACCGGTGTGCACGAGCACGTGGTGACCGTCAGGATCGGCGGTGCGGAGCGCCGCTATCACCGGCGCCATCTTCACGAAGTTGGGCCGGGTCGCGATCACGTGGAGCAGGCGCATCGCGTGCAGTCTGACGACGGCGGGGGTGGAGCGGCTACTCGGGCCGGGAGCGGGCTCAGGCGAGCGCGTCGATGCGCCCTGCGAGCTCGAAGTCGGCGGCGGTGAGCCCGCCTTCCGAGTGGGTGGAGATGCTGACCTTGACGGTAGCCCAGGAGATCTCCAGATCGGGATGGTGGCCCATCTCCTCGGCCGGCTCGACGATCCGCTTCGCGAAGTCGATCGAACCGACGAAGTCGCCGCGGTCGTAGCTGCGCGTGATCGCCTCGCCCTCACGCTCCCAGCCGTCGAGGCCTCGGAGCCGTTCCTCGATCTCGCTGTCTTCGAGAAGCGTCGCCATCGGTCGAGCCTATAGTGCCCGCGGATGCGAATCGCAAACCTCGTGCCCTCGGCGACCGAGCTCTGCTTCGAGCTCGGCCTCGAAGACGAGGTGGTCGCCGTCACGCACGAGTGCGATCACCCGGCTCGCGCACGCGAGCTCCCGGTGCTCACGCGCAGCGTCATCCCCGACGGTCTCGACGCCGCCGGCATCGACGCGGCCGTTCGCGCGCGCACCGCTCGCGGCGAGGCCCTGTACGCCCTCGACACCGAGCGGCTCGCCGCGCTCGAAGTCGACCTGATCGTGACCCAGGCCGTGTGCGCGGTCTGCGCCGTCAGCTACGACGACGTGGTCACCGTCGCCGGCCGGCTCCCGACTCGCCCCGCCGTGCTCTCGCTCGATCCCTCGACCCTGGCAGAGGTCTTCGCCGACGCCGAGCGGCTCGCCGATGCCGCCGGGCGCCCCGAGACGGGGCCCGAGCTGCGCCGCCGGCTCGAGGGCCGCGTCGAGGCCGTCCGCGAACGCGTCGCGGGGCTGCCCCGCCCCCGGGTTGCCGCTCTCGAGTGGCTCGACCCCGTCTTCGCCGCGGGGCACTGGGTGCCGGAGATGATCGCCGCCGCGGGCGGGGTCGACGCCCTGGCCACGCCGGGCGAGCGCTCGCGCGAGTTGACCTGGGAGGAGGTCCGGGCCGCGGCCCCGGACGTCGTCGTGGTCATGCCGTGCGGTCTCGACTGCGACGAAGCGCTGACGGAAGCGTCCCGGCACCGGAACCGGCTCGCCGGGCTCGGGGCGTCGCGGGTCTATGCGGTCGACGCGGCGGCGAGCTTCTCGCGACCCGGCCCGCGCCTGGCGGACGGCGTCGAGCTGCTCGCCTCGATGCTCTACCCGGAGCTCGGGCCCGCGCCGACGCCGCTGCGTACGGAGCCGGTCGTCACCGCCGCCTGATCGCCCTTCGACGGCGACTGCACCTGCGAAAGGCCGACGCCACGAACGACGGGCGCCTGCTTCGAATTGGCGACGGCGACCGAGCCGACGAAGGCGGCCACAGCCAGCACGACGATCGCGGCAATCTCGGCACCGAGCACCCGGGCGCCGCCGCGGCGCTCTCCTGCGATCACGATCAGGCCGGCGACCGCGCCGCCGACCAGTCCGCCGATATGGCCGCCGATGCTGACGCCGCTCACGCTGAACGTGAAGACCAGGTTGAGGACCAACCAGAAGCCGAGCTGGGAGAGCACCTGGGTCATGCCACGGTCCCAGGCGATGAGCATCGCCGCAGCGAAGAGCCCGTAGATCGCTCCGGAGGCGCCGATCGTGTTCTGGGCCGCGTCGGCGAGCATCAGCGCGCCCATCGACCCGGCGATCAGCGAAACGGCGTAGATCGCGACGGTGCGCGGGGTGCCGATCGCGGGTTCGATCATGACCCCCAGCACGTAGAGGACGAACATGTTGAAGCCGATGTGGAGCAGGTTCACGTGCAGGAAGCCGGCGGTGATGATGCGCCACAGCTCCCCGCCGCCGCTGATCACGAGCGGCGGCGCGCACGGACCGCCCCCGCCGACCGCGTCGGCGCACAGGGCCCCGTGCTCCATGAGTGAGCCGCCGCCGTTCCCTGACATCAGGCCGCCGCCGGTTGCCAGCTCCGCGAGGAAGGCGGCGACGTTGATCGCGATCAGAGTGAACGTCGCCGGCGCCCGCCAGAAGCCGGTCTCGCCGCCGGTCGAGAAACGGACCCTCCGGACCTGCGTGCGATCGCTCGCGCACTCGGGGCAGCGCATCCCGACCGGCGTCGGGGTCATGCAGTCACCGCAGATCGGCCGCTCGCAGCGCGAGCAGGCGACGTTCGTCTCGCGGTCGGGGTGCCGGTAACAGCGCATCGGGCCGCGAAGGGTAGCCCCCGGCCCAGCGCGGCCCTCGGAGCGGCGGCGGCCTGTGCTCGTCCCGCCCGCCTCAGAGCTCGGCCGTGAGCACCGGCGCGGTGCTCGGCCGCTGGCTGCCCCCAGCGGGCTCGCGGGTGACCATGACGCGGTCGGTGCCGGACGGGATCGACGGCAGGGAGGCGGAGCCGTGGCCGGTGCCGTCGACGACGAAGATCGACGACGGCTCGACCTTCGAACCGTGCGCGATCCACGCTTGGTAGACCTCGTCGTCGGGGATCGGCCGCATCTCGCTGACGGTGAGCGTCCCGCTGCCGTCGGTGACCTCGACGGTGCCGTGCGCGTTGGAGTCCGGCGAGACGGGCAGCGCCGCGTACGTCGCCGGCTCGGGCCCGGAGCCGCCGTCGTGGCCGAGCTCGTACCCGGCGACCCCGGCCACGAGCAGGCAGGCGACGGCGAAGCCGGCCAGCGCGGGACGCAGCGGCCCGTCGCCCAACAGGCGCTCGCGGAAGCGGGCGAACGGACCCGGGCGGGAACGCTCAGGCCCACCCGCTGCAGTGGCGGGCTCCGCCGCGGCCTCCTGGGCGGCCTCGGCGCGCACCGTCGCCATCAGCTCCGTGCGGAGCCTCGGGGACGGCTCGAACTGCCGCACCGATGCGGGCACGAGGTCGGCGGCCGGGCGCAGCCAGCGAAGCCTTTCGGCGCAGGCGGGGCAGCCGGCCAGGTGGCGCTCGAGCTCAGCCGCCTGCCCCGGATCGAGCGCCCCGAGCGAGTAGGCGGCGAGATCGTCGCGCCGCTCCTGGCAGCCGCCGCGGGCCTCGTCCCCGCTCACGCCGACAACCCCTCGATCGCGTCCGGCGAGATCGCCTCGGCGATCTCGGCCCTGATCTTTTCCAGACCAAGCCGCATACGACCCTTCACGGTACCCAGCGGCTGGTTGATCATCGCCGCGATCTCGCTGTGGCTGAAGCCGCCGAAATAGGCGAGCTCGATCACCTGCGACTGCTCGTGGGGAAGCGTCTCGATCGCACCCCGCAACTCGGACGCCGTCTCGTTGCGGATCGCCTCGATGTCGGTGCGCTCGGACCCCTCGCGGGCGGCGAGGACGGCGTCGTCGTCGTGGTCGAGCTTCGGTGCGTTGACGCCCCCTCTGCGCAGCGCGTCGATCGCCCGGTTGCGGATCACGCTCAGCACCCAGGAGCGGACGCTGCCGCGCGCCCGGTCGTAGCGGGCGCGCGAGCGCCAGATCGAGAGGAAGGCCTCCTGGGTCGCGTCCTCGGCGGCGGTGCGATCGCCGACGATGCGGTAGGCCAGCGAGTAGGCCGCGGAGCCGTGCCGGTCGTAGAGCGCTTCGAAGGCGTCCGGGTCCTTGCGGTCGACGAAGGCCATCAGGTCTTCGTCGGCCAGCCGGCTCAGATCGTCCTTGCTCATCCGGCCCCCCGCCGGGCGGGCCGCCCCGAGCGCCTCCCGCCCACGCAGGCGCGGACGGCAGGGATGGCAGGCGTGCGGTGCATCACGTCGAAAGGTACGGTGCCGGGCCGCGACCGGATCACCGGTCCTCGAGATTTCCGCACGACGAGATGAGCGCCACCGACGAGACCGCCACGGCAGCCCGCCTCTTCGTGCTCGTGGTCGGCGCCGCGCTGGTCATCGGGGGCATTGCCGGCTTTGCCTATGAGGCGTCGTTCGGCACCGGCTCCTCGTATGTGTCCGACAACATCCTCGGGGTCTTCCCGACCAACGGCTGGGAGAACGCGCTGCACCTGGCCGCCGGGCTCGCAGCGCTCGCGGCTGCCTCGCGCGCGGCGCGGGCGATGGCGCTGGCACTCGGCGCCGGCTTCACAGTGCTCGCCGTCTGGGGCTTCCTCGAGACCGATCACGGCGCCGGCTCGATCCTCGACGCGATCCCGGTCGGAACCGAGCTCAACTTCCTGCACCTGGCCGTTGGCCTCACCGGCATCGCCGCCGGCCTGCTCTCCTTCCGACCGCCGACAGCCGTCGCCTGACGGGAGCCGACCGTGCCTCGGCAGGCTGAGCGGCCGCTCAGCCGCCGAGGCGTTTGCGGAGCTCCGCGGCTACGCCGGCGATTCCCTCCTGCTTGCGGCGCCGGCGGATCTCGAGCACGACGAGGGCGGAGCCGGCGACGCCGCCGACCGCTGCGGCCGCCACGGGCCGAACCCAGTTGCGGGGGTCGCGAAGCGACTGCAGCTCGCTCTCCGTGAGCTCGTCGGCCCAATCGTTGAGCTCGCTGGCGGCGGCGTCGGCGAGCTTCGTCAGCGTCGTCTCCACGCGCCCGCTGAGCCGCTCCGGCGGCTCGATCGGCCGCAGCGCATCGGCGAGCAGCGACTCCAGATCGACGCCGTCGGTGGCGCCGGGCGCCGTCTCATTCATCGTCGCCCCCCTCCTCGGGTTCGCTCAGCTCCTCCTCGAGCTGCTTGATCGCGCGATGGATCAGGACCTTCGTGGCGCCGTCGCTGCGACCGAGAGCGCGCGCGATCTCGCGGTTGCTCATGCCCAGCGCGAAGCGCATGATCAGCGCCTCGCGACGATCCTCCGAGAGCGTGGTGAGGCCCTCGAACACATGCCGCAGCTGCTCCCGCCCCTCGGCGACGCGGCTCGTGTCGTGCGGATGCGCGGGCGGCTCGATCTTGTCGAGGGCCGCGACCGGCCGGCGTGAACGATCGCGGTGGTAGTTGGAAGCGAGGTTGTGCGCGATCCGGATCAGCCACGGGCGCAGCGGCCTCCCCTGCGACTCCCGCCGCGCGCGCTCGAAGTGCCGATACGCCTGCAGGAAGGTCTGCTCGGTCAGGTCCTCGGCGTCGTGGTGGTTGCCGACCCGGTAGTAGGCGTAGGAGTAGACGTCCCGCAGGTGGTCGCGGTAGACCTGCTCGAAGGCGCGGTCGAGATCGGCCTTGCGCGCGGGGTCCTGCGGCTCCTCGCTCTCGCCTTCCGACACGCGGCCACTGTACGCGGGATCGGGCTCGCGAGACCGCTTGCGGCCGGGCCTGCATCATGCCGCGCTCCTCGCGCGCTCGGCCCGGCGCAGCCGCGCAACCCACTCGACCGCGGTCATCTCGCCCTCGACCAGCGCCGCCAGGCCGGCGAGCCCGTCCGCTTCGACGCCGGCGTCGGCGAGGGCGGTCGCGATCAGGGGCGCCGAGTCGAGCCCCTCGGAGGCCTGGCCGATCCGCTCGGGGATCTGCGCCGCCGGGACACCGCTGCCGAGCAGCTCGCCCGCGCGCCGATTGCGACTGCCCGGCGCGAGCACGGTGGCAGTCAGATCACCGATCCCGGCGAGGCCGGAGAAGGTCTCGAGCCGAGCCCCCTTGAGGGTCGCGTAGGCGACGCACTCGCGCCACACCTCCGCGGCGGCGATGCCGGCCGCGTTGAGGCCGTGCGGCTCCGCGGCCGCGGCGGCGAGCGAGGCCGCGTTCTTGGCAACGCCGGCCATCTCGACGCCCACGACGTCGGCGGAGCGCTCGCAGATCAAGCCGGCCCGATCGAAGACGTCGCCGAGCTGCGCCCGCAGATCCTCGTCTCCGCTCGCGAGCGCGAGGGCCGCGGTCCCGGAGGCCGCTTCCTTCGCGTGCGCGGGGCCGCCCAGGGAGGCGAGGGCGCGCGCCCGCACGCGCTGGGTCACGTACTCGGAGGGCAGCGTTCCCAGCGGCGGCACCATGCCCTTGCTCAGCAGCAGCACGGCGGTCCGGGATCCGATCTGGTCGCCGAGCGCGCCGACGGCGGCGGGCAGCGACGAGGCCGGCACCGCGAGGCAGACGAGGTCGAGCCCCGCGACCTCGATCTCGGGCGCGCGCTTGACGGTGACGGCATCCGGCAGCCGGATCCCGGGCAGGTAGCGGCCGTTCTCCCGCGTCCGGGCGAGCTCCTCCGCCTGCTCGGCGGTGCGACAGCCGAGCTCGACGTCGATCCCGCCGCGGGCGAGCAGGACCGCAACGGCGGTGCCCCAACTGCCGGCACCGATCACCGCCGCCTTGCGCATCGGCGGCAGCCCGCCGAGCCACTCCCACTGCAGCTCGATGCTCGGCCAGATGCGCCCCGTGACCGTCGCCGCGAGCGAGGGCGACGGATTCTCGGTCTGCGGGAATGAGACCGCCTTGCCAGCCCGCAGGCGGACCTTGCGGGGGCGGATGCGCCAGCCGCGGCGCACGTGCTCGGTGCCGAGCACGGCGACGGGCAGCACGGAGGCGCCGGACTCGAGCGCGAGCCGGCCGACGCCGCGGTGCGGAGCCGCGAGCGAGCCGCGGCGGATCCTGGTGCCCTCGGGGAAGATGCAGAGCGCGCCGCCACGGGCGAGGATCGCGGCGGAGGTCGCGAGCGACTCCGCGTCGGCCCGTCCGCGCTGGACCGGGTAGGCGCCGAGCCGGTTCAGGAACCAACCCTGCCACCGCTTCTCGAAGAGCTCGACCTTGGCGACGTAGTGCATCGGTCGTCGCCACGGCAGCAGGGCGCCGATCACGAACGGGTCGAGGAACGAGCGATGGTTGGCGGCGACGATCAGGCCGCGGTCGACCTTCGCGTACTCACGCCCGATCCGGTCGAGACGAAACCAGACGAGGAAGAAGGGAAGCAGGATCGCTCGCGCGACCGAGTAGAGCAGGAAGTTGACGCCGTGCTCGCGTGTGTAGGCGTGGTAGCCCGCGATCCGCTCGGAGCCGATGCGGTCGGCGGCGCCGGTCTGCGGCGCGCGACGGGGCTCCTCTCGACGCACCTCCTCCGAGGTGCCGGCACTCTCCGGGGGGTCGGGCACGCTCAGGCTTACCCCCTGCACATGGGCGCGTTACATGAGCAGGGCAGGCGCACGAACCGGCCCGGCGCCCGGCCGGGCTCACCGGCGAGGCCGCAAGCCCGGAGCGGGACTCGAACCCGCAACCTTTGCTTTACAAGAGCAGTGCTCTGCCAGTTGAGCTATCCGGGCGAGGGGCCGGCGGCGAGCGTAGAGCACCGCACGCGCAGGGCGGCATCGCGGCGGGCCCGTTTGCCGGGGCCCATTCGAGGGCAAAGGTTGCGTAGCGAACGACTTCTAGGAGGACAGATGCGCATCGGACGCCTGCTCGCCCGCCTGCTGATCGGTGGGCTGTTCATCGGCCACGGACTGCAGAAGCTCGCCGGCTGGTTCGGCGGCTCGGGCCTGGACGGAACCGCCGGGATGATGGAGAAGCTCGAAATGCACCCGCCGCGGGCCCAGGCAGCGGCCGCCGGCATCGCGGAGGCGGGGTCGGGCGCGCTGCTCGCCGCCGGGCTGCTGACGCCGCTCGCGGCGACCGGCATCGTCTCCGTGATGACGACGGCGATCCGCAAGGTGCACGCGCAGAACGGCGTCTGGGTCACCGAGCGCGGCTGGGAGTACAACGCCGTGCTGATCGGCGCTGTCATCGCCCTCACCGACGCGGGCCCGGGCCCGATCTCTCTCGACCGTGCCCTCGGCACCGAGCGCTGCGGCCCCGTCTGGACGCTGGGCGCACTGACCGCCGGCGCCCTGGGCTCCACGGCCGCGATCGAGGCCGGCCGCGCCCTGGCCCCCGGCTCGGAGCCGGCCCCCCAGGCCGCCTGAGGGGGAAGGACGGAAGCGCGCACCGGAACCCCCGGGGCGCCCCGGGGTGGCTTCTGCGGGGCCGGCCGCGACGGTCCTAGTGGAGGACCTCGCGGCCGTCGAGGTGCGTGCCCACCTTGCGCTTGACGCGCTGCAGGGCATTGTCGACCGTCTTCGTGTCGCACTCGAGCCGCTCGGCGATCTCCTCGTAGGAGCGCCCGTCGAGGTAGCACGTCAGGACCTCGCTCTCGAGGTCCGAGAGCACGCTGGTCAGACACTCGACCAGGCTTCGCAGCTCCTCGGTCGAGATCACCTGCGAGGCCGGATCGTCGACCGAGGGCCCGGGCAGGATCTCCTCCAGCGTCGACTCCCCGTCCCCCGGAGCGGTCGGCGAGGTCGCGAACGAGATCGACTGGTTCAGCGGCGCGTGCTTGTTGCGGCTCGCCGTCTTCACCGCGGTGATCATCTGCCGCGTGATGCAGAGCTCCGCGAAGTTGCGGAAGCTCGACTCACGGTCGGAGCGGAAGTCGCGCACGGCCTTGTAGAGGCCGACCAGACCCTCCTGGATCAGGTCCTCCGACTCCCCGCCGAGCAGGAAATAGGACGAGGCCTTGAGCCGGACGAAGCCCTTGTAGCGACGGACGATGCGGTCATAGGCGACGCTGTCGCCCCGCTTCGCCTGCGCGACGAGGTAGGCGTCGGCCAACTCGCCGGCCTGCTCCGGCGTGCGTCGGGATGTTCGCTTGCGCCCCTAAGGGTGCAACCTGCGCGAACTCTTGGGTGGATGCGGCCACTGGATCTCCTCCATACGAGACGGATCTAGTGGCGCCTTCCTCCCCGGCGCCTCTCATCTGGAGTTGCGGCAGAAAGGTCAACCTTGAACCTTAGGTTCAGCGTTACGTTCCGAGCGGAACTATACGCCGCCGCGGAGTTCTGTCAACTCCCGCCGGCCCGGGCCTGCAATCGCGTTGCAGAACGAGGCTTCCGTCCGCCGCCCTCGTTATTGACTTGCGGCCCTCTCAGCCCCCGACCCGGTTCGCCGCGAAAGCGAGCACCGCCGGCCGCGACGGAGACGTTGAGCGAGCCGACCC
This sequence comes from uncultured Solirubrobacterales bacterium, assembly GCA_963764275.1. Lineage (GTDB taxonomy): Bacteria > Actinomycetota > Thermoleophilia > Solirubrobacterales > 70-9 > CAXMST01. The sequence continues at coordinate 52,794 of CAVXRV010000004.1, forward strand.
TGCCCGTGGTCGGGATCCGCACCAGGCCGTCGCAGGAGCCGGCCACCCGGGGCCGCAACCCGCTCCCCTCCGCCCCGAGCACGAGTATCGACCTCCCATCGAGGTCGAGGTCGCGATGGGTGAGCCGGCGTCGGTGGCATCGGCGCCCGTAGCTCCAGGCCCCGCGCTCGCGAGCGCCGATCAGCCAGTCGGCGAGGTTGCGCACCCGCGCGACCGGCAGGTGCTCCACCGCGCCCGCCGACGCCTTGCAGACGGCCGCGGTGACCCCGACCGCGCGGCGCTCGCAGAGGACGACCCCGGCGGCGCCCGCGGCCTCGGCGCTGCGGCAGATCGCGCCGAGGTTGTGCGGGTCCTGAACCTGGTCGAGGGCGAGCACGAGGGCGTCGTCGGCGCATCGAGCAGCGAGTCGGCGTCCGCGTACGGATAGGGCTCGACCTCGGCGACGAGGCCCTGATGGTCGGGCGAGCCGCACAGCCGCTCGAGCTCGGCGCGCCGGCGTGTTCGGGCGAGCTCCACTCGCGCAGCACCCGCCGTCGGCCGCGGCGCGCCTCGGCGACCGGGTTGCGGCCGTAGATGAACTCGCTCCCCGCTCTCGGGCTGCGCCGACCCGGCCTCAGGCGCGCGGCACCAGCCGCGCGCCGTCGGCCGTGTCGCGGACCTCCCAGCCGAGCTCGGCGAGCTCGTCGCGGATCTGGTCGGCGCGCTCGAAGTCGCGCTCGGCGCCGCGCCCGTCGCGGTCCGCGAGCAGCGCCTCGGCCTCCGCGTCGGGACCTCTCCGCCGCTCACCGCGAGCGATGCCGAGCCCGAGCACGTCCGAGCAGCTCGGCCAGCGCCTCGTGGGCGCCGGCCGGCGGCCCGACGGTGGATCTCGGCGACCAGCTCGTGCACGGCGGCGAGCGCGCGCGGGGTGTTGAAGTCATCGGCGAGCGCCGCGAGGAACTCCTCGCGCAGCTCCGCGACGCCGCGCATCGGGCCCGTCGGGGCCGGCCGGCGACCGGATCGGCGCCGACGGAAGGCCTCGCGGATGCGCTCGTTGGCGGCCCGCGCCTGCTCGAGCGGCTCGCGCGCCGAAGCGAGCGGCTGCCGGTAGTGGCCGGAGAGCAGGAAGGCGACGACCGCCTCGCCCCCGAAGGCATCGAGCGCCTCGCCGAGCAGGAAGATGTTGCCGACCGACTTCGACATCTTCTCGCGCGGCGTCGGTCTCGACCATGCCGTTGTGCATCCAGATCCGTCGCCAGCGGCGCGCCGCGGGCGGCCTCGGTCTGGGCGGCCTCGTTCTCGTGGTGGGGGAAGACGAGGTCGGAGCCGCCGCCGTGGACGGCGAACTCGAGGCCGAGCAGCTCCTCGGCCATCGCCGAGCACTCGATGTGCCAGCCGGGGCGACCCTCCCCCCACGGGCTGGGCCACGCGGTGTCCTCGTCCGCGCTTGCGCGCCTTCCAGAGGGCGAAGTCGAGCCGGTCCTCCTTGAGCTCGGCGGCCCCGGCCTCCTCGCCCTGGTCCATCTGCTCGGGATCGCGGTTGGAGAGCCGGCCGTAGCCGGGGAAGCTGCGGACCCGGAAGTAGACGTCGCCGCCGGACTCGTACGCATGGCCCGGACTCGATGAGCGCCTCGATCAGGGCGATGATCGGTCCGATCGTCTCCGTCGCCTTCGGCTCGTGATCGGGACGGCCGAGCCCGAGCCGATCGGTGTCGGCGACGTAGGTCGGCGATCATCTCCTCCGCGTGGTCGGCCGAGGGCACGCCGCGCTCGCGGGCGGCGTCGTAGATCTTGTCGTTGACGTCGGTGATGTTGATCACCAGCTTCGGCGCGTAGCCCTCGTGCGCGGAGGAAGCGCGCCGAGCACGCTGAAGACCACGAACGGCCGCGCGTTGCCGATGTGGATCGGCGCGTAGGTCGTCGGCCCGCAGGCATAGATGCCCGACCGACCCGTCCGGCGCCGGGCTCCAACGCCCGCAGCTCCCCCGTCATCGTGTCCCGAAGAAACACCTCACGCATGGCAGCCGATGCTATCCACGCGGCTCGTCCCGGCGGGCCCGACGCACCAGGCCCCCGCGCCCACGCGGGCCGAACCCGAAGCCTTCGGCGACCGATCCCCGAGCCGGAACCCGCCGGCGTGACCCTCGAGGCGTTCCCTGACCAAGCATGAGCGCGCCCGAGCCGGCGCGGTGTGGCGGAGCCACATAAGCCGGCCACGGGTGCGCTCAGGCGCCGCGTCAGGGCGCCGCGGGTGCGCGCAGGCGCCGCGTCAGGGGACGCCGGGCGCCAGCGATGGGCGTGGCGCCACCTAGCGAGCTCGCGCTTGAGGACCTTGCCGGTCGGGTTGCGGGGCAGCTCGTCGAGAACTCGACCTCGCGCGGGACCTTGTAGCGGGCGAGGTTCGACTTGATGTGAGCCTTGACCTCGTCCTCGCTCAGCTCCTTACCGGGGCGGAGGACGACGAAGGCCTTGAGGCGCTGACCGTACTTCTCGTCCTCGACGCCGATCACGGCCGCCTCGTCGATCGCGTCGTGGTCGCTGAGCAGGTCCTCGACCTCGCGCGGGAAGACGTTCTCGCCGCCGGAGACGATCATCTCGTCGTCGCGGCCGTCGATGAAGAGCCGGCCCTCGGAGTCGAAGTGGCCGACGTCCCCGGAGCTCATCAGCCCGTCGAGGCTGTCCTTGCCGCCGCCGCCCGTATAGCCCTCGAAGGCCATCTCGTTGCCGACGAAGATCCGGCCGGTCTCTCCCGTCGGGCGACCTGCTGCCGCCCTCGTCGACGATCCGCACCACGGTGCCGTGGGGCGGCTGTGCCGGCGGTGCCGGGCGCCGCGCGCATGTCCTCGGGGGTCGCGATCGAGGCCCAGGCGACCTCGGTCGAGCCGTAGAGGTTGTAGAGGTTGTCGCCGAAGCCGTCCATCCAGCGGGTCGCCAGCTCGCCCGGCAGCGCCGAGCCGCTCGCGGCCGACCACGCGAAGGCAGGAGAGGTCGTACTCGGCCGCGGGTCTCTCGGGTCAGCTCCATGATCCGCTGCAGCATCACCGGCACGACCGCCAGCGCGTCGGTGCGGTGCTCGGCGACCGTCTGCAGCGCCCCCTCGGGCTTGAAGCGGCGCCGCAGAACGTAGGTCGAGCCGAGCGCGAGCCCGAGCGTGAAGTGGAGGAAGCCCCAGGAGTGAAACATCGGCGCGGCGATGTGGATCGCGCGCTCGGCCCGCAGCGGGATCCGGTCGAACAGGGCCGCCAGCGGCCCGAGCGAGTCGGGCGAGTTGCGCTGCGCGCCCTTCGGCGTGCCCGTCGTGCCCGAGGTGAGGATGACGAAGCGGCTCGGATCGACCGGCGGATCGAGCGGGGCGTCGGACGTGGCCGCGATCAGCTCGTCGGCGATCGGATGCTCCGGTGCTGTCCCCTTCGTCGCCCCACGAGACGACGTGCGGCGAGGCCCTCGGCCGCGTCCGCGAGCATCTCGGTGAACTCGGAGTCGTAGATCGACCGCCTTCGGCTGTTCGCGCTCGACGACGCCGACGAGCTGCGGGGCCCGCGAAGTCGGTGTTCATCAGCAGGACGGTCGCGCCGAGCTTCGCGCAGGCGAAGATCGCCTCGACGAAGCCGCCGTGGTTGCGGCACATGACCGCGACCGAGTCTCCTGCCTGCACACCCGCCTCCCGGCGCAGCGCCCGGGCGAGCGAGTTCGAGCGCGACTCGAGCTCGGCGAAGGTGCGCTCCCCGCGCTCGTCGATCACCGCGACCCGGTCGGGGCGGCGGATCGCGGAGGCGGCGATCCCGGCCGCCGGCGAGGCTCCCCAGGCGCGCAGCGCCGAGCCGACCGCGAGCAGCTTGTCCGGGCGCATCGGCGCCACGATCCCGGCCTCGATCAGGACCTTCAGGTTGAACGGGAGGTCGATCGCGGGCCCGAGCTGCCCGAGGCGGAACCGCCTCGTCGCATCTGTTACACCCTCCAACATGCTCGTTGCACCATACCCAAGCGGATTCCAGCTATGAGCACGTCACTTGGAGATCACATTCAGCGCACACCTGAACATCGATTCGGGTGTCTGCTCGCCCTGCCGGTAGGGACGTAAGATGAGCCGGAGCGGACGTATGGTGCTCGGGGGCGCGATGCTGGTGCTCGGCCTCGCAATCGCGATCTTCGGCATCTACGAGCTGAGCTTTGCGGACGGCTCGTGGAAGTGGATCGTGGCGATTCCCGACGGGCTGTTCGCCGCCTTCACCGGCTTCGCGATCCTGCACTACGCGCGCAATCGCACCCGCCCGAGCGAGCAGCAGGGCGGGACCTTCGCGGCCCTGACCGCTCCGGTCACGAATCTCTTCCGGCGCGGCTCAGGCCGAGCCGACGTCGACGAGCGCGACGGCGAAGACAGCGATTCCCTCGCCGCGGCCGACCGGCCCCATCCGCTCATTCGTCGTCGCCTTGACCGACACGGGCACTCCTACTACGGAACCGAGCCGGCGCCCGATCGCGGCCTTGTGGGCTCCGAGCTTGGGCTCCTCGCAGACGATCGTCACGTCGACGTTGACCGGCGCGCCGCCTAGGCCCGCGACGACCTCTTCGAGCAGCCCGATCGAGTCGGCCTCGCGCCAGCGCTCGTCGTTGGGCGGGAAGCGATCGCCGATATCGCCGGCGCCGCGTGGCGCCGAGCAGCGCGTCGATCACCGCGTGGGTGACGACGTCGGCATCCGAATGGCCGGCGAGCCCGCGCTGGTGGTGATCTCGACCCCGCCGAGGATCAGCGGCCGGCCCTCGGCGAACCGGTGGCTGTCGTAGCCGATCCCGACCCGCGGGTTCATCCGACCGCCTCCAGGCGCCGCTCGCGTCCCTCAAAGGCCGCGATCTCGCCCACTCCGATCCGCTCCAGGAGCGCCAGGGCCCGATCGTAGGCGTAGCCGACGTCCTCGGGGAGGTGGGCGTCGGAGGAGATCGTCAACGGCACGCCGGCGTCGGCGAGCATCTCGCGCGAACTCGTCGGCCGGGTAGAGCTCGCCGACCGGCTTGCGCAGGCCGGCGGTCGAGACCTCAGCGGCGACGCCGGCCTCCGCGAACGCCTCGACCGCGATCTCGTAGTAGTGGCGCGGGTCGCGGCTCGGGCCCGGCCGGCCGCGGCCCCAGACCTTGACCAGGTCGGGATGCGCCATGACGTCGAACAGGCCCGAGCGCGCCGCCGCGGCGAGCTCCTCGAAGTAGCGCTCCCAGACCCGGTCCGGGTCGCCGCGATTCCGCCTCCCAGACGTCCCAGCGCTCCTGGTCGACGGATGCCGAACCGACGAAGTGGACCGAGCCGAGCACGTAGTCGAACGGTCGCGGCTCGAGCACGGAGGCGATCCGCTCCTCGGCGCCGCGCGACCCAGTCGGCCTCGATCCCGACGCGGAGGCCGTCGGCGGCAAGGAACTCGCAGTAGGCGTCGAGATCGTCGACAGCCTGCTCGAGCCAGAACGGGTGACGCCAGATCTCGAGCGCGGCCGCGAAGCGGTGGATGTGCTCGGAGATGCCGAGCTCGGCGATCCCGGCCGCCTCGGCGGCGGCCCGGTAGCGCTCGGCGTTCGCCGCGGTGAAATAGCGCTCGGCGGCGGTGCCGGGCTCGTCTGGGCGCAGGTGGACGTGGTGGTCGGTCAGCATCGGTGCCGGGGACGGTCGCGGGATAGCCTGAAGACGTGACGCTGCTCGGAAACCTCGCGATTCCCGCGGCGCGCCTTCGCGCTCGCGGCCCTGCTCGCCGAGGCGCTCGGCGCCGCCAACCTCGGCGTCGCTCTCGGGATCGGCCAGATCGCCTTCGCCGCCGTCGCCGTCTGGGTGCTGCTGACGCGCTGAGCGGCGCCGGCGGCCGGCGCTCTCAGCCACCGGCACGGAGCAGCGCCTCGGCGACGAGGAGATCCTCGCCGGTCGTCACCTTGAGGTTCGGCGCCGGAGCCCGCTCGACGGCCGCCCGGCCCCCCGACGCCTCGATGAGCGCCGCCTCGTCGGTGGCCGCGGCGAGCGCGCCCGCGGCCAGGGCCTCGTGCTGCGCCTCACGCAGGGCACGCGTCCGAAAGCCCTGCGGCGTCTGCGCCGCCCACAGCTCCGCGCGAGGCACCGTGGCAACGACCGCCGAGCCCCCCTCGGTCGACCCGCTTGATCGTGTCGGCTGACCGGCGCCGCGGCGATCGACCGCGTCGAGCCCCGGGGTCGGCCTCGAGCCGGGCCGACGATCGCGTCGAAGAGCGCCGGCGGGGCGAGCGGGCGGGCGGCGTCGTGGACGAGCACGAGCTCGGTCGCGACGCGCTCGAGCGCGGCCGGCGACCGACTCGGCCCGGCGTCGGCGCCGCCGGGCACGACGCGGACCGGCTTGCGCCGAGCGGGCCGCGAGCAGCGCTCCGCGCTCGCTAGCGCTCGGCGCGGCGCCGCGACGACGACGGTCCCGATCGGCCGAGCGGACGCCGCCGCCTGCGAGCGAGTGGCGCAAGCAGCGGCCGTCCGCCGAGCTCGACGAAGGCCTTCGGGCCGCCGGCTCCGAGCCTCTGCCCGGAGCCGGCGGCCGCGATCACGGCCGTTGCGCGTCAGCGTCAGCGCCCCAGTGCGGCGAGTTCCCCTAGGCCGGGGCGCCGGTCGCGCCGAAGCGCTCGGTGAGCAGCTCGTCGAGGTACTCCTCGGCGCCGTCCTCGTCCTTGTCGAGCGCGTACATGAACTCCGAGGCGAGGATCTTCTTCGCCCGCGTGTACATCTGCTTCTCGCCGGTCGAGAGGCCCTTCTCCATCTCGCGGATCGCGAGGTTGCGGACCACCTCGGCGAGCTCGAAGACGTCGCCGGTCTTGATCTTCTCGCGGTTGTGCTTGAAGCGCCGGTTCCAGTTCTTCGGCATCTCCGAGACGTCGTCGGTGAGCACGCCGATCACCTTCTTGACGTCGTTGGGACCGATCACGCGCCGCAGCCCGGCCTGGCCCGCGTTGTCGCAGGGAACCTGCACGGTCATGTCGTTGTGCAGGATCTTGATCGTCAGGTACTCGCGCTCCTCACCGAGCAGCGACTTGGTCTCCTTGTGAGCACGACGCCCGCACCGTGGTGCGGATAGACGACGTTGTCGCCGACCTCGAAATCGCAATCCAGATCCTCGAGTTCGAGACGGGCGGTCGTCGGCTCGTCTGCTTCAGCTAGTTCGGGAATCGTCTGCCTCCTTGAATCGGACGGGCGCTCATGGAGCGCCCGTCATACCTGTGGGTATCGATCGAAGACCTCGACCTCCCGAAGGCGGTCGAGACCGTCCCGGATGTCGGCGGCGCGGGCATCCCCGACGCCGTCGATCCCGGCGAGCTCGGCCTCGCTCGCCGCGAGGATCGCCTCGAGGCTTCCGAGCTCGCTGGATGACCTTCTCGCCGACCAGCCGCGGCAAGCCGCGGGATCCTGCCCAGCGCGCGGTAGCCGCGCGCGGAGACACGCAGGTCGTGTGGATTGACCTTGCGATCGTGGCCGAGCAAGCTCGGCCAGGCGGCCGAGGTCGAGAAGCTCTGAGTGGCGGCATGCGGGCGAGCGCGGCGAGGGTGTCGTCGAGGGCCGCCTCGGAGTCGTCGTCCGCGTAGTCGCGGATCAGCGCGGCGCGGTCGGGGAGCACGCCGACGACGGTCTCCTCGAGCTGCATCTCGATCAGCCGGCCCTCGGCGCCGAGCTCGATGATGTAGCGCTCGACCTCGTAGGAGGTGCGCAGCAGCAGCTCGGCCCGCTGCAGGACGGCGAGCACGTCGTGCAGGGTCGACCGCCCCGGCGAACTCGAGCGTCGTCAGCCGGCCGGCGACCGGGTCGAGGCGGCGGCGGTACTTCTCCAGCGTCGCGAGGCCCTGGTTGGCCTTGCTGAGCACCGTCGGGATGTCCTGGAGGATGTACTTCATCCCCTCGTGGTAGAGCGAGACGACGTCGCGGCGGGCGGAGATCGCGATCACCAGCGCCTTCGTCTGCTTGGAGACGCGCTCGGCGGTGCGATGGCGGGTGCCGGTCTCGCTCGAGTGGATCGTCGGGTCGGGCATCAGCTGGACGTTCGCCCAGGAGATCCGCTTGCCCTCGGGGTCGAGGACGATCGCGCCGTCCATCTTCGCCACCTGGTAGAGCAGCTGCGGCGTGTAGTCGACGTCGAGCTTGAGGCCGCCGCAGAACAGGAACGAGATCTCGTCGGGCTCGCCGATCACGATCAGCGCGCCGGTCGAGGCGTGGATGACGTTGTCGACGCCCTCTCGCAGCGCCGTGCCCGGCGCGACCATGTCGAGCGCCTTGAGCATCCGCGGATCCTGACGCGCCTGCGGGTCGGTCTGCTCGTCCCAGGAAGCCGGCGTCATCAAGCTGATTCAGTATGGCAGACCGGCGCGAGTTCCGGCTCCCGCCGAATCCCGAGTGGAGGACTCGGATTCGCGCCTGTCAAGCGGCCGGCGCGCAGCGACCGCGGATCGGTGGCAAGTCCGCAGCGCTCAGGCGACCGCGGCGAGCGGCGGCATCCCGCGCCGGGCTCGCGGCCGCGGTCGGCCGCCGCGTGGCCGCCTTGGCGCAGCGTCCGCAGGCGACGCTCGACGGCCCGGCTCAGCCGCTCGCCGGCCTGCCGGCCCGAGCACGGGCCCGAGGCCGAACTTACGCGCCTCGGCGACGCGCCGCTCGGGGTGGCACGACGTGGCGCAGCTCGCCGGTGAGGCCGACCTCGCCGAAGCAGGCGAGCGGGCGGCCCGCGGTCGTCGCCGAGCGGCTCGCCGCGAGTGCGCCGAGGCGACCGCGAGCGCGACGGCGAGGTCGGCGCCGGGCTCGTCGACGCGGACGCCGCCGGCGACGTTGACGAAGACGTCGGCCGAGCCGACGCCGACGCCGCCGTGGCGGGCGAGCACCGCGAGCACCATCGCCAGCCGGTTGCGGTCGATGCCGTTCGCGATCCGCCGCGGCGGCACGACCTCGGTCGGCGCGACGAGCGCCTGGACCTCGACGAGCAGCGGCCGCGTCCCCTCCATGGCGCAGAGCACGACCGAGCCCGGGCGCCGGCGTCGCCTCGCCGACGAAGCGGGCGGACGGGTCCTCGACCTCGACGAGGCCGCCCGAGCGCATCTCGAAGACGCCGACCTCGCTGGTCGCCCCGAAGCGGTTCTTGAGCGCCCGCAGGGTCCGGTAGGAGCGCTCGCGCTCGCCCTCGAAGACGAGCACGCAGTCGACCAGGTGCTCGAGCACGCGCGGGCCCGCGACCGAGCCCTCCTTGGTCACGTGGCCGACGAGGATCAGCGCGGTGCCGGTCCGCTTCGCGACCTCCATCAGGCCGTTCGGCCGCCTCGCGGACCTGGGCCACCGAACCCGGGGCGCTCGTCAGCTCGGCTGAGTGCATGCGTCTGGACCGAGTCGACGACGCAGACCTCGGGCGCCTCGGCCTCGATGCGTCGCGACGACCGCGCCGAGCTCGGTCTCGGCGAGGGCCGGGACCGACGAGCGCCCCCTCCCCGAGCCGCTCCGCGCGCATCCGCACCTGCGCCGCCGACTCCTCGCCGGTCACGTAGAGGGTCCGGCGGCCGGCGGCGGCGAGGTTGCCGAGCGCCATCGCTGTGATCGTGCTCTTGCCGATGCCGGGCGCGCCGCCGAGCAGCACCAGCGAGCCGGGGACCAGCCCGCCGCCGAGCACGCGGTCGAGCTCGCCGATCCCGGTCGGCAGCCGCTCCTCGGGGGCGCTGCGACGTCGCGCAGCGGGACCGGCCGGCCCGCCGGCCCGGCCGACGAGCCGCCGCGCCGCCGCTCCGCGCCGGCGCCGCGGCGCTCGATCCGGACCTCGTTCAGCGTGTTCCACTCGCCGCAGCCGCGCGCACTGGCCCGACCAGGCCAGCGCCTCGTGGCCGCACGCTCGCAAACGAATCGACTTTTCGCCTTCGCCATCGCCGTCGATCCTTGCAACCCCGCGGGACGCCATCGCGCCCCGGGTCCCGTCGCGTCGACCGGGCGTGGCAGCGTCCGCGAGGCAGGACGCCGGTAGGCTCATGGCTCCCGCCAGGGGGCCGCAACCCCTCCGGCGACGCCGCCGCCCGACCAGACACCGCGCGGCGTCCCGCACCCGACGAAGGAGAACAATGAAACTGGTGATCGGCATCGTCCGACCCGAAACGGCGAACGACGTGCTCGAATCCCTCTACCGGGCCAACGTGCGCGGAGTCTCGATGAGCCGCATCCAGGGCCACGGTGGTGAGCTCGACCGCGTCGAGACCTACCGCGGCGCGCGTGTGATGATGGAGCTCAACGACAAGGTCCGCTTCGAGATCGCCGTCTCGGACGAGTTCGTCGAGCCGGCGATCGAGGCGCTCTGCGAGGGTGCCCGCACCGGCGAGGTCGGTGACGGCAAGATCTTCGTCGTTCAGCTCGACCGTGTGGTGCGAATCCGCACCGGCGAGACCGATAACGCGGCCGTCACGCCGATGGAGGCGCAGTGATGCTCACCGCACCGCTCGGCGCGGCGGGCATCGACACCGGCGACACCGCCTGGATGCTCGCCGCCACCGCTCTCGTCCTGCTGATGACCCCTGCGCTCGGCCTCTTCTACGCCGGGCTCGTTCGCTCGAAGAACACCCTCAACACGTTCATGATGAGCGTCGCGGCGCTCGCCGTGGCGACGATCTCATGGGCCGCCATCGGCTACTCGTTCGCCTTCGCCGACGGCAATGGATTCATCGGCGGCTTCGGCCATGCCTTTCTTTCCGGGGTCGGCTTCGACCCCCGCGAAGGACAGACCATCCCGCAGCTGCTCTTCTTCGCGTTCCAGGGAACGTTCTGCATCATCACCGCTGCCCTCGTCTCGGGTGCCGTCGTGGAGAGGATGCGATTCGGGGCCTATCTCATCTTCATTGCGGTCTGGTCGGTGGCCATCTACCCCGTGCTCGCCCACTGGGCATTCGGCGGGGGCTGGCTGCAGTCAGGCGGCATGCTGGACTTCGCGGGCGGCGTCCCGGTCGAGATGGGGTCCGGCTTCTCGGCTCTGGCGGCTGCGGTCGTCGTCGGCGCCAGGCGCGACTACGGCCGTCAGGCGCTGCTGCCGCACAACACCGTCTACGTGCTGTTAGGCGCAGGGCTGCTCTGGTTCGGCTGGTTCGGTTTCAACGGCGGCAGCGGGCTCGGCGCGAACGACTCCGGCATCCTCGCCTTCGTCAACACGCTCCTATGCCCGGCGTGCACGCTGCTCGTCTGGTTCATCCTCGACCTCATGCGGGGCCGCCAGGTCACCGCGGTCGGCGCGGCAACCGCGATCGTCGTCGGTTGTGTCGGCATCACCCCGGCCGGCGGCTTCATCAGCCCGGGGTGGGCGATGCTGCTCGGGGCGCTCGCCGCGCTGCCGAGCTACGCCGTGATCGCGTGGCGAACCCGCACCCGCGTCGACGAGACGCTCGACGTGCTCGCCGCGCACGGAATGGCGGGCCTGACCGGCATCGTCTTCATCGGGTTCTTCGCGCAGGCCTCGTGGAACGGGATCTCGGACGGCCTCATCTACGGCAACGCGGCCCAGCTCGGGGACCAGCTGCTCGCCGTGCTTGCCACCCCCGCCTACGCGTTCGCCGGCACCTTCCTGATCCTGAAGCTGCTCGGCCTCGCGGTGCCGCTGCGCGGCGGCGCCCGCGAGGAGTCGCAGGGAATGGACATCGTGGAGCACGGCGAGGAGGCGTACGTGACCGGCGAGGGCGCCCTGCTGCTGCGGCCGGAGATCGCGCCCCCGGGCGCGGAGGCGGGCGCGGTCCCGGTGAAGCCGTAGCCACGTCACCGACCCGTCGGGCCCGAGGCGTCAATCGACCGCAAATAGTGCGGCGAATTGACGCCTCGCTCGGCGCCCCACCGCCGAACCGATGGTTCGAGGCGTTCCCTGACCAAGCATGAGCGCGCCCGATGCCGGCGCGGTGTGGCGGAGCCACATGAGCCGGCCACGGGTGCGCTCAGGCGCCGCGTCAGGGGACGCCGGGCGTCAGCGAGAGAGGTGACGCCCAATCACGACGCGCTGGATTTCGTTGGTGCCTTCGTAGATCTGCGTGATCTTGGCGTCCCGCATCATGCGCTCGACCGGGTACTCGTTCACATAGCCGTAGCCGCCGAGCACCTGGACGGCCTCGGTCGTCACCTCCATCGCGGTATCGGAGGCGAACAGCTTCGCCATCGATGAGTAGAAGGCGAGCTGGGGGTCGTTGCGGTCGGCGAGCGCGCAGGCCTTGTAGAGGAGCTCGCGTGCCGCAGCGGTCTTCGTCTGCATGTCGGCGAGCTTGAACTGCAGGCCCTGCAGCTCGATGATCGGGCTGCCGAACGCCTGCCGCTCCTTCGCGTAGTTCACGGCGTAGTCGGTCGCCCCCTGGGCGAGGCCGACGGCCTGCGCGGCCGCGCCGAGCCGCGTGCGCTCGAGCGTGCCGAGCGCAACGCCGAGCCCGCGGCCGACCTCGCCGATCACGTTCTCGGGCGGAACCCGCACGTCCTCGAGGACGGGCTGGCCGGTCGGCGAGCCGTGGATGCCGAGCTTGTGCTCGTACTTCGGCACGGAGAAGCCTTCGCGGTCGCCCTCGACGACGAAGGCCGTGATCCGCCGGCTCTCGCGGTCGGTGACGGCGAAGACGACGTAGAAGTCGGCCACGCCGGCGTTGGTGATCCAGTTCTTGGTCCCGTTGATCACCCACTCGTCGCCGTCCTGGACGGCGGTCGTCCGCATCGCGGCCGGGTCGGAGCCGGCGTCCGGCTCGCTCAGGCAGAACGCGGGCGACCACTCGCCGCGAGGCGCACTTGGGCAGGAAGCGCTGCTTGAGCTCGTCGGAGCCGAACAGCTGGATCGGGAGGGAGCCGAGCTCCTGGACCATCAGGATCAGGGCGCACGCGGCCGAGGCTTTGGCGATCTCCTCGACGCCGATCTGCAGCATCAGGGTGCCGGTCCCGGTCCCGCCGTACTCCTCCGCAAAAGGCAGCCCGAGCACGTCGTGGGAGGCGAGCAGCTCGCGGATGTCCCAGGGGTACTCGTCTGCCTGGTCGATCTCGGCGGCGCGGGGTGCGATCTTGTCGGTCGCGAGGCTGCGGATCATCTCGCGGAAGTCAGCGAACTCCTGCGGGATCTCGTAAAGGTCGGTGGCAGTGGCGCTCGTCACGGAGGCTCCTTGTCTGTGGGATGGGGAGAACGGTGCGGGGGCGCGAATCGCTGCCGCCGGCGCGGGGTTATCGTCGCAGAGTGGCCGACTCCGCAGACAACGAGCGCGAGGAGCTCCACGACGCCCACCCGCGGCCGTCGGGGCAGACCCTGGCGGAGGCCGTCGGCGGTCCCCTGGGGATCGCCGAGTCGACCCTGCCCTTCGTCGCCTTCACGATCGCCTACGTCGCCAGCGGCCAGGACGAGATCAAGCTCCCGGCGATCATCGCCCTGGCGATCAGCGCCGTGCTCGCAGCGATCCGCCTGCTCAGACGCGAGTCCGTCCAGTTCGCGATCTCGGGCGTGATCGGTGTCGCGATCGGGGCGTTCGTCGCCGCGCGCACGGGCCACGCGAGTGGATTCTTCCTCCCTGGCCTGCTGACCAACGCGGGCTGGCTCGCGCTGTATCTCGGTTCGATCGTCGCCCGCCGGCCGCTGCTCGGGCTCGTGCTCTCGCGGTTCACCGGCGAGAAGGGCGACTGGCGCGCCGATCGCAAGCGGCTGCGCCTCTACACGCTCGCGAGCTGGATCTGGGTCGGCGTCTTCGGAGTCCGGCTCGCGATCCAGGTGCCGCTGTACGTGAGCGACTCGGTCGGTCTGCTCGCGGTCGCGCGGATCGTCACCGGCCTGCCCCTGTTCGCCGCCGGCCTCTACGCCTCCTACCTGATCCTGAAGCCGATCCTCGACGAGGTCGAGTTGCGTCTGCCGCCGCTGCCGGGCGGCGGCGGCTAGGTATCCCGGGCCGCTGCCGGGCGGCGGCGGTTAGGCATCCGGGCCGCTGCCGGGCGGCGGCGGCCAGGTATCCGGCGGCTTCCGTCGAGCGCCCTCGCGCTGCGGACCGCGTCCTCGTCGAGACCCGTCATCTCCCGTCCGATCAACCGCAACCAGTCCCGCTCCCAGGCCGTCTTCAGGGCGCCGGAGCTCCACGGCCCCGCTTCGGCCGAGAGCCGCCCGCCCCAGTCCGCGAGCGCTGCGATCGCCTCGTCGTGCATCCGCCGCTCGAGATCGTCGGTCGATGCCGGCGCCGGCTGCGTCGCCGCCCGCTCGATCCCCGACGCCGTCGCCTCGATCTGGCCGAGCAGAACCCGACCCCGTTCAGCCAGGGCCGGGGTGGCGACGGCGCCACTGCCGAGGTTCCGCGTGACCCAGACCCAGCCGTCGGCGGCGGCGCGCAGCAGCCGTGGCCCGTCGAGCAGGGCGAACTCGCCGTCCTCGTCGACCTGGGGGCCGGGCTCGGTGCGGTGCTGGTCGATCGCGTCCGCGGTGAGGATCGTCGCCGTCAGCGCCTCCTCGCGGGTCGCATCCCTCGCCTCGCCGGGCTGCTCGCCGAGCGCAGCCGCGAGGTAGGCGCCCGTGGCCCGGTAGCCACGCGCGGCCGCGTTGCGGATCGCCGTCGTGGCACCGCGCGGCCACAGCAGGAGTCCGATCGCGACGCTGATCGCGGCGCCGAGGACGACGTCCTCGACCCGGACCAGCCCGACCTTCCAGCCGATCGGGACGAAGAGGTTGAAGAGGACGACGACGAAGACGGCGAACGCCGCCTGCCCGGCAGCGATGGAGTAGACCGCGGGCAGATAGACGGCGGCGAAGACCACGAACGGCAGCGCTGCCCAAAGGCCGGTCTGGCCGGTGCCGACGGCGAGGACGAGCAGCGAGGCGACGAGGAAGCCAACCAGCGTTCCGCCGATCACCCGGAACGCCGTGTGCCCCGTCCCGCGCGCGTTCGAGCGCAGGACCACGAGCGTGGCGAGCACCACCCAGAAGCCATGATCGATCGCCGCGGCGTCGGCGATGAAGACCGCGAGCGCCAAGCCCGCAGAGGCCCGGACCGCGTCCTGCAGGCGGGCGGATCCCGGCCGCAGCCAGGCCCGGGCCAGGCGCATGCCGGCCCGCAGGCGCGACTCGTAGAGCAGGTCGAGCTCGGGGTGCATCTCGAGGCGCTGCTCGGCCGGCAGCGACCGGCCGAGCAGCAGCAGGACGTTGGTCGCGATCGCGACGACGATGAGCGAGGCGACGCGGAGCCTGAAGGTCGCGTCGATGGCCGCCAAGACGGACTCCGGATCCTCGCCGGCTGCGAGCCGCTCGCCCGTCTCCCGGTCGAGAGCCTCCCGGTGGGCGATCCGTGCCCGTTCCACGGCCTCCGGATCGGGGTCCGCACCGTCGGACCCGGTGAGCATTGCCGCCGAGGCGGCCAGCGAGCGCCGCATCGCATCGAGCAGCTCGTCATCGGGCCCCTCCCGCACCCGCAGCGGCAGCAGGCGCTCCAGGCGCTCGAGCTGGGAGACGGCACGGCGGAAGCAGCGCTCCTCCCGCAGCGTCGCCGCGTAGACCATCACCCCGGGCTTGCGCGAGGCGCGGAAGGCGGCGAGCTGCTCGCCCGCGTCGGAGTCCGGATCCGTGAGCCCACCGGCGGCGAAGCGATCGACGATCTCACCCAGCGCGCCGAACGTCCTCCCGCGGTCCCGCTCCGGCCACAGGAGCATTGCGGCGCCGATCGCGATCGCGGACGCGATGCCCCAGCCGGCGAGCCGGTCGCCGACCGCTGAGACCGGGACCTCCACCGCCACGGAGAGCACGAAGGCGAGGGTCATCGCCGTCACGCCCGCCGCGGGCTGAGCCCCGAAGCTGCCGCCGAAGCGGATCGCGAAACCGACGAGCAGCATCACGATCCCCGCTACGACCGGGTACTGCGAGCAGGGCGTGCCGAGGGCCACGAGCGCGGCGCCGAGCAGCGAGGCGCTCGCGTAGGCCGCCAGACGGCGGGCGAGGGTGCCGCGGAAGTCCGTCATCGCGAGCAGGGCGAAGCTTCCGAAGGCGGCGAACAGGGGGCCCTGGGAGCCGCCGATCAGCCAGCGCGAGAGCACGAGCGCGACGGGCACCGCGATCGCGACCCTGAGGCCGCGACCGGCCGCCCGGCGGTCAAGGCTCTGCGGCGAGCGCGCGATTTTCTGATCCCCCCGTTTCCGGATTTTCGGGGAAGCTATCCCTTGCGGTTGCGCTTCGGCGCGTAGATGTCCGTCGCCACGCCCTCGGCGACCTCAGCGGCGAAGGTGACCGTCTCCGAGAGGGTCGGGTGTGGGTGCACCGTGAGGCCGACGTCGGTCGCGTTGGCACCCAGCTCGATGGCGAGGCCGAGCTCGGCGATGAGCTCACCGGCGTTGACCCCTGTGATCCCTGCACCGACGATGCGGCGACTCTCCGGGTCGACGAGCAGCTTCGTGAGTCCCTCCGGCCGCGCGATCCCGAGCGCCCGGCCGGACGCCTGCCACGGGAACTTCGCCACCTCGAAGTCGGTCCCCGACTCCTTCGCCTCGGTCTCGGTGAGTCCGGTCCAGGCGATCTCGGGATCGGTGTACGCGACCGACGGGATGCTGCGCGCGTCGTAGACGACATCCTCGCCGGCGATCACCTCGGCCGCGACCACGGCCTGGTAGGTGGCGCGGTGGGCGAGCATCGGGTTGCCGGTGATGTCGCCGATCGCGTAGATGTGCGGGACGTTCGTACGCTGCTGCGAGTCGACCGCGATCACACCCCGCTCGTCGACCTCGACGCCGCTCGGCCCGAGCTCGAGCAGATCGCCGTTGGCACGGCGGCCGACCGCGACGAGGATGCGGTCATAGACCTGCGGCTCTGGGGCGTCCTCACCCTCGAAGCTCACCTCGAGGCCCTTCTCGGTCGCCTTCACCTCGCCCACCTTCGTGCCGAGCATCACGGCCTCGTAGCGCGGCTCGACCCGGGCGGCGAGCGGCTTGACCAGGTCCGGATCGCACCCGGGAATCAGCTGGTCGGTCATCTCGACGACGGTGACGGAGCTGCCGAGCGCGTCGTAGACCGTCGCCATCTCGAGCCCGATGATGCCGCCGCCGACGACCAGCATGCGGTCGGGCACGTCCGCGATCTCGAGCGCCCCGGTCGAGTCGACGATGCGTTCATCGTCCGGGAAGCCCGGCAACTCGATCGGCCGCGAGCCGGCGGCGATGATGCAGTGGCTGAAGTCGATCTTCGTGCCGTCGACCTCGATCTCGTTCGCCCCCGTGAATCGCGCCTCCCCGGTGACGACCTTGACCTTGCGCCGCTTCGCGAGACCCGCGAGACCGCCGGTCAGCTTGCCGACGACCTCGTCCTTCCATTCGCGCAGCCGGTCCAGGTCGATCTCCGGCTCCCCGAAGCTGACGCCGAACGCCGGCAGACTCCTCGGTCTCGGCGATCACGCGAGCAGCATGCAGCAGCGCCTTGGAGGGGATGCAGCCGACATTCAGGCAGATGCCGCCGAGCGCCTCGAAGCGCTCGACGAGCACGACGTCGAGACCGAGGTCGGCGGCGCGGAAGGCGGCGGTGTAGCCGCCGGGCCCCGAGCCGATGACGACGACCCGGCCGGGCTCGTCACCCGCGCCCGGCTCCCCGCCTTCGCTCTGGCCCGCCGGCTCGCTCGCCGACCCGGCACCGTCCTCGCCCTCGGGTTCCTCACCGTCGCCCTCGCCCTGCTCGGTGGGCGCTTCGCCGCCGTCGCCCTCGAGCTCGGCGATCGGGGTGCCCTCGCTCACCGTGTCGCCGACGGCGACGAGCAGCTCGGTGATCGTCCCCGCCTCGGGCGCGGGGACGTCCATCGTCGCCTTGTCGGACTCGAGCGTGATCAGGCCCTGCTCGGGCTCCACCGTCTCGCCCTCGGAGACGAGGATCTCGATCACCGGCACGTCGGTGAAGTCGCCGATGTCGGGGACTTTGATCTCGGTCGCCATCGCTAGCGATGCCTCCTGGCGCTGCGATGTGCCGTGGCTGGAGCGGGCATCGCTAGAGCAGGATCCGCCGGAAGTCCTCGAGAACCTTGACCAGGGCGACGCAGAAGCGGGCCGCCGCGGCGCCGTCGACGACGCGGTGGTCGTAGGAGAGCGAGAGCGGCACCATCAGCCGCGGCACGAACTGCTCCGTCCCGGCATCCCAGACCGGCTTCATCGCCGAGCGGGTGACGCCGAGGATCGCGACCTGCGGCGCGTTGACGATCGGCGTGAACCCGGTGCCGCCGATGCCGCCGAGCGAGGAGATCGTGAACGTGGCGCCGGCCATCTCCGCCGGCCCGAGCTTGCCCTCGCGCGCCTTGCCCGAGAGCTCGATCAGCTCCGCGGCGATCTCGAGCAGGCCCTTGCGGTCGACGTCGCGGATCACCGGCACGAGCAGGCCCTGCGGCGTGTCGGCCGCGAAGCCGAGGTGGTAGTAGCGCTTGAGGATCAGATCCGTCGCCGTCGAGCGAGGAGTTGAACTCGGGGAACTCCTTCAGCACCGGCACGCAGGCCTTGAGCAGCAGCGCGACCATCGTCACCTTCACGTCCTGCTCGGCGTTGATCTGCTTGCGGAACGCCTCGAGCTCGGTGATGTCGGCCTCGTCGTGGTGGGTGACGTGCGGGATGTAGACCCAGTTGCGGGCCAGGTTCGGGCCGCTGATCCGCTTGATGCGCGAGAGCTCGACGCGCTCGATCTCGCCGTACTTCGCGTGGTCGACGCTCGGCCACGGCGCCATGTCGAGGCCCCCGATCGCCGCCCGCACCGCTCCGTCGCGACGCCGGCCGTCTCGCCGCGCTCGACGTCCTCGACGGTGATCCGGCCCTTGCGGCCGGTGCCCTCGACCCGTGCGAGGTCGACGCCCACGCTCGCGCGCCAGCCGGCGCACCGAGGGGCTCGCGTAGACGGCTCTGGGTCCGGCGCCGCGCTCCCGGGGGCGGTCGCCGGCCCGCGGCGCTCGCTCGCCTCCTGCTCGCCGCCGCTCGCGGCCTCGGGCTCGCTCTCCTGTTCGGCGGCCCCGCTGCCGCCTTCCGGCTCCTCACCGTCGCCCTCGCCCTGCTCGGTGGGCGCTTCGCCGCCGTCGCCCTCGATCTCGGCGATCAGGGTGCCCTCGCTGACCGTGTCGCCGACCGCGACGAGCAGCTTCGTCGATCGTCCCCGCCTCGGGAGCGGGGACGTCCATCGTCGCCTTGTCGGACTCGAGCGTGATCAGGCCCTCCTCGGGCTCGACCGTCGTCGCCCGCGGAGACGAGGATCTCGATCACCGGCACGTCGGTGAAGTCGCCGATGTCGGGGACCTTGACCTCGGTCATCGGCAGCCGCTTCCTCAGCTGATCGCCGGGTCCGGCGCGTCGGGGTCGATCTCGTAGCTCTCGATCGCGCCCTTGACCGCGGAGCGCGGCCCAGCCCCGTCGTCGGCGAGCGCCTGCAGCGCGGCGACCGCGACGTGGTGGCGGTCGACCTCGAAGAAGCGCGCGCAGCTCGCGGCGGCAGTCGCTGCGGCCGAAGCCGTCGGTGCCGAGCACCGCGTAGCGGCCCGGCACCCACGGGCGGATCCCGTCGGGAAGCGCCTTCATGTAGTCGGTGGCGGCGACGACCGGCGGCCCGTCGCTCGCCGCCCAGGCACCGCTCGACCCAGGCTGTCGCGCCGCTCGCCGTCGAGGCTGCAAGCCGGGCCTCGCGCTCGGCCGCGAGGCCGTCGCGGCGCAGCTCGGTGAAGCTGGTGACGCTCCAGACGTCGGCCGCGACGCCGAAGTCGTCGGCGAGCAGCTCGGCGGCGGCGAGCGCCTCGCGCAGGATCGTGCCCGGAGCCGAGCAGCCGCACCTGCGGGCCGTCGCCGTCGGCCTCGCTGACCCGGTGCATGCCCGCGCAGGATGCCCTCCTCGGCGCCCTCCGGCATCGCCGGGTGCCGGTAGTTCTCGTTCATGATCGTCAGGTAGTAGAAGACGTCCTCCTGCTCGGCGATCATCCGCCGCAGGCCGTCGTGGACGATCACCGCGAGCTCGTAGCCGTAGGCCGGGTCGTAGGAGACGCAGTTGGGGATCGTCGAGGCGAGCACGTGGCTGTGGCCGTCCTCGTGCTGCAGGCCCTCGCCGTTGAGCGTCGTGCGCCCGGCGGTGCCGCCGAGCAGGAAGCCGCGGGCGCGGGAGTCGCCGGCGGCCCAGGCCAGGTCGCCGACCCGCTGGAAGCCGAACATCGAGTAGAAGACGTAGAACGGGATCATCTGCACGTCGTGGTTGGAGTAGGAGGTGGCGGCGGCGATCCAGGCACGACATCGCGCCCGCCTCGTTGATGCCCTCCTGCAGGATCTGGCCCTTGCTGGTCCTCCTTGTAGAACATCAGCTGGCCGGCGTCCTCGGGCTCGTAGAGCTGGCCGACGTGCGAGTAGATGCCGAGCTGGCGGAACATGCCCTCCATGCCGAAGGTGCGCGACTCGTCGGGCACGATCGGCACGATCCGCTCGCCGATCTGCTTGTCGCGCAGCAGCGCCGCGAGCACGCGGACGAAGGCCATCGTCGTCGAGACCTCGCGCTCGCCGGTGCCCTCGAGCTGGCTCTCGAAGACCTCGAGCTCGGGCACCGGCAGCGGCTCGGGACGTCGCTCGCGCCGCGCCGGCAGGAGCCGCCCGAGCTCCGCGCGCCGCTCGCGCAGGTAGCGTCGATCTCGGGCGAGTCCTCGGGCGGGCGGTAGAACGGCGACCTCGCTCGACCTCGCTCGTCGGAGATGTCGAGCTCGAAGCGGTCGCGGAAGGCCAGCAGCGCCTCCTCGTTCATCTTCTTCTGCTGGTGGGTGATGTTCTGGCCCTCGCCGGCCTCGCCCATCCCGTAGCCCTTGATCGTCTTGGCGAGGATCACGGTCGGCTGGCCCGGTGTGCTCGGCCGGCCGCCGCGTAGGCGGCGTAGACCTTGCCGGCGTCGTGGCCGCCGCGGTTGAGGTTCCAGATCTCCTCGTCGCTCATGTCCTCGACCCGCTCGGCAGCTCGGGGTGGGCGCCGAAGAAGTGCTCGCGCACGTAGGCGCCGTCGCGCGACTTGTAGGCCTGGTACTCGCCGTCGACCGCCTCCTCCATGCGCTGCACGAGCAGGCCGTCGTCGTCCTCGGCGAGCAGCGGGTCCCAGCGATGCGCCCCAGATCACCTTGATCACGTTCCAGCCGGCGCCGCGGAAGATCGTCTCGAGCTCCTGGATGATCTTGCCGTTGCCGCGCACCGGGCCGTCGAGGCGCTGCAGGTTGCAGTTGACGACGAAGACGAGGTTGTCGAGGCGCTCGCGGCCGGCGAGCGCGATCGCGCCCAGCGACTCGGGCTCGTCGGTCTCGCCGTCGCCGAGGAAGGCCCAGACCTTGCGGCCGCGCGGTGTCGGCGATGCCGCGGTCGTCGAGGTAGCGCATGAAGTGGGCCTGGTAGATCGCCATGATCGGCCCCAGGCCCATCGAGACGGTCGGGAACTGCCAGTAGTCCGGCATCAGCCACGGGTGCGGGTAGGAGCTGAGCCCGCCGCTCGCGCGAGACCTCCTGGCGGAAGCCGTCGCATCTGCTCCTCGCTGAGCCGGCCCTCGAGGAACGAGCGGGCGTAGATGCCCGGGCGAGCGAGTGGCCCTGGATGTAGACGAGGTCGCCGCCGTGCTCGTCGCGAGGGCGCGTGCCAGAAGTGGTTGAAGCCGATCTCGTAGAGCACGCGCCGCCGACTGGTAGGTGGCGATGTGGCCGCCGAGCTCCGAGGACTCGGCGTTGGCCCGCAGGACCATCGCGATCGCGTTCCAGCGGATCAGCGAGCGGACCCGGCGCTCGAGCGCGGGGTCGCCCGGGAGCTCGGGCTCGTCCTCCGGCGGGATCGTGTTGACGTACGGGGTCGGCCCGCTGCGTCTCGATCGCGGCCCCGCGGCGGTGCGCCTCGCCGACCGACGCGGCTCGAGCAGCTGCTCGGCCCGCTCGGGCCCGTCGGCGGCGATGACGGCGTCGAGCGCCTCGAGCCACTCGCGCGTCTCCTGCGGGTCGACGTCGGTGGACGGGCGCGAACCGCTGCCGTTCGAGCCGTCGCCGCTCATCGCCGCTGCCGTCCGATCGCATCCTCCTCCAACCTAAGCGAAGCCGGACACCGGGCGCTGATCAGGCGCGCCGGAGGCGGTCACGGGCAGCCGCAGGTCGAGGTCCATCGCGCGCGGCGGCCCGGGCATCAGAGGCTGGGCGGTGCGACCGCCGGCCGGTCAACCCGCCTCGGCTGAGGCGGCGGCGTCGCCGCCGTCGCTGGAGCCGCGGCTGCCGCCGTCGCCGGAGCCCTCGGGGAGCTCGCGGTGCGGGCTGCTTGGCGCCGACGCCGACGGGCTCCTTCTCGTCGCCGTCCTTCTTCTTGCGCTTGCGCGGCTTCTTCGGCTTGATCAGCGTCAGGCTCAGCGGCTGGTCCTCCTCGTCGCCCTTCTCGTCGCGCTCGACCATGCACCGTCGTGCCCGGCTCGATCGGGTCGGGGCCGGCCTTCAGCACCTCGTCGGCGAGCGGGTCCTCGATGTAGCGCTGGATCGCGCGGCGCAGCGGGCCGGGCGCCCATCGACGGGTCCCAGCCCTTGTCGACGAGCAGGTCCTTCGCGGGCTCGTCGCAGATCGAGCTGCAGCTCGTGCTCGGAGACCTGGGCCTTGACCCGGCCGACCAGCAGGTCGACGATCTCCTTGATCTCGTCGCGGCTCAGCTTGTGGAAGACGATCACCTCGTCGATCCGGTTCAGGAACTCGGGGCGGAAGACCTTCTTCAGGTCGCCCATGATCCGCTTCTTCATCTCGTCGTAGGTCGTGCCCATCTCGTCGGTGACGGCGAAGCCGAGCGGCGTGTTGCGGGCGATGTCCTGGGCGCCGACGTTCGAGGTCATGATCACGATCGCGTTGCGGAAGTCGACCGTGCGGCCCTGGCTGTCGGTCAGCCGGCCGTCCTCGAGGATCTGCAGGAGGATGTTGAAGACGTCCGGGTGCGCCTTCTCGATCTCGTCGAGCAGCAGCACGCAGTACGGCTTGCGACGCACGGCCTCGGTCAGCTGGCCGCCCTCGTCGTAGCCGACGTAGCCGGGAGGAGAGCCGACGAGCCGCGAGACCGCGTGCTTCTCCATGTACTCGGACATGTCGATGCGGATCATCGCGTCCTCGTCGCTGAACAGGAACTCGGCCAGCGTCCGCGCGAGCTCGGTCTTGCCGACGCCCGAGGGGCCGAGGAAGATGAACGAGCCGGCGGGGCGCTTCGGATCCTTGATCCCGGCGCGGGTGCGGCGGATCGCCTTCGAGACGGCGCTGATCGCGACGTCCTGGCCGATCACGCGCTTGTGCAGCTCGGACTCCATCTCGACCAGCTTCTTGGTCTCGGCCTCGGTCAGCTTGAAGACGGGGATGCCGGTCCACATCGAGACGATGTCGGCGATCTCCTCCTCGCCGACGACCGGGCGGGTGCCCTCCTCGCCTGAGCTCCACTCCTCCTCGAGCTCGCGCTTCTTCGAGGTGAGCTGGCGCTCGGTGTCGCGCAGGTTGGCGGCCTTCTCGAACTCCTGGGCCTCGATCGCGGCCTCCTTGGCGCGCCGCGTCTCCTCGATCTCGTCCTCGAGCTCGCGGTAGACGGGCGGCTGGCTCATCGACTTGATCCGCAGGCGCGAGGCGGCCTCGTCGATCAGGTCGATCGCCTTGTCGGGCAGGAAGCGCTCGGAGATGTAGCGGTCGGCGAGGTCGGAGGCGGCGTGCAGCGCCTCGTCGCTGATCTTGACGCGGTGGTGCTGCTCGTAGCGGTCGCGCAGGCCCTCGAGGATCTGCACGGTCTGCTCGACCGACGGCTGGTCGACCTTGACCTGCTGGAAGCGGCGCTCGAGCGCCGAGTCGCGCTCCAGGTACTTGCGGTACTCGTCGAGCGTCGTCGCGCCGATCGTCTGCAGCTCGCCGCGGGCGAGGGCCGGCTTCAGGATCGAGGCGGCGTCGATCGCGCCCTCGGCGGCGCCGGCGCCGACGAGGTTGTGGAGCTCGTCGATGAAGAGGATGATGTCGCCGCGCTGGGTGATCTCCTTCATCACCTTCTTCAGGCGCTCCTCGAACTCGCCGCGGTACTTGGAGCCGGCCACGAGGGCGGCGAGGTCGAGCGTGTAGATCTGCTTGTTGCGGAGCAGGTCGGGCACCTCGCCGGAGACGATCCGGGAGGCGAGACCCTCGACGACGGCCGTCTTGCCCACGCCGGGCTCGCCCAGCAGCACCGGGTTGTTCTTCTGGCGGCGGGCGAGGATCTGCATGATCCGCTCGATCTCGATCTCACGACCGATCACGGGATCGAGCTTGCCGTCGTCGGCGAGCTTGGTCAGGTTGCGGCCGAACTGGTCGAGCAGCTTCGAGGACTTCTTGCCCTCGCCGGAGCCGGAGGAGGAGCCCGACGAGCTCGAGCCCTGGCGACGGCCGCCGGGGCCGGAGAGCATGCGGATGACCTCGTTGCGGATCTTCTCCGAGTCGGCGTCGAAGTCGAGCAGGATGCGGGCGGCGACGCCCTCGTTCTCGCGCACGAGGCCGAGCAGGATGTGCTCGGTGCCGATGTAGTTGTGGCCGAGGCTGAGGGCCTCGCGCAATGCAAGCTCGAGCACCTTCTTGGCGCGCGGGGTGAACGGGATCTGCCCTGAGGTGACCTCCTCGCCGGAGCCGACGATGCGGACGACCTGGGCGCGGACGCGCTCCACGGTGATGTCGAGCGACTCGAGCACCCGTGCTGCGAGGCCCTCCTCCTCGCGGAGCAGGCCGAGCAGGATGTGCTCGGTGCCGATGTAGTTGTGCTTGAGGGTCCGCGCTTCCTCCTGCGCGAGGACTACGACCTGACGGGCCCTCTCTGTGAATCGTTCGAACATCTGCCTGAAGTTGTAGCTGGTCAGTATCTCGGCCCCGGAGGTCGGACTCTTGAGCCCCCTTCGAGGAACGCCGCAGCACCGGCGGCCTGGTTCCTGTTGGTCGGCTGCTGATTGCCGAGTGGGACGAGACCTCCGGTGTCGTTTGCGCGGAGGTCGCAGTATAGAGATGCGTGCAGTCCGACCGAAGGGGTCCGGTCGGCGCCCGAAGGGCGTTTCCCGGAGCTTGCGGCGTACGACCGCTCGCGGAGCCGCCCGGCGCGGTCGACGCGAGGGCGAACCCGGTCGGGGCCCTGGCCGCCCGGTTGGACGGCCAGACCCCTTCCGGATGCGCTCGGAGCTACAGGCCGAGGAGCTCCTTCACCTCCGCCCCGGTCGCTGCGCGCGGGCTCGCGGCCGCCGGGTGCCGAGCGTACGCCTGCGCGCTGGCGGCCGGGAACGAGATGTTCTGCAGGGGGATACCGGCCCCCGGGCTGGCCCCGGACGCGATCACCGTGCCGGCGGGCACCGTGCCCGACGACGGGATCGTGATCGGGCTCGTGCCCGCGATCAGCACCGCCCCGCTCGCGCTCCCGAGCAGGACTGCCTTCTGCGGCCGGTAGGCAGGAGGAAGCGTGAAGACGGCCCCGTCCTCCAGGGAGTCATCCGGCTCGGGCGAGGTCGAGCCGCACTCCTCGTCACCCACGCCCGCGTGCTCCTCGGCGACGGGGATGCCCGACAGCTCCACGTAGCCGAGGCTCGTCTTCCGGAACGCGACCGGGGAAAGCCCGGCGATCGAAGACGTGGCGTCGCTCCACGTGCAGTCGCCCTCGCCACCGTTGCCGAACGCCGGCTCGCCGGCGGTGCCAACGACGTGGAACTGCTCGCTCGGGGCGAGCTTCGCCCCGGACAGCGAGTGGTCGGCGACGTCCACGCCGGTCAGGCCGCCATCGACGATGTCGGCGCCGCTGAGCGATCCGTCCTTGACGTCGATGCCCTTGACCCCCTTGTCGTTCCGGATCCGATTCGACTTGATCGTCTGTTTCGCGATCTTGCCGTTGGTGACCGCCTTGTTCTTGATGTCCTTCGTGTCGATCTTCTGCTTCGCCGCGTAGGCGCCGCCGCCGAGCAGCGCGAAGACGGCGATCGTCGACATCACGTTCGCGTAGGTGAGCCCTCCCCGGAGGCGGGCCAGCCTGGTCTTGACCATTGGATCTCCCTCGTCTGTTCTGACGGCGACCCCCCTCGCCCCCCGGCGCGGCCTCGCCGTCCGGTTTTGCCGCCGAAGCCGGCGGCGCGCCGAACCTACGCCGCCGCAAGTCGGGCGATCAACCGGGACACGTTTCGTGAATTGAACGTCGCTTCAGGAGGGCGGCTCAGTCCCGCATCGCCGGGAAGAGCACCACCTCGCGCAGGCTCGCGGCACCCGTGAGCAGCATCACGAGGCGGTCGATGCCGAGGCCGACGCCGCCCGTCGGCGGCATCCCCTGCTCGAGCGCGCGCAGGAACGACTCGTCGTGCGGCTGCGCCTCGACGTCGCCGCGGGCAAGCTCCTCGGCCTGCATCTCGAAGCGCCGCCGCTGCTCGTCGGGGTCGTTGAGCTCGGTGAACGAGTTGGAGATCTCGACGCCCCCGAGGAAGGCCTCCCAGCGCTCGACGAGCCCGGACTCGGTCCTGTGGTCCTTGGCGAAGGGCGAGAGCTCGACCGGGTAGTCGCGGACGAAGGTCGGCTCGATCAGCTTCGGCTCGACGAGCTTCGAGAAGACCATGTCGACGAGCTTTCCCCACCCCTGATCGGACTCGGGCTCGGTCCCGAGCGCTGCGGCAAGCTCCTCGCGCGAGGGCCGGGTGGATATGTCGACGCCGGCGTGCTCGCGGATGACCTCGGTCAGCGTCGTCCGCCGCCAGGGCGGCGCGAGGTCGATCTCGGCGCCGTCGCGCTCGAGCTTCGTCGTCCCGATCGCCGCCTCGGCGACGCCGGCGACGAGTTGCTCGAGGCGCTCGGCGTTGTCGTCGTAGTCGGCGTACGCCTCGTACCACTCGAGCATCGTGAACTCGGGGTTGTGCTTGGGGCTGATGCCCTCGTTGCGGAAGTCCTTGCCGAGCTCGTAGACCCGGTCGATGCCGCCGACGATGCAGCGCTTCAGATACAGCTCCGTCGCGATCCGCAGATAGAAGTCCCGGTCGAGGGCGTTGTGGTAGGTCGTGAACGGGCGCGCCAGCGCGCCGCCGTAGATCGGCTGCAGCACCGGCGTCTCGACCTCGATGAAGCCGGCGGCGTCGAGCCGGCGGCGGATCTCGGCGATCACCTTGGCGCGGACGATGAAGACGCGGCGCACCTCGGGGTTGGCGATGAGATCGAGCTCGCGCTGCCGGTAGCGCGCCTCGACGTCGGTGAGCCCGTGGTACTTGTCCGGCAGGGGGCGCAGGCTCTTGGCGAGTGGCTGCCAGGCGGTGACGCGCAGGCTGAGCTCGCCGCGGCGGCTCTTGAAGACCGTCCCATCGACCCCGACGTGATCGCCCATGTCCATCATCAGCAGCAGCTCGTGCCCCTCGGGGCCGAGCACGTCGGAGCGCGACTGCAGCTGGATCTGGCCGGAGCCGTCGCGAAGGTCGAGGAAGGCCGCCTTGCCCATCCCCCGCTTCCCGACGATACGGCCGGCGACGCGATAGGAGACATCGGTCTCCTCACCGTCGGCGAGGCCCTCGTGCGCGGCCCGGACCTCGGCGATGTCGGTGCGCCCGGGGTAGGAGTGCGGGTAGGGGTCGAGGCCGGCCTCGCGCAGCCGCTCGGCCTTCGCACGGCGCTCGGCGATCAACGAGCTCTCGGTCTCGCTCGACCGCTGCTCGTCCTCGGACGCCGACTCTGTCTCCTTCTCGCTCATCCGCGGCGAGCCAGCCTAGTGGACCCGAAGGGGTTCACCCGGCACCGCTTCCGTCCACCGAATGGCGGCGGCGGACGGCGAGGCGCTCGGATCTACGCTTCCGGGATGAGCGAGCCCCCGGAGCTGCGCATCCGCCGTGCCATCGCCGACGACCTGGAGCGGATCTTCGAGATCTACAACCACGAGGTCACGGGCGGCGTCAACACCTTCGACACCGAGCCGCGGCGGCTCGGCGTCGACGACGGCTGGCTCCTCGACCGGCCCGAGCGCTACCCCGTACTCGTCGGCGAGCTCGACGGCGAGGTCGTGGGTTGGAGCTCCCTTTCCCAGTGGTCGCCGCGCGGGGCGTACGCGCGCACCGCCGAGGTCTCCGTCTACGTCGACCGCAAGCACCGCGGCAAGGGCTACGGCCGAGCGCTGCTCGGCGCCGTCGTCGAGCTCGCTCCCTCCACCGGAGCCGGGACGCTGCTCGCGCGGATCGTCGAGGCGAACCCGATCAGCATGGGCGTGCACCGCTCGCTCGGCTTCGAGCCGATCGGCACCCAGCGCCGCGCCGGCGAGAAGTTCGGCCAGATCCTCGACGTGGCGCTGATGGACCTGCAGCTCGACGAGTAGGAGCTGGGCGCGGGCGCAGTGCCCGGCCGCGCGCCCGGCGCCGCCGGCGGAGGGGCGTGGCGGTGCGAGGGCAGTGAGGGAGGTGGGCCGGTGGGAGTCCTCGGCCTCTGACGGGGCCCGAGACACCAGATGTGGGCAAAGAACGTCGAGGACGTCTGCGCTGCTCTGACGTCCCCGACGTTTGTGCGTTCTGGGCGCATGAACGTCGGACACCTCCCCGCCCAAGCGGACGTCCCCGACGTTTGTGCGTTGACGCCGCGCGCACGGCGCCGCCGGCGGAGGGGCGTGGCGGTGCGAGGGCAGCGAGGGAGGTGGGCCGGCGGGAGCCCTCGGCTCCCTGACGGGGGCCCGAGACACCAGATGTGGGCAAAGAACGTCGAGGACGTCTGCGCTGCTCTGACGTCCCCGACGTTTGTGCGTTCTGGGCGCATGAACGTCGGACACCTCACCGCCCAAGCGGACGTCCCCGACGTTTGTGCGTTGACGCCGCGCGCACGGCGCCGCCGGCGAAAGGGCGTGGCGGTGCGAGGGCAGTGAGGGAGGTGGGCCGGTGGGAGTCCTCGGCCTCTGACGGGGGGCCGAGACACCAGATCTGGGCAAAGAACGTCGAGGACGTCTGCGCTGCTCTGACGTCCCCGACGTTTGTGCGTTCTGGGCGCATGAACGTCGGACACCTCCCGGCCCAAGCGGACGTCCCCGACGTTTGTGCGTTCCCACCGCGGGCGCGGCCCTCCCTTGCGCTTCCCTCCCCCTTCCGCCTCCCTCCCTCGGTGCCCAAAGGCGGTCAAGCGCCCACCGGAGGGGAGGCGCCGCCGTCGCATGCGGCTCCCGCCGGCGTCGGGCCCCACCTTCTTTCCCCCACGGGAGCGGACCCGGCCGAGGACCAAGCCCGAGACCCGCCCGGGCGTCAACCTCCCAGCTCACCGCCGCCGGGCGTCAACTCCTCACGGCGAGGCCGGGAGCTCGCTGATCAAGGAGCGTTGAGCGCGGGGCCGTCACTCCCTCACGGCGAGGCCGGGAGCTCGCTGATCAAGGAGCGCTGAGCGAGCGTGCTCCGCACGTGAGCGAAGCGGGACGCAGAGCAGCGGGCTCCCGGCCCGCCGCCGACGTCAGGCGGTATCGATCTTGGTGATCTTGAGCTTGCGCTTCGGACCGCGGGGGACCTCGACGGTGACGACGTCGTTGCGCTTGTGGCCGATCAGGGCGCGGCCGATCGGGGACTCGTGCGAGAGCCGGCCCTCGGCGAGGTTCGACTCGGCCGAACCGACGATCTGGAACTTGCGCGAGTCGCCGGTCTTCTCGTCCTTGACGTGCACCTGGACCCCGACCTGGACGGCGGTCGTGTCGATGTCCTTGCTGTCGATGACGGTCGCGCGCCGGATCCGTTCCTCCATCTGCGCGATCTTCTGCTCGAGCATCGCCTGCTCGTTCTTGGCGTCGTCGTACTCGGAGTTCTCGGCGATGTCGCCGAACTCGCGTGCTTCCTTGATCCGCTCCGCGACTTCCCGTCGGCGGATCGTCTGTAGAACGTCGAGCTCCTCCTTGAGCTTCTCTAGGCCTTCCGGTGTGATCAGTGATTCACGGGCCACTTCTGAAACCTTCCTCTGCCTGTTGACGGGCGCGCTTCCCTCTCCAGAGCGCCCCAGAGACTGCAAATCGCCCGCTCTGCAACCCCGGTTTCCGGGGTCGCTGCGGGCGTTGAAGGCGCGGAACTATAGCAATGGCGTTTCGCGCGTCAAGCGGGGGGAACTCACCCGTTTCGGTGGGTCCCGACGGCCCTCTACGGGGTGGCTCAGGAGGCCGCGGCGAGGGAGGGCTGCTCCCGCTCGCCGGCGACGGCGAGCGCCCGCACCATCTCCCTGACCTCATCCAAGGACTCGACGCGCTGGAAAGCGTCCGCTTCGCGACGGCCGACCTCGAGCCGCTCCAGATACCAGGGGTAGAACTTGCGCAGGTAGCGACCCGCCCGCTCGCCGAGGTGCTCCTCGGCCCGATCGATGACCCAGAGCAACTCGGCGACGATCTCCTCGCGGCTCCGGCGGCGCCTCCCGCCGGCCCGTGAGCTCCTCGAAGATCCACGGGTAGCCGAGCGAGCCGCGCGCGATCATCACCGCGTCGGCGCCGGACTCCTCATAGGCGCGGCGGGCACGCTCGGCGCTGCGAAGACCGCCGGAGACGATCACGGGCACCTCGACGCGCTCGAGCAGCTCCCGCACGAGTCCGTAGTCCGGGCCGACCCTTGTGCTGAACGGTCGCCGGGCGCGGGTGCATAGCCGACCGCCGCGGCGCCGGCCTCGTTCGCGAGCCGTGCGGCGACGTCGACGCCGGAGCGGTCACCGGCCTCCAGCCCGGAGCGCAGCTTCACGGTCACCGGCTTGCCCGCCGCCCCCTCGACGCGCCGCCGGGGCACCTCGACCGCGAGGTCCGGATCGGCGATCAGCGCCGCACCCGCGCCCGTCTTGCAGACCTTGCGGACCGGGCAGCCCATGTTGAGGTCGATCAGGTCGGCGCCGGCCGCCGCCACCGTTGCCGCCGCGCTCGCTCATCACCTCGGGATCGGCGCCGAAGAGCTGCATCGAGACCGGGTGCTCGTCGGGACGGATCACGAGCAGCTCCCGCATCGTGCGCTCGTTGCGGTGGTGGACGGCGTGGCTGGAGACCATCTCGGAGACCGCGAGCCCGGCACCGTGGCGGCGCGCCTGGCTGCGGACGAACCAGTTGCCGATTCCCGCGAGCGGCGCGAGCAGCACCCGGTTCGCGATCTCGACGTCGCCGATCCGGAACGGCTCGGTCAGCGGCGGCTGCACGCTCACTGGTTCCGCTCCCAGATCAGTCGCAGCCCGGTCAGGGTCAGGTGAGTCGTCGACGGCGTCGATCGTCTTGCAGTAGGGCACGATCAGCTCCGCCTGCCCGCCGGTCGCGACGAAGGAGACGTCGTCACCGAGCTCGTGGGCCATCCGCGCCGGCGACCCCGTCCATGAGGCCGGCGAAGCCGTAGACGAAGCCCGACTTGATCGCCTCCGTCGTGCCCCTGCCGATCGCGCGCCCGGGGTCGGCGAGGTCGATCTGGGGCAGCTTCGCGGCGCGGCCGACGAGGGCCTGGATCGAGACCTCGAGCCCGGGGGCGATCGCGCCGCCGAGGTACTCGCCTGCCGCCGGAGACGGCGTCGAAGTTGATCGAGGTGCCGAAGTCGACCGAGACGCAGGCGGAGCCGAAGCGCTCGTAGGCGGCGATCGCGTTGACGAGCCGGTCGGAGCCGAGCTCGAGCGGGTTGTCGATCCGGATCGGCATGCCGCTGCGCAGCTCGGGCCCGACGAGCAGCTGCGGCGCGCCGAGATAGCCGCTCGGAGAGTCCGCTCGTAGGCCGGGCCGAGCCGGGGAACGACCGTCGAGACGATCACGCCCTCGATGTCGCCGGCCTCCTTGCCCGCCGCCTCGAGCACGGCCGAGCAGCGTGATCCCGAGCTCGTCGGAGGTGACGGCCGCATCCGTCGCCGAGTCGCCAGCTGTCGGCTGAGCTCGGCGCCGGATTCGAAGAATCCGATGTGGGTCTGGGTGTTGCCGATGTCGACCGCGAGCAGCATCGCCGAAAGGTTATGGGCCTCGGCGTCGGCGACGTATGCGCGCTCCGGATAGCGATCGCGACCGATGAAGGCGACCCTGTTCGTGATCCCCGGCTCGCACCCCTCGATCGGCGCGCGGCTGATGCTCGAGCTGAAGGGCATCCCCTACCGCCGCGTCGACCTGGTCCCGGTGGTCTCGAAGGGCGTCCTGCGCGCGGCCGGCTTCCGCGGCGTCACCGTCCCGCGCTCTGATTCTCGACGGCGCGCGGATCCAGGGCACCGGGGCGATCGCCCGGGCGCTCGAGGAGGCCGCGCCCGAGCCGCCTCTGCTTCCAGCCGACCCCGAGCAGCGCGCCGCGGGTCGAGGCCGCCGAGCGCTGGGGCGACGAGGTCCTGCAGCCGATCCCCCGGCGGATCATCTGGAACGTGCTCAGCCGCGACCCCCGCGGGCGGCGCAGCTACCTCGAGGGCGCCCGGCTCGGGATTCCGGTCGGCCTGGCGGCGAAGACCGCAGCGCCCGCTCGTCTACCTCTCGAAGCGCTTCAACAACGGCACCGACGAGGCGGTCCGCAGCGACCTCGAGCAGCTGCCCGCGATCCTCGACGAGGCCGACCGGCTGCTCGCCGACGGCGTGATCGGGGGCGCGAAGCCCAACGTCGCCGACTACCAGATCGCTACCTCGGTGCGGCTGCTGATGACCCTCGACGACGTCCGGCCGGCACTCGAGGGACGTCCGGTCGCCGACTACGCGCTGCGGCTCGTGCCGGACTACCCCGGCTACGCGCCGGCGGCGCTGCCCGGCGAGTGGAAGCGCCAGCTCAGCTGCCCCCGCCGCCGCCACCTCCTGATCCGCGCACGCGGCCAGCTTCGGCCGCCAGCGACTCGCCGTCCGGCAGGGCCAGCTCCGGCTCCAGCTCGAGCAGCGGCTCGAGCACGAAGCGGCGCTCGCCGAGCCCGGGTGCGGAATCCGCAGCCCCGGCTCGGAGACCACGAGCTCGCCGAGCAGGAGCACGTCGAGGTCGAGCGGGCGCGGGCCGTGCCGGGGCGCGTCGAAGTCGCGGCCCCGCTCCGCCTCGAGGTCCTTGCAGAGGCCGAGCAGCTCGCGCGGCGGAGCGTCGTCGCGATCTCGGCGACCGCATTGAGGAAGTCGGGCTGCGGGCCCTCGTAGTCGCCGTAGGGCGCCGGTCTCGTACAGGGAGGAGACGCGACGAACCTCGATCCCGCGCCGCCGCCAGGCCGGCGAGCGCAGCAACGAGGTGACCGCGGCGGTCGCCGAGGTTGGAGCCGAGCCCGAGGTAGCCGACGCGCTGCGCGGATCCCGGGGCGACGCTCATCGCCCGGCGGTGCGGGCGACGCGGACCGCGACGGCGTCGACGGCCTGCGGCATCGGCGGGTCCGGCTTGGCGACCCGCACCCCGACCTCGGCGCAATCGGCGCCGGCCAGCGACGCTCGTCCGCGATCCGCGCGGCGAGCCGCTCGAGCGTCCGGTGCGGTTGCTCGCGCGCGAGCCGCTCGGCGGTGGCCGCGACCGCCGAGTAGTCGACCGTCTCGGCGATCTCGTCGCTGCGCGTGGCTCCGCACGAGGCCGGGATCAGGTCGACGTCGATCAGCAGCGCGCCGCTCGACCTCGAGCTCGGCGTCGCTGACGCCGATCCGCGCCAGCACCCGCAGCCCGCGCAGCTCGATCCAGACGTGCTCGCTCACTCCGAACCCATCGTCCGGCGAGCGGGCCGACGCCCGCGATCGCCTCCTGCAGCGCCAGCGCGTCGCGGGTCGGCGGCGACGTCGTGGACGCGGAGACCGTCGGCGCCGGCCTCGACGCCCGAGCAAGCGCCGCCGCGATCGAGCCGCCGAGCCGCTCGCCGACCTCGCGGCCGGTGAGCTTGCCGAGGAAGCTCTTGCGGGAGGCGCCGAGCACGATCGGCCGCCCGAGCTCGCGCAGCTCGCCGAGCCGGCGCGATCAGCTCGAGGTTGTGCTCGACCGTCTTGCCGAAGCCGATCCCGGGGTCGATCCAGATCCGCTCCTCGCGCAACGCCGGCGGCGAGCGCCGCGCTCGATCCGCGCGGCCAGGAAGGCCGGACGTCGGCGACGACGTCGTCGTAGCGTCGGGTTCTCCTGCATCGTCCGCGGCGTGCCCTGCATGTGCATGAGGATCAGGCCGACGCTCGCGCTCGGCGCAGAGCGACGCCATCTCGCGGGTCGCCGAGCGCGGTGACGTCGTTGACGATCGCGCGCGCCGGCGTCGATCGCGCGCCGCTGCGACCGTCGCCTTCGAGGTGTCGACGGAGACGGCGCGCCTCGCCGGCGCCAGCGCCTCGATCACGGGCACGCACCCGCGCCGATCTCCTCCTCGGCGCCGACCGCCGCCGCGCCGGGCCGGGTCGACTCGCCGCCGACGTCGAGGATCTCGGCCCCCTCGCCGAGCAGCTCGCGCCCGTGCGCGATCGCCGCCTCCGGGTCGAGGAACACGCCGCCGTCGGAGAACGAGTCCGGGGTCACGTTGACGATCCCCATGAGAAGGACGCGGGCCATAGCCGGGATTGAACCAGTCGAGCGACCGCCCACGAGCGAGACGGAAGCCCGAGCCAGGCTGGGTGCTGATCCCGACTCCAGGTCTCGCGAGGCTGAGGCGTCGCTGATCAAGGAGGAGCGAGGGAGCGTGGCAGCGCCACGTGACCGAGGGACGACGCCGAGCAGCGGCGCGTCAGCCCGCGAGACTCAGTCCGCCGAACCGCCGGCGAAGCCGGGGCGGGGCCGCGGCGTCGGCCGCGAGCCCTCGCGGCCGGTGCCGTTCTCGGCCTCGGCGGGCGTCTCGGGCCGTCGCTCGGAGCCCTCGTCCTCGTCGGAGCCGAAGACCTCCTCCTCGGAGGCCCCGTCGAGCAGCGCGACGAACTGCTTGGCGTCGATCGTCTCGCGCTCGAGCAGGATCTTCGAGATCCGTGTCGAGCTCGTCGCGACGCTCGGTGAGGATGTCCTTGGCGGTCTGGTGGGCCTCCTCGACGACGCGGCGGATCTCGTCGTCGATCTCGCGCGCGATCTCGTCCGAGTAGTCGGGCTCGGAGCCCATGTCGCGACCGAGGAAGGGCTGGCTGCGGTCGTGGCCGAAGACGCGCGGGCCGAGCCGCTCGGACATGCCGTAGCGCATCACCATCTGCTTCGCGGTCTGCGGTCACCTTCTCGAGGTCGTTCGAGGCGCCGGTCGTGATCTCGCTGAAGACGATCTCCTCGGCCGCGCGGCCGCCGAGGGTCATCGCCATCGTGTCGGCGAGCTCGGCGCGGGTGGTCAGGAACTTGTCCTCGGTCGGCAGGCTGATCGTGTAGCCGAGCGCCTGGCCGCGGCTGATGATCGAGACCTTGTGGACCGGGTCGCAGTTCGGCAGCACGTGGCCGACGATCGCGTGGCCCATCTCGTGGTAGGCGGTGATCAGCCGCTCCTTCTCGCTCATCACCCGGGTCTTCTTCTCGGGGCCGGCGATCACGCGCATGATCCCCTCCTCGAGCTCGACCATCGTGATCTCGCGGTTGCCCTTGCGGGCGGTCAGCAGCGCCGACTCGTTGATCAGGTTCGCGAGGTCGGCGCCGGTGAAGCCCGGGGTCTGGCCGGCGAGCGCGTCGAGGTCGATGCTCGCCGGCGAGCGGCTTGCCGCGGGTGTGGACCTCGAGGATCTTCTTGCGGCCCTTGCGGTCGGGGCGGTCGACGACGATCTGGCGGTCGAAGCGGCCCGGGCGGAGCAGCGCCGGGTCGAGGATGTCGGGCCGGTTGGTGGCCGCGATCAGGATGATGTTGTCGTTCATCTCGAAGCCGTCCATCTCGACGAGGAGCTGGTTCAGCGTCTGCTCGCGCTCGTCGTGACCGCCGCCCATGCCGGCGCCGCGGTGGCGGCCGACGGCGTCGATCTCGTCCATGAAGATGATGCAGGGGGAGTTCTGCTTCGCCTGCTCGAAGAGGTCGCGGACGCGGCTGGCGCCGACGCCGACGAACATCTCGACGAAGTCCGAGCCGGAGATCGAGAAGAACGGGCACGCCCGCCTCGCCGGCGACGGCGCGCGCGAGCAGGGTCTTGCCGGTGCCCGGCGGGCCGTAGAGCAGCACGCCCTTCGGGATCCGGGCGCCGAGCGACTGGAACTTCTTCGGGTTCTCGAGGAACTCCTTGATCTCGTGCAGCTCCTGCACGGCCTCGTCGGCGCCGGCGACGTCGCGGAAGGTGATCTTCGGAGCGTCGACCGACATCCGCTTCGCCCGCGACTTGCCGAAGTTCATGACCCGCGAGCCGCCGCCCTGCATCTGGTTCATCAGGAAGATCCAGAACGCGAAGATCAGGACGAAGGGCAGGATGTAGGTGAGCAGGCCGAGGAAGGAGGAGCCGCCCTTGCCCTCGACGCGTGGTCTCGATGTCTTGGCTGCTCGAGCGTGTTGACCAGCTGCTCCTCGGTGTTGTCCGGGTAGCCGGTCGAGAACTCGGTCCCGTCGGTCTCGACGACGTCGATGCGTGTTGTCGTTGGTCTTGATCGTCGACCGACTCGATCTTCGCCGGCGCCCGCGTCGGTGTTGATCTGCGCGATGAACTCCGAGTAGGTCGGCTTGTCCTCGCTCGGCGGACGGCGAGATGATCTTCTGCGCGAAGAACGCGAGCACGATCACGATCAGGATCGGGACCAGCGCGCCGCTGCGGGAGATCCGCTTCATCGGTCGGCCCGGCCCTCCGGGGCCGCGGGAGAGTTTTGAGCGTTCTTGTTCAAGGTCGGAAATCCGCATGTGCAAGGGAAAACCCTGCGCTGCGGACTATGCTCAGCGTACCAGGGTGGTCCTGCCCGCCCGCACGCCTGGAGCGCAGCCGCGCAGACGGGCCTCTCACTGCTCGAGCACGGCGACGTAGTCGAGGTTGCGGTAGCGCTGGGCGTGATCGAGCCCGTAGCCGATCGCGAACCGGTCCGGGATCTCGAAGCCGACGTAGCGGATCGGCAGCTCGACCCGGCGCCGCTCGGGCTTGGTCAGCAGCGCGCAGACCTCGAGCGAGCGCGGGTCGCGGGCCCGCAGGTTGCGGAGCAGGTAGTGCAGGGTCAGCCCGGAGTCGACGATGTCCTCGACGATCAGGACGTCGCGGCCCTCGATCGAGGTGTCGAGGTCCTTGAGGATCCGGACGACGCCGCTGGAGTCGGTCGCCGAGCCGTAGCTGGAGACGGCCATGAAGTCGACCTCGCAGGGGGCCGACAGCGCCCGCATCAGGTCGGCCATGAACATCACCGCGCCCTTGAGCACGCCGACCAGGACGAGGTCGCGATCCCGCGTAGTCGCGATCGATCTCGGCTGCGAGCTCGGCGATCCGGGCGTGCAGCGCCTCGCTCGAGACGAGCGTCTCGCCGATCGCGCTCGGCTGCTGGCAGTCGGCGCCGGCTCATGCAGCGCGCGCAGTCTAGGGCGCCCCCCGGGCGAGTCGCCCGGCCGGTCCGCGCGCCGGAGCTCAGCCGGCCGCACGGCGCGGCGCTGATCACGGCCACGGGAGCGCGCTCGGCCGCCGAGGCGGAACTCCTCGGAGACGGCGACGCCCGCGACCCAGGCGATGCGCTCGCCCGCGACCGACGCACCGGCAGCCGGCGGCGCAGCGAGCGCGGCACGCCGCTGTCGGTGAACAGGTCCTGCAGGGTCTTGCTGCCGCCGAGGCCGAGCGGGCGGATCCGGTCGCCCTCGCGCCAGCAGCGGATCTCGACCTCGTCGCCGAGCTCGCGCGGCGTCGAGCGTCGCCAGCTCCGGGCCCGCGCGGCTCGACGGGCCGGCGCGCTGATCTCGGCCGTGATCTCCCAGTCCCCGTAGCGGGCGCGTCCGGGGATCGTCGAGGCCGGACCGGATCCGGAGCTGCCTCGGACCCCGCGGTCGCGAAGCGCACCGTGCCCGGCCTCGCAGATCGCGCGCAGGCCGCGGCCGAGCTCGATCTCGCCGCCCTCCGGATCGGCGCAGCAGGCGCAGGATCGCCGCCGCGCGGGCGCGATCGATGCGAACCGGCCGTCCCGCCGAGGCGCGCTCGGCGAGCACCGTCAGCACCGCCCGGCGCAGCGCCGGCGCCATCGTCGCGAGCTCCTCGTGGCGCAGCGGCGCGCCGCCTTCGCAGCCCGCGGCGGCGATCGCTGCCGCGAGCCTGCTCGACGAGCCACTCCGCGCTCCTCGATCAGCTCGGCGTGGGTCTCGGCGACGTTGCGCTCGACCTCGGGGCCGATCTCGCTCCAGCAC
Source organism: uncultured Solirubrobacterales bacterium (assembly GCA_963764275.1). Lineage (GTDB taxonomy): Bacteria > Actinomycetota > Thermoleophilia > Solirubrobacterales > 70-9 > CAXMST01. The sequence goes on from CAVXRV010000004.1 coordinate 90,800, forward strand.
CGGGAGCGACCTCGGCGCGGATCCGGTTGCGGGCGAAGCGCGGGGCTCGCGTTGCGTCGGATCGTCGGCGAACGGCAGCCCGGCCTCGCGGGCGAGCGTCGCGGATCTGCTCGCGGCCGCGACCGAGCAGCGGGCGGACGACCCGGCCGCTGGCCGGACGCAGCCCGAGCAGCGCCCGCGGCCCGGGCGAGACCGCGAGCCGGTAGAGCACCGTCTCGGCGACGTCGGTGCGGGTGTGCCCGGTCGCGATCCAGTCGGCGCCGAGCTTCGCGCGCAGCCGCTCGGCCGCCTCGTAGCGGGCCTCGCGGGCGCGCGCCTGGAGGTTGCCGCTCCCCGAGCTCGGGGGCGCTCGATGTGGAGGTCGATGCGCAGCTTCGCGCACAGCGCCCGCGCCGCCTCCTCGCCCGCATCGCCGGCGTCGCGCGCAGCCCGTAGTTGAGATGGATCGCGTAGACGGCCTGCGGGCCGAGCAGCTGCACGGCGACGGCGGCGAGCACGGCGGAGTCGGCGCCGCCGGAGAGCATCACGACGCCGTCGGAGCCGCGCGGCAGCCGCCCTCGCGCGCCGACGCGGCTCGGCGAACTCGGCCAGCGCCTCGGATTCCCTCATCGCCTCACCGGCGCGCGATCATAGGCGGCCCCGAGGCGGCGCCGTGCGCGCGGACGTGGCGCCGCTCAGCTCAGGCGCCGATCGAGCGCGAGCGACGAACAGCTCCGACGGGCTCGGGGAAGCCCTTGAGCTCGACCTCGCCGATCGGCTCGAAGGCCGAGGTACTCGGAGCTGCCGATCTGCGTCGACGACCGGCGCGGGTCACCAGCACCTCGCCGGCGAGCGCCCGGGCGACGATCCGGTGGGTGAGGTTGACGTCGCCGCCGAAGTAGTCGCCGTCGCGGTAGACGGCGCTGCCGTAGTGGAGGCCGGTCCGCGGCCGCGGTCGCTCGCGGAACAGGGTCAGAAAGCCGACCGCCCACTCGGTCAGCACCTCCGGGTCGGAGGAGACGATCATCACCTCGTCGCCGATCGTCTTGACGATCGTCGCCTCCGCCGGCAGCGTCGCCTCGACCGTCTCGACGAAGCGCTCGATCAGGTCCAGCGCCTGCTCGTCTCCCTCCTCCTCGGTGAAGCGCGTGAAGCCGGTCAGGTCGACGAAGCAGAACGCCATCGACACGTTGTCGCCGCCGCGACGCCGGGCGCCGAGGTCGGCCTCCATGTGGCCGACCACGTCCTGCTCGACGTAGTGGGCGAGGTAGCGGCGGTGGACGTACTCGGTGATCGGCGCCATCGCCGGCATCAGGCGCTCGGCGAGGCCGCCCATCTCCTCCGCCATCTCCAGCGCCGGCACGCCGTCGCTGATCATCGGCTCATGTACGTAGAGGTGGAAGAGCCGGACCTCGGCCTCGGCGATCCGCCGCATCGACTGGGCGTAGACGCGGACCAGCTGCAGCAGCGCGACGAGCGGGAAGCCGTCGTCGAGCACGCGCTTGATGATCCGCGAGCGCCTCGATGTCGTCGTCGGTGAGCCGGTCGGCGTTGGCGAGCGGCACGCCGAGCAGGGTCATGATCCGCTCGACCAGCTCCTCCTCGATGCCCGAGCTCGCGCGGCGACCTCGCCGCGGCTGCGGCCCTGCGCCGCGGCGTCGGCAGCAGCTCCTCGACGTAGCCGAACGCGAGCCGCCCGTCGCGGACCGCGCCGCGGATCTCGCGCAGCGAGTGGCCGCGCTCGCGCATCCGCGCCACGACGCGCGCCTGAGGCCGCGGCGGCGCGGTCCACCGCCCGTCCGTCGAGCGGCATCACGCGCTGGTCGGCCCAGCGCTTCAGGGTCGATCCTCGGGACGCCGGAGCGGCGCGCCGCCTCGCTCGAGCGAGATCTGCTCCTCCCGACCCATGGCGCTCATCGCCGCTCCACAACCCGGCCGCACCGCGGAGCGCTCGGACGAACCGGCTCGCACGCCCCGCACTCGGCCAGTACGTGGAGGCGACGGACACCTTTGGATCCCGTCGCCTCAGCGGGCACACGGCCCGCAACGTCGGCCTGCGGCGCTGACTTGCGCCTCGCGTCCGCTCCTCCGGTGCACCTGAGCTCCGGTGACACCGGCAGCAGGCACTCCTGGCCTATTGCCTTGTGTTGATTGGCTCAATCTACTCACCGTATCCACGGGCGTCAAGTGGTTCGTCACGCGATTTTCCCGCAGACTCCGACGGCTCTCAGACGAAGGCCGATCCGCGCTTGACGAGGTTCTCGTAGAGCTTCTGCTGGATCGTCTCGCGGACCTGCTCGGAGATCTCGAAGACGACCCGGCGGTCGTCGGCCGCCTCCGCCGGCTAGCGCGAGACGTCGATCGGCTCGCAGAACTCGATCCGCCACCGCGACGGCAGCGGGACCAGGCCCAGCGGGCCCAGCCACGGGAAGGTCGGCGTGATCGGCACGAACGGCGCACCGATCGCCCGCGCGACAGCGGACCGGCATCGCCGAGCATCGGGTAGATCTCCTCGGACCCGACGACCGCGATCGGGACGATCGGCGAGCGCGTGCGCAGCGCGATCTCGACGAAGCCGCCGCGCCCGAAGCGCTGCAGCCGGTAGCGCTCGCGCGAACGGCTTGCCCGGTGCCCTTCGCGCCCTCCGGGAAGACCATCATCAGCCCGTCGGACTCGAGGATCCGGGTCGCGTTGAAGGGGCTCGCGGGGACGCCGCCGACCTTGCGCATGAACGGCGCGATACGAACGGCAGCGAGAAGGCCCAGTCGAGGACCATGAAGCGGGGCCAGCGCGGCAGCGGGTGCTGCTTCATGATCGCCCCGGTGATCATCGACGCGTCGAACGGGAAGAGCGAGCCGGCGTGGTTGGCGACGAGCATCGCCCGGCCGTGCGCGGGGACGTTGCCGACCCCGCTCGCCTCGACCCGCCACCACTGGTCGTAGAGGAACTCGAAGAACGGGTAGGCGGCCTCGGCGAACTCCTCGTCGAAACCCCACTCGTCCTCGTGGTAGTCGCCGCGCAGGCGGCGGGCCATGCGGGCGATCGACTCGCGCAGCGCCCGCGGCAGCGCCTCGGCGGCGCCCTCGGCGGCCAGCAGCGGATCGAGCCCGGCGTCGAACCGCGTCGGACGCCGCGCAGGAACTCGACACCGCCGGCGATCGACTCGCGGCTCGGCGCCCGCCGCCGGTGTCGGCGCCGCTCATCGCGGCTCCCCCGCGATCCGGCCGAGCGCCGCCCCGAGACCCGGCAGCGGCGCGAGCCGCGCCCGCCGCTGCGCGCGGCGAAGTCGCGGATCGGCGGCGACCGCGTCGAAGCGCGGCTCGTAGCCGAGCTCCTCCCGCAGGCGCCGGTTGTCGACGCCGCGGCCGTAGCGGAGCAGCCGCACCGCGTCCCCGTAGAGGCCGCCGACGCCGAGCCGCCGGCCGGCGCGCGCCAGCGCCGGGCCGAACAGCGGGTGCGGGAACCGGCAGCGTGCGGCCGGCCGAGCAGGCGCAGGGCCCGGGTCAGCGAGATCGAGCCGGTCGGGGCGACGTTGACGGCGCCGCGGACCGGGCCGAGCGTCGCCGCGAGCAGCGCCCCGGTGGCGTCGTCGGCGTGCAGCAGCTGCAGGCGCGGGTCGAAGCCGAGCTGGGTCGGGACGACCGGCAGCGACAGGTAGCGGGAGAGCGGCGTCGCGACGTCGGCGCCGAGCTCGGGCTGGTAGCGGAGCATGCAGCAGCTGAGCGTGGCGTGCCGGCGGGCGAAGTTCTCGAAGTAGGCCTCGAGCTCGCCGATGTCGCGCTGGAACCGCGTCCGCAGCGGGAGACTCCGCGCCATCTCCTCGGTGAAGAACGACGGCGCCGCGGGCTCGCAGCCGTAGATCGCGGCCGAGCCGCGGACGACGACCCGCTCCAGCTCGGCGGTCTTCTCGCAGGCGGCGAGCAGCTGCAGCGTCCCGATCACGTTGATGTCGTGCAGCGCCCGCAGCCGGCTTGTCCGGCTCCGGGTACCAGACGATCCCGCAGTGGACGACGGTGTCGACGCCGGTCGAGGGCAGCAGCCGGCTCAGCACCGGGCTGCGGATGTCGACCTCGATCATCTCGGTGCGCTCGAGGTCGACGCGGGCGCACGCGTGTCGATCCCGAAGATCTGCTCGACGCGCCGGTCGCGGGCAAGCCGGCGCGCGAGCTCGCGTCCCCCAGTGGCCGGCGATGCCGGCGATCGCGATGCGCCGGCCCGCGCTCACCCGTCGGCGCCCGTCTCCCCTCGACCCTCAGCCTCAGGCTGAGCTTCAGACTTACCCCCTTGAGGCCCTTGGGAGAGCGCTTCTTCGCTCTCTGTCCCGGCTTCGGGGCCGCCGCTCCGAAGGGCGCGCTCGAGGTCGGCGAGCCGGCGCTCGATGAGCGCCGATCCGCTCGCTCAGGAGCCCAAGATCGTCGCGCGAGACCGCGCGCAGGTCGGCGATCGCGTCCGCGAGCCGATTCGAGGCGCCCTCGCCACGGCGGGCGAGGTCGTCGCGAGCCGCATCGCGGCGCCGGCCGAGCTCGCCGCGAGCCGCCTCGCCGCGGCGCGCGACCTCGTCGAGCAGCTCGCGGGCCCGCTGCCGCGTCTCCTGGGCCGAGCCGGCCGTCGCGGCGAGCGTGCGCTCGACCGCGCTGCGCAGGGCGTCGCCGACCCGCGTCGGAGTCGCCTTGGGACTGCTCTGTCGGGCTCGCTCATCGGAGCACGGAGCTTAGTGCGCTCCGACCCGGGCGGAGCGGTGGCCGTCGATCCGCGCCGCGGCGCGCCGCTTCCCTATCTTGCGGCCCGTGCCCCCCTATCTGCGACCGATGGCGCCGACCGCCAGGGCGGCGCTCTTCTGCGGCGATCCGGCGCGGGCCCTGCTGCTCGCCCAGGAGTTGCTGGTCGAGCCGCGGATGTCCAACCACCACCGGGGGCTGTGGGGCTATTGGGGCAAGACCGCGGACGGGGCCGAGCTGACCGTGCAGGCGACCGGGATCGGCGGCCCCAGTGCCGCGGTCGTGCTCGCCGAACTGCTGGACGCCGGGCTCGACGCACGCGATCCGGGTCGGCACGCTGCACGAGCGCCGACGGCTCGCTGCCGCTCGGCTCCTCGGTCGTGGCCGCCGACCGCGGGCGCCCCGGGCACCACTCCGGCGGCGGCCGACCGGGCCCTCAGCGACGCCCTGGTGGGCGCCGGTGCGGGGCCGGCGGTGGCGCTGCTCAGCCTCGCGCACCCGCACTCGCCCCCGGGGAGCGAGCACGCGGGCGGGTCGGCCGCCGACGGCCGCGCCGGAGCCGGGGACCCCTTCGACCTGCAGACCGCGACTCTGCTCGGCCTCGCTGCCGAGCGCGGCGCCGCCATCGCGGCGGCGCTCGTCGTCAGCAGCTCCGGCTCCGATCCGCTCGAGGACGACGCGCTCGAGGCCGCCGCTCTCCGGCTCGGGCGGATCGCGGCGCCGGTCGTGACGGCGGCCGCCGAGGGCAGCCCAGCCTCAACCTCAGCTCGAGGTTGAGGCCCGCTTCAGGCTCGTGATCTCGCGCCGCTGGGAGTCGATCTGCGTCCTCGAGCTGCCTCGACCCGGTCCGAGAGCGAGCGGATCCGCCTGGAGAGGCGCTCGACGTCTCCGGCCGAGGCGACATCGAGCGCGCCCGAGCGCGCTCTTCTGGGCCTGCACGGCCTTCTCCCCGGCGCCGAGGGCCCGTCCCAGCGCCTGGCTGAAGAGCGGGTTCTCGAGCAGCGCCTGGGCGAGGTCGCCGAGCGCCTCCTCGCCCCGGGCGCGGATGCCTGCTTCGTTCGTCGCTCATCTCGTCCTCCTCGGCGGTCGCTGTGCCCCGCGGACGCTAGCCGATGGGCGGCGCCCGGCGGTCGCAGCGCTGCAGCCGGTCCAGATACGCCAACCGCGCTCAAGCCGACCTGCAATGCTGCCGACAGATGGCTCAGGAGAAGCGCTCGTTGCGCCGACCGGTTGCCGATTGCATTCCGCCCCGGAGATGGATAGCGTTCGGTCACCGGAGAGAGGTACGGGTAACCGATCGGCAACACAGGGCGGGACTGGCCACAGGCTGCCGCAACTCGAAACAGCTTTCTACGAGAGGGTATGAAGAACAGGTTTCTGATCGCGATCGCGCTGGGAGTACTCGGCGCCGTGCTCGTCGCCGGCGCCGTCAGCGCCGACGTCAACCTCGGTGTGGGCAAGGCCGACGTCTCCGTCGACCTCCCCGGGCGGTGACTGCCGGTCGTCGGTGGCGCCCTCCCGCCGTGCTCGAACGGCGGCGATGACGACGGCGACGGCTCCGTCGACCTCTCCGACCCCGGCTGCTCCGGCCCGACCGACAACGACGAGGGCGACGACCCCGCCGCCCCGTCCGGTGACAACGGCTCGACCTCGACCTCGACCACCACCACCGGCAGCACTCGACCACCGACAGCACCGACAACGGCTCCGGTGGGGACACGACCTCCGGCGGCAGCGCCGGGCAGGGCTCGAGCGGCGGCAACTCGGCCTCGAGCCTCCCCGACGTCAAGAACCCGTTCGAAGGCGGCAAGGACAAGAAGGGCAAGAAGAAGCCGGACTTCGAGTTCTCTGACAAGAAGTCTCAAGCCAAGGATGAGGGTGGCTCCCGCACGCCCGACGCGCAGCAGCCGAGATCCGCAAGCCCGACGGCACCCCGACGAACTCCAACCCCTCCGTCTCGATCGCCGGCTTCGGCCCCGCCCCGATCGGCGTCCCGAACTTCATCATCGACCAGTTCTCGATCCCGCCGTTCCTGCTCCCGATCTACCAGGCCTGCGGAACCCAGTACGGGATCCCGTGGGAGGTGCTCGCCTCGATCAACCGGATCGAGACCGCCTTCGGCACCAACCTCAACGTCTCGACCGCCGGCGCGCTCGGCTGGATGCAGTTCATCCCGTCGACCTGGGAGGCCTACGGGGTCGACGCCAACAGCGACGGCCGCAAGGACCCCTACAACCCGGTCGACGCGATCTGCGCCGCCGCCCGCTACCTGAAGGCCGCCGGCGGCGAGGACGACCTCCGCAGGGCGATCTTCGCCTACAACCACGCCGACTGGTACGTCGACGAGGTCCTGCTCTACGCCAAGCAGTACGGCAAGCTGCCGAGCCGGCATCGTCGACTCGCTCACCGGCCTGACCGAGGGCGCCCACTTCCCGGTCGCCGCCAAGGCCCGTTACGCGGACGACATCTCCGAGCGCGCAGGCGCCGAAGCGCTCGACGCCGACGCAAGGGCTCCGAGGGCAACGCCGCCGACGTGATCAGCGACTCGCCGACCCGCCGCGGCATCGACATCTACTCGAAGGACGGCGCCCCGGTGGTCGCCGTCAACGACGGCGTCATCAAGCAAGCGTCGGCCACAACAAGCAGCTCGGCCGCTACATCGTCCTCAGCGACGCCTACGGCAACGAGTTCACCTACGCGGGCCTCGGCAAGGTCGCCGAAGGCGATCCCGGTGCCGAAGGACCGCAAGCTCAACAGCCTCAGCGACTTCGAGCTGGTCAAGCCCGGCCCGCCGGCGGCAGACGAGCGCAACGAAGGCCTCGCGGCAAGAGCGACGCAAGGCCGCCGACAGCCGGCCCCGGTCAACACCGAGGACAGCCGCGAGCGCCTCTCCGCGCTGCCCGAGCCGCAAGGCGAACCAGCGGCCGCGCCGACCTCGGCCGGCCAGCTCGACGAGCTGCTCGCAAGGGCGTCCCCGGCTACGAGACCTTCAAGGCCTACTTCACCGGCGTCCTCGCGTTCGACCCGAAGACGATGGACGCGCAGCCGCTCCGCAAGGGCTCCAAGGTCGTCGCCGGCACCGTGCTCGGCGAGATCGGCAGACCGACGACGGCATCGCCCCGCACCTCCACTTCGCGATCCAGCCCGCCGGCCGGGCGCCCGCAAGATCGATCCGAAGCCGATCCTCGACGGCTGGAAGCTGCTCGAGGCGACCGCGATCTACCGCGCCGCCGGCAAGAACCCGTTCGACCAGAGCGCCAACGTCGGCCAGGTGCTGCTGATGTCGAAGACGCAGCTGAGTCCAGCGCGTCCTCAAGGACCCGCGACCTCGAGATCTACTCCTGCGGCCGCGAGGACATCCGCACCGGGCAGATCGACCGCCGCGTGCTGGCGGTGCTCGAGTACCTCGTCGCCCGCGGCTACCGGCTCACGATCACCTCGCTCAAGTGCGGCCACAGCATCATGACCACCTCCGGCAACGTCTCCGCCCACTCGACCGGCGACGCCGTCGACATCGCCCAGGTCAACGGGATCCCGATCCTCGGCAACCAGGGCCGCGGCTCGATCACCGAGGCCGTCATCAACGACCTGCTGAAGCTGCAGGGCTCGATGCAGCCCGGCGCAGATCATCTCGCTGATGGAGATGGGCGGCCCGACCTTCGCGATGGCCGACCACGACGACCACATCCACGTCGGCTACACGCCGACCAAGGGCCCGGCGACGGCGACCAGCCTACTCGAGCCTGCTCAAGCCCGGTCAGTGGGACAAGCTGCTCGAACCGGATCGGCAAGCTCGACCAGCCGACCGTGCCGACCTCGCCCGTCGAAGTTCGCGCTGCCCGACAAGAACGCAGAAGCGGTCCAGCAACGCCCACCTCGGCGAGTAGTCCCGGCCCCGGCGCGGGCGGGCTCGGCTAACGTCGCCGCCGTGGCGCCGCTGCTTCCCTTCGCCCAGCTCGACTACGCCGGCGCGATCGCCCTCGGCGACGGCCGCTACCTGGTCCGCCCGCAGGGCGAGCCGCGAAGCCGAATCCCGACGTGCTCGTGCTGCGCACCCTGGGCGCCGTACGCGCCGGCTCGCGGCTGCGGCGCGGCAAGCCGGTGCCGCTCGAGACCGAGCCGCCGCCGGATCCCGCTGCGCGCTGAGCAGGCTGACCCTGAGCAAGGCGCTGCCCTTCGCGCGACGAGGCCGAGGCGACGCGACTGGCTCGAGAAGGTCCTTGCCGACGAGCGAGATCTACGGCGGCCTCGCTCGACGAGGTCGTCGGCGTCGCTCAACCGCGCCCTGCACGCCTACCGGGTCGCCGCCCCCGACCCCTACGCGGCCGATCTCGACGCCGGCCGCCGCGATCGCGGTCCGCTTCGGCTACGGCAGCGGCGACGAGGTCGCCGAGGGGCGCTGGCACGCCGCGACGGAGCTGCCGGAGCGGCGACGGCGGAGCGTCCGGGCCGAGACCGTCGACGCGGTCGGGGCCCAGGAGCGGATCGCCGCGGTGCTCGGCGGCCGCGAGCCGGTCGGCCGCGACGGAGTCCCTGCTCGTCGACGCCGAGCGCCATGCGGCGCAGGGCCGGGCCGATCTCGCCGCGCTCACGCTCGGCCTCGCGCGTCGAAGCCCGCAGTCGCAGCCGGAGGCGGCGCCGGAGGGCGAGCTCACGGCCGCCGCGGCGGACCTGCGCAAGCGCGCCCTCGACGGGCGCCGAGATCGGCTCCGGGGAGCTCGCGCGAGGCCCTGCGAGCCGCCCGCCGGGCGGTCCGGGCCCGCAACAGGCTCGGCTGAGCCGGTCGAGCCCGCGCGCTAGGCGTCGAGCGCAGCTGCAGCGAGCGCCGGCAGCTGCTCGGCGACGTCGCCGTCGAGACGGACGTCCGCGTCGCCGTCGTAGGGCGTCGTGCGCTGCGCGTCAGGATCGCGATCCGCCCGCCGCCCTCGAGCGTCAGCTCGGGCAGGCCCGCCGCCGGGAAGACCTCGAGCGAGGAGCCGATGCAGAGCATCAGGTCGCGCCTGCTCGGCAGAGCTCGCGGGCGCGCTCGATCGCCGCGACGGGCAGCATCTCGCCGAACAGGGTCACGTCGGGCTTGACCTTGCCCGGCGCAGGCGGTGCAGATGGCGATCCCGTCGTCGTCGAAGAGCGCCGTCGACCTCCGCCAGCGGCCAGCGTGACGCCGCAGCTCGATGCAGGAGGAGGTCGCGACCGAGCCGTGCACCTCGATCAGCTCGCGGGTGCCGGCCGCCGGCGTGCAGGCGGTCGATGTTCTGGGTGATCACCGCGTCCAGCACTGCCGCGCGCCTCGAGCTCGGCGAGCGCGAAGTGGGCCGGATTCGGCTGCTTGTCGGCGAGCATCTCGAAGCGCGGCCGGTAGAACTCCCAGAAGCGCTCGCGTGTCGCGGTGGAAGGCGTCGATGGTCGCGACCTCCATCGGGTCGACCTTCGACCAGACCCCGACGCCCGGGCGTGCGGAAGTCCGGGATGCCGGAGGGAACCGAGATCCCGGCGCCGGTCAGCGCGACGACGCGCTCTGCGGAGCAGATCAGCTCCGCGAGCTCGACGATGCTGTCACTCACGGGTGCGCGTCGACACGGGCTCGGGCAGCTTAGGGCGCGGCGAGCGCGGGCTCGCCACCAGCCGCGCTCAACGGCCCTTCCACTTCGGCTTGCGCTTGCCGAGGAAGGCGCTGATGCCCTCCTTGGCGTCCTCGGAGAAGAACACGGTCCCGAAGGCCGGCCTTCTCGGCCTCGATGCCCTCGTCGAGGTCGCCCTGTCCGAGACCTTCTTGATCTGCTCGAGCGCGAGCGGCGCCTGGCCCGCGAGCTTGCGGGCGAAGCGCGAGGGCGGTGTCGAACATCTCGTGGTCGGTCGACCACGTAGTTGACCAGGCCGAACTCGTACGCATCGCCGGCGCCGATCGCGTCGCCGACCAGGTTCATCTCGAGCGCCTTCTGCGCGCCGACCAGGCGCGGCAGGCGCTGGGTGCCGCCGAAGCCGGGGATGATCCCGAGGTTGACCTCGGGCTGGCCGAAGACGGCCGATGCGGCCGCGATCCGCATGTCGCAGCCCATCGCCAGCTCGCAGCCACCGCCGAAGGCGAGCGAGTTGACGGCGGCGATCGTCGCCACGGGCTCGGTCCCGAACTCGCGCAGCAGCGCGTGCGCGTCGTCCACCAGCTCCTTGCCCCCGCTCTCGTCGAGCTGCGTGAACGCCTTGATGTCGGCGCCGGCGCTGAACACGAGCGGGATCGAGGAGGCGACGACCATCGCCCGGATCCCCTCCGTCGTCCTTGACCCGGTCCCAGACGGTGCGCAGGTCGGCGATCACCTGCGGGCTGAGGGCATTCATCGGCATGTTCGCGAGCCAGGCGATCGCGACGCCGCTCTCGGGCCGCGTCTCGAGCTTGATCGTCTCCGTCTGCTCGCCCTCGTCCGGCTGCGGATAGGCGTAGAAGCCCTGGCCGCTGCCGATCCCGAGCCGGCCCTGGGCGACGAGGCGCTTCAGCGTCCGCGGGACGCTGAAGCGGTCCGGGTGGCGCTCGGCGAGGTTCTCGACCTTCTCGAGGACCTTGTCGAGGCCGTCGATGTCCGCCTTCCAGAAGGGCGGGAACAGGCCCCGGCGCGGATCGAGGCCGGCGCCGGCCATCATCCCGAGGTCGATCTCACGGACGGTGCAGACGCCCTCCTCGAGCAGCAGGCAGGCCTCGACGAGCGCCTTCAGCGTGAACTTCTCGACGAGGTCGTCGACGTCCGGCTCGGCGTCCCCGGGCAGGTTCGGCTCGCCGTTCGCGTAGGAGCCCTCTCCCCCGCTCTTGGCGCCGAGCTTGCCCTCGGCGACGAGCTTCTGCATGCCCTCGTGGACGTAGAAGCGCTCGCCGTAGGACTCCTCGAGGTGCTCGGCGACGTGCAGGACGGTGTCGAGGCCGAGCATGTCGGTGAGGAAGAACGGGCCCATCGGCGCCGCCTTGGCGGCCGCGACGCCCTCGTCGATCGCCTTGATCTGGAGGCCGCCCTGCTCCTGCTCGCGCCAGACCTCGCCGACGGCGGCATTGAGGATCCGGTTGACGACGAAGCCCGGGACCTCCGTGCAGACGATCGGCTGCTTCTTGATCGCCTGCGCGAAGTTGTAGGCGATGGTGATCGTCTCCGGCGAGGTGTCCTCGCCCTCGACGATCTCCAGCAGCGGCATCACCGACGCCGGGTAGAAGAAGTGGAAGCCGACAGACCTTTTCCGGCCGCAGCGTCGCCTCGCCCATCTCGGTGATCGACAGCGACGAGGTGTTGGAGGCGAGGATCGCGTGGCCGGGTGTGACCTCGTCGAGCTCTGAGAAGACGGTCTGCTTGATCTCCATCCGCTCCGGTGCCGCCTCGATCACGAAGTCGACGTCGCCGAAGGACGAGTAGTCGACGGTGCCCTCGATCCGGCCCATCACCTCCGTCGAGGCGCGCCTCGGCGTCCTCGGCGCTCATCTTCTCCTTCTCGACGAGGCGGTCGAGGCGGCCCTTGGTGATCTCGCGAGCCTTCTCCAAGCCCGTGTCGACGAACTTCTGATCGACGTCCTTGAGGACGACGTCGATGTCGGCGGCGGCGATGGCCTGGGCGATCTCGCCGCCCATCGTGCCGGCGCCTACGACTGCAGCCTTGAAGACGAACATCTCACTCCGATCGTGCGTGGGATAGCGGGCGTCCGAGCGTATCGGGAGCGCCGCGCCGCGGTCAGGACGCCGCCGCGAGCAGCTCCCCGCGCAGGTCGGCGAGGCTCCGTTCGAGCGAGCCGCGCATCTGCCCGCGGATGAAGAGACGGTCCGTGAGCGCCGACAGCGGGCCGCCGTCGCGCAGCGCGTAGGAGAGCTGCTGCGAGATCCGCGTCGTCCGCGCCTCGCCCCCACCGGCCCCCGCGGGCGCCATCTCGAACCGGACCTCGAGCGTGCCGGTCGTGGAGGGGTCCTCGAAGGAGACCACGTGCAGACGGCGGTCCTCGTGCGCGAGCACGCGCTCGGCAACCCTTCCGCGGCCGGCCGGGTTCGAGCTCCAGACGAGGACGCCACCGACCTCCGGGTATCCGTCCGCGCGCTCGACGCGGCCGAAGCCGTCGACCCACGCCGGCCACAGCTCCGGCTCGAAGTACAGGCGCCAGGCATCGGCGATCGGCACCTCGGCCTCGATCTCGGCGCTGACCTCGCTCAATTCTCCTCCGGCCCGTATACCTCGCTGCGGATCATCTCGATGGCTCGCGCCATCGTCTCCAGGAACGGCTCGAGGTCGCGGCGCAGGCGCGCGTACTCCGCCCGGCCGGACTCCGTGATCGTGTAGAAGCGGCGCGTGCGGCGGTCCGGGTGTTCCCACTGGCCTTCGATCCGCCCCTCCGCCTCGAGCTCGCGCAGCAGCGGGTACATCGTGTTCGGGTTGACCGAGATCGTGCCCCCGCTGATCCGCTCGATCTCCTCGATCAAGCGGTTGCCGTAGGCCGGCTCCTGCGCAATCAGATGCAGCACGAGCAGCGGGAAGACGTCACGGCGGCGCAGCTGGCCGCCGAAGACATCGGATGCCCGCCCGCCGTGCCTCCGGCGCCCGCTGCCGCGCCGCTCGCCGACGCGCGCAGCCTCCGCCGCAGCCTCGGCGACGGGCTTGGATCGCCGTTCGGCCATTCAGTGAGGATATTTGTCGCGTCGGGCGGGGGCGAGCCGCAGGGTTGACGCCGGCGTCCGCACCGGGCGCGCAGCGGCTCGGAGCCGCGCCGGGCGAGCTGTGTGGCCACACCCCACATCTGGACAACGAACGTCGGGCACGTCCCCTCCCCCACGACGTCCCCGACGAAACTGCGCTCACGCCGCATGAACGTTGAGGACGTAGCCGACCCGGAATACGTGGCCAACGTTTCTTCGCCGGGCCCTCATTGCCAGAGGCTGCGACCGGCGGGCCGGGAACCCCGTCGTCGTCGCCGAGAGCGACGCCCCCACGGCACACGTGGGCCACACCCAACGAGAAGAGCCCCCGGGTGACCTGGGGGCTCTTCTCATTCAGTGCCTACCTGAGACGTTCTCGGACCAAGGATGGCGGTGCCGGCGAGGGGCGCAGCGTGGCGGAGCCACGTAAGCCCCGAGTCGGTGCCGCCAGCCGCCGCGTCCGAGGGCGTCTCAGGCCGGGACGGCTTCGGCGTCCTTCTTTACGGCCTCGGGCAGCGGCTCGTTCACGTTGCGGCCCATCAGGACCTCCTTCGCGATCACGAGGCGCTGGATCTGCGAGGTGCCCTCGTAGAGCTGCATGATCTTGGCGTCGCGCATCAGCTTCTCGACGGGGTACTCCTTGATGAAGCCGTAGCCGCCGAACACCTGCACGGCGTCGGTGGTGACCTCCATCGCGGAGTCCGCGGCGAAGCGCTTCGCGTGCGAGGCGGCGAGCGTGTTGCGCAGGCCGTTGTCGAGCAGCGCGGCCGACTGCCACGTGAGCAGACGGGCGGCCTCGACCTTCGTCGCCATGTCGGCGATCATGAACGCGACCGCCTGGTGCATGGCGATCGGCATGCCGAACTGCTGGCGCTCCTTCGAGTACTCGCTCGCGTGCTCGAACGCGGCGCGGGCGATACCGACGGCCATCGCCGCGACGCCGGGACGGGTGCGGTCGAGGGTCATCATCGCGAGCTTGAAGCCCTTGTTCTCCTCGCCCAGCAGGTTGCCCTCGGGGATCTCGGTCTCGTTGAAGGTGACCGTGGCCGTGTTCGACGCCCGCTGGCCCATCTTGTCTTCCTTCTTGTCGATGACGATGGTGTCATCGCGCGGGACGACGAAGGCGGAGATGCCGCGGTGGCCTGCCTCCTTGTCGGTCTTCGCGTAGACCGTGTACCAGTCGGCGTACTGGCCGTTGGTGATGAAGCACTTGGAGCCGTTGATGACCCACTTGTCGCCCTTCTTGGTGGCGGTCGTCTTCATCCCGGAGACGTCGGAACCGGCGTCCGGCTCGGTCAGGCAGAAGCTGGCGAGCTTCGGGGCCTCGCTCAGCATGCCGAGGTATTCCTTCTTGACCTCCTCGGTGCCGCCCAGCGCAACCGGCGCCGAGGCGAGGCCGTTGGCGGCGAGCGAGGTGCCGATCCCCGAGCAGCCCCAGCCGAGCTCCTCCTCGATCAGGCAGCCCGACAGGTAGTCCAGGCCGGGACCGCCGTACGCGGCCTCCGTGTGGGCGTTCATCAAGCCGACCTCCCAGGCCTTCTCGATGATCTCCTGCGGCCAGGTGCCGTCGCGGTCGTACTCCGCGGCGACCTTCCGCATCTCCTTCTCGGCGAAGGAGTGCGCCATCTCGCGCAGATCCTTCTGCTCGTCGGTGAGGGTGAAATCAACCACTGTTGATCGCTCCTTGTAAGTGTCGTTCCAAGAGGTCCGCGGCGTGCCAGGGTGCGCGTCTTTCCAACGCCATATGCGTCCCCGAGTCACCTGTTGGCGTGGCTCGCGGCCGAACCGATTGACTGGTCAGTCAACCAGGAGGAAGGATAGGGCAGAGCGCAGCGCCACGCAACCCGCGGATTCGCCGCCGCCGGAGGGCTCAGGCGCTTGCGGTGCCCGGCATAGGGCCCTGCAGCAGGCGCGAGGCGGCGAATGCCCCGCTGCGCAAGGCCCCCTCCATCAGCGCCGCCATCTCCCCACCGAGGTACTCGCCCGCGAACGCGACCCGCCCGAGCGGCTCCCGAAGCAGCTCCGCCTCCGCCGCGCCGATCGCGACCGAGTAGGCGCCGCGGGCGAAGGGATCGTCGTCCCAGGTCGACAGCAGGGCGCCGCCCGGCTCCAGCGGCAGGTCTGGCCGAACCTCGCCCAACAGCGCGAGCCAGCGCTCCGGGCCCCGCTCCACCTCGAGCCGATCGAGCGCGGCGGCGGAACCCGAGAAGGCGCTGAGGAGCGGCGCCGGGCGGCCGTCCGCCCCGTTCGCCGTCCAGGCCCAGAACCGGTGCGGGACCGCGAGCGTGGCGCTGTGCGGCGCCGGTTCCGAGAGTGGCACGAAGAGCTTCGCCGCGTGGCCATAGGGGATCGAGCCGAGCGCGTCGCGGTGGGCGGGCGGCAGCGGCGGGTCGAACCGCAGCGACGCGGCCAGCGGCGCCGGCACGGCGATCACACAGGCGTCCGCATCGAGTTCGCCGGTGGCCGTCAGGGCCCGGACGCCGTCCCGGTCGTGCTCGAGCGCCTGCACGGCTGTCCGCAGACGGACCGTTCCCTCCGGCAATCTCGCCGCGAGCGCCTCCGGCAGGCGACCGTTGCCGCCCGCGACGCTCGGTGCCGGCTCGTCGCCGACGCGAGCGAGGAGCCCCAGCTCCTCCGCGGGCACGAGCTCCGCCGGTGCCGCGGCCGAGACCTCCGTCCGCGAGCGGATGGCCTCGGTCGCCCCGGGGTCGATGTCGAGCGCGGAGAGCAGCTCGAGAGCCGAGCGACCCCGGCCCTCGCCTGCGGCGAGCGCGGCCTCGATCGCCGCAACCGCCGCTTCCATGCCCCCGGGCGCAACCTCGACGCCGACCGGGTCGCGGCGCCCGTACCGCATCCCCTTGTCGAGCAGGCGCAGGCCAAGGCGCGCGGCCGTCTCCGCGACGACCGTGCAGCCGGGCAGCACGAACTCCGCCCCCATCTCGACCACCGCGCCGTTCGCGAGCTCGCGCGAGTGCACGCGCCCCCCGACGCGATCCCGGGCCTCGAGGAGGGTCACCTCCGCCCCACCCCGGACGAGCTCCTCGGCGGCCGCGAGCCCGGCCAGCCCGGCCCCGACCACGACGACCCTCACGCCGACACCCCGAACGGGCGCGGCGGCGGCGCTGACGAGCGCCGCGGCGGCGAGGGCAGGGACGCGGGAGGCGAAGCGTGCTTCAGCACGTGAGCCGACGAGGAGGCAGCCATCGCGGTCGCGGCGCCGTCAGCGCAGGACGAGGGTGTTTTCGGGGTGCCAACCCAAGGTGATCTCCATCCCCTCCTCCCACCGGTCCTCGGCACTCGCCCTGTAGCGCGCCTGCTCGAGCGCGACGAGGTGGTTGCCGTCGCCGAGGTCCACGGTGACCTGGGTGGTGACGCCGTGGTAGACGCGGGAGGCGACCGTGCCGGTCATCTGCACCATCCCCTCCTCGACGTCCTCGTCCACGGCGATCTTCTCGGGGCGGACGGAGAGCTGGACGGTGTCGCCCTGCGAGCAGTCGTCGGGGACGGGAGCGGGGATCCGCCGCTGCGAGCCGACGCGGACCATGCCGTCGCCCTCGACGATGCCGGAGAGCAGGTTCGAGATCCCGATGAAGCCGGCGACGAACTCCTCGTCGGGCCGCTCGTAGACTTCCTCCGGGACGCCGCACTGGATGATCCGGCCGGCGTTCATGACCGCGATCCGGTCCGACATCGACAGCGCCTCCTCCTGGTCGTGGGTCACGTACACGAAGGTGATCCCGACCTCGCGCTGGATCTGCTTGAGCTCGACCTGCATCTGCTGGCGCAGCTTCAGGTCGAGGGCGCCGAGCGGCTCGTCCAACAACAGCACCGACGGCCTGTTCACCAGCGCCCGCGCGAGCGCCACACGCTGCTTCTGGCCGCCCGAGAGCTCGCGCGGCTTCGCGTCGCTGCGGCTCGGCAACTGCACGAGCTCGAGCGCCTCGGCGACCCGTCGCCGGATCTCGTCCTTGCCGACCTTCCGCCGCTTGAGCCCGAAGGCGACGTTCTCGAACACGTCGAGGTTCTCGAACAGCGCGTAGCTCTGGAAGACAGTGTTGACGTTGCGGCGGTACGGCGGCACGGCCGCGACCGGCTCGCCGTCGAGGAAGATCTCGCCCTCGCTCGGCTGCTCGAAGCCGGCGATCATCCGCAGCGTCGTCGTCTTCCCGCAGCCCGAGGGACCGAGCATGGAGAAGAACTCGCCCTTGACGATCGACCAGGTTCATGTCGGCGACTGCGGCGACGTCGCCGAAGCGCTTCGTCACGCCCTCGATCCGGATCGCCTCGGCCGCCTCCGACCGGGTCGCGGCGTCCCCGGGCGCACTCTCGTTGACCTCGGTGGCCTCGTTCATACGGCGTCCTTTCCGATCAGCACGTTCTGCCCGCGACGCCCGAGCAGCCACGGCAGCGCCAGCGCCAGGCCGATCGTGATCAGCGAAACGAGCAGCATCAGGGTGCCGATCGCGTTGATGGTCGGGGTGACGCCGAAGCGGATCGAGGAGTAGATCCGCACCGGCAGCGGCTGCGGCGAGGTGCCCGTCGTGAAGAAGGAGAGCACGAAGTCGTCCCAGCTGAGCGCGAAGCAGAGCAGGCCCGCGGCGAGGATCGCCGGCCACAGCGCCGGCAGGACGACCAGGCGCAGCGTCTGCAGGCGCGTCGCCCCGAGGTCCATGGCCGCTTCCTCGACCTCCCTGTTGAGCGCCGACAGACGCCCGCGGACGATCACGGTCACGTACGAGATCGAGAACGTGATGTGGGCGAGCATGATCGTCGCCAGCGAGAGCTGCATCCCGATCTGGGTGAAGATCAAGAGCGCCGAGACGCCGGCGACGATCTCGGGGACGACGAGCGGGATCAGCATCATCACGTTCGTGACCGGGCTCAATCGATTGCGGGAGCGGACCAGCCCGAAGGCGAGCAGCGACCCCAGCAGCGTCGCGACGATCATCGTCACGAGCGCGATCTCGAGGCTCGCGAACAACGACTCACGGAGCTGGGAGTCGCCGAAGAAGTCGCTGTACCACTGAGTGCTGAACCCGTCGAAGTTCTGCAGCGACTTGCCGGAGTTGAACGAGAAGAGGACGACGATCACGATCGGGGCGAAGGTCCAGAGCAGGAAGATCCCCATCAGCACCGGCAGGAAGCGGGGCCGGTCGAAGCCCTTCGGCGACCCCGAGGAGCGCCGGCGTCTCCGGCCGGCCGGGGCGGTCTTCGGGCGCTGCAGGGTGGGGCTCTCGGCGGGAGCGCCGCTCATGCCCGGGCCTCCTCGGCCGCACGCCCGGCGGACCGCAGGTAGAAGACCATGAAGATCAACAGGAAGCCCATCAGCACGGTGGTGAGCGCCGCCCCGAACGGATAGTTGTTGGCCTCGAAGAACTGCTGCTGGATCAGGTTGCCGACCATGTAGGTATCGGGCCCGCCGAGCAGCTGCGCCGAGACGAAGTCGCCGACCGCCGGCAGGAAGACGAGCACGCAGCCCGCGAGCACCCCCTGGAACGTCGCCGGCCAGGTCACGTGGCGGAACGTCTGCCAGCGGCCGGCGTAGAGGTCCTTGCCGGCCTCGATCAGCGACGGGTCCATCCGGTCGAGCGCCGCGTAGACGGGCAGGATCATGAACGCCAAATAGCCGTAGACGAGGCCGCCGATCACCGCGTAGGGCGTGTTCAGGAAGCGGACCCCGTTCTCGGTCCAGCCGAGGTCCTTGAGGATCCCGTTGACGAGCCCGTCGTCGGAGAGGATCGCCGTCCAGGCGTAGACGCGGATCAGATAGTTGACGAGGAACGGCAGCACGACGAGCGCCACCAGCAGGTACTTGTGCCGACCCCCGAAGCGGGCGATGTAGTACGCCAGCGGGTAGCCGAGCAGCAGGCACAGCGTCACCGTCGCGAACGCGTACCCGACGGAGCGCAGCAGGATCGGCGCAAACAGCGGATCGAAGACCTCGCTGTAGTTCTCCGGATGCCACGCATACAGCGCGTTGCCGAGGTCGTCGGTGACGCCGAACGAGATCGCGAGCGTGACCCCGAGCGGGACGAGGAACAGCAGCGCCAGCCAGGCCGCCCCAGGGAGCAGCGTGAGGGTCGCGAAGCGCCGCTCGCTCAACTCTCCGACCACCCCCGCATAGCCGCCGCCACCGGCCTCAGCCGGCCTTCACCTCGGTCCAGGTCCGATCCCACGCGGCCCGGTCGCTGCCCTCGAGATCGGCGAACTGGTCGCCGCCCTTGAGATCGTCGATGGTGACCTGCAGCTCGGGCTGTCCCTTGACCAGCTCCGCGTACTTCTTCGAGGCGCTGTTGGTCGCCAT
The DNA here is from genome assembly GCA_963764275.1 of uncultured Solirubrobacterales bacterium. Classification (GTDB taxonomy): domain Bacteria; phylum Actinomycetota; class Thermoleophilia; order Solirubrobacterales; family 70-9; genus CAXMST01. The sequence goes on from CAVXRV010000004.1 coordinate 110,452, forward strand.
CGGGTACCCCGTCCAGGCCGAGTTGCGGGCCGAGCGCTCGAGCAGGAAGTTGATGAAGACCAACGCCGTGCCCGGGTGCTGCGCGTTGACGGGGATCGCGAACACGTCGCTGCCGGTCGGCACCCCCTCCTCGTTCTTCTGGAACTGGATCGAGGACGGGTCGTCCACCCGATACCGGATGTTGATGATGTCCCCGTTCCAGAGGTGCTGGATCCAGGCGTCGCCGGAGGACATGTTCGTGATCGTGTCCGTGCTGAACCCGCGGAGGTGCGGCTTCAGGCCGACGAGGTAGTCCTTCGTCTTGTTCAGCTGGTCGGGGTCGGTCGTGTTCAGGTCGTAGCCGTTGACGAGGTTCCCCATCCCGATTCCCTCCTGGAAATCGTCGAGCACGAACGAACGGCCATCCGCCTGCGGGTTGATGATGTCCCGCCAGGAGCCGCTCATCGAGTCGATCTTGTCGGCCCGGTAGCCGAGTCCGGTCTGGTACAGGGAGTAGGGCAGCGTGTGCTTGGAACCCGGGTCGTACCAGGGGTCGTCGAAGAACGAGTAGACGTCGCTCGCGGCCGGCACCTTGTCGCGGGGGATCTCCAGCAACTGGTTCGCGCCGACGAGCTTGTGCGCGAACTCGGCGCTCGGGAAGAAGACGTCGTAGCGATTTCCGGAGCTGAGCTTCGCCATCATCGCCGGCATCGAGTCGTAGTACGACTGACGTACGGTGACGTTGTACTTCGACTCGAACTCCTTGATCAGGCCCGGGTCCACGTACTGGGCGTAGTTGAAGTACACGAGGTCGCCGTCGATCTTCGGCTCGATCTTCTTCGCCGTGTCGCCGCTCGTGCTCGCGCCGTTGCCGACGCCGCACGCGCTCAGACCCGCGGCCAGGGCGAGCCCGCCGCCGGCCTGCAGCACTTGCCTTCGCGACATCCGCTGCGGTAGCCAGAGCCGATCGTCTTTGTTGCCACTCATTGCGTTCCTCCTCTTTCCGATCCGCCGGCCGCGCTCGCGGCGGCGGGTCGATCACCCGGTACTTCCAAGACTGCGCCGAGCAGGCGCTCGGCCGATTCGAGCATCAAGCTCAGCACCCGCTCGCGCGGGACCTGCGGATCGCCGAGGGTCGCCTGCAGCGCGAGCCCGTCGAGCAGCGACGCGAGCTCGAGCGCGACCTCCTCGGGCGCAGCGGCGGGGTCGAAGTCGCCCCGCTCGCGGCCCTCGCGGACGAGCTCGGCGATCTCCGCGCGCCAGCGGTCGTCGAGCCGCTGCCGCGTCTCGCGGGCGCCCTCGTCGCGAAGGGCGCGGATCCACAGCTCCATCCACAGCGTCCAGTCGTAGGCGCGCGCCGAGGCCTCGAAGAGCAGCGCCAGACGGCTGCCGGGATCACCGAGCTCCTCGAGCTCCTCGGTCAGCGATCCGTAGAAGCGATCCTCGGCGGAAGCGAGGGCGGAGTTGAGCAACTCCTCGCGACCGGAGAACCAGTAGAGCACCGAGGCCGGGCTCGTCTCGGCCCGCTCGGCGATGTCGGCGATGCGCGTCGAGGCGAGGCCGCGCTCGGAGATCACCTCGGCGGCGGCGACAAGGATCTGCGGCCGGCGAATGTGCTCCATGTTCGGTCGTGGACTCACGACTGCTCCGGTTCCGTTCCCTCTCCATCCGAAAGCTGAACCACCATTCAACTTACTCCCACTCGCCGCCGAGCGCAAGCTCGCCGCTCCGCCGGCCCGCCCACAGCCGGGCCAGAGGCCGCGGGCGACGCGGCCGGCTCAGTCGAGCAGCTCCGACGCCTCGAGACCGAGCTCGGGTGCCAAGCCTCGCGCGACGGCGCCTCGGGCCGCCTCGACGTCCATTGCCGGGTCCTCGAACAGGGCACGGACCCCGGCCCCGTCGAGCAGGGCGATCGCGACCTCGGAAGCGCGCTCGATATTCGTGTCGGCGCCGAACTCACCCGAGTCGACGCCGGCGCGGATCACCTCGGCGATCCAGTCCCGATAGCGCTCGTACATGCGCGCGGCGACCGGCCGCAGCTCCGGATCGCGAACGGCGCGCAGCCACAGCTCCACCCAGAGCACCCACTCCCGCTGCCGGCTGCCCGGATACGGGAGGCACTCGCGGATCGCCTCCGCCAGGGCGCCGCTGGCGCCCGCCTTCCCCACGGTCGGCGCGTCCTCGCCGAAGCGCTCCTCGCCGGCCCGCTCGAAGGAGTGGATCAGGGCCTGCTCGAGCAGTTCCTCGCGGGTCGAGAAGTAGTGGTGCACGAGGGCCGTCGAGGCGCCGGCGCGCTGGGCGACGCGCGCGATCCGCACCTCGTCGATCCCATCCTCCGCGATCAGATCGCAAGCCGCCCCGAGGATGCGCTGGGCGGTGTCCTGAGCCACGTCCGTGACCCTACGACACAGCGCCGACATACCCCGCGCACGTGCTCCGCTCCGCGTCCGCGCGTGCCGGGATACCGCGCGCACGTGCTCCGCTCCGCGTCCGCGCGTGCCGGGATACCTGCGCGCACGTGCTCCGCTCCGCGTCCGCGCGTGCGCGATGCCCGGCGCGAGTGCGGCGCGCCCCGCTACGTCTTGTAGGCGCCGTCGATCCTGGCCGCCACGTCGATGTCGCGCGCCTCGCGGATGTGGGGTTTGTCGATCTCGCGCGACACGTATTTGGCGACGAAGCGGCGGATCTCGCGATCGATCCCGGCGAGACGGCCGAGCAGGTCGGCCCGTACACCGTCGGCGCGGAGATCGAGCGAGACGTCCTCGGCGCTGGGGGGCGTCACGTCGATGAGGAGACGAAGCTGATCTGCCGCCAGCGCCCTGAGCCCGATTCCCACGCCCAGGTCGGCGTCATAGCGGGAGCGGTCGAGGCCGAGGTCGATCTCGATCTCGAGCGCGACCGGCACGAGCAGCCGGAAGGCGACGAGCTCCCCTGCCAGCGGCTCGATCGAGGCCTCGCCGACCCGACCGGTCGCGCTGACCTTGGCTAGGCGGCCCGGACCGGCCCCGATCGGGCCGAACTCGAGCGGCGCCCCCGCGAGGCCGCGGACGCCGTGCAGGATCCGGTCCTCGGTGACGGCGTGGACGAAGAAGCGCTCCCCGAACTCGGCGTATGAGATCGGCGCCGCGCCGTTGCCCGTCTCTCCCTCGGCACTCATGCAGACATCCTCGCGGACCCGGCCGACGGCGGTCAAGGCAGTGCCCGACCTCGCCGAGCTTGGCGGCGATCTCGTTCATGCGTCTCTCCTCCTCGCCGGCCTCAGGCCCGCGTCGCGACACCCCGGCGGAACGCCTCCATGTAGGCGCCCGCGACCATCAGGTCGAAGGCATGCGTGTCGCCCTCGTGCGAGGCGTAGCGGCCGGCGACGTAGCCGCGGGCTCCGACGCCGAGCTGGGCGAGCTCGCAGACGCGCCAGTCCTGCCTGTTGACCATGTCCCAGAACTCGACCGCGTCCGATCGGGTCGAACCCCTCGGTGGCGATCGTCTCGGGCTCGAAGAACCACTCGCAACTGACCTCGGTCTCGCCCGGGCTCCGCGGCCACAGCGTGTGCAGCATGAAGTAGTCGGGGTGGAGCGAGATCAACGCGTTCGGGAACAGCGCGAAGTAGTAGACGGAGCGCACGTCGCCGGGATGCAGCCCCGCGATCGGCGGCCGGTGGCTCGAATGGCCGTCCCCGGTTGCCATCGTCTCCGCCGCCCTCGTTCAGCGTCATCGAGCCGCCGCACCAGTCGCCTTCGCCGTAGACCTCCTCGCCGCGAGCGGTAGTCGCTGAGCGCGTTCAGCTCCGGGTGCACGCCGGGGCAGTGCAGGCACTCGTTGTAGTTCTCGGCGATGCCCTTCCAGTTCGCGGCCACCTCGTAGACGGTGCCGCTCGCCCGGCGCAGCTCCGGCACCCGATAGCGCTCGAGGAATCCGAGCAGGTCCCCGACGTGCTCGTGGGGATCCGGCGCCTCGCCGCTCAGGTCGATCAGCAGCAGGCCGCCGACGACGGCGGAGCGGATCTCGATCAGGCCCCAGCAGCCGCGGTCGAAGTCCTCGACCTCGTCCATGTGGGGAGCCGCGACGAGCCGGCCCTCGAGGTCGTAGGACCAGGCGTGGTACGGGCACTGGATACGCCGGCGGACCCGGCCCTCGGTCTCGGTCACGATCCGCGAGCGCCGCGGTGGCGGCAGGCGTTGAGGAAAGCCCGCACCTCCCCGTCCGCCTCCGCGCATCGCGAAGACGCTCGTCGATCCGATCTCGCGCATCAGGTAGGCGCCCGGCTCGGCGACCGCGGAGGCGTGGCCGAAGCAGATCCAGCCGCGCGAAGAGGTTCTCGATCTCCCACTCGAGCACGGCCTGGTCGGTGAACGCGCGCGGCGGCAGCATCGTCGCGCGCTCGACCGGCGCCAGCGTCCGCGCCGACCTCGTCGCGGATCGAGCGGCAGCGACACCGTGCTTCCCCCCGGCTTGCCGCTTCCGTTGAGCGCTCCGCTCATCGCCGTCTCCTCAGTCCTCATGCGGGGATTCCGCCGTCGCCTGACTTTGTAGTCAATCGATCAATCGCATGTTAGAGTGCCGGTCAAGAGCAAGCGTCGACGCTCGCGGCGAGCCTCTGCGGGCGCCAGGAAGGACGGGACCGAGATGAGCGAGACGACCCTGAGCCCGCCCGGAATCGATCCGGTGACGATCCCGTTCGAGCTTCGACGAGCGCGCCCGCGACGTGCAGGCGCGCGCCCGCGCCTTCGCCGAGGAGGTCCTGATCCCGCTCGAGGAGGAGGCCGAGCGCCACCGCGGCCGGCTGCCCGAGGCGATCGTCGCCGACGTCAAGCGCGAGGCGGCTCGACGCCGCGGCCTGACCGGCGGCCTGCACCGCCCCGAGCACGGCGGCCAGGGCTGGAGCCGGACCGAGTGGGCGCTCGTCGAGGAGCAGTACGGGCCGCAGCGACCAACGCGATCCACTGGCACATTCCGAACGCCTACAACGTCTGGGAGCACGCCTCGCCCGAGCACGCCGAGCGCTGGCTGCGGCCGCCGCTCCGCGGCGAGATCCGCGACGCCTACGCGGTCACCGAGCGCGACGCCGGCTCCGACCCGAGCCGGATCGAGGCGACCGCCGTCCCCTCCGCAACGGCGGCTGGGTGCTCAACGGCGAGAAGTGGTTCGTGACCTCCGGCGACGTCGCCTCGGTCTACATCGTGATGGCGAACGTGATCGACGGGGGCGAGAAGCTCCCGACCCTGTTCGTGGTCGATCGGGGCGCGCCGGGGTCGAGATCATCGACGACCCCGCCTTCACCCACTCCTACCCCGACGGCCATCCGACGATCATCTTCACCGACGTCGAGGTCGGCGAGGCCGACGTGATCGGCGGCGTCGGCGGCGGCGAGCGACTGCAGCGCGCCTGGTTCATGGAGGAGCGGCTCGGGATCGCCGCCCGCTGCGTCGGCGCGATGTGGCGCCTGCTCGACGAGACCAGCGACTGGGCGATCGAGCGCGAGCAGGGCGGCTCGCGGATCTTCGACTACCAGGGCGTCTCCTTCCCGCTCGCCGACTCGGCCGCCGACGCGGCCGCCGGGCGCCTGCTGGCCTTCACCGTCGCCGAGATGGCCGACGCCGGCGCCGACCCGAAGCTCGTCCACAACAAGGCCTCGATGGCGAAGCTGTTCGCCAGCGAGGCGGCCTGGCGCTGCGCCGACCGCTGCGTGCAGGCCTTCGGCGGCCGCGGCTACCTGCGCTCCAACGTCGCCGAGCGCTTCCTGCGCGAGCTCCGCGTCGACCGGATCTGGGAGGGGACGAGCGAGATCCAGCGCCTGATCGTCGCCCGCGGGATCGAGCGCCGCGGCGTCGAGCGGATGCTCCACTGACCGACCGGAGCTCACGCCACCGTGCACTAGGCTGGCGCCGCGTGGCGATCGCCGAAGGCCTCGAACGGCTGCTCGAGCCGCCGCTCGATCGCGGTCGTCGGCGCCACCGACCGGCCCGACTCCTACGGCGACACGATCCTCCGCAACCTCGAGCGGCTCGGCTTCGCGGGCGAGGTCTGGGGCGTCAACCCGCGGCGCGACGCGGATCCGCGGCGTTCCGCGTGCGTGCCCGCGATCGGCGAGCCTGCCCGGCCCGGTCGACGCGGTCGCGGTCGCGATCCCGGCCGCCGGCGTGCCGGCGCGTGATCGACGAGGCGGCCGAGCTCGGCTGCGGCGGCGCGGTCGTCGTCTCCGCCGGCTTCGGCGAGGTCGCCAGGCGGGCGGCGCGCTCGAGGCGCGAGCTGCGGCGCGACCGCCCTGCGCGGCCGGCTTCCCGGTCTGCGGCCCGAACGGCAACGGCATCGTCAACTTCCCGGCCGGCGCCGGCGCTCTGGGGCGACTCGGTCCAGCGCTGCCGGCCGGCGGCGTCGCGATGATCTCCCAGAGCGGCAACGTCGCCGTCAACGCGCTCGGCTCGCGCCGCGGGATCGGCTTCCACACGGTGATCTCGACCGGCAACCAGGCGGTCTGCGACGCCAGCGACTGGCTCGCGGCGCTGAGCCGCGAGCGAGGGGGTGCGCTCGGTCGCGCTGTTCCTCGAGTCCGACGGCGACGGCGAGCGGCTCGCCTCGGCGCTGGCCGACTGCGCCGAGCGCGGGATCGGCGTCGCCGTGCTCAAGGTCGGCAGCTCGGAGGCCGGGGCCGGCGCCGCCGCGGCCCACACCGGCTCGCTGGCCGGCGACCAGCGCGTCTTCCGGGCCCTGGTCGAGGAGGCGGGCGCGCTGCTGGGCGAGGATCCCCACGAGCTGCTCGAGCTCGCCCGGGTCCTCGCCGAGCCGCGGGCGCGGCCGCGCCGGCCGACGAGTCGGGAGCCGCCCCGACGGGCCCGGCCTGCGGCCCGTGGGGCTCGCGATCCTGACCTGCTCGGGCGGCGACTCCGGGATCGCCGCCGACGAGGCCGAGCCGGCTCGGCATCGAGCTGCCGGCGCTCGCGGACGCCGACGCGGCGACGCGCTTCGCGGGCTGCTGCCCGAGGCGGCGACGATCGCCAACCCGCTCGACTACACCTCGCTGATCTGGGCCGAGCGGCGAGCGGCTCGCCGCGATCGTCGCAGCCGTCGGCGACGACCCGGCGATCGATCAGCTGCTGATCTTCCACGACACGCCCGAGGAGCTCGGCCCCGAGGTCGAGCCGGGCTGGCGGGCGACCCGGCGACGGGCTCGCCGACGGCGCCGAGCGAGGCCGCGCGCGGCGGCGCTGTTCGCCTCGACCCTGCCCGACCTGATCGGCGAGGACGAGATCGCCGAGCTCGGCCGGGCGCGGCATCGCGTCGGCGGGGCTGGGCACCGCGATGCGCTGCGTGGCCGCGCTGCGCCGGCCGCCCGGCGACGCCGCCGCGGCTGCGGCGAGATCGCGGCCGCGGCGCGGACGGGCCGGCACGGCGCGACCGCGGCGGCGCCGGGGCGGATGGCTCAGCGAGGCCGAGGCGAAGGCGCTGCTCGGCGCCGCGGGCGTCCCCGTCCCCGGAGCTGCGGCCGCCGGCACGGCCGCCGAGCGCGCGCCGCCGCCGGCGCGGCGCTCGGCTACCCGGTCGCCCTGAAGCTCGCGCTCCGCCGAGTCCAGCACAAGTCCGAGCTCGGCGCGGTCGCGCTCGGCGCTCGAGTCCGACGTGGCGGTGAGCGAGGCCGCGGAGCGCCTGCTGGCGCTCCCGGCGGCGGCCGCCGCCGGCGCCGAGCTGCTCGTCGAGCGGATGGCCGCGAGCCGGCGTCGAGCTGATCGTCGCCGCCCGCGGCGACGCCGTCGTGCCGGCGCTGGTCGATCGGGCTCGGCGGGATCTGGACCGAGGCGCTCGACGACGTCGCGGTCGTGCCGCTGCCGGCGCCCGCGCGGAGCGGATCGAGGCGCCTGCGCGGCCCTGCGCGGCGCGCGCGCTGCTGACGCGGCGGCCGCGGCCGCGAGCCGGTCGACCTCGCGCGGCCGTCGCGGCCGGCGGCATCCCGCACCGGCGAGTGCTGCTCGAGGACGGCCTCGACCTGCTCGAGCTCAACCCGCTGATCGCGGGACCGGCCGGCTGCGTCGCCGCTCGACGCCGTCGCCCGGCGCCGGTGGCTCGACTCACGGGGACCCGCGGGAGCGCCGGCCCGCAGCTGCTCGGCCGCGTGCTCGAGGCCGTCGCGGAGGATCTCGGTGATCTCCTCGAACAGGGCGAGATCGGCGACCAGCGGCGGCGCGATCTGGACGATCGGCTCGGCGCGGTCGTCGAGGCGGCAGATCATCCGCCGCTCGCACAGGCTGGTCGGAGAGCACGTCCTTGAGCAGCCAGTTCGCGTCCGGCTCCGGTCAGCGCCTCGCTTGCGTTTCCTGGTCCTTGACGACCTCGATCGCGAAGAAGTGGCCCATGCCGCGGACGTCGCCGACGATCGGGATGTCCTTGAGCCCCTCGAGCATCTCCCGGGCCTGCGGCCTCGTTGGCGAGCACGTTCTCGAGGATGCCGCTCGCGCTCGAAGATCTCGATCGCCTTCAGCGCGATCGCCGAGCCGACCGGATGGCCGCCGAAGGTGATCCCGTGCAGGTAGTCGTCCTTGCCCGTCCAGGAACGGCTCGGCGACCTTGTCGGAGAGGATCAGCGCCGCCCATCGCGAAGTGGGCGCCGGTCAGGCCCTTGGCGAACGTGATCAGGTCCGGCTCGGTAGCCGAGCCGCTGGGCGCCGAACCAGGTCCCGATCCGGCCGAAGGCGCAGATCACCTCGTCGGAGACGAGCAGGATGCCGTGCCGGTCGCAGATCTCGCGGAGCCCCTGCCAGTAGCCGGCCGGCGGCGATGATCGAGCCGCCCGCGTTCTGGACCGGCTCCATGATGATCATCGCGATCGTCTCCGGCCGCTCGAACTCGATCACGTCGCGGATCTCGTCCAGCAGCGCCGGCGTGAACGCCGCCTCGCGTCGCCGCCGGCGGGGTGCCGGTAGGCGTTCGTCGTTGGAGACGTGCCTGGTCGGGCACCGGCGAGCGGCTCGAAGGCGGTCCGGCAGATCGGGATGCCGGTGAACGAGAGCGCTCCCAGCGAGGTGCCGTGGTAGGCGTCGCGGCGGGCGATCACCTTGCGGCGCTGCGGCTCGCCGTTCGCCTGGTGCCACTGGACGGCGATCTTGTAGGCCGACTCGACCGACTCCGAGCCGCCCGAGGTGAAGAAGACGCGCTCGAAGCCCGTCCGGGGCCGAGCTCGGCGAGCCTCGTCGCGAGCTCGATCGAGGGCGGGTGGGCGACGTCCAGTTGCGTCGTGAAGGGCAGCGTCGCCATCTGCGCCGCGGCCGCGGCGCCGATCTCCTCGCCGTGGGAGTGGCCGAGGTTGAGGCAGTAGAGGCCGCGAGAGCCCGTCGATGTAGCGGTTGCCGCCCGTCGTCGAAGACGTGGCTGCCCTCGCCGCGGACGATGATCGGGATGTCCTCGGCGGCCGAGGGTCATGTCGGAGAAGTGCAGCATCAGGTGCTGCTTGGCGCGGTCTTGAAGGTCGGTCACTTGGTATCCCCGTTTCGGTGAGGGTCGGGCTCCGGCCCGCGGGATGCCGCCGGAGTCTATGCCCCGGCCCCGTCAAGCCTAGCGTCGTCTTGACCTTGTAGTCAATTGAACTAGTTGGTAGTCTGCCCCCGCATGGAGCCAACCCACAGCGACCTCGCCGCCGCGTCCACCTCGACCACCGGGAACGGCCGCGCGCCGGCCTCCGGAGGTGCCGGCGACTACGACGCGATCGTCGTCGGCGGCGGCCACAACGGCCTGACGACCGGCGCCTATCTCGCCAAGGCGGGCCTGCGCACGGTCATCCTCGAACGCCGCCACATCCTCGGCGGCGCCTGCGTGACCGAGGAGGTCTGGCCCGGCGCCCGCGTCTCCCGCTGCTCCTACGTCGTCTCGATGCTGCAGCCGAAGGTCGTCGCCGACCTCGAGCTCGCACGCTTCGGCTACGAGGCCTACCCGCTCGATCCCGCCTACGCGGCGATGACCCCGGACGGGCCGATCATCTTCCACGACGACGTGACGAAGACGCAGGACTCGATCGCGCGCTTCAGCCGCAAGGACGCCGAGGCCTACGGTCGGTTCGAGGAGCTGCTGTTCATGGCCGCCGACTTCGTCCGGCCGATGATGATCCGCCAGCCTCCGGCGCTCGGCTCGAAGCGCGCCGGTCGACATCGCCGGGATCCTCAAGGAGGCGGGCCGGATCGCCGGGATGTCGCAGCGCGACGTCCAGCAGCTCGTCCGGATCTTCACGATGTCGGTCGGCGACTGGCTCGACTCGATGTTCGAGAACGACTACCTGAAGGGCTCGATCGCCTCGACCGGAGTGGTCGGCGTCTGGGCCGGCCCCTACTCCCCGGCACCGCCTACAACCTGCTTCACCACGCGCTCGGCGAGCTCGACGGCCAGGTCGGCTCCTGGGGCCAGGTGATCGGCGGCATGGGCGCGATCAGCGAGGCGATCGCCGCCGCCGCCCGCTCCTCCGGCGCCGAGATCCGGACCGAGGCCGAGGTCGCCAGCATCGACTCGGCCGGCGGTCGCGTCACCGGCGTCACCCTCGCCGACGGCAGCGTCCTGAGGGCGCCGATCGTCGCCTCCGGCGCGCACCCGAAGACGACGATCCTCGACCTCGCCGGCGGCGAGAACTTCCCCGACGAGGTCCGCGAGGACATGGAGGCCTACCGCACGCGCGGCGCCTCGGTCAAGGTCAACATGGTGCTCTCCGAGCCGCCGGCCTTCGAGGGGCTGAGCGAGGAGGAATCGCGGCATCTGCGCACCGCCGGCGTCAACTACTGCCCGTCGCTCGACTACCTCGAGCGCGCCTGGCAGGACGCGGTCCGCGGCGTCCCCTCCGAGAACCCCTACACGGAGCTCGAGATGCCGTCCTCGATCGACCCTTCGCTCACCGACGACGACCGCTGGGTGGCGACGATGTTCACCCAGTACGGCCCCACGGAGGAGGAGCAGTGGCCGGAGGGCGCGCGCGAGCGCTACGCCGATCGCTGCATCGAGAACATGGCTCCCTTCGCCCCGAACCTGCCCGACGCGATCATAGAGCGCGAGGTCCTGGCGCCGCCCGACCTCGAGCACATCTTCGGCCTCGTCGACGGCTCGATCTTCCAGGGCGAGCAGGACATCGCGCAGATGGCGTTCATGCGGCCGACGCCGGGCCTGGCCCAGTACGCGACGCCGCTGCACGGGCTCTACCTCTGCGGCGCCGGCACCCACCCCGGCGGCGGCGTGATGGCGGCCGCCGGTCACAACGCTGCACAGCGCATCCTCAAGGACCGCCGTCGCGCCTCCGGCCGCCTCGCCGGCCTCCGCGCGCGCCTCGCCGGCCGACGCGCGACTGCGTAGACGCTTCGGGGGGCGGGCGGCGGGGGGCTTTGGCCGGCGGTCCTCGGCGTTGGGCTTCGGCCGGCGGTTGCCGGCGGAGGTCGTTGGCCGGCGTTTGTCGGCGGGGGTCGTTGGCTGGGTTCTTCCGGCGTCGCGGCTCGGGCGGCGTCGCTTGCGTGGGTCCCCGGCCCGCGGGTCCTGTCGCGGGGTATCCCACGGACCGGAAATCCGCTCGGTTCACTTGGTTTCCGGGTCCGTGGGATCCCTCCCCGCGCCACCCGCGGGAGGCGAGCGCTGGGCAGGCGTTCGGGCGCGGGAGGGCTGGGCCGGGCCCGGGAGGGGGTGGTGAGCGTCTCGGGCGGGGGTTTTGGCCTGGCGGGGCGGCGGCCGCAGGGGTGAGGAGGGCGTGGCCTTTGGGCAGCGAGGGAGGGGGTTGAGGCGAGTGGTCACGTTTCCTCTCAAGTTGAGAGGTTTTGTGACCAGTCATGGTTCGGGACGCCCCCTTGAGGGCGTGGTTTTTCGCGAGTGGTCACGTTTCCTCTCAAGTTGAGAGGTTTTGTGACCACTCGCGTTGCGGCGGGTGGTTTCCGCCGGTCTGGGGCTCGGGATCGCTCCTCTCGGTGCCCTCGGACTCTGCTTGCGCTGGGTTCTCGGGTTGGTCGAGGCGAGTGGTCACGTTCCACCCTAAGTTGAGAGGTTTTGTGACCAGTCGCGTTGCGGCGAGGGGTTTTCGGTGGCCTGGGGCTCGGGATCGCTCCCCTCGGTGCCCAAGGGGACGGGGTGGTTTCGCCGGGCGAGTCGGCCCCGGCTGCGGGAGGCGCTGCCTGGCTCCCGTCGCCCCGTGGGGATGGGGTGTCCGCGCGTACCCGCGAGGACCTGCGGGTCGAGGGCCCACGCCCGCCTCCCGCCGCTACCCTCATTTATGTGCCACTCGCCGTAAGCAACGGGGACGTGATCCTGATCGTCGTCTTCGTCGTGCTGCCGATCGCGGCGATCGCCTTCGCGGGCTCCGGCGCCGTCTACCGCGAGATCGGCAAGGGCGCCTTCTGGATGGACCACGAGCAGCCGAGCAAGGGTGGCGGCGCGATCACCGACGCCGCGGGGCGGGCCGAGCAGGCGGAGGAGGTGCGCCAGATGCTCGAGGCGAAGGCCTATCGGCAGGCGCAGCGCGGTGAGGAGCCGCTCGACGTCGAGGAGGAGATGGCGAAGCTGCTCGCGCCGGCGGCGCCGGCCGACCTCAGCGCCGACCCTGGGTTGGTCGAGGAGGTTCGCCAGCTCGTCGTCGCCCGCAACGAGCGCCGCGTCCGCCGCGGCGAGGAGCCGCTCGACGTCGAGGACGAAATCGCGCGGCAGCTTCGTGACCTCGAAAACCTGTGAATGGATATAACCCCGGCCATGGCTGAACGTGAAGAGATCGAGGCGAACAAGTTCGAGCTCGAGGAGCTCGCAAACCAGCCCGGCACCTATTTCAATCCACAGACCGAGGTCGTCGTGATCGTCGACGACTCGTTCTCGATCGACCAGGAGATCTTCAACATGGAGTCCTACGAGGGCTCCGACTGGGTCCGGATCACCGAGGAGGTCCCGGTCGACGAGAGCGCGCTCGACGAGGCTCTGGAGACCTTCCAGACCCACTACCACCCCGGCGGCACCGGGTCGCTCTCGGAGGAGGCGCTCGAGCTCGACGACGGCGAGGAGGACGAGGGCGAAGAGGGGCAGGAACCGGGGCGCGAGGACTGATGGGCTCGATGCCCGCCGAGGGCGACGCGGCCCCGGACTTCACGCTCCCCGACCAGGACGGCAACCCCTTCTCCCCCGCGGACGCCCGCGGCAGCTGGCTCGTCCTCTACTTTTTTCCGAAGGCCGACACGCCGGGCTGCACCACGCAAGCCTGCTCGATCCGCGACCGCTCCGGCGAGTACGAGGCGGCCGGGGCCCGCGTCGTCGGGGTGTCGCCCGACGCCGTCGCGGACGAGAAGAAGTTCGCCGACAAGTACGGCCTCGGCTTCACCCTGCTCGCCGACTCCGAGCACGAGGTCGCCGAGCTCTACGGGACCTGGGTCAAGAAGAAGATGTACGGGCGCGAGTACATGGGCGTTCAGCGTTCGACCTTCGTGATCGACCCCGACGGCAGGGTCGCCCGCGTCTTCGAAAAGATCCAGCCGAAGCAGCACGACGACCTCGTGCTCCGCGCCCTCGTGGAGCTCGGCTGACGTCGGCGCCCGGGCGCTGCGGCTAGTGGACGCGTCCGTAAGTCCGGTCAGATGCCGGCGCAGTGGCCGGGCGCGGCCTGAGGGTGCACGGTGGCCGCCCGCATGCCGGTTGGCATGTGGGCGGACGGCGGGTGCCCTCAGGTGGGTCCGGACGCCGCCGGGGCTGATCGTATTTGCGGACGGGTCCACGAGTGGACGCGTCCGTGAGTTCCGGTCAGATGCCGGCGAGTGGCCGGGCACGGCTGCGGATGCACGGTGGCCGCCCGCATGCCGGTTGGCATGTGGGCGGACGACGGGTGCGCTCAGGCGGGTCCGGACGCCGCCGGGAGCTGAGCGTATTTGCGGACGGGTCCGCTAGCGCCTGCGCCTCTTGCCCTTGCGGCTGCGGACGACCCGCTCGCAGCCGTGGACCCGGTCCTTGCGGTCGACGAATGCAACGTCGTGACCCTTGCCGCAGTAGATGGCATCGGCCTGGCCGTCCCGGGTCTGGACCCTGTCGTCGCCGCGGCCGCCGCGAACCTTGTCCTTGCCGCGCCCGCCGTTGATCCGGTCGTCGCCGCCCTGGCCGGCGACGCAATCGACCCCGCCCTTGGCCCTGATCCGGTCGTCGCCGCCGCGGCCGCGGATCCGCTCGCCGGCCGCGGTTCCGGTCAGCTTGTCCGCCCGCCCGCTGCCGACGATCTTCTCGCTGCAGTCAGCGGGCGGCCGCTCGGGCTCGGGGCAGCCGTTGTTGGAGGCGGGACCGGAACGCGCCGGGCAGTCGTCGTCCTTGTTCGGGATGCCGTCGCCGTCGCTGTCGGTGACTGGGCAGCCGTTGTTGTCGGCGGGTCCGCTCTGGTGCGGGCAGTCGTCGCTCGCGTCGGGGATGCCGTCGCCGTCGCTGTCGGTGAGCGGGCAGCCGTTGTTGTCGGCGGGCCCGGGATCGTCCGGGCAGGCGTCCTCGGCGTCCGGGACGCCGTCGCCGTCGGCATCGGGCGCAGGGACGGGGCAGCCGTTGTTGGAGGCCGGACCCGCCTGGTTCGGGCACCCGTCGTCGGCGTCGGGGATGCCGTCGCCGTCGCTGTCGGTGAGCGGGCAGCCGTTGTTGTCGGCGGGCCCGGGATCGTCCGGGCAGGCGTCGGTCGAGTCGGGCACGCCGTCGCCGTCGCTGTCGGGATCCGCGACAGGGCAGCCGTTGTTGGAGGCCGGACCGGGCTGGTTCGGGCAATCATCGCTGCTGTCGGGCACGCCGTCGCCGTCGCTGTCGACCGACTGGTCGGCGTAGTCGGGCGCCAGCTCGTAGCCGCTCGGGACGACCTTCGGGGCGGGCTCCCGGGCCCCCGCAGTGCCGGGCTCCTCCGCGACCGGCAGCCGCAGCTCGAGCTTGGAGACGGTGATCGGTGCCTGGTCGTTGGTCGGTCGCGCGTACGGGTAGTCCGACGGCATCAGCTCGAGCTTCGCGATGTGTCCCGCGGCGAAGTGGTAGGCGTTCGGATGGAGCTGGAAGACGATGCGAGCGGCCGACGTGCTCATGTCCGCCCGGTACAGCCCGCGGGCGACGAGCGTCGCATCGCCGGTGTCCGGGTCGATGTCCACGAGCCGCGCCGCGATCTGCGAGTCGGGACCCGGCGAGAGCACGTCGGCGACGATCGTCGGCGATCCCATCAGCGTGAAGCCACCGGCGGGCGCCGGATCGAGCCTGTAGCTGGCGAGGCCGGGTTGGTCGGCGCCGGATGCGGTGGCGCAGGCGCCCGGACCCGAGATCGGGTCGTAGGCCTGGTTGACCGTCGGATCCCCGGCGGCCGGTGAGATCAGCTTCGCCGTCGCGTCGTCGTAGCGGATCTCGCCCGGGGCGAGCGCCCGCCACGTCGGCGCCGTGAACGGGCCGTCCGAGGGTCCGCCGCAGGTCGTCGTCAGGGCTTCGACGCCCTGGTGCGGCTCGCTTCCCTCGCCAAGCAGGTAGTGGTTGAACCACTCGTGCGTGCGCTGCACCCGCAGGGCCTGGTCAGCGCTCTTGTTCTGCCCCCGCTGGTGGCCGTGATCGCTGAACAGCAGCGAGATCTTCGCGTCCGGATAGGTGGCCTTGGTGTGGTTGTAGAAGCGGAGCGCCTCGTCGACGGGGAAGAGATCGTCGGTCCAGCCGTTCGAGATCAGCATCGGCGGCGGCTTCACCGAGTTGTCGATGTAGTAGCTCGAGTGATGGGCCGTGATCTCGTCGACGATGTCGGTGGCGAGCGGGTTGCTGTCGTAGGGCTCCCCCGCGTTGATCAGCGAGTACCAGCTGATCAGGTCGGCGTCGGAATCGGTGCCGGGAGGCGCGTAGTTGCTGGTCGCCAGGCCCGTGCCGAACAGGCCGGTGACGAAGCTCAGCTTCTCGATCCCGATCGGACCCGCGGCGTACGGCGCATCGGCCACGTAGTCGAGCGTGCGGCCGTTCGGCATCAGCGAGTAGGCGAGATCGCTCCACGGGATGTCGGGCGCCGCCGCGCCAAGCTCGATCGGCGTGCCGTGCGGGCTCTTCCACGGGATGAGCGAGCCGTCGGGCAGCATCACGCGGTTGCGGAGCGCGGCCAGGGCCATGGACATCCCGCCGCCGTAGGAGCCGCCAAAGGCCCCGATCCGGTGCGGGTCGGCGAGGCCGTCGTCGACGAGCTCGCCGACCAGCTCCTGCACGTCGCGCACCTCGTAGCGGGTATCGAGCAGATGGTTGTAGCCCTTCGCGCAGACCGGCTGCAGGCGCTTGGGGTCCTGACCGCCGCATGAGCTGCCCCAACCGCGGTCGCTGATCGAGAGATAGGCGTAGCCGTCGTCCGTCCACGAGTCCGACGAGCTCAATTTCGAGCCGCCCCAGCCGTGGAACTCCATGATCAGCGGGTAGTTGCCGTCGGTGCCGGAAGCGGGCGCCGGGGGCAGCACCAGGTTCGTGTCGATCGGCGTGCCGTCGAAGGTCGGGACGGTGCCGGCGCACAGGCGCGTGCCGTCACCGCGGACGCTGCAGTCGAGCGCCCCGTCGAAGGCCTTCGTAACCGCGGCGTCGGCGCTTGCAGTCGTGCCCGCGAGCGCGCCCAGCGCCAGGCAAGCGGCGACGGCCACGCGAACGATCGGTCTCGTGCTCATGTCTCTCCCAAGCCCCTGGTGACGCGGTTCGACCCCCATGCCGCACCGTCGACGCTGACGGTAGCCGGGGCCTCGCGGCTATGCGCCGGTTCCCCTGGGCGGGTCGCGCGTCAGCTGCCGGCGGCGAAGAAGGCGAGGGCGAGGATCAGGTACACGGCGAGCAGCTGCACGCCCTCGAACCACGTCGACTCGCCTTCCTGGGTGACCTGATTGGCGAGCAGCGTCGCGATCAGGACACCGCCGAGCTCGAAGCCGTTGAAGACGAGCGGCATCGGGTCGAGCCGAACAGGAACGAGGCGAAGACGAGCACCGGGGCCACGAACAGCGCCACCTGGGCGCTCGAGCCGATCGCGATATTGACCGCGAGGTCCATCTTGCCCTTGAAGGAGACGAGGACCGCCACCCAGTGCTCGGCCGCGTTGCCGACGATCGCGACGACGATCACGCCGACGAAGAACTCGCTGAGGCCGATCGAGGCGGAGGCCTCGCTGATCGAGCCGACGAGGATCTCGGACATGACGCCGACGGCGAGCCCGGCGATCGCGAGCGCGGCCGATTGACTTGCGCGCGCTCCAGCCCCACAGGTCGTCGCCGTCGTGCTCGTCCATCTCCGCGACCGGGTTGAAGACGTTGCGGTGGGTCCGCAGCGAGAAGAACAGGCCGGTCACGTAGCTAGAGGAACAGGACGATCGCGACAGCGAGCGAGAGGTGCTCGACGGTCGGGCCGTAGTCGACGAGCTCGGCGCCAACCGGCGGCAGGCCCTTGCCCTCGATGAGCTCGAAGATGGCCGGCATCACCAGCGCCGTCGCCGGCCAGGAAGCAGCATCGTCGACTGCACGTTGGCCGCCGTGCGATCGAACTTCTGCACCTCGCCCTTGCGGCCGATGCCCCCGGCGACCATCGAGGCGCCGAGCACGAGCAGCACGTTGCCGAGGATCGAGCCGATGATCGACGCCTTGACGACCTCCTGCAGACCGGCCCCGAGCGCGAACAGGGCGATGATCAGCTCCGGTGCGTTGCCGAAAGTGACGTTGAGCAGCCCGCCGATTCCCGGCCCGCCCGGGCCGCCAGCTCCTCGGTCGCGCGCCCCATCAGAGCCGCCGTCGGAATGATCCCAGCGCGGAGACGAAGAAGATCACCCCCGCCGAGGCGTGGCGAGGTCGAGAGCGATCGCAACCGGGATCAGCGGCACGAGGACGTAAGGCAGGCCGTCGGGGCTGCGGAAGAAGGCGAGGTTCAGATCGGGGGTCCCGTTCGAGCGCTCACGGGCGGCGGCTCCGGCGGGTCCTATTGCTTGAGGCACTTGGCGGCAGCCTCCGGCGTGCCCGCCTGCTGCAGGCACTGGGCCTGCTTGGCGGTCAGGCCAGCCGCCGGGCCCGACGCGCCGGTCGACCCCGACCCCGACGACCCCGACGAGCCGGACGCCCCGCCACCGAGCGCGCCCAGGCCGGAGGACGAGCCGCCGAGCGCACCGAGCGCACCGAGGCCGCCGGGAATCAGGTCGCTGAGCGGCTTCGGATTGGCGGGCGCCTCGATCTGCTGGTCCTGGTTCACGTCGGAGATCCCGAGCGAGAGCTTGAAGTCCGCGGTCTGCCCGGACGCTCGGGTCCTGGAGCGAGAGGGAGACGTCGAGCTTGCGCAGGATCTTGTCGTCGGCGCCCGTGTAGACGTCGATCTGCGCCGACTTGACCGAGTTCGCGAGCTGTCGCGTGCTTGGCAGCGAGCCGGTCTGGCCGGTGGGGTCGAGCCGCTGGGCGTCGGCGAGGATCTGGGCGACGTCCGGGGTGCCGCTGACGTGGACGGTCTCGGTCCCGCCGACCTCCTCCGTTCCCTCGTTGGTCACGTCGGTGAGCCAGCTGCTCGGGGTCGATGCCGAGCTTGTCGAAGATCGCCGAGCCTGATCCTGGCTGCTGCTCTGCGCCTGTGCCGACTGCGCGTAGGCCTGCTGGAGGGACTGGAAGGTCGCGTCGTCGACGGCGTACGCCTTCCCGCCCGTCGTCACGTAGGCGCCGTCTCCGGTGAGCGTCAGCGCCCCGTCGATCGACTGGCTCTTGCCGCCGCTGTCGAGCTTGAGCTGGGCGCTGACGTCGAGCTCAGGAAGCTTGTCGGCGCCCTGGCTCTGGAACGGGCCCTTGACCGAGCCGCTCAGGCTCCCGCCCTGGGAGCCGGATGCGGAGGCGTCGAGCGAGATGTCGAGCACGCCGCTGTCGACGCTGCGCTGCCCGTTGAAGGTCTCGTCGAGGAGCTGCTGCGGGTCGGTCGACGAGTCGGCGCCGCCCCCGCCGCCGCAGCCTGCGAGCAAGGCGAGCGCGAGCACGCCCGCGAGCGCAGCGAGGGGCCTCAGGCCACGTGTGTCGAGAAGGGTCCGCATCGGCTCAGGCAGAAGTCCGAAGAGCGTAGCGGAGCCGGTCGCCGGCACCGCCGGCCTCGGCACCGGGGGTGCCCATACGCCGCGGGTGGCCCGGGATCGACTACCCTGCGCCGATGCCTGACCCGCACGGAAACGGGCCGGGGAAGCCGCCTCGCACGATCCTCTACACGGGCAAGGGCGGCGTCGGGAAGACCAGCGTCGCCGCCGCCACCGCCCGCCGCTGCGCCGCGGCCGGCCTGCGGACGGTCGTGCTGTCGACCGACCCCGCTCACAGCCTCTCCGACTCGCTCGAAGCCGAGCTCGGCCCCGAGCCGACGCCGATCTCCGAGCGCCTCTGGGCCCAGGAGGTCGAGGCCCAACGCGAGATGGAGACGAACTGGGCCGCGGTCCAGGATTGGCTAGGGCGGCTGCTCTCCGACCGCGGCGTGATGGGCGTGGTCGCCGAGGAGCTGACCGTGCCGCCGGGGATGGACGAGCTCTTCAGCCTGCTCCAGATCAAACGCCACCACGAGTCCGGTGACTTCGACGTCGTCATCGTCGACTGCGCCCCGACCGGCGAGACGCTGCGGCTGCTCTCCTTCCCCGATGTCGCCCGCTGGTGGCTCGACAAGGTGCTGCCGTGGGAGCGACGCCTGGTGTCGCTGACGCGGCCGTTCGCGCGTTCGCTGCTCGACGTCCCGCTGCCCGACGACGACGTCTTCAGCGAAGTGCAGCGCCTCGTCAACAACCTGGTCGCGATGAACGGAATCCTCCGCGACCGCGAGCGCACCTCGATCCGGCTCGTGATGAACCCGGACCGGATGGTGATCCGCGAGGCTCAGCGGACCTTCACCTACCTGAACCTGTACGGGTATCTGACCGACGCCGTCGTCGTCAATCGCGTCTTCCCGGACGAGGTCGACGACGACGTATTTCGGGGCCTGGCGCGAGCGCCAGAGTCGCAACCTGGAGCTCGTCCGCGAGGGGTTCGGGCCCGTTCCCGTGCTCACCGCGCGCTACTTCGAGGAGGAGGTCCTCGGCGATCGGATGCTCGATCGCCTCTCGGAGGAGCTCTTTGACGGGGACGGCGTCGAGCCCGAGGCGATCATGCACTCGGAGCTGGCCCAGCAGATCAGCTCCCGCGACGGGCGCACGGTGCTCTCGATCAGCGTCCCGTTCGCGGCGCGCGAGGATCTCGATCTGAAGAAGGTCGGCGACGAACTGATCGTGCGCGCCGGCCGCGAGAAGCGGGCGATCGTGCTGCCGGCCGCCCTCAGCCGCCACTCGCCCACGGGCGCCCGCTTCGAGCAGGGCCGGTTGGAGATCACCTTCGACGGCGACGCGGGCCCTGGCGCCCGTCCGGCCGAGGCCGACACCGAGGCCGAGGCCACAGCGAAGCCGGAGCCCGAGGCGAACGAGCCCGAGGGCGTCGCCGCCGCGAACGCGTCCGGGGAGGCCGCCGGGTGAGCGCGCCCGACCCCGGGGACCGCTACGGAGGCGCCGATCCCGCCGCCGACGCTTGGCGCGTCCTGCGCGAGGGCCTCGGCGCGGCCGAGGCCGCTCACGGCGAGGGCGGGATCGAGCACCGCTGCCTCGAGCTCTGCCCGATCTGCCGCGCCGCCGACCTGCTCCGGGCGACCGGCCCGCCCGAGCTGCGCGGGCAGCTGAACGAGTTCCAGCGTGAGGCGCTGCTCACCCTGCGGGCGCTGCTCGACCACTACATCGAGCGGATCGACACCCCGGGCGATGGGGGCGACCGCGTCGAGGACATCCCGATCGCCTGACCGCGCGCCCGTCCCGCGGCCCGGCTGCGGACGACAGCGGCGGAGCGTCAAGCGAACTCGACGCTCCGCCGTGTGGGGGGGGACCTGTCCTCCTTATCGGAGCCTGGGAAGTTGGGGTGATGTGCGCGCCGGGGCGCGTTCGGGGTTGCATCCTCGATATCGGCGGGGCCGGCGGCGAGGTCAGGGATCGAACCCCGGCCGGACACATGTACGACCGGCGGCCGGTCAGCCGCCCGCCGCGAGCGCGCGCAGCAGCTCCTCGTCGTGCGGATAGTCGGCGAGGTCGATGGCCACGGCGGGTGACAGCCAGCGCAGTTCATCCACCTCCTCGTTCGGCTCGAACGGAGCGCGCTCGCCCGCGAGCGGATCCATGCGCCAGTAGCGGACGATCTTCGAGCGGCCGCGGCCGTCGCGATAGCTCGCCGGCGTGAGCTCAGGCCCGAGGCGGCAGCGGACCCCGGTCTCCTCCTCGACCTCGCGCAGGGCGGCCTGCTCGAAGCTCTCGCCGGGATCGAGCTTGCCCTTCGGCAGCGACCAGTCGTCGTGCCGCGGCCTGTGCACGAGCAGCACCTCCACCCCGCCCTCGCCGGCGTCGCGCACGACGAGACCGCCGGCCGCGGCGATCTCGTGCCCGTCGGCTCCGACCGGCGGACTCACGTGAGCCCCAGGCGGGCGGCGGCGCGGCGGGCCCCCGCGATCACCTCGTCGAGGTCGGTCGCCGTCGGCTCCCCGCGCTCGAGCAGGACCCGGCCGGCAACTACGTTGGCGTCGATCACGCTTGCGTCCGCGGCGTAGACCAGGCCCGGCTCGAGCTCGCCCAGCGCCAGTGCGGGGGCGTCGAGGTCGACGAGCAGGAAGTCGGCCGGCACCCCGACCTCGAGCTCGGGGGCGGCGCCGATCAGCGGCGCCGCGGCCGCGGTCGCGATCGCCCACGCGTCGTGCGCCGGCAGCGTCGCCGGGTCGCCGGCGCGCATCTTCTGCACGAGGGCAAGCTGCTTCACCTCGCCGAGCAGGTCGAGCGCGTTGTTGGATCCGGCCCCGTCGGTGCCGAGCGCCACCGGGATGCCGGCCGCCCGTGCCGCTGGCAGATCGAAGGTCGCTCCGACCGCCAGCTTCATGTTCGCGTTCGGGTTCGTGACGATCGTCGCGCCCGAGGCGGCGATCAGCTCGCGCTCACGATCGTCGAGCCAGACCGAGTGCGCGAGCAGCGTCCGGGGGCCGAGCACGCCGAGCCGGTCGAGGTACTCGGCGGGTCGCACGCCGTTCGCGGCGACGCACGCGTCGACCTCGCTCTCGGTCTCGGAGAGGTGGATGTGGATCGGGATGCCACGCTCCCGCGAGAGGTCGCCGAGCCACCGCAGGGAGGGCTCCGAGACCGTGTAGATCGCGTGCGGCGCCAGCGCCGGCGCGATCCTGGGGCCGCGACCCTCGAGCTCGACGAGCCCGGCTTCGGCGTCCGCGCGCAGCTTCTCCGCTCCCGTCGGATCGTTGCCGTCGATCAGCGGCGCCCCGATCCGCGCCCGGAGCCCTGCGTCCTCGACGGCGCGGGCGGTCGCCCCCGGCTGCCAGTACATGTCCCAGAACGCGACCGTCCCGGTCCGGATCATCTCCGCGCACGCGAGCCGCGTTCCCCAGTAGACGTCCTCAGGCTCGAGCTTCGCCTCCGCGGGCCAGATGTGCTGCTCGAGCCAGACCATCAGCGGCAAGTCGTCGGCGTAGCCGCGGAAGAGGGTCATCGCGGCGTGCGTGTGAGCGTTGACGAGGCCGGGGACGAGGGCGCGGCCGGCGCCGTCCAGCACGCGATCGCCCTCGCGCGGGGCAACGTCGGGGCCGAGCTCGGCAATCAGGCCGTTCTCGCAGCGCATGCCGACGACGGTGCCGGCGAGGCTGGCGCCGGTCACGGCGAGCGGGCCGGGGGTCTCGGGCACCGCGCTCACGCATCCCCCAGATCGGCCACGAGCGGCTCCAGCGCGGCCAGCAGCCGGCGCCGGTTGAGCGCCTTGCCGGCCTCGAAGTCCTCGATCGCGAGCGGGGCGTCGGCGACGCCGTTGGCGAGGTTGTCGACCACGCAGACGCTCGCGTAGGCGATTCCGAGCTCGCCCGCAAGCACGCACTCTGCGGCGACCGTCATCCCGATCACGTCGGCGAAGGAGGAGATCATCCGGATCTCGGCCGGCGTCTCGAAGCGCGGGCCGATCGACTGCCAGTAGACGCCGCCGTCGCGCAGCTCGACGTCCCCCGCGCGCCGCCACGAGCTCAGCACGCGCTCGCGCCAGCTGCCGTCGAAGGCGGGAACGCGCTCGCCCCCGTGCTCGTCCGAGAACGAGAGCCCGAGCTGCAGGGCGATGAAGTCGTCCGGGCAGAGGAAGGTGCCGACGCCGAGCTCAGCGTGGAGGCCGCCGACGGAGGCGACGGCGAGCGCCCGGTCGCAACCGAGCTCGGCGAGCGCGGCGAGGTTGGCGCGGTGATCGATGCGGCGCGCGGTCACGTAGGAGCGCAGCCCGTGGCGCTGCAGGAGCACGTGCGAATCCGACTCGAACAGTTCGACCTCGCCGTGCTCCGTGGTCACGGTCCGCTCCCGCATGCCGCCGGCGGGCTCGTGCCCCAGAATCGAGTGACCGCCGATCAGCGCCAGCCTGCCCATGGCGCGCCATCGTATCCACGCGCTGTCGATTGACCTTCCCGGGGCGCGCGCGCTACCGTTCGGGTCGTCAAGGACGACACGGAAGGAAGGGCATTGATGACCTCGATCGGGGCTAAGGCCATGATCGTCTGCGAGACCGCCATCACTACCGAGATGGCACACACGCGGGCCTTCGACTACCTGGCCGACCTCACGAACGCGGCCGA
This sequence comes from uncultured Solirubrobacterales bacterium, assembly GCA_963764275.1. GTDB lineage: Bacteria > Actinomycetota > Thermoleophilia > Solirubrobacterales > 70-9 > CAXMST01. The sequence goes on from CAVXRV010000004.1 coordinate 134,018, forward strand.
GTGGCACCCCTCGATCACCGACTCGCGCGTGATCAGCGGCGATCCCGGCCTGCGCCGGACTCGCTACGAGATGACCGCGATCGTCGGCCCCCTCCGCCTGCCGACGCTCGTCGTCGTCGAGGAGGTCGAGCGCCCGCGCCGCTTCATCTACGAGGCCGTGACGCGAATCAGCCGGAGCAGGCACGAGTTCACGATTCATCCCCGCGCCACGGGCGCCGAGATCACCACCGCGAGCGGCTTCGTGCTCGCGCCCGCCCTGCGGCCCCTGACGCCCCTGTCCCGCCGCTACCTGCGTCGCTTCTGCCGGCGCTCCGTCGAGTCCCTGCACAACGTGCTCGAGGCACAACTGCAGCCCGGACCGATCTGGATCCCGGGCGCCACCGGCCGGCTCTTCAACGGCCACGCGTAAGCGCGGCGCGACCGGCGCTCAGCCGCTCTCCCCCCGCAGCTGCTCACGCACGAAGCCACCGGATCCGACGGTCTCAGCACCGGCTGCCCGCGCGGCCGCGATCAGCCGCTTGTCCGACGTGACGACGAGCACCGTCCGCTCGGGCCCCAGCTCGCGCGCTCGGGCCGCGATTCGGCGGTCGGCGGCGTTGCGGCCCGGCCCGGCGAAGCCGACCGCGACCTCGTCGCCGCCCGCCGCCGCCACGAGCTCGTGCGGGCGGCCGTCGAAGCAGACCTCGACGTCGGTCGCGGGCCCGAGCCGGCGCGCGAGCTCGCGCAGCTCGGCGACGAGCCGGCGCATCGCCGCCGGCCGGTCCCGCCACCAACCGTCGGGGCGCGAGCCGAGCGCGTTGAGCCCGTCGACGAGGACGACGTCGAAGCCGCCGGGATCGGCCGTCTCCTCCTCGGGCGCGGAGCTCACGCGCCAACGGTAGCGGCGAGATGCTCGGCCGCATCGACCATCGGACCCGGCAGCAGCTCGGCGCCGATCGCGTCCGCGAGGCTCTGGCTCGCTGCGGCGCCGCCCAGCGCGACGTGGGGCGCGGTCGCGATCGAGCCCGCCGCAGCGAGGCTCTCCGCGGGCGGCGACGAGGTGACGGAAACGACGACGAGCTGCGGGCCCAGGCGGGTGGCGGTTTCGGCGAGCGTATCCAGCGGTGTGTCGGCGCCGAGCATCGCGATGCGGAAGCCACGGCGGCGCATCGTCAGACCGAAGGCGACCAGCGGCAGGTCGTGCCGCTCCCCGGGCGGGCAGGCGAGCATCAGGGAGGGTCCCTCCCCCTCGCCCCAACCGCGGCCGAGCGCCAGCAGCCGCCCGCGGATCAGCAGCGTGCCGAAGTGCTCCTGACCCACGCTGACGTCCCCTTCGGCCCAGAGCTCACCGGTGCGCCTGAGCACCGGCAGGATCAGCTCGTGCACGAGGTTGTCCGGGCCGTAGGCGGCGAGGGCCCGGTCGATGAGCGCGTGAGCGGCCACCTCGTCGAAGGCGCGGAGGCGCTCGAGCAGCTCCTGCCGCATGAGCTCGAAGTCGTCGGCGGCGCCGGGGCTCGGGACGGCGCCTCCGGCGGGTGCCGCGAGCACCTGCCGCGCCGCCTCCGCCGGCGCCAGACCCTGGGTGATCAAGTCCACCATCGAGCGCAGCCGGCGCTCGTCCCCGGCCGTGTACAGCCGGTACCCGGCCTCGGTGCGGGCCGGCGAGACGATCCCGTAACGACGCTCCCAGGCCCGCAGCGTCGTGGCCGGAATCCCGGCCCGGCGCGCGAGCTCGCCGATGCGCAGGCTGGCACCCGCGGTCGAGTGCGCGGGCTGAGAGAACTCCCCGCTCATGGCTTATGCAATCCTTCTACAAACATTCGACGCACATTCAACATATCTGCTACGCTCCCCGTAGTCAACGCTTGCGGCGCGGCCCGACCGGGGCCGCCCTGGCGCCCTCCCCTCCCCCTGAAGGGTGCCGGGCGGTCCCGGTCGGGCCGGGAAGCGTTGTCGTCGGTGCCCGATACGGCCTGTGGGACATGGATCGATGTAACCCGCTCGCTACGCTTCCATCATGGCGAAGGCGCAAACCGTCCGAGACGGGAGCACGAAGGCGAAGGGCGCGCGCGCCGAGACGAACGGCGGCCCCGCGGATCTGACGATCGACGAGCTCGCCCGGCAGACCGGGATGACGGCTCGCAACATCCGCGCCCACCAGTCGCGCGGCCTGCTGCCGCCGCCGGAGGTCCGGGCCCGAACGGGCTACTACTCCGCCGACCACGTCGCCCGCGTGAAGCTGATCCAGGACATGCAGGCGCAGGGCTTCAACCTGAAGGCGATCGAGCGCCTGCTCGCGCTCGGCACCGCTCGCGGCAGCGAGAACGCGCTCGCCTTCGAGCGCGCGATCCTCACCCCCTTCGCCGACGAGCAGCCCGAGGTGATCCGCACCTCCGAGATCGAGGCCGCCTTCGGCGGCAGGGCAGACCGCAAGGCGCTCGCGCGGGCGGAGAAGGTGGGCGCGGTCCGGGCCCTCGGGGACGACACCTGGGAGGTCCCCTCCCCGACGCTGCTGCGAGCGGCGGCGGCCCTCGTCGAGCTCGGGATCCCGATCGACCACGCGCTCGCGGTCGGCGAGGCGATCCGCAAGCACACGGGCTCGATCGCCCGCGAGTTCGTGCGGCTGTTCGTGCAGGACGTGCTCGACCCGCTGCGCAAGAAGGAGGGCGGGTTCAGCGAGGAGGACCTTCAGACCGCCCAGGAGGCGGTCGAGCGCCTGCGCCCGCTCGCGTCGGAGGCCGTGCTGGCCAGCTTCGGCCAGGTGATGACCGAGACGGTCGAGCGACAGCTGATGAAGGAGCTCGGCTAGCGCTCTCAGGCGATCGCCTGCTCGAGTGCCTCGAGGTCGCGGCGCAGGGCGACGATCATGTCCCAGACCTCGGGCATCTGGTCGCGGTCGGCGATCACCCCGAAGTCCATCGAGTCGCGGTAGCTCATCACCGTGATGTTGAGCCCGGCGCCATCGGTGATCACCGAGACGGGGTAGTTGGCCTCGACCAGGGCGCCGCCGAGATACAGCGGCACGGGCGGTCCCGGGACGTTCGAGATCACGAGGTTGTAGAGCGGCCGCATCCGCTGCTGGGTTCCCAGCTGCAGCGCGACGCGGGCGGCGCGGGCGTTGATCGCGGGCGGGATGAAGTTCGCGACGTCCTGCAGCAGCTCGGCCGGCATGGCGTTGTGGCGCGCCTTCGCGGCCTTGAGCGCGTCGGCGGCACGGCGCACGCGCTCGAGCGGCTCCGGCTCGTCGGTGGGGATCGGAACGATCATCACCGAGACGCGGTTGCCGTAGGTGCCGCGCTGCTCCTCGGTCCGGACGGAGACGGGGATCTGGGCGAGCAGCGGCTCCGAGGGCAGCGAGTCGTTGCGGACCAGCCAGTCGCGGACGGCGCCGGCGCAGAGCGCGACGACGACGTCGTTGACCTTGACCCCGAGCGAATTCTTGATCTCCTTGACGGTCGCCAGCGGCAGCGAGCCGAAGCTGAACCGCCGGTGGGCGGAGATGCGGCCGCTGAACGGGGTCCGCGGCGCGCGGTGCCGGGGCCGCTCGACGATCTCGCCGTCGCCATCGCCGCCGACGGCGTTGCGGGCACGCGAGGCGAGCCGGCTCACGGTCTCGGCGCCGGGCACGCCGAGTATCGACGGCGCCACGTCCAGGTACGGGAGCGTCGAGGGCAGCTTCGTCAGCATCCGCACCGGCTGCAGCGGCAGCCCCGCGATGCCGCGCCCGAGCATCTGCAGCGAGCCCGGCGGCGTTGCCTCGACGTCGTGGTCGTCGGCTCCGAGCTCCGCCGGGTCCGGGAGCTCGCGGCCCTCCGGCTCGAGGTCGAAGAGCACCCCCATGATCTCGGCCCCCGACATGCCGTCGATCATCGCGTGGTGCATCTTCGTCAGGATGCCGCAGCGCCCGCCCGCGAGCCCCTGGATCAGGTACAGCTCCCACAGCGGCCGCGAGCGATCGAGGTGGCGGGAGGCGATCCGCGCGACCTGCTCGGCGAGTCGCCGGTCATCGCCGGGCTCGGGCAGGGCGAGCTCGCGCAGGTGGTACTCGAGGTCGAAGCTGGTGTCCTCGATCCAGTAGGGCCGGTCGAGCCCGAGCGGCACCTCGGCCAGCTTCCACTGCATCACCGGCAAGAGCGGCATCCGCTCCGAGAGCAGCTCGTGCACGTCCTCGAGGCGCAGTTCGCCGCTCGGACGGGTCGAGGGATCGAGGATGACCAGGCCGCCCACGTGGCCGGTGTGGGTCGGGCTCTCGATCGCCAGGAACTGGGCATCGAGGCTCGTCAGCTGCCGCATGCCCCCTCCTCTCCTCCGATCTCGGGAAGCAGCCCGGGCAGCGTATACCGGTCACGCCACCAGGGTGCCGGTGATCCGAACCCCGGGCGCGCCCGAATGGAGAGAGCGATGGCCCGCTACACAGCGACAGTCGGGACGAGGCGGGATTGCGAGCATGCGGACGACCGCCTCGATGAGGGCGAGGGCCGGAGCTGATGGGGCTGCGAGTCGCCGTCGTCGGTGCCGGGGTCTCGGGGCTCGTCGCCGCCGCGGAGCTGCATCGCGCCGGTCACGAGGTGACGGTGCTCGAGGCGGGCGAGCACGCGGGTGGGCATACGCACACGCACGCGGTCGGGCTCGCGGACGGCTCGAGCTGGACGGTGGACACCGGCTTCATCGTCATGAACGACCGCAACTACCCCAACTTCACGCGGATCCTGGCCGAGCTCGGAGTCGCGACCCAGGCCACGAACATGAGCTTCGGCGTCTCCGACGACCGCGGCGAGTTCGAGTGGTCGGCGCGCGGTCTGCGCGGCGTCTTCGCCCGCCCGCAACACCTCGCCGACCGCCGATTCCTGCGCATGCTCGCCGAGATCGTCCGCTTCAACCGGCGCGCCCGCGTGCTCGCCGGCGCCGGCGGCGGCGGGCCCTCCCTGCGCGACGTTCCTGGATGCGAACCGCTTCTCCGACTACTTCATCGAGCGCCTGCTCGTCCCGCAGGCGGCGGCCATCTGGTCCGCCGATCCCGAGCAGATGTGGAGCTTCCCGGCCGCCTTTCTGGCCGAGTTCTTCGAGAACCACGGCGTCCTGCAGTTCCGCGGCCGGCCGCGCTGGCGCACCGTCGTCGGCGGCTCGGCGACCTACGTCGAGGCGCTCACGCGCCGTTCGCGGAGCGCCTGCATATCCGGACGCCGGTGCGCTCGGATCGAGCGCACCGACGTCGGCGTCATCGTCGGACAGCAGCCGCGGACGCGAGCACTTCGACGAGGTCGTGATCGCGGCCCACTCCGATCAGGCCCTGGGCATGCTCGCCGACCCGAGCGAGCGCCGAGCGCGAGATCCTCGGCGCGATCCCCTACCAGGCGAACGAGACCGTGCTGCACACCGACACTGCGCTGATGCCGCGCCGCCGCGCCGCCTGGGCGAGCTGGAACTTCCACCTGCTCCCCGACGGCCGGGCGGACGACGCTCACCTACGACATGAACCGGCTCCAGCGTCTCGACGCGCCGGTGCCCTTCCTCGTCACACTGAACCGGACGGACGCGATCGACCCGGACGAAGGTGCTCAGGGTGATCTCCTACTCCCACCCGGTCTTCACGAACGCGGGCATCCGCGCGCAAGCGCGCTGGCGCGAGATCAGCGGCGTCAACCACACCCACTACTGCGGCGCCTACTGGCGCTGGGGCTTCCACGAGGACGGCTGCTGGTCCGGGCTGCGCGTCTCCGAGGCGCTCGGCGGCCGCGGGCCCGGGCTCGGCGGCGTCGTCCCGGCCGCGATCGGCAGCGCGCCGGGCGATGCGGTCCCGGCCCCCGCCTCCCTCGGCACGATCGAGCCCGGCGCGCCCGTCGCGGAGCCCGCGTGATGGGAGCGCCGGCCGTCATCGCACGAGCGGAGTCGCCCGGCCCCGCGGCGAGCCCCGAGCCGGCGGGAGGCCGCCGGAGGCCGGCCTCGGCGATCTACGAGGGCTGGGTCTTCCACGCGCGCGAGGCGCCCGTTCGGCACGCGTTCCGCTACCGGATCTTCATGCCGCTGTTCGACCTCGCGGAGCTGCCGGGGCTGCTCGACCCGATCCCGCTGTGGTCGGCTCGCCGTCGCGCCCCCGCGCGGCTGCCGGCGCGGCGACTACCTCGGCGACCCCGACAGCTGCCCCTCGCCGAGGCGGCGCGCGACCTGGTCGCCGGCCCAGCTCGGCGACGCCCGGCGGGGCCGGTCCTGCTGCTCGCCAACCCGCGCTACTGGGGCATCGGGATGAACCCGGTCTCCTTCTATTACCTGCACGGAGACGGCCCGGTGAGCCGCTCGAGGCGATGATCGCCGAGGTCACCAACACGCCCTGGGGCGAGCGCCGCTGCCTACGTGCTCGACGCGCGCGCTCGCGACGGCCTCCGCGGCGAGTTCGACAAGCGCCTGCACGTCTCCCCGTTCATGCCGATGCGAGCAGAGCTACCGCTGGAGGGCGAGCGAGCCCGGCGAGCGCCTCCGTGTCCGCATCGCCAACCACGAGGGCGGGCGCCGCGTCTTCGAGGCCGGCATCGAGCTGCGCCGGCGCGAGATCACGCCGCGGCGATGCGCGCGCTGCTGGTCCGCTACCCGCCGATGACGGCCTCGACTCTCGCCCGCATCTACCTGAACGCGGCTCGCGCTGAAGCTCAAGGGCGCTCCATACTTCAGCCCACCCGCGCGAGGAGAGAGGGTGACGGCGCCATGGCATCGCGGCACGATCGTCCACGCGGTGCTGCGCCGGATCCGCAGCGGGCGGATCGAGCTGGAGGAGACCTGGTCCCGGCGGCGAGCGCCGCAGCTTCGGACCGGCGCGGCTCGAGCTGCCGGGCCGCGTCGAGGTCCACGACCCGAACGTCTACGCGCGGCTGGCGCGCTCGAAGAGCATCGCGCTCGGCAACCACCTACGCGGAGGGGCTCTGGGACACCGACGAGCTGCCCGAGCTGCTGCTGATCGTCGCCCGCGACATCGGCCGCGCCGACCCGCTGCGCCGCCGGATCGCGCCGCTGCTGCTCCCCTTCCAGCGGCTCGGCACGCTGAAGATGCTGAACACCCGCGCGGGCGCGCGGCGAAACATCTCCTCCCACTACGACCTCGGCAACGAGATGTTCGAGCTCTTCCTCGACCGCGAGAAGATGATGTATTCGTCGCGCCTACTTCGAGCACGAGGGCCGAGAGCCTCGAGGACGCGCAGATGCGGCCGGCTCGAGCGGATCTGCGAGCTCCTCGAGCTCGGGCCGGACGACCACCTGCTCGAGATCGGCACCGGCTGGGGCGGGATGGCGATCCACGCCGCCACGACCCGCGGCTGCCGGGTGACGACGACGACGATCTCCGACGAGCAGCGCGGCTACGCCGATCCGCCGCGTGCACGAGGCCGGGCTCGCGGACCGGGTCCGGTCGCTCGGCGCCGACTACCGCGACCTCGAGGGCCGCTACGACAAGCTCGTCTCGGTCGAGATGATCGAGGCGGTCGGCTGGGAGTGGTTCGACACCTACTTCCGCCACTGCTCGGAGCTGCTCGGCCGAAGACGGCCTCTTCTTCCTGCAGGCGATCGTCGTCGACGACGCGATCTACGAGACCGAGAAGCGGACGCGGAGCTTCGCCAACGAGCTCATCTTCCCCGGGGGCTGCCTGCCGTCGGTGGAGTCGATCCAGTCCTCGATCGCCCGCTGGACCGACCTGCGCACGCTCGCGCTCGAGGACATCTCGGCCAGCTACGTGCGGACCCTGCACGAGTGGCGCGACCGCTTCGTCGCCGCCGGCGAGCGCCTCGAGGAGCTCGGCTACGACGAGCGCTTCCGGCGCCTGTGGCGCCTGTACATGGCGATGTCGGAGGCCGGCTTCACGGTCGCCCGGATCCGCGACGTGCAGATGCTGTTCGCGAAGCCCCGGCACGAGCGCCGCCTCGCGGACGCGCCGGCCGAGCACGAGATGACGCTCGCCGCCGGCACCTGAAACGGAGTCCCCCGAGCGGCGCTAGCCTGGCCGGGATGGGCTTGGCGGAGGGGCAGAGACAACGCGATCCGGACCGCGACGAGACCGAGCTCGAGCGGACCGATCGCAACCTGCGCGAGCTGCTCGAGGAGCTGCGAACGGCGATGCCGAGCGTCCAGGTGCTGTTCGGGTTCCTGCTCACGCTGCCCTTCAACAGCCGCTTCTCCCAGGTCACCCCCGCGGAGGAGAAGATCTACTACGGAACGCTGATCTGCACGGCCCTGTCGGCCGGGATGCTGATCGCCCCGACCATGCACCACCGCCTGCAGTTCCGCATGCGCCGCAAGCCGCGGATCCTGTGGTGGTCGCAGCGGCTCGCCGTGGCCGGGCTCACGCTGTTCGCGGTCTCGATGACGAGCTCGGTCTTTTTGATCGGCGACTTCGTCTTCGACAGCGTCGTCGCCGCGGCGGGCGCCGCGTCGGTGGCGCTGCTGATCATCGTCCTCTGGTACGTGCTGCCGCGCCTGCCGCAGGCGCCGGAAGGCTGAGCGTCGACCGCCGGATGGGCGCGTTTCTGGCCCTGCTCGCCGTCGCCGCCGGCGTTGCCGGCGCCCTGGTGGGGGCCGGTGGCGGTTCGCCCGGCCCGAGCCCTCCCACCCCGAGCGGGCGACATCTGGCGCCGCGCGGCTACCCCCTCGCGAGCTCGCCGGCGAGCGCCTGGTCGCGGGCTGGGACGGTCCCCGCCCGCCCGTGGGCCTGCGCCGGCTGATCCGGACCGGCGGCGTCGCCGGGCTGATCCTCTTCGCCGACAACGTCGGCTCGCGGGAGCGGACGCGCCGCACGATCGCCCGCCTGCAGGATCTGCGACCGGCCGGCTCGCCGCCGCTACTGGTGATGGTCGACCAGGAGGGCGGCGCGGTCGCGCGCGTTCCGGGGCCCCCCTCGGCGTCCGCCGCGGAGATGGGTGCGCGGGGTGCCGACTTCGCCCGCGAGCAGGGCCGGCTGACCGCGCGGTCGCTGCGTGGCCTCGGGATCGGGGTCGACCTCGCGCCCGTCCTCGACGTCGGCCGCCCCGGCGGCGCCATCGCGGGCGAGGGCCGCAGCTTCGGGGACAGCCCCGGAACCGTGATCGACGCCGGCGTCCGCGGCTTTGCCGCCGGCCTTCGCGCGGGGCGCGTCGCCGCCACCGCCAAGCACTTTCCCGGCCTCGGCACCGTCGCGACCAACACCGACCTGGCGGCCCAGAGCATCGCTCTCCCCAAACGCCGGCTGCGCCGCACCGACGAGGCGCCGTTCGCGGCCTTCGCGCGTTCGGGCGGCGAGCTCGTGATGGTCGGACTCGCCACCTACACCGCCTTCTCGGACCGTCCGGCCGCGTTCAGCCGCGCGATCGCGACCGGCGAGCTCCGCGGCCGGCTCGGCTTCAAGGGCGTCTCGATCACGGACGGCCTCGGCGCCGCGGCGGCGCATGCATTCGGCAGCGACGGCGAGATCGCGCTCGCGGCGGCAAGGGCCGGGAACGACCTGCTCCTGTACTCGGACTGGCACCGCGCACGCGACGCGGGTGCGCTCCTCCGGCGCCGGCTGGCCGCCGGAGCACTGGCCCGGGCGTCGTTCGAGCGGTCGGCCGAACGCGTTCTCGTCCTGCGCCGGAAGCTCGGCGGCGTCCACTAGGCGCGGGCTCCGTGGCAACTACGGGCCCTGGCCGACCGGCGCCTCTCTAGGATCGCGCGGATGGCGGAGCGGATCAGCGCCGAGCAGGCTGTCGAGCGCGTGCGAGCGAGCGACTCGATCGGGATGCCCCTGGCGACGGGTCAGCCGGCGGCGCTGCTGGCCGCGCTCGGCGAGCGCACCGACTGGGAGGAGCTCCGCGTCTACGGCGCCCTGCTCGCGGTCGGGACTGCGCGTCTTCAACCACCCGAACGTCCACTACCTGTCCGGCTTCTTCGGCCCGATCGAGCGCATGCTGCGCGACGCCGGCGCCAACATCAGCTTCGCCCCGGCCGACTTCCGCCGCTTCACCCCACTGCTGCGGGAGCTGTCCCCGCGCGTGATGGTGACCGCGGTCGCGCCACCGGACGCGGATGGCTACTGCTCGCTGTCGCTGCATGCCGGCGCACTCGGTCGAGGAGCTGCACCGCGCCGGCGCCGATCCCGAGCGCCTGCTCGTCGCGGAGGCCTCGCCCCACTTTCCACGCACGCGTGGGGCTGCCGCCCGAGCACATGCACCGGCTCCATCTCGACGAGATCGACTGGCTCATCGAGAGCGACGCGGCGCCGCTGCCGCTGCCGGAGGAGGAGCCCACCGACGCCGATCGGCAGATCGCCGCGAACGCCGCGGCCTTCATCGGCGACGGCACCACCCTGCAGACCGGGATCGGCGCCGTTCCGTCGATGATCGCGACGATCCTTGCCGAGGGTGACGGCGGCGACTACGGGGTGCACTCGGAGATGTTCACGACCGGGCTCATGCGCCTGCACGAGGCGGGCAAGGTGACGAACCGCAAGGGTCACCTCGACGGCGTCTCGGTCGCGACGTTCGCCGGCGGCAGCGAGGAGCTGTACCGCTGGCTCGACGGCAACGACGACGTCGCCTTCCTGCCCGTCGACGTGGTCAACTCGCCCGAGGGGATCCGCGCCAACCGCAACATGGTCACGATCAACGCCGCGCTCGGCGTCGACGTCCAGGGTCAGGTCGTCGCCGACACGATCTTCGGTCGCCAGTACTCGGGAATCGGGGGGCACGAGGACTTCGTCACCGGGACGGCGCTCGAGCTCACGGACCGGGCGCTTCTGTGCCTGCCGGCGACCGCGAAGGTCGACGGCGAGCTGCGCTCACGCATCGTTCCCTACTTCGGGCCGGGCGAGGTCATCACCACCCCCCGGCATCAGGTCGATGTGATCGTCACCGAGTACGGTGCGGCGGAGCTGCAGGGCAAGACGATCCACCAGCGCGGGCTCGAGCTGGCGCGGATCGCGCATCCCGACTTCCGCGACGAGATCGTGGCGGCGGCGGAGCGCGCCTCCGGCGGCAACTCGCCGGTGCCCGGCTGAGCGGCGGGCGCCCCTGCCCGATTCCGATCCCGCCGCCGGCAGGCGCTGTCTAGGGTCTGTGGGATGAAGGCGGAGGCGCAGCCCGCGATCGCCCTGGGCCGGTCCGGCAGTGGCCGCCGGGCGATGATCCTGATCCACGGGGTCGGGACGAACCGCACGATCTGGTCGCGGACGATCGGAGCGCTGGAGCCGGGGCGGACGATCGTCGCCGTCGATCTGCCGGGCTTCGGCGAGTCCCCCGCCCCCGCCGGGGAGTGGACGATCGCGGGCGTCGCGGCGGCGATCGGAACCGCGCTCGCGGCCGAGGTCGATCCGCCCTACGACATCGTCGGCTCTTCGCTGGGAGGCGCCGTGGCGCTCGCGCTCGCGGCCTCCCGGCCGGAGCTCGTCGACCGCCTCGTGCTCTGCGCGCCGGCCGGCTTCCGCCCCGTCCCGGAGCCGCTCTCCTTCGCGGCCGGAGCCCTGATCGGCCCCTTCCTCAGCGCCCGCCGCAGCGCCGGGCTCCGCCTGGCCGAGGTCGGAGGGGCGCGCCGCGCGCTGCTCGCCGGAACCGTCGCCGACGGCTCGGCGCTCGACCCCGAGGACGCGCGGCTGATGCTCCGCGCCTCGGGCGGGGCGACCGCGCTCGGTCCCGCCTTCCGCGCCGCCGCGGGCGCCGACCTCGCCGGCCTCGCGAAGGGCCTGAGGCAACCGCCGGGGCTGATCTGGGGCACGCTCGACCGCGTCGTGCCCGCGCACACGGCCGAGCGCGTGCTCGCCGTCCGCCCGGACGCCGCGCTCGAGCTCATTCACGGCGCCGGCCACATCCCCCACCTGGAGACGCCGGCGCGCTTCAGCGAGGCGCTGGAGCGCGTGCTCGAGCGGCTTCCCTGACTCTCCCGGTCTAGCGAGCTCCCCGCGAGGGATTCAGGGCAGCTCGACCTTCTTCTCGCAGGAGCCGTCGCTACGGTCGTGGTTGGGGCCGCCGCCGTTGCAGAGGTCGTAGCCGGGCCCGCCGGCGAGGAAGTCCTCATTGCTGCCGCCGTAGAGGAAGTCGTTGCCGAGCCCGCCGAAGAGCCGGTCGAAGGACTCCTCGCCCCGCAGGGTGTCGTTGCCCCTGCCGCCCTTGAGCAGGTCGTCGCCGAGATCGCCGAAGAGCTTGTCGTCCCCGTTCGAGCCGTAGAGCTTGTCGTCCTGGTAGCCGCCGTCCATCATCTGCGGCGCCACGTTCGGCGTCTTCGTCCGCAGCACGTCGTTCTCGGAACCGCCGAGCACGACGTCCGCGCCGCCGGCGACGACGATGTCCTGGGTGTGGCCGCCGTCGATCGTGTCCTTGCCGTCGGCGACCACCTTGCCGTGGCGCTTCCCGTAGCCGAAGACGTGGTCGCGGCCGGCGCTCCCCAACTCGTAGTCGTGGCCCGGCCCACCACGCAAGTAGTCGTTGGCCTCCTCCCCGTAGAGCTGGTCGTGGCCCTTGCCGCCGTAGACCTTGTCGTTGCCGACGCCGCCGCAGACGACGTCGTTGCCGCCGTCGCCGTAGACGATGTCGTTGCCGCGGCCGCCGACGATGATGTCGTTGCCGGGGCCGCCGTGCAGGACGTCGCGGCCCGCGCCGCCGTTGACGACGTCACGGCCGGGACCGAAGTTCTTGTGGTTGTTGCCCTTGCCGAGCAGCTTGTGCCGCTTGCGGCAGATGAGCGCCTCCTGCGCGGAGGCGGGCGCGACCTCGACCGCGAGCATGATCGCGATCAGCGCCAAGAGACCCGCGGCCAGCAGCGCCCGGCCCGACGCCCGCCCGACGCCTGCGACCATCAGCCCTTCACCCGGGTGTCGGCGCAGTACTTGACCTGGTCGTGCTTGTCGGCGGCGCAGACGTCGGCCTCGCCCGTGCCCGGCCCCGGCGCCCCCTGCAGGAAGTCGCCCTCGGTACCGCCGTCGAGGAAGTCGTTGCCGAGCCCGCCGAAGATCGAGTCGCGGCCGCCGTCGCCGTAGAGGCGATCGTTGCCGCCCTCGCCGTAGATCTTGTCCGAGCCGACGTCGCCGTGGACGGTGTCGTTGCCGTCGCCGCCGTAGATCGTGTCGTTCGACTCGCCCCCGTTGAGGTTGTCGTCGCCGCCGAGCCCCTTGATCACGTCGTCGCCGGTGTTGCCGAAGAGCTCGCCGCCGTTGAGCCCGTCGGCGACCTCCGACCCGGTCAGCACGTCGTCCTGGTAGCCGCCGTCCATGCTCATCACGCCGATGTTCGGGGTCGCCGTCGACAGCCTGTCGGTCTCCGAGCCGCCGAGGACCACGTCCTCGCCCCCGGCGACGACGATGTCCTGGGTGTGGCCGCCGTCGATCGTGTCCCTGCCGTCGGGCACGATCTTGCCGTGCTTGCGCCCGTAGCCGTAGACCTTGTCCTTGCCGGCGCTCCCGAGCGCGTAGTCGTTGCCCGGGCCCGGGATCAGGACGTCGTTCTTCTCCTCCCCGTAGAGCTGGTCGTGGCCCTTGCCGCCGTAGACCTTGTCGTTGCCGACGCCGCCGCAGACGACGTCGTTGCCGCCGTCGCCGTAGACGATGTCGTTGCCGCGGCCGCCGACGATGATGTCGTTGCCGGGGCCGCCGTGCAGGACGTCGCGGCCGGCGCCGCCGTTGACGACGTCACGGCCGGGACCGAAGTTCTTGTGGTTGTTGCCCTTGCCGAGCAGCTTGTGCCGCTTGCGACAGATGAGCGCCTCCTGGCCCATCGCGGCGCCGACGTCGAGCGCCAGCAACGCGGCGACCGCGATCAGGATCGTCAGTGCACGCCAGTGCCTCATCTATCGGTCTCGTTCCCCATGGCCGGATGTGCCGCCGCCCCGGCGGGTCGCTGCATGGTGACAGACCCCGATCGGGCCGAAAAGTAGCGCTGCGGCCCCGATGGATAAGCTCGCGGCGGTGGGCAGCATCGAGCCGACACCCGAGCAGTTCAGGGCACTCGCCGGCGATGTGGGCGCGCCTGGGCCGATCGTGATGCTGAACCTGCTCCGCTTCCGCGAGGAGGCCGCCTATCCCGACGGCTTCGGCGCCGACCCCTGTAGCGGCCGCGAGGCCTACGAGCGCTACGGGGCCGCAGCGCAACCGTTCCTCGAAAAAGTCGGCGGCGCGCCGATCTGGGCCGGGCCCGCGCAGCAGGTCGTGATCGGGCCCGAGGGCGAGTGGTGGGACGTCTGCATGCTCGTGCGCTATCCGAGCCGCCAGGCGTTCTTCGACATGGCGACCGACGAGGGCTATCTCGCGATCACTCCACACCGCAGCGCCGCGCTCTCGGACTCGCGCCTGATCCTCTGCGACTCCGGTGGCGAGGGCGGCAGCACCTTCGGCGTCAGCGGGAACGACGCCTAGACGTCCCGCCGCGAGCGGACGGGTCCACTAGTCGGGCGCGATCGCCTCGTGATCGGGGGCGTCGAGCTCGGTCGTGCGCGCGCTCATCGTCCGTCCCAGCGCTGCCACCTCCGCGTCCATGCGCGGAACGAGATCGGCGACGTCGCGCGTCAGCGCCGCCTCACCGGCGCGGCTGTTGATCACGTTGCGAAGCCAGAAGATCAGCCGCGCGGCGGGCGGGATGAAGATCCGATCGCGACGGCGCTCCGCGCCGTCGACGATGGTCTTGGCGCAGCGCTCGACGGAGGTCGTCGCCTTGACCGGCCACGGCAGCCGCGAGCGCATCTCGCGGAAGCTGGTGAGGTCGTCCTCGGCCTCCCGCACGAGGGAGGTATCGATCCAGGACGGATGGATCGAGGTCGCGCAGACGCCGCGCCAGCCGACCTCCGCTCGCAGCGCGCGGTTGTAGAGCTCGACCCCGGCCTTGGTCGCGTTGTAGGGGGCCGAGCCGGCGAGCGGCGCATAGGAGGCGATCGAGCCGAGGATCCCGACCCAGCCGCGGCTCGCGAGCAGGTGCGGGAGCGTCAGGTGCACGGTCCGGTGGACGCCGTTCAGATTGATGTCGACGATCCGCTCGAAGGCCTCGGGCGGCGTGTGCTCGATCGAGCCGTAGGTCGCGATCCCGGCGTTGGCGAGGACCATGTCGATGCCGCCGAACTGCTCGACGGTGGCGTCGACGGCGGCCGCGACCGAGGCGGTGTCGGTGACATCGCAGACGACCTGCAGGTGCTCCGGACCGAGCGTCGCGGCGACGGAGGCGAGCAGGTCGGGCTCGAGCCCCGTGAGCGCGATCCGCGCGCCGCGTGAGGCGGCCTCGGCCGCAACCGCGGCTCCGATCCCGCGGGCGCCGCCGGTGATGAAGAACACCTTGCCCTCGAGTGAGCCGGCCATCGCCACGATCCTATCCTGCCCCAGCGCTCGAGGCGGCCGGCTCGCTCTCGAGCCCCAGCTCCAGCGGTGAGTCGCCAGGCGGCAGCGTGCCGGTCTGCGAGTCCGCCTTGTAGCCGGCGAGCGACGCCCCGACCTCGTAGGAGCCCGCGGGCAGCGGTCCCACCGCGAAGCCCCCGTCCGCGCCGCTCTCGGCGGTCGCGATCCCGAGCCGGCCGAGCCGGACGGTGACGAGCGCGCCCGCCAGCGGCTGAGGGGTCGTCTCGGCCGTGCTGGGATCGCGCTCCCGGACCGAGCCGGCGAGCTCGTACCCGGGGAGCGAGGAAGCGATCGTCAGCGTCGCGGAGCCGAAGCTGCCCGGGGGTGGGTCCGGGCTGCCGGCGACGACCTTGGCGTCGAAGCTGAGCTCCTCGCGGATCGCGCTGTAGTGCGGATTGCGGAGCTCGAGGTCGTAGCGCTGGGGCACGACCTCGGCACCGGCCAGGGTCGCCCGCACGGGCTCGGGCCCGAGCAGCGCGTCCGCGTGCTCGATCAGCGCCGCCGTGCCGATCGCGCCGGCCGAACCGCCTCCCCCGCTGCCCTCCGCGCCGAGCGCCACCGCGCCGCCGACCCCGCGTAGGACGAGCTGCGGCCGCGGCCCGGTCCGCAGGAAGCTCCCCGCCCGCGCCGGCACGATGAACGTGAGCGGGCCGGCCTGATCGGCGTCTGCCCCGCCGGTGCCGTCCTTGCTGCCCCCACAGCCTGCCGCCAGGGCACCGGCGAGGGCGAGACCGATGCAGGAGACGGCGGCGACGCGGATTCGCTGACCCCGGCGGACGTATCTGCGGCGCGCACGCACCGGGCGAGTCTACGAGCGGCATCGGCCCGCGGCAGGGCCGCGGCTCGACCAGCCGCACCAGGGCGCCGCCCAAGACGGCGGTCGGCCTTCGAGCGCCCCCGGCCGCGATCGAAACAACGTTGGGGACGTCCCTGGCGTCGGCGACGTCCCCTACGAAAATGCGGTCAGGGCGAAACAACGTTGGGGACGTCCGGGGGTCGGCGACGTCCCCTACGAAAGTGCGGTCAGGGCGGCGGCCCGCCACCCCGTTCAGGGGCCGAACTCGCCCGCCACGTCCTTGCCCGTGGCGCCGCCGCTGCCGGGGCCTGGAGAGCTCGAGCCGGAGGAGTTGTTCGCGGTCGCGGCTGCGGGCAGACCGAACTCCTGCTGGGAGGCGGAGGCGCTCGGAGCCGGTGAGGCCGTCGGCGCCCCCGCGTTCGCGGTCGCGGCGTCCACGGGTGCGGTCGGAGCCGGCGCGGTGGCGGTCGCGGTGGAGTCTCCCGCCGCCTCGGAGTCCGCACGCTCCTTCCGCCGGCGCGCCTGGACCCGGCGGCGCTGCTCACGACGAGCTGCATCGGCGCGCGCCACCGCGCGCCGCGTCACAGCCTGACCGCGGGCGATTACCGCCTCGCCGGCGAGCGCGTCCGCCGCCCGCCCGGCGCCGATCCGCAGGGCCGGGACCCTCCCCACGTCGGCGTGGGCGACGCCGTCGCCCGTGCCGGGGACCTCCACCACACCACCGGCGACGCAGGCGCCGCCGATCGCACCGGCCCCGAGACAGGCCAGCGCCAGCTTGCCGCCGGCCCCCGCCCCGCCGAGCTTCGCGAGCAGACCCGCGCCGGCGCCGCCGACGCCGCGGCCCCCGGTGGTGGCGGCGCCGCCGCTCGACGCCTGCGTCGCCGCCTCGCCACTCGAGGTGACGAGCCGGCGCAGCCGCTCGAACGGCGCAGCCAGGCGCTCGGCGAGCGAACCGGTGTGGAGATGCAGGGTGCCCGCCACGGTCGCCCAGATCGCGGCCCCGCCTCCGAGCTCATGCAGGCCCTCGCTGAGCTTGCCGACGAGCTCGTTGCAGCTGCGGCAGTGCGAGATGTGCTCGCGCGCCTGCCGGCTTGCGTCCGCATCGGCGACACCGGCGACGTAGTCGCGCAACAGCGGCTCGCGACTCGCGCACCACTCCCCGGTCTCGAGCTGGCGGAAGCGGGCGATCATCTGCTCGACGCCCCGGGTGATCTCCTTCCGGTAAGCGCGCGGCGACAGCCCCTCGATCAACCGGCAGACCTCGCGCGGCTCGAGGCCCCAGCCGTAGCGGAGCAGCATTACCGCGCGGCGCCGCGGCGGCAGGCTGGCGAGGACGTCGCGCGCCTGCGAGCCGGTCTCCGAGCCGCTCGCATGCTCGTCCGGCGACGGCTGGACCCGGTCGAAGACGACCTGGGCGTGGGAGTCATCGAGCGCCCCCGTCGGTTTGCGCCGGCGCCTCCGCATCTCCTTCGAAGCGTGGTTGGCGACCGCGGTGAGCAGATAGGAGCGCAGTTCGCCGTCGTCCATCTCGTCCTCGCGACCGCGCAGCGCCGCCAGCGTCGAGGTCCAGGCGTTCGCGTAGACGTCCTCGATCTCCTCGGGCGCGAAGGCGCTGCCGAAGGCGCGGCGGATCATCACCCGGGCGGGCTTGCGCAGGTCCTCGAAGAGGGCGGCGCAGCGCTCGTCCCAGCTCGCGGTCGCCCGAGCTCGGCCGACGGCGGCGAGCCGCCCGCGGACCCCCGGCGGGCGCAACTTCGGGCGAGCGCCGTCCTCCGGGTCCTCCCCGGCGACCGGGGCCGCCTCTGTCGCCTGCGATCCGCTCACCTGCTCCCCTCACCCCGGCCGGCGGCCGGGCGCCCCCGAACCTATGCGGCGCCGCGCGCACGGCGCCACCGGACGTTCGTCCAGAAAGGCGCCGATCGACGCAAATTGCACGACTTTCGGGACGCCGGCGGCGGCCCGCCCGGCGGCGGCGACCCGCCCAGGAGTCAACGGCCGCGTCGCGGAGGTCCTTGCGGAGCCCGTGCGACGCGGAGCGGCGACTCCCCCGCCCCATACTCAGCGCCGGAAATGTAGTCCAATGCGGCTCGGCGTGTGCTGTTCGTCACACGGCCGCGGCCGAGCTCAGCGGCGCCGCACCGCGTCGCGCACGACGCGGGCCCGCTCGCGGCCCACGTGCCGGCGATGGACCTCGATCGCGATCGCGAGCTCGAAGCTCGACAGCGAGAGGTAGATCAGCGTCACCGTGAACGAGTTCAGGAGCCAAGCCGCGTTCCCGAACAGCGAGTCGACGACGGTCGCGGCCCCGAGGGCGAGCCCCACGGCGGCGACGTGGATGCCGGCCGCGAAGATCGGGTGGGTCGAGTCGGGATGGATCGGCAGCGGCTCGCTGCTCATCAGCGCGCCCGAGCCGGAGCGCCGGGCGGAGATCGTCGCCAGCAGGGCGAAGGCCGCGATCGCCCCGCAGACGAAACCGAAGGCCTCGAGGGCCGAGGGCGCACCGCGGCGGCTCACCAAATAGGCGCCGCCGGCCCAGGTCGTGACCGTGTACCCGTAGGGAACGACGGCGGACCGAAGCGTCTTGTCGAGAGTCGAATCGAAGCGCCGGACGGCGCCGCTGATGACGCCGGGGGCGAGCGGCCGAGCGCGCGGCCGGTTCTGCGCCTCCGGCTCCGGCTCCCCCTGCGGGCCGGCGGCCCCGCCGCTCCGGGGAGCAGGAGCCTGTCGTTCCTCATTCGGCGTATGGCCCGCTTGCTCCACCGCGACCGAGTGTAGATCGGAAGCGGACTTCCGGCAGGGACATTCGCTACCGGCGCCGGCGCTCTCCCGCACCGACCAAACCCGCATAGGATGGGCGTCGATGGCCAAGATCCACCACCTCAACTGCGCTTCGATGTGCCCCTACAACGCCCGCCTGCTGAGCGGCGAGGGCGGCTGGACCGAGACCGCCGATCTCGTCGCCCACGTGCTCGCGGTCGAATCCGACGACGGCATCGTGCTCGTCGACACCGGGCTCGGAACCGCCGACGTCGCGAACCCGAACCGCACGGGCTTCTTCTTCACCCAGGTCGTGCGGCCGCGGTGGCTCATCGAGGAGACCGCGATCGAGCAGATCAAGGCGCTCGGTTTCGAACCGGCCGACGTCCGCCACATCGTCCTCACGCACCTCGACGCCGACCACGCGGGCGGCCTCGGGGACTTCCCGCACGCGAAGGTTCACGTCTTCCGGACCGAGATGGATGCAGCGCTCGATCCCGGTCTGCGCGAGAAGCTCCGCTACATCCACGCCCAGTGGGCGCACGGCCCGAAGTGGGTGCCCTACGACCTCGGCGGCGATCAGTGGTTCGGCTTCGAATCGGTGCGCGCGATCGAGGGCCTCGACACCGAGGTCGCGATCGTGCCCCTGCCCGGTCACACCCGCGGCCACTCCGCGATCGCGGTACGGGAGGGCGACGGCTGGCTGCTGCACTGCGGCGACGCCTACTTCCACCACGGCGAGATGCAGACTCCCCCGCAGGCCCCGTTCGGGATCCGGGCGTTCCAGAACATCGTCGAGCTCGATCACAAGGCCCGCGTCGCCAACCAGGGGCGCCTGCGCGAACTCGCGGCCGGCGCCGGAGCGCCGGGCGGCGAGGTGCGGATGTTCTGCGCCCACGACAAGGCCGAGCTCGCGCGCTTCGGCGCCGCGGGCGGCTAGCCGATATTCGGGGCCGCGGGCGGCCAGCCGATGGATAGATGGCACATTTGGCACCGCGGGCGGTGCACGATGTGCCACGTATCGAGCGCCGGCGACTAGCGCCGGCTGCCCGACGTCCTGTCCCGATCCCTGCGCGAGGCGTCGGCGTGACCGGGAGCCTCCCCACGGCGGGCGCGAGCGCGCCGCCGCATGCGCCGGGCCAGCGGCCGGACGAAGATCCCGCCAGTCCCGTCCCGTCCCCGCTCGCGCTCGACCTCGGCCGCGCTGAGGACCGGCAGCTCGCCGGTGGACGGGGTCAGGGTCGGATCGTCTGGGCCCTCCGCGGGGATCGGCTCCAGCGCGGCCGGGCGCGCGCGGCGCTCGGCCCGGCGCCCGACGGCGAGGCCGGCGAGGGCGACCGCGAGCGCCGTCGCGGCGCCCATCAGCAGCGCCGCGCGGGGTGAGACGGCCTCGGCGAGCCAGCCGGCGATCGGCCCGCCGATCGGCGTGGAGCCGAGGAAGACGATCGAGTACAGGGCCATCACGCGCCCCCGCATCGCCGGCTCGGCGGCGAGCTGGAGCGAGGTGTTGATCGAGGCCGCGAACAGGACCGAGGCGGCGCCGAGCAGCGCCAGCGCCGGCAGCTCGAGCGGCAGCGAGGGAGCGGCCGCGGCGAGCGTCGCGGCCGCGGCGAAGGCGGCGGCGCCCGCGATCGTCGCCGGCATGCCCAACTCCTTGCGGGCGCCCGTAAGCAGCGAGCCCGTGATCGCTCCGAGCCCCATCGCGATCATCAGCAGCGAGTAGGCGGCGACCTGACCGTCGAAGGAGTAGCGCGCCAGCAGCGGCATGATCACCGGGAAGTTGAAGCCGAGCGTGCCGAGGGCCGCCATCAGCAGCAGCGGCGTGCGCAGCGAGGGCCGGTCCCAGACGTAGTGGAAGGCCTCGCGGATGCGGCCGCGCTCGCGGCCGTCGCGCTCGGGTCGCAGCAGCTCGCCCGGATCCATCGCGACGAGCGCCGCGATCATCACCGCAAAGGTGAGCGCGTTCAGAGCGAAGCAGGGGGTGACACCCCAGATGGCGATCAGAGCGCCGGCGATCGCCGGGCCGGTGATCCGTGCCGAGTGGACGATGACGCTGTTGAGGGAGACGGCGTTGACCACCCGATCGGGCCCGACCATCTCGATCACGAATGCCTGTCGCGCGGGGTTGTCGACGCTGAGCACGAGTCCGCGGACGGCGATCAGCGCGTAGACGACGCCGACGCTCGCCGAGCCGGCGAGCGAGAGGCCGAACATCGCCAGCGCCGGGGCCGCCATCGCGGTCTGGGTCAGCATCAGCAGGCGGCGCTTGTCGAAGCGGTCTGCCAGCGAGCCGCCGAGGGCGCCGAACAGGAGGATGCCGCTGAACTGGCAGGCGGTCGCGATCCCAACCGCGGCGCCGCTGTCGGTGAGCTGCAGGATCAGCCACAGCTCGGCGACGATCTGCATCCAGTTGCCGGCGAGCGAGGCGACCTGCCCGCCGAAGTAGAGGCGGTAGTTGGGGATCTGCAGCGCGGCGAAGGATCGCTTTGCGGCCGCGCTCAACTCCGACTCCTCCTCGAGCATCCGCTCGAGGATCGCGGCGGCCCGGCGCAGGGTCGCGACGTCGCGGTCGCTTAGCCCCTGCAGTCGCCGGGCCAGATAGGCGTCCTTGCGGCCGCGCAGCTCTCCCAGCTTGCGCTCGCCCGCGGGCGTGATGCTGATCAGCGAGCAGCGGCGATCGGAGGGGTCGGCGGCGCGCTCGATCAGCTCCGCCTCCTCGAGCCGCCCGATGATCCTCGTCACCGTCGGCCGGCTCACCTGCTCGCGCTCGGCGAGCTCACTCGGGGTCAGGGGCCCATGCCGCTCGACCGTCGCCAGCGCCGCCGTCGAGGAGGCGCTGAGCTCGGAGCCGGCGCTCTGGCGCAGGCGCCGTGCCGTGCGCGTGATCGCCAGGCGCAGGCGCACCGCCTGCTCCGGGAATCGGGGACTGCCCGTTGCGTTTCGCGGAGCTGCGACGCCGAGTCGACTGCTCCTCCTCGGATGAGTCGATCCGCCGCGCTGCGCTGACCGCCCGGCTGACCTCCGTGTTGGTGATGTCGCTCATCCGTTCACCGTGTTCCACTGCTCGGAAGATTTACTTCGTAGTGCTAATTACTTTAGCTAACTATCTCGGATAGTCAAGTGCGCCCCCCTCCGGGCACAGCGTTATCGACGAGTCGGGCCCGCTGCGACGCGACGAGAGGCGGATTGGCCGCATATATGGCGGTCAAGCCTCCTCTCGCGGGTCGTCGACCCGTGGCAGTGCGACGGGATCTCGAGCTTCGGCGTCGGACCCGCGGCCATGGCCGCGCGCGCCGCGCCGCGTCAGGCGTCGGGCTGCAGCCCCGCGAGCGCGCCCAGGCGCGTGATCGTGTGCAGGCGCTCGGCCGGCTCCGCGTGCACGGGGATCGCGATGAGGCGGTCGACGCCTGCGCCCGCGTAGCGCGCCAGCCCCTCCCCCACCTCGCGCTCGGTGCCGATCAGGCAGACCCTGTCGAGGAGCTCGTCCGGAACCGCGTCGAAGGCGGCCTCCTTCTCGCCCGCCAGAAACAGCTCCTGGACCCGGTCGGCGACCGCGCCGAAGCCCATCCGCCGCGCGAGCTCGCCGTAGAAGTTGAACCGCTTCGAGCCCATGCCGCCGAGATACAGGGTCATCCGCATCCGCGCCCCGGCCCGCGCCGTCTCCAGATCGCCGTCGATCGCGACCTGCACCGTCGGCGAGACAGCGAGCCGGCTGCGCTCGCGGCCGCCCCGCTCGAAGCCCGCCTCCAGGTGCTCGCCCCACATCCCCTCCCAGCTGTCGGGATCGAGGTAGGCCGGGATCCAGCCGTCGGCGATCTCCGCGCAGAGCTCGACCGACCGGCGCCCGATCGCGCCCAGATAGACGGGGATCTCGTCGCGGAGCGGGTGGAAGTTGAGCTTCAGCGGCTTGCCCTGCCCGAGCGTGCCCTCGCCCTCGACGGGGATCTCGTAGTGCGGGCCCCTGTGGCTGAGCGGCCCGCGCCTGGCGACGATCTCGCGCACGATCTCCACGTACTCGCGGACCCGCCCCCACGGCCGCACGTACGGCACCCCGTACCAGCCCTCGGAGACCTGCGGGCCGGACGGGCCCGAAGCCGAAGATGAAGCGACCGCCGGAGAGCTGATCGAGCGTGACGCCGGCCATCGCCGCGGCCGCGGGCGGTCGCGCCGGCGCCGGCATGATCGCGGCCCCGAGGCCGATCGTCGTCGTCTGCGGCGCCAGCCAGCCGAGCATCGAGACCGCGTCAGAGCCGTAGGACTCGTTCACCCAGACCGAGTCGTAGCCGGCGGCCTCGGCCGCGCGAACCTCGGCCACCGCCTGCTCCCCGCGCGGACCCGAGCGGATGTGGACGAGCAGGTAGCCGAGCTCGAGCGCCATCGTCGAGCGCACCATATTCGGGTTTCCGCGGGCCGGCGGCGGGGTAGGCGGCGGGCATGCGGCCATTGCACGTCGGCTGCTCAGGCTTCGACTACGACGACTGGGACGGCGTCCTCTACGGCTCCGACGTGCCGCGGCGCCGCCGGCTCGAGGCTTACGCGGAGCGCTTCGACACGGTCGAGGTCAACAGCAGCTTCTACCGGCTGCCGGCGCGGGAGACGGTCGCCGGCTGGGCCGACCGCGTCCCCGACGGCTTCACCTTCGCGTTCAAGGCGAGCCGCTATCTGACCCACGTCAAGCGCCTGCAGGGGATCGGCCACGGCATCCGCCGGCTCAGCGGCAGGCTGCGGCCGGCGCTCGAGGCCGGCAAGCTCGGCCCGATCCTCTGGCAGCTGCCACCCAACCTCGGGCTCGAGCTCGGCCGGCTCGAGCGCGTCCTCGAGCTGCTGCCCGAGGGCCGGCACGCGTTCGAGTTCCGCGAGCCGAGCTGGTTCACCGCGGAGGTCTACGAGCTGCTCGAGGCCGCCGGCGCCGCGCTCGTGATCGCCGACGACGCCCGCGGGCAGCCCCCGCGGGGTCCGCACACGGCGCCGTGGATCTACTTGCGCCTGCACTACGGCGGTCGCGGCCGGCGCGGCAACTACTCGGAGCGCGAGCTCGAGACGTGGAAGCGCCGGATCGCGGCCTGGCGCCGGGAGCGCGAGGTCTACGCCTACCTCAACAACGACTGGGAGGGGTTCGCGCCGCGCAACGCCGCGGCGCTGCTGTGAGCGGACGAGCGCGGCGCCATGCGGGCAAACGAAAGGCCCCCGGTTTCCCGAGGGCCGAACGTAAAGTGGGTACGAGGCGGTCCTTTTTGCCTGCCTCGCGCGTAGCCTTCGCGCGTTCAAGCCTTCCGGACCGCTTCGAGGGCTTCCTCCAACTGGGCTTCCGTGGAGTTCAGCGCCTCTCTCGTACCGCGCTTTGCACCCTACGACACGAACCTCAGATCCGCAAACCGTGATCGCGCATTTTGCGGTCGAAAGGGTGCGAAAGTCGTCCCCGGGCGGATCCGTGCCGGTCCCGGCGCCGCACATCGGGCTCGAGGGGTGCACCCGGCCGAGGTAGGGGGAGCGAGGCGGGCTAGCCGGCGGGCGGTCCGGGGCGGTCCGCCGGCGCCTGCTCCCGGGGTGCGCCCCGGTCGCGCGTCCGACTCAGCGGCAGGCTGCGAGCCGATCGGCGGCAACTGTGCCGCGCCCCCAAAGTAGGGGGAGCTCCGGACGGCGCGGTCAGGTCCCCGAAACGAACGGGCCGCCCGATGGACGGCCCGCAACGAGGACGCTTGCGTCCGCCTACGGCTCAGCCGCCGGCGCTGACGTTCACGGCCTGGATGCCCTTAGGGCTGTCCTCGACGTCGAAGGTGACGCGGTCACCATCGGTGATCCGGGTACCCGGGGCGAGAGCGGTGATGTGGACGAACGCGTCCTTGTCGCCACCCTCGTCGAGCTCGATGAACCCGTACCCCTTCTCGTCGTTGAACCACTTGACGGTTCCGGTTGCCATATGAGTCGTTCCCTCCAATGGGTGTTCGATATTCAGGCCATTGGAGAGCGGCGCCTGGGCACCGGCTCCCGGTCAACGAGCCTTCTCTGGGCGGCAGCGTAGACGCTGGGCGCGACGGGTGTTCCCCCGGCGCCCCGACGGGCCCGGAATACACTGGCCCCGAAGCGGGCAAACGGCGAAGGAGACAGATGGCCGACGCTACCGAGACCGCAGAGGAGGGGGCCGCCGAGCTCCAGGCGATCGACGCGGCGGCGCTCGCCGACTACCTCGACGAGCCCTACGGCGAGATCCGCGCCCGCGGCCGCGAGATGCTCGCCCGCAAGGAGTTCGCGCCGGTCGATCCGGACATCGGCGTCGAGCGCTACCGCACCCAGGTGCTGCAGTGGGCGAAGCAGCTCGCGGCGGAGGGTCACACCACGCTCGGCTTCCCCGAGCGCTACGGGGGCGGCGGCGACATCGGCGGCTCGATCGCCGCCTTCGAGACCCTCGCCTTCGGTGATCTGTCGCTGATGGTCAAGTGCGGCGTGCAGTTCGGGCTCTTCGGCGGCGCGATCCTGCATCTCGGAACCGAAAGCCACCACGACGCCTACCTGCGCGACTGCGCCGAGCTCAAGGTCCCGGGCTGCTTCGCGATGAGCGAGTCCGCGCACGGCTCCGACGTGCAGGAGGTGCGGACGCGGGCCACCTTCGACCGCTCCAGCGACGAGTGGGTCGTCGAGACCCCGACCGAGATGGACCGCAAGGACTGGATCGGCAACGCCGCCGAGCACGGCCAGCTCGCGGTCGTGTTCGCGCAGCTCGTGATCGACGGGGAGAGCAAGGGCGTGCATGCCTTCGTCGTCCCGATCCGCGACGGCCGCGGCCGCGTCCTCGACGGCGTGCGAATCGAGGACTGCGGGCACAAGCTCGGGCTCAACGGCGTCGACAACGGCCGGATCTACTTCGAGGGGGCGCGGATCCCGCGCACGAACCTCCTGGACCGCTACGCCTCGGTCGCCCCCGACGGCACCTACAGCTCCCCGATCGAGAACCCGACGAAGCGCTTCTTCACGATGGTCGGCACGCTCGTGCAGGGCCGCGTCTCGGTCGCCGGCGCCGGCGGCTCGGTCGCCAAGATCGCCCTCACGACAGCGATCCGCCACGGCCTCGGCCGACGCCAGTTCGGGCCTCCCGACGGCGGCGAGGAGGTCGTGCTGATGGACTACCGCGCGCACCAGCGCCGGCTGCTGCCGCTCTTGGCACGCACCTACGCGCTGCACTTCATCCAGCGCGAGATGGTCCGCGACCTCGACGCCGTGTTCAGCGGCGAGGTACGGGACGAGGAGGCCCGGCGGCAGCTGGAGACGAAGGCGGCGGGCGTCAAGGCGACAGCGACCTGGCACGCGATCGAGTCGATCCAGACCGGGCGCGAGGCCTGCGGAGGGCTCGGCTATCTCACGTCGAGCGGCTTCGGCGCCCACAAGGCGGACGCCGAGATCTTCGCCACCTTCGAGGGCGACAACACCGTGCTGCTGCAGCTCGTCGCCAAGAGCCTCCTCACCGGCTACCGGGACGAGTTCGGCGACCTCGACCCGCTCGGGATGGCGGGCTTCATCACCTCGCAGGTGATCGAGCGCTTCGTCGAGCGCTCGGCCGCGCGCGAGCTGTGGGGGCGGATCTGGGACGAGATCACGCCGAGCTCGGAGGAGGACGGCGATCTCAACCGGCGCGAGTACCAGCTGGCGATGTTCGCCTGGCGCGAGGACCACGTGCTCTCGAGCGCCGCGCGCCGGCTCAAGGGCGGCATCGACGCCGGCTACGACCAGTTCGAGGTCTTCAACGCATGCCAGGACCACGTGCTCGTCGCCGCCCGCTCGCACATCGATCGGCGAGATCCTCGAGGCCTTCAACCGTGGTGTCGAGGAGTGCGCGGACGAGCGCTCCAAGGCCCTGCTCGACCGGCTCTGCGACCTCTACGCGCTGAGCGTGATCGAGCAGCACCGGGGCTGGTACCAGGAGCACGGCCGGATCTCCTCGACCCGCTCGAAGGCCGTGATCCGCAACGTCAACGAGCTCTGCGACGAGCTGCGACCGCACGCCGGCGATCTCGTCGACGCGCTCCGCGTCCCCGACGCGGTCCTACCCGAGTTCGGGCCGGACGGCATCGCCGCCTGAGCTGCGGCCCTCGCCCCGCCCGGCGCTCTCCCCGCGCGGCGCGCGTCCGTTTGCAGGCGCCGCCGCCGGGGCAACTCGCCGGAGATGGACGGCACCGACGATTCCCGCTGGATCTCCCCCGCACCGCTGTCGCTGTTCCGCGACGCCGCGCCCGCCGAACCCCGACCTCCGCTCGAGGGCGACGCCCGGGCGGAGGTCTGCGTCGTCGGCGGCGGCATCACGGGTCTGACCACCGCGCTGCTGCTTGCCCGCTCCGGGCGCTCGGTCGTGCTGCTCGAGCGCGAGCGGCTCGGCTCCGGCTCCAGCGGCGCCAACACGGGCAAGCTCAGCTCCCAGCACGGGTTGATCTACGCGCGGATCGCCGGCACGCACGGCGAGGAGGCCGCCCGCCTCTACGGGGCCGCGAACCAGAGCGCAATCGATCGCGTCGAGCGCCTGGCCGGTGAGGGGGCCGACTGCGGCTTCCGTCGCCGCGACGCGTACGTCTACGCGACGGACGAGACCGACCGCACCGAGGTCGAGCGCGAGGGCGCGGCGGCGAAGGCCGCCGGGCTGCCCGCAGAGCTCGTCGACGAGGTGCCGCTGCCGTTCGCGACCCGCGGCGGCGTCCGCTTCGCAGACCAGGCCGAGCTCGATCCGCAGCGCTACCTGCTCGGGCTCGCGCGCCTGCTCGAGCGGGCCGGCGGCACGGTCTTCGAGGGGACGACCGGCGACCTCGGTCTCCGAGCACGGCACGCCGACGCTCGAGACCTCGGCGGGCGGGCGCGTCGAGGCCGATCACCTCGTGATCGCGACGCTGATGCCCTTCCTCGACCGCGGCGGCCTGTTCGCCCGCGCCCGCCCGGTCCGCTCCTACGTGATCGCGGCCGAGCCCGCCCGCACGCCGCCGGAGGCGATGCTGATCTCCGCCGGCAGCCCGAAACGCTCGATCCGCTCCCATCCAGACCCGGCGGGCGAAGGCGAGCTGTTGCTCGTCGGCGGCGAGAGCCACCCCGTCGGCAGCTCCGACGCCGAGCCGGAGCGCTACGAGCGGCTCGCCGAGTTCGCGCGGCTGCACTGGGACGCGGAGGCACCGCGCAACCGCTGGTCGGCGCAGGACTTCGAACCCGCCGACGGGATCCCCTACGTGGGCCCCCTGCATCCCCTCTCGAAGCGGATCTGGGTCGCGACGGGCCTCAACAAGTGGGGGCTGAGCGGCGGCACCGTCGCGGCCGGCCTGATCTGCGACGCGATCCAGGGCCGCGACGCCGAGCCGGAGACCGCGGCCCTGTTCTCGACCCGGCGGACCTCGCTCCGGGGCGAGGTCCCCAAGCTGCTCGCCGACAACCTCAAGGTCGGGCTGCACTTCATCGGCGACCGGATCGTCGATCGCGGCGGCCGCCGATCTCGAGGAGCTCGCGCCGGGCGAGGGCGCGATCGTCTCCGGCCCGGGCGGCCGCGTTGCGGGCTACAGGGATCCCGGCGGCGGGCTGCACGCGGTCTCCCCCACCTGCACCCATCTCGGCTGCCAGCTTCGCTTCAACGCGGCCGACATCTCCTGGGACTGTCCCTGCCACGGCTCCCGCTTCGGGATCGACGGCGAGGTGCTCGACGGCCCGGCGACCGATCCGTTGTCCCCGGCCCCGGCCGGAGGCGGAGACGAAGGGACGTGACGTGAGTTGAGAGGGGCGGCCTGAGGGAAAGAAGGGGTGTCTGGGACCGTCGCGGGGCGCCTTCCCCCAAGTGCCTCGTGACGTCCCACCGAGACGGGGGTCGGCCCAGAGCCCGGCCCCCGTTTCACCTTTCCGGGGCCGCTCAGCGCGGGACGAGCGTCGCCGCGAGCGTCACGGTCTCGGCCGCAGCGAGCGCAGCCTGCATCCGCTCGCGGTCCTCGAAGCGCTCGCTCAACAGCCTGCCGCGTGCCGCCAGCTCAACCCGCCCGGTCGCGAAGGGCCACGGGTCGACGGCGATCGTGCGCCTGCCCGTGAGCGCGTCGCCTTCGCGGGCGTCCGCCAGCTCCTCGAACCGGATCCCGGCGCGGCCGTCCGCGGCTGGAACCTCGTCGAAGGAGCCGGGCAGCCGCGGTATGCAGACCGCGAGCGACATCGAGTCCCAGGCCCAGACGAGGGCCCGGTTGCGCTCGAGCGCCGCCGCGCCCATGCCGGGCGCCAACTCGGGGTCGCGCTCGGCCTCGGCGGCTGCCTCCTCGCGCAGCTCCTCCTGCCCCGCGAGCCAGGCGGCCGCGAGCTGCGCCTCGCCGGGATCGTCGAGCTTGCGGAAGCCGAGCAGGCCGACCCCGTGCAGGGAGACGAGGATGCCGGCGTAGGGCGAATCCTCGGCCACGAGGGCCGGGCCACGGCTCCAGCAGTCGAGCCACACCGGCAGCGGCATCCGCATGAAGTCGCGCGGCAGGCCGGTCTCGGTGTCGAGCTCGGGTTCCGCGTCGAAGTCGTCCATACCGTCGTCGTGACGGTCCGCAGCCTCGACGACGTCGAGCCGGGGCGCGGGCGCCGGGAACTCCTCGTTGCCCCATGCCTCCGCGAGCTGCCCGGAGACGGCGGCGTGCTGGGACTGCGGGATGCAGAGCACCCGGGCGCTGTCGGGATCCTCGCGAACGACCACGAGGCGGAGCCTACGCGGCCGGCGCGCTCAGCTCAGGATCAGGGCAACGACGATCGCGGCCAGCGTCCCGTACAGGGACAGCCGCGCGAGGATCGTCGAGCCCGCGCCGTGGTAGCCGACCGACTCGAAGACGGTCAGGGCGACGATCTGCCAGACGTTGATCAGGAAGAAGCCGCAGGCCAGCAGCGCGACGACCAGGCTGCTGAAGTCGAGGCTGACGCTGCCGCCGGACCCGGCGGCCAGGCTGATGTCGCGGGCGGCGATCACGCCGAGCACGATCGTGCCGACGATCGCCACCAGGATCGCGGCCAGGTCGCGCACGGAGAAGTCGGGGAAGTTGCCGTCGCCGTGGATCAGCGCCGGCTCGCGCATGGCCGCGGGGCCCTCCGAGCGCTCGGAGGCGACGAGCTCGCCGGCCCCGTCGACCTCGAGGTGCGTGATCGGGATCGCGACGCGCTGCCGCGCCCGCTCGTAGGCGTCGCGCTCGGCCCAGCGGGCTTCGCTGCGCTGGCGGGTGACGAGCACGATCTCCTCCACGTCGCCCAGCTCCCGCAGGAGGTCCTCGATTGCGATCACCGGGTCGGGGTCGCCGACCTCGACCCGGTCGGTGGCGATACCCGCCGCGCCGAGCCGCGCGACCACGTGCTCGATCGTCGTCTCCGCCTCCCGCCGCGGTGCGTCCGCGGAGGCGGCCAGATGCTCGAGGTGACTCGTGTGGACCGACGGCGCGACGAACGCGAACTTCGCCTCGACCCCGAAGCGGTCCCTCAGGCCCGCGACCACCCGATCGGAGATCTCCCGGTCGGCGACGACGCCGACGTGGTGACCTTTCACGGGAAGAGCTGTGCTTATCGTCACAAGCTCAGCATACTCCCGCCGCGCCGCGGTGTAAACGGACCAGTCGCGGCAGGCCACTGCAGCCGGCGGGCGGGGACCTGCGCGAACCGCTGCCGGGCCCGGGGGAGGCGCTCGTCCAGCTAGCTGATGATCAGGGCGACGACGACCGCGCCGAGCGTCCCGTAGAGCGAGATCCGGGCCAGGAACGAGGAGCCCGCGCCGCGGTAGCCGACCGACTGGAACATCGTCAGCCCGACGATGTGCCACACGTTGATCAGGAAGGCGCCGAGCGCGAGCAGGACCGTGACGAGGCCGCCGAAGCCGAGGCCGCTCCCGTCGACCGGATCGTTGGCGACGCTGATGTCGTGCGCGGCGATCACTCCGAGCACGATCGTGCCGACGATCGCCACGACGATCGCGAGGAACTCCCGCAGCGAGAAGGATGGGATGTTGCGGCCCCAGCCGCGGACCTGCGGATCGGGGGCGGCGTCGGCCCCGGGATCCGAGCGCTCGCGGTTGACGAGCTCGCCGCCGGCGTTCACCTCGAGATGGCTGATCGGGACCGCGAGCCGCCGGCGGGCGCGATCGAAGGCATCGTGTTCCACCCAGCGCTCCTCCTCGCCGGCGTGGGTGATCAGCACGACCTCGTCGAGGTCGCCCAGCTCGCGCTCGAGATCCTCGATCGCGATCACGGGATCCTGGTCCCCGACCGCGGCGGGATCGGCGTGCACGCCCGCGTGCTCGAGTGCCGGCACCGAGCCCTCGACCCGGTGCTCGGCCTCCTCGCGAGCGTCGTCGGCGCTGCCGGTGAGGTGCTCGAAGTGCGTCCTGGTAACGGCGGGCGCGACGAACGCGAACTCCGCGTCGCCGAAGCGCTCGGCGAGCTGAGCGGCGAGCTTCTCGCCGATTTCGGCGTCGGCGACGATGCCGATCTGCCGGCGTTCCCTTTGCGCCTGCATACGGCCGGAATCTGCTTGTTGTTCGAGCTTGGCGATGTCTAGTCGATACCCGCTGCGAGCGTGCCTAATCGAGGCCAATACCGGAAGCCGGCTCCCAAAAGGTGTCGTTTCGCGCTACCCTGGTTGGGCGAGTCGCCGCGGTTTCCAGCCGGAGAGCGAACGTATGAAGCAGCAGCTTCAGGTTGATCTGGAGGCCGGTAGGGGGTCTCCCCTTCGGATCGATCTGCGGAGGTGCACGACCTCTCAAGGAGGCCTCGTGCCCACAACCAATCCAGGTCGGGACGCCGCCGGCGGACCCGATCAGAAGCAAGTCACAGCGGTAACGGACGCCGAGGAGCGCCGCGGCCGCGACCAACGCGATCAGGCGCTGTTGCGCCGCTATGCGAAGACGCGCG
Organism: uncultured Solirubrobacterales bacterium; assembly: GCA_963764275.1. GTDB lineage: Bacteria > Actinomycetota > Thermoleophilia > Solirubrobacterales > 70-9 > CAXMST01. Next base: position 165,712 of record CAVXRV010000004.1, read on the forward strand.
ACGAGCGTCTGCGCGAGCAGCTGATCGAGCGGTTCATGCCGCTCGCCCGTTCGCTCGCGTGGCGCTACTCGTGGACCTCGGAGCCGATCGACGACCTCGTTCAGGTCGCCGCCGAGGGCCTCGTCAAGGCGGTCGATCGCTACGAGCCCGAGCGCGCGAACGCGTTCAGCTCCTACGCGACGCCCGTGATCCTCGGCACCCTGCGCCACTATTTCCGCGACTCGACCCAGCGCGTGCACCTGCCGCGCGGGCTGCAGGAGCGGATGCAGAAGGTCGGGACCGAGCTCGAGCACGACGACGCCGGCACCAGCCACACGGCTCGGCGCGAGGCGATCGCGCAGCGGACCGGGCTCGACGGCGAGGAGGTCGACGAGGCGCTTGTCGCCCTGTCGACCCGCAAGCCCGCCTCGATCGACGCGCCGGCGCGGCCGGACGGCGACGAGCCGAGCTCGCCGATGTCCGAGATGCTCGGCACCGAGGAGCGCGGGTTCGACAAGGTCGAGTCCACGCTCGCCGCCTCGAATGTCGATCTCGACGAGCAGGAGCGAGCGGCGCTGCGCCTCCGCTTCGGCCGGGCGCTGAACCAGCGCGAGATCGGCGAGCGGATCGGGACCTCGCAGATGCAGGTCTCGCGCCTGCTCAGGCGCTCGCTGACGAAGCTCCTGCAGGCCGTCGGCGGCGAACCCGCCTGAGAGCGGACGCGCGGCGGGCCCGCGGGCCCGCCGCGCGTACCCTCGGCCCGGGCGCCCCGCAGGGCGCCCGGATCCTGCGGCGATCCACGGATCGCCGCCCTGCGGCGGGCTCTACGATCCCGCCCCACGGAAGGACGCCGTCGCGTCCAAACCACTCACTCTTTCTGGGGGACAGATGAAGCATCGGGCACTCGTGATCTGCCTCTGCGCCGTCGTCGCGGCGCTCGCGCTCGCGGGCGAGGCCGTCGCGCAACCGAAGCACGTGACGATCTCCGGCCGCGCCTACGCCTTCAACCACATGGACACCTTCATCGCCGGTGCCACGATCCGCGTCCGCGAGGACCCGAAGCTGACCGCGGTCACCGACGCGAACGGCGATTACACGCTGCGGGTGCCCGTCGATATGACGGTCACGCCCTACATCGACCCGCCGGCGGGCTACCACGAGATCGACCTGCAGACGTTCCACACGCGCTACCACGACATCGAGAACGCCAACTTCCAGACGCCGGCCGATGCCGAGTACTACGGGCTCGCGGCCCTGCTCGGTGTGGCGCTCGACGCGAACGACCGCCCGCAGCAGTGTGTGATCGTCACGACCGCCTCCGCCCGCGACGTGCGCGGCGTCGACTATGACACCTTCCGCGCGCGCACCCCGCACGGCGTCGCCGGCGCGACCTCGTCGTCGGATCCGGAGCTGCCCGACCCCACCTACTTCAACGAGTCGGTGATCCCGGACCCGAACCAGCCCTCGACCTCGGGCGACGGCGGCATCGTCTGGACCGGCGTCGCAGCCGGCGCCTACAGGATCGGCACCGACTCGCCGAACACCGACTTCGCGAGCTTCCTCGCGAGCTGCGAGCCGGGGCGCGTGATCAACGCGAACCCGCCCTGGGGTGCGTACGAGCTCGGGCCCGGCGAGAAGCCGCTGCGCGCGGGCACGGCCGTCGGTGGGATCGACTCGGTCAAGGCGAAGAAGCGCAAGGCGATCGTCAGGCTCGGCGCCGCCGAGAAGCTGACGGCGCGCATCAAGCTCAAGGTCGGCGATCGCGCCTACTCGCCGCGGTCGCTGCGGCTCGAGCCGGGCGGCCGCAAGGTCAAGCTGCGCTACGGCAAGCGCGCCGCCGGCAAGCGGGCCAGTGTCGTCCTCAAGATCGCCGACTCCGCGAGCGAGCGGGTGAAGAGCACGGAGGACGTGCGACTGCCCGGTTGATCCGGCAGCTCTAGGAAGGGCGCCAGCGCTCGAGATCGCGGCGCCAGGCCGCGGCGGAGGTGTCCGAGGGCGCGCGCCAGTCGCCACGGGGCGAGAGCGAGCCGCCGTGGGAGACCTTGGGCCCGTTCGGCAGCGCCGAGCGCTTGAACTGGGCGAAGCCGAAGAAGCGCTCGCAGAAGAGCTCGAGCCAGCGCCGGATCTCCGCCTCCCCGTAGGCGCTGCGCTCCTCCGCCGGGAAGTTCGGCGGCCAGCTGCCCGCCTCGGCGTCGCGCCAGGCGTGCCAGGCGAGGAAGCCGATCTTCGTCGGCCGGAACCCGTACCGGAGCGTGTAGAAGAGCGAGAAGTCGTGCAGCTCGTAGGGGCCGATCTTCGACTCGGTCGACTGCAGCTCCTCGCCGGGCACGAGCTCGGGGCTGATCTCGGTCTCGAGGATCGCCCCCAGGGTCCGGTTCACCGCCTCGTCGAACTGGTCGGAGTCCGACGACCCAGCGGATCAGGTGCTGGATCAGCGTCTTCGGAACGCCGGCGTTGACGTTGTAGTGGCTCATCTGGTCGCCGACCCCGTAGGTGGCCCAGCCGAGCGCGAGCTCGGAGAGATCGCCGGTGCCGAGCACGATCCCGTCGCGCTGGTTCGCGATCCGGAACAGATAGTCGGTGCGCAGGCCCGCCTGGACGTTCTCGAAGGTGACGTCGTAGACCTCCTCACCCCGCGCGAACGGATGCTCGATCTCGCGCAGCATCAGCCGCGCCGTCTCGGTGATGTCGAGCTCGGAGGCGGTGACCCCGAGCGCGCGCATGAGCTCGTTCGCGTTGCCGCGCGTGTGCTCGCTCGTGGCGAAGCCGGGCAGCGTGAAGGCGAGGATGTCCGAGCGCGGCCTGCCGGCGCGGTCCATCGCGCGGGCGGCGACGATCAGGGCCTGGGTCGAGTCGAGGCCGCCGGAGACTCCGATCACGACCTTCGGGTCGCCGATCGCCGCGAGCCGCTGCTCGAGCCCGGCGACCTGGATGTTGTACGCCTCGTAGCAGTCCTGCTCGAGTCGCTCACGATCGGAGGGGACGAAGGGGAAGCGCTCGAGGGCGCGCTCGAGGCCGATGTCGCCACCGGGCGGGTCGAGCGCGAAGCCGATCGGCCGGTAGGCGCTCGATGCGCTCGCGGTGGACGCGGCGGTTGTCGTCGAAGGTGCCCATCCGCATCCGCTCCTGGCGGATCAGGTCGAGGTCGACGTCGGCGACCGACCGGCGCGGGCCGGAGGGGAAGCGCTCGGTGTCGGCGAGCAGCACGCCGCACTCGTAGATCATCGTCTGCCCGTCCCAGGAGAGATCGGTGCTCGACTCACCCGCGCCGGCGGCCGCGTACGCGTAGGCGGCCAGGCAGCGCGCCGACTGCGAGCTGCACATCAGCCTGCGGTCCTCGGCGCGGCCGATCGTGATCGGGCTGCCGGAGAGGTTGACGAGCACGGTCGCCCCGGCCAGCGCCGCCTCCGAGCTCGGCGGGATCGGGACCCAGAGGTCCTCGCACACGTCGACGCGCAAGCACCAGCCCGGGCACGTCGGCGGCCTCGAACAAGCAGCCGCGGGCCGAACGGGACGCTCGTCGCCGCCGAGGCTGACCTCGCCCGCCTCGTCGGCGCCGGCGGCGATCTGGCGGCGCTCGTAGAACTCGCGGTAGGTCGGCAGATACGACTTCGGGACGACGCCGAGCACCCGACCGCGGTGGACGACGACCGCGCAGTTGTAGAGCCGGTTCGCGGAGCCGCAGCGGGGCGCCGACGACGAGCACCGGCAGGAGCTCGGCCGAGGCCTCGACGACGGCGGCGAGCGCGTCCTCGACCCCGTCGAGGACGGCGTCCTGCAGCAGCAGGTCCTCGATCGAGTACCCGCTCAGGCAGAGCTCGGGGAAGACGGCGACGGCGACGCCGTGCTCCGACGCAGGCGCGCGCCTCGCTGCAGCACCGCCTCCGCGTTCGCGGGCGGGTCGGCGACGGCGATCGGAACCGTGCAGGCGGCGATGCGCGCGAAGCCATGCTCGTATGCGGAGTGGAAGTCCACGGCCCCCGAAGTGTTACCCGGATCGGTTCCGCGTGCCCTGCCGCCGGGCGTCGCTCGCACGATTCGGGCCGCGGCGCGTAGACAGCCCCCCGCGCGGGCAACGCACGCCGATGCCACGCATCGCAACGCTCGTCATCGACATGCTGAACCCCTACGACCACGAGGACGCGGACGCGCTCGCGGCCGCCGCGGAGAGCCGGATCGAGCCGATCCGGACGCTGATCGGCGCGACGTCGGGCTCCGAGCACGAGCTCGTCTACGTCAACGACAACTACGAGGACTTCACCGCGACCTCGAAGGACATCGGCCGCAATGCGGTGGAGGGTCGGCGGCCCGAACTCGTCGAGCCCCTGCTGCCGCCGAAGGGAGCCCTGTTCGTGCAGAAGGTCCGCCACAGCGCCTTCTACAACTCCGCTCTCGACCACCTGCTGACCACGCACGACATCGACACCGTCGTCCTCAGCGGCCAGGTGACCGAGCAGTGCATCCTCTACACGGCGCTCGATGCGTACGTGCGCGGCTACACGCTGCGCGTGGCCCGCGACGCCGTCGTCCCGATCGACCCTGAGCTCGGCGAGGCGGCGCTGCGGATGATGGAGCGCAACATGCGCGCCCACATCGTCGCCGCGGCGGAGGCGCTCGAGCCCGGCTGAGCCCAGGGCCGCCGCCCCACGGGCCCCGCCGGGCCGGCGCGTTACTGGGGCTCGGCCCGCTCCCGGTCGGAGACCATGCCGTCCCCGGTACGGACCTCGTGCTCGTCCCCGGGCACGGTGTGCTCGTCGACCCATGTCGAGGCCGACCCCTCGCCCGCGTCCTCGGGCCTGCGGCGCGCCATCACCGCAGCTGCCCCGATCGGGATCAGTGCGAGCACGATCACGATCGCGAAGATCGGCGTCCAAGCGGTCAGCAGCGCGGCCAGGATGACCGCGCCGATCGCGAGCACCCCCGTCCACAGAGACCACGAACTACCCCACATGACTGCCCCTTTCGACCCCTGACGTCATCGGCACTCCTTTCGGGTTCAGCCTTGCGGCTGCAGCAGGACCTTGAAGGCCCCGTCTTCCTTCTTCTGGAACTTCTCGTAGGCCTCCGGCGCCTGCTCGAGCGGCACCCGGTGAGAGGCGAAGTCGTCGACGCCGAGGGGGTCGCCGTCTTCGAGCAGCGGCAGGATCTCGTCGATCCAGCGCTTGACGTGGGCCTGGCCCATGCGCAGCTGCACGCCCTTGTCGAAGAGCTGCATCATCGGCATCGGATCGGCCATGCCGCCGTACACGCCGCTGACCGAGACGGTGCCGCCGCGGCGGACGCTGTCGATCGCGGCGTGTAGAGCGGCGAGCCGGTCGACCCCGGCGGTCTCCATCAGCTTCTCGGCGACCGCGTCGGGGACGAACTTCGCGGACTTCTGCACGAGCTCGCCGAGCGGGGCGCCGTGCGCCTCCATCCCGACCGCGTCGATGACCGAGTCCGGGCCGCGCCCCTCGGTCATGTCACGCAGGGTCTCGGAGACGTCGTCCTCCTCGGTCAGATCGAGGACTTCGATCCCGTAGCCGGAGGCCATCTGCAGGCGCTCGGGCACGAGGTCGACCGCGATCACGCGGTAGCCCTCATGGACGCCGATCCGAGCCGCCATCTGCCCGATCGGCCCGAGCCCGAAGACGGCGAGCGTGCCGCCGTCAGGGACGTCGGCGTAGGCGACGGCCTGCCAGGCCGTCGGCAGCACGTCCGAGAGGTACACGAAGTGGTCGTCGGCGGGGCCCGGCGGGATCTTGACCGGACCGAACTGGGCCTGCGGGACGCGCAGCAGCTCGGCCTGACCACCCGGCACCTGCCCGTAAAGCTTCGTGTAGCCGAACAGGCTCGCCCCCTTCTCCTGCTCGCGGTTCTGGGTCGTCTCGCACTGGGCGTAGAGGTCGCGCCTGCACATCCAGCAGTGCCCGCAGGAGATGTTGAAGGGGATCACGACCCGATCCCCGGGCTCGAGTCGGCCGACGTCGGCGCCGACCTCCTCGACGATCCCCATGGGCTCGTGCCCGAGGATGTCGCCCTCCTCCATGAACGGGGCCATGGCTTCGTACAGGTGCAGATCCGACCCGCAGATGCCGGTCGAGGTGATCCGCACGATCGCGTCCGATGGCTGCTCGATCGCGGGATCGGGGACCTCCTCCACGCGGACGTCCTGCTCGCCATGCCAAACCACTGCCTTCACGATTTCCCTCCTCGGTGCCGGAGTTCCGTGTCGGCTTGGGCTCCCCGGCTCGCGCCCGCTGAAACAGGGACGGGGCGTCAGGTCGCGGTTGGGCCTCAGGCGAGGGTCGGGCCCGGCGAGAGGAAGCTGAACTGAAGCGTCTCGTTGCCGCTCTCGGCATCGTGCGATCCGCTCAGCGTCGAGACCGCGCGCCCGAGAGTGCGCTCGACCGCGGCCTGCAGCTGCACCGACAGCGCGAGCCGCAGCGCGCGCCGTTCGCGTTCGATCAGGTCGAGCTCCCCCGCCGCGTACAGGGATCGCTCGAAGGTCGTCGTCGTGCCCTCCACGACGAGGGTCAGCTCCGGATCCGGGGCCAGGACTCGCACCCTGGTCGGCTCCAGGCCAAGAGCGCCCTCGAACACCGATCCCACGGCGGTCGCGAGCGCGCTTGCGTCGGCATCGTCGCTCGCTTGCATATGAGTTCGTTCTTCCCCCGCAGAAGTCCGGCAAACCGTTGGTACAGAAGGGCTGCCCGACGTTATAGGCTTCTATCAGCCCACCCACCACCTGTGGCGCGGCGGGTTCCAACGGACGTACCGTGCGGCATCGGGGACGCAGCGCCCCGGGCAGCAGGATCGGGAATAGAGAAGTTTCCAGTGCCGCGGCCTGAGACCGCGGGTTCTGAAGTGGTGGTGCGATGACACTCGACTCCAGCCAGACGAACGCGGCGCGACGGGCGATCTCGCGACGCGTCGTCGGCCTGCTCAAGGAATACGTAGGGCGCGGCCCGACCTCGGCGCGCACGATGATCAGCGACGACTTGATCGTGATCGTGCTCGGCGACACGCTCACCCGCGGCGAGAAGGTGCTCGCGGGCGAGGACGAGGTGGGGCTCGTGCGCGAGATGCGACGCACCTTCCAGCGGACGATGGAGCAGCAGTTGCACGCCGTCGTCGAGGAGGAGACCGGCCGCACGGTGCGCTCCCTGTTCGGCGACCACTCCGTGCTGCCCGACTACGCCTTCACCGCCTGCCTGCTCGATCCGCTCGACGACGAGAACGGCTCCCCCAACGGCGACCCTGCGCTGCGCGAGCATCAGCGCGAGATCAGCCGCGGCATGGTCGGCCTCTACAAGGAGCTCCTCGGCCGGGGCCCGAAGCAGGCGCGCACCTACGTCGAGGACGATGTCGTCGTCTCGCTGCTCGGCGACACCCTGACCCGGGCCGAGCAGACGCTGGCCGACGAGGAGCGGCCGGCCAGCATCACCGAGATGCGGCGCCAGCTCCAGAGTGCCCTCGCCGAGCGCGCCTGCAGGATCGTCAGCGAGGCGACCGGGCGCGAGGTCCTCGCCTTCATGAGCGACCACTCGGTCTACCCGGATTACGCGCTCGAGGTCTTCCTGCTGGCCGACGGCGAGCACGACGACTCGGTCGAAGAGGCGACGGCCGTCGGGGAAGCCTGAGCCGCCGGCTCAGTGGCCGGGCAGCGTCCGGGCGCGCCGGCGCATGCCCTTCCACGGGTCGGCGTCCGCCTCGAGGCGCTCCTCGCAGGCGCCGACGCGCCAGCCGTCGGGCTTGAGCGAGCGCTCGTCGAGCTCCTCCCACGCGATCGGCATCGCCACCGGCGCCCCCCGGCGGGCGCGGACCGAGTAGGGGGCGACGCCGTGCTGGGCGTAGGCGTTGCGGTTGACGTCGAGGTAGATCCGCTCGCCGCGTTCGGACTTGCTCCACTCGAGCGTCAGCCGCTTGGGGTCGTCGGCCACCATCTCCTCGGCGATTCCGCGCGCGAACGCGTGCGCCTCCGCGAAGTCGGCGCGTGGCCGCAGCGGGCAGACCACGTGCACGCCGCGGGAGCCGGTGACCATCGCGTAGGGGACGAGCCCGGCGTCGCGCAGTCGCCGGCCGGCCTCGCGCGCGGTGGCGCGCACGGCGGCGAAGCCGGCGCCGGGCGAGGGATCGAGGTCCACGATCAGCCGGTCGGGCCGGCGGGGCCCGTCGCGGCGCGCGAGCAGCCCGTGGACGGTGACCACGTTCTGAGCGGCGAGATAGACGAGGGTGGCCGCGTTCGAGGCGACGACGTGGGTGACGGTGCCCCCGCCCTTCTTCTCGAGCTCGGCGCGGTCGACCCAGCCCGGGAAGTGGCTCGGGATCGACTTCATGAAGTAGCCGCTCTCGTCGATCCCGTCCGGGAAGGCCTGCAGGGCCAAGGGCCGGTCGGAGAGCTGCGGCAGCATCAGCTTTGCCGCGGCCTCGTAGTGGCGGGCGAGCTCGAGCTTGTCCACCCGCGGCCGCGCGAACAGCGCCTTCGAGGCGTGCGTGACCTCGACTGAGTAGCGGCCGAGGCGGATCGTCTCGCTCTCGCCGCCGCTCACGACTCCCGCACCACCTTGCGAGCCGGCTTGTCATCGCGCAGGCCGAGGAAGCGGGGATGGCGCAGCCGGCCCGCCCGCGTCCATTCGGTGAAGCCGATCTCGGCGACGAGCTCAGGGGCGACCCAGTTCGCCGCGCGCGCGTTCGGGATCTCGGCCGCGTCGGCGAACGGCGCCTCCTCGCGCGAGCGGGCGCGCAGCTCCCCGCCGAGCTCGGCCAGCGTCCGCTCGGTGAAGCCGGTACCGACCTTGCCCGCGTAGCGCAGCTCGTCGCCGTCGTAGTAGCCGACGAGCAGCGCCCCGAAGTCCGTGCGGGAGCCCTTCGGGGCCGTGTAGCCGCCGATGACGAGCTCTTGGCCGTGCTCGCACTTGAACTTGAGCCAGTTCTTGGTCCGGCTCGACGCGTAGGCGCTGTCGGCCCGCTTGGCGATCAGGCCCTCCCAGCGCTTGCGGCAGGCCTCCTCGAAGTACGCCTCCCCGTCCTCGTTGCGATGCTGGACGAGCCGCAGGGGATCACCGGGGTCGGTCAGCTCGGCGAGCAGGCCCTTGCGCGTCCGCAGCGGCAGGCGCCGGACATCGACGCCGTCGATCCACAGCACGTCGAACAGGTACAGGAACACCGCGACGCGCTCTTGTCCGCGCCGGGCGAGACGGGCGAAGCTGGTCCGCTTGCCGTCGAAGGCCACGACCTCTCCGTCGACGGCGAAGCGCGGGGCCGGCTGCGCGGCGATCGCCTCCGCGATCTCGGGATAGCGCGCGTTCAGCGAGAGGTCGTTGCGGGACCGAAGCCGCGCCTCGCCTCCCTCCTTGATCGCGAGGCAGCGGATCCCGTCCAGCTTGCGCTCGAAGATCCACCCGGGATCGCTGAAGCGCTCGTCGGTGAGCGTCGCCTTCATCAGATCCGAACCCTTCGGCGACGAGCCCTCGCGCAGCGCCTCGCGCTCGGCCTCGTCGAGACGTTCGAGCACGGCCGCCATCAGCCTCCCCCCTCCTCCGGGCCCTCCTCCTCGGCGACCTCCTCGACCGTGCGGCCCGAGGCGACCGACTCCGGCTCGGTGCTCTCGGGGTTGCGGCGCGCGTCGGCGTCCTCGTCATCGCGCTTGATCAAAAGCCACCGCGGCTTGGCCCCGCCGGACGTCCGCTGCAGGGTCCAGCCCCCGTTCAGCTTCTCCCCCGCGAGCCGGACCTTGACGTGGCCGTCCTCGATCGCCGCCGCCATCGACTGCTCCTCGTCCAGGTTCCGGTAGGTGCCGGCGTCCCAGACGATGACCGAACCGGCGCCGTAGTTGCCCTCGGAGATCATGCCCTCGAAGTCCGCGTAGTCGAGCGGATGGTCCTCGACCTGGATGGCGAGCCGCTTCTCCCGGGGGTCGGTCGAGGGACCCTTGGGCACCGCCCAGGAGCGCAGCACGCCATCGACCTCGAGCCGGAAGTCGTAGTGGAGGCTGGATGCATCGTGCTTTTGGATCACGAAGCGCGGCTCGCCGCGGCGACCGCCACCCGCCGCCTCCCCCGCTGGCTCGCCGGAGCCGCGCTTGCGCTTGTCGCGGTACTCGCTCAGCCTCTCATCCGCGCTCACGTACCCCGACTTACCCGGCAGCGCCGCTGCGAACCGCTCCGCCGCGCGGGGTGACGATGCCGGCCGCGGGGGGGGGTGCACTACAGTGGTTGAGAGTCGCGCTAAAGGGCTGCAGGCAACAAACGGAATTTCAGAAGGCGATCGGGAGGTGCTGCAAGCGCCGGGCCAGACCGAAACCTTGCCACGGAGGCAGCCCATGCCAATCCCATCCACACTCAGCCGGCAGATCCGAGCCCGAAAGTGACCGGTCCGGCCTCGGGGCCGGCCAATCAGGTGGAGGTGCGTCGCGCGATCTCTCGCGGCGTGGTCGCCATCCTGAAGGAGACGGTCGGGCGCGGCCCGACCAACGCCCGCACGTTCATCGCCGAGGAGCTCGTCCTCGTCCTCCTCGAGGACACGCTGACGGTCGCCGAGCGCACGCTCGCCGAGGAGGACCGCGTCGAGCTCGTGCGCGAGATGCGCCGCACCTACCTCGGCACCATGCGGGACAGGATGAAGGAGCTTGTCGCGCGTGAGACCGGGCGCGAGGTCCGCGCCGTCCTCGGCGATCACTCCGTGCTTCCCGACTTTTCGTTCAGCGCCTTTCTGCTCGAACCCGACCCCGGGACGAGGCCGGCGGTCGACACCCCGGGCGCGGGCGCGGGCAGCGAGGAGGCCCTCTCCGAGGGGCAGACCATCGCGATCGCACCCCGCAACGCGCCCAACGGCGAGGTCCGTGCCCAGCAACGCGAGATCTCCCACCGGATCGTCGCCCTGTTCAAGGACCTGGTCGGCCGGGGGCCGAAGGACGCGCGCACCTACATCGAGGACGGCGCCGTCTTCGTCCTGCTCGGCGACACCCTGACTGCCGCCGAGCACACCATCGTCGAAGAGGACGACGAGAACTCGGCCGACGTGCGCCGCATCCGCCGCATCTTCCAGGAGCTGATGGAGGACCAGGCGAGGACCCTGATCGAGGAGATCACCCAACGGCCGGTCAAGGCCTTCCTGAGCGACCACTCGGTCTTCCCCGACTACGCGATCGAGCTGTTCGTGCTGGGGAAGCCGAGCTAGGCTGCCGGCCGCCGCGGAGGCGGGAGTGTGAAGTTTCGCGGCGCGAAGCACCACTGCAACCCTGCTGCTGGTGGGCAAATTCGACGAGATCCTTCGCTCGACCGACCACCTCCGCCCGCTCCGGCGTCGCGGCGACCGCGACGAAACTCAAGCAACCCTTCATCGCGAAGCACGCGAAGTGCCCGCAGAGGCGACCTCAGAAGGCGAGCGGGATGCCCAGCTCCTCGGCGGCCCTCAGCACGCGCTTGTCGAAGGAGGCGATCGCCGTGCTGCTGGCCTGCGCGGTGGCGAGGGCGAAGCCGTCGGCGAGGCTCACCCCGAGGCCGCGGTGACGTGCAGCGCCGCGGGCGGTCGCAGCCGTAGGCGCCTGCGGCTCGACCCCGAGCACAGAGATCGCATCAACCGCCAACTCCAGTGCCTCGGCTGAGGAAGCGGGGCGGACCAGAGCCTCGGCGTAGTTGATCGTGCAGATCACAAACGAGGCCCCCTCGGCGAGCAGTGGCTCCATCGCCGAGCGGGCCGCGAGGTGGTGGGCGTCGCTCTGATCGAGCGCCGCGATCAGGACATCGGTATCGAGCGTCCAGACCCTCAAGCGCGCTCGCCGGCCCGGAGCTTCTCCAAGTAATCGGGCTCATACAGTCCGTCGAAGATCCCGAAGGCCTCCCCGACGCTGCCGGCGCGGCGGACCACGATCCGATCCTGCCCCTCGGCCTCGATCGCGACCTCATCACCGACCCTGAGGCCGGCCCGGCGCAGGGCCTCCACTGGGAGGGTGACCTGGTGTTTGGAGGAGATCTTCGGCATGCCTTTACTCTAGCGTAAAGGCATCGGACCGGTCCAGCGCGGTGGTGCTTCGCCGATCCTGGTCCATGCCCGGCTTTGTGGTGCTCTCATGGCGGCGAGCGCGGATCAGGCCCTGCCGGCCGCAGACAGCGACGCCTCGACCTCGGCGCGCTGCTCCCGCCGGTCGATCGCCTCGACGAGCGCGTCGGCAGCGGCCTCGAGCGTCTCGTGATGGCTCGGCCTCGAGCGAGGACGGCCGTCGTCGTCGAAGGCGTCGGCCGCGTTGCCGAGCGGCGAGCTCGGCGTCGACGACGCGGGCGCCGGCGGCGCCGAGCACCTTGCGCAGCTCCGCCTGCGCCCAGACGGCGCCGAACATCGTCACGCTGGCGCCGAGCACGACGACCGGCTTGTTCTTGAGCGCGGCGTCGGCCCGTGGGCGCGAGGCCCAGTCGACGGCGTTCTTGATCACGCCGGGGATCGAGCCGTTGTACTCGGGGGTCGCGATCAGCAGGCCGTCGGCCCCGGCGATCAGCTCGCGCAGCCGCGCGACGCGGCTCGGGGACCTCGGCCTCGAGGTCCTCGTCGAAGTGCGGCAGCGAGCGCAGCGCGTCGGGCTCGAGGATCTCGACCTCGGCCCCGCGCGCGTCGAAGCCAGGCTCCGCCGCGGCCTCGAGCAGGCGCCGTGTTATGGGAGCCGGAGCGGAGGCTGCCGGAGATCGCCAGGACCCGCATCGCTACTTCGCCTCCTCGACGAGCTCGAGCGAGACGGTCAGCGTGACCTCGTCACCGAGCACCTTGGTGCCGTTCGGCAGGTCCATGTTCCAGCCGAGGCCGAACTCGTTGCGGTCGATCGACCGCCTCGAGGTAGACCGCGACGACGTTGCTGCCGCCGAGGTTCGGCGCCGGGACCGGAGAGGCTGCCCTTCGCCGTGACCGAGCTTGCGTCTGATCGCGGATCGTGAGATCGCCGGTCACGGTGAGCTCACCGTCGTCGCCGAGCTGCACGTCGGTGGAGCGGAACTTGATCTCGGGGTACTGCTCGGCGTCGAAGAACTCGGGGCTCTGCAGGTGGCCGTAGAGGTTCTCGTCCGCGCCGGAGATGCTCGCGACCCTGGCCGAGCCCTCGACCGCGACCGAGCCGTCGTCCTCACCGACGAGGCGGACGTCGTAGTCGCTGAAGCTGCCGCGATAGGGCGCGATGCCGTTGTGCTGGACGTGGAACTCGACGCGCGAGTGGACGGCGTCGACGTCCCAGGCGCCGGTCGGGGCCGCGTGGTCTCGGTTGCTGTGCTCATCGTCTGTCTCCTTCGTGTGATGTGTGATTGCATAACTCAATCGATGTTGTGGCAACAATGTACCATAGGAATGATGCAGCAGCAACAATCGACAAGCAAACTATCTCGCCGCGGCACGTCAGGATGCCGCTGCCGGTGCGACAATCGCGCCGATGGCCGGCACCGCGACCAGCGCTGCGGCGCGCGTCCGGCCGCCCGCGCGGGCTCGAGCGACCCGGCCGCGCGCGCCTGGGCGCAGGTCTTCGTCGGCCAACCGCGCGATCACCCGCGAGGTCGAGAAGCGCCTCCAGGAGGCGCGGCCTGCCGCCGCTCGTCTGGTACGACGTGCTCTACACGCTGCGCGAGCAGCGACGCAGGGGCGGATGAAGCAGACCGCCCTCGCCGCGCGCGTGCAGGTCTCCCCCTCCGGCCTCAGCCGGCTGCTCGACCGGATGGTCGCCCGCGGGGTCGTCCGCCGCTGCGAGGTCGCCGGCGACCGCCGCGCGACCGAACTGGTCGTGACCGACGGACGGCGGCGAGCTGCTGGCGCGAGATCTGGGAGCGTCTACGGCGGCGTCCTCGCGCAGCACTTCGGCCCGCCGTCGCCGGCCGCGAGGAGGAGATCGGTGGGCCGGTCTTCGGCGATGTCGCCGACTCGCTGCAGGGGATCTGCGAGACGCGGATCGCCGAGGCCGAGGCCGCCTGCGAGGAGGCCGAGGCCGACGAGGGAGCGGGCGCCGGCGCGCCCGCCGCCGGCGCGTGAGCGACGGCTTCCTCGACGACGAGACCTACGCGCTGATCCAGCGCTCGGTGCCGATCGCGACCGTCGACGTGCTCTGCGTCTTCGCCGACCGCGACGAGGCGCCGCTGCTGCTGATCGAGCGCGACGACGGCCACGGCAACCCCGGCCTGCTCAACCTGATCGGCGGCCGCGTCCGCCTCGGCGAGTCGCTCGAGGAGGCCGCGATGCGGCACCTGCGCGAGACGATCGGCGAGCGCGTCGGCGTCGCCGCCGCGCGACTGGGGCCGGCCCGAGTGGGTCGCGGTCTACCCGCGGGCGGAGTCCGGCCCGCGGCCCTTCGACCCGCGCCAGCAGTCGATCTCGCCGAGCTACGTGATCAGCTGCGTCGGGCGAGCCCGAGGTCATCCCCGGCGGCGAGGCGACGGGCCTCGCCTGGTTCTCGCCGGCGACGCTGCCGCCCGCCGAGCGCTTCGGCTTCGGCCAGGGCGAGGTCGTCGCGCGGATGCTGGCGACGACCGGGCGGACCTGAGGCGGCTCGCGCGGCTCAGCCGTCGGCGGACGCCGCCGCTCGAGCTCGCCGACGACGGCGCGCAGCTCGTCGAGGCGCCTGCTGGCCGCCGGGCCCGAGGTCGGCGCGCCGCGCCTCGAAGGCGGAGACGAGCGTGCGGTAGTACCAGAGCGTGCCCTGCCTTGCGGCCCGCGAAGCGGTCGAAGACCGCGTCGCCGTGCCGGCGCAGGTCGCTGAGGATCGAGCGGGCGTTGTGGAGCTTGTCGGCGACCGAGACGCGGAGCTCGTCCGGGCGCCTTGGTCGGGATCGACGCGATGTAGTCCTCCTTGCGCTGCCGCCAGGGCGCCTTCATCGCCGCCGCTGAGGCTGTCGGAGTTGGCGCGGACGATGCGCGCAACGTCGTCGCCGAAGCGCTCGCGGATCTCGGCCTCGGCCTCCGGCCCGCCGCCGTCCTCGATCACGTCGTGCAGCAGCGCCGCGATCGCCTCGTCCTCGGAGGCCTCCATCTCGAGCACGAGCGCCGCGACCGAGAGCAGGTGCGCCGCGTAGGGAATCCGGGTGCCCTTGCGCCGGTCCGTCGCGGTGGTGTTCGAGCGCGTAGCCGAGCGCGTCCTCGAAGCGCGGCCCGAGCGGGTGCTCGTGCGTCGGCGCGGTCGCTGTCGGCCCGGCGCTCGCTCATCGCCATCACTGTATGAGTCGAGCAGCCGCGGGGCGCACTGGGTCGGCGGCCGCTGCGGATACGCTACTGATAGATTCCGGTACTACAACGGCGGGACCAACGGGGGACCACCGGACCTAGAGAGAGGTGAGACGCGTGAAGCGTTCACTCATTGCCGCGCTCGCAGCGCTCGCGCTGCTGTGGGCGGCGCTCACGCTTCACGTCCGCGAGCGCCGGCGCGACTGCGCAGCGCAGCGTCCTGCCGCGGGGCGGCCACTACGAGGGCGTGACACCCATCACCGCCACATCCGCTTCTACTACGGCGAGCCACGGCCAGATGATCCACTTCCGGGTCGAGCACACCGACGTTCCCGGCGGCTCACGTGCAGCGGCGACAAGCTGGCACCACACCTGCCACAACGACCACTGCACGCGCGGCCACTGGGTCACCGACACGCAGGTCCACGGGCCATTGGAACATCAGCACCGCCGGTGGTGACGTCGCCTTCACGGCCCGCTGGATCAGCCACTGACCGACTGACGGATCTGAGCTCGGCGGTGGCGGCCCGCGCGGGGCCCGCACCGCCGCCTCTCGTCGCAGCGACGCGGGCCGTCGATACGGTTCCCTGTCAGCGCGGACCAATCGGGGGTCGCGCTCGTCCGAGAGGGGACCCAATGACGCGTAACCTGATCGCGACGATCGCATCGCCCTCGCGCTGCTCGCCGGCGCCGCGCTGCGTCGGGACGACCGGGGCCAACGCCGTCGCACGCGTGCTGCCGAAGGTCGGCCACTACGAGGGCCGCGACAGCCATCACCGGCACATCCGCTTCTACTTCAACAGCCACCGCCACGTGATCGCACTTCCGGGTCGAGCACACCTCGTTCCCGCCCGCCCTCGTGCAGGGCGGCAAGTGGCACCACACCTGCCACAACAACCACTGCACCCGCGGCCACTGGATCAACGACACCGCGTCCACGGCCACTGGAACATCAGCACGTCGCGGCGGCGACGTCGTCTTCTACGCCCACTGGCGCACCACTGAGCGACTGACGGGTCCGAATGCGTCGAGCGGCGCCGACCTCGCGCCCGCGCTCGCAGCCCGCGGGCGGCGGCTCAGAACGAGCGGGCGTCGCCAGCTCGAGCTCGGCGCCGGCCTCCTCGCGCGGCCCAGCGCCGCAGGCGCTCGGATCTCGGCCGACGCCTCGAAGGTGCCGTGCTGGCGGGCGACGACGCGGCGCCGCCTGCCGCGGCCACAGGTCGAAGACCGGCCAGCTCCTCGCTCGCGGCCGGCGCCAGCTCGAGGTTGAGCTGCTGCCAGGGGACGACGGTCAGGCGGCGGCCGCTGAAGACGGCGCGGTGGGTGGGCTCACATGCGGGAGCGCTTGCTCATTCGATACCTCCATCGATCCCGGCTGTAGCACCTTGCTCGCCCAGGGTGTGGGCGGATTCGGTTGCTGCGGCGTCAACGGACCGGGTCCCTCAGTCGCTCTGGATGAATACGCCGCCGAGCTTAGCGCGCCGACCCGCGGGCGTCGCCGGCGCGCGACCTACTCGCTCGGGCCGGCCGACTCGAGCTGCTCGACGAGCTTGTCGAGGTCGAGCTTCTCGAGCTCGCCGCGAGACCGCGTCGAGCTCGCCCTTGCAGTACTCGACCAGGGCCTTGCCCTCGCGGACGAGGCCGAGCGTCTCGCGCAGCTCCGCCTGGCCGGAGTCGAGGCGGGCGATGATCTCGTCGAGGCGCGCGATCGCGGCCTCGTAGCTCTGCGGGGTCGCTCCCGCTCCCGGCGTCGGCGCCGCGCCTCGGTCCGCTGCTCGTCTCATCCATCGTCTCGATCACCTCGGCGTCGACATCATCGTCGGCGAAGCGGACATTGACGCTCGGCCGGCCTCGCGGGCGCCGCCGCGCTGGCTGATCGACGCTCGCCCTCGCGCGTCGCGTGACGATCGCGTAGCCGCGCTCCAGCACCCGCTCGGGATCGTGGGCGGCGAGCGTCGCCGCGAGCCCGGCCAGCCGCCGCGCCTCGACCCCGCTCGCGGGCGACCGGCGGCGGCAGCGTCCGCTCGCGCTGGCGGCCGAGGACCGAGCCGTAGGTGCCGACGCGGCCCGCCGCTCGGCCAGCGCCCGCCGCGAGGCGGCGCGGATCTCGCGCAGCTGCTGGTGCAGGGCGCCGCGCTGCGCGCGCATGTGGCCGGCGAGCGAGCGCCGGCTGCGGCGCCGAGCCGGCGCGCGTCGGTCGGCGACCCGGCGGCGGCCGCAGCGCTCGACCGAGGCGGCCTTCAGCGCGCAGCTCCGAGCGGGCGACGCCGACGTCGATCCGGACCGCGGCCTCGGCCGCGTGGGTCGGGGTCGAGCAGGCCTGGGCGGCGACGTCGTCGATCAGGGTGTGGTCGACGTCGTGGCCGACGGCGGAGATCACCGGCACGCCGCAGCATCGCCACGCGTCCGGCACAGGTGCTCGTCGCAGAACGCCCACAGATCGGTGAGCGAGCCGCCGCCGCGGGCGACGATGATCGTCTCGACCTCGGGAATCTCGGCCAGCCGGGTGATCGCCGCCCGGATCCGCGGCGCCGCCGCCTGGCCCTGGACCGGCGGGTGGGCGAGCACGAGCCGGCCGCGCCAGGAGCGCCGCTCGAGCCCGGCGAGGATGTCCGCGTAGGCGGCCGAGCCGGAGCCGACGACGACGCCGATCGTGCGCGGCAGCGCGCGGCCGCGGCAGCTGCTTCTGCGGCTCGAACAGGCCCTCGGAGTGCAGCTGGCGGCGCAGCCGCTCGAGCTGGGCGAGCAGATCGCCCTCGCCCGCCAGGCGCAGGTAGGTGACGCGGAAGCGAGAACGAGGGCGAGGAGCGCTCGGAGCCCGGCGAAGTAGTCGGGGCCGCCGGCGGCGACGAGCTGCGACGCCGTCGCGGAGCGCCTCCTCGGGCAGGTCGAGCCGCTCGCAGGTCCGAGTTCCAGATCGAGCAGGGGACGGCGCCGTCGCCGTCGCGGAGGTCGAAGTAGGCGGCCTTGCGCGAGCGCGAGAGGTTGACCACCTCCCCGATCAGCCGCACCCGGGGGCGGTTGCGGAGGAAGTTGCGGAACCCGGCCGCCCAGTGGCCGACCGCGAACGGCCCCGGCAGGTCCGGCTCCCCCGGCGCGAGCCGCGGGCGCGTCGCGCCCGGATCCTCGATCAGCGGCTCCTGTCCCTCCACAGCACCAATATCGCAAGCCGCGCGGTCGGCCGACCGGCGCCTCACCGACGGGGCGGGGCGATAATCGGCCCGATGAGGAGGGGCTTCGCTTTCGCCCGGCGAGCGCTCGGCGCCGCGATCCTGCTGGCGCTGACGGCGGCTCCGGCTTCCGCGACCGCGGCCGCGCCGGCGACCGCGCCGCTGGGGCTCACCGACTGCGGCCCCACCCAGGGCGTCTACTCCTGCTCGGGCCTCGTCAAGACCTGGGACGGGGTGCCCCTCGATACGACGGTCACGTTCCCGAATCGCAAGGCGCGCCACCTGCCCCTGCTCGTCGAGCTCAACGGCTTCGGCAACAGCAAGTACGAGTACCTCGACCCGAACTCCACGGCCTACACCGGCAACGCCTATTCGTGGGCGCGGCGCGGCTACGCGGTGCTCACCTACACGGCCCGCGGCCTCTGGGGATCCTGCGGGACCCCGGAATCGCGGCTGGCCCATCCCGCCGCCTGCGCGGACGGCTACATCCACCTCGCCGACGTGCGCTACGAGGGCCGCGACACGCTCGAGCTCGCGGGGCGGCTCGCCGACTCGCCGCTCGTCGACGCGCACCGGATCGGCGTCACCGGCGACTCCTACGGCGGCGGGCAGACGCTGATGCTGGCCGCGCTGCGCAGCCGCGTGATGCTGCGCGACGGCAGCACCGAGCCCTGGCGCTCGCCCGACGGCAAGCGGCTGCACATCCGGGGGGCGGCGCCCGTCATCCCCTGGACCGACCTGGTGTACGCGGCGGCTCCGAACGGGCGTGTGCCGATCAACGGGATTGCGGGGCGCGCGGTGACGACGAAGCCGGTCGGGGTCGAGAAGCTGACCTTCGTCAACGCGATCTTCGCCGCGGCCCAGTTCGCCACGGGCCCCGGCCAGCCCATCGGCGACCCCTTCGTGCCCGGGCGCCCGATGGGCTATCTGGCGCCGACCGGCACCGACCCGTCGGCGGACGTCGCCGCCTGGGTCGCGC
The DNA here is from genome assembly GCA_963764275.1 of uncultured Solirubrobacterales bacterium. Taxonomy (GTDB): domain Bacteria; phylum Actinomycetota; class Thermoleophilia; order Solirubrobacterales; family 70-9; genus CAXMST01. Next base: position 185,005 of record CAVXRV010000004.1, read on the forward strand.
GCACGAGCGCCGGCGAGCCCTACACCGACCGCGATGCCCGCCGGGTGGTCCAGCAGCTGACCAGCTTCCACTCCCCCTACTACGTGACGCCGCGGCGACCGCCGGCGCCCCTGTTCATCGCCTCGGGGTTCACCGACGATCTCTTCCCGACCGACGAGGCGCTGCGCTACGCGAACCGCACCCGCAAGCTCCATCCGCACGTGCCGCTGTCGCTGCTGCTGGGCGACTTCGGCCACCAGCGCGCCAGCAACGACCCGCTCGAGCGCAAGGTCCTGATCGAGCGCCTGCACCGCTTCTTCGACCGGCGCCTGCGCGGGATCGGCAAGGGGCTGGCCCCGGGCGTGACCGCCTACGTGCAGCGCTGCCCGAAGGAGCTCGACTCGGGCGGTCCCTACCGCGCGGCGCGCTTCCGCGGGCTCACCCGGCGCAAGCTGCGGACCCGCGCGAGCGGGCCGTTCACCGTGACCTCGGCCGGACTCGGCGATCCGGCCACGGGCCGCGCGCTCGACCCGGTCAGCGGCGGCGGGGACTCCTGCGTCATCACGCAGCGCTCGACCTCCCCGGGCACCGCGCGGATCCCGCTCTTCACGGCCAAGCACGGGGCCACGATGATCGGCTCGCCGCGGATCCGCGCCCACCTCGCCGTCAGCGGCGCGCCCGCGAGCGAGACGCAGCTGGCGGCGCGCCTGTGGGACATCGGCCGTGACGGCTCCACCCAGCACCTCGTCGCCCGCGGCTCCTACCGGCCCCGCCAGGGGCGGAACGTGTGGCAGCTCCACCCCGGGTCCTGGCGCTTCCGGCGCGGGCACACGGCGGAGCTCGAGCTGCTCGGCGCCGACGTCCCCTACGGCCGTCCCTCGAACGCGAGCTTTTCGACGGTGCTGCGCCACATCCGGGTCACGACACCCGTCCGGTGACGCGAGGGGTACGATCGCTGCAATGGCGATCGGTGAAGGCGTCAAGGTCCTCGTCGTCGAGGACATGCACGAGGTCGCGACGCTGGTCGCGGACGTGCTCGACGAGGAGGGCTTCGAGGCAACGGTCGTCGGGACCGGCGAGGACGCGCTCGAGGCGGCCGCCGCGAGCGAGCCCGACCTGGTGATCCTCGACATCTCCCTGCCGGGAATCGACGGCAACGAGGTCTGCCGCCGGCTGCGCGAGGACGGCAGCGACGCCTACGTGATCATCCTCACCGCCCGCGGCGAGGAGGCCGACCGGCTCGTCGGCCTCGCCGTCGGCGCCGACGACTACGTGACCAAGCCCTTCTCGCCGCGCGAGCTCGTCGCCCGGGCCAGGGCGATGCTGCGCCGGCCGCGGACCCGCGATTCGGGCATCGGCGGCAAGGCGCGGCGCTTCGGCGACCTCGAGATCGACGTCGGGGCGCGCGAGGTGCGCGTCGGCGGCGAGGCGATCGAGCTCTCGAAGACGGAGTTCGACCTGCTCGACGCGCTCTCGGAGCGGCCGCGCGTCTCCCTCAGCCGCGATCAGCTGCTCGAGCGGGTCTGGGGCCCGAACTGGTTCGGCGACGACCACGTGATCGACGTACACGTCTCGAACCTGCGCCAGAAGCTCGGCGACGACCCCCGCAAGCCGCGCTACCTGCGCACGGTCCGGGGGTACGGCTACCGGATGGGAGAGGGCTGAGCAGCGCGCCGACGGCGCGGCTCGAAGCCCGGCCCGGGGAACGGCAACCCGGGCCGGGCTTGAACCGAGCGCGAGCTATGGACGCCGGCGCCGCGCGCGCTCGGAGCCCTGCCCGAGCGAACGGATCTCGGGCGGGCTCGCGAGGCGCTCGACCTCTGGGATGAGGCTCGTGGCGAGCGCGAGCAGGGCCTCGAGGGCATCGAGGACGTGGTCGGGGCCGCGGCCGTAGGGGTCGGGAAGGGTCTCGGCGAGATCCTCGATCCCGTGGCAGACGATCGGGCCGTCAGCGACGCGGAGGCCGATCATCAAGGGGTGCGCTGGCGAGTCCGGGACGACCGGCAAGCACGAAGATCTCGAGCCGGGACCGTCGACGATCTCGCGCTGATGGGAGAAGACGATGTTGGTGAGCAGCTCCACGGAGTCCGCGAGGCCGGCGCCGAAGCCGCCGATCCACCAGGAATCGCGGTCGTTGACATCGAGGCCCCAGCGGGAGGCGATCACGCACTTCGCCTCCTCGCGGTCGAGCAGGAACTCGGGTCCCTCGGGCTGCACGAGGTCGAAGATAGGGGCGGGGATGGTCTCTGCGTACTGGCTCATGTCGATTCCTTTTCGGGGGGTCCTCGGGAGGACTGCTTCGAACATCTGGGAGCCTGCCCGACCAGAGTCGGATTCCGATCACGACAAGCTCAGGATTCGCTCAAGCCGCTCCGCCGCCCCCGGCTCCGCTTAGATTTGGGCCTCCCCGGCCACCGCCGTCCCCCTCCGTCCCATGCGCTCGCTCGGAATCGATCTCGCAACCGACCCCCGCAAGACCGCCGCCGCGACGGTCGAGTGGTCGCACGGCGAGCCGGGCCTGCTCACCCTGCACCCGCCGCCGCTCGACGACGGTCGCCTGATCGAGCTCATCGCCGCGGCCGACGTCGCCGGCATCGACGCGCCGCTGGGCTGGCCCGAGCCGTTCGTCAAGGCGGTCGCCTCCTGGCACGCGGGCCGCGGCTGGATCGACGATCACCCCGCCCACCTGCAGCAGCGCACGACCGACCTCTTCGTCGTCGAGCGGCTGCGCGCGCTCGCGCACGAGCGCGGCATCCGGATCCCGAACCGCCCGCTGAGCGTCAGCGCCGACCGGATCGGGGCGACGGCGATGCGGGCGACGCGCGTGATCGACCGCATCGCCCGCCTCGGCGCGATCGAGCGCGAGGCGCTCGATCGCGCCGGCACCCCGCCGAGCCGGATCGCCGAGGTCTACCCCGCCGCGGCGCTGTTCACCTGGGGGCTGCCCTCGACCGGCTACAAGGGCGGCGGGCTCGGCGAGGACGCCCGCCGCGACCTCGTCCGGCGCCTCAGCAGGGCGCTCGCTCCCATCGTCACCATCGACGCGGGCGCGCGCGCCCGGATGCGAGCCGACGACGACGTCCTCGACGCCGTCGTCGCGGCGCTCGTCACCCGCGCCGTCGCGATCGGCGCCACGTACTCACCGGGTGACCCGGAGCAGACGAGGCTCGCCCATCGCGAGGGCTGGATCCACGTGCCGCGGGGCGGCCTCGCGGACCTCGCGCCCTGAGCGCGACCGGGCAGCGCGAAGCCGGCGAGCAGTCCCCCCTGCTCACCGGCTTCGGCCAGCGGAACGGCAAGGGCGGGGCAGGTCCCGCCCGGCTCCGCTAAGGGCGCCTCCGGTGTCCGCGCTCGTACCCCAAAGCGGAGCGCGGTGGAGGCGGGCTTTGCAGGCGCTCCACCTCCGGCACGAGGCCGGAGGCAACCAGGAGCAGCGCCTCGAGTGCGTCGAGGACGTGTTCGGGACCACGCCCGAAGGGATTGGCAAGGACTTCGACGAGGTCCTCGATACCGCGGCAGACGATCGGCCCCTGGCCGTCGAGGACGCCGACCATCACCGGGTGCGCGGGCGAGTCGGGCACGACCGGAAGGACCAGGACCTCGAGGGCGGGTCCGCTGACGACGCCATGCTGAGGCAGGAACACGATCTGGCTCAGGCGCTCGACGGAGGTGGCGAGGCCGGGACCGAAGGCGTCGATCCGCCACGCGTCGCGATGCCGGGGATCGATCTCCCAGGTCCTCGCGATCAGCCGCTCGGCCTGCTCGCGGTCGAGTTTGAACTCGGGCCTCTCGGGACTCTCGGGCTCGAGCAGCTCGAGGGCCGGGGGCAGATACGCCTGATCTACGTGGGAGTTCATGTCGGTTGCCTTCCGTCGTCCTGGGCGGACTGTTCAGTGCTCCCCGGATGCTGCGCGAGGAGGCTCGGATTCCGGTCAGGGCAGGCTCAGGATTCGCTCAAGCCTCCGCCCGGTCGACGGGGCAGGCGGGTGTGTGCGCTGCGGCTCAGCCCTTGGCGCGGGCGAGGCGGTGGCCGTCGGCGCCCTGCAGCGTCACCTTGGCGTGGCGGCGCTTGGAGCGCTTCGCCTTCTTGCGCTGCTTGTGGGTCATCTTGAAGCGCAGCTTGCCCTTGCCGCCGGCAGCGGCGGCGAAGGACTTGTGGCCGAGGGCCAGGTGCTTGTGGCCGAGGATCAGGACCGCGGCGGCCGTGCCGCTGCAGGCGCGCCCGGCGCCGCAGCCGTAGGTCGCGGTGACCACCCGCTTGCCCACCTTGACCTCGCCGACCGAGGCGCTCATCGCGGCCGGGGGCGGGCTCGACGGCGTGGTGGTCGTGGTGCTCGTCGTCGGAGTGGTCGTCGTGGTGCTCGTGGTCGTGCTCGTCGTCGTGGTCGTCCCGCCGCCCGTATCGGTGGACGTCTCGACCGCGGGCGGGTCGGCGAGCCAGAGCTCGTGGATGTGGGTCGCCGAGAGCGCCTTGTCGAAGTAGGCGAGCTCGTCCAGGTTGCCCGCCAGCCACGGCGCCTTGTCGCCGTAGCCGGCGTAGAAGGTCGAGGATCCGGACGTCGCCTTGTCGGCGGTGCCGGTGTCGACGAGCTTGCCGTCGAGGTAGAGCTTCGCGGTGCCGGTGCCGAGCTGGTCGTTGTTCGGGTCGAGCGTCCACTGGTAGGAGGCGGCGATGTGATGCCAGTGGCCCGGCGTGATCGAGCCCGCCGGGGTGGACAGCTCGAGGCCGTTCCAGTCGACCGGCCGGAAGCGGACGCGATGGCCGGAGCCGTCGTAGTAGATCGCGCCGGCGGAGCCGTGCTGGACGATCATCTGGCTGCGGGAGCCGTCGTCGACGCTGAAGAAGGTCGAGAGCGTGTAGGAGCGCGGCGCGGCGATCCCGTTCGCGTAGCCGTAGCCGTCGGCGCCGGTGAAGCGGCGGGCGGAGTCACCGTCGCCCGAGACGCCGTAGGGCTCCGACTCCTGGCCGTTCTTGTAGGTCGCCGTCGTGCCCGTTGCCGGAGGAGTCGGCCATCGTCGTCGCTCCGGCGCCGTCGCCGAGCCGGTAATAGGCGAGCGGGTGGTCGTTCTTGACGAGGCCGGCGAAGCTGAAGACCTTGTAGGTGACCGACTCGGTGTGGGCGTTGCCGGCGTTGTCGGTGGCGGTGACGGTGAAGGTCTTCGTCCCGGTGGAGGAGCGGTCGAAGGGAGCGCCGTCGGCGACGGTGCCGACGCAGGAGGCGATGCCCGAGTCCGCGTCGTGGCAGGAGTAATCGGCCTTGAGCTCGGGCTTGGGGTCCGCGTAGCGCGAGTAGCGCGCGCCGTCGTAGGGGCGGTTGATCGTGACCGTCGGGTCGGTGGTGTCGGCAATCGGCGCGAAGCTGAGCGTGACCTTGCTGAGGGTCGGGGTCAGAGCCGGATCGCCGCTGGTGAGCACGGCCCGGTACTGGGCGTAGCGGGAGCTGGTAGGCATGTCGTCGCCGGAGGCCGCGATCGGGCTCCAGCCGCTCCAGGAGCCGTTCGGCGTGGCGCTGTTGCCGGTGCGGACCTCGATCGCGATCCCGGTCCCGGCGGGCGTGTCCGCCTCCCAGCTCAGCGGCCCCCACTGGGCGTTGGAGCCGGCGTCGAAGACGCGCGAGGTGAAGGTGCCGCTACCCGGGTAGGGGCTCATGCGCAGCCAGTTGACGGTGAGCGCGCCGCCGCCGGTGTTGAAGTCGCTGGCCAGCGGCCGCATCTGGGTGGAGCCGAAGCTGATCGCGTGCGTGGCGACGAGGCTGCCGTCGACGTAGTAGCGGACCTCGCTCGCACCCCACTCGATCCGGTAGTCGTGCGGCGAGCCGAGCAGCCCGGCGCCGAGCGAGGTCTCCTGCTCGCTGCCGTTGTTCGAGCGGGCGTAGAGGTTGCCGTCGGGCTTGACGCTGAACATCGCCCAGTCCGGGTCGGTGTTGTAGTCGACGCCGAAGCCGACGTGGGCGAAGGGCGTGTTCAGGAACGTCGCCTCGAACTCGAGCGCGCGGCCGGGGCCGTAGGTGGCGTCGGTGCCGGCGCTGGCGCCGTCGACGATCAGGTTGCCGCCGGAGACGGTGGCGCTGCCGCCGGGGTTCCACACGTCCCGCTGCGACCAGCCGCTCGGCAGGCTCGAGCCGGAGAACTCAGAGCCCGCGGTCGGCTTCAGGGTCAGCTCGCCGTTGCCGCTGTCGCTCACGTAGGTGTTGGCGCCGGTATTGCCGGCGGAGAAGTCGGCGACGGTGTCGTCGGTGAGCACGCTCAGGTCGGGCTGGCAGGTGACGTGGACCGAGACGGTCGCGGTCGAGCCGCCGTTGAGCGTGTAGGTGAAGGTGTCGTCGGGGCCCGACCCGGGTCCGGAGGCGTCGCTGTTGCAGTAGTCGGGGTCGGGCTCGTAGGTGAGATCGGCGCCGCCGTGGGTGATCGTCACCGTCCCGTGCGCGCCGTTGGTCTTCGCCGTGATCGTCTTCGGGCCACCGTCGGGATCCGTGTCGTTGGCGAGCACGTCGATCGTCGTCGGAGCGGAGTCCTCGTCGACGGTCGCGGAGTCGTCGACGGCTACCGGCGGCTGGTCGAAGCTGAGCACGACCTCGCTCAGCGTCGGGGTCACGTCGGGATCGGAGCTCGTGAGCTCGGCCCGGTACTGCGCGTAGCGCGAGGTGCCCGGCATGTCGTCGCCGGAGGCCGCGATCGGGCTCCAGCCGCTCCAGGAGCCGTCCGGGCTCGGCGTGTCGCCGGTGCGCACGCTGATCGCGATCGAGGTCCCCGCGGGGGTGTCCTCGGTCCAGTTCAGCGCGCCCCACTGGGCCGCGGAGCCGGCGTCGAAGACGCGCGAGGTGAAGGTGCCGCTGCCCGGGTAGGGGCTCAGGCGCAGCCAGTCGATCGACAAGGGCGCCGCCGCCCGCGTTGTAGTTGCTGGCCAGCGGCCGCATCTCGGTCGCGCCGAAGCTGATCGCGTGCGTGGCGACGAGGCTGCCGTCGACGTAGTAGCGGACCTCGCTCGCCCCCCACTCGATCCGGTAGTCGTGCGGCGAGCCGATCAGGCCGGTGCCGAGCGAGTCCTCCTGGACGCCGCCGGCGTGGTTGTCGGTCCGGGCGTAGAGGCTGCCGTCGCTCTTGACGCTGAACATCGCCCAGGGCGAGTCGTTGTAGTCGACGCCGAAGCCGACGTGGGAGAAGGGCTCGCTCGGGAAGGTGGCCTTGAACTCGAGCGCGCGGCCGGAGCCGAAGGTGGCGTCGGTGCCGGCGCGGGCGCCGTCGACCGTCAGCTTGCCGCCGGCGACGGTGGCGCTGCCGCCCGCGTTCCAGACGAAGTCGGACCAGCCGCTCGGCAGGCTCGAGCCGGAGAACTCGGCGCCGACGGCCGGCTTCAGCGTCACCTCGCCGTTGTCGCTCTCGCTCACGTAGGTGTTGGCGCCGGTGCTGCCGGCGGAGAAGTCGGCGACGGTGTCGTCGATCAGCGTCTGCGCGGCGGGCGCGTAGCTCGCGGCGTAGGAGCCGGCGTCGGCGTCGATGAACGCGTAGTCGATGCCCTTGATCGTGCGCACGGTCGTCGTCACCGGCGAGCCGTTGCGCTCGACGGCGGTGAGCTCGCCCGCCGGAGGAGTCGACCGGGACCATCGCCCGCAGCCCGTTGGCGGCCGCGTCGGGGCTTGATCGTGAAGCTGAGGGTGTCGCCGCTCCAGCTGATGCCGCCGAACGAGGAGCTGTTGCGGGCGTCGATCCAGTCGAGCATCTGCTTGGCGCTGACGATCGGCACGCCGCGGCTCTGGGCGGCGCTGACGATCGCCGACCAGCCGGAGGGCGTGGCGGTGTCCGTGTGGATGTTGGCGGTGAAGGCGCCGTAGTAGCCCTTGCGAGCCGAGCGCGTTGTCGAGCAGCGTCGCCGACGTGGGCGGGGATCGTCTGGCCCGACTCGTCGGTCATCTGCGGTCGCGGCCTGGTAGACGTCGATCAGCGAGCCGTCGGTGTCGGCGAAGCGCATCGGCATCCCCGAGCCGGTGAACATCCCCGGCCGGTCCTGGATCCAGCTCGCGGGCCAGTAGTAGTAGTTGGCGTCGAGCCGCATGCCGATGGTCGAGCTCGCCCTTCGGGGTCGTGGCCCAGCCGCTCCAGGCGATGCAGTGGTTGCGGTTGGTGACCGGGTCGCTCAGGCTCGGGAAGTTGGAGTGGAAGTCGGCGAGCTGGCTCTGCAGGATCGAGTCGTAGCCGGAGGCCGTGTAGTTCGCGCAGCCGGTGTTCGGGTGCAGGGCGATCTCGAAGCCCTGGCTCTCATAGGAGGCGGCCGCCGAGTCGCTGAGCGGGGTGTTGGGGTAGATGTAGGAGGTGGAGCGCACGCACTCCCACTTGGCGACGTTGCAGCCGGGCGGGCTCGCGGCGAGCTCGGCGTCGAAGCGGCCGGCGGTGCCGTTGTTGCCGTGGTCGTCGCCGGTCAGGACGACCGCCGCCTTCGCGTCGCGGGGGAAGTACCAGAACTTGGGCAGCGGCTCGCGCGGTCCGCGTTCATGCTTCTCGATCAGGTTCACCAGCAGCCGCTGCTGCTCGTCGGCCTGCGGGATCTGGACCTTGTCGAGGTTGACCCAGTCGGGCTGGCTGTCGCCGGACTTGTCGCCGAAGAAGAGATCGTCGGGGCGCAGCGGATCGACGCCGTCGCGCTCGTCGCCGGCCCAGGCGGGGTTGCCCTGGCGCGTCTCGACGACCGAGCGCGCGAGGTCGTAGGTGAAGGCGGCGGCGTGGCCGCCGTTGGCGCCGACGTCGCGCATGGTCACCGCCGGGTTCGGGGTCGCCGTCGTCGCGTCCGAGTACAGGGTCGCGACCGCGGTCGCGCCCGCGAGCGTGTAGCGGTCGGCCGTGCCGTGGAACTGGATCGTGTCGCCGACGATGCCGGCGCCGGGAGCGGTCGAGGTGTCGACCTTGAGGTAGGCGTCGCCGAGCGTCGTGCCGGTCGGGCTCAGGCCGAGCAGGCCCGCGAGCTGGGGGTCGGGCCGCATCGCGATCAGGTTGCCGCCGGCGTCGACCCAGTCGCTGAGCTCGCTCGCCTCGGCGCCGCTGAGCGGCGTCTCGCCGAGGATGACGACGTCGTGGTCGTCGAGCATCGAGGGGGTGACGTCGGAGAGCTTGGCGACGTCGAACTCGTTCATCCCCTCGTTGCGGAGGATCTCGGCGAAGTAGCGGCCGAAGGGGTTCGAATCACCGGTGACGACGAGGATCGGCCCGCCCGGACCGGTGCCGGGGTCGGCGGCCGAGGCGGTGGCCGGAAGCAGGCAGGCGACGCTCGCTGCCAAGGCCAACAATGCGGCGGGAACGGCCCCCCAACTCAGTTTTTGCATCGACTGCCACCTGCTCGCCGCCTGGCAGATCGACACGGGAGCCCCGGTGGCCCCCAGTGCCGGTCGCATGCCGGCGAGTGAACGGAAGGTGCGCGGTTCCCCTAGACACGGTGCCCCGCAGCACGTTTGATTACGTTACTTAAGCAAACTCTCGGGGCTTGTGCAAGTTGCGGTACCCGGCATGACGAGGCTCCATGCGGCCGGCCGCCGCCGGCCGAGGGGGCTCGACGCGGCCGTCGCTCAGGCCGCGGCGCCGCCGCTGATCCCGCCGGGAGGCTCGAAGCCGGCGAGCACGCGCAGGTTCTCGACCGGGTCGCGGACCGCGTCGCCGGCCCGGAACCAGGGGTTGCCGAGGCCGTCGAGGGCGACGCGGGCCTCCGCGAAGACGCGGCGGTGCAGCGAGTTGGCGATCCGCAGGGCGCCGCGGTCGCCGGCGAGGAGATGCAGCGGGTTGCGCGCGCCGGCGGCGCCGGGCGCCCGCCTCGCTGACGTCGTCGGTGCCGAGCCCGATCTCGCCGCGCCAGTAGGCGCCGAGCGCCGCCGGCGTAACTCGATCCGCAGCTTCGGGCCCTGCGGCGTGGGCGCGGTTGACGAACGGAGCGCCGGTGCTGACCCAGCGGTCGGAGCCGACGCGGCGGCGCGCGACCCGCAGCGGCTCGACGCCCGGCGACCTCGAAGATCGCCTCCGCGGCCGGCCCCTCGACCGTGCGCAGCGCCGCGCAGAGCCGCTCCTCGGCGCGGATCGCCGCGTCGAGCAGCTGCGCGAAGGCGCGCAGCCAGCCGCGCGCCTCGCGCGTCGGAGACGAGCCCCGCGGGCGGGCGCGGGCGGCGGGCGCCGCGCAGCAGCAGGTCCGCGTCGGAGCCGGCGGCGAGGATCAGCTCGCGGTAGGCCTCCGCCCCGCGCCGGCCCCAGGCGATCGAGCTCTGATCGAGGCTGACCGAGTGCAGGCGCAGCTCCACGAGCCAGCCGCCGGCCGCGGGCCCCTCCTCGTAGCGCGGCGGCAGCGGGTTGACGCCGACGACGGTCGCGTCGACCGGCGACGGGCACGACGATCACGCTCTCCCCCGCCTCGGCGACCAGCAGCGGATCGCCCTGCCTCGATCCGGTCGCCGGCTCGACCGCGGGCTCGATCCCGTCGATCGCCAGCGCCGCCAGCGACGGCGTCGGCGCGAGCCGCATCGTGCGCCCGTCCTGGTCGAGCGGCCAGGTGCGAGTCGACGAAGCACGCCGCGGCCGCGGAAGGAGTCGGGCATCGCCGCGTGCGGCAGCGGGCGTGTTGCTGCGCCGGCGCAGCGGCGCCGCGCCGGCTCCGCCCGGCCGCCGGGAGCGCGTGCTCGGGCAGCACCGCCGGCGGCCGCCGGCTGCGCGTACTGCTCGGCGTGCTGGCGGAGCTCGGCGATCGGCAGCACCGGGACGCCGTAGTGGGCGCCCGCGGCCTCGAGCTTGCGCGCGTGCAGCGTCCCCGGCGCCGCGTCGGCGAGCAGCCCGAGCACCGCCGCGAACTGCGAGCGGAAGCCGGTCCCGTAGACGTCGACCTCGCCCCCAGGCCGCGATCACGCCGACGGCGTGGCCGGCGTCGCCGCGGTACTCCTCCGGCGGCGCGTGCAGGGCGTTGAAGCCGCACACGCAGCCGGGCGCCGGCGCCCGGTGCTTCGTGTAGCCGAGGTGGCAGCGGGCCTCGTTGGCGCCGGCAGCCAGGGCCCGCTGCCGGCGACGATCGGCCGCAGCGCGCCGTCGCGCTCGAGGTGCCAGACGCGCCAGCCGAGCAGCGGCTCGCCGGAGTCGGGGACCCCCAGCTCGGCTGCCACGGCTCAGGCGGATGGCCGGCTCCGGCTGCGGGTGCAGGCGGCGGTTCGGGGGCGGGCTCGGGTGCCGGCGGCGCCCGGTCGGGCTCCTCGCCGGGGCTCGGCGGCTCGGGTCGGGCTCGGGCGTCGGCTCCGGCGGCTGCGGGGTCCGGCGTCGGATCGGGGACCGGGTCGGGTCGGGCGTCGGCGCGGGCGGCTCGGGATCGGGCGCCGGCCCCGGCTCGGGGTCCGGCATCGGATCGGGAACGGGGTCCGGCGTCGGCTCCGGCATCGGCGGCGTCGGCATCTCCGGTCCCGGCCCGGGGATCTCGGTCATCGGCGCGACGTCGGGCAGCCGCACCGGCTCGATCGTGATCCGGCGCGCGGGGCCGGGCAGATCGAGCGCCCGGGGGCCGCGGTCGGCGCGGGGAGGCGCGCTCAGGGTCTGTTCGGGTGCCGAGAACGCTCACCCGTCCGAACTTACGCGCCGTGTCGGATGCCTGCAGGATCGAATTGCGGGGATTGCGGAGTCATGTCTCGTCGTATGCCCCCTGCGCCGGCGCCGACACACGCCGGGGTGCGCCCGGAGCGGCGAGCGCCTCCGGCCGAGCGGACGTGGGCGCAGCGCTGCGCTGGCGAGAGTCGGAGCGGCGGCGGTGAAAGGAGCCCGGATGGCCACGAACCGCGTCTACGTGATCGAGCTCACCGCCGCGCCGGCCGGCGCCGCGACCCGCGGCTGCCCTGGGTGTACGTCGGCTCGAGCGCCCGCTGCCCCGAGGAGCGCTTCGCCCAGCACGTGCGCGGCTACAAGGCCTCGCGCATGCCGCGCCGCTTCGGCCTGCGCCTGCGCCCCGACCTCTACGAGGACATCGCGCCGATCCGCGGCAAGCGGATGGCCGTCGCCGTCGAGGAGGAGCGCGCCCGCGAGCTCGCCGACTGCGGCTTCGTCGCCCACTGCGACGGCACCAGCTTCGGCACCGACGGCCGCGGCTGGCGCGAGTGGGACGCGGCAGCGGGTCGAGCCGGTCCTCCGCCACCTCGACGCCGCGATCGCCGAGCTGGCCGCCGAGCTCGTTCCGCCCACTCGACGCCCAGCGCTGCGCCGAGCTGCTCTACGGCACCCACGGCTTCTGGGTCGCCGACTACCTCGACCAGGCCGACCCGCCGCCGAGCTACGGCCTCTTCCCCCACGTGCGGCTCGACGTCCTCGCCGAGCGTGCCGGGGCACGGCTGCCCATCCACGCCTAGGCGCACCGCGCCGGCGGCGGCCAGGCGCAACCATGTGCCCGTGGACCTTGCGGAAGTTGAGACCCGCCTGCGCACCGACCTCGAGTCGATCGACGCCGAGATCGGCGAGCTGACCAAGCCGCCCGAGGACAGCGGATCGATCGCCTTCGGCAAGCGGATCGGCGACGGCACCAACGAGGCGATCGATCGCTTCAACGCGGTTGGCGTCGCCAACGACCTCGAGGCGATCCGCGAGCGCACCGTCCGGGCCCTCGCCAAGCTCGACGAGGGCAGCTACGGCACCTGCGACAACTGCGGCGCCGAGATCCCCGAGGGGCGGCTGCAGGCCGCGCCCTCCAGCGTGCTCTGCATCGAGTGCGCGCGCAAGCTGCCCTGACGGCCCGATGAGCTTCCTCGATCTGACCCTGCAGGCGACGATCTCGATCGTCCTGCTGGTCGACCCCTTCATCCGCAGCGTCTTCTTCCGCGATGCTCACCGCGAACGAGCCCGAGCGCCGGCCCGAGTACGTGCGCAAGCTGATGATCACGATCGCCGTCGTGCTCGGCGGCTCGGCGGTGGTCGGCAAGGAGCTGCTCGACGCTGATCGGGATCGACCTCAACGCCTTCGGCATCGTCGGCGGCGTCGTCCTCGTGCTGATGGGCTTCGAGATGCTGCTCGGCGGCGAGCCGAGCCGCGCCCAGGGCGGCGACCGACGCGCGCGAGGAGGCCGGAGCCCGAGAGCGCCGAGGGTCAGATCGTCGTCCCCTACGCGATCCCCTTCATGGCGGGGCCCGGCGCGATCACCGCCGTGATCACGATCGCCGCCTCGGGCGACGGGCGGCAACGGCGTCTGGTCGGCGCTGATCGCCGTCGCGGTCGCCGTCGCCCTGATCCCGGTCGGCCACCTGTTGCTCGTCAACCGGATGAACTTCAAGCGAGCAGACGATGACCCTGATGACGAAGTTCGGCGGCATCTTCGTCGCCACGATCGGCACGCAGCTCCTGCTCAACGGGATCAAGGGCTACTTCGGGATCTGAGCCGGCGCCCGCGGCCCCCGACCGGCCGCGGCCGCGTAGAAAACCCGGAGGCGATCGGGCGAAAAGGCACCATGCGTGTCGGGTTACGCTGGGCGCGAGCCGCGGTCCCCTTCCGAGACGCTGCCGCCGGGGCAGCCGGGAACCGCCCGGAGAGGAAGAGCCATGTCACTGCGCGACCACATCCCCCACCACCATCACGAGGAGGAGGAGGCGCCCGCGACGACGGCCGATCCCGGCGATCAGCCGATCCCCGGCTATGACTCGTTCACGATCGAGCAGCTGCGGGTGGAGTTCCACAAGCACACCCAGGCCGAGCTCGACGCCTGCGAGGCCTACGAGCGCAGCCACGCCAACCGCAAGGACGTGCTCGACAAGCTCCGCTACATGCACAGCCGCCAGCCCTGGCAGGGCTACGACGACATGGACGAGGGCGAGATCCTCGCCCGGCTCGAGAACGCCGACGACAACACGATCAAGCGCGTGCGCGACTACGAGCGCAAGTTCGGCAACCGCCCCCACATCCACGACGCCGCGATGCGCCTGCACCGCCAGCGCGTGGAGGAGGCACCGCCGGAGAAGCCGCCCGCCTACCGGGCCGGCGGCGGCAGCTTCGACAACCTGTAGGGCCCCTCAGGCGATCGGGCGGCGGCGCCCGGCGCCGGGCGGATCAGGGCTCGACCGCCAGCCCGGTGACCCTGGCGATCGCATCGAAGTCGCGATCGCGGTGCAGCACTCGCGCCCCGGCCCGAAGGGCGACCGAGGCGATCAGACAGTCAGCCGCGGTCGCGACCACGAGCCCGGGGGTGGCCCGCATCGCCGCCCGGATCTCGGCGGCCATCGCGAAGTCGTCCGGGTCCCGTGCACGGAAGCGAGCGGGCGCGGGCCAAGAGCGCTCCCAGCCGCCCCCTCTGGGTCGCGTCCCGAGCGCCGTAGAGGACCTCCATGACGATCGGCCCCGTCGTCGCCAGCTCCCCGCTGTCGGACCTCAGCAGCTCAGCGACGGCCTGGTTCTCAGCGGACCCCGTCTTTCGCAGGAACTCGACCCAGGCCGAGGAGTCAGCGAGGACCATAGAGTCGGAGAAGCTTCTCGTCGTCGGCAGCCCGCAGCTCGTCCAGGTCGCCCTCCCAGCCGCTGCCTTCCATCGCGAGCGCCTCCTCGACGCTCATCGGCAAGACGTCGACGCGCCGCAGGGCGAAGTCGACGGCGGCGCGCTTGCTCGCGAGCCCGTAGCGCTCCATCACCCGCTGCACCAGTTCCTCGTCGATCTCGATATTGGTGCGGGCCATACACATACCGTACACCCCACCTACACCCCGCTAGAGCAACCCGTCCGGCCCCGGGTCGCTCCGCTCCGCGCTCGCGAGCAGCTCGTGGATGTTCCAGGTGGGTGCGAACTCCTCGCCCTCCCAGCCGAACTGGATGAACTCGCCGTCCTCGCTGAGGTGAGCGTGGTCGAACTTCGGCAGCCCGCCGCGCTCGCAGAGATCGGCGACCAGGGCGACCGCCCGGAAGAACTCCGGCCGCCGGCGCGGGTCGGGATCGTCGGAGGACGCCGGCTCGGGCCCGTGCGGACAGGAATCGGCCCGCTCGTCCGGCTCGATGATCACGGCGAGCTCGGGGTCGAACCAAAGCGCCGTGAAGCTGCCGTCGTGGTTGTCGATGATCACGTCCGGCTGCTCGAGGCCTTCCTCGCGCAGAAGCTCCTGCAACCGCCCGGCGACCTCGTTCATCTCTCGCGACTTCATGCGTCGAATCTCGCCGAAAGGGGCGCACGCGTGGGAGACCATCCGTGCCAACTCTGTGTCGCAACGCGCCCGTCTCTGCGCCGCCGAGGCTCCGGCGCGCAACCATGTGTGGATGGAGCGAGAGGAGATCGAGCGGCGCCTGCGCGCCGACCTCGAGCAGATCGACGCCGAGATCGCGGAGCTGACCAAGCCGCCCGAGGCCGGCGCGACGATCGGCTTCGGCAAGCGCATCGGCGAGGGCACGAACGAGGCGATCGACCGCTTCACCTCGGTCGGCGTCGCCAACGACCTGCAGGCGATCAAGGAGCGGACCGAGCGCGCGCTGCAGAAGCTGGCCGAGGGCAGCTACGGCCGCTGCGACAGCTGCGGCGCCGAGATCCCCGAGGGCCGGCTGCACGCGGCGCCGGCGAGCTCGCTGTGCATCGAGTGCGCGCGCAAGGCGGGGCGCTGAAGCCCCTCCCGCGAGCCGCCCCGACTTAGTGCTTTTCGTTACGATATCGGGCAGAGGCGCGACCCCCGGGTGTCCCGTCCGGCGACAGGGGTCGCACGGAAAAGGAGGACCCGATGTCCCTTCGCGAGCACCTTCCCCACCTGCACCACGAGCAGGAGGCCGCCTCGGCTCCGGCTGAGAGCCCCGCGGCCCCCGGCGAGGAGCCCTTCCCCGGCTATGCGCGGATGGGTCAGCGCGAGCTGATCGACGATCTGCACAACCACGGGCAGGCCGAGCTCGACGCGGCCGAGCGCTACGAGCTCAGCCACGAGCACCGCACGGCGGTGCTGAACAAGCTCCGCTACCTGCACTCCACCGAGCCCTGGCAGGGCTACGACGCGATGGCCGAGGACGAGATCCTCGACCGGCTGCGCAACGCCGACGACAACACGATCAAGCGCGTCCGCGACTACGAGCACAAGTTCCGCAACCGGCCGCAGATCATCGAGGAGGCGATCGAGCTCCACCACGAGCGCATGGCCGCGATGGGCCCGCGCGAAGTCCCCCCGTACATGCCCGGCGGGGGCGTCGGCAGCGCGCGTGTAGCGGCGCCCGGCGGTTACTGCTCGTGCAGCGATCCGACCCTGGTCGCGAAGAGCTCGCGGTCGCGAGCCGACATCTGGTCGCTGTCCCCGAGCGCGAACGCGCAGACGAAGCTGACCGTCGTCTGGCTCGTCAGCTTGAGCGAGCCGGTGAGGCTCATCTGCCGCACATCGTCGTAGGCGCTGTTGGCGCCAAGGCCGGTCGTGCCGAAGGCGAAGGTGTCGTTGGGAGCGTCGAGCAGGGCGCAGCTCGAGTATCCCGTGCCCGTCTGCTCGGCGTTGTCGATCGTCGCCTCGCCGGTGACGAGGTAGCTGCCGGCGGGCAGCGCTCAGCGTCCCCAGCGTCGTAAAGGTCAGTGGGCCCGTGAGCGCGATCGACGCCGCGTTGCTCGAGTGATAGAGGTCGGAGGGCCCGGTGGCGCCCGCCTTGCCCGCCGCCCCGGCCTTGCCGGGCGCCCCGGTCTTGCCGGTCGCGCCCGCCGGCCCCCGTGGGCCCGCCGGAATCTGCCCCGCCTTGAAGTCCTTGCCGAGCAGCGAGCCGTCCTTGACCTTCGCCGACTTCACGGCGCCCTGCTTGAGCTGCTTCGAGCCGACCGAGTTCTTCGGCAGCTTCGTCATCGCCCAACCGACGCCGCCGAGGGAGATGAACAGGGCGAGCGCCGCCGCCACGTTCGCGAAGGTGAGCCGCCGCGTCACTCGGTCCATGCCGTCCCCCGATCTCCCGGCCATGGCCGATAGCTAATAGCGGAATCACTGTACTGGTTTCTGGGACGGTGGCCCTGGGGCTCGCGGCCCGCCGCTGGGGCGCCAGTAGACTCGGGCGAGCGCGATCTCTCATCGCCGCCTCCGGCGGCCGGGGTCGCCGGGAGAGGAGCGAATGGGTCTTTTTGGGAATTTCCGCGCCCGCGACAAGGGCGAGGGGTCGGCGTCCGCGCCGCCCTCGGGCGAGGCCGAGCACGGGTCCAACCGCGCCGGCGAGCCGACCCCGATCAAGGGCTACGACAAGCTCGACAGCAAGCAGCTGATGCCCCGCCTGCACGGCTGCACGCAGGACGAGCTCGCGGCGATCGAGGAGTACGAGCGCGCCCACCTGAACCGCGTCGAGGTCCTCAACAAGCTCCGCTACATGCGCGGCGCCCAGCCCCTGGAGAACTACGACGAGCTGACCCCCGAGGAGATCGCCGCCGAGCTCGAGAGCGCCGACGTGCGCACGATCAAGGCCGTCCGCGACTACGAGCGCAAGTTCGCCAACCGGCCCGAGGTGGTCGAGTTCGTCGCCGGCCTGCACCGCGAACGCCTCGCCAGCGAGCCGAAGAAGCCCGTCCCCGCCTACCAGGCCGGCGGCGGCAGCCACGACAAGCTGAAGTAGGCGGCCGGCGCGGGGCCCGCCCCACCGAAGTCCATTCGTCGATCAGCGCCAGCCCGCGAGCACCTGCTCGGCTTGGGCGCGGACCTCGGCACGGGCATCGGCGCGATCCCAGCCGGCCATCAGAAGCCCGTCGTAGGGCGTGTCGCGGTGGCGGATCGATGCCCGGACCGCGAGCTCGATCGCGCGCGGATCGAGCTCGCGGGCGGCGGCGGTGCGGCCCACCCGGCCGCTGCCGCGGACGGTGGCGTGCTCGGCGATCTCGCCGGCGCGATACTCCGGGCAGCCCGGATACAGGCGGCGGATCTCCGCGGCGATGAGCTGCCGGTGCCGGTCGTCCGCCCGCGCTCTGCGCTCTCGCTCCCGCTCGCGACGGCGCTCTCGCAGCGGGGCGTCGGCCAGGCACTCCGCCTCGGCCCGCTCGATCGCCTCGGGCTCGGCGAGGATCCCCTGGCGCTCGTAGCGGCGGCGGCTGCGACTGAAGCGCACGACCACCGCCGAGAGACCGCTGTGCTTGCGCGCGCGCCGCGTCAGCGCGGCATCGCCACGCGGCAGGTAGGCGAGGTGGGCGAGATCGGCGCACCCGAGGCAGACCGGCCCGGAGTCCTCCATCACCAGCAGCTCGTCCTCTCCCGCCCCGCAGAGGCTGCACTCCCAGGCCCCGAGCGCCGAGATCACCAGGATCTCATCGCCCCTGTCGGGACCGCCGCTCACAAGTCGTCCGCGGGCCCCACCGCCCGCAGCAGCAGCGCCCGCAGCAGCAGCGGCCGCGCGGCCTCATGGACGAGCACCTCGCTCCTGGACTTGAGCGTCTCGCGGTCGAAGTCGAAGCTCCGCTCGAGCAGGCCGAGCGCGTCGGCGAGGGCGAGCGGGCCGTCGATGCCCCCGTAGACATCCCGTAGCTCCAGGGCCCCGGCGCTCGAGTGCCAGCGGGAGCTCATCGCCGCCAGCACCAGCTCGTCCATCTCGGCTCGCTCGACCGGCCCGGGTCGCGGCAGCAGGTAGGAGAGCTGCAGCTCGCCGAGCTCGGCCTCGAAGGGCTCGCAGGCGAACAGCTCCCGGGCGCACGCCTCGGCCAGGGCGGCGGGCTCGGCCGCCAGCTCACGGCCGAGCTCGGTCAGTCGCAGGCCGCGGCCGCGACGGCGCAGCAGCCGCAGCTTCCGGGCCAGGGCGTGCACCGCCTCGAGCGGGCGCAGCTCCGCCTCCCGATGAGGGGGCCCGTGGACCTCGGCGTTCCACCACTCCGGAAACCGCACAGCCGCCTCCCGCACCAGAGCGCGATTGAGCGCGCCGGTCTGGGTCAGTGCGATCGGCTCCGCGGCCGCCTGCTCGAGCAGCCAGCGCAGCGGCTCCAGCGGCGTCGGGCCCCTGTCCGCCGCCTCCTCCCCCCGGCCGTCGGAAGGCTCGTCGAGAGGACCCCGCGGCGCGTCTTCGAGCAGCGGCACGACAGCGGCGACGATCTCGCGGCGCCCCGGCCCCCCGCGCTCGCACCAGCGGCCGAGCCGCTCGCGCTCGATCAGCTCGAGCGCCGTCGGCGCGGCGTCGCCGGCGTCCTCCTGCCACGGAGCCGGTTGGGCGAGGACCGCTTCGACGAGCTCGGCCTGCGCCCGCGCGAAGCCACGCGCACCGGGGCTCAGCTCGCCGCCCTCGATCGCGTGCTCGAGCAGCAGGGCGACGAGGTCGCGCACGGAGGCCTCGTCGGGCCCCATCACGTCTCCCCAGCGCAACGCGGGTGTGTCGGGAGGTTCCATCCCACTCGCCTCGAGCAGCTCCCGGAGGCGCTCGGAGGCCCGTTCGGGATCGCTCTCCCAGGCCGTGTGCATCGCGACCACGTCGTCGGAGCGGCAGGGCTCGGCGTAGGGAGCGGCATCGCCGCCCGCCAGCTCGAAGAGCCGCGCGAGCCGCCCGGCGACGACGCCCATCTCCTCGGTCTCGATCAGCCACTTGCGCGGCAGCCCGTACCAGAGAAAGATCAGCAGCCGGTAGCGGCTGATCCGGAACGGCTGCTCGTCGCCGTCCCCCTCCCGTGGGTCGAGCCACTCCAGGGCGCCCTCGAGATCGGCGGCGGCGCCGATGTCGTGCTCGCCGATCCGAGCGATCAGATCACGAACGTCACCGGCCGCGAGCTCGATCGGCACGGTCAGCTCCCGTCCGCGCCGAGGCCGGCGCCCTCGAGCAGCGCGATCAGGTTGCGCTTGCGAGCGTGGTTGGCGCGGATCTCGGCGACGAGCTCAGCATGCTCAGAGGCGCGGCCGAGACGCCGGAGGATCACGCCCGCTCGCTCGATCAGCGCCACGGCGTCGGCGTAGTCGGCCTTGCTCTTGCGGTCGACCGTCGGCTCGATCCGTGCGAGGTAGACGCCGAGCGCGTCCTCGGGATGGCCGTCCTCACGCAGCTCCGCGAGGCGCAGCCACAGCGACTCGTCACAGCCCCCCGCCTCGGCCTCCCGCCAGGCCGCCTCGACCTCCCCCTCCCAGAGCAGGATGCGAACGAGCTCGGAGTGATCGGCCCGGGGCAGCCGGAATCCGGAGCCGCTGAACGGACTCTGCTCGCGCCGGCGCCGGGCGCGCTGCCGCAGCAGGCCATGAGCGCGCTCGCGCCGCCGCGGCCACTCGCCAAGCCGCTCGGCGTGCGGCTTCAGCTCCCGGTACCCGGCCAGCCCGGGCCGGTCCGCGAAGCGCTCCCAGGCCATCTCCAGGGCGTCGCCGCTGCGGTCGGCGGCCTCATAGGAGTCGACGAGGAAGCTCTGCAGGCGCGGATCCGGGCTGTCGGGAAAGGCATCGATACCGCGCTCGGCCCACTCGACGCCAAGCTCGGGGCGACCGCCCTCGGCGCAAGCCTCCGCGATCCGCAGGAAGGCGTAGGGGTCGGAGAGGTCGCGGGCGAGGACCGCGACCAGCTCGTTGAGATCGCCGCTCTCCCGGGCCAAGCGCTCCATCGTCGCCGTGATCCGGAAGCGGTCCTCCGACCACGATCCCTCGTCGCCGGGCTCGAGCGCCGCGACCTGCTCCCAGCGCGCCTCGGCAAGCTCGCGGTAGCGGGGCAGCCCGCGCTCGCCGAGTGGGCCTGCGTGGGTCTCGGTCGCCTCCATGAAGAGCTCCGCCTCGCCATCGAGCCAGAAGCAGAGCAGCCGCTCGGCCAAGGACTCGGGGTCGGGCCGCTGGCGCTCGCAGGCGAGCGCGTGCATGCGCTCGAGCCGCTCGAGCAGCGTCGTTGTGTGGCCGTCGGAGTCGTCGAGTCGCCAGCGTGAGCCGACGACGGCGTCGATCGCGTGCTCGATGAGCTCAACGGCCGCGGCCACCGCCCCCTCCACCAGCAGCTCCTCGACGGCGTCGAGCACCTCCTCGACACCGCGCACCCACTCGTAGGGATCCACCCGGCCGGGCGGGTCGCAGGCGAGGTCGATCGCCCGGCGGAACGCGTCCACGTCCACGCCACCCCCGCTCCCGCCCGCGCCCGCGGGCGCGGCGAAGTGCAGTCTCATCCGCTCCAGTAGCCCCTCGTCGCGCCGGAGCTCGTTCGCGAGCAGTGCCTGCAGCTCGTCGCGCTCGAGCCGGGCGAGCCGCCGCTCGACCTCCTCGACGGCCATCGGCTCGGGACGGGAGGCGACCCCCTCGTTCGGTTGCAGGAGGCTGAGCCCGACCGCGACGCAGTGCTTGCAGAACGCTCCCTCGCGGCCGATGGGGCAGCTGCACTCGTACTCCGGACCGTCCGCTCCCTGACGCAGCCGCACCCGGTAACGGTCCGATCCCTGCACGACGGCGGACGCCGTGTCCCCCTCGAGCGTCACCCGCTCGACGTGGCCGAGCTCGAAGTACTCCTCGCCGCGCTCGAACGATCGCCCGCCCGCGAGCGCTCGCAGCAGCGGCCGGCTCAGCGTCTCGGCCGGCGGCACACCAACATCGGATGCGGGGCTCGAGTCGGACCGGGACGCTGGTGGCGAGGGTGCCATGCCGGGCACATCTAACAGGCCGACGTCGTCGGTGCCGATCGCCCGATTCCGGGCGACCGCGGATCGGTAATCAGCTAACCGGCCCCGAACGGTTTGAACAGAAAGCGCGGGTTCCCGTCCGCCGTCCGCGCCTCGATCACGCGCAGACGCCGGCTCGCGTCGGCCCAGATCGCCCGCCGCATCGCCTCACGACTGGCGCGATCCTCCGAGTGGACCGTGATCCCGTCCCGCGGCCACAGCAGCCGCCCCTCGGACTCCTGCCGCTCGGCGATCCAGTCGACGACGTCGAGGCCGCGGCCGAAGATGAGATCGTCGCCGAGGTCGGGGTCGAGGCCGAGCTCGACCACCCGCCCCGTGTCGAGCAGATCGATCGCCTCATGGGCGGTGCGCACCTGGATCCAGCCCTCCGGTGCGGTCGGGCCGACGTAGTAGTCCTCGAGCCACACCCGCAGCTCGCGATCGCTCCATTCGTTCTCCCTGCCCGGGCCCATATCCGATAGACGCGCGTGGGCGGAATCTGTGACGCGGGAGCGCGGCGAGCCGGCCGAGCGGGATCAGACACAGGGCCACTGCGCGGTTCCGGCACGTTGGCTACTGCGGATATCTGCCAAGGGCTATGACAAGCTCGACTCAAAGCAGCTGATGCCCCGTCTGCACGGCTGCTCGCAGGCCGAGCTGGACGCGGTCGGCGCCTACGAGCGCTCCCACCTCAACCGGGTCGAGGTCCTCAACAAGCTCCGCTACATGAGCGCCGACATGCCGACGATCAAGGCCGTCCGCGCCTACGAGCGCAAGTTCGCCCACCGCCCCGAGGTGGTCGAGTTCGTCGCCGGCCTACACCGCGAACGCCTCGCCAACACGCCGAAGAAGCCCGTGCCCGCCTATCAGGCGGGCGGCGGTAGCCACGACAAGCTGAAGTAGGGGTTCAGAGGCCCGGCCGCCGAGACGGTGCCGAGGCCGGCGCCGCCCAAACGGCACCGGCCTCAGCGGCGCTCAGGACCGCACCAGGCGGCGGCCGGTCGCAAACAGGAAAGCGAGCCAGATCACGAAGCCGACGGCGCCGAGGCCGAAGACCGGCATCGCGTCGCCGGCGGCGATGAACGGGCCGGCCGCCGCTGCCAGCGCGAGCAGTGCGCAGCCGACCGGAGCGAGCCGATCGAACGCCGCAGGGGTGATGCCGGCGGCGACGCCGGCACGGCCGAGGCCGAGGAGCGCCAAGCCGACGGACAGCAACAGCACGGTGAAGACGCTGTTGTGCAGCGCCCAGAGGGCATCGATCGAGGCGACGTTCTGCTCGCCGCCGGTGGCCACGACCGAGAGCGCCTCCTCGGTGCCCATGAGCACGGCGAAGACGGTCATGATCCCGATCGCACCGACGGCGCCCGTGTACGCCCACCCCGGTCGTCCGCCGTCGAGCAGGCGCCGCATCGCGCCGCCGATGAAGACGGCCAGCCCGACACCGCTCATCACGAACGTCACGGCCAGGATGACCGTGATCGCGCGGTGGTCGGCGTAGTGAGCGAGAACCTGCGCGCCGGCTGCGTCGTTGGCCGGCGCCGAGGCACCGCGGAGGACGTTCTGGAGCACGACGATCGCGACGAAGGCAAGCGCCCCCAGCCCGGCGGCGCGCGCCTTGATGTCGCCGAGTGGGCTCCCCGGACTGCGGGGCACCGAAGCGTCGGCCCCGGCCCCGGTCGTGAGCGTTTCCGTATCGAGCATTGCGATGACCTCCTGTAGGATTGACTTGAGTCTGAGTCCAGTGACTTGAATGACTATCAAATAACTGGAACAGTATGTCAAGTCTTGAGCGGAGGACCGTGGACGACAAGCAACCGAGCCGCCGCGAGCGCCAGGCCGAACAGACCAGGGGGAGATCCTCGGTGCCGCGCGCCGCCTCTTCGCCGAGCGCGGCTACACGCGCACCAGCGTGCGCGACGTCGCCGAGGCCGCGGGCGTCTCGGCGCAGACCGTCTACGACAGCGTCGGGTCCAAGCAGGCGCTCGTCGCTCGCCTCAACGACGTCATCGACGTCGAGGCCGGCATCCCGGCGATCGCCGGCTCGCTCGCGGGCTCGAGCGATCCGACGGAGATCGTCGCCACGGCCGCCAAGGTCACGCGCTCGATCCTCGAGCACTCAGGCGACGTCATCCACGCGCTGGTCACCGGCGCCGCCGCCGAACCCGAGCTCGAGGCGGTGCTCGCCGAGGGCCACCGCCGCCATCTCCAGGGCGCCAAGACGGTCGTCGGGCTACTGGCGGAACTCGAGGCGCTCGACGCCTCGATCGACCGCAAGGCGGCGGTCGACACCCTCGCCGCCCTCACCGACATCCGACTCGCGCTCGTCCTGCGCGAGAGCTACGGCTGGTCGCTGGACCGCATCGAGCGCTGGATGGCCACCACGAGCGAGACGCTGCTGCTGGGGCGGTCGATGCCGGGCGAGAGTTGACAGGAGGAGCGGGCGGAGGGCGCTAGAGATCGGCGGTGCTGTGCCCGGTCTCGTGGTCGCCTGAGTCGGGCTCGAGGGCGAGCCGGCGTGCCTGCCTCGAGATCTCCCTGAGGTCCTCGATCACGAGCGGAGTCGCCCGCCGCTCGCTGCGCCTCCGCCGCGGGACGATGTCCGCGATCGCTCTGCCGCTTGCCGTCAGCACGATCGGCCGGCCACGCTGGATGGCCGCGGCCAGGCGATCAGTGCTGGTCGCGAGCTCGTCGAGTGAGAGTTCCATGGCCCTGCTGAGCAGGGTAGCGCTCGGCCAGCAGCCCGCTGGGTACGAGGTCCGTCGTGGTGGACTGGCTCAGCCGCCGCACTTCTGCGCGGCCATCGGAACCAGGTCCGGCGACATCCCGCTAAGGCAGACTGGATACGTGGACTTGCGGGACCCCTGCCGAACTGAGCCGCCATGACGGATGACGAGATCCCCCGGATCTCCCCGAGCGCCCTCTACAACCTGCTCAAGCCGAGCCGCTGCGATCTGCGCGAGTGGCTGAAGAGCCACGACTACGAGGAGG
The DNA here is from genome assembly GCA_963764275.1 of uncultured Solirubrobacterales bacterium. Classification (GTDB taxonomy): domain Bacteria; phylum Actinomycetota; class Thermoleophilia; order Solirubrobacterales; family 70-9; genus CAXMST01. The sequence goes on from CAVXRV010000004.1 coordinate 209,452, forward strand.
AGCCGCCCGGCGTCTTCCGCGAGATGCTCGATGACGCTCGGCATCGAGCACGAGGCGCGCCACGCCGCGCGCTTCCCGCGCGCCGTCGACGTCGCCGAGCTGCCCCGCGAGGAGCAGGAGGCAGGCGACGCTCGAGCTGCTCGCGAGCGCGAGCGCGTCATCTACCAGGGCGCCCTGCGGGCGCGGACGAAGCTCGCCGGCCGCGAGGTCGAGATCACCGGCCACCCCGACTTCATGCTCCCCGCCCGCGAGCAGTGGGCGATCCGCGACTCGAAGCTGAACCGCAGCGTCAGCGAGTACATCGTCCTGCAGCTCCACACTCTACGGCTGGCTCTACGAGCAGACGATGGGCGCCGAGCCCGTCGCCCTGCAGGTGCACGCCGGCTCGGGCGAGATCCTCGACGTCCCCTACGAGCCCGAGCGTCGTCGAGCGGGCGCTGGCGCTGCTCGAGCGGATGATCGAGCTGCGCTTCCAGGACGAGCGCCCGAGCGTCCACGTCTCGACCTCGACGCTGCGCGGGCTGCGGCTTCCGCGAGCACTGCTGGCCGCAGGCGATCGAGCGCCGGGAGGTCGGCCTGCTGCCCTCGATGGACCGCGGCACCGTCGAGGAGCTCCACGCGCGGGGCGCCGGGACGATCCCGGAGCTGCTCGCCAACTTCGACGTCGCCTCGCTGGCCGCGATCGAGCGCACCTGGGGCGGCCGGACGAAGCCGGTCGGCGAGGAGTACGCCGAGCGGATCCTCGCCAGCGCCAGAGCCCGCCAGACCGGCGAGCCGGTGCTCCTCGCCAAGCCCGAGCTCCCCGAGGCCGAGAACTGGGTCATGTTCGACCTCGAGGGCATGCCCCCCCGCCTCGACGAGCTCGAGAAGATCTACATCTGGGGCCTACAGGTCTTCGGCGACGACGCCGGCCCCTTCCGCCCCGCCGTCGCCGGCTTCGGCCCCCGCGGCGACCGCGAGGGCTGGTTCGCCTTCCTCGCCGAGTGCGAGTCGATCTTCGCCGAGTACGGCGACATCCCCTTCGTCCACTGGGCCACCTACGAGCAGGTCAAGATCGACATGTACATCAACCGCTACGGCGACCCCGACGGCATCGCCGCCCGCGTCAAGGCCAACCTCCTCGACCTCCTGCCGATCACCCGCGCCTCGGTCGCCGTCCCGGTCTCCAGCTACAGCCTCAAGGACATCGAGACGCTCACCGGCTACGAGCGCCAGCTCGAGGAGTACGGCGGCGACTGGTCGATGGCCAAGTACATCGAGGCGACGGAGAGCGAGGACCGAGCGGAGCGGGACGCGCTGCTGGGCGAGATCCTCGACTACAACCGGGAGGATCTGGAGGCGACGTGGGCGGTGCTGGAGTGGCTGCAAGATAGGAATGGTGGTACCCGCTGAACGTCACCCGAAGGACTGACGCGCCGCCAGCAGGTCGGGCGAGCCGAGTCTGGCGTCTGGGCATGACCTCGCGCGCTTTTCCCGGGCGAGCACCTCTCGCGCTCGAACGGGCCGGGGCATCGAAGTCTGCCGGCATCCGGACGCCATGGCGGACGACGAGCGTCCACGCCAGCGGCACGAGCCAAACGCGACGGTCGACTCCGCACAGATAGGCTCGCATCGTGCCGGCGATGAGCCAGATGACAGCTTTGTTCGGCTGGAACCACGGGGTGCCCAATATGGCGGACACGGGAGCACACCGAGCAAGGCGATCGCCTCGGCGATGCTCGAGTCCTTGGGGGTTGTGGCCAAGGTCGGAGCATGTCGGTCAGACCGCGGGCTTCTTACTCGAGCAGGCGGTCGAGACCGCCCTGGCCGGGACGGTGCCGACTGCTGCTCCGAGTGTCATGCGCGTAGAGCGCGGGCGTCAAATCTCGGATTTCAGGCAGTACAGCCACTTGGCGACACTGAATGAAGTCATCCGAAAGCACCCTGATCCGTTGGTGCGCGTCACGTTCGGCGGTGACTACCTGATCAAGCCGGATGTCGTCGTTGAGCAGCTCTCCGACGCCGGCACGCAACCGAGCTATCTCCATGCCGCCGTCCCGTGTAAATGGACTCTTCGCTCCGACCGAGCACAGAACGTCCGCCACAAGGCAGTCACCATGATTGGAACCGGCGCGGACGGCTCCCACCATCACGCCGGTCACGGCCGAGCCCCTGCCGTCGCGAATCGCATCGCTGGCCAGAGGCACCGGCGAGGTGGACGTCGTTTACCACGTGGCGCTGGACGAGCTGCGGCAGGCCTGCGAAGGGGTAGGAAACGTGAAGCAAACGGCGACACTCCACGAACTGATCGACGCTGGGCGCTTACGCGACTTCAGCCGTGCTTCCCGGCGATCTCGCGGTCTAGGCCGCAAGCTCAAGCTGTCGGGTCGACGAGCTAGAAAGGCTTCCGTCGAGATGCGCGGCGAGCGTACGGGCCAACGCTTCGGCCAAGCGTGGCGGCACGGCATTGCCGATCTGCCTAGCGACCGACGTCATGCTCTGCGCTCGTCGGAAAACGAATTCGTCGGGGAAGCTCATGCACCGGGCTGCTTCGCGCACGGTGATCGGGCGATGCTCGGAGGGGTGCAAGTAGCGGCCCTTTTCGGGCTTGTAGAACTCCGTGCGGATGGTGAAAGCGGGCCGATCCCACCACAAGCGACCGAACACGTCGGTCGAGCCTGACTTCTTGCGGAGCCAGCAGTCCGGCGTGATATCCGGCCGGCGGGCTGCGAGCTCGAAGCGGCCTTCGCCTTCTTCCGGGATAGTTCGGTAGCGCTCCATGCTGATCGGCCGGGGATTTCGCGGGTTGTGCCAGTTCTGTCCGCTCGGCTTCAGAGGCAGCCCTTCCACGGCGTCGCGGAAGGTTCGCATGGTCGTGCCTAGCTCCGGCGCGGTCGGGCGCCATGTGTGGTCGGGCCAGGAAGGCGGCGTGCCACGGCACCAATCACAATCGCGCGCTCGCCGGGTCTGAGGAACGCCATAGTCAGCGCGTTGAGCACGCGGCCTTCAACCGCGTAGCCGAGTCGTCGCAGCTTCTAGAAAAGCCGCGTACTCGCCCGACCTGAGGAGCTGCGGAACGTTCTCCATCACGAAGGCCCGGGGCTCCGCCTCCCGCAGCGCCCGCAGGTACTCCCTCCAGAGCGTTCGACGCTCCAGTCCGACTCCGGTCATATTGAGCGGTGAGAACCCCTGGCAGGGCGGTCCGCCGATCACGACATCCGCGGCAGGGAACTCGCCGACCCGCTCAATCGCGAGTGGAGCTCCGTCCTCACCCCGAGCGATGTGTCGGCCGAAGTTGCACTCATAGGTGTCCGCGGCATCGCCGTCGAACTCCACGGCAAGGACGGGGTCATAGCGACCGGTACCGGTGAAGCCGAGGGTCATCCCCCCGCAGCCAGCGAAGAGGTCTATGAGCCGGAAATCGGACACGGACCTATGTTCGCGTCCGCGTCGGACGGGAATCAAGGGCATCACGGATCCGGCGGACGCATTCTCCGGGATCTTGCGCCACCTCGAAATCCCAAACCCTGAGCACGATCCACCCGGCCGACTCGAGCTCCGAATTCACCCGAGCATCCCGCTCGCGATTTGCCTTGATCTTCTTGTCCCAGAACTCGCCCGACTGTCCCCAGTAGTGATCCGGGTGACCATGCCAGAACGCTCCGTCCACAAAAACGGCAACCTTGCGGCCCTTCCAGGCAATGTCCGGGCGCCCAGGGATGCCGCGGACGTTCAGTCGCCACCCCCGAATACCGGCCTCCCACATCGCCCGGCGGAGGGCAAGTTCAGGCGCGGTGCCGGCGGTACGGACACGGCGCATCAGTGCGCGCCGTTTTTCGCTGGACCAAGGATCTGCCACCGGCAAACCGTAGATTCGCGGCGCTAGAGAACTTGAATGGACGGTCGGCGGGGCTCGGCCTGCCGTCGCTGCTCCCGCGCAAGGACGCGCCGCGCGAACGTCGGCGTCGTCTTCTCGGACCTGAGAACAGCCAGGAGGGCGCGAGCCCGACTCGCGCCGACATACATCAGCGACCTCATGCGGGCGCTGTCGAGATCGTCAACATCGACCAACACGACGACGTCCGACTCAAGACCCTTGAAGCTCTGGATGGTCGAGAAGCTGAACTCCCCGGATTCACCAGACCACGGCAAGCCCGACTCGTCTCGGATCGTCAAGCCGCCCCCGAGCGATTGGGAAGCGACTGAGCTGTCGAACTTCCGCGGGGACAACACTTTGACGGAGCTCCGATCCACACCTTGCTCCTCGAGGTCTTTCAGAACGCCGCGCAGAGCTTTCAGGGACTTCTTTGGGCCGTCCCAGTCTCGATCGAGAACGTCCGCCCCGGCGGGAAACGCGAGCTCTGTCAATTCGACCCCCGAAAGGAACTCGACGTGAGCAGCGATTTCCTCGGAGTTCCTGCAGTTCTTGGTGAGCACGAACCGCACAGGGTCGCCGCCGTGCGCCGTCAGCAGCGACAGGTCGGCCTCAACGTCTTCGAAGAACAGATTCTGCTGGGGATCCCAGAAAACCCGCCAGACGCCCGACTCGATGCCCCCGCCCAGTGAGGCATCAAGTACATCGATCATGCCCGACGTGATCAGATCCTGGCCCTCGTCGACCACGATTGCTTCGTAGGACCCCAAGCGCCCCAGTCGCTCCATGGCGGAGACAGCTGCCATCGGTCGGTACGTATCGAACAGGTCGTCCCGCGACGCGTCCCCGGGGATCTCGCTCTCGGTCTCGCCCTCCCGAACAAGCTCGGTGATCAAGCCGTCCAGGTGGTACACGTCGACATCCGTGCCGGCGAACGAAGCTCGTAGCGAAGCGGCGAGCGCCTTGTTGAAGCAGGTAAGTAGCACCCTCTTCCCCGCCAAGCTCATTCTCAACGCTTCGTGAGCGGCGATCACGGTCTTGCCGGCACCCGCCCCGCCCTTGACCACCACCTGCGAGGACTCCTTCAAGCCCTCGACCGCTCCCGCTTGCTCCTCCGTCAAAGTCAGCAGCTTGCGCTTGACACCCCGCACTGTCGGCATCAGGGACTCGACGCAGGTGAAATCGCCCCGAAGCGCAGTCGCCACCCTCTTGATCGCCACGTTGTCCAGCGACTTCGAGCGGGGATATCGAGACTTCCAGTACTCGCCGAGCCGCTCGATATATCGCTGGAAGCCTGCCGAGCTGTGCGATTCGTCGTACACGACCTCGGGCAGCACCTCCGGTGCATCCACGTCGAAAAACAGCATGGGGGAACACACAGCCGTATCCAAACGTGAACGGCCTAAGTTCCTCGACGTCGGCTCGCAGCGCTTGGGACGCAGAGCCGACCTGCAGAAACGGACTCTCCTTCAACTGCCGGCGGCCCGCGTACCAATAGCCGTTCTCGCGCTTGGGTACCCCCCCTTTCACCTCGAGGCAGAAGACGCCGGGCTCTGCGACGACGACGAAATCGATCTCCCCGATCGGCTTTTGACGATGCCGCGGGATACCGACGTGGTGCAGGCCAACCCAGTGCTTCGGCGTCTGCGCCGCTATCAGCTCGAAAATCAGGGCCTCGGTCGGGTCGGCGCCACCGCCCCCCGGCTCAGGTGGGACCATGCGGGCCATGGCTATTCGCCCAGGCGCTCGCTGAAAAATCCGAAGGACCGGTCTGTCGGGAGCCCAACGAGCAGGGCCCGATCCAGCAAGCTGTTCCGGAACTCGCAACTTGTCTCGGGAAGTAAGGCGCAGCTGTGGCAGGCGGCCATATTGAGGCCATCTGCACCTTGAGATTGCGTCTCTGAGCAGACGGGATCGCTCGAGCACCAGGCGTACCGTCGGACTGCCTCGTTCACGCCGCCTACCAAGCGGTCCGGGTCAGCCTGGGAGATGACACCTCCGAGCGTACCGGCGGAATCCGAGCCGGCCGTGTAAATCAGGATCCCGGTTCCCTCCTGCCCCGAGAAAATGCGCTCTCTCAGGGCGGCAGCGGGATAGCCGCCGGCGAGCGCCCACTGATCGATCAGCGCGTGCGCAAGCGTATGGGCGAGCAGAAACCGCGGCGTGCAAGGAGTCTCGTCGTAGAAGTAGGAGTCGCTCCAGCGCTTCCCGAGGACGTCGGCTCGGGCTGCGACTTCCGGCTGTCGCTCCCAGACGTTCAAAGCATCATCGCGAAGTCTCAGGAAGACACCTTCGCCGTGGACAGGTATCGCAGGAACCCAATCTTCATCGAGCGAGATCTCTGCCGTCCGCTCCGGCTCAGTCGACGGCACCAAGCGCGAGAATCCGGTGAACGCCCGAACCTCCCTTAGCCGCTTGACTGCTGTTACCAGTTCGAACTCAGCGTCCAAGTCGTCCGGCACGGCCGTCGGCTCCGCTTCGAACTGAGCATCAGGCCCGCCTCCCTCCCTGCCTTGGCAAAGCGCACGAAACTCTTCCACGCGGATCTGACTGTCATCCCGATCCGTCGGATCCTCTCCCTTTCGTGCCTTCACCGCGGCGATGACCTCACCGGCCGAGTAGGAAACGTGAGGGTCGCTTACGAGATCGTCAACGATCTCCCGGAGGGTGTTATCGCTCACGGTCGAGCCGCAACGCCCTCCAATTGCGTTGCACGAACTGCTGAAGCCCATCGCTCCAGGGCGGGATGGACAGAACCGAACGAACATTGGGAACCAGATGTTCGACGCGCCTCGCTGGGTAGTTCGCAGTCGCTTGCCGCAGTCCTCGGTTTCCCGCGTCAGCCACGGCCGAAGCCCACCACAACTCTTCACCCCAACCAGAGCCTGTCGGTCGAATGCCCCCTCCATGGTTCGCGACGCTCCACACGTCTTACACCCGAACCTCGATGCCGGCCAGGGAGCTCGTTTCCCCGGAGACGGACAGAGTCAGGTCATGCCTCGCTTCGTCTTGAAGATCGGGCGGATGGATCCACCGGTAGTACGGGAAGTCCTCGATGTGCCCGTACTCGCAAACGGCGACGAAGCGCGAAGGGACGAGACCTTCCGAGTCACAGTGGCGACACCTGTTCTTCTTCTCCGCCGCGAGGTTGGCCCACGTGTCAAGACGGCGGCAACTTCGGGATTCGGGCAGTAGTACCAGCGAGGAAACCGGACAACCGGGATATGTCCCCGATCGCCGCATCGCCAAAGCCGTTGCCACCTCCTGGGGGCAGCCGCAGCGACTTTCCCTGGACGAACAGACGCGGCTCCGAGAACCACCTCGCCCCCAACGGGCCAATTGTCCAGGCCGGCGACCATGACAGATTCGTCGTCAACGGCAACGATCGATCCCACGCCGTAGGTGGTGATCAGCTGACTGCGGCGAACGCTCCCGATCTTCTTCATGCGATCTTCGCGAAGTAGAGGTTCGACTCGACGTCCACGTCGCGGAGCGACCACATGGTCGAGAACGAGTTCTCAAGTTCGTCCTCTTCCGGCGTTGCGTAGCTGAGCAGCATCGGCTTGTCGCGCTTCCATGATTCGTATACGAGATCGGGGCTCTCAGCTGCGAGGGAGCACCACCTGTCGATCACGGCAACGAGGTCGGATGCCGTGTCGCCCGCGTCCTCCGGAGCTACCGCTTGTGCTCGGTCGCCGATTCGGTCGGCAAGCACCTGAACCTCATCTCGAAACTCCTCGATACGGCCTGCGTCTTCGTTATTGCGCAAGCCGGGAATCAGCAGGCGAGCCAAAGCGACCAGCACGGCGTGGAGGCTCCGATCCCGCGCCCTTGCCGAGAACGGCGTCACGCTGGTGGCTTCCACGCTCGTGTACATCGAGCCGTGAAAACCGACGAAGCCCTCATAGTGCGATCGATCCCTGGACCTGGCCGCGTTCAGCAGCGTTACGACGAGACCAGGGTGCTTTCGGCCAACTCGGCTTGTGGCTTGGATGTATTCGGCTGAAGCCTGTGGCTGCCCCATGACGACCATCAGTCCGAGCCGATCGATGTCGACTCCGACTTGGATCATGTTGGTGGCAAGAACAACGTCCAGGCATTCCGGGCTGTCGCACGTTTCCTCGAGACGCTTCAGGTAGCTCGGAATATCGGTCGAGTCCGCTCGACTTGTGAGCTCGATCGGGTCGGATACCGTAGGCCTGTGCTCGCCCAGATTCGCGAGTGCGTCCTGCACGTCGTCTTGAACCTGCATTCGGGCCGCACCAAGAACGCGCAGGCTGTTGAAGTAGCCAACGAGCGTCCAGTACGGATCGACTGCCGAACTGCAGCCTTTCTGCCCCGCGGAGTCGAGCAGCGACGCATACGTTCGAATCATGAGCATCGAATGGCTTGCCCCCGGGGCCATGAGCCCGACGTAGCGGCGGGTTCCCACCTCGTCGGGTGGTGCAGCCTGCGCGAACCAATTGTCCCGCGGCTCAAGGCCCGGCGGGGGGAACTGGCGAACACCGCGCGCGAAAAGGCCCATTGACTGCTCTCCGGCGCGCCGAATCGTCGCCGTCGATGCCACCACCTTCGGTAGCGCCCCGCTTTCGCTCTCGGTGCACAGAAAATCGACCGCGGTCTCGTACTGGCCCGCGAGCGTCCCCAAGGGTCCCGAGATCAGGTGGAGCTCGTCTTGGATGATCAGATCGGGGGGAGCCAACTCCGCATCATCGAGGTTGAAGAGATGGCCGATTTCGGGCCGCCAAGGCAAGCCCGCAAACTTGTCAATCGTGCCGATGACGAGCGTCGGACGTACGCGGTACAGGTCTTCGTCGACTACGTAGACCGGCAGTCCCTTCTCAAAGCTGCAGTCCGCGTTTAGGCACTCAATATGGAGCCGACGCGGGTTCTCGCGAATCGAGTAGTGCCCAGTGGTTGCACCAAGCGCCTCGTCGCACCAAGGACAAACCTGAAGCTGGCACGGATTTTTCTCAGGGACTTCCTTGCCGGCCTTGAGGTTCTTGAGAGCAGCACGAGCCTCATCCAGCTTGTTTGGTGTGGAGGCGGCACCGACAAACAGCCCGATGGAAATCGGCTCGCTTCCGAGGTCACCCTCACGCCGTCGGATGAGTTCACATGCGCAGACGACCCGGCTGGCGCGCTCGAACTGCTGCGTGGTCAGCAGGCGAAGCGTGTAGCGCATCAGCGCGGTAACGCCCTCTCCACATTCCCGGCTCAAGCGCCGGTAGAAAGTGGTGAACGCGAACAGGCCGAGGTACGCCTCAGTCTTCCCACCTCCGGTGGGGAACCACAGCAACTCTGCCGTCCGCCGGTCCGCATGACCCGCGTCTGCCACGGACGGCAACGCGATCAGCACAAACGCGAGCTGGAACGGGCGCCACTTCGGCCGGTCCGGAGCCTCGCCTCCGGCACCGGGCCTCGTCATCTGCTCGAGCATTGCGGCGTTGGCGAGCCGGAACGCTCTCAGCGCCAGATCATCGTCTGCCAGCAGCTTGATACCGGACCGAATCCGGTGGGCGGCTGACTCGCATTCCTCGATGTGTTTCTCGGCTGTGGCGACGAGGTCGGCCGGAAGGTCGGAAAGCTCCCGCCTCAGGCCTTGCGCCCAATCCTCGTATCCCGCCACGAACGTGGATAGATCGGCCGACGAGGTCGGCGCGATCCAGTGTCGCGAGGCGCTCGAACTCGAGGGTTTCACCAGCTTCTCGTGACTCCATGATCTCAACGTCGTAGGTCGGGAGGTAGGCCATCGCGACGGCACTCGCGCGGGCGGGTTGAGCGACTTCCCATCGCGCGCTGCATCCATGTCCGACCGCGAATTCGGGGATGTTGCGGTAAAGCAGTGCGTTACTCCGCATGTCGGCGTCATCGACGCCCACGCGGAGGGGTCTCGCGACGAACGGGGCTTCCCCGTCGGCAGCTTCCACCTCGAGCTCGACCTGGAAGAAGCTCGCGACATCCTTAGCCCCTACCTCGCCGGGCAAGTCATTGATCAGGACAACGGTGACCGAGCGAGCGCCGTCGAGTACTTCGCGGACCCGGTAGAACAGCCGCAGCCCGTCGTAGATCTCGGTAGTACCGAGCGTCGCCGCACCCACCTCAATCGTTGATCTCAGTGGCCCGACCGGTTGCACGAGTCCAGACGACCCCCTGATCGCCCTTCTCCTCGGGCACATAGCGGGCTGCCCAGCAAACGGCATCCAAGGTCTGCGCGTCCGGCAGGACGGCAAAGGTAATGCCCGCCGACGAGGGGTACTGCACATTGCTGAGCGATACCGCCGGATCAGCCCCTGCGATGGCATCGTCGTCCGGCGCATCCTCGGAAACCTGGTCGTCCAGAACGACCGGCTCCCCCTCTACCCGCGGATACAGGATGCCGGTTAGGTAGCGATCGAGCGGCGGATCTGTGAGTTCCTCGGTCGAGTCCCGGTCGGGCCCGAAGACGTTCCGCCTGAGCTGCTCGCACAGGTCTGCGCGGACAGCGAGTTGATCTGCAAGGACGTCAGTCGTCACGGGTGAACCTCAGCAACCCCAATCCGTAGAAGCGTGCTCGAAGATGGAGGCCGTGTTCGCCCCATCCGAGCCGTCTTGAGACCGCCGGCGAAAACGCGGCCGTATCAGGGACCTCCGCCGTGAGCCCTGTGATGCGGAGAGGATGCCGTCCCCAAACTTCCCGAGCGATGAGGCGTCCGAAATCCTCTGAGGTTGCTGCGACCACACGCTCGCCGCGCCTTCCGTGATGGACAGCTTCATAGGTCGGAAAATCGGCGCCCTCCTCTGAGACTCGGCTCAGGCTTACCTCATCACCGGGTTTGTATTCGTTCGCGAGATATGTCTGCAGTTCGACCGCTTCGTCCCGGCTCCCGGCTGTCCAATCCATTGCTGAATCGGATACACGCACCTCGATTCGACAGGGGCGCTTCTTCCGAGCCCAAGTGCAGACGGCGACTCGCTTCGAACCATTCAGGTACTTGACCGGCCCGCCCAATTTCATCGGTGGCGCGGATTCGAGGCCGTCCCGCGGCCTTGTCGCAGCGACGTAGAGGACCCGGGCCTCTTCCCAGCCTTCATCGTCGTCGGGCGTGCGCCACGGCTCGATAACAATCACGTGATCGAACTCAAGGCCTTTCGCTCGGTGAATCGTCGAGATCGTGATCGGTGCCTCCCGGCGAACGACGAGCTCTTCCGGGCAAACCCCATTCCTCAGGAGCACGGCGAGCCGACGCAGGTCAACCTCGTCCTTGCGGGCCACGTTCGCCCGGCGCAAGCGACGAAGCGCGTCCCCTGGGACCGCCACCCACGGCAGCCCGTCCGCGTCGACGGCAGGCACTCGTCCGCTGGTGAACTTGACGTCGGAGAAGCAGGCAGCCAACCACGGCGCGCCGCCGCGGTCCTCGGCACGGTGCTGCACGCGCAGATCCAGTCCTTCAGCCTGAAGTCTCGACCCGAGCTCGAGCACCTCTGCGTTCGTCCTGCAGAGGATCGCGACAGATGGCTGATCCGGAGAGTGTGCGACGTCGCTCACACCCCCCGCCGCGTCGGCGTAGTCAAGCCAAGCCGGAAAGTCGGACAGCTCGTCCTTCAGCTTCTCCCACGTCTCTACACCGTCGCCGAACTGCCCCCTGATTCGCGCGCCCACGCTGTCGGCGAGCGGAGCGAGCCGGTCCGGCTCCATCCGGTAATTGCGGGACAGCTCCACGGTCTCGATTGGGCCGGGCAGCCGCTCCACTCCCCACGTCAGAAGACGCCGACGGTCTCCGGGGCGGCTTCGGTCGTCGAACTGGAAGTCGTAGATAGCCTGCGCCGCGTCGCCGAAGAGCGTGAATCCGCACACCCCGTCCTTGCACAGGGCGCTGAGCAACGCCGTCACGAATCCTGCTCGTATGGAAACGACATCCTGTGCCTCGTCGACGAGCACGTGCCGCAGGTCTCCGAGCCAGTCAATCTCCTCCATGGCCCGCCCCGATGCGACGATCTGCTCCGCCATCTCGATCTGCCCGTCGAAGCCGACCCCTTCACAGTCGACATCCATCTGAAAAAGCAACCGCGAGGCGAAACCGTCGAACGTCATGACAGGAAGACGACCAAGATCGGACTCCTGCCGAGACCGCGACGAGACCGTTTCGACTGCCGCCCGGCTGAAGCTGAGAATCAGCAGCTCTGAAGCGTCCACTTCGTAACGGTCGAGCAGACACCTGGCCCGTTCGATCAGCGTCCGGGTCTTTCCTGAGCCGGGACCCGCGGTCACCACGAGTCGGGCGTCGGCGGGGGCCTCCGCCACTCTTCGCTGTTGCTCGTCCAGCTGCTCGAGCGAAGAAAGCTCGAGCGAGCTCATGCCGCCACCCCTTCCGGCGTCCACAGATATTCAAACTGTGTGAACGCCAACTGCTCCTCGAAGTTCAGGACATTGTCCTCGACATCGACGATCAGGCACTCCGACTTTCCGCCGTTCGCCGGCCCGCGCAGGCCCCGCCCGACCATCTGCTGATACCTGTTTGGAGCGAACACCGGCCGAGCGATGTACACCGCCCGAACGGCGGGCGCGTCGAACCCCTCAGCAAGAACGTTGTAGTTCGTGATCACACGCAGCCGGCCCTCGCGGAATTCCTGGATGTAGAACCGTCGCGCCTCCTTCGGCATCTCGCCGTAAATCGCGGCCGCAGAGATGCCTTGCTTATTGAGCAGCCCGGCGAGAGCCTGCGAGTTTTCGACAGACGGGGCGAAGACCAGGATCGGCCAATCCTCGGGCTGAGCCGCGATGGACTCCAGGACCCGGCGGGTACGCGATATGTCCTCGCCGAGCCGCGTGTCGGCAGCCTTTGGAAGCAGCCCTTTCGATCCCAGGTCCCGGAGCTCCGACTCGGTCAGATGAACCTCGCTGCCCTCGAGCGTCTCGTGACGCACTCGCGAGATAACCCCTCGCTCCTGCAACAACTCGTAGTGGTCGACGTCGCCGAGGGCCTTGATATCGAGTCTCGTGTTTCCGAATCTTCCTGCAAGCCGCTCTGTGAGTTCCTCGCTGCGGCCCCGGTACGGCGTCGCGGACAGTCCGACGAGTGGAAGGCGCGTCTTCCCACGATCGAGGCCCAACCAATCAAGCAACCCGGTGTAACTCTTTGCGATGGCGCCATGGGCTTCGTCGATAACCAGAGCTCCGGGCTGCTGGAGCCATTCGTAGTCGGGTTTCTCGATCACAACCCCCAGCTTGGCGATGGTCGCAACCACCACTTGGAAGCTGGTCTCGGCCGGCGCAGCCTCATTGGTACTCCAAAGCCGGCTGATAACCAGGTTCTCGGGCAACTCTCGAGCTCGCCACAGTTCGCTCCATGCCGTGACTGCCTGCTCACACAGCTCGTCTGACTGCGCCACCCAAAGCAAGAGGGGCGCTCGCATGCCGTCCGCCCTTATTGCCTTGATGATCCCCTCAATTGCGACGCGCGTCTTGCCCGCACCGGTGGGCAGGGAGAGCATCGCGCGATTGTTCGTGTCCGCCTCAAGAAGCGCGGCGAGCGCGTGGGCGATTATCTCTTGGTAGTCGTGGAGCGGCGGCATAGCCGGGCGACCCTCCACCACCAGCTCGGCAGGCCGCTTCTCGGACTCGAAGCCGGCCATCTCCAAGCGGAATCCCAGAGAGCGAACGAACTCGCGGGCTCGGCGGCTCCCGGCCCACACCGACGGAGGCGTCAATCCCTTTTCCTCCAGGTCGGCTGCGTGCTCCTTCAGCAGCCCGGTGCCGTGGGCGCTGAGGGCAAGCTCTGCGAGATCTGTACCACTGGGCCGATGGTGAAGCTCCTCGTAGGTCTCGAGAACGGACTGGGGCAGCTGAGCCCGCAGTTCATCGTCTGAGAACAGCACGGCGAGCCGCTCGGCATCGGAATTCGCCTCTCGGGCGCTCTTGATCAGCTGCTTGGTCTTGTGGTCCTCAACACCGCGCAGAATTCGCTCGATCTGCTCGGACCCGAACTCCAGACCGAGATTCCTGCCGATCCGCCGCAGGAGCCGCTTCTCCGACATCGCTACATCACACAGAAAACAGCCTTCCTCGCGGTGGAAGTCGATGTCCTCAGACCGTGTTCCGCCGACCGCCTCTTCGATCAGCCGCATCTCCTCGCAACGCTGGACTTGAAGGTCCCTGTTGGCAGTCCCAATCTGCTTGCGCAGCGGTGGGAACAGATCGATCAGGGCGATTCGCTCCCCGAGAGGCACGTACGCGGTGCGCTGCTTGACAACTTCCGCTGCATCCTGCAAACCCCAGTGCTTGACCAGCGCGACCTTCGTCTCGCTGTCGACCAGACCCAGGATCGGCTGCGAGCCTTGCGCAATCAGCTCAAGGTGACTCGGCACGTCGGTGACCAGGACGCGATCCGGTTCGGCGACTGCGGGCACACCGCCCTCCCGGCAGCGGACCACTTCAGGCGCAAGTGGCCCTCTCGCCCGCGCCATCGCGCCGTACACCGCAGCCGCGTCATCGGGCGGGAAGTCGCGAACGGTTGTGAGAATCTCATCGACAAGTCCCTCCGGCACCTCGTCCCAGGCACCAGGAAGCCGTAGGGCTCGGGCTATGGCCGTTCTGCAACGTGGCGCGGGCAAGTGACTCGCGACCTGGAGCTCGGGCGAGATGCACTGTTCGGGCTTACGAGGACCCCACGGCGTGGCAAGCATCCCTTCCCGGGCGATCAGCCACAGGGCGGGATTCGGCAGCTGCACCGACTTGTAGCTGGGGTTGGTGTGGGCCGCCGTCCAAGTGACCGGCTCCTCAAGGAGTTCGAGTGCGCTCTCGGTGAGGGCAGCCTTCCCATCCGCGCTTAGACCGCCCAGCGCGGCCAGCGGCGCAGGTACCACGGAAGCATGGTCCAGATGCACCGACTCACGGGCGAGTCGGGCGGGCTGATTAGCCTCGAGCACTTGATCGCGTGCCTGCTCAACGTACTCGTCAAACCAAGGTTCCGGCGGCCGGCGCGTGCTCTCGCGGGGAGCGTCAACGGCACCGAGGACCTGAAGGAACCGGATGTCACGTTCGTGCCACGCCTGATCGATTGCCGCGTGACCATCTCGGCTCGCGTCCGCGGGCACGCAGCGCCCCGGGAGGAGTGCTGCCCCAATCCGCCGGAACTCGCCACTCAGGACCCGAACGCGAGGCTCGAACTCCGCCTCCTTGAAAAGCTGAAAGCTCTCATTGGAGGGGACCTCGCGGACGACAGACCAGAAGTACTCCCACTCACTGGGACTTGCTGGAGGGGCGTCCTCCACCAGGCGTCGTAGCTCCGCGGCAGCGGACACACGATCGACACCGAAGAGCTCGAGCGCATCGCAGGCCTGAACGTCGCTCGCGACGTCAGGGTGAACAAGGGTCACTCCGCTCTCGCGCACCACATACTCGCCTGGGAGCATCAGCCCGGGGTGATCGGGCGCTACGAGCGCGCCCTCATCGGTGAGAACGAATGCCTCGTGGGCAAGGGCGCGCGACCCCTCGTAGCCCCGTACCGCGTGCACAAGGCGGCAAGCGAGTGCCGACTTGGCAGCCAACTCCGGCGCGTCCGTGGTCAGCCCTTCCAGAGCGGCTCCGAACCAGGCGCCGAGGGACCGGGCCCTGTTCTGCCTGCTCTCGAGGTACTTCTCCACGCGCGACCGACGATCCTTTTGCTTTTCGATGCCGTGGTGCACCCAATCTCGGTAGTCGGAGACAAGGCTCCGCCAGAGGACCAAAGCCTCCTCCTCCAGATCCGCCGGATGGAGCTCGGCGGCCACCGCGATGCCGAGCTCACGGGATTGCAGAGGGATAGCCTCCTCATCAGCCAGTCGGTCGTTGGTCTTCTCGGTCAGGAAGCCGTCCGCCCAGCAGCGTGGCTCCCTACCTCGGCCGGGCATCAGTTCGAGGTAGCGAGTCTCATCGTCGCTGTGTGAACGCAGCGTTGGGATCGCGTCGAGAACGAGTCGCGAGGCGCCTTCGAGCAGGGCCTCGTTGTAGTCGCCTTCCACCAGCATCAAGCGATCGTCGGTCAACTGCCATGGCGCGTTCAGGACGCCGCGTAGGGTGGTCTCATCCTTCGTCGGAAAGTAGGACCAGAAGCTTCCGAGCTTGGTGCTGCCGCCGGGCGGCACCGCCCATTTCACGGTTACCTCATCTCGATCAGCGAGCTTGCCGGCTAACTTGGTCGCCTGCTTCGTCAGCGGCACCTCGGTCTCGAAGATAAGCCACTTGCTTTCGTCCTTCCCGTCGCGAATCAGGATTTCGCCGTCGAGACGCTCGGCGCTCATACACCGGGGCCCAGTCGCGTCCAGCGTACGATCATCGATGACGAGCTCATCGATATGAGAGGCGAAGGCGAGAAATTGAGCGGGGAACTTCCGGCAGTCCGGCCCCAGCCAGGTAACCGCTTTCGCGTCATCGAAGGGCAGGACGATGACCGTTGTGGCCCACTCGGCGAGTTGCGTGGCGATTGCGTCGTCCGCAAGCAACTCCTCGGGATCCATGGGCGCCGCCATTCGCAGGAGTGGCAGCTCCTTGGCATCCGGCACCACCTCGCGGATTTGCTCCGCGACGTCGGCACCGAACCGGAAGCTGCCGCTCCTACTCAAGACCGTGGGAGAGCTGGTCACGCCCAGCACCGACTTGAACCCGAGGCCGAAGCGACCGATCTTCTCGTCGCCCTTCCGAGACAAGTACGCGTGGAGAATGCTCTCGATCCCCTTAGGCGAGAACGGCGCGCCTGAGTTCGCGCAGTAGAGCGTGTCCTCCGTCAGGACGACCCGAATCCGTCCGTCTCCGGGCTCCAGCTGATCCGCGGCATTCTGAACCAGCTCGAAGAGCTGACGACGACCGTATCCCCCACTCTTCGTCTCCCGCTCCTGCGCCGCATGCTCCTCGACAAGCTTCTCGTCCTTCTGGTATGCGCCGAGCGCGGCTATCCTCTGCTCTTCGATCGCCCGTGCGACCTTCGTGTCGCCGGCAGCCCAGTCCTTCATTGCCCTCCCAATGCCATCTTGTACCTAAGTCTCTCGAAGATGCAGAGACCTGACGAGTCGGACGGTGAGACGCACCCGGAGACATATCGGCAAACGGCAGGAAAACCCTGAACGGGCATCTCCAGACCCGATCGAGGGTCAGGTTCAGACTGCGAAGGAGTAGCTTTTTTGCTCATGGCGACACAGGCGATTGACGGTCTCGTGGTGGACCAGGTCTTGCGAGATCGCCGCCCCAAGAGCGTTCAGCCAAAGCTCATTGGGCCCCATGTCAACTTGTACGCGGCGACGGCGATGCCGGGAGGCAAGCTGATCCATTTGACGCGGGAATCAACCAGATAGCCGTCGTGCAAGGACCCGATGGCCCGCGCCGACCGGCAATCTTGATCTCGAGCAGCCCCCACAAATCCGGAAGCGTGGTGACACCGTGGCAAGACGTCTTCGAGCCTGACCAAGGGTACGTTCGGTACTTCGGCGACGCAAAGACCCCCGGCGAGAGTGCCCATTCCGCCCCAGGGAACGCTCTTCTTCTTGAAGAGTTCGAACAAAAGCACGGACATGACGACGCTGGACAACGCACGAAGGCGACACCGCTCGTCTTCTTCCGAAGGCAACCCTTTGAGAACAAAGCGAAGGGGTTCCCCCGGTTTCAAGGCTTTGGCGTAATTCAGTCTGCGCGGTTGGTGACGCAGCGCCACAAGGACGGCCGGGTCTTCTCCAACTACGAGTTCGAGTTCGTTGTCCTTCGGATGCAAGCGGAACATGAGCGGTTCTCTTGGGGTTGGATCCGCGCCCGGGGCGATAACTCGCTCAGTCATGCGCAGGCGAACGTCCAGGCGCCAGAAGCGTGGAAGGAGTGGGTCGCGCACGGCCAGACGGCGATGCCCCGGCTTCGAAGGAACGTCCTGCGGCGAGAGTTGACCTCGAAGTCCGAGCAGCTCCCGGCGGCTGGCTCTACCGAAGAGAAGACCCTCAAGAGGATCTACGACCATTACACCAGCACCTCGAAGATCCACTTCGAATCTCTGGCTGCAGCGGTAGCGGCTGCCGTGATCTCACCGGGAGGAGCGGCCTACAAGACGCACGGCATCACGCCGGGCACCGGCGACTTCGGGATCGACTTCATCGGGCAGCTGGACGTCGGGCACGGATTCTCGCGGACCCCCCTGGTGGTCCTTGGGCAGGCGAAGTGCGTGAAGGTTGGAGGCCAGATTGACGCCCGGGACCTTGCGCGGACTGTCGCCCGCCTCCGCCGCGGGTGGCTTGGGGTCTTTGTGACTACCGGCGCCGTCAGCAAGCGCGCCCAGCGCGAGGTCTACGACGACCGCTATCCGCTGCTCTTGATTACTGGACTCCAGGTCGCACAGACCGCCGAACAATTGCTCCAGGAGTCCCCCCACGGGGATCTCGCCGATCTTCTGAAGCAGTTCGACGAGGACTACAAGAGCTCGCCACGAGTCGCAGATCCGGAGCGGCTGGTGTCCTGAGCAAGACTCGGCCCCGTTACCCACCGGCTGACCGCTGATGGCCCGGTGTGGCTGACCAGTCGGTCCATGGATCCATCAAACCCTTGAACCTGAACTCGGGACCGTCTTGTGCAACCAGATGCAGCCGCCGAACAAACAGCGCCAGCTGACGGTCGCGTTGCGGAGCTGCCCTATGGGGCTGATCGGACTTGAGCAGGGTCTCGGGATCAACCTGACCGAAGAGCGCCTTGAGGGTTATCGGCTGGTGCTTGCCGATCTCTTGGGGAATCCGGTGCGCATAGGAAAGCCGAAGGACCGGAACGGTCTGGATACCGAGGGACCCGGCGCCTCGCATCATCCTGCGACTCACCCCGCTCACCCTCGAGCGAGTCAGCCATTCGGCGCCTCAACGGTGTTGACCACGAGGTCTCCGTCTCTCAGCCAGAGCTCCGTCAGAAGCGGCGGCGGCGCCGGAAGCGCAGGCAGGTCGCCGACAGCCAGGGGGCCTTGCGGTTCGTCGACTTCCTCTGGTGAGCTTGGGAGCCTCCCCGCAGCCTCTACGTACGCCGCGAGTTCCGCCTCCGGCCCCCCCAGGTGAGGCCATCGCTCATCCAGCCGCGCCTTGGATATGTGCAGACGGCCCACGGCCGAGGCGACGGCCCGAACGGCCTCGGCCATCTCCGCATGCTCGTGCTCAAACCGCTCTTGTGCGAGCCGCGTTCGCTCCTCCCCGTCCTCGGTGGCCGCGAGAACACGCAATGCGTTGACGCGGTCTCGTACACACGCGGCATACAGCAGGATCTGCAGCTGAGTGATGCGCCTCTCGGCCCCATCCTCGAGCAGATGAGCAAGTCTGTCCTTCTCCACCGACTCGAAACAGCGCTCGACGTCGTCGACAGCAGCGACAAAGCGAGCGAGAGAGCGGGTCAGCGCATTGAATACATCGTCGACCCGATCGTCGGCGCTGTTGAGCTGCGAGACGTCCTGTGTGCCCAACGCGCCGGTGCGCTCGACGGCTTCCTGCACCTCTCGACATCTCTGCAACGCCGTGTCGAGCTCTCCCACTTGCGAGTCCAAATTCTCGGCGCGCAGATCGTTGAGCTCGCGGGTGATGCCGGCGAGCTTGGAGTCGATGTTGTGGAGGTAGTACTGCATCGTCACGGCACTGGCGGCCGCCCAGCCGACTGAGACCGTCGCCTTGGCGACCTGGGCTGCACCCGGTTGCCCGATTCGCAGGTGACCGACGAACTTCTTCGAAGATGCGTCTCGGACAGCGCCAATCTTGCCGTCGGCCGTGGTGACCAACTCGTACTGGTTCTTGCTCAGGCCCCTGAGAAGCCGCTTCGGCCCGAGCACGCGAACCACCTTGCCCTCGTGGAGAGCATCGCGGACTTGCTTTGAACCCCGCAGCGCCTGCTGAAGGGCGGCCCCGGTTTCCGCATCCACGACAGGGGCGTCCGATCGAGGCATATCGACACCGCCGAGCAGCTTCAGCTCCATGTCGGCGCGCGGCGCCATGGCGAGAATTGAGGCGACGGCATCGTCGAAGCCGCTCGGTGCTCTCAGGGACGCCTCCCACTCGCGGTAGTCGCCCAGCGGCCCTCCAAGGCGGTCGGCAACCCAGGAGACCACTTTGGCGTCGTCCTTCAGCCCCCCCGGGAGGGCGTCCGGCCAGGCGTCGAAGGGCCATGCGACATACCAGACTGCCGCGACGGCCTGCGTCAGATCGCCGCGAGACGCTTCGCGGTAGGAGCCCCTCAGGTGTGAGATGAGAAGGCGTCGAAGGGGCGCCAGATCCTTGCGGAGATCGGCGAACTTGTCCGCCCGCGTGTCGGTGGCGTCAATGATCGACTCAAGAAAGGGAACGTCATCGACTCTCCCCCGTGCCCTCTCGGCAAGCTGCTCGTATGCCTGCCTCCACTTCGGTTCGCGCATCCTCGCCCTCCCTTGCTCCAGAAGGGAAACCTATCGCCACTCCACATCTCGCCGCGGGATCACGAATCAACGCATCGGTTTCCACCTGATCCTCGGGTGATGGTTTCGCACGTTGGGCTGAGGCCGTCCTTTCCGGTGCGAAAGGATCCGCTCGGAGCGAGCAGAAAGCGTGACGATGTTGGCTTGATCCTCCGGCCGATTGGCGTACCGACGACCGGAGGGGCGGAGCGCGAAAGAGTGGGTGGAACACGCCTGGCTCATCGGCGCTGCCGACAATCTCAGGTCACCTGTATGCATGCAGCAGCGCCGTGCACTCAACCTCGTGGGCGCTCTCGCACACGAGGCCGGCTCACCGGGCAATCGGACGTGGTCGTAATCGGGGGTGGAGTGGCATGGGCTGCACTTACTGACGCTTGAAGCGACGCTTTACTAACGGTGATAGTGCATCGACTGCTACGATTATTCCTCGTACAGCCACAAACAGGAGAAGGCGAGATGCTCAAGAGGTCGAGACAAAAGAGGGAGCGAGGCTTCGAGGCCCTGTCTGACGAGTCGACGGCGCCACCCCCGTTCAGCAGCGGCGTCTCGGGACACGCCGAGCTCAACCATCTCTCCCATGTCGCCCGAAGACGCCGTCCGATCGGCCAAGGGGGAGGCCGAGATCGAGGCGGGCGTCGAAGAGGTCTTCGGCGAGAACCACCCCTTCTGGGCACGGAGGATCAGCTGACCCACACCAACCATGGCTCGACTTCGGTGCAGCTGGTCAGTTTCCGGGAGGGGCGATACGCCTTCGAGGCGGAGCTGGAGAAGCGGGGGCCCGAACTGCGCCGGATTGCTCGCGAGACCATCGAGACGCTCCGGGACTGGAAGGACGAGGAAATCCGCTTCATCCTCGCGGGCTCGCCCCGCCTGTCGGCCGCGGGAGTCGCAGTCGCCTGCGTGGTGCTGCTGGCGGTCGTCTTGAGCATCGCCGCGTTCGCCGAGGTCGCGCTCATCAAGAGCGCCGCCGATCAGCTCGGCATCGGTGACGACAAGCTCTTGTTCGGGATCCGGGGCGACGTGCTGGTCGGGATCGGCCTGGTCCTGGTCGCGCTGGTGGGCGCCCACCTGGTCGGCGAGCAGGCTGCCAGGTCTGCTCCCGGCGAGAGTCTGGAGACTCGCTCTCGCCCGCAAAGAACCCGGGTCTCGCTGCGACGCTGATCCCCTCCGCGCTCCTGCTCGTAGCGATCTTCTTGATGCGAGTCACGGAGGACCCGCTTCAGGCGCTCGCCCTCCTGGCTGCTCAGGCGGCGTTGTTTTCCGCGGTGGCGGCCCTGAGCGCGGGGGTTGGGAGCGGCGACCGGATCGAGCTGATCGTCCGTTTCTACGAACGGACCCTCGTCGTCGCAGCCAAGAGGCGGGCGCTGAGAAGGCTGAGCAAGACCCTGTCGGTCTACCAGAGACATCTCCGAGCCATCCAATCCCACGATGCGCAGGTCGGCCACACGATCCGAAGCATCAGCAACTCGACCAACGCGAACATGGCGCTCGCGCGCACGACCGAGATTCAGTTGATGCCCGACCCATCAAAGCCCGCTCCACGCGCGCATCTCGCCGAAGTACGTCGGGATCCCCGAGGAGAAGGAGATCAAGAAGTGGATGGTCCTCATCAACGCCGCAAAGGAGTTCGAGGAGGCGACGATCGAGGAGATCGAGGCAGAGGAGAAGAACATCTCGAGCGAGCTGGAGAAACTGCGCGAGGAGGAGCGCGAGCGTCGCAGAGCCTCGACCGGCGACGGGGATCCAAGCGCCGAAGGGCACGCCAACGGTGACGGTGACCACGAGCGCATCAAGAAGCCGGTCGGAGAACATGGGG
The DNA here is from genome assembly GCA_963764275.1 of uncultured Solirubrobacterales bacterium. Taxonomy (GTDB): domain Bacteria; phylum Actinomycetota; class Thermoleophilia; order Solirubrobacterales; family 70-9; genus CAXMST01. The sequence goes on from CAVXRV010000004.1 coordinate 231,527, forward strand.
AGGGATCGCAAGTGACAACTCCAAGCCGCCTTCGCGTACCTGCCACGCTGCAAACTCCCGTGCCGGGACATCGGATCCCGCCCATCCCTGCGAAGGGCGAGAACATCGTGGAGGCCGCGGCTGTCGAGCTCGGCACCTTCGGTGGTCTGAAGGCAAGCCTGCTCAAGTCCTCCGTCACGAAGCTGAAGATCGTCTTCTTGATGGACGACTCCGGCTCCATGTACTGCAAGTGGACCGACCTGACAGGCGTGCGCTACGCCGCGGCTCGATCGCTGCGCAAACTGCTCGAGCGCACCGGCGGCGGGCAGATGGCGGTCGCTCACTGGGCAGCTACGTGCCGGAGGAGCTCATCGTCCAGCCCATCGACATCCACCGAGGACGGCGCGCTCTCGATCGAGCCCTTCGCATTCCGGAGTGCCTGGGAGGCAACGACCTTCCCCTCGCGCTCGCGTCTGGCAGGACGCTGCTCGGACGCGTGCCCAAGGGCGTGATACCGCTGGTCTTCGTGATCACGGACGGCATCGAGGCCGTCACGACCTCCGTACACCGAGGCGTTGGAGCCCTGCCGCCCGGCTCCGTCCACATGCTCTTGGTCGATCGCGCCTCGGGGTGCACCGAGGAGATGGAGGCTGATTGGCGAGGCGTGGCTTTCGGTTCGTTTACGCGCCTGGACGACGCGGACACGCGCGCGATGGGCGACCAACTCGCGGCCACCGTTGCCGCAGCGATCGGTGCCAATTACCAGCCGGAGGCTGCCGACTGAACAGCCAGCCTGATAACCGAACCCTCACCATTTACATATATAGGGGAATCGTAGCTACTCTCTTTACGACGCGCGACGATCCCGCAAACTGACGGAGCGTAGTGTTGCTATCCGTCAGGAAAAACTGAGTCCGGCACCGTGTCAACAGCGCCGACAGGCGCACTCAGAAGGATTCACGCATTGGCTAAGCGACCTCCCCCACCCCCGTCAGCGCCTCTCCCGAAGCGGTCGCTCTGCGTCTGCTCCAAGGAGCTCATTCAGATGCCACCCGACCGCCCGCCGCGGGAACCGGCCATGCGAAGGTGCAAAAAGCGCGACGTCTGCCTCGCATTGTTCGCCCACGGCAGCGACGACGTAGGCCGGTAGCGGCTCGAGGCGGGGTCTCACCAACCTGGGTCCCGGCGACGGCGCCCGGGATCAGCGCGGCCAGGGCCGACGCTCGAGCGACAACTCACGTAACGACAAGGAGCGCGGGCACGCAACGGGTCCTGGGCCAGGTCGCTCATATCGAGACCGAGCCGGCCGGGCGGCAGCCCTCACGAGGGGGGCCGCTGCAACTGCAATGTCAACTCCTGCCGCCTGTGTAGACGCGCGATAAAATCGCGTTGCAAAAATAGGAAGAATCTGGTATCAATACGCGCCGCTCGCAACGAGCAACACTCGATCAGCGACAGCGCGTTCTGTCGCAATCATGTCCGCGCAACCATCAATAATTCCGACCCGAGCCGATTCGATTCGGCGGTTGCAGCGGTCTCATTCCAAGGCTTACCGGAGGTACCACATGCCACGTCGCCCTCGCTCCATCCCCCCCGCAAGCGGAACCGCAGTGCTCAATCAACGGCGGCCGCAAGCCCGCGGATCGGCGGCCGCCATACAGCCCATCCTTCCGAGCGAGATTCTCCAGGCCATGCGTGGACTGGGCGTCTCGGACCGATCCACCGCAGAGGCGTTGGGGTTCTCCGAACGCACAGTTGCCGACTGGGCCAGGGGTACGACAAAGCCCAATGCGGACCAGTTCAAGAAGCTTGACGCTTGGAGGCGGGTCATCGCAGAAGTAGCCAAGGCTGAGGCCTTCCAAGGGGAGGATCAAGTGGGTCTGGTTGGGTACTTCGTCATCACGAAGCTCCACCCTGACTTCGACAAGGACGAGCGAACGCCGGTCCAGGTTGTTCACGATGAAGGTGAAGCCGGTGCCGAGTGGCTCATCGAAAAGATCAGAGCGGCCGAACGGCCAGCTTGATCTCAGATCGCCCGCTCTAGATCTCCTGGCGATCGTGTTCTCGGCCTGGGAAACAAACGGGGGCCGCACCCAAAGGTCCAGCCCCCGTCGTTATCCGAATCGCTGCCGCCGCCGAGGATCCGAGTCAGTGTTGCGCGCCTCTCCGGATCGGAGTCTCCGATCACCCTGTCATCCAAACCGGCCTCCAGCGCCAGCAGCGCTCCGACGAGGATGTTGGTACTGGGGTCGCGGCTCATGACGGTCTCCTCCTTCCGGGAGGAACATCTACACGATCCCCTGCGGCGCTTCAAGACTGAATATTCACCGCTAGATTTCTGCCACAAATTGCCAGTCAAATCTGCTGGCGGGGTGGCAGTTGCGAGACACGGCGAACTTCAACAAGGTCTACGGTCCGAGCCGTCTGAAGGCGACTCTAATCCTGAGCCGCCTGAACGGAGCGAGGGACCGGCTACGTCGCGCCAGCTGAAGGCGCTCCTTGACTGCGAGAAGCCCGCCCTGCGCAGAGTCACGCTGCAGAAGATGGACTCGCTGATCCGCTGGTACGACGCGACTGGACGCAAGCCTCTGGACACCGCCGACGGCGAGGACTTCGATATCGGGCCTGACGATCAGCTCAAGCTTCGCCCGGAAGCCGGCTTCGCGCTTGCCGTCTGCTTCGGCAAGACGCGAATCACTCTCGGTGTTTCCGACCCGAATCTCGGCTGTTCCGCTGGTCGGGGGCGCTGCAAGTGTTGAGGTCGACAACGGAGACTGGTCGGAGTTCGTCAAGGTCGTGGAGCTCTCGGAACTGGGCGTGAAGGGCTCGCCCAGCCGGACGACGGACCCGAAAGTCATCGAAACTGTGTTTGCGCCGGGCGGGCCAGTAGAGCAGATTCTGGAGGCGACGGACACGGGGTCGAACGTAAGAGCCGTGGCCGTGAGTCTCCCCATGCCCTTGGACTTGGACGGTATTCCGCTCAGCGCGGCCCACGCGAAGGTGTTCCACGGGACGACCTACCGAGGATCATCGTCGATGGCCTCTCGGCGCTCGGCCTGGACGTACAAACCGGCGCGCAACCACCGGGCACCACGCGGCTCCTGTTCGCCAACGATGCCGATTGCATGGCGCGGGGCCACAGCCTCGCGGGTGGAGCCGCTGAAGGTCTTCGCGACTTCGCCTATGTGATGGTCTCCGAGGGCATTGGTGGCGGCATCGTGGTCAACGGCACCATCCTCCGGGTCGCCGCCCGTGGGGGCACCGGAGAGATCGGTCACTCCCTCGTCCCGGTTCACGGTCTGCCCGCCCGCCGAATCCGTCTGGGCGGAGGTGAGACGATCAAGCTCCCTGGACTGTCCCAGCTTGGTGACTCCAAGTCAGGCGAGCTGGGGGACTGCGCGTGCGGTCACGCGGGGTCCCGTGCCTCAGGCTTTCACCTGGAATCACTGGCGGGCGGCCCGGCGCTTGTCCGCAGGCTCCCGTCCGCACATGGAGCTCCCCAAAGACGAAGGTGAAGCGCTCAACCAAGTGCTCGAACTTGCACAGGCGGGTGATCCCCTCTGCCGCGAAGTCGTCCACGACGCCGGGATCTTGGTTGGTCGCGCTTGCCACACCATCGCCGCAGCACTGAACCCCCAGGCCATTCTGGTCGGTGGCCGGGTCCTTCAGGCCGGTGCCCCTTCCTCTCCGAGCAGCGAGAACCGGTTCATGGCGGGCGCACGAGAGGCCTTCCTGAATGCGGGATTTGAACTAAGACCACGAGACACGGCCAGTCCTGAACGCGATCCCTCGGGCGAGGCCTTCGCCACAGAGTTCATTCGGCAGGCGCGGCTGAGCCGGGAGAGGTCGCTTTTCACGAACGTGGGGTTCGCTGAGAGCCTTGACATTCAGCGGAAGCTGGTCGTCCTGAGGCGCGCTCCGGATGGCGCTGCGCCGCACGCATCCGGCGAATCTGCCCGAGGCGCTGCGCAGCTCTCCCCTGTCGGCCAGCTAGAGCCCACCAAACGGATCCGAAGCCCCTCCTACTTTCCGGGCCAACTACTGCCTGCAGCGGGCGTCGGCCGCCGCATGAGGCCTGTAGGGAAATCACCGTAGGTATCACGTCGTTATTCGTGTTATTATAACGGCGTCTCCAACGAGAAGGTGCAAAGGAGCTCATCATGAGGAAGGTAGTGGTCGGTGTGGGGTTGGTGGCGCTCATCGCAGTCGGAGCCTCGCTTCTGAAGCCCAAGACTCCGGTCCTTTCCTGCGCCTCCGACCTGCGCGGTTCCTCCAGGGTCGCTGTGCTGGTGGACCCGAAGGTCGCGTCGGATGCAGCCGGAGACGACATCGCCGGCTGTGCCCCCGACGGGGCTGAAGTTCTGGTTCGCGGTATCGGGGCGCCGACGCCGATCGCCGAGATGACCCTGTCGGGGAACGGGCCGAACGCTACGAAGCGCGAGGAGGATCTGCAGGCGAAGCGCGCCGAACTCGCCGGAGCTATCTCCTCGGGAGCTGACAGCACGAACAAGTCCGCGGATCTGTTTGTCGAGCTGCGAGACGTCTCCGGGCGCTGCCGCCGAGCGGGGACCCCACGGATGTCATCTTCCTCGCCAGCCCTATCTCGACGGGCACCGTCGATCTGTCGGATCCGAAGGTGCTCGCCGACCCCCTCCGGGCAATCAATCGCGTCACCGAACGGGGCGAGCGGTACGACTGCGAAAACGATCGCGTCTACATGGTGACCGGCGGTACCGACCAGCGGGTGGGCTCAAGCGCAGCCGCCGAGTTCTGGCGCCAGTTCATCTCCTCCTGCGGCGGCTCCCTCGTGGTTGACGGGCCGAGTCTTCAGTACCCGGTCTCCAGCCGCGAGATCGCCGCCCCGCGAAGACCTGCTGGCCACACACACGAGCCGGAAGACCCGGCGGGTAAAGGCGACGCTCAACGCCAACTTCGCCTTCCACGTCGACTCGGCGGCGTTGACCGACGACGCGGTCAAGGCCTTGGCCACGCTCAGCGATGCACTCCGTGCCGCATCGCGTCGCATCTCGGTGTCCGGCTTTACGGACTCGACCGGTCCAGCGGCCTACAACAGGCGCCTGTCGCTCCGTCGGGCGCAGTCGGTGGCGGAGTGGCTGGTTTCCCACGCAGGCATCAAGAGAGGCAATGTAGTGATTCACGGTCGAGGCGAGAACGATCCGGTCGCCACGAACAGCACCTCCTCGGGCCGGTCGAAGAACCGCCGAGTCGAGATCCGATTCACCACGCAGAAGACGAGGGAGAACGCTCATGCCTGATGGGACAAGCGCCGCGCTCCGAACACTGGCCAGGCTGGAGCAGCACCTGGAGCCGGAACTGGGACGCCTGCTTCTTCGCTGGGCCGACGATGCGGACGTTCTGATTTTCGTCGCCCCTGGTCACGAATTTCCCGTGGTGCTCGCCCCCGAAGACGGTGGTGCAGTCGTGTGCGCGACTTGCGCCGTGGCCACCACGGTGGCCTGGGAAACCGCCGGGCTCTACGAGTTCCTCATGCGAGAGAAGGTGACAACCTCGCGTTTGGTCGGTTCGAGCGGCTCGGCGACGGCCTCACCATTTCCCACACGCTCCACGCATCCTCGGACGGGAAGCACATCGCCGCAGCGATGTGCTTCCTGGCGGGCGAGGCAGCGTCTTTGTGCGCCGATCTCCGCGAGATGGGTGCTCTCACCACGCCAATTATGGAATGAGCGGGAGCACCAAGCACCCGCCACTGGAGCATCTCCGTTGGGCGCTCTCAATCCTTTCGACGCACCGGCATCCCTACCGTCATTCCAAGCAGCTCAAGCAGATGCTGGGCCGTCGCCACCATCCCGCTGGTACCCAGGCCTGCCTGGGCGCGCCGACCAGACCGCAAGAAGTGGGGGCGGGTGAGCGGGCCTTCTCTATAGCGGGGGCCCGATTCGCTCGTCGCTACCACCCACGGATCGTCGAGCGGATGGCCGCTTGATTGTGGGCTAGCCGTTTCTCCTCCCTACCACGGGATCCGCACGTCCTAGAAGCTCGGCCTCCTAGCGTCGTACTTCACCTGAAGTTCGGCCGCGCGACGAGCTCCTCCACGAGGGCCTTAGCCGACTCTTTCGACCCGGCCCACCAATCCGGTTCAAAGAGGTCGATCGCGACGCCCCACGCACTGTTGCCGCGGGCTGGCTTCAAGACTGCCCACGAGGTTCCGCGATCGTCGGTGACATATAGATCTCCGCCCGAGCCCTCCTGCCAGTCGAGAGAAGTTCCGCGTCGAGCAGGCGGATCGCTTTCAAGCCGCAGCGCTGTCGCCAGGTCAAGCGCGTAGACGCGGCCGCCCGTCAAATCGATGCGCCCTGCTACTTGCTCGAGGGCTCGGGCTACCGGCTCGACGTCACGGCCAAGAGCTGTGACGGGATCCGTCGACTGGAGGGCCGCCTCAAGGACGCTTGCCTCGCGCTCCGCGCCGGCCCGCTCCAAGAGACCGGGCATGTCATACCGAGCTTCGCTGTCAAGGATTGGGTCTCGGCGACGGTCGCGCAGATCCAAGCGCCGGCGGATCTCGGCGTAGACCGCCATCCCGGTAGTGCCTTCAAGCTCGCCAGCCTCGTAGAGCACCCACGCCACGTCCCGGCGGACACCGTCAACTTCGATCCCTTCTCTCAGGGAGCCAGGCTCGAGAAAGGTTGCGGGAAGGCGGTCGCTATTGCTACTGGGGTCCGGAACCCATACTTTCTCATCCTCGATATACGTCACCGCGGAGATCGTACGCCGGAGCCTCTCGCCTCGTGCGAGGATGGGTTCATGACCAGTCCTCCCGAGAGGATTAGGATCAAGTGCCCCGCATGTGGGCGCGTCTACCAGGGCTGGCAACGTCCTTCCATCAATCGTAATATGGATGACTTTTTCGACGAGGAAGCCAGGACCGCATCAACAGCGACTTGTCCGGACTGCGGCAGCGTGGGCGATCTGGGGTCTTTAGTTGTGACGGATGACCTGTGGCATATGTCGGCGGCGCACGCCGCGGTTTCAGATGCCACCGCCGGTGACGATCTTCGAGCGAAACGATCGTTTGAGCTCTTCAGCTCCATGGCCGCCGTGATGCGCGAGCTTCGCCGCCGAGGCCTGATTCGCAGTGAACGAAATCCCATCGCCGACTACGCCGAGTACCTCGTTGCCGCACGCTACGGTGTGCCACTCGAGGGTCACGGCGCACAGCCGGGTTATGACTTGCGGCTGCCGGACGAAAGCCGAGTGCAGGTCAAGTGTCGCCGACGTACAGCTGCGAGCAGCCCGGGCCACTTCGGCGACTTTTCAGACCTAGAAAACGACCCATTCGACCTGTTCGTCGGCGTCCTCTTCAACGAGAACTTCGAGGTAGAGCGAGAAGGCCAGACAACCATCGAACGCGTTCGAGCGCTCGCTACTCCGGTGCACGGCAAGCAGCGTCTGACACTCCGCGCCTTCTTTCGTGACGAGGGGACCACTTCACTCGGGCTGGCGGAGTGAGCCAGGCCGGGTTTCACGGAGACCTCGAACCCAGGACTATCCGTCCTGGCGAGAGGAGAACCTCCGACGATGCCATCACCGCGCAAGTACCCCGACGAGCTCAAGGAGCGATCCGTGCGCCTCGTCTTCGAGTCCGGCCGTCCGATCGCCCACGTCGCCCGCGATCTCGGCGTCAAGTACGAGTCGTTGCGCCAGTGGGTCCGCCAGGCCGAGGCTGACGCCGGCGATCGGGCTGATCGCCTGACAAGCACCGAGCGCGAGCGGCTGAAGAGCTTGGAGCGCGAGGTCAAGGACCTGCGCCGGGCCAACGAGGTGCTCAAGGCCGCCTCGGTTTTTTTCGCCAAGGAACTCGACCCACCCCGGCCGAGGTGAGCATGTTCGTCGACGAACATCGCGACCGCTTCGGGGTCGAGTTCATCTGCGCGACGATCGGGGCCTCGCCCTCCGCCTACTACGAGCGCCGCTCGGGCCGGCGCTCGGCCCGAGCGATCGAGGACGAGCGGCTGCTCGAGCTGATCGAGACCACCCACAAGAAGAACTACTCCGCCTACGGCTACCGGCGCACCTGGAAGGCGCTGCTTCGGGCCGGCGAGCAGGGCTCGCCCGCTGCACGGTGCAACGGCTGATGAAGGCCGCCGGGATCCAGGGCGCCAAGCGCCGCGGCAAGCCCTGGCGCACGACCAGAGCCGATCCCGACGCGCACCGCAGCCCCGACCTCGTCAACCGCGATTTCAGCGCCGAGCAGCCGAACCAGCTCTGGGTCGCCGACATGACCTATCTGCGCAGCTGGGAGGGGCTCAGCTTCCTCGCCTTCGTCATCGACGTCTTTAGCCGCAAGGTCGTCGGCTGGCAGCTCGCCTCCCACATGCGCACCGACCTCGTCCTCGACGCGCTGCGGATGGCACTCGGCACGAGAACTCACGGCGCCGACGTCGAGCTCGTCCATCACTCCGACCGCGGCTCCCAATACACCTCGATCGACTTCACCCAGGAGCTCACCGATCACGACGTCCTCGGCTCGGTCGGCTCCGTCGGCGACGCCTACGACAACGCGATGGCCGAGAGCTTCGTCGACAGCTTCAAGACCGAGCTCGTCGCCGATCGGGTCTGGCAATCGCGCTCGCAGCTCGAGCTTGCCGTCGTCGAGTGGATCTCGTGGTTCAACAACGACCGTCTGCACGAGTCACTCGGCGACATCCCGCCGGTCGAGTTCGAGGCCCTTCGCGAGGACCGCCCGCCGCCCACCTCCGCTCGCCCTCCGGGCTCGCTCCGGCGGGCGGCGACAGACCTGACTACGCTGATTGATGAGACCTAGGAATCCAACCATGAAGGTCTCCGTCGAACCCGGTCCGGCTCAAT
>CAVXRV010000005.1:0-710451 GCA_963764275.1 uncultured Solirubrobacterales bacterium
CGCCCTCGATCTGTACCGGCGGACGCCGGCGTTGCGCGAGGCGATCGCCGCGGGCCGGGGGGGCGGATGAGCCCGGCGGAGAGCCATCACGTGCAGCTGCGCTGGGGTGACTTCGACGGCCTCGGTCACGTCAACCACGTGCTCGCCTTCACGTACTTCGAGGCCGGTCGCGACGCGTTCCTGTGCGGGCCGCGGGATCCAGCGCAACGAATACGTGGTCGGTCGCTGGACGTCACCTGGCGCGAGGAGATCCTGCCCGGCGACGACTCCGTCTGCCGTCGAGACCGCGGTCGCCGAGCTCGGGACCTCGAGCCTGACCACGGCGGAGTCTATTCGGGGTGGCCGTGGCCGCGTCGCCGTGGAGGGCCGCTTCGGGCTCGTGCTCTGGGACCCGGAGCGCCGCGCGGTGCGACCGATCAGCGAGGTCGAGCGCGAGGCGCTGGGCGCGCCGGTAGCACCGGCGCGGAACGGAGAGGAGCGCAGATGAGCTGGAACTCTGACCCGGTCGTGATCACGGTCGCCGTCACCGGCGCCGACGTCTTCCGGGACACACCCGAACGTGCCCTACACAACCGCCGAGATCGCCGATTCAGCGATCGCGGCCTCCGAGGCCGGGGCCACGATCGCGCACCTGCACGTGCGCGAGGACGACGGCACCCCGAGCGGGCGGCCGGAACTGTTCGTGGAGGTGATCGACCGGATCCGCGCCGCATGCCCGATCCTGACGATGGTTTCGACGGGCGGCGCCAACGGCATGACGATCGACGAGCGCACCACCGGGCTCGAGGGGAAGCCGGAATCTCCGGCGTCGAGTCCGGCTCGATGAACTTCGGCGACGAGACGTTCGTCACCCCGCCGCCGGCGGGCCGTGGGATCGTCGCCAAGGCGCAGGAGGCGGGGATCGCGCTGGAGGTCGAGTGCTTCGACGTTGGTCATGTAGTCAGTGCGGTGCGCTGGCTCGAGCAGGGCGTGCTCGCTCCGCCGTTGGCGTCAACCTCGTCTTCGGCGTGCCCGGCGGGATCGACGCCAGCCCGGAGGCGCTCGAGGCGATGCTGCGCCCGCTGCCGGCCGACGCCTTCTGGACGTCACTGCTCGGCCGCCACCACTTCCGGATGCAGGCGCTGGCGCTCCTGCGCGGGGCGCCCGGCGTCCGCACCGGGCTCGAGGACGTCGCCTATATCTCGCGTGGCGTGCTCGCGGAGTCGAACGCGCAGCTCGTCGCCACGCTCGCCGAGCTGGCCCGCACCCTAGGGCGCGAGGTGGCGACGCAGGAGCAGACCCCGGAGCTGTTCCGGATCGGCTGACGATGGTGCCGACGACGACATCGCGGGGAGCGCTGCCGGAGCCGGCGGGCCCGCTAGGCGCGGAGCCGGCACGCGGGAGACGATCGATGCCGCCGCGGTCGACCTGTTCGCGCGGCTCGGCTACCACGCCGCCTCGATGCGGGCGATCGCGGCCGAGGCGGGAGTCCAGCCGGCCGCGATCTACCACTGGTACGAGAGCAAGGAGGCGCTGCTCTTCCGGCTGCAGATCGAGTTCATGGACCAGCTCTCCGAGCGGGTCCTCGGCGCCGTCGAGGCGCGGCCGACGCCGGCGCTGAAGCTCGCCGCCGCCGTTCGTGAGCACGTCCATTACCACGGCCTGCACACGAAGGCTGCGTTCGTCACCGACTCCGAGATCCGGGCGCTGGGGGACGAGCGCCGCCGAGGCTGATCGCCCGCCGCGACGCCTACCAGGCGCTCTGGGGAGGCTGGATCCGGGACGGCGTCCGCGACGGGTCGCTCCGCTCCGCGGAGCCCCAGGTGGCGACGCGGGCAATCCTGCTCAGTGCACGAGATAGGGCTCTGGTTCGACACCCACCGGGCCGTTGCCGATCGACGACGTCTGCGAGATCCACGTCGAGCTCGTGCTCGCCTCTCTGCAGGCATCGCGCGAGCTCATCGACGATGCCATCGCGGGGCTGCGCGAGATCCCCGCCGGGCTTCCGGGCGACGGGGCGGAGGCGATCGCGTGAGCGCGCCGACCCCGCGCCGCAGGCCGCCGGCGCTGCCGCCCTCCGGGCGCGCGATCGCCGTCGACGCCCCGGCCTCGCCCCCAGATGCGCTCCGGGATCGAGCAGGCGACCGAGTACTTCGAAAGCCGCGGCCGCGAGGTCGTCTTCGGCCCCAACCACCGCCGCGTGCACGGCTACCTGGCCGGAAGCGACGCCGAGCGCGCCGCCGACCTGCAGTGGGCCTTGACGGAGCCCGGGATCGACATGGTGCACGCGCTCGAGGGCGGCTACGGCACGGCGCGCGACTACCCGCTGATCGACTGGGACGCCGTCGGTCATGCCGATCCCCGCATCGTCTGCGGCTTCAGCGACCTCACCGCGCTGCACCTCTTCATCGCCCGTCACACGGACTGGATCAGCTTCTACGGGCCGAGCTTTTTGCGCTTCACCCGGACCAAGGGCGACTACGCGCTGACCGAGCGGACCGAGGAGTTCTTCCACAAGGCGGTCTCGGCGAGCGAGCCCGTCGGCGCGGATCTTCGAGGACCCCGAGGATCCATACGAGCTCACGCTCGGCGCCGGTGCCGCGGAGGCGCCCGTCGCCGGCGGCTGTCTCACGCTGCTCTGCTCGAGCATCGGCACGCCGTACGAGGTGGAGACCGAGGGGCGAATCCTGCTCGTCGAGGACCTCAAGACGGGCCTATCTCGTCGACACGGCCCTCAACCATCTCCGCCTCGCCGGCAAGCTCGACGGGATCGCCGGCTTCGCCTTCGGCACCAGCGTCAACCTCGGCTACCAGACGCTCCCCGAGAGCCCAGTCGACGCTCTCGATCGAGGAAATCCTCGACGAGCTGATCGCCCCGCTGGGGGTGCCGGCGATCTCGAACGTGCCCTTCGGCCACGGCAAGCACATGGCGACGATTCCGCTCGGCGCCCGAGCGCGCCTCGACGGCGACGGCAAGTACCTCGAGCTGCTCGAGCCCGGGTCGACGAGCCGGCGGGCGTCGGCGCAGCCACTTCAGCGGAAACACAGGCAAATCACCAAGAGGGAGAGACCAGATGAAGTTCAGCGCTAGAGCGATTTTGGGGCGCTTCTGGCATCGATCGTGGCAGGGCGCTGGTCGCGCTGCCGGCGTTCGCCCAGGACACGAGCACCGACGCCGGTGGTACGGCGACTACCACGACAACGGACAGCGGCGCAAGACCGCCTCCGCATGGGCTGGGCAACAGGATCCGCGGACCCTGAACCCCTTCGTCGGGCTCGACGAGGGGACTGGAATATCTGGTCGATCAACTACGACCTGCTCGTCAACTTCTCCCCCGACGACCTCTCGCCCGCTCCCGGCATCGCCAAGAGCTGGGACATCTCCGAGGACAAGAAGACCGTCACCTCCACCTCGACCCGGACAAGATCTGGTCCGACGGCAAGCCGGTCACCTCGGCGGACGTCAAGTGGTCGCTCGACGTGCTCGGCGCGAGCGGTGCCGGCTTCAGCGGCTACACGTCGAACGTCTCCTCGATCGAGACGCCCGACGCGGAGACCGTGGTCATCAAGACCAAGCGTCCGGACCGCGCCTCGTCGGCGGCCTCTACGTCTACATCCTCCCGAAGCACGTCTGGGACAAGGTCCCGGTCAGCCAGCTGACCGGCTCCTACCAGCCGCCGCTGCCGATGGTCGGCTCCGGCCCCTTCGTCGCGACCGAGTTCAGCCACGGCCACATCGTCACGATGTCCAAGAACCCGTACTGGAAGGGCCAGCAGCCCAGCTTCGACGAGATCCAGTTCATCAAGTACGGCAACCAGGACGCGGTCGAGCGCGCTCTGCAACTGGGTGAGATCGACATGATTCGCGAGGTCGAGGCGTCGGGCTACGACCGCCTGGAAGGCGGAGCCGAACATCGACGCGATCTCGGCGCCGTCGCCGTCCTACACGCAGTTCGCGTTCAACCTGTGCTCGAAGCAGGACTGCCCGAACGCGCAGTTCAACCCGGCGGTCCAGGATCCGGCCGTGCGCCAGGCGCTCGGCTACGCGATCGATCGCGACCGGATCAACAGATCGCCGCGCACGGGACCTCGTTCGTCGCCCACGGCGTGCTGCCGTCCTACTACCTGGACTTCTACAGCCAGCCGAACCAGGACTATCCATTCGATCCGGAGAAGGCGAAGCAGATCCTCGACGACGCCGGCCGGCAGGACAACGGCAGCGATCCGCGGACCAAGGACGGCGAGAAGCTCGAGTTCAACCTCCTCGCGCGGACGGAGTCCCCATACACCCAGGCGGCGGCGAAGCTGATCGCCGAGGAGGCGGCGGCGGTCGGCATCAAGTTCAACGTCCAGGTCGTCAGCGACGACCGGCTGACCGACGTGACGACGCAGGACGGTCGACGGCAAGCCGGCGCCCGACTTCGACACGTTCATCTGGGGCTCGGCGGCGATCCGTACGACCGAGCTTCATCCTCAGCGTGCTGAAGGGAAGCGAGATCGGGAACCTGTCCGACAGCTTCTGGAACAACCCGGAGTACGACCGCCTGTGGAACGAGCAGGCGGTGAGTTCGATGTCGCGCAGCGCAAGGAGACGATCAGCAAGATGGTCGCGCTGGCGCAACAGGACCTGCCCTACATCGTCCTCACCTACGACCCGTCGCTGCAGGCGTACCGGACCGACCGGCTCGCCGGCGTCGAGCGCGTCTGCCCGCGCGGCCCGGAGGGAGACCTCATCTGCGACGAGGTCTCCTACGAGCCGTTTCTGACGATCCACCCCGCCAGCGGGGCCAGCGACTCGAGCACGAAGAGCGGTGGCGCCGGCGTGCTCATCGGGATCGTCGCGGCGATCGTCGTGATCGGTGGCGGCTTCCTGTTCTGGCGCTCGCGGCGCAACCGGAGTGGCGGCGGCGGCGACGGCGACCTGGAGTTCGAGGAGTAAGCCGGGAGCCGATCGCCCGCCTGGAAGGGGGCCGAGTGAACGCGAGATGGCTGGCGACGAAGACCGGGGCGGCTGTGCTGACCCTGGTCTTCGTCCTCGTCTTCAACTTCTTCCTCTTCCGGGTGATGGGCGATCCGACCTCGCAGTTCCTCAGGCTGCCGAGCTCGACGCCCGAGGAGATCGCCAAGCTGAGGGCCGACTACGGCCTCGACAAGCCGCTCACCGGTCAGCTCGCCGATTACCTCGGCGACACGGCGCGGCTCGACCTGGGGGTCAGCAACACCTCGCGCCAGCCGGTCTGGGACGAGATCGAGTCGGCCCTGCCCTGGACCCTGCTGCTGGTCGGGACCGGGACCCTGCTGGCAACCCTGATCGGCACCTGGATGGGGGTCATAGCGGCGAAGAGGCGGGGGTCGAAGACGGACGACGGCCTGCTCGGCTTCAGCCTGTTCACCTACGCCTCGCCCGAGTACTGGATCGGGATCATCCTGATCCTGATCTTCGCCGTCGCGATACCGATCCTGCCGGCGGGGCAGGAGATGACGCCCGGCGTCGAGTTCACGAGCTGGACGGCGAAGGTGACCGACGTGCTCCAGCACATGGTCCTGCCGGTTGCGGCGATGACCCTGATGCTGCTCGGCCAGTACTTCCTGATCATGCGCAGCTCGATGGTCGACGTGATGACCGAGGACTTCATCACGGTCAAGCGTGCGATCGGGCTCTCCCGTGATCGCGTGATCAACCGGCACGCGGTGCCAAACGCGCTGCTGCCGCTGGTGACGCTCTCGGCGATTCAGTTCGGCGCCGTCGTCGGCGGCGCGATCACGATCGAGACGGTCTTCTCCTGGCCCGGGCTCGGCGACCTCACCTACACCGCGATCAACGACAAGGACTTCCCCGTGCTCGAGGGTGTCTTCCTCGTCTACAGCGTCGGCGTGATCTTCGCCAACCTCGCCGCGGACTTCCTCTACTTCTTCCTCGACCCCCGGTGAAGGCACGATGAGCGGCGCAACGGTGATCGGCGCCGTCGACGCTCCGCCCGGGGCCGTCGACACCGACATCAGCGTCCGGCGGCGGCTGTTCGGCACCTGGCGCGGCCGCTTCGCGATCGGCGTCATCACCCTGTTCGTCTTCCTCGCGGTCTTCGGGTCTCTGATCGCGCCCGACGACCCATACGCCTCGAGCCTCGACACGCTCGCCTCACCGAGCTGGGCGCACCCGCTCGGTACCACCGAGCAGGGCTCCGACGTCCTGAGCCAGCTCATCGTCGGGGCCCGCATCTCGATCGTCGTGGGCTTCGCCGCGGCGGTCATCTCGGCCGTGCTCGGGACGCTCGTCGGCCTGCTCGGCGGCTACTTCGGCGGCTGGACCGACCGGATCCTGGACGCCTTCGAGAACTGGTTCCTCGTGATCCCGGCGCTGCCGCTCATGATCGTCCTCGCGCGGCTGCTCAACCCCTCGCTGTGGGTCCTGATCATCGTCATCGGGATCACCTCCTGGGCCGGCACGGGCCGCATCGTCCGCGCCCAGGTGCTGACGCTGCGCGAGCGCGCCTTCGTCGATCGCGCGCGAGCCCTTGGAGCCTCCGACCGCTACATCGTCCGTACCCACATCTTCCCCAACACCCTGCCGCTGATCTACGCGAACACGGTGCTGATCGTGGCCGTCGCGATCCTGGCGGAGGCGTCCCTCGCTTTCCTCGGGCTCGGCGACCCGACGAAGATCTCGTGGGGGACATGCTCGAGAACGCCTTCAACTCGGGGGCGCCGAGCGCCGGCGCCTGGTGGTACGTGATCCCGCCGGGACTCTGCATCGCGGTGCTCGTCTTCGCGGTGTCGCTGGTCGGCTACCTGTTCGAGGACGTCGTCAATCCGCGCCTGCGCGACGAGGAGGCCGTCTGATGACCGAGCCGCTCCTCCCCATCTCGGACCTGCGGGTGACGGCCGGCGAGCACACGCTCGTCGACGGCGTCGACCTCGAGCTCGCGCCCGGCGAGGCGCTCGGCCTGGCGGGGGAGTCCGGCTGCGGGAAGACGACGACGGCGCTGGCCGTGATGAAGCTGCTTCCGCCCGCGCTGAAGATGGAGGGCGAGATCGTGCTGCGCCTGCCGGGCAAGGAGGACGCGATCAACATCCACAAGCGCACGGAGCTCGGTATGCAGCGGGTCCGCTGGCGCCACGTCTCGCTCGTCTTCCAGGGAGCGATGAACTCGCTGGACCCGGTGAAGCGGATCGAGCACCAGATCTACGAGGCGATCGACCTGCACGCCCGCGGCGGCGGCCGCCAGCAGATCGACACCCGCGTCGGCGAGCTGCTCGGCATGGTCGGGCTGCCTGCGACCATCGGGCGCCGCTACCCGCACGAGCTCTCGGGCGGCCAGCGCCAGCGCGTGATGATCGCCCTGGCGCTCGCCTGCAGGCCTTCGCTGGTCATCGCCGACGAGCCGACGACGGCGCTCGACGTCGTCATGCAGGCGCAGGTGCTGCAGCTGCTCGAGCGTCTGCGGGAGGAGCTCGGTCTTTCGCTGATCCTGATCACGCACGATCTCGCCGTTCTCGCCGAGACCTGCGATCGGATCGCGATCATGGACGCCGGCAAGTTGATCGAGCAGGGCCCGGTCAGCGAGATCTTCGAGCGGCCGGCGCACGAGCACACGCGCGAGCTGCTCGCTGCGCTGCCGGTGATCGGCGGCCTCCGTGGCTTCGAGGCAGCGGGGGGGACCGCGTGAGCCCGGCGGTCGCGGAGGGCCGGGTCGAGTCGGGCGCCGTGCCGCTGATCGAACTGCGCGGTCTCTCGGTCCACTACCGGGCCCGCCGCACCGTGGCCCGGGCCGTCGACGGGGTCAGCCTCGACTGGCGCAGCGGTGAGATCCTCGGCATCGTCGGTGAGTCCGGCTGCGGCAAGTCGACGCTCGCTCGCGCGATCATGGGACTGCAGGTGCCGGCCGCCGGAGATGTGCTGCTTGGCGGCGAGCCGATCACCGGCCGTGGCGGCCTGGGGACCCTGCGCCGCCGCGTGCAGATGATCTTCCAGGACCCCTACCAGACGCTCAATCCGCGCCAGCGCGTGCGGACGATCGTCGCCGAGCCGCTCGTCGTTCAGGGCGTGCCGGCGCGCGAGCACTCCGAACGGATCGCCCAGGCTCTCAACGACGTCGGCCTCGACCCGGAGCGCTTCGGCGAGCGCTATCCGCACCAGCTTTCGGGCGGCCAGCGCCAGCGCGTTGCGATCGCAGCTGCCCTCGTGCTCGAGCCCGACGGCCTGATCTGCGACGAGCCGGTCTCGATGCTCGACGCCTCGGTCCGTATGCAGGTGCTGCGCGTTCTCGTTGGCCTGCGCGAGCGCCGCGGGCTGGCGCTGATCTTCATTACGCACGACCTCTCGCTCGCCTGGTCGCTCTGCGACAGGATTGCCGTCATGTACCTGGGCCGGGTGATCGAGCACGGCGAGGCTGCCGCCGTGATCGAGCGGCCCAAGCACCCCTACACGCAGGCGCTCGTCGACGCCGTCCCGGTCGCGACCCCCGGTGGCGGCGGTCACCGCGAGCTGCTCGGGGGCGAGATCCCCGACCCGACCGAGATCCCGGCCGGATGCCGCTTCAACCCGCGCTGCCCGCGGCGGTTCGGGCCGTGCACCGGCACTGACCCCGAGCTGGTCGAGATCGCCGCCGCCGGCGAGAGCGAGCCGCGCCGCGTGGCCTGTCTGCTCTACGAGGATGGCCGAGCCGCGCCCGACCCCGGTCCCGAGGGTGGCTGAGCGCCCGCGGTGGCGGCGGCTCGCCGGCCCCGTCGGCCGGCTGCCGACCGGTCGGCACAACGCGATCACCGACGTCGCGGGCGTCCGGGTCGGGCCACGCGCAGGCGGCGAGCGGCGGGGCAAGCGGCGTCACCGTGATCGCACCGCCGGCGTTGCCCGCGCCGGCCGGTACGGCAACCGTGAACGGCACCGGGGTGCTGAGCGCCGCGCTCGAGATCGATGAGTGGGGGTCGATGTCGACGCCGCTGTACCTCTGCGGCACGCACGCGGTCGGGACCGTCTACCAGGCGGCGATCGAGGCGTCGGGCGCCGGGCCGGACGACGTGACCATCCCCGTCGTCGGCGAGTGCGACGACGGGCCGATGGCGGATTCGCGGCGCATCGTCGCGGCCGACGTCGAGGCCGCTCTGGCCGCGCTCACCGACGCGCCGCCGGCCGAAGGCACCGTCGGCGCCGGCACGGGCATGAGCTGCTTCGACTTCCCCGGCGGGATCGGCACAGCCTCGCGTCGCGTCGGCACCTGGACCGTCGGCGTGCTGCTGCTCTGCAACTTCGGCGACCGCGAGCGGCTCGACCTGCTCGGGCACAGGCTCGAGCCCGCGCCCTCGCCCGCCGCCGACGGCAGTTGCATCGCCGTCTGTGCGACCGATGCCCCCCTCGACGCGCTGGCGCTGCGGCGGCTTGCACTCCGCCCGCTGCTCGGGCTGGCGCGCGCCGGTTCGTACGCGTCCGATGGCTCGGGTGAGATCGGGCTCGCGTTCTCGACCGGCGTGCCTGCCGCGCGTCTCGCCGGGGCCGAGATGAGCCTGCTCTTCGCCGCCGCCTGGGAGGCCGCGCACGAGGCGGTGATGAACTGTCTCGTGGCCGCGGAGCCGGGCCGTCGCCGTGACGGAAGCCTCCAGGATCCCTTTCCGGTCGAGCTCGTGCGCGAGCTTGCGGCGGAGGGACGGTCGCTCTGATGCCGGACCGGGTCGGGGCCGAGGCGGTGGCGCTCTGCCGGGACTTGGTGCGGGTCGACACCTCGAACCCGCCCGGCAACGAGACGCCCGCAGCCGAGCTCCTGGCCGCCTACCTCGCGGAGGCCGGGGAGGGACGGCTCGAGATCGAGCTCGCCGGTCCCGATCCGGCACGGCTGAACGTCATAGCGCGCCTGCCCGGCAGCGGCGCGGGTCCGTCGCTGATGCTGCTCGGGCACACGGACGTCGTCCCGGCGCCGGCCGATTCGGGCTGGACGGTGCCGCCGTTCGAGGGCCGGGTCGAAGGCTCGAGGATGATCGGGCGCGGCGTCGCGGACATGAAGGGCGAGCTCGCCGGTCGTGCCGCGGCGCTCGCCGCTTTCGCGCGCCGTGGCGCGGTGCCGGGAGGGGACATCGTCCTCGTGGCCTCCTCGGACGAGGAGCGCGGCGTCTCCGACGTCGGCATGACCTGGCTGGTGCGCGAGCGCCCCGACCTCGGCTGCGACTACGCGATCAACGAGGGCGGCGGCAACCTCTTCGAGCTCGCCGACGGTCGCCGTGTCGTTACCGTCGGGATCGGGGAGAAGGTCGTCACCTCGGTGCGCCTTCGTCTGCGCGGGCGCGGCGGCCATGCCTCGACGCCGCTCGACACGGAGAATCCGCTGGCGTACGCGGGCGAGGCGATCCGCAGGCTGATCGAGGCGCGCGCGCCGCGCCGCCTGGTGCCCGCGGTCGAGCGCGCGTTCGAGCAGCTCGGGATCGCGGATCTCGGGGACGAGGAGCTGATCGCGTGGGCACGCGGCCAGCACCCGTTCCTGGCCGCGGATCTGGACGCGATGATCCGTCTCACCGTGACGCCGACGGTCGTCAACAGCTTCGCGCCCGCAAACGTGATTCCCGGCTACGTGGACCTCACCTGCGACTGCCGCGTGCTCCCGGGGGGTGGCGACCCGTTCGCGGAGATCGAGGCGCACGTCGCGGCAGCGCTGGCCGGGGGCCCGGCTTACGAGCTCGAGCCGCTGGAGTCGGCCGAGGGCGGCACGGAGTCGGCGCCCGAGGGACCCTTGCTCGAGGCGATCGCCGCCTTCGTCGCCGAGCGGGTGCCGGGGGCCGTGTTGCTGCCGGTCCTCGGCACCGGCTTCAGCGACACGGCATACGTGCGCGACTCGCTCGGCTCCCACGCCTTCGGCTTCGCACCGATCCTGCACACCGATCCCGGCGACTACTTCGGGGGCATCCACTCCGCCGACGAGGCGCTCGCCACGGCGGACCTGGAGGCGATCGCGGAGTTCCACCTGCGCGCGATCGAGGCCGTCGCCGCCGCCGGCGACGACCGCCGCTGACCGAGCGCGCGGGCCGCGCCGCCGGGGCAGTGTGGCGCGGAGCCGGGGGCGGCACTCCTGACAAGCTTCACGCCGTGACCGTCGCCCGGGCCTGGACAGCTGCGCTGGCGCTGGCGCTGGGGCTGGCGCTCGTCTACCTCGTCTGGGCGCCGCAGACGCTCGACCTCTCGGCGCAGACGTTCCGAGCCGATCTCTGGGATGCAGACGGGTTCGTGCTCTGGGACCCGAACTGGTACTCCGGCTTCTCGGTCCCCGGCTACAGCCTCATCTACCCGCCGCTTGGAGCGCTGCTCGGCCCCGTGCTGGTCGGAGCGCTGGCGGCGGTCGCGGCGACCGCGCTGTTCGCGGCGATCGCGTTCCGCGCTTTCGGGGAGCGCGCCTGGCTCGGCGTGGTCCTCTTCGCCCTGGGCTCGTTCGCCGCCCCGTTCGCGGGCCGGACGACCTTCGCGCTCGGGCTCGCGATCGCCCTGGCGGCGATGCTCGCGGTCCAACGCTCGAGGCCGGCCCTCGCTGCCCTGGCCGCCCTCGCGGCCGCCTGCGCCAGTCCGGTGGCCGGGCTCTTCACGGGGCTCGCCTGCGCGGCCGTCGTTGCGGCCTCGCTGCGGCTGCCGGATGAGGGCCTGCCGCGACGGGCGGCAGCCACCGGCCTCCTCGGAGCCGCCGTCGGCGTCGGCGCCCTGGCGCTCGCCTTCCCGACTCCCGGATTCCAGCCGTTCGCGTTCAGCGCCTGGGTCTGGATCCCGCTCACGGCGCTCGCGATCCTCCTCTACGCGGGCTCCGCGCCCGAGCGGGAGGCCGCCTCTACCTCGGTGCTCGGCTGGGCCGCGGGGTTGTACGTGCTGCTCGCGGTGGCGGCGCTGTTGATTCACACGCCGCTCGGCTCGAACACGGTTCGTCTGGGCGCGACCTTCGCGGCGCCGCTGGCGGCGATCCTGCTGATGCGGGACGGGCGACAGCCAAGACCTCGGTCGCTCCCGCTGCTACTCGCGGTCGTCGCACCGCTCCTGTGGTGGCAGTGGACGGGGACGGTCCGCGACGTCGCGGCAGCCGGCGACCCTTCGACGGCGAAGTCGTACTTCACCCCACTCCTCGACATGCCGGCGTTTCGCGATGCGGCTCTGCAGCCGATCAGGGTCTCGCCGACGCGCAGCCGCTGGGAGTCGGTGTACGTCGCCGAGCGGCGCCCGATCAGCGGCGGCTGGCTGCGGCAGATCGAGGCGCCCGACGAGAGCTTTCTCACCGGCGGCCGGCTCCGACCTGGCGCGTATGCCGACTGGCTCGCGGCGCAGGGGATCGGGCTGGTAGCGGTGAGCGATGCGCCGCCGGACTGGTTCGGCGCCGAGGAGCAGAAGCTCTTCGACCGAGGCGCCTTCGACGCCGATCTCGTCGGCGAGGCCGGCGGTTGGCGCCTGTACAGGATCGGGAGCGGCTCCTTCGTCGCCTCCGGCGAGGCAAAGCTGACGGCGCTGGCGCCGGATCGCTTCGTGGTCCGCATCGGTCCCGGTCAGGTCGCGGATCTGCACCTCCGTTACTCGCCCTACTTCGTGGTGACCGCCGGGGCCGGGTGCGTGGAGCGGGTCGAGCGCCCAGGCGGCCGCGATCTCACGCGCGTCTCCTCGGAGGGCGACGGGACCCAGCAGCTCACGGTCGAGGCCCGCCTCTCCCTCGCCGGCGCCCTGGGGCGCGAGCGCGACTGCTCCGACTAGGCGCGACCGCGCCCGCCGGCTCGGGCTCGGATCCGTTGGCGCGACGCGTTCAGCGCCGGTGCGAGCGCTTCGGCGGCGGATAGCGGCGCACGCTGAGCCGCGCCTTGCGCAGTGCCGCCGAATCGCCTGCGCCGGCCTGCGCCCGCTTCGGTCCGAGCAGCAGGACGAGGTTCACATACAGGCGCTTCGCTCCGTGCCCGACGCGGGTGATGCCGTTCTTGTCGATCGTGCAGCCGTGGTGCGGTTGCGTGCAGTTGAAACCGTTGCTCTCGTCGATCTCGCCTCCGAGGAGCGAGATCCGAGCCGTGTGGCGGTCGGGCGCGACCGCGTGCGGGCTCCGCGCCAGCACCAGCTGCGACGTGGTGCGCACGCTGTACGGAAGGCCGGCGATCACCGTCGCCAGGCGCGCGTCGACGGCGAGGCCCTCGCCCTTACGGAGTCCGCGGACCCGCTTCGAGACGACGACGTGGCGGCGCTTGTCGATCGGTGCCGCCGTCGTCCGCAGCTTGTGCGTGTGGCCGATGCGCGGTGGCGGGCTGTGGCGCCGCTCGAGCACTGCGCTGATCCGGCCGCGGTCCTGCGGGATCGAGCCGTCGGGCCGGTTGCCGCCGACGAGGATCCGCTGCGAACCGTCGGCGGCGGGATCGTGGGCGGAGGCGACGAGCACGATCCGGCAGCGCTTGCAGGCCTCTTTCGCGTGGATCGTCCGGGAGCGTGGATCGAGCACGAGCACGCAGTGATGCTCGCGGTTGGGCTCCGACTGCCCGCACGTCTCGCGCCCCGCGTCGAGGCGGCGCCGGACCCCGGGCCCGCGCAGCATCAGCTTCGCGTCTACGGTCGGGCTGAACCGGTAACTCGGCCCCACGCAGCGCGGCTCGGGATGGGCGCAGGAGTTGGTCAGCTGCAGCTCGACGCCCGTGCGCAGCACGTCGCCGCGCCGCAGCGCCGGTACCCGTGCGGGGCCGACCCGCATCACCTTGCGCGGCTTCGCGCCCGCCTTGGCCGTGATCGGCAGCTTCTTGATCAGCTCCGAGCGGTTGCCGCTCGTGAACACACGGGACGCCCGCCGCGAGGCGTCGGCGGTGGCAGGGAGCAGGCTCGCCGTGGACAGGGCGAGGAGGGCGGCCGCGAGGGCGCCGGACCGAGCCGCGCGGCGCCTCATCGCCGCAGGTGCCTGACCGCGAGCGAGCCGCCGGCGATCCGGGCGCTGGAGCCTGCGGGTGCGGACGTGAGCTTGGGGAACGAGCGCGAGACGAGGTTGACGAAGAGCGGGACATCATGGCCGTGTCTCTCAACGTTCCGCTGCACGCGCCCGAGCCCCGCCTTGCGGGACAGGCAGGGCGTCTGCCAGCCGCTGGGGGCCTGGGTGCAGTTGAAGCCGTTGACGGCGCCGAGCGTTCCGTGGAAGGAGATGGCGTGCTTGGCGAGCCCGTGCGGGGCGGTTGCGTTGCGCGAGGTCGCGACGATGAGCTGGTCGGAGATGAAGGCGCTGAAGGGATAGCCGCCGATGTCGGTCAGCTGCCGCGCCCGGGCCAGCAGGACGTCCCCGCGGTCGAGGTGGGCGACCTTGGCCGAGAAGACGACGACCTTGTCCCCCGACCCCGAGGACCCGAACGGGATGCGGCTGTTGACGGGGCTCGAGCTCTTGCGGGCTCGGCCGCGGTCGGCGCCGCGCCGGAAGACCACGGCGTTCAGCCTGCCCTTGCGTTGATCGATGTGTCCGTCGGGCCGGTCGGCGCCGGCGACGACGACGTTGCCGTGCCGGGCCTGGCGGGAGGAGGCGTCGACGACCATGTTGAGACGGCAGCGCTTTGGCTTGCAGGGCAGCTTCTGAAGCTTCGGGATCCGCAGCTTCGCGTGCTCGACAACGAGCGGGCAGTGGTGGTTGCGGTTCGGTCGTCGCTGTGAGCAGGTGCTGTGGATTCGCCGCGAGACGGGCCTGGTGCCGTGGCCGCCGGTCGCGCCCTTGTGGGCGGTGAGCACGATCCTCATCCCGACCTCGGGGCTGTAGTGGTACGGCTTGCCGATACAGCGCTCCGAGTGGTTGACGCAGGTGGTCGTCAGCGTCACCTCGCCGCTCATCGTGAGCGTGCTGCCGGCGCGCAGGTCCGGAAGGCGCCTGGGGCCGAGCGTGAACACGACGCGCCGCGAGCGTTTCGCGTGGCGGGCGATCGGGATCTTCTTGACGCGCTCGCGCTGGTTGCCGCTGGTCGCGGCGGTGAACCCGCGTGGCTTCGAGGTCGCGGAAGCGGGTAGGAGGCAGCCGATCAGCAGGGCCGTAGCGACGGCGACGCATGCCGGCCAACGTGCGACCTCTCCCTTTGCTCGCGCCCCCGCCATGGCGTCGACTCTACCCCCCGAACAGTCTCCGCAGCTCGACGACCGTCGCCTCCGTCTCGCGATGCAGGATGCCCGTCATCCCGACCGCTTCAGCGCCGGCCACGTTCTCGCGCAGATCGTCGACGAAGGCGCACCCTTCCGGCTCGAGCCCGATGCGCGCGGCGCCGAGCTCGTAGATCTCCGGCTGTGGCTTGTGCAGCCCGACGTCACCGGAGATCACCGTCGCGTCGAAGATCCGCAGCGGCGCCCGCTCGTAGATCCCGGTGCCCCACGAGTTCGAGATCAGGCCGACGGGGAAGCCCGCGGCCCGGACCTGCTCGACCGCGGCGATCATCTCCTCGTCGGGTCGCAGGCCCGCGAACAGCCTGTCGATCAGTTCCTCCGGCTCGACGCCGAGCAGCGCGCCGAAGCGCCGCTCGAAGTCGGCGTCGTCGAGCTCCCCCTTCTCGAGCGAACGCAACAGGGCCAAACCGGGGCCGTCGTTGCGGAAGGTCTCCTTGACCGTCTCGGGCTCGAGCTCTTCGCGCTCGCAGAAGGCACGGAAGGAGACCCAGATGTTGGTCGTCAGGACGCCGCCGTAGTCGACGAGCAGACCCGCTGGCTTTGACGTCGGGGGCACGGAGCGCCGATTGTTGCGCAGCGGCCGCCCCGGGACCTCCCGAACGACGCCCTGCCACGCTTTGCGAATACGCTTGCGCCCGATGGAGGGCGGAGAGCGAGCCGGCGAACAGGAGAGCGTGGAGGCGCCGGACGGGATCGACGCTCCGGCGGTCGAGGGCTGGTTCGCGGAGAACGTCGACGGCGTCACGCTCCCGCTTCGCTTCGAGATGATCGCCGGCGGCCGCTCGAACCTGACCTACTCCGTCACCGACGCCGAGGGGGCGCGCTGGGCGTTGCGACGCCCGCCGCTCGGCAAGCGCCTCGGCTCCGCCCACGACATGGGCCGGGAGGCGAGCGTGGTCGGGGCCCTCGCGCCGACGCCTGTTCCCGTGCCCGGTGTCGTCGGGTTCTGCGATGACGAGAGCGTCAACGAGGCGCCCTTCTACGTGATGGACTTCCTGCCCGGCCCGATCCTGCGAGCCGTCCCCGACGCCGAGCCCTACGACGAGGCGCAGCGACGCGCGATCGGCGAGAACGTCGTCGACACGCTCGTCGCGATCCACGACGTCGACCCCGACGCGGTCGGTCTCGGGGAGCTCGGCAAGAAGGCCGACTACGTCGCCCGCACTCTGCACCGCTGGAGCGGTCAGTGGGAGAAGTCGAAGACTCGCGAGCTGCGGCTGATCGACGACGTCCACGACCGCCTCGCTGCGCGGATTCCCGAACAGGGGCCTGCGACGATCGTCCACGGCGACTACAGGCTCGACAACATGATCCTCAGCGAGGACGCGAAGGCCGTCGCCGGCGTCGTCGACTGGGAGCTGTGCACCCTCGGGGACCCGCTCGCCGACGTCGGCCTGCTGCTCGTCTACTGGGCCGAGGAGGGCGACGAGATGGTGCCGCTGATGGAGCCGGCGACGATGGCTCCCGGCTTCCCAACCCGCGAGCAGGTCAAGGCCCGCTACGCGGAGCGCTCCGGTCGCGATCTGGGGCAGATCGACTTCTTCGTTGCGCTCGGCTACTGGAAGCTGGCGATCGTGCTCGAGGGCGTTTACGCGCGTTACATGGCCGGTGGCTACGGCAAGGCCGGGGCCGAGGACGAGGCCGCGAAGACCTTCGCCCGCACCGTCGAGCAGCTCGCCGCGGCGGCGGACGCGGCTGAGAAGCGACTCGGCTAGCTCCGGCTAGCCGGTCGTCGCGGCGGTCGCCGGCGCCTTGCCGTTTCCGGCGGTGTCGCCCTCGTCCGCCTTGGCCCAGTGGTTGAGCTCGCGGCGGGCGATGACCATCTTGTGGACCTCGTCGGGACCGTCGGCCACCTTGAGCATGCGGCTGAAGCGCCACATGCCTGCGAGCGGCGTGTCGTCGGACATGCCGAGCGAGCCGTGCACCTGGATCGCGCGATCGAGGACGTCCATGACGACGTTCGCGGCCACGACCTTGATCATTGAGATCTCGCGTCGTGCCTCGCGCTTGCCGCGCGTGTCCATCAGCCAGGCTGCCTTCAGCGTCAGCAGGCGGGCCTGCTCGGTCTCCATCCTGCTCTTGGCGATGAAGTCCTGGACGAACTGCTTCTCGGCGAGCTTGCCGCCGAAGGCCTCGCGCCGGTTCGCGTAGCGGCACATGAGCTCGATCGCGCGCTCGCAGGTGCCGATCGCCCGCATGCAGTGGTGGATGCGGCCCGGCCCGAGCCGGTCCTGGGCGATCACGAAGCCGGCCTGGCGCGGGCCCAGCAGGTTCGCCTCCGGCACCCGGCAGTCCTCGTAGAGGATCTCGCAATGCCCCGGCCCCTTGTCGTGGCCCATGACCGAGACCGGGCGCACGAGGTTGAAGCCGGGGGTGTCGGTCGGGACGATGATCATCGACGCGCGGGCGTACTGGTGGGCATCGGGGTCGGTGACGACCATCGCAATCGCGAAGTCGGCGCCGACCGCCCCCGACGTGAACCACTTGTGGCCGTTGATCACCCACTCGCCGGCCGAGGTGTCGAGCTCGGCCCGCGCCTGCAGGGTCGTCGGGTCGGAGCCGGCGACCTCGGGTTCGGTCATCGAAAAGCACGACCGGTGGTGGCCGTTGAGCATCGGCTCGAGCCAGCGCTGCTTCTGCTCCTCCGTCCCGTGCTCGTGGAGGATCTCCATGTTGCCGGTGTCGGGCGCGGCGCAGTTGAAGGCCATCGGGGCGACGACGGGGGAGCGCCCCATCTCCTCGCAGAGCATCCCGTACTCCCAGTTCGTGAGCCCGGCGCCGACCTCCTCGTTCGCCATGAACAGGTTCCAGAGCCCCTGCTCGCGCGCCTTCTCGCGGATCCCGACGATGATCTCCGGGTAGGCAA
The DNA here is from genome assembly GCA_963764275.1 of uncultured Solirubrobacterales bacterium. Taxonomy (GTDB): domain Bacteria; phylum Actinomycetota; class Thermoleophilia; order Solirubrobacterales; family 70-9; genus CAXMST01. Next base: position 17,948 of record CAVXRV010000005.1, read on the forward strand.
CGCCGGGGCCGACCTCCTCGTCGAGCGCCGCCATCGCCTCGGCCTCGACCGGATAGACGTGCTCGTCCATGAAGGCGCGCACACGCCCCAGCAGCTCCTCCAGGCGGCCTCCGAGCTCGAAGTCCATGCGCCGCAGCCTATCGGGCGGGCTCCGGGCCGCGCTGCCGCCTTCCCCGTTGACAGGCCTGGCTCGGCTCGACTACCTTGGAACCCAGGCCCAGAAGCCGATTTCGGGGGATGCCCTCTCCTACCCGGGCTCCCGATCCAGGAGGAATCAGCCTTGACCGCAACACGCACGATGCGTGTGCTCGCAGCGGTAACGCTCGCAGCCGCGCTGTTGACCGCAGCCCTCGCCGCCACGGCGGAGGCCCGGACCACGACAAGCCTCTACCACCCGACCCCGGGTGCCCGGACGTTCGCCGTAAGCAGCGCCGGCTGGACCGGCTCGAAGGCATCGGGCGGGCCCTGCTCGGTCGCGCTCCTGTGCCCGCCGGTGACCAACAGCTACCAGGCATCCGGCGGCTCGCCCGGGGGCTATCTGCGGAGCCAGTTCGGGCCGCCGCTCGGCGTCGGCGGTGAGCGCTCGGCGATCTGGAAGAGCCCGAGCTTCGTCTACCGGGGCGCCGGGGGCCAGTTCCCGGACGAGGTCAGCTTCGACCTCGACCACAGGGCCGACGTCAACGCCCTGCTGAGCGTGACCGGCGACGAGGCCGACTTCACGGTGAGGATGGTCGACAAGCGCACGGGGACGGGCGTCAACCTCACCGGCCCGACCACCCTCGGCAACGCCGCCGACTGGACCTCGATCCAGACCGAGTCGATCAACCCGAGCAAGCTCGTGATCGGCGATCGCTACTACATCGAGATCACCTCCCGGATCAAGTTCGGAGTCGATGCGGTGCCGTCCTCGACCGCGGACTACGACAACGTCGTGGTGACGGCGACCCAGAAGCTCGACCGGACGCCGTGCGTACGCGTGATCGAGGGCACCGCGAAAGCCGACAAGCTGCGCGGCACCTTTGGCGGCGATCTGATCAAGGGCTACGGCGGCGCCGACACGATTCAGGCCCTGAAGGGCGATGACTGCCTCGTCGGCGGCGCGGGTGCCGACCGGCTCTCGGGGTCCGGCGGCGATGACGAGCTGCATGGCAACCAGGCCGCGGACACGCTACGCGGCGGCGGCGGCGCCGACGTGATCACCGGCGGCGCCGGCGACGACGTGATCCGCGGCGTGCGCGGCGGCGACACGATGAAGGGCAGCGCCGGCTCCGATGACATCGCCGGCGGCAAGGGCCAGGACGTCGCCCACGGCGCCGGCGGCAACGACACGATCCGGGGCGGCGTCGATCCGGACAAGCTCTACGGGGGCTCCGGCCGGGACACCCTGCTCGGGCTCGCCGGCGACGACAAGCTCGTCGGTGGCGGCGGCAAGGACACGCTCCGCGGCGGCTCCGGCCGGGACCGGATCGCGGCCGGCGCCGGAGCTGACTTCGTCTCCGGCGGCGCCGGCCGCGACACGATCAGGGTTCGCGGCAACGGTCGCGACAAGGTCAAGTGCGGCGGCGGCAAGGACACCGTCTTCGCCGACCGGCACGACCGCGTCGGGCCGACCTGCGAGCACGTCGTCATCGGGCACTGAGGCGACCCCGCCCGCGGCGGGCTCAGCGCCCGGAGCCGACCTGCTCGGTCTCCTCCCGTGTGCCGTCCGGCGGATCGGCGTCCCCCTCGCTGTCGCGGGGCGGGTTCGCCACGACCTTGCCGTTCTCGACCCGGTAGGGCCGGCGGCCGCGGCGCCAGGGCAGCTCGACGAGGCTGATCACGCGGACGCCCTCACCGTGGGGCAGCTTCACCTCACGCCGGAGGATGTAGGTGAACAGGACGCCGAAGATCAGCGAGACAACGATCGCCGAGACGATCACGACGGTCGCGTCGGCCTTCGTGATCAGGGCGATGCCGGATGCCGCGAGCACGACGGTGAGGATGATGCGCAGGGCGCTGTCTCCGGTCCGCACTGCCATCCGACTGCCGATGACAACCCCAGGGATCGAGCCCGCGAGGATCTGGCCGGCGAGCGCGAAGTCGACGTTGCCACCGATCCAGTGCGCGATGCCCGCCGCCCACAGCAGGACGGCTCCGGCGGCGATCGAGGTACCGACGACGCGCTCAGGGGTGAGCCGGAAGACGGCGATGAGGATGATCGCGATCAGGGTGCCGGAGCCGGCGGAGGTGAGACCGATGACGAAGCCGGTGGTGACCCCGGTCGCGATCGCCGCGACGATGTGGCGGCGGTAGAGGTGCATCGCGTAGCGCTCCTTGACCACATCGGGCAGGAGCAGCGTGCGAACGAGCGTCGCGATCGCGACGACCACCAGCGTCGCGCCGAGGATGCCGAAGACGATCTGCTTCAGCGTCTCCTCGCCGTAGCGCCGCTGTAGCTCCTCGATCACCAGCACGCCGGCCAGCGCCGAGGGGACCGAGCCGACGGCGATCCAGAAGGCGAGCCCGAGGTGGACCGTGCGATGGCGTAGGTGCTGCCAGCCGCCGACGGTCTTCGTGACCGCCGCGTAGAAGATGTCGGTGCCGATCGCCGTGACCGGTTGGATCCCGAAGACGAGGATCAGGGCCGGCGTCATCAGGGAGGCGCCACCGGCCCCGGTCATCCCGACCAGGATCCCGATCCCGACACCGAAGACGACGAGGCCCGGATCCAAGCTCAGACGGGGGTTGCCTTCTCGACTGGCTTCGTCGGCACGACCTTGCCGTCGCGGATCACGTAGTCCCGCTGCTTACGCGACCACGGGAAGTCGACCAGGGAGATCATTCGCACGCCTTCGCCATGGGGAAGTTTTACCTCGCGGCGCAGGATGTAGGTGAACAGGGCGCCGAACAGGATCGACACAAACGTCCCGGCGATCATCGCAGGGATGAAGTCGCCCTTCGTGATCAGGGTGACCCCGGAGGCGATCAGGACGACCGCGAGCCCGCCGCGGAGCAGCAGCTTGCCGCTCCTCAGCGCGAGGCGGCCGCCCACGAGGACCCCGGGAATCGAGCCGATCAGGATCGTGCCGGCGAGGCCGAAGTCGATGTTGCCGCCGATCCAGTGAGCGAGCCCCGCCGCCCACAGCAGCACCGCCGCGTGAAAGATGTCGGTGCCGACTACGCGCTGCGGTGTGAGCTGGAAGACGGCGATGAGGATGATCGCGATCAGGGTGCCGGAGCCGGCGGAGGTGAGACCGATGACGAAGCCGGTGGTGACGCCGGTCGCGATCGCCGCGACGATGTGTCGGCGATAGAGGTGCATCGCGTAGCGCTCCTTGAGCACGTCGGGCAGAACCAGCGTCCGGATCAGGGTCGAGATGCCCACCACGAGCAGGGTGGCGCCGAGCACGCCGAAGACGATGCCGTTCAGCGTGTCTTCACCGATCTGGCGCTGCAGCTCCTCGATCACGAAGACGCCGGCGATGGCCGACGGCACGCTGCCGAGGGCCATCCAGAAGGCGATCCCGCGGTGCACGGTGCGGTTGCGCAGGTGCTGCCAGCCGCCGACGGTCTTCGTCACGGCCGCGTAGAAGATGTCGGTGCCGATCGCGGTCACCGGCGAGATGCCGAAGATCAGGATCAGCAGGGGGGTCATGAGGGAGGCGCCGCCCATGCCCGTCATGCCGACGAGCAGGCCGATGCCGAAGCCGAAAGCGATGAGTGCTGGGTCCATGCTGAGGAGGGGTCGGGGGTTGGGAGGGGAGTCCGCCGGGGGCCTGCTCCCTGCGCCGGCCCGGCGACCGTTCAGCCTTTGTTGACTGAAGTAGTCAGAATTGCTCCGCGGAATTGTAGCGGAGCCTGAGCCGGGTTGGCGTCTAGACCAGAAATCTAAGGCACGACATCATGTGCGCCTGTATCTCGCCCCTCCCAGGCCCCGGGCTGGTCGATCAGCTCGGCGACGCTCTCGGGCAGCTCCCCGGCGGTGAGCTGAGCCAGAGTCACCTCCTCGAGGACGGCGCGCAGGTTGACGCGCACGGCGATCCACACGTCGCGCAGCCGCCGGGCCGGTCCCGGGTACGACGTCGACTCCGGCGACAGATCGTGGATGTTGGCGAGCGGCCCCTCGACCGCCCTGATCACATCCGCGACCGTGATCGTCTCCGGCTCGCTCGCCAGCCAGTAGCCCCCGTTCGCGCCGCGCTTGGTCCGCACGACGCCGGCCCGCTTCAGCTCGAGCATGATCTGCTCGAGGAATTGCAGGGGGATGTCCTGGGCTTCCGCCAGCTTCGTGCCCTTGACCGGGGACCGCTCCGGTCTTGCGGCAAGCTCGAGCGCTGCGCGAACGGCGTAGTCGGCCTTCGCTGAGATCCTCATCGCTCGCTCGCGCTCATTCGGTGCTTCCTCCGCGGCCGCCGGTCGCTCGGCGTCGGCGCCCTTCCGCTATCAATGGCGGCCGCATGATCGACCTACAGTCACATTCAACCGTCTCCGACGGTCAGCTCGCTCCCGCCGACGTCGTCCGCTCCGCCCACGAGGCAGGGGTGACGGTGATGGCCCTCACCGACCACGACGGAGTCGCCGGCGTTCCCGAGGCGATGGCCACCGCGGCCGAGCTCGGCATCGAGTGCGTGCCCGCCGTCGAGATGTCGTGTGTGCACCTGTATTCGGAGGACCTCCACATCTGCGGATACTGGGTCGACCTCGACAAGATCCAGCCCGCCTGCGACCGGGCCCAGCAGGAGCGGATCGACCGGGCCCGCAAGATCATCGAGCGCCTGAACGAGCATGGCGTCGAGGTCTCCTTCGAGGAAGCCGTCGCCAAGGCCGGGGCCGCCGATGCCATCGGCCGCCCGCACATCGCCAAGGCGGCGGGGGCTGGGCCCGACCTCGGCCCCTTCTTCGAGGAGTATCTGGTGCCCGGCGCGAAGGCCTTCGTCTCACGCGAATGGCCGAGCGCCGAGGAGGCCGTGCAGCTGATCCACGAGGCCGACGGACTCGCCGTCGTCGCCCATCCCTACTGGGACGTCAAGGATCCGGTGCAGGTCCGGGATCTGGTCGAGAGCCTCGTCCGCGACGTCGGCCTGGACGGGATCGAGAGCTTCTATCCGCCTCACACGGAGGAGCAGACGCGGCACTGCCTCGAGCTCTGCGAGGAGTTCGGCCTCGTCCCGACCGGCTCGTCCGACTTCCACGGCCCGACCCACAAGACGTTCAGCAAGTGGGCCGACTACGACACCTACGGCCTCGGGGAGCCGCAGGTGCCGCAGCGGCCTTCCTGACTACAGCTGTCCGAGGATCTTCGGGGTGAACGGCTCGGTGCCGTCCACCAGCGCGAGACCCGGGAAGCCGTGGTTGCGGGCGTACGTGATCTCCTTGCCGACCGCACCGACGCCGTTCGACGCCGGTAGGGGTGCAAGTGCCACCGTGCTCAGGATTCCAAGTGCTTGGCCGCTCGCGTTGAGGAACGCGGAGCCCGAGTCGCCCGGGATGCCCGGCGTGGCCGTGTAGACCGTGTAGCTCCAGCCGCCGGGGGTCTTGTCGACGACGAGCCCGTTCTTCGGGCTCAGCAGCGTTACGCCGGCCCGCAGCTCCGAGTTTCCATACGTGTAAACCGGCTTGCCGGTGCCGGACTGGCCGATGCCCGTGGGGCCGCCGAAGTTGGGAATCGAAGGGTTCACCTTCGCCACGTCGGAGGGATCGAGCTTGACCAGCGCCAGGTCGTTGTACGCGCAGGTCTCGTCGTCGCTCTCGCCCGCGTTCTGCATGGCGATCCACGAGTTGTAGACCATCGTCCCCTGCTTGCTGGCGCCATCGACGTCGACCTTGGTGCCGATCGGCAGCGACTGGGAGGTGCAGCCGTTGGTATCCGTCGCCGCGCCGGTGCCGGAGCAGTGAGCGGCCTGGCCGAGGTAGACGTCGGAGCCCTGCGTGAACACGAAGTTCGAGGTGCACTGGGCACCTTGGGTCAGCGTCTGCACGCCGGGGTGGACGGGCGCCGTGGCGGCGGGCGCCCAGGCGGAGGCGGTCGAGGGTAGGAGCAGTGCTGCGGTGGAGAGCAGTGCCGCGATCAGCACGGAGCGGAAGCGCATCTGTGGGTCGGGTCCTTTCGAGAGTTCCTTGGGTAGCGGTGTCCAGCATCTCCGAGTCGCGCTTGCCCGCGCCACGTGTCCAGGGCCGAAATCGTGCCGCTCGTCTTGTAGAAAGCCACAACTTGGGGCTCTCACCGACGCTTCGGTTGTAGATTCGAACCATGGATCGGGACAGCTCCGCATCGGAGCTACTGCGAGCGTTGCTGGCCGAGTCGGGCCCGCTCGCGAACGAGATGGTGGGGCGTGTCCGCGAGGAGATCCCGAGCTTTGCGGCCGTGCCGCGGGACGAGCAGCTCGCCGATACGGTCGCCACGGTCGAGTGGTTGGCGCGGGTCGCGCTCGAGCGCCCGCAGCCTCGTCCGGACCTCGAGCGCATCGAGGCGCTCGGGGCCCGGCGGGCCGAGCAGGGCATCCCCGTCGATGACCTGGTGCGGTCCTGGCGGCTCGCGGTCCGGATGGGGACCGAGCGTGCCCGCCGGCTGGCGGAGCGGCTCGAGCTGCCGCCGGAGCTCGTCCTCGAGGTCTTCGAAAGCACTCTGCGTGCGACCGACGAGGCCCTGGTCCCCCTCGTCGGCAGCCACCGCGAGGCGAGCGGCAGCAGCGTCGAAAGCCGCGGCCGGTTCCTCGTCGCCGCACTGACGGGCGAGCTCGGCCGGGGTGAGTTGCGCTCGCGGGCGGCGGCCCACGGTCTCGATCCGACCCGCAGCTACCGCGCGTTCCGGATTCCGCTCGAGCGGGGCACGGTTGCCGAGCCCGCCCTCGACCCCGGGACAGGGCTGTGGTCCCGTCGCGAGGACGAGCTGATCGGCGCGGTCGCGGGCGAGATCGGGCGCGGGGGTGCGGGGCTCGTCGCGGTCGGCCCCAGCGTCCCGGTCGACGAGCTTCCGCGGTCCTTCGCGGTCGCCGGACGGGTGCTGAGCGCTGCGCGGAGCTTCGGGCTCGCGGGCGTGCACGACCTGACCAGCGCCGCCGCGTTCGTGATCGCGGTCGAGAGCGGCGACGCGGGGGACGCGCTCACGGACCGCTACGTGCGGCCGCTGTCGAGCGCCGCGAGCGGGGAGGACCTGATCGCCACCGTGCGCGCCTGGCAGGAGACGGGCATGAGGGTCGACGCGGCGGCCGAGCGCCTCCACATCCACCCCAACACCCTGCGCTACCGGCTGCGCCGTTACGAGGAGCTGACCGGCGCCGACCTCTCAGATACCGAAGACATCGTCTCGGTCTGGATCGCGCTCAGCCGCCGGATCGCTCGTGGCCGCTGACGCTGGCGCCTGCGGCTCGGGGGCGGTCGCCGGCGGCACCGGCTGGGACTCGAGCCGGCTGCGGAGCAGGTGGCCGAGCACGATCGCGGCGAGCAGCACGATCGCGCCGCCGATCAGGACGGGATCGGTCGGGGAGAGCTCCTCGAGCTGGGAGCCGACATAGACGAACAGCGCCGTGATCGGCAGGTAGCCCACCGCGGTCGTCCACAGCAGGCGCGGCAGGGGTACCCGCGCCGCTCCGACGACCATCGTGAAGAGGCTGAAGGGCACGATCGGGATCACGCGGATCGCCAGCAGCAGCGAGATCCCGCCCCTTTCGACCATGTCCTCGTAGCGCAGGAAGCGCTCGCGCCCGAAGATCCGGTAGAGCAGCGGCCGGGCCGCGCGCCTGCCGATCTCCCACGCGGCCCACGCGTTGACCAGCCAGGCGACCATCATCAGCGCCAGGCCCGGCCAGAAGCCCCAGACGTAGCCCGCGGCCGTGTCCAGGATCTCAGCGGGGTAGAAGATGACGGTGTGCAGGAGTGCGAGGACGAAGAGCGTGAACACTCCGGCAACGCCATGCAAGGCGTCCCGGAGGGCGTTCGTGTCGCCCGAGATTGCATCTCCTGCCGCGTGCCGCAGGCTCGGGATCGCGAGAATGAGTAGCGCCAGGACGACGATGAAGACGAGCGCCGCGAGCGCTTCCGACAGCGCGGGCGCGGGTGGCTGATGGCGGTGCTCGCCGACGCGGTTCTCCCTACTCTCCGCCCCCGGCGGCCGCTCCGGGCTCACCGTGCAAGCCTAGCTGGGCACCGGAACCGGGACCCGCTGGGGCCGAGCCCGGCAGGTACCCGGCGACGACGACTTCATCGCCAAGCTCACCCCAGCGGGCACCGCCTTCGCCTACTCCACCTACTTCGGCGGGGGCGGTGGCGACATCGCCGCCTGATCGGCGGCGCCGGCGGCGACGCCCTCTACGGCTACGACGGCCGCGAGCTTCCGGTGCCCGTCTTCGCCGGCGACGACGACCGCGCCGCGCCGCGTTCTACGTGGACTTTGGACGCAATATGCGTTCAAACTCGACGTGGTTCGCATCGGCCGTGGGCCCTCTGCCTCCACCCGCCTCGTTGCCCGTATCGCGCCGCGCCCATCCGATCGCCAACTCGGCGTCGCGCGGCTCGGGACCACGCTCCCGAACGACCACGGGCGGGCCCTGTGGCCCGCCCGTCGGCAGACGATCGGATCCGGGTCCCGCTCAGGACTTGGGGATCAGCCCTTCGTTCTCCAGGTAGGAGAGGATCGTCTGCGCCGACTCCTCGGGCGTCTTGCCTGCGGTCTCGACGGTGATCTCGGGGTTCTCGGGCGCCTCGTAGGGATCGGAGACGCCGGTGAACTCGGGGATCTCGCCCGACCGCGCCTTCGCGTACAGGCCCTTGACGTCGCGCGCCTCGCAGTCCTCGAGCGAGGTCGCGATGAAGGTCTCGACGAAGTGCGCGTTGCTACGGTCGTGCATCTTGCGGACCGCGTCGCGAGTCTCCTTGTAGGGGGAGATCGCCGCGGTGACCACGGGGACGCCGTTGCGCGCAAGCAGGTCGGCGACGAAGCCGATCCGCGTGATGTTCGTGTCGCGATCCTCCTTCGAGAAGCCGAGGCCCTTCGAGAGGTTCTCGCGAACGATGTCGCCGTCGAGGACCTCGAGCGGGATCTCGCGCTCCTCGAACGTGTCGATGAGGATGTCGGTGATCGTCGACTTGCCGGACCCGGACAGGCCGGTCATCCAGAGGGTGAAGCCTTGATGGCTGTTGGGCTCGGACATGGGTGAGTTGTTCTCCTTGTTCTCGTTAGTTGGGGAGGGGGATGGGCGCCGGTGGCTAGTCCATCTCCTTGTAGGCCTCGATGAGGATCTCGGCGACCTCGTGGCGGCTGAACTCCTCGGGCGGCGCCTCGCCGGCTTCGAGCATCTCGCGCACCTTGGTGCCGGAGAGGAAGAGCCGGTCCTCCGGCGTGTGGGGGCAGGTCTTGTGGGAGCCGAGGCCCTCGCACTTGTAGCACCAGAAGGTGTGCTCGAACATCAGCGGCCTGATCCCGAGCGCATCGATGTCGACCTCGTCGAAGATCTTCTGCGCGTCGTAGGTGCCGTAGTAGTCGCCCACGCCCGCGTGGTCGCGGCCGACGATGAAATGCGTGGCGCCGTAGTTGCGGCGCACGACGGCGTGGAAGATCGCCTCGCGCGGGCCCGCGTAACGCATCGCCGCGGGGTTGACGCCGAGGACCACCCGGTCGTTCGGGTAGTAGTTCTCCATCAGGACCTCGTAGCACTTCATGCGCACGTCGGCTGGGATGTCGCCCTTCTTCGTCTCGCCGATCAGCGGGTGCAGGAAGAGGCCGTCGCAGACCTCGAGCGCGGCCTTCGTCAGGTACTCGTGCGCGCGGTGGATCGGGTTGCGGGTCTGGAAGGCGACGATCCGCTTCCAGCCGCGGTCGGCGAACTCCTTGCGCGACTGCTCCGGGGTGAAGTAGCGACGCATGAACGCCTCTTCGTGGTCGGGCATGTCGTCGGCCTCGATCTCGCCGGCGAGGCAGCGGCTGCCCTCGGCGTAGGTCGCCGCGACGCCCGGGTGGGCCTCGTCGGTCGTCCGGTAGACGTTCTCCGCCTCCTTCTCAACGTCGCGCTCCCAGACCTCGCTGACGCGGATCCGGCCGAGCTTCTTGCCGTTGTCGGCGCTGAGTTCGACGACGTCGCCCTCGGAGGCGTCGAGGTCGGTGGCGAGCACGACCGGGATCGGCCATACCTCCTTGCCGTCGGCGAGGGTCATGTTCTCGACTACCGAGGTCCAGTCCTCGGAGCCCTGGAAGCCGGTGAGGGGCGCGAAGCCGCCGTTGCCGAGCAGCTCGAAGTCGGCGGTCTGGCGGGCGGAGAGGGTCAGGGTCTTGTCGCTCATCGATCGTTCAGGGCTCCTAGCTCAGTCGGTCGTCTTCATGGGTGTCTTTGTCAGCGCTGCCGGCGGCGGGCGGCCGGAGCGGATCCGGCGTCAGCCGTGCAGCCCGCACTCGGTCTTGTGGGCGTTCGCCCAGCGACCGTCGCGCGGGTGGGCGCCGGCGCCCGGCGGGCGCGTGCAGTGCGTGCACCCGATCGAGGGGTAGCCGGCGTCGTGGAGTGGGTTGTACGGAAGCTCGTTCTCATGGATGTAGTTCCAGACCTGGGCCTCGGTCCAGTCGGCAAGCGGGTTCAGCTTCCACAGTCCGAAGCGCCGATCCCAGCCGAACTTGGCGGCACCGGCCCGGGTCTCGGAGTCCTCACGGCGGATTCCCGAGACCCAGCAATCGATCCCGGACAACGCCTGCCGCATAGGCTCGACCTTGCGAATCCCACAGCAGGCATCCGGTTGACGGTCCCACAGGCTAGCGCCGTAGAGGTCCTCCTGCTCCTGGAGGGAGATGCCCGCGTAGCGCTCGAAGCCGATCCCGTAGCGGGCTGCGATCGCCTCGCGGGTGACGTGGGTCTCGTCGAAGAGGACACCCGTGTCGAGGTAGAAGTACTTGGCGGTCGGATCGAGCCGGTGCGCGAGATCGACGATCACCGACGTCGTCTTCTGGAAGGAGCAGGCGATCCGGAGTCGCGGCGCGAACGTCTGCAGGGCCCAGGCCAGGGTCTCGGAGGCGCTGCGCCCCTCGAGCTCGGCCGCGACCTCGCGCTGGTCGATCTCGGAGCCGTCGGCGGCGGTCAGCGCCGCGGCTCGCCGCTGGGGCGCCGCCTCCGCCGGCACGCGGGCGGTCGCGATCCCCGCGATCGGATCAGTCGACCGCGCCAGCGCCATCAGGAGCGGCCTGGGGCGGGTGCTGAGGTCAGATCGCGCACTCGCCCTCGCCCCTCTCGACCTTGTAGGGGTCGCGGCGGTTCCAGTCGATGAACTCGAGCAGGTTGTCGAGGTTGAACTCGGCCGGGAGCGCCAGCTCGGCGATCTCCTGCTCGAAGCGCCCGGTGCCGACGCGCTCGGCGAAGGCGTTGAACTCCTCGCCGTCGGTGCGCTCGGCCTCGTACATGCGGATCCAGCGCTCGACCGCGTCCGGCACGCGCTTCGCCGGCAGCCGCACCTTCAGCCGCGAGCCGTACACGACCTCGCCGCCGCTGACGGTGCCGCCGATGTGCGGGATGTAGGCCGGCATCTGGCGCCCGCCGACCTTGAGCGAGGCTCCGTAGAAGCCGATGTTGCCGATGTGATGCTGGCCGCACCCGTTCGGGCAGCCGCTCATCTTCAGATGGATCCGGCGCGTGAGCTCGTCGCTGAGATCCATCGACTCGACGCGCTCCTGCAAGGCCCGGTTCAGCCCCATCGAGGCCGTGATCCCGAGCTTGCACGAGTCGGTTCCGGGGCAGCTGACGGTGTCCGTGATCGTGTTGCCGCCGGCGTCGCCGAGCCCGAGCTCGCGCAGGCCGACGTAGACGTCGTAGAGGGACTCGTCGCGGACCCACCGCAGGACGAAGTTCTGCTCGATCGTGGTCCGCGCGTTGCCCCCCGTGTGCTCGCGCATGAGGCGTCCGAGCCCGCGGAACTGCTCCGGGGTCAGATCCCCGCGGGTGACCTTGACGAGGACCGTGTTGAACCCCTCCTGGCGCTGCGGCCGCACGTTGTCGGCGCAGAAGGCGTCGAACTCGCTCCGGTCACCGTTCGGGCTGCCGATCTCCGCGGGCCGGGCGGGCGCCCGGCGCTCCTCGTCGTCGGTGCCGACCAGGCGCTCGATCGAGAAGTCACGCTCGGCGACCCACTCGCCCTCGAGCTCGCGGTCGACCATCTCCCGGAAGGCGTCGATGCCGATCTTGTCGATCAGCACCTTGATCCGCGCGCGGGCGCGGTTGACGCGGAGCCAGTCCTGGCGGTCGAAGATCCTCATGACCGCCTCCGAAACCTTCAGGAAGTCGCCGTTCGCCGCCTCCACGAACTCGTAGAGGGTGGGGGCGACGCGGGGCATGATCGAGGTGCCGCCCCCGACGCGGACCTCGAAGCCCTCGACGCCGTCGCGGATCCGCGGAAGGAAGCCGATGTCGTGGATTCCCGTGATCGCCCGGTCCTCGTCGGAGGCGGTGAACGCGGTCTTGATCTTGCGCGGCATCAGCTGCGTCGTCGGGTGGCGGACGAAGTAGCGGACGTAGGCGATCGCGTAGTTGGTCGGGTCGAAGATCTCGTCCTCGCAGACGCCGGCGTAGGGATCCCCGGTCACGTTGCGGACCGTGTTGCCGCAGCCCTCGCGGCTCGAGAGCCCGGACGGGGCGATGTCCTCGATGAACTTGGCGGCGTCCGGCAGCGGCACGTGGTGGATCTGGATGTTCTGCCGGGTCGTGATGTGGCCCTTGTTCAGGGGCGCGTAGTTCTCGATCGCGTCCGCGAACGCATCCATCTGCTCGGGGGTGACCCCGCCGAGCGGGAGCTTCACGCGGATCATCTGCACGCCGGGCTGCCGCTGTCCGTAGACGCCCTGCTTGAGCCGGAAGCCGATGAACTGGTCCTCCGGCGTCTCGCCTCCGAGGAACTTGCCCGCCTCCTGCTCGAAGTCCTCGAACTCGTCGGCGAGGATGGGAATGATGTGACCCGGGACGTCCTCGTAGGTCTCCGGGTTCTCGCGCGAGCCGAGCTTCCCCTTGCCCCTTTGGTCCTTGCCCTGATCCTGGTCCAGATCGGCCTCGGTGGCCTTCGGCTTCGGCTTCTCCGTTGCGGTGGTCGGCTCCATGCGCTGCCTGCACTCCTCGTCGTCGTTCGTCCGGGGGAACCTGCACGGTAACAGAAAGGACCCAATCCTGACCGAGATTAAGGTGTTTCCTCGGGTCGCGTGATCCTGGGCGACCCGCCGGGTTCCATCAGCAGCACCGCGAGCCGAGGAAACCCGAAGACGGAGGGGGAGCCATGAGCATCGAAGTACTGCGCAGGACCGTGTGGGTGGCGACGATCGTGGCAGCGCTCACGCTGGCCTCAGGAGCCTCCGCCCGGTGGCACGGCCGCTTCGAGTCGCGCACGCTGAGCGGCGCCGGAAACAACCGCGCGCACCGCACGTGGGGCGCGGCGGGGACCGCTTACCCGCGTGTGGCGCCGCCCCGCTATCGCGGCGACGGCTCGACGATGGCGAGCGGGCCCGACGCACGCTGGATCAGCAACCGCGTCTTCAACGACCTCGGCCAGAACATCTTCAGCGAGCGGGGTGTCACCCAGTGGGCTTGGACATGGGGGCAGTTCGTGGACCACACGATCGGCCGCGCCGAGGCGGGCACCGAGTCGGCGCCGATCCCGTTCGACTCAACCGACCCGCTTGAGTCCTTCCGCGATGACTTCGGGCAGATCTCCTTCACCCGGGACGAGGCGGCGCCGGGGACCGGCTCCTCGGCCTCGGACCCACGCCAGCAGGTGAACGCCGAGAGCTCCTACATCGACGCGTTCTCCGTCTACGGAGGCACCAGCTCGCGGCTCGAGTGGCTGCGACGCGGGCGCCTCGACGGCAACCTCCGCGACAACGGCGCACAGCTGCGCCTGCCGGGCGGTTACCTGCCCCGGGCCGACAGCCGCGGCGACCCGGCCGCGGCGCCGGAGATGGACATCGAGGGCGCGCTCGCGGCGGCCCCCGGAAAGGCGGTGGTGGCGGGTGACGTCCGAGCGAACGAGAACCTGGCACTGACGGCTGTGCAGACGCTGTTCGCCCGCGAGCACAACCGGATCGTGCGTGCGCTGCCGCGCTCGCTCGGCCGCGGCCGGCGCTTTGCGATCGCGCGCCGGGTGGTCGGCGCCGAGATGCAGTGGATCACCTTCAAGCAGTTCCTGCCCGCGCTCGGTGTCCACCTGAGCCCGTACCGCGGCTACCGGCAGGGCACCGACGCCGCGGTCGGCAACGAGTTCGCGACCGTGGGCTACCGCGCGCACAGCATGATTCACGGTGAGTTCGAGCTCGAAGCGGACGCGGGTCGCTACTCGTCCGCGGATCTGGACGCGCTCGAGAAGGCCGGCGTCGAAATCGGTCGTGCGGGCAGCGAGCTCAAGTTGAGCGTGCCGCTCGACGTCGCCTTCTTCAGTCCGCAGCTGCTCGAGCGCATCGGGCTCGGACCGGTGCTCGCGGGCCTCGCGGGCGAGTCGCAGTACCGCAACGACGAGCAGATCGACAACACGCTGCGCAGCCTCTCCTTCGAGCTCCCCGGTGGCGAGCGGGGGCTGACGGACCTGGGGGCTACCGATGTGCAGCGGGGGCGCGACCACGGTATGCCGACCTACAACGAACTCCGCAGGGCCTACGGCCTGGCGCCTGTCCATTCGTTCCGTGAGCTCACCGGAGAGCCGACCGATCGCTTCGACAGGCGCCTGGCCCGGGATGGGGACCCGATCGAGAATCCGGCGATCCTCGACTTCGTCCATCTCTTCGACAGCATCGGCAGAGAGCTCGTACCGGGGACCGAACCCGCGGCCGACTCGGCGACCGTCGGCATCCGGCGCAGCCCGCTGGCCGCGCGACTGCGGGCGATCTACGGCTCCGTTGACGACGTCGACGCGTTCGTCGGAATGGTCTCGGAGCAGCACCTTCACGGCAGCGAGATGGGTCCTCTGCAGGAGGCGATTTGGGCCCGGCAGTTCGAGGCACTGCGCGATGGCGATCGCTTCTTCTATGGCAACGATCCGATCCTGAGGAAGATCCGGCGGCGCTACGGGATCGACTACCGGCGCGGGCTCGCGCAGGTGATCGACGACAACAGCGACGCCGGCCTGCCCCGCGGCTCCGACCCCTTCCTCGGAGCCTGAGCGTCACGCGCAAGGCGCTGGTCGGCGCTCGAGCTGCGGGGGCCGAGGTGACCGGGCCCGGCTTATGCTCGCCCGATCGAGAGCTCGTTCGAGAACGACGACGAGAGCCCCGAGGCCGAGGCGGCGGCGGTGCGCCGGCTCGGCGCCCCGCTGGTCGAGGCGCTCGAGGGTGCGATGCCCGGGGCCCGGGCCCGGGGTGAGATCACCGCCGCCCTGGCCGGCGCGATCGCGGTGGAGGCGGGGGAGCCGGACGCCGCGGTGATCGCGGAGGCGGCGCGGCTGCAGGAGGTCGGCAAGCTCTACGTCGAGCCGGAGCTGCGCTGGCTGCCGCTTGGCGCCGGCGAGCCGGGGAGCTCCGAGCGGCTCGCGGCGCACTTCGAGCACGGGCACGCCCTCGCCCGGGGCGCCGGTCTGCCGAACCGGGTCTGCGCCTGGATCTTGAACGCTCGCGAGCGCTGGGACGGCGGCGGGCCGACGGGCTTGGGCGGCACCGAGATCCCGTTCGGCGCCCGCGCGATCGCCGTCGCGCGAGAATACGTCGACGCCCCGCAGGCCGAGTCCCGAGGGGAAGCAGTGGATCCGCGGGCGGCCGGCATCGCCCGCCTGGGCGCCCTCGCCGGAACGGTCCTCGACGCGCAGCTGGCGGCGAGCGGCGCGCGGCTCGCCGCGGCGCCCGCCGCGGCAGCGCTCACGGTCTCGGAGGCGGCCGCGGACGAGCGCCCCGAGGTCCTCGCCCTCGCGGCCGCGGACGACGGCGGGCGCAGGCCCGTCGGCGAGTTGCCCCTGCTGCTCGCCCGCGACGCCTCGGGGGCGATGCAGGGAGCTCTGGCCTGGGAGGACCGCGAGAGCGTCGACCGGGCCGAGATTGCCGGCATCTGGGTCCGCGAGCGTGGCGCCGGCACCGGCTCAGCCCTGCTCGACGCGGTGGCCGAGGAGGCGCGCCTGCGCCGCCGCAGGGGTCTTCTCGCCGCGGTCGGCAACGACGAGCTCGCGGCGTTCGCCTTCCTGCAGCACCGCGGCTTCAGGCTGCGTGAGCTGCGCGCCGCCGCGCTGGCGGGCTCGCCGGCCGCCGAGATCGCCGGCGCCGGCGCGCCGATCGCCCCACGGGACCTGCTCGTCCTCGAGCGGGACCTGACGGAGCCCTAGCTCGCGAGGGGTCAATCCACGTCGCTATGCGACGTCAAACGACCGGTCGCGGCGAAGGCCGGGCGCTCGGGCCGACGCGGACTAGCCGACCTCCGACCCTTCGACCATGAACGCGACGCGTACGTGCGCGCGGTACTCGTCGAGGTTCTCGCCGCGGAGGCCGGTGCTGACGATGTCCACGGCGCGGATGTTGCGCAGCGAGCCCTCGGCGGTCTTCAGCGCCTGTCTCGCGGCGTCGTCGGTCGAGACCTTGGAGCTGCCGACCAGCTCGATGATCTTCACCACGGCCATTGCACTTACCTCCGATCCGTTGCGGGTCCGGCCCTCACTGGCTGCGTGGCAGCAACGGGGAGGAGGGCCTCGTCCCCGCCCTAGTCGCGGCTGCCCCAGCCGCGCGGCTCGCCCCAGGGGGCCACGATCGGGGCCCCGGAGTTGACCCCTTCGAGCAGCGCGGCGCGCTGCCAGGGATTGACGGTCGGGGCGGGCTCGGAAACCGGCGCCGTCTCGGCGATGAACTGCTCGACGGCGGCGACCACGGCCGCGGCCTCGTCCGGCTGTGCCGGTCCGAGCATCTCGATCCGTGGTCGCGGCGGCTTGCGGTTGCCGTTGCTGCTCACGGCCGGAACCTTAGAGGCCCTCTCAAAACCCCCGCGCACCCGGATGACGCACAGGGCGCGTCGCGGCTGCGGCACCGTCGAGAGTTCCCACATGGCGCTGCCATGCGGGACTCTCGCCGGCACCGCCCCGCGCGGCCCTGAGCACCCCCGGGCACACGCGGGTTTTGAGACAACCTCTTAGTCGCGTCGCACCCGCCGGGCGCCCTTCGGGTTGAATTGCGTCATGCCCCTGCTGATCGGCGGCGACGCCGTCCTGAGCGCGATCGATCCCGCCCGCGCTGTCGAGCTGACGCGTGAGGCGTTCGTGCGGCACCACGCCGGCGAGTGGGCGATGCCGGCGAAGACCTACGTCGACGCCCCGCCTGACGGCGACTTCCGGGCGATGCCCGCCCGTGGCGGGGGTTTCGCGATCCTCAAGTGGGTGACGTCGTTCCCCCGTAACCCCGAGCGGGGCCTGCCGGTGGTCACCGGCGCCCTGCTGCTCTCGAGCGCGGATACGGGCGAGCTACTCGCGATCGTCGACTGCGCCACCGTCACCTCCCTGCGAACCGGCGCCGCTGCGGCCGTCTCGGCGCTCGCCCTGGCGCGTCGCGGGGCGAGGCGGGCGGCCGTGATCGGCTGTGGCGTCAACGGAGCCTGGGCGGGGCGGTGCCTCGCCGCGAGCGGCTTCACAGACGGCATCTGCGCCGATGTCCGGCCCGGGGCGGCCGCGGCGCTCGCCGGCGAGCTTGGCTGGCGCAGCGGCAGTCGCGAGGAGGCGCTCGCCTGCGACGTGATCGTCACCGTCACGCCCGGCGACGTCCCCGTGATTCGGGCCTGCGAGCTGCGCGAGGGCTCTCATGTGGCCGTGCTCGGTGCCGACGCGCACGGCAAGGCCGAGGTGGAGGCCGCCGAGCTGTCCCGCTGCCGCCTCTTCTGCGATCAGTGGGAGCAGGCCTCCACGGGGGGCGAGCTCGCCGGCCCCGTCGCTCGCGGAGAGCTGAGCCGCGAGACGGTGACCGACATCGGCGCCGTCCTCGCCGGCGAGCTTCCGGGCCGGGGCGGGGAGGAGGAGATCACGCTCTTCGACTCGACCGGGCTTGCGATCCAGGATCTGGCGCTGGCGATCGCCGTCTACGGGGACGCCACCGCCGGCGCCGTAGAGGCGCCGGCGGTGAAGCTCTCCCGGAGCTGAAGCGCGGTCACCCCGCGAGCTCGGGCTCCGGCTCCGGCTCTGGGACGGGCGCCTCGAGTTGCTCTCCGGGCACGGTGGTGGTGTCCCGGTAGCGGACGAGTGCGAACGCGAGCGCGGCGCCCGCGAGCGCAACGATGCCGCCGAGCATCAGCACCTCGTTCAGGCCGGAGAGGAAGCCCCCGAGCGCGGCGTCGGAGACGGCCGGCCGTGACCCCGCCGGCACGTTCGTGAGCGCCGCGTCCAGGTTGCCCGTCGAGGTCGCCTCGATCAGCTGCCGGGGGCGGTCGCCGTCCGCGGCCGGCGTTCCGGCCAGCGACGTGACGATCTCGGACTTGCCGCGAGCGATGAAGATCGCTCCCCAGGCGGCGATCCCGATCGCGATTCCGACCTGGCGGAACGTGTCGTTGATCCCCGCGGCCATTCCGCTCTGCTCATCGGCGACGACGCTGACGGCGACGTCGGCGATCACCGGGTTCAGCAGTCCGATCCCGATCCCGGCGACAACGAGCCCGGCCAGCAGCGTCGTCCAGCTGTCTCCGCTGTCGATACCGGCCATCAGCAGCAGCCCGCCGCCAACCAGCGCGAGCCCGACCGTGAGCAGGCTCCGGGCAGAGAAGCGGTGGGCGAGCACGGCGCCGGTGAAGGCTGCGGCGAAGAAGCTCGTGACCGTGATCGGCAGGTAGCGGATGCCGGCCTGCAGGGGCGAGAGGCCGAGGTAGTTCTGCAGGTACAGCGTCAGGTAGAGGAAGAGCGCGAACATCGAGCTCGAGATCGCGAAGGCGGCGATCTGAACGCCGGTGAACGAGCGGCCGCGGAAGAGGCCGAGCGGCAGCATCGGCTCCCGCACCCGCCGCTCGACGAGCACGAACGCCGCCATGGACGCGACGGCGCCGGCGAGCAGGGCGACGATCGGGGTGCTGCCCCAGCCGTCATCGTTGCCGCGCAGCAGCGCGAGGACGAGCATGAACAACGAGGCACTGAACGTCACCTGGCCCCACCAGTCGATGCGGGTCGCGTGCGGATCGCGCGACTCGCCGACCCGGAGGGCCGTGATCGCCAGCGCGGCGAGACCGATCGGGATGTTGAGGAAGAAGATCGACTCCCATCCGATCGCGTCGGTGAGCGCGCCTCCGACGAGCGGGCCGACGGCGACGGCCGCGCCGATCGTCGCTCCGTAGATCCCCATCGCCTGAGCGCGGGAGCGGCCGGCGGGGAACTCCTGCGCGATCAGCGCCAGCGAAACCGCGAACATGACGGCGCCGCCGATGCCCTGCACGGCGCGGGCGACGTTCAGCGTCGTCGGGTCGCCGGCCAACCCGGCCACGAACGACGCGAGCGTGAAGATCGCCAGTCCGGCACCGAAGACCAACCGGCGCCCGAGCCTGTCGGCGAGCGAGCCCGCCGTGAGCACGAATGCGGCCAGCGTCAGCGAGTAAGCGTCAACCACCCACTGCAGGTCGGTAAAGCTGGTGTGGAGGTCGTCCTGGATCGCGGGCAGCGCCGTGTTGACGACGGTGATGTCGAGCAGGAGCATGAACGTCGCGACGCTGACGACGATCAGGGTCCACCACTTGCGTTCCATGTAGAAAGTCCTCCTGGACGAGCCGATAGCTTCAGTAAGATTGCCTTATCAGGTCACCTTACCAAAATGTCAGGGAGCCTGACGACTAACCCATGACACCCCGCGCAGACACCGCACAGCGAACCGGCTCGGACGCCGCCGCCGCGGCGACTCCGCGGCCGCTGCCGCCGATGATGGCCGAGGTCAAGGACCGGGCGATCGAGGTCCTGCACGAGCGACTGCGTGAGCGGGGCTTCGGCGACATCCGTCCCGGGCACGGCTGCGTCTTCCGCTTCATGGAGGGGGAGGGTGTGCGGATGACCGAGATCGCCGAGCGCGCCCACATGACCAAGCAGGCCGTGGGCGAGGTCGTCGCCGACCTCGAACGTCTCGGCTACGTCGAGCGCGTTCCCGATCCCGGCGACGGCCGCGCGAAGATCATCCGCTTCACAGACCGCGGCGAGACCGCCTATTCCGAGGGCCGCCGCATCTTCGGCGAGATCGAGGCCGACTGGGCCGAGCGCCTCGGCGCCGAGAAGTTGGCGGTCCTGCGCGAGGCCGTCACCGAACTGGCCGAGTAGGCGGCCGGGCCGCGGGCGCGCAGCAGATCGCGGCGGGCCGAGGGCGCCGCGTGCACCCGCACGCAAGCCCGAGCACAGAAAGGTCTTTGACGAGCCTGAGCGTGCGCAGATCGCGGCGGGCCGAGGGCGCCGCGTGCACCCGCACGCAAGCCCGAGCACAGAAAGGTCTTTGACGAGCCTGAGCGTGCGCAGATCGCGGCGGGCCGAGGGCGCCGCGTGCACCCGCACGCAAGCCCGAGCACAGAAAGGTCTTTGACGAGCCTGAGCGTGCGCAGATCGCGGCGGGCCGAGGGCGCCGCGTGCACCCGCACGCAAGCCCGAGCACAGAAAGGTCTTTGACGAGCCTGAGCGTGCGCAGATCGCGGCGGGCCGAGGGCGCCGCGTGCACCCGCACGCAAGCCCGAGGACCGTCGCGAGCTGCGTGCGCTCAGGCCGTCAAAGAGGGATGTTGCCGTGCTTGCGCTTGCGGCTGCGCGACCCGCTTGGTCTGCAGCGTGCGCAGGGCGCGGATCAGCTTCGGGCGGGTCTGCGCGGGCTCGATGACGTCGTCGATGTAGCCGCGCTCGGCCGCCGAGTAGGGGTTGGCGAAGCGCGCCTTGTAGTCGTCCATCAGCTTCTGGCGCCGCTCCTCGGGCGTCGGCGAGGACGCGAGGTCCTTGCGGTAGATGATGTTGACCGCGCCCTCGGGGCCCATCACCGCGACCTCCGCGGTCGGCCAGGCGAAGTTGAAGTCGGCGAGCATGTGCTTGGAGTTCATGACGTCGTAGGCGCCGCCGTAGGCCTTGCGGGTGACGACGGTCAGCTTCGGCACCGTCGCCTCGGTGAACGCGTAGAGCAGCTTCGCGCCGTGGCGGATGATCCCGTTCCACTCCTGGCTCGGTGCCGGGCAGGAAGCCGGGGACGTCGGTGAAGGTGATCAGCGGCACGTTGTAGGCGTCGCAGGTGCGGACGAAGCGGGCCGCCTTCTCGGAGGACTCGATGTCGAGCACGCCGGCGAGGTGCTTGGGCTGGTTGCCGACGATCCCGACCGGGAAGCCGTCGAGGCGGGCGAAGCCGCAGATGATGTTCTGGGCGAAGTGCTCGTGGACCTCGAAGAAGTCGCCGTCGTCGACGATCAGCGAGACGACGTCGCGCATGTCGTAGGGCTTCTGCGGGTCGGCGGGGACGATCGTGTCCGAGCGTCCTCCTCGGTCCGCTCGGGGTCGTCGTAGGGCTCGACCCGGGGCGGCATCTCGAGGTTGTTCGAGGGCAGGAAGCCGACCAGGTAGCGGACGTCCTCGAGGCAGCTCTCCTCGTCCTCGGAGGCGAAGTGGGCGACGCCGGACTTCGAGTTGTGGGTCATCGCGCCGCCGAGCTCCTCGAACTCGACCTCCTCGCCGGTGACCGTCTTGATCACGTCGGGGCCGGTGATGAACATGTGCGAGGTCTCCTTGACCATGAAGATGAAGTCGGTCATCGCCGGGGAGTAGACGGCGCCGCCCGCGCACGGGCCCATGATCACGCTGATCTGCGGGATCACGCCCGAGCACTGGACGTTGCGGACGAAGACGTCGCCGTAGCCGCCGAGCGAGACGACGCCCTCCTGGATCCGGGCGCCGCCGGAGTCGTTGAGGCCGATCACCGGCGCACCGACCCTGGCGGCCATGTCCATGACCTTGACCATCTTCTCGGCCATCACCTCGCCGAGGGAGCCGCCGAAGACGGTGAAGTCCTGGCTGAAGACGAAGACCGTGCGGCCGTCGATCTGGCCGTAGCCGGTGACGACGGCGTCGCCCCAGGGCCGGTTCTTCTGCATCTCGAAGTCGTAGGTGCGGTGGCGGACGAAGGTGTCGAGCTCCTCGAAGGTGCCGGGGTCGAGCAGCTTCTCGATCCGCTCGCGGGCGGTGAGCTTGCCCTTCGCGTGCTGCTTCTCGACCGCGGCCTCGGAGGCGGAGTGGATCGCGGCCTCGCGCAGCTCGCGCAGGTAGGAGAGCTTCTCCTCGAATGTCTCTGGGTTCTTCTGGCGCATCGGGCGGCGGATTCTATGGGGAGGGCGACAGGCGGGGCGTCAACCGTCGCCGGCGAGCAGCGGTGCGAACCGCGTTTCGCGCAATCCCGACGCGAGCTCGTCCCAGTTCGAGATCGTCTCCGCCAGCGGCCGCGTCCGCAGGCGCTCGTAGCGCGAGCGCAGCGGTTGCGGCTCGACGCCGAGCCCACGCTGCAGGCGTTTGAGCGCCGCCTCCTCGCCGAGCTCGCCGTAGTCGATCTCGAGGACCGGATGGCCGGCGGCGAGCCGGTCCAGCTCCGCCTCCTCCGCCTCGATCCGCTCGAGCGCGCGCAGCGCCTCCTTCGGGGCGATCTCGACCTGAGCATCGCCGTAGGTGCCGTACAGCGACTGCGAGACGAGCGTCGCCCGGACCAGGCGGCGAGAGACCAGCAGCGCCAGCAGGTTCCGGCGCCGGAGCCTGATCACGGTGACATCCGGGCTCGCCTCGAGCCAGGTCCGGATCTCGGGGTGGTCGGCAAACGAGTTCTGGGGCAGCTTGAAGCCGACCGCCAGCGGCGCGGGCCCCGCGGCCGGACTCTCGGCGGACGCGAGCAGGGCGGGAACGTGGCGGCCGGCGTCTTCGGTCCCGGAATCGCCGATCCAGCCCTCCGGCGCCGCCTTCGGGTGGGTCTCGTTGAGGATCTCCGCGAAGCAGCGGACGCGGGGGTGCGAGTCGAGCAGGTCGACCAGGTGGCTGGAGCCCGTCCGGCCCAGGCAGAGGATCACGAAGCGCCGGGCGCTCATCGCCCGCAGCATAGATCGGGCTGTGCGATCCTCGGCCCGTGTCGGAGCCAGCGGGCCAGCTCAGCACCCAGCCTGTGACACCGCTTCCCGAGCGGCTGGCGACGGGTGGGGGCACGGCCCTGTTCGTGGACGGCCGCTGCACGCTCGACGGGGCGCCCCCGAAGGCGGTGGAGGTCGTCTTCGACGGCGTCCGGCGTCCCGCGCTCGGCTTCGGCGTCGCCCCTCCGCGCATGCGGGGCGAGGACTACTGGTGGGCGATCGTGCCGATCCCGGCCGTCGAGGAGCCGCGCCGGGCCACCGCTTCGCTGCGGGCGCGAGGCGACGCCGGCTGGGTCGAGGTTCCGCTCGGCGGGGTGGAGCTCGTGCCGGGAATCGAGCGCTCGGCCGGCAGCGCCGCTGTCGCCGAGGCCGCGGATGGGCCCCTGGTCGCGATCTGCATGGCCGCCTACGAGCCCGACCCGGCCATGCTCGACACGCAGCTCGACTCCATCCGCGGGCAGACGCACCGCAACTGGATCTGCCTGATCAGCGACGACGGCTCCGGGCCGGAGGGAAGGGCGGCGATCGAGCGCGCGATCGCGGGCGACCCGCGCTTCGAGCTGCGGACGGCCTCCGAGAACCGCGGCTTCTACGCCAACTTCGAGCGGGCCCTGGCGATGGTGCCGCCGGAGGCGGATCTCGTCGCGCTCTCCGACCAGGACGACCGCTGGTACCCGGACAAGCTCGAGCGCCTGATCGCCGGGCTCGAGCCGGGCGCCGGGCTCGTCTTCAGCGACATGCGGATCGCGACGCGCTCTGGGCGGATGCTGGCGGACACCTACTGGGGCTTCAGGCCGGTCAACCACACCGACTTCGCCTCGCTCGTGCTCGCCAACACCGTCACGGGCGCCGCCTGCATGTTCCGCGCCTCCCTGCTCGACGACATCCTCCCGTTCCCGCCCCGGCACGGGGCCGCATTCCACGACCACTGGATCGCGCAGGTGGCGATGGCGCTGGGCCCGATCAGCTACGTCCCCGAACCCCTTTACGAGTACGTCCAGCACGACGAGGCGGCGCTCGGCTACCTGCAGGCGAACGGGCTCGGACGCTTCAGCGCGCCGCTCCGTGAGCGGCTCGGCGTCTGGTACGAGCGCTGGAGCGGGCGCGGCTTCCGGCTCGGCTGGCGCGTGCCCTACTTCCGCCTCTACTGCCGGGTCCGGATCGCGACCACGGCGCTCCGGCTGCGCCTCGCGGGGCGTCTGGCCCCCGGGCGGGCCGAGGTCCTCGACGCGATCGACGACAGTCCCGGCGGCATCGCCTGGCTCGCGCGCCGCGGCAGCCGCGACCTGCGCGGCCCGACCGCCACCATCGGCCGCGAGCGCGTGATGCTGGCGGGGATCGCCTGGCGTCGCGGCGCCGAGCTGCGCCGCCGCGCCCGGCGCCTGCGGCGCCGGACCCTCAGCCGCTGAGGCGGGGCGAGCTCGAGGCCGGCTCGCCGGCGCCCGGCTCGCCGGCGGCCGGCGCCCGCCCGCGAGTGCCCCGGGCGCCGAAGCGGTGCGCCCAGCGGCGGATCGGCTGTTCGACGAAACGGCCGGAGGCGAATCCGTAGCCGATCGCGAGCGCGAGCACGATCGGCGCCCCGAGCCAGAAGGTGCGCAGGGCGCCGCCGCCGGTGAGGCCGAAGAGGCGGTCGACGAGCGCGATGTAGAGGAAGATCAGCGGCAGGTGGATCAGATAGACGCCGTAGCTGATGTCTCCGAGGGAGCGCGCTGCGGGCAGGCTGAAGGGAAGCTGGCGCCAGGCGGGGACGAGCGCGGTGGTGAGCATGAAGGCGCTCAGCGCGAGCGGGATCGCGAGCGCGAGCAGGATGTCGGCGCGGGCCCGGGTCGGTGCGAAGGCCGGGTTGTTGATCGAGTAGCGGCCGAACAGGTAGGCGAGCACGAGGAAGCCGATCCCGCTGATGATCTGCACGAGCCCCGCGGCCCGCGCGATCCGCGTCACGTCGAAGCGCTTCGGAAGCTCGACGAAGAGCCATGCGGCCAGCATCCCGAAGCCGAATTGCGCGGCGAACGCGGGGAACTGGCCGTAGGCGGCGTTGCTCATGTACCTGATCTTCTCCGGGGTGGTCTCGAAGCCGGCGCGGTGCACGAGGTAGCCGAGGTGCTCGGCGCCGACCTTCCACAGGATCGTGATCGCGATCGCGGTGGCTAGGCCGATGAAGGGGTGGCGGAAGAACGGCTTGGCGACGAAGGCGAGGACGACGTAGAAGGTGATCTCGATCGACAGCGTCCACAGCGGCCCATCGATGCCAAGGCCGAGGGGAAAGCCCGTGTCGAACATGTGCACGATCGTGTGCACGCCGACGACGTGCAGGCCGATCGCGCTGAACGCCGGCATCGCCGGCTGCGGCGTGCTCGGCCAGACGGCGATCAGCAGGACCACGATCGCGATCGCGAGCCAGTAGGCGGGCAGCAGCCGGGCGCCGCGGCGGATCGCGTAGGGGATCCGCGGCCCGAAGTCGCCGCCGCGGGCGACTGTCGGGAGGAAGACCACGAAGCCGCTGAGGATGAAGAGGACGTCGACGGCGTTCGGCAGCGGCCCGTAGACGAGCACGCGACCGGCAGCGCTCGTCGGGTTGATCAGCGCGCCCGACAGATGCAGGAGCACGATCGCGAAGATCGCGGCGGCGCGGAAGCCGTCGAGCGCCGGCAGCACCGGGAGGCCCTGGCGCGAGCGGTACTCCTTGCCTGGGTCGAGCCCGCTCTGCGAGGCGGGCAGCGCCGTCGCACTGCCGCCGGATACGTCCGCCGCCGTCATCGGGGCGATTATGAACGAGGCCCCCTCGCCGTCGGGGCGGGCGGCGCAATAATGGCCGCCCGGCGCCGGACGTGCCGGAGCTCGAGCCGATGAACGACACCCTCCGCCAGCCGCCGCCCGATTCGCGTGCCCTGCTGGGTCCGCTCGACGCCGAGGCGGAGGCGACGCTCGACGCGGTCGCGCCGCACACGATGACCGGTCCCTCGCGCGTGATCGCGCTCGTCGACGCCGTCCGCTACGTGCTCGCAGCCGGCGTGCCCGGCGCGCTCGCCGAGTGCGGCGTCTGGCGGGGCGGCTCCTCGCTGGCGATGGTGCGGACGCTGCTCGAGCGCGGCGTTCGCGATCGGGACGTCTTTCTCTACGACACCTTCGAGGGCATGACCGAGCCGACCCCCGAGGACACCTCCGCGTACTCGCCGGACGCGCTCGAGGTCTGGCGCGAGAGCGAGGGCAGGCCCTGGGAGCAGCTCTTCGGCGGCGCCGCGGGCGAGGCACAGGTGCGCTCGCTGCTCGAGGCGAGCGGCTACCCGCCCGAGCGGCTTCACCTCGTCGCCGGCAAGGTCGAGGAGACGCTGCCGGCGTCAGCCCCGGAGGAGCTCGCGGTGCTGCGGCTCGACACGGACTGGTACGAGTCGACCCTGCACGAGCTGCGCACCCTCTACCCGCGGCTGCGGTCCGGCGGCGTGCTGATCGTCGATGACTACGGGCACTGGGACGGGGCCCGCGCCGCCGTCGACGAATACTTCGGGGCCGAGGCGGAGCCCGTGCTGCTGCACCGGGTCGACTACACGGCCCGGATGGCGATCAAGCGCTGAGTCCGGGCGGGCTCAGGAGGGCTCGCCGGCGACGCGCTTCGGACGCCTCGCCCAGCGCATCGAGACCTCGCGTGCCCAGCGCCGGATCGGGATCTCGTACAGGCGCGACGAGGCCCAGGCCCAGGCGACGATCGCGACGGCGGCCGCGAGCCCGATCTCGATCCGGGTGCCGAACGGCTTCAGAAGCGTGTCCCCGGCCCCCGCGATCAGGGCCGAGAGGAAGAGGATCGCCGGCACGTGGATCAGGTACACGCCGTAGCTGATGTCGGCGAACCAGCGCAGCGGCGAGATCGACAGGGGCAGCTGCAGGAGGCGCGGAGCCAATGAGACAGCGCCCATGAAGGTTGCGATCGTGGCCGGGATCGCGAGCGTCAGAAGCGGGTTGCCGCGGGCGTCGACGAACGAGAGGGGATTGCCCCCGATCGCGTAGCGGCCGGCGAGCAGCGTGATCGCGATGAAGGCGACGAGCGCCCCGAGCTGAACCCAGCCGGCGCGTCGCGCGCGGGCCGGATCGGGTCCGCGGGCGATGAGCCTGCTGACGATCAGTGCCGCGCTCATGCCCGCGGCGAAGTGGAAGACCCAGCACGGGAACTGGCCGAGCGCGGAGACGCGCATCAGAGCGATGTCCTGGGGGGAGGAGTGGAGCCCGAGGAAGTCGGCGACCTTGTCGAAGTGGTCGGCGCCCACGCGCCAGGCAACGGCGACGATCGCGGCGCCGACCGTCCAGGCGACCGGGTGCCGGTAGAAGTACCCGGCCACGAACGGCAGCAGCAGATAGAAGAGGAGCTCGACCGAGAGCGTCCACATCGGCCCGTCGAGGCCGAGCCCGATCGCGCTGTGGATGTCGATCAGCTGCATCGGCAGGTGGATGCCAATGACGTGGTAGCCGATGTCGTTCAGCGCCGGCGAGGGCGGGCCCCCGGTCGTCGGCCAGATCGCGATCAGCACGATGCACAGGGCGAGCACGAGCCACAGCGCGGGGTAGACGCGCGCCGCGCGGCGCAGCAGGTAGGGGGCGGCTGGGCCGAACTTGCCGTCGCGCCAGGCCGTCGGCAGGAACAGCACGAAGCCGCTGAGCACGAAGAGGATGTCGAGGCAGCTGGTGAGCGTGCCGTAGACGGAGGCGATGCCGAGCTCGGAGGTGGGCGGGAACAGGTAGCGGAAGGTGTGCACGAGCACCACCCCCGCGATCGCGACCGCCCGCAGGCCGTCGAGGGGTGCCAGGACCGGGATCCCGGTCCTGGCCCTGTAGAGCTTGCCTGGGTCCTGGACGCCCGCCGAGCCCTCGCCGAGCCCGGCCGGCGCGGTCGCGCTCACGGCTCTCGCGCCCCCGTGTCGTCCCGCGTAGCCAGCAGCGCGAAGACGAGCGCGTTGTGGCGCGGCCCCCCGTCGCGATCGAGGCGCGCTGCGAGCGCGATCAGCCCCTGCATCACGAACGCGACCCCGCGGCGCCGCAAGCGACCGCCGGCGCGGTGGTAGAGCCCGTCCTGGACGAGCTGCAGGCCGGTCGGCACGAGCCCCATCACGTCCTCGCGCCGCTCGACGTGGAAGCCGGCCTCGGTCACGATCCGCTCCAGCCCCGCCCAGGTCCAGCGCCAGAGGTCGACGGGGTCGGGGTGGTAGAGCATGATCCCGTGCGTGCTCAGCAGCAACCGCCCCCCCGGGCGCAATACCCGGTGGCACTCGGCCAGATACGTCGCCGGATCATCGACGTGCTCGAGGACCTGGGTCGAGATGACGGCGTCGAAGCTTCCGTCGGCGGCGCCGGGGATCGTCCCCTCGGGCGAGATCTCCAGGGTGGCCAGCGGGTTGCTCGGCAGGTCGGCGCCGACGAGTTCGACCCCGGGGTCGAGTAGATCCGCGTACTGCATCTCGCCGCAGCCGAAGTCGAGCACGCGGGTGCCCGGCTTGGCGTCGAGAGCGCGCAGCAGGCGCGCGATCGCCGCTCGCAGCGCCCGCGTGACGTGCCGGAAGGGGTTGCTGCGCGAGCCCTCGAGGAGGTGCGGAGCCGCACCGGGCCGGCGAGCTGCAGGCGCGCCGGCCGTCGGCCGCCCCCTCGCCGGGGCCGCGCTCACCTCGCGACCGTCCCCTCCGGCTTGCCGACCCGCAGGGCGACGTCGTTGTCGAGCCGCAGCGGCGA
Organism: uncultured Solirubrobacterales bacterium; assembly: GCA_963764275.1. Classification (GTDB taxonomy): domain Bacteria; phylum Actinomycetota; class Thermoleophilia; order Solirubrobacterales; family 70-9; genus CAXMST01. The sequence continues at coordinate 46,632 of CAVXRV010000005.1, forward strand.
CTCGGCCTGCTCGCCGCCGACCTTGAAGTTGATCGTGGTCACGCCGGTCGCGGGCTCGCTGGTGCCGTCCTCCATGAGCTGCGCGAAGCCGCCGCTGAGCACGTAGGAGCCGCCCGCGAAGCGGTTCTCGATCCGGGCCTCGAGCTCGAGCGTCTCCCCGGGCTGCACCACCTCCTGCGCGAGCCCCAGGTCGGGCTTCCCTCCCTCGAACAGCCCGAGCCCGCGCTGGTCGTCGATCCGGAACTGAAACCCGGGGCGTCGGATCTGACGCCGGACCTCGGCCCGGGCCCGCAGCACGATCTCCTCGCCCGCGCCGACCTCGGTCGTCGGCAACCCGTCGGGCCCCTCGAGCCATGTGTCGACGATGTGGATCGGGGGATCGGCGATGATCTCGGCGAAGCGGCTCGCGTAGGCGCCGACCTCCTCGTCGCCCCGCGCCGCAGCCGCCGCGCGCATGTTGACCTCGATGTACTGGCTCGAGACCTCGACCGGGGATCCGATCGAGGCGATGCGGCCGTCGTTGATGAGCATTGCGCGGTCGCAGTAGGCGTTCACCGTCGGCATGCTGTGGGTGACCAGCACGATCGTCGTGCCCTCCGCCTGCATTCGCTCGAAGGTCTCCTCGCACTTCTCCTGGAAGGCGGAGTCGCCGACCGCGAGGACCTCGTCGAGCAGCAGGATGTCGGCGTCCACCTGCGTCAGGACCGCGAAGGCGAGCCGGGCCTTCATCCCCGAGGAGTAGTTCTTCAGCTTCAGGTCGCTGTACTCGGTCAGGCCCGCCCACTCGACCATCTCCTGGGCCCGGGACTCGGCCAGCTCCTGGTCGAGTCCCATCAGGACCGCGTTCAGCACCACGTTCTCGCGCGCCGCCAGTTGCGGGTTGAAGCCGACGCCGAGCTCGAGGAAGGGAGCGAGCCGGCCCGCCATCCGGATCTGGCCACCGTCGGGCCGGTACACGCTGGCGAGCATCTTCAGCAGCGTGCTCTTGCCGGAGCCGTTCCGTCCGATGACGCCGAAGAACTCACCGCGGCCGACCTCGAAGCTGATGTCGTGGAGCACGTCGAGGGTGCGCGCCGGCGGGTTGAACAGGTGGCGCAGGCGGCGATGCAGCGGCACGTTCTCCTCCGGGATCCGGAAGCTCTTACGGAGGTCGCGGACCTCGATCGAGAGGTTGCGCTCGTTTTTCACAGCGCCTCCGCGACGAGCGGCGCCTCGCGCACGAACAGGCGCACCGAGTACACGCAGAGGAAGCCGATGATCCCGAACGGGATCAGGATCCCGGCAACCCAGCCCGCGACCTGCACCGGCCCGGGGGCACTCGGGTCGATGACCGCGATGCGCGCGAGCTCGATCAGCGGCGCCAGGGGGTTCAGCGACATGATCTTGTCGAAGGGCTGGGGCACGAGCTCGATCGGGAACAGCACCGGTGAGGCGTAGAAGAGGACGCGGCTGACCAGGCCCCAGATCTGGTCGATGTCCGGGAAGCGCAGGAACATCACCGACAGGATCAGCCCGACCGCCGTCGAGTAGGCGACGAGCGTCAGCAGGATCGGGATGAAGAGCAGCCACTCGGGGGTCGGGATGACGCCGTAGCCGATGAAGATCGGAAGCACGGCGAGCACGTTCAGAAGCAGCGTCAGCGAAGCGGTGAGGCTGATCGAGAGCGGGACGATGATGCGCGGGAAGCGCACCTTGCGGATCAGTCCCTCGCGCCCGGGCATCGAGCGGACCGACCGGCTCGTCACCTCTTGGAAGAACTGGAACATCACGAGGCCGAGCACGAGGATCAGCCCGTAGTTCTCGACGTTGGCGCCGACGCGGAGGATCCCGCGCAGGACGATGAAGACGACGCCGAAGAAGACGAGCGGCTTGACGATCGTCCACAGGAAACCGAGCGCCGTGTTGGCGTAGTTGAGCCGGAACTCGGTTACCGAGACGATCCAGAGAATCTCGAAGAAGCGCTTCCGCCCGTCTTCCCCGAACGCGCTCGGGCCGTTGACGACCTGCAGCTCGGGGACCGCGGTCGCTGCCTCGGCGCTCATCCTCCCGCCGCCGTACGCATGCGGGAGCTCGCTTCGCTGTGCGTACGCATGCGCCAAGGATAGGGCTGCGAGCAGGCTTCAGGCGCGGGCAGCCGCGATCGCCGAAGCCATCCGCCCGGCCACGCGCCGCGGTGAGAAGCGCTCCTCGAAACCGGCCCGGGGACCCTCCGCGGCCAGTCGCGAGCGCAGCTCCTCGTCCCGGGCGAACCGCGCCAGCAGCTCCGCGGCGCGGTCGTCGGCGCCCGGCTCGTAGAAGAGCGCGCAGCGCTCGAGCTCGCGCACCTCCCGGTAGGAGGGAATCGCCGGCAGCAGTAGCGCCTGTCCCGCGCATGCCGCCTCGAACGCCGGCATCCCGAGGCCTTCGGCGGCGGTCGAGGCGCCAACGTAGACGTCGCAGGATCCGTAGATCGGCGGCACCTCGCGGGGAGGCACCGCGACGTGGAGCTCGTCGACCGCGTCGCTGCCCGCGAGATCGTCCTCGCGGGGCGTCAGCCGCACGAGCTCGATCGGCGCCTCGCGGCGCGCCAGCTCGACGATCCCGAGTGCCCGCGCAATGCCCTTGAACGGGACCGGCGCGAGCGGCCCGCTCGGCTCCGGGCCGACGGTGAGCGCCCGCAGCGGCCCGCCCGGGCGTGCCCTGGCACCCGCCCGCCCGCGCCCGACGGCGGCGAAGGCGCCGAGCTCGACGGGGGCGCCGATGACGACGGAGTCGACGTCGAAGTCCTCGCGCAGCGAGGCGGCGATGTGGGGCGTGATCACCAGCTTCAGCGTCGGCAGCCGAAAGATCCGCCCGAAGTGCTCACGGCGGGCGGGCCAGAGGTGCGGCTCATACCCGGTGATCAGCTGGCAGACGAGGTCGGCCCCGCTCTCCAGGGCGGCCTCGACGCCGAGCGAGCCGGTGACGACCGCGTCGTAGCCGGCGGCGACGCCGGGCTCGGTCAGCGAACCGGGCCGGACCGGCACCTCGACGTGGGACCAGGCACCGGGCGCGCCGCCCTCCAGCAGCTCCGCCTCGTGGCCGAGCGCGACGAGCTCGCGCGCGAGCAGGAGCGCCATCAGGGATCCGCCGGACAGGCGCGCGGGACCGCTACCGGCGAACAGGATCCTCATCGGCGCCCGAGCCGGCGACGCACGCGGCTCCTCCGCTCCGGCCCGGCGGGAAGCAGGCGCGGCGGCAGTGAGCGCGGATCGCGCTCGAGGTTTGCCCGCAGCCAGGCCAAATACGCGGGAGCGTCGGCGCCGCGCGGATCACCGAACGCGGTAGCGAGCCCGTGCGCGTTCCACATCCCCAGGGCGAAGCGGCTCAGCCCGGCGGCAGCCGCCGCGGCATCCGGCGGCTCCGCGAGCCAGGCGATGAGTTCGCCGGTGGATGCGCCGGCGAACGGGTTGGGCGGCGACTCGGTGCCTTCCTCCTCGGCGGCGATCAGACCGTCGCGGTAGGCGCAGCGAATCCCGATCGTCAGCTGCGGTCCGTCGGGGAGTTGCAGGAACGGAGGCCGGGCGCGGCGCTCCGCGTCGTAGCCGCAGCGCAGCAGCGTCTCCGCGTAGGCGTGCGAGAGCCGCAGCATGCCGGGGCGCTCGGCCAGCGAGAGCCAGGGGACGGGGCGGGCGGCGCCGGGCCGCTCGCCGTGCTCGACGCCGGGCCCATCCGGAACCTGCGAGAGCAGTCGCTCGGGCCGGCGCGGGTCGTAGGGGCCGCTGAAGTGGAAGGCACGCAAAGGGCGCCCGGCGAGGTGCGGGCGCTCGTCGCGCCACTCGACGTCATGGGAGAGCAGCTCCCGCGTCATCGCATTGACGCCGGCGTCGCGGAGCACATCGACCTCGAAGAAGGCCGGGGCCAGCGCGAGCCAGCTCTGTTCCCAGACCATCCCGGCGGCGGGGCGGAAGATGCACTGGCGGCGGGTCCGCGCGGCCCACCAGTCGAGCAGCGGCAGCCCGCGCTCGGCGATCGTCACGAAGCCCGAGTTGAAGACACCGGCGAGCAGCGTCGGCGCCTCGGCGCCGGGCTCCGGAGTGATCATGTGCGTGGTCAGCAGCGCGTCGGAGGCGCCGGCCCGTTCAGCGAGGTCGCCGAGGTCGCCGAGCACGAGGATGTCGGCGTCGATCAGCATCGCCGCCCCGTCGCCGCGTCGCAGCAGATGTCGCAGCAGCCGCACCTTGAGCGCGCCGGCGAGGCCCTGGGTCGTGTAGGCGAGCCCGAGCCGTTCGAGGTCGTCGGGGTCCTCGAGGACATCGCGCGGGTCGATCGTCTCGGCGCCCTCGACGGGCCCGAGCGGCTCGCAGGAGGCATCGGCGAGGGCGAGGTCGAGGACCGCGATCCGTCCACCGGGGTGGTGGGCGAGGAAGCTCTCCGCCAGAGCCCGGGCATGGGCGTGGTAGGCGGGGGAGGCGATCGTGCAGGCGGTGAAGCTCATCGGCTTGCGGTCTCCGCCCGGCCCCACGGCGTCAGGGCCCTGTAGGTGGACCAGAGTTCACGCACGCCCGGCGGCGCGCTCTGGCGCCAGGGTTTGTTCACGGCCCCCTCGAAGTGGCGGATCGCGGGGTCGGCGCTCGCCGCCTCGATCGCAGCCCGCTCATCGGCGGGCAGCTCCTCGGGGTGCAGCTCCGCCCCGAGCTGCAGGTTCCAGCGTGGATCGAGCAGCCGGCAGGAGTAGGCGAAGGCGCCGTTGAGGGTGTCCTGATCGGGGAAGACGAGGCTGCCTGCGTTCGCGAGCGCGAAGTCGCGGACGCGCTCGAAAGCGTGGTCGGCGCGCATCCGCTCCAGGTCCATGAGCAGGACGCCGGAGTTGAAGTACCTGCGGGGGTCCAGGCCGAGGGAGCGGGGGTGCCGGTCGGCCAGCTCGCGATCCGGGAAGGCGTTGCGGATCGCGCCGAGCTCGGCCCCCCGCAGATCGGTGTCCCACAGCGGCCCGAGCTCATCGAGGACGAGGAGGTCGCTGTCGAGGTAGAGGACCCGGGGGCTCTCGGCGAGCAGCTCCGGGAGCAGCGTCCGGTACCAGACCGCAACCGGGAAGGGACCGGCCGCCCTGAACCCCTCGAAGCGGCCGTCGTCCATTCGATGGACGGTCAGCTCGACCCCCGATCCGGCAAGGACCTCCCCGATCCGGCGCCGCTCGCGACGGCCGATCCCCTCGCCGGCGAGCAGGTGTACCCGCGGTGCCGTGCCGCCGTTGGCGAGCAGCGACGCGAGCATCGTCGCCGCATGCGGCAGGAAGGCGCGATCCGTCGCGCACGCGATCTCGATCGTCGGCGCGGACGCGGCCGCCATCTAGCCGAGCTCGGCGAGGATCGCGCGCCAGGCGCGGCTGAGGTCGTCCTCGGGGACGAGGTCGAGCGACCAGGTGTCGAGCCCGTCGGCGACCTGGGCGTAGCCGATGCCGGCGAGCATCTCCTCGACCCGTACCCGCTGCTCGTCGGAGAGGTTGACGTGCTCGTAGACGAGCACGCGGGGACGCACCCGCTCGAAGTCGATCGACTCGACGATGTCGCCGTCGGCGCCCTCCGCGTCGCAGAGGATCAGGTCGGGGTCCAGGTCGTGCTTCGCGCACAGCTCCTCGACCGTGAGGCAGGGCACCTCGAGCTCCGAGATGAGGGCGGCGGGATCCTCGACGTCGCCGATCTCGCGCAGGACGTGCTCGCGGTCGAAGGAGCCGAGCGCATCGCTCCAGGGCGGCAGCGATTCGTCTGCGGCGCCCGCCCGGACGAAGTACATCTTCCGCGTACCGCCCCCGGGCGCGATCGCGGCGCGCTCGAGCGCGATCCGTGCGTTGCCCTCGTAGTTCTCCGCGAGCTTCTCGAAGATGTGCGGGATCGGCTCGACGAGGACGCCGTGCCAGTCGCGCTCGGCGATGTAGGGGCGCAGCGGGTCGAGGATGACGCCGTCGTTGGCGCCGATCTCGACGAAGCCGACCTTCCCGTAGGCGTCGGCGAAGAGGCGCATCAGCCGCGGCGAGACCATCGTTGCTTGCAGGGCGGGCACAGGCGAATGATTGCCGCTCAGCGCGTGCGTCGCCAGTAGGCGCCGGTCCAGTCGATCATCTCGATCGGGCTCGGAGATCCCGTGCCGGGCCGGAAGTCGTCGACGGCCGCGCGGCAGTTGTCCCAGCCGTAGTCGTCGATGATCACGAAGCCGCCGACCGAGAGCCCCTCGTAGAGGTTCTCCAGGCCGTCCATCGTCGACTCGTAGAGGTCGCCATCGAGCCGGATCACGGCCCAGCTGTGCCCCTCCAGCGACGGCAGCGTGTCCTTGAACCAGCCCTCGAGGAAGTGCACGTGCTCGTCGAGCAGTCCGTAGCGCTCGAAGTTCGCGCGGACCTCCTCGACGGGCACAGCGAGCTGATCGGCCGTGTAGTTGAGGTCGCCCGCGTCGGCGGGGTATTCGTCGGTGTTCGGCTCCGGCACCCCCTGGAAGGAGTCGGCCGCCCAGACGTCGCGGTCGGTGACGCCGTTTGCGGCGAGCACGCCCCGCATCAGGATCGCGGCGCCGCCGCGCCAGCAGCCGGCCTCGATCAGGTCCCCCGGCACGCCTCGTCGATCGCCGTCTGCACGCAGCGCCGCACGTTGCGCAGGCGCTTGACGCCGATCATCGTCTGCGCGTACTCGGGCCAGTCGCGACCGAGCGAGCGCTGCGAGCGCATGTCGATCGGGGTCCCGCCGCCGCCGGCCGCGGCGGCCCGGGCCTCGACCGCGCCGCGGAATGCTTCGCGCGAGAACTCAGGCATCTCGACGACGTCGGGAGGGTCGTAGAGCATGTGCAGGAGCGCCTTCTCGAGCAGGTCGAGATACATGCCGGCGGCCTCGCGCCCGGTGGGACCGCGACGCCGCCGGGCCAGCGCCCGCGCCGCCGAGCGCACGCGCCCGAGCCCACCGGAACCCTGCCTGCCGGGCCCGCTCGCCTGCGGAGAAGCTGCCATCGGGCAAGGATAGGCGGCCGGGCGGGGGCGCGGAGGGGCCGGGCGGAGCCTCGTCTCTGTGCCAGAATCCCCCGCCGTGCCAGAGGCGGAACGAAGAGACGAGGCCCGACGGGCCGCCACCGACCCGACGCGAGGTCGAGCGCATCGCGCGCGAGTTCACCAGCGCCTTCCACGCGCTCAAGGACCAGACCTTCGCGACGACGACCTGGCTCGGCGTTCCGCTCGTCAAGTCGCCCGCCGACATCCTCGTCCTGCAGCAGGTGATCGCCGAGACCCGCCCCGAGGTGATCGTCGAGACCGGCGTCTACCTCGGCGGCAGCGCACTCCTGTTCGCGACCCTGCTCGACGGCCTCGGGATCGACGGCAAGGTGGTCGCCGTCGACATCGACACGCGCGAGGTCTACGAGCGTGCTCGCAAGCATCCGCGGGTCGAGCTGCTCGAGGGCAGCTCGACCGATCCGAAGATCGTCTCCGAGATCGCGTCGCGTTGCAGCGGCAAGCGGACGATGATCGATCTCGACTCCGACCACCGCGCCCACCACGTGCTCGAGGAGCTGCACCTCTACGCCGATCTGGTCACCCCCGGGTGCTATCTGATCGTCGAGGACACCTTCCTCGGCGGCCGCCCGGTGCGGCCCGAGGCCGTCCCCGGCCCCTCGGAGGCGCTCGACGCGTGGCTCGAACGAGAACCCGCCCTTCGAGCTCGACCGCTGGCGCGAGCGCTTCCTGCTGACCCAGAACCCGCGCGGCTACCTCCGCCGCGTCGGCGAAGGCGTCGGCGACCCGAAGCCCGAGCGGCCCGAATACTTCGTCACCGGCGCGCTCGAGCTCAGCGGCGTCGGCACTCCGAGCGAGGGCAACGGGACCGGCCTCGACACCGAGACCGAGTACGCGGGCCAGCCCGATCGGATGGTCGAGGCCACGCGTCAGTCGGTCGCCAACTACGCGCAGACGGATCGCCAGGCCCGGGTCGACGCCGAGCTCGACCGGCGCCGTCAGGACCTGACGATCGAAGGCCTGCTGCGCGAGATCGACGTCCAGCGCGAGCTCTTGCAGGAGCGCCATCGGCTGCTCATGCGCGAGCGCGCGCGGCTGCGCCGGATCGACGAGTCGCTTCCCTACCGCGCCTACCGCGGCCTCCGCAAGGTGCCCGGCCTGAGCAGCTACTTCAACTGGCGCGACCGCAAGCGCATGGCGGCGCAGCGCGCCCGGGCCCGGCAGCGGGCTGCGAACCGCGAGACCCAGGAGGGGCGGTTCGTGGAGCATCACCGCGGTCAGTGAGCCGGCCGCGATGATCGCCTACGGCTGCGCGATCGCCTCGGAGGAGAAGTACGAGCGCTTCGCCAAGCCCGGAATCGAGCGCTGCATGCGGGAGGAGGACCGGCTGATCGAGGTCCGCGGCCGCAAGTGCCTGTTCGCGGCCTGCAACGAGATGCTCGAGCAGGCGGCCGCCGACCCGCGGATCGAGACGCTCGTGCTCCTGCACGAGGACACCGAGATCCGCGACCGCTGGTTCGAGGAAAAAGTGCGCTGGGGGCTGGCGGACCCGCGCGTGGCGATCGTGGGCACGATCGGCGCCGTCGGCGTGCAGGGCATCGACTGGTGGGTCCACGATCACGGTGTCGGCTCGACCGTGCTCGCGCCGATCGATCCGGAGATCCTCTACGAGACGCCGATGCTGAAGGGCGAGGAGGTCTCGGGGATGGGCAGCACGGGAGAGGTGGACATGGTCGACGGCTACCTGCTCGCCTTCTCGCGCTGGGCGATCAAGGAGCTGCGCTTCGACGAGAAGGAGGTCGGGCCGGGCTTTCACGGCTACGACGCCGACATCTGCTTCCAGGCGCGGGAGCGCGGCAGGAACGTGCTCGCGGTCGAAATGGACGTCGTCCACCACCGCAACAGCGTCGGTCCCGGCCACTATCGCGAGGATTGGATCCGGGCGCAGATCGCGTTCCGGCGCAAGTGGGAGCGGCGCGGGATGCTCAGGGCGCCGCGGCTTCCCTTCCCTCCGTACCACCGCAGCGCCGAGGAGCTCGAGGAGGGCGCCTCGCCGCCGGACGCGGCGCCGGCGCGCCGCTGAGCCGCCGAGCTCAGCTCCAGGGCTCCGACTCGCGCTCCGGCGGTCGGATCGGCGGCCCCTCGGAGAGCTTCCAGGGCTGGCCCGTCAGCAGCCGGAAGATCCGCCGCAGGGGCCGGTGCTCGAGGTGCCACAGGCGCTTGCGCAGCCGGCGCTGCGCCTCCCTGCTGGCGACGAGCTCCCAGTGCTTGGCGGCGCCGTCGGCCTCCGCCCTGCGGGCGCGCTGCTCCCACGCGTCGACCGTGGCGCGATAGTCGGCGAGCTCCCGCATGCCGATCAGCGACGCGGTCGGCGCGAGCCGTGGCAGCGACTCGTCGGAGGCGACGATGAGCACCGAGCGTCGCTCAGCCGGCTCGGTCCCGAGCCAGGCGACGTCGAGCTCGGGGCCGGCACCGTCGTCGGGCTCGCGCTCGAGCGGCAGCAGCGCGGCGCCGAGCGAGGCGCGGCGAGCGTAGAGCTCCCGGTTGGCGAAGACGAGCGCCGGGTCGGCCAGCGCCTCGTCCTGGCGGGCGACAGCGACCGAGACGGCCAGCAAGCCGCCGGGCTCGAGCACACGACGCAGCTCTGCCAGCACCGGTGCCGTGCCCGGGCTCTCCTCGAGCGCCCCGACGCAGATGACGAGGCCGAACGAGCCCGCGGCGAAGGGAAGCGCCTCGGGTTCGGCCCGCTCGAACAGCGCCCCGGCCGCGGCGTGGGTTCGCGCGGCGAGCTCGAGCGCCCGCGGATCGCTGTCGGTGCCGACCACGTTCGCCGCGCCGGCGGCGAGCAGGGCGCCGACACCGGCGCCGGTACCGCAGCCGACGACGAGCGCCCGGCGCCCGGCGGCGAGCGGGGCGAGCGCTCGGAAGGTGGCGTCCTCCTCCGCGTCGGCGAGAGCCCCGCGGCGCTCCGCCAGCGCCGCCTCGCGCGAGCCCGGAGCCGGCTCGGCGAGCGGCTCGGCGGCCGCCGGTCCACGGCGCTCGCCGAAGCCGAGGGCCGGCTGGAGCTTGCGCTCGAACTGCTTATCGTCCATCGCCGCCGGCTTCGATCTCGAGCAGGGCCCAGGCGCCGCGCACGAAGCGCTCCTCGGCGTCGGCCGGGGCCGGGAGGGGGGAGGGCACGCGACCGGCCTCGCGTTCGGCCGCGGCCCGCGCCGCCGGCTCGGCGCAGATCACGATCACGCGGCCGCCGAGGGCGCGCAGCGCGGAGCTCCCGATCCCGCTCTCGCGGTGGCGCTCGTCCGCGATGACGAGCTCGAACGTGCCGGTCGGCTCGCCCTCGGCGACGCTCCAGCGTGACGGCGCGAACGCGAGCCCGTCGCGCCAGCGCTCGAGCGTCGCCCGCGCCTCGGGGTCGCGATCGACGGCGGTCAGGGCCGGGAAGCCCCAATCGAGCAGCTGCGCGCAGAGCCAGCCCTCGCAGCCCGCGCACAGCGCCCGCGGCGGGCGCTCGGCGAGCGCCAGCACGTCCCGCGCGGCCGGCCGCAGCATCGCCGCCACGGTCCACTCGGCATGCAACTCGCCCGGGCCGGACGCGGCCGAGGTGCGACCGAACAGGCCGGGGGCGAACCGGGAGGCCGGAGCGGGTGCGGCCGCGGGGGGCGCCTGCGTGTGCGGCGGTGCCTCAGAGCTCATAGCCAAACCTTCCCAGCAACGGCCCGCAGATGTCGTTGACCGCGCGCTGCTCGGAAGCGCTCAGGTTCTCGCGCCACAGGCCGGGGCTCGCGGCGCGGTTGCGCGTCTTCGGCCCCGTCTGCTGCTTCGGCAGCTTGCTGAACGAGAGCGCCTCCACCGTCGCGGCGACCTGCTCGGGCGTGCGCTCGAGCCCGAGCCACTCGTACACGCCGGCGAGCTCGGCGGCCCCGTCGCTGAGGAGGTCCTCGTAGCGCACCGTCCGGCACAGGGCCGGGTCGTGCTCCTCCATCGCGCGCAGCGTCATGTCCGTGTTGCAGGCCCATAGACGCGCCGCCCACAGCAGGCCCTCCGACCGCTGGTCGGTGGTCTCGAAGGCGTACCCCTGCTTGTTCGCGAAGAAGCCGCCGGGCTGGTAGGCGTCCATGAGCGAGTCGACCACGTCCCGGCCGTCGCGGATCAGCAGCAGCAGGCGCGCCTGGGGCATAGTCCGCATGACGATGTCGGCGGCGTGCGAGCCGTTCGTCTCCTTGATCACCACCCGGAAGCCGGGGGCGAACGCCACGTCGGCAGCGCGGGCGCGGTCGATCACCGCCTGGACCCTGGTCAGCGCGAAGCGCCGCGCGGCCGGCTCCCAGGCGTAGCGGTAGGCGTCCGAGTACGCGTAGGCGGGGCGCCCACCGAGGAGGTTGTTGATCGTGCCGGGGACCCAGCGGCCGTCGACGATCCGCGGGTCGGCGAGCGCCGGCGCGAGGTGGTTGGAGATGAAGCTCTCGTCGATCGGCAGCGCGTCATAGGTGCCGCTCCCGTCGGGGGGCTTGAACCCGATCAGGGTGTCGGGATCGGGCTCGAGCGGGTGCGCCAGCAGCCGCAGCAGCCAGGTGCTGCCAGAGCGGGGCGAGCCCCACATCCACATCAGCCGTGACTCGAGCTCGGGGTCGTCGTCGGGCTCGGGCTGCTTCGGCCCTGTGGGCGCCGGCCCCAACGACGTGCGGATCCTCCCGAAGACGTTGTTCATTGCTGCCTCGCGCGTGCGGGCCGCAGGCTCAGAGAGCGAGCGGGACCTGCTTGTCGGGGTAGGCCGACGGGGCGAAGAACCAGGTCTCGATCGCGTAGCGCTTGTCGGGCATCGTCGGCTCGGCTGCGGTCCGGTGCAGCATCAGGTGATCGAACAGGAGCGCGTCGCCGGCCTCGAAGACGGGTCGGACGATCCCGGCCTCTCCCGCCGCCTCCTCGGCGTCGGACGCCGCGACCGACCAGTTGAAGTTCGCGCCGTTGCGGCCGGTCGGGACGATCTCTTCGAGCCGGCGGCCGACGACGTCCATCCCCGGGGCGGTCTCGCCGCAGGGGGTCAGCGCCAGCCATACGTTGAGGCTGCGGATGCCGGCGCCGAGGAAGGCACCGTCCTGGTGCCAGTCGGCGCCGCCGGCTCCGTCGGCGCTGACGCGGCGCAGCACGGCCTTGTTCATCGAGAGCGCGGGGCGTTCCCCTAGGTAATCGGTCGTCAGCTTCGTCACGCCCGAGCGCTCGAACTCCTCGATCAGCTCGAACATCAGCCGGGGCGAGTCCGCGGCCCAGATCGAGCTCTGGTTCTTGTTCCAGTTGCGGCCGCCGCCGAGCGTGTAGCCGGGGAGCGGCTTGAACGGGTGGAACCAGGGGGCGAGCGGGCCGCCCTCGAAGTCGTCGACGGCGCCGGCCTCCTCCGCTTCCATGTAGGCGGCCGAGGCCTCGAACGTCTTGTCGATATCGGCGACGAAGCGCGCTGCGGCGGCCTCGTCGAAGAGCTTGCGGATGCGCACTGAGCCGTAGCGGAGGATCGCCGACCGGACGGTCGCGGCGTTCGCTTGCTCGCGATCGATGACGGGCACGCCGTGGTCGAGGCCGAGCTCGATCTCGCCTGCAGCCGGTTCGACGAGCCCGCTCGCTTTCTCGCCGGAACCGTTCTCGATGAAGGCCCGGTGGCGGAGCCGCAGTAGCTGGCGCTCGGTCTCGCTGCTGGGCGAATTGCGGTTCTCGCGGGTGAGCTCCTCGATGCGCCCCTTCGGGGTCGCACGGGAGCGGCGCTTGAGCGGATTCGAAAGCCTCGTCTTGATCCCTGACATGGGCGGTCAGGGTAGCGCAGGCATTCGGCCCGGCCGGAGCTGTGAGCGCCTGCGCCGCGCCTTCGCGCCGCTACCATCGCCGCCGTGGCGGCCCTGCGCTCTTCCGGAGTCGAGCGCTTCGAGCGCCGGCTCGTCTGGCTCTTCAGCTCACCCCGCTCGGGCTCGAGCTGGCTCATGCGGATGATCGCCGCCCACGCGCGCATCGCGGCGATCAACGAGCCGCTGATCGGTGCCCATCTGGCGCCGCTGTGGCCGGAGGCTCTCGGCGGCAGGCCGATGCTGCTTCCGGACATCGTTCGCGACCGCCCCGAGTACTTCTTCAGCGACGCGAGCCGCGACGTCTGGGAGCGCCCGCTGCGGGAGCTGATCCTGGGCCGGCTGGGTGCCGAGCTCGGCCGGGAGCCACTGGCCGTCGTCAAGGAGCCCAACGGTGCTCAGGGCGCGCCGGAGCTGATGCGGCTCCTGCCCGGGTCGCGAATGATCTTCCTGCTTCGCGACGGACGCGACGTGGTCGACTCCGAGCTCGCGGCCTATCAGCCGGGGGCCTGGATGGCCGAGGTGGTCGGCCGCAGGGGGGCACCCGACCGGGAGGAGCTGATCGCCTACAGCGCCGCCGCCTGGCTGGCGCGGATCGAGAGCATTGGGGCCGCGTACGCGGCCCACCCGCCGGAGCTGCGCCACCGCGTCCGCTACGAGGATCTGCTGGCCGAGCCCGCGGAAGGGCTCGGCGCCATCTTCGCCTGGCTCGGGCTCGAGGCGCCGCCGGAGTTCGTCGCCGCGATCGCCGAAGCGCATTCGTTCGAGCGCGTCGAGGACAAGGGAGCGCTCAGCTTCAACCGGGCCGCGAGCCCGGGCTTGTGGCGGGAGAACCTGAGCGCCGGCGAGCAGGAGCTCGTCGCCGAGATCATCGGCCCGAAGCTGTCCGAGCTCGGCTACGGCGGCTAGCGGCTAGTCCGTCGCGGCCCCTGCGTCGCGTCCTCGGCCGGGAACGATCCGCGCCGGGTTTCCGACCGCCGTCGCGCCGGCGGGGACGTCGGTCGAGACGGACGCGTTGGCGCCGATCCGGGCACCGTCGCCGATCTCGATCGCGCCGCTGAGGCGGGCGCCGGTGCCGACGCGGACGCCACGACCGAGGCGCGGCGCCGCACCGTCGGCGACGCCGGCCGCGGGACCGATCTCGATGAAGGGCGAGAGCACGCACTCGGGGCCGATCTCGGCCCGGCCGCGGATCGTGACCTCGCCGTGGGCGATGTAGACGCCGGGACGCACGCGGACCTCGGGTCCGATGCTGACGCCGGCGAGAGCGCGGGCGAGGGCCGCGAGCAGCGGCGGCAGCAGGGGGAGTCCGCGGGAGCGCAGCCGCGCCGCCGCCCGGGCGCAGGCCTGGGCGGCGAACGCGTCGGTCTCCCAGGCGAGCCGCAGGCAGGTCGCGAGGACAGCGGGCCCGCTCGGGCCCGGCTGCGGGCGGCTCTGGTTCGCGGCGGTCACGCACGCGTCGGCCGCCAGCGCGCGCCAGAGCCGGGGCTGTGGGGTCGGGTCAGCCATCGCCCGGCTCCGGCGATGTCGGCCCCGCGTCCGCCGCCCCGCCCCCTCGGCGGGCTGGGAGCCCGGCCACGTGCGTGCCCGGCGCGACGTCGTCGACGACCACCGACCCCGGCGCGATGCCGGCCCCGTCGCCGACCGTCACCGCGCCGACGACCCGGGCACCGGCCCCGATCTCGACGCCGGCCCCGATCGTCGGCCCATGCAGATCGCCCGCGCGCAGGCCGATCGTCGTCCGGGGCCCGATCGTCGTCCCGGGCCCGACGCTGCTGAGGCCATCCACGACGGCACGGCCCTCGGGGACCCTGACCCCCGCATCGATCACGACCGGATCGCCCACATACAGACGGCCGAGCGCGATCGACAACCGGTGCAGCAGGCGCGGCAGGACGGGCACGCCGAGAGCGTGCAGGCGCGAGCGCGCCCTGTAGACGGCGAGCGCCAGGAAGGCGGGGTCGGCGAGCAGCGCCGCCGGCGGGCGGCCACTGGCGCGGGCGTCGGCGGCCACGGCCGCCGCGAAGGGTGGCCGGCGGCGCCGCAGCTCGGACCGCCAGGCCCGGGCCCGGGCTCCGCTCGGCCGGCCCGGGTCCGCCGTCATCGCCACGGCAGGCGGGAGCGCCGGCGCTCGGACCGCTCGCGCTCGGCTCGCGGAGAGATGCGCCCGCCCTCCTGCATCGCGGCCACCAGCCTTCGGCCGCGCTCGCCGAGGGCATCCGCGAGAGCGAAGGGCTCGTCCGGCTCGGCGGGCCCGCGCTCGATCACGGCCCAGCCGCGGTCGATCTCGAGCCCGGCGACGAGCTCGGGCCGGGCCGCGCACGCGATCGTGAGCTCGGCGACGAGCACGGTGAGCGGCTGGCGGTCGGGCCACAGCGGCAGCGGCGCGTGCGCCCAGGCCCAGTCCTCGAGGACGTAGAGGCCGCCGGGGCGGAGCAGCGGGAACAGCGTCTCGAAGGTGGCGCGGCTCTCGTCGAGCAGGTGCGAAGCGTCGTCGATGACGAGGTCGAGCGGTTCACCGCCGAGCTCGGAGGCGGCGATCTTCCGCAGCCGCTTGGCGTCCGCCTGGTCCACCTCCCAGTGCAGCGAGATTGCCTCCGCGAAGCCGTTCGCGGCGGCGAAGCGGTCGGCGGCCGGGTTCGTGCGCGGCTCGATGTCGACGCCGACGAGCTTCTCGGGCCGGGCCAGCTGGGCGATCAATGCGGTGCTCCCGCACTCGTACAGGCCGACCTCGAAGATCCGCCTCGGGGCCAGGCGCTCGAGCAGCTCCGCGTAGGCCTCGATGGCCTCGCGCGGCTTGCGCAGGCAGAACCGGTCGGCGGCGGACGGGAACGGATCGATTCGCGGCCGGCAGACATAGGAGACGGGCCCGATCCGGAACTCGTCCTCGGCGACCCACTCGAGCGCGTCCCCGGGGCCCGGGCTCATCGGCATAAGCGGGCCGCGGGTGCGCTCAGGCGCCGTGTCAGAGGGCGCCGCCGCACTAGAAGAAGGCGCCGCCCTGGTATTCGCCGAAGACCTCGCGCAACGCTCCGCAGACCTCGCCGATCGAGGCGTTGGCGCGCAGCGCCTCCTTCATCGCCGGCAGCATGTTGCCGTCGCCGCGGGCGACGTCCTGCAGGCGCGCGCAGGCCCTCCTCGACCGCAGCGGCGTCGCGGCGTTCCTTGAACTCGCGTCAGGCGCTTGACCTGGCGCACCTCGGCCTCCGGGTCGACCTTGAGGATGTCGACTTCGTCCGGCGTCTCGGTGACGAACTTGTTGACGCCGACGATGATGTCCTGGCCGCGTCCTGTAGCGCTCGTGGTAGCTGGCGGCGGACTCCTCGATCTCCTTCTGCATGAAGTCGAGGGCCTGCGACCGAACCGCCCTGCTCGGCGACCTGCGACATCAGCTCCTTCGCGCGCAGCTCGATCTCGTCGGTGAGCGACTCGACGAAGTAGGAGCCGGCGAAGGGGTCGACGGTGTCGGCGGCGCCGGACTCGTAGGCGAGCACCTGCTGGGTCCGCAGCGCGATCCGCGCCGAGCGCTCGGTCGGCAGCGCCAGCGCCTCGTCGAAGCCGTTCGTGTGCAGCGACTGGGTGCCGCCGCAGACGGCCGCGAAGCCCTGCAGGGCGACGCGGATGATGTTGACCTCGGGCTGCTGGGCCTGCAGCGTGACGCCGCCGGTCTGCGTGTGGAAGCGGATCATCTGCGACTTCGGGTTCTCGGAGCCGAAGCGGTCGCGGACGATCTCCGCCCACATCCGGCGCACGGCGCGGAACTTGGCGATCTCCTGGAAGACGTTGTTGTGGCCGTTGAAGAAGAAGGCGAGCCTGCGGCGCGAACTGGTCGATCTCGAGGCCGCGTTCGAGCGCCGCCTCGACGTAGGCGATCGCGTTGCTGAGGCGTGAACGCGACCTCCTGCACGGCCGAGCAGCCCTTCTCGCGGATGTGGTACCCGCTGATCGAGATCGTGTTCCACTTCGGCACGCTGCTCGGCGCAGTATTCGAAGATGTCGGTCGTCAGCCGCATCGTCGGCTCGGGCGGGTAGATGTAGTTCCCGCGCGCCATGTACTCCTTCAGCACGTCGTTCTGGACGGTGCCGCGCAGCGCCTTCGACTCCACGCCCTGCTCCTCACCGACGAGTTCGTAGAGCAGCAGCAGGACCGCGGCGGGAGCGTTGATCGTCATCGAGGTGGAGACGTCCGAGAGCGGGATCTCGTCGAAGCAGATCCGCATGTCCTCGATCGTGTCGATCGGGACGCCGGTGCGGCCGACCTCGCCCTCGCAGATCGGTTCGTCCGAGTCGCGGCCGAGCTGCGTCGGGAGGTCGAAGGCCATCGACAGGCCGGTCGAGCCGTGCTCGATCAGGTACCTGTAGCGCTCGTTCGTGTCCTCGGGGCTGGAGAAGCCGGCGTACTGGCGCATCGTCCAGTGCCGGTCGCGGTACATGCCCTCGTGGATCCCGCGGGTGAACGGATAGGCGCCGGGCTCGCCGAGGCGCTCGTCGAGCCCGTCGGCGACGTCGTCGCTCTCGTAGACCCGCTTCAGCTCGATCCCGGAGTCGGTGATCCGGCGCTCGTCGTCGGGCCCGACGACGGGGGCGATGTAGCGGTAGGTGGTGTCCTCGGCGGTCTGGGAAGGCTCGTTCGGGCTGCTCATCGCGGCCAAGGATAGTTCCGGGAGGCGGTCCGCCGAGCCGCGCCGCAGCTACCCTGACGCCTCTTCTCCATGGGGACCCTCGCGCACAGCTCACGGTCGGCCCTGAACGCGGCCCGGCGCCGCGCCACCCGCGGGCGCCGCTGGGCGATGCGGGCCTGGCTCGACTTCAAGGACGCACGCGCGGGCAAGCGGAACCCGATGCTGCCGCCGCGGCGCTTGAACCTGCCGTCGCAGATCGCGGGTGTCGGCGGCCGCCTCGTCGACCTGATGGAGGAGGCCGGGGGCATGGACCGCGACTCCGACGTGCTCGATGTCGGGTGCGGTCCGGGCCGGATGGCGGCGGCGCTGACCCGCGCCTCAGCCCCTCGGGCACCTACGAGGGCTTCGACGTGATGCCGAAGTCGATCGCCTGGTGCCGGAAGGCGATCAGCTCGCGCTATCCGAACTTCCACTTCCAGCTCGCCGACCTCGAGAACCTCCAGTACAACCCGAAGGGCAGCCAGCGCGCCGCCGAGTTCGTCTTCCCGTACGAGGATGGGAGCTTCGACGTCGCCGTCGCGGGCTCGCTCTATACGCACCTGCGGCCGTTCGAGGGCGAGCACTACCTGGCCGAGACCGCCCGCGTGCTGCGACCCGGTGGGCGACTCGTCGGCACCTGGTTTCTGATCGACCCCGAGGTCGAGGCGAAGCTCGAAGCGGGGGAGCTACGCCGGCCCGGAATCTTCGGCGACACGAAGCCGCCGCTGCGCCTCGAGCACCACCTCAGCGACGAGCGCGGCAACCCCTTCCGTTCCTTCGACCCCGAGACGCCCGAGTACATGATCGCGATCGACTCCGAGCAGGTGCGGGCGATGCACGAGCGCGCCGGCCTGCGGGTCCTCGAGGTCCGTCCCGGCGCCTGGGCCGGCCGCGGCGGCGACTCGCTGCTCGGCCAGGACGTGATCATCGCCGAGCGACCCGCCGGCGGCTGAGGCTGGGGACCCTGCGGCGGGGGCACCGGCGCGCCACGTTCGCCGCCACGGCGGCTGCGCCGGGAGGCGCCGGGCATGCCACCATAGGCGCGTTCGATGAGTGCGGGCACGAATAGGAAGGCGCTGATCACGGGCATCTCCGGGCAGGACGGCTCCTATCTGGCCGAGCACCTGCTCGGCCTCGGCTACGAGGTGCACGGGATCATCCGCCGCTCCTCCTCCTTCAACACGGCCCGCATCGACCACCTCTACCGCGACCCCCACGAGGAGGGGGTCAGGCTCTTCACCCACTACGGCGATCTCTCCGACCCGGTCTCGCTCACGCACCGGATCTACGAGCTGCAGCCGGACGAGATCTACAACCTCGGCGCCCAGAGCCACGTCGGCGTCTCCTTCCAGATCCCCGAGTACACCTTCGACATCACCGGCGCCGGCACGCTGCGGATGCTCGACGCGGTGCGCGAGTCCGGGCTGCAACGCCCGCATCTATCAGGCCGGCTCCTCGGAGATGTTCGGGGCGACGCCGCCGCCGCAGTCGGAGAGCACGCGCTTTTACCCGCGCAGCCCCTACGCGGTCGCCAAGGTCGCCGCGCACTGGGCCGCGGTCAACTACCGCGAGGCCTACGGCATGCACGTCTCCAACGGGATCCTCTTCAACCACGAGTCCCCGCGCCGCGGCGAGACCTTCGTCACGCGCAAGATCACCCGCGCGGTCGCCCGGATCAAGGCCGGCCTGCAGGACAAGCTCTATCTCGGCAACCTCGACGCCGAGCGCGACTGGGGCTACGCGCCCGACTACGTGCGGGCGATGCAGCTGATCGTCGCCCACGACGAGCCCGACGACTACGTGATCGCCACCGGCGAGATGCACACGGTGCGCGAGTTCTGCGAGCACGCCTTCGAGCACGCCGGGCTCGGCGACTTCGAGCAGCTACGTGGAGATCGACCCCCGCTACTTCCGCCCGACCGAGGTCGACGCGCTGCAGGGCGATCCGACGCAAGGCGAAGACGAGAGCTCGGCTGGGAGCCCGAGGTCGCTTCGACCGAGCTCGTCGAGATCATGGTCGACGCCGACATCGCCGCGCTCGAGGCGGCGCTGGCCGGCAAGGTCAACCGCTTCAGCCACGAGGTGACGTGAGCGTGGCCGAGACAGCGCAGCCCGACCCGTCGTTCTGGGAGGGCAAGACGGTCGCCGTCACCGGCGGCGCCGGCTTCCTCGGCAAGCCGGTGATGCGGATGCTGGAGCGAGCTCGGCGCCGAGGCGAAGGCGATCCGCTCCGCCGAGTACGACCTGCGCGACGAGGCGGCGACGCGCGAGGCGCTGGCCGGCTCCGAGGTCGTGCTGCACCTGGCCGCCAACGTCGGCGGCATCGGCTTCAACCGCCGCAATCCGGCGCCGCTCGCCTACGACAACCTGATGATGGGCGCCAACGTCTTCGAGGCCTGCCGCGAGCTCGGCGTCGACAAGCTCGTCGCCGCCTGCTCGGTCTGCGCCTAC
This sequence comes from uncultured Solirubrobacterales bacterium, assembly GCA_963764275.1. Taxonomy (GTDB): domain Bacteria; phylum Actinomycetota; class Thermoleophilia; order Solirubrobacterales; family 70-9; genus CAXMST01. Next base: position 66,524 of record CAVXRV010000005.1, read on the forward strand.
CCGCTGCACACGCCGGTCCCGTTCCGGGAGGAGACGATCTGGGACGGCTACCCGGAGCCCTCGAACGCGCCCTACGGGCTCGCGAAGAAGATGCTGATCGTCTTCAGCGACACCTACCGGCGCCAGTACGGCTTCGACTCCTGCGCGCCGGTGATCGCCAACCTCTACGGGCCCGACGACAACTTCGACCTCGAGGACAGCCACGTGATCGCGGCGATGGTCCGCAAGTACGTCGAGGCGGCCGCCGACGGGCATCGCGACGTCACCCTCTGGGGCTCAGGGCGAGCCCTCGCGCGAGTTCCTCTACGTCGACGATGCCGCTCGCGGCCTGATCCTCTGCGCCGAGCACCTCGACGTCTCCGAGCCCGTCAACCTCGGCGTCGGCCGCGAGACGAAGATCCGCGACCTCGCCGAGGCGATCGCGAGCGCCGCCGGCTTCGAGGGCGAGACCGTCTGGGACGCCTCGATGCCCGACGGGCAGATGAAGCGCGGGCTCGACGTCATCCAAGGCCCGCGAGCTCGCCGGCTTCGAGGCCGAGGTCACGCCTCGAGGAGGGCATCGCCCGGACCGTGGAGTGGTTCGAGGCGAACGAGATGCCGGCGACCGCCGGGACGAGCTGACCCTCCAGGGTCGTCGGACCGCGATACGAGGCACATAAGGCACCGCCCGCGGTGCACGATGTGACATCTATCGCGGTGCGCGAGCCTCGATCGCCCGCTCGACGACCGCCGCCATCGCGGCGGCGGCGGCGGGGTAGGAGTAGCGGCCGAGCAGCGCCGGGTCGGGGGGTTGCAGCTCGCCGCCGGCAACGGATGCCAGCGCCGCCTCGATCGCGGCCGGGTCGTCGGCGGCGACGGTCGGCGTCCCCGCCTCGCCGAGGATCCGGCCCGCCTCGGTCCCCGCGCACAGCGCCAGGATCGGCCGGCCCGCGGCCAGGTACTCGAAGAGCTTGAAGTTGACGAGCTGGCTCCGCGTGGGCTGGGCGAGCAGCAGCAGCACGTCGGCGTGTCGCTGCAGGGCGAGCGAGCGTTCCCGCTCGAGGCTGCCGAGCAGGGTCAGTTTCAGCGGGCCGCTCGCGAGCGGCTCGAAGAGTTCGCGCTCGTCCGGGCGCAGCGGCCCCGCGATCGCGAGCTCGAGCTTTGCCGCCTCTTCGGGACGCTCGCTGCCGAGCAGGCGGATCGCCTCGGCGAGCGCCTGGGGGTCGCGACCGTAACTGCCGAAGCGCCCTGCGTAGAGGACCGAGATCCGGTCGGGGTCGAGGAGCTTCGCGGTCGCCGACAGAGCCTGGTCACCCGGCTCGGAGTCGGGATCCCAGGCGTTTGCGATCACAGCGGGTTCGGCGATGCCGCGCTCGCGTAGATCCGCGGCTGCCGGCTCGCTCACGCAGACGACGCGGTCGGCGGCGCCGAGGACGGAGCGCTCCATGCGCTCGTCGAGTCGACGCTGGATGGCGAGCGGGAAAGCGGGCCGCAGCGGCTCGAAGGTCCACGCGTCGCGGACGTCGGCGATCCAGGGCACGCCGCGCCGGTGCAGGGCGCGGCCGATCAGGTGGGCGGTTTCCGGCGGAGAGGTCGAGATGACGGCCTCGAAGCCGAGCCTGCCGTGGGCTCGCAGCGCCTCGCGCCGGGCGAACGGTCCCCACGCGAGCCGCAGCGGCTCCGGCCAGATCGCATAGGCGAGCGGGTGCGGTCGGCCGGAGTAGGTATCGGAGTCGAAGAGCGAGTCGATGCGTTCGTGGCCGGCCCGGCGCGCCCGCCACGCCTGCATGTCGGCGGCCCTGATCACGTCGACGTCCTCGAGACCGGGTCCGGCGTCTCCGGCGCCGAACGCCTGTGTCGTCAGCACCGTCACCCGGTGTCCGAGCCGCGACAGGTACTTGGCCATCGCTGCGGGGCGCTGGGCGCCGGTGTCCCGGGTCGGCGGGAAGAAGTAGGAGACGAGCAGGATGGAGCGTTTTGGCCCCGTGCCCCCGTGGACGGCGCTCACGCCCCGGTCCCCTCGCCGAGCTTCGCGCGCCGGGCCGCGATCGCTTCCTCGTAGGCAGCGTCCATGCGGTCGAGCAGGGCCGGCCAGGCCCAGCGTTCGAGGCAGCGCCGGCGGCCTTCGGTCCCCATCCGCGCCCGCCCCTCCGCTCCGAGCTGGACGAGCCTGTCGAGCGCCTCCGCCGCGGCGGCGGAATCGCCCGCGGGCACGAGGAAGCCCGTCTCACCCTCGTCGATCACCGCTCGCACGCCGGGGTAGTCGGTCGCCATCGCCGGCAGCCCGCAGGCCAGAGCCTCGATCAGCACGATCCCGAAAGACTCCGGCGGCTCGGTCGTGAGCGCGAACAGATCGCAGGCGCGCAGCACCGCGGGCAGGCGCCGGTGCGGGACCGAGCCGAGGAAGTGGACTCGGTTGCCGACGCCCGCTTCGCGCGCGAGCGCCCGGAAGCCGTCGAGCAGCTCGCCGCCGCCGGCGACGAGCAGGTGCAGCTCGCGCGATCTGGCGCGTGCCAAGGCCTCGATCGCGACGTCGAGGCGCTTGAAGTGGTGAGCGCGATCGAGCGTCGCGACGAAGGCGACGACGACTGCATCCCCACCGATTCCGAGCTCGGCACGGACCCCGTCGGCGTCCTGGCCCGGGGAGAAGAGATCTGTGTCGACGCCGTTGGGCATCTCGATCACGCGGTCGGGCGTTCGCTCCAGCGCCTTGCGCAGATAACTGACCGAGCGGGCATGGTCCTCGCTCAGCACGAGGATCCGGTCGGCGGCGCGGATCAGGGCGGGGGCGACGGAGTGCTCGTAGCCCTCGAACAGGGCGCCGCGCGGACCGGAGCCGAGCAGACGGTTCTTGTAGTGGACGATCAGGGCCGCCCGCCGCCGGCTCTTGCGGAGCCGCGCGAGCAGCGTCAGCTCCGAGCCGAAGATGAACGGGTAGTGGATGTGGACGACGTCGAACCCGTCCAGGCGGGCAAGCTCCGGGAGCAGCGGTGCGTTCCCGATCGCGAAGCGGGGCTTGATCCGGTGCACGATCGCGCGCCCCGGGTCGGGCGCCTCGCCCTCGGCGTCGGCCGTGAAGACCTCGACGTGGTGACCGCGCTCCGCCTGGCCCTTGGCGAAGCGGTAGGCGGTGTTGCCGGCGCCGCCCGGATAGGGCGGGAAGGTCGCTGTCAGGTGGGCGACGCGGAGCGCCTGCACGTCGAGGAGGGGCTCAGTCGGCCGCGCCGACGAGCCGCTCCACGCCCGACTCGTCGATCGTTCGCCGCAGCCCGTCGCGCAGCTCGACCTCGGGCTTCCAGCCGAGCAGCTCGGAGGCGCGGGTGGTGTCGGGCTGGCGCACCTGGGGATCGTCGATCGGCAGCGCCTCGAAGACGATCTCCGAGCGCGACTCGGTCACCTCGATCACGGTCTCGGCGAGCTCGAGCAGCGTCCTCTCCTCGGGGTTGCCGATGTTGACCGGCAGGTGCACATCCGATTCGACGAGCTTGATGAAGCCGCGGATGAGATCGTCGACGTAGCAGAAGGAGCGGGTCTGGCTGCCCTCGCCGAAGACGGTCAGCGGCTTGTCCTGGAGCGCCTGGCGCAAGAACGTCGGGATCGCGCGGCCGTCGTGGGGGCGCATGCGCGAGCCGTAGGTGTTGAAGATGCGGACGATGCAGGTGTCGACGCCCTGCTGGCGGTGGTAGGCCATCGTCAGCGCCTCGGCGTAGCGCTTGGCCTCGTCGTAGACGCCGCGCGGGCCGATCGGGTTGACGTGGCCCCAGTAGCTCTCGGGCTGGGGGTGGATCTGGGGATCGCCGTAGACCTCCGAGGTCGAGGCGAGCATGAAGCGGGCGCGCTTGAGCTTGGCGACGCCGAGCATGTGGTGGGTGCCGTAGGAGCCGACCTTGAGCGTGTGCAGGGGCAGGCGCGAGTAGTCGATCGGCGAGGCGGGGGAGGCGAGGTGGTAGATGAAGTCGACCTCGCCGGCGATCTCGACCTTCTCGGTGATGTCCTGGTTGACGAAGTCGAACTCCGAGCTTCTGATGTGCTCGAGGTTGCGCAGCGAGCCCGTGTCGAGGTTGTCGATGCAGATCACGCGGTGGCCGGCATCGAGCAGCGCCTCGCAGAGATGCGAGCCGAGGAAGCCGGCTCCGCCTGTGACTACGCACGTGCTCATCGCGGCCTGAGGATAGCGGCGATCGGGAGGCACGAATCCCGGTTCCCGGGGCGCGCCAGCGGCGTTTCAGCCGGTAGCGACGCCGTCGGCGGTGCGCCACGCGAAGCTGCCGCCCCAGGCGCGGATGCGATCGAGCTGGCCGACGACCTCCTCGCGCAGGTTCCAGGGCAGGATGAGGATGACGTCGGGACGGTGCTCGTCGATCGCGTCGGGCGCGAGGACGGGGATCCGGCTGCCGGGTAGCCACGTGCCCTGCTTGTGCGGGTTGCGGTCGACGCAGAAGCCGATGTCGAGCTGTCCGAGGCCGCAGTAATTGAGCAGCGTGTTCCCCTTCGCCGCGGCCCCGTAGGCCGCGACCGAGCGTCCCGCCTCCGCCTGCTCGTCCAGGAAGCGACGCAGGGCGCGGCGCACGCCCGGCGCGCGTTCGGCCAGCCGCGCGTAGGTGGCGGGATCGTGCAGGCCCCCGTCCCTCTCGTCCTCGAGCAGTGTCGCGACGCGCTCGGCGCCGCCGGCGTGCGAGGTGGCGGGTGCCGCGCCGGCGTGGCGGACGTGGATCCGCAGCGAGCCGCCGTGGGTCGGAAGCCGCTCGACGTCGACGATCTCGAGCCCGCGTGCGGCGAACGCGGCTGCTGCCGAGTGCAGGCTGAAGTAGGAGAAGTGCTCGTGGTAGATCGTGTCGAACTGGACGTCGGCGACGAGCTCGGCCACGTGCGGGAACTCGACGGTCAGCGTCCCGCCGGGCGCGAGCAGGATCGCGATCCCGCCGATGAAGTCGTCGAGGTCCGGGACGTGCGCGAGGACGTTGTTGGCGATGACGAGGTCGGCCTGCGAGCTCGCTGCCAGCTCCCGCGCCAGCGCCCTGCCGAAGAACTTCGCGACCGTGGGGATCCCGCGCTGCTCGGCGACGGCCGCGACGTTGCGCGCGGGCTCGACCCCGAGCACCGGCACCCCGTGTCCCTGCAGGTACTGCAGCAGGTAGCCGTCGTTGGAGGCGAGCTCGACGACGCGGCTTTGCGGCCCGAGCCCGAAGCGCTGCACCGCCTCGTCCGCCCAGCGACGCGAGTGCTCGAGCCAGCTGTCGGAGTAGGACGAGAAGTAGGCGTATTCGCCGAAGATCGTCTCCGGCGCCTCGTAGTCGTCGAGCTGCATCAGCAGGCACTCGCCACAGATCCGCGCGCGCAAGGGGTAGGAGGGCTCCATCCCGTCCAGCTCGTCGGCGGTCAGGTAGGAGTTCGCGAGCGGGGTCGCGCCGAGGTCGACCACCGTGCGCGCGAGCGTGGCGCCGCAGCTGCGACAGCTCCGTCGCCGAATCGCCGGAAAGCTGCGAGCGCTCATACGACCTCTACCCGCCGCCGCAGCGGGGCCGCCGTCCCGTTGAGGTCGAGCCACCCGATCCCGTGTCTGTGGGCCGCGACGGTGAGCTCGTAGCGACCGGGCTCCGTGGGCGCCATCAGGGCCACGTCGACGTCGGAGCTGGCCCCGGGCCGGAGGCGGCGTTGCACGTCCACGGGCTGGCTGGCGAGCTCGTTGACACCGAGCTCCTCCCACCGCAGCGGCGCCTCCTCGTCGCTGCGCCGCCACCGCTGCCAGACGCCGAGCGCGGTCGGGCCCGTGCCCGGTATCGGCGTCCGGTCGACGTTGCGGACCCGCACGGCGACGTGTGAGACGCCGCCCGCCGCAACGCGCCCGGGAAGGTCGGCCTCGAGCTCCACGCTCGGGCGCCCGCCGGCCGGCGGCGCCGCGCCCCGAGCTTCGTCGCCGACGCCGTGCAGTCGCCGGGTCAGGCGCGCCGGCGCGAGCAGCGCCGGCAGCAGCTCTCTCCAGAAGGCGCGACACGGCCACAGCGAGCGGCTCCACGCGGCGAGCAGGGCGAGCTGGTCGGCGAGCGACGGCCGCTCGTAGAGCTTGCAGCCGCGCGCGTCCTCAACCCGACCCCAGACCCGCTGCACGCGCCGGACCTGGCGTCGCCAGCGTCGGTTGCGTCCGCCGAGCACGTCGGCCCAGGCGTCGCAGCAGCCGCCGAGCAGCTGCGCCCACTTGCGCGCCATCGACACGGGCGCCGACTCGAAGACGAACGGGTCGGCGCCGCGGCGGTGGATGCACACGGCCGGTTCCCATCCCCAGCGGGGCCGGTCGAGCGCTGCGCCTGCCATCACGATCACCTGCGGGAAGACGGGGTTGCGCGCGACCAGCTCGGCCCGCGCCTCGGCCGAGGAGAGCCACAGCCGGCGGTTGAGCACGCTCCAGGAGAGCGCCCCCCACGCGTTGCCGCACGCGGCGAGGATCGCATCGGGGTCCTCGTAGACGGTGAACCGGGTGGCGTCAGGGAAGAAGGCAGCCGGCGGCTGGCGCGTTCGCAGCGAGACGTCCTCGGGGTCGACGTCGATCGAGCCGACCACGAGCCCGCTCAGATCGGGAGCGCGCTCGATTGCCGCCAGCACCCTCGCGATCCCTTCAGGCGCGATCTTCTCGTCGGAGCCGACCGTCCAGCAGAAGCGTCCGCTCGCGTTCGCGATCGCCTGGTGCAGGTTGGCTGCCAGCCCCCGGTTCGAGTCGAAGCGCGAGTAGCGCAGCTCGCAGGGCAGCGCCGTCGCCGCCTCGGCGACCATCTCGGCCGTGCCGTCGTCGGAGGCGTTGTCGCTGATCGAGACCTCGACCCGCCCCGGCGCAACGTCGGTGAGCGCGCTTCCGATCGAGTCGAGCAGCTCCCCGAGCGGCTCGCGGCGTCCGGCGTGGGTGGCGATGGCGATGGACAGCTGTGGCTCGCCGCTCACGGCTTCACCTCATGCCCGGGGCCGAGCTCGAGCGCGACGGCGGCGGCCGGCGACTCGGGCGGCCGCCACGCGCAGATGGACTCGAGGCGGCTCGTGTCGGCGACGATCCGCGGCGCCGCACCGGCGGGCACGAGGCCGCGATCATCGATGTTGCCCGGGTCGAGGCCGAGGGCGGCTGCCACCGCCGCCGCGAGCTCACCGACGCGTAGCGCCTGACCGGAGCCCAGGTTGACCGGGCCGCTCGCGCCCGTGGCGAGGAGCTCCGCCAAGGCGGCGCCGGCCGCCGCTGCCGGGAGATAGTCGCGCTCGAGGCCGCCGCTGTGGACGACGAGGCGCTCGCCGGCACGAGCCGCGCGGCGCAGGTCGCCGAGCAGCCGCGGTGGCTCGTCGCGGCGGCTGAACACGTAGAAGATCCGCGGCCACAGGAGATCGATCCCCTCCAGCGCGCGGGCGCGCTCGAACAGCTCCCGCTTCGCACGCGCATAGCGGGAGCCTCCGTCGCCGTCGGGACCGATCAGCGGTGCGTCCTCGGTGACCGGTCCGCCGGCGAAGGCAGCCGGGGCGTACTCGGCGCAGGTGCCCGCGACGAGCGCGCGCCCGCCGCCCGCCGCCTCGAACGCGGTCAGCAGCTCGAGGCTGGCGCGGAGCCAGGCATCGTTGACGGGATCGTCGGCGTATCCCTCCCCGCGCACGTCCCATGCGAGGTGGACGAGCGCCGCCGGCCGGTGCGCCTCGATAAGCCTCGCCGCCGTTCCGGCCTGGAGCAGATCGCCGTCGCCACGGCCAAGGGCGGTGACGGCGGCTCCCCGTCCGCGCAGCGCCGCCGCCAGCGCCGTACCGATCGCCCCGGTCCCGCCGGTGACGAGCACCGTGCCGTCGGCGGCGCGGTCGATCATCGCGTGGCCTCCGGCGCGGGCAGGTCGGGCCAGGCCCGGTCGCGGGCGCTGATCACGCGTCCCGGCGGCGGCGGCTGCGGCCACTCGATGCCGAGCAGCGGATCGTCCCAGCGGGCGCCGCGGGCCGCATCCGGCTCGTGGGCGACCGAGATCATGTAGGTGACCTCCGCGCCCTCGGTCAGCGTCTGGAAGCCGTGCGCGATGCCGGGTCCCGCCCAAAGCATGACCGGCTCCGAGGCCAGCAGTTCGAAACCGAGCCAGCGGCCGTACGTGGGCGAGTCCGGCCGCACATCGGCGAGCACGTCGAAGATCGCTCCCGCCGAGCAGCGGATCAGCTTGCTCTCCGCGTGCGGAGGCCGTTGCCAGTGCATGCCGCGGAGCGTCCCGGCGGCGCGATTGGCCGAGACGCTCGCCTGCTCGACATGCGGATCTAGTCCGGCCGTCTCGAGCTCCGCCGCGGAGAAGATCCGCAGGAAGGAGCCACGTTCGTCGGCGACGGGGGCGGAGCGGATGACGCGGACGCCCTCGATCGCCGTGCTTTCGGCGGTGATGCTCATCGAAGCCGGCGCAGGAACCCGCCCGGACAGGCGGTCAGCAGCAGCCGCTCGCGGGCGGCGTCGGGCTCGAAGCGATCGTCGGTGGCGAGGAATTCGGCCACCGCTTCGGCCGGGCCCGGCCCGTGATCGGGGAGCACCGGGTGACCGTTGACGTTCGTGTCCTCGACGATCAGATACGAGCCCGGGGTCACGAGCGGCGCGTAGGCGCGGAGCTCGGCGAGCACGTGGTCGCGGCTGTGGTCGGAGTCGAGGATGACGAGGACGCCGTCGGCCTCCCGCGCCAGCTCCGCGACCCGCTCGACCGTCCGCGGATCGATGGAGGAGGCGCGCATGAACTCGACCCGGTCGTGCTCGGGAAGCGGGCCCTGTGGCTCGACGTCGATCGAGACGACGCGCCCGTGCCCGACCCCGTCGCAGACCTGGCCGAAATAGAGCGCCGAGCCGCCCTGCCAGGTCCCGGTCTCGACAATCAGCTCGGGCAACGTCTCGGCGATGATCTCCTGGTAGGTCCACATGTCGGTGGGGTATTTGAGCGTCTGGTAGCCCATCCAGCTCGAGCCGAAGACGGTCTCGGCGACGCGCGCGTAGTACAGGCGCGCGAAGAGTCCCCCGATCAGGCGCGTGATGCCCGGCCGCAGGTAGATGCGCCGCCAGTCGCGCGGCGTGAAGTACTCGCCCGTGACGGGCTCGGGGCGTGGCGGCAGCGTCGGGCGCACCCGGGGGATCGTAGGGGCAGGGACCCTTCCGGCGCCCGTCTCCGGCAAGGTGGTCAAGAATGTCGCAATGGCGGAAGAAGATGTCTTCTCAGAGCCGCTCTACGGGCAGGCGGCGGAGCTCGAGCTGCTGAACGTCTTGCGTCCGCTGATCGCGGAGGCGACAGCGATCGACGTCGGTGCCGAGCGCGGCGATGTCGCCGCGGCCCTGCTGGCCGGCGGCTGGGGGCCGCTGACTCTGATCGAAGCTTCGCCGCGGGGTGCCCGGGCGCTCGCGGCGCGCTTCGGGGACCGCGACGACGTGCGCCTGCTGGCGCTTGCGGCGGCGGACGGGAACGGAAGCCTTTCGATCCGCGAGGCGCGGACGGCGGCCGGGGCCGCCGCACCTGCTTTCGACTCCGCCGTCGCGGACTCCGGCGAAGAGCACGACTTCTCGGAACCCATCGAGGTCGAGGCGCGCGCGCTCGCCTCGCTCGCCGAGACGGGGGAGATCCCCGCTGCCCCGGGTCTCCTCAAGGTCGATGTCGAGGGGATGGAGGAGCGGGTGCTCGCCGGGGCGGAGGGGCTGCGGCCCGAGCTGCTCATGGTCGAGCACTGGCTCGAGCTGCCGGGATCGCACGGCCGCTGCCCGTGGAGCTTTGAGCAGCTCGCGCGGCGCGCGGCTGCGCTTGGCCTCGACCGCTGGACGATCTTCGTCCACGGTGAGATCCACACGCGGATCGGGATCGGCGAGGACGGCCCCGAGCCGGGCGAGTGGTCGAACGTGGTCTTCTACGGCGATCGCCTCGACGACGCCGTCGCGGCGGCGGTGCAGCCGATTCGCCTCGGGCTCGAGCGCAGGCTCGTGGCCAAGGCGGAGGGCTACCGCGCGGCAGCGGAGAAGCGCTTGGAGGTCGTCCGCGAGCTGGAAGACGTTGCGGCTGAGCGACTCGAGTTGATCGAGCAACTCGAGCGCGCCGCCGCGGAGCGGCTGCGAAGCCTCGAGCAGGTCAGCGCCGAGCTCGAGCGTCTGCGCGGGGGCGAACGCGAGGGGGGTTAGCCGGAGGGGGCGCGCCGGCGTCGCACGGGGTTGGAGGGGGCGTGCCGCAGCGCAGCCCGACCCGGATCGCAGACGCCGAGGCGAGCGCCCGGATCGCTCGCGGCGCCGCGTTGATGAGCGCGCGTCACGCCGAGCTCGAGCGCACGGCTCGGCGTTTCTCGTCCTCGCCGCAGGACGCCGAGGACGCGCTCGGGCGAGCGGTCGAGATTCTGCTCCGTAAGGGGCCTGCGCTCGAGGGCGCCGCGCTCGCCGCCTGGATGCACGTCGTCACCCGCCGGGAGGCTCTGGCTGCGGGGAGGCGGACACGCCGCATGGCGGAGATGGCCGCCACGCTCGACCCGGACGCGATCCGCTCCACGTCGCCGGGTCCGGCGCAACGGCTCGAGCGCCGCGAGCGGCTGATCGCCGCTGCAAGCCGCCTCGCCTCGCTGAAGCCGCAGGAGCGGCGGGCGCTGGCGTTGCAGGCCGCCGGATGCTCCTACGCCGAGATCCAGGCGATCACTGGGTGGACGTACACGAAGGTGAATCGCTGCATCGCCGAGGGGCGGGCGAGCCTGCGGGGGCGGCAGCCGGCGCCTGCGTGAGCGCCGCTCACCCCGCCTCGCCCTCCACCTCCGCCTCACTCTCGGTCTCTGCGCCCGTCTCGACCTTCGCGCTGGGTCCTTTGATCCGGCTCGAGATCCAGCGGACCCCGAACGAGTCGGTGGCCCCGTGGGCGATGATCGAGGCGAGGATCACGAAGGAGGCGATCTCGAACTCGACCGAGCGCGCCGGGGCGTGCGAGCGCAGCACGAAGAGCGCGAACAGCATCGAGGCGACCCCTTTCGGGCCGAACCAGGCGATGAACGCGCGGCCCTCACGCCGCATCAGGGTCCCGACGAAGGCCACCATGATCGCCGCCGGGCGGGCGATGACGAGCGCGAAGACGATGAAGGCGAGCAGGGCGGGAATGCTGCCTCCGTATCCGGTGCCGACGATGAGGGCGCCGAAGACGAAGAAGGTGAGGACCTCGAAGATCGCGCTCAGGTTCTCGTTGAAGGGGACGAACGCGACCGGCAGGTCCTCCTTGGTCGAGCCGAGCGCGATCCCGCAGACGAAGACGGCGACGAGACCGTTCGCGATCGTCAGGTCGCTGATTCCGTACACGATGAGGCCGACGCCGAGCGCGTACAGGCTCTCGTAGCGGTGGGCCGGCTCCCGTGGCATCCAGGCCAGCAGCCGGCCGCCGAAGTAGCCGGCGAGACCGCCGATCACGACGGCCGCGGTCGCCTCGCCGAGCAGGCGCAGGGCCTCGCCACCGGCGTCGCCGCCCGGCGCCGCGAGGATCAGCAGCAGGAGCACGATCGGCAGGGCGAGACCGTCGTTGAGGCCGGACTCGAGGTTGAGCGTGTGCTTGATGTCGTTGGGCACGCCCGGCGAGGCGACGAGCGAGGACGTGACGACTGGATCGGTCGGTGCGAGAACGGCCCCGAGAAGCAGGGCCTCGACCCAGGAGAGCCCACCGAAGAGCAGCTTCGCGCCGGCGCCGAGAATCAGGATCGTCAGCGGCAGCGCGACCGCGAGGGCGCGGAAGGGCGGCCGCCACGCCCTGCGCAGCAGCTCGCGCTCGACCATCAGCCCGTCGGCCAAGAGGGTCAGGATCAGCGCCAGCTCGATCAACTCGATCAGCCCCGTGTCATCCGGGGCGACGTCGATCACGCCCGTCAGGGCGAGGCCGATGCCGGCGGCGACCGAGAGCACCGAGATCGAGAGGATGGTCCCGCCCGTGAAGCCGGACAGCGCCGAGGCCGCCGCGAGCAGGATGCCGACGGTGAGCAGTGCCTCGGGAAAGCCGACCTCCACACCCCCACCATGCCCGCAATCGGGGTGCGGCGAACGGACCGCATCGTCGCCCGGGCATCAGCGCGGGGGCGGGCGTGACTCAGCGGCCGCGCTTGCCGCCCTTCTGGCCGCCGTGGCCCTTGTGCCCGTGGCCCTTGTGCCCGTGGCCCTTGTGCCCGTGGCCCTTGCCGCCCTTCTTGTGCTTCTGCTCCTCCGGAGCGAAGCGCGGGAACTTCTTCGAGCCGAGCTCCTTGCGCAACACGGCGAGGCTCCTCGGGTAGTCGGTGATCTCGAAGTCGTTGACCTTGCCCTCGCCGAAGCCCTGGTAGTAGAGGAGCATCCGCGAGCGCTTGTGGCGCTTCGACCAGCCGAACAGGCTCTTGACGAACGCGGGGTCGTCGCGGTTCCACGGCGACCACTCGCCGACCATGAACGGGCGCTTCGCGTAGTGCCGATACAGGTAGGTGAGGCCCGAGAGACTCGGGTACTTGCCGTAGACGTCGCCGCCGACCCAGTCGACGTAGGCGTAGCCGGGGAAGTAGTCCTTGGCCGCGTTCCCGCGCACGTTGGGCGACCCCTGCGCCTGCGGCACCCAGGCGAAGGCGACCTTCGGGTGCGGGAGCTTCGCCTTCGTCTTTGCCTGCAGCTTCGGTTGCCGCAGCTTCTTCAGCGCCCGGTTCACCTGCGTCCGCTTGCCGCCGCGCAGGATCGTCACGGTCCGCTTCCACGACGCCTTGAAGCTCGCGGTCGAGTTCGAGGGCCCGCGTCGCTTGCCGTCGGCGTCGAACGCGCTGTACGGGTTCCAGTAGCCGTTCATCTCCGGAAAGAGCCGGATGTAGGTGGGCTTGTGGCGCTTCGCCAGCGCCTGCGAGAGCGAGAGCAGATAGCGGTCGCCCTTGCCCGCGGCGATCGCACCGGTCGTGATCGCCGGCCTGCAATCCCAGCACGACTTCGTCGACAGGCTCAGCATGCCGCGGGTACGGCTGTCGGACCAGCGGGCGATCGCCTCCCGAGGCACGTAGCCCCAGCCCTCGAAGGACTGCATCACCGCGGGGTGGGCGCCGGTCGTGTCCCGGTACTGGCGGTAGTCGGAGCCCTGGCCGGTGTCGGAGACGCCGGCGAAGTCCTTGCCCTTGGGCGGCAGGAAGGCGTCCGGCCCCTTGCCCTTGTGGTGCTTGTGCCCGTGTCCCTTGTGGCCTTTATGGCCGTGGTGGCCCTTGTGCCCGTGGTGGCCCTTGTGCCCCGTGCGGCCGTGGTGGCCGCCGGCGAGCGCCTCAGGGGCTGCGATCACGAGCGCGGTGGCGATCGCGAGCACGATCGCGATCGCGACGAAGCGCCGGCGGTGGGGGAGGAGGGAGTCCATGGAACGCCCTGACTTCATCGGAGCCCCGCAGCAGGGGTTGAGCAAGATCATCCGATCGGATGATCGGCTCGGGCGGCCGCTTGCTTGAGCAGCTCAGGTGATTTCCCGCAACGAGCCGTCGGCAACGTCGAAGACGAAGCCGCGGACCTCACCGCGGTTGACCAGGAAGGGACTGTCGGTCAGCGCCTTGATCGAGCCCCGTACGTTCGCCTCGACGTCGTCGATCGCCCGCAGGCCCCAGGTGGGGCGGTGGCCGGCGTGCTCGCGCATCAGCTGATCGAACTCGGCATCCGTCGATTTGGTGAGGCCACAGTCGGTGTGCTGGATGACCATCACGTCGACGGTGTCCAGCAGGTGCTGGGAGACGGAGACCGAGCGGATGACGTCGTCGGTGACGACCCCGCCCGCGTTGCGGATGATGTGCGCGTCGCCCTCGTCGAGCCCGAGCAACGAGAAGAGGTGCAGGCGGGCGTCCATGCAGGCGACGACGACCAGGTGGCGGTTCGGCTTGGCGGTCTGCTCGGTTGCGTGGTAGCCGTCGGGATCGGCCGCGTAGCGGCGCGCGTTCTCGACCAGCTCGTCGATGACACTCATGGGCAGGAAGCTATCCGGCTGCCTCGCGCTTTGCGCGCCGGGCCCGCTTTGCCCGCTGGGTGGCGTCGAGCTCGAGCTTGCGAAGGCGCACGACGTCGGGCGTGATCTCGACGCACTCGTCCTCCCGCAGGAACTCGATCGCCTGCTCGAGCGAGAGCAGCTTCGGGGGGATCAGGCGGACGAGGATGTCCGCCGAGGCCGCGCGGACGTTCGTCTGCTGCTTCTCCTTGGTCGGGTTGACGTCGAGGTCGTCGGGGCGGGAGTTCTCGCCGACGATCATGCCCTCGTAGACGTCTTCGCCGGGGCCGATGAACATCGTGCCGCGCTCCTGCAGGTTGTGCAGGGCGTGGCTCGCGCTCTTGCCCTGGCGGTCGGCGACGAGCGAGCCCGTCGGCCGCGTGCGCAGATCGCCGGCCCACGGCTCCCAGCGGTCGAAGACGTGATGCATCAGCCCCGTGCCGCGCGTCTCCGTCAGGAACTCGGTCCGGAAGCCGATCAGGCCACGGGCGGGCACCAGGAACTCGAGCCGGACCCAGCCCGTGGAGTGGTTGACCATCTGCTCCATCCGTCCCTTGCGCACGGCGAGCGCCTGGGTGACGACGCCGACGTACTCCTCCGGGACGTCGATCGCGAGCCGCTCGACCGGCTCGCAGGTGCGGCCGTCGACCTCGCGGGTCACGACCTGCGGCTGGCCCGCCGTGAGCTCGTAGCCCTCGCGGCGCATGAGCTCGAGCAGGACGACGAGCTGCAGCTCCCCGCGGCCCTGGACCTCCCAGGCGTCGGGCCGCTCCGTTGGACCGACGCGGATCGAGACGTTGCCGACGAGCTCGCGGTCGAGCCGGTCCTTGATCTGCCGCGCCGTCAGCTTGTCACCGCCGCCGCGCCCGGCGAGCGGGGAGGTGTTGATGCCGACGACCATCGAGAGCGAGGGCTCATCGACGGTGATCACGGGCAGGGGTCGCGGATCGTCGGCGTCGGCGAGCGTCTCGCCGATCGTCACGCCTTCGAGTCCGGCGACGGCGATGATCTCGCCCGGCCCGGCCTCGGCCGCCTCCACCCGCTCGAGCGCCTCGGTCACGTACAGCTTCGAGATCCGTGCGGGTTCGATCGAGCCGTCCGCGCGGCACCAGGCGATCGTCCCCCCGGCGCGCGCGGTGCCGTTGACCACGCGGCAGATGGCAAGGCGGCCCACGTAGTCGTCGGCGTCGAGGTTGGTGACGTGCGCCTGCAGCGGCGCGTCCGGCTCGTACGCGGGCCCGGGGATGTGGGAGACGATGAGCTCCAGCAGCGGGCGCAGGTCTGTGCCCTCCTCGTCCTCGCTCAGCGACGCCCAGCCCGCCCTCGCGTTCGTGTAGACGATCGGGAAATCGATCTGCGACTCGTCCGCGTCGAGGTCGAGGAAGAGCTCGTAGACCTCGTCGACGACCTGCGCGATGCGCGCGTCCGGGCGGTCGACCTTGTTGACGACGAGGATCACCGGCAGCCGCGCCTCCAGCGCCTTGCGGAGCACGAAGCGCGTCTGCGGCAGCGGTCCCTCCGAGGCGTCGACGAGCAGGAGCACGCCGTCGACCATCGTCAGCCCGCGCTCGACCTCGCCCCCGAAGTCGGCGTGGCCGGGGGTGTCGACGATGTTGAGCTTGATGCCCTCGTAGTCGAGCGCCGTGTTCTTGGCAAGGATCGTGATCCCCTTCTCGCGCTCGAGGTCCATCGAGTCGAGCACGCGGTCGGCAACTTCCTGGTTGGCGCGGAAGGCGCCGGATTGGTGCAGCATCGCGTCGACGAGCGTCGTCTTGCCGTGGTCGACGTGGGCGACGATCGCGAGGTTGCGTAGCTCGGCGCGCGTCGTGCGCGTGGTGCTCTCGGAGTCGGCCTGCATGGGGCCGGGCATGGTAGGGATGCGGCGGCCCGGGCCCCGACTTCAGGGCTCGATCACGTTGTTCGGATCCGGGCGCAGCCCCGGCGGTGCCTGGCTGTAGTCGCCGAAGGGGGCGTCCCGCTCTTCGATGGCGGCGCGGGCGCCCTCGGCCTGCACCTTGTCCAGCCACTCGTGCGCCTCGGCCGTGTGCCGCATGAGCCCGTCGAGGATGCCGCCGAGCGTCCGTGTGCTGGCCAGGCCCATGTTGTCGAAGGCCTGGTTGACGACGAGCTTCATCGCGCCCGTCTGCGAGGGCGGGAGGGAGGCGATCTCGCGGGCCCGCGCCGCGACCGTCTGCTCGAGATCCGCGAACGGCACCGCCTGGTTGATCAACCCCCACTCGACCGCCTCCGGCGCCTGCAACGGGCGACCGCTGAGCGCCAGCTCCTTGACCTTGGTCAGCCCGAGGCGGTAGATCCACATCCCGGTCAGGTAGGTGCCCCACATACGCGCGTAGGGCGTCCCGATCACCGCGTCGTCGCTGGCGATGATCAGGTCCGCGCACAGCGCCATGTCGCTGCCGCCGCCCACGCACCAGCCGTGCACCTGGGCGATGACGGGCTTCAGCGTCGTCCAGATGCTCATCTGCTTCGGCGTCGGGCCGGTCTGTGGCTGGGTGACCATGCGGAAGTCGTCGCCCGGCTCCCACTGACGCGGATCGGAGCCGGGCTCGTCCCAGCCGCTGCCCCCGCTCGAGAAGTCGTAGCCCGCGCAGAAGGCCCGCCCGGCCCCGCGCAGGACGATCACCCGGACCCGCTCGTCGTTGGTCGCCTCCGAGATCGCGGCCTCGATCTCGTCGGGCATCGGCGGCACGATCGTGTTCAGGTGCTCGGGCCGGTTCAGGGTGATCGTCGCGACCGCGTCGGCGACCGAGTACAGCAGCGTCTCGTAGGCCATCGCCGCGAGCCTATCGGCCGCGTGCGAGCCCGGCGGCGCGCCGCGCCGGCCCCGTGCCACTCGCGTGCGCCGCGTCAGGCGCCTGACATCCGCCTTGCGTCTCCGGCCTTCGCGCGTAGGCTCCGCGGCGGAGCGAACGAGGGGGAGCCATGGCGAGTCCTGACACTGCGACCGGCGCGTCGGCGCTGCGACCGTTGAGCGCCTTCAACCTCGCGCTGCGGGCGCTGACCGAGCTCGGGGTGGTCGCCGGCTTCGCCTACTGGGGCGTGCACGTCGGATCGACCACTGCGTCCGAGGTCCTCCTCGGCGTGTTGGTGCCGGCGGTCGCCTTCGGCATCTGGGGCAGCTTCGACTTCCGTGGAGCTCGCCATGCGGAGGCACTGCGGCTGCTGCAGGAGCTGCTGATCTCGGGGCTCGCGGCCGCCGCCCTGATCGCCGCGGGCCAGCCGCTGCTCGGCGGCCTCCTCGCGGCGGTGACGATCCTCCACCACGGCCTCGTCTACGCGCTCGGCGAGCGCCTGCTCAAGGACGCCCCGGCGGGCGCTCGGCCGGCAACTCCGACCTCCACCGGCCGGAGTCGGTAGCCGCGGCGAACCCTGGCGATCCCGTTTGCGGAGATTCGCTTCGGGTGTACGATCGCCGTGAAGGCGGGACGCCGAGACGAGGAGATCCAATGTATGCACGAGTCGTCCGCTTCACCGATGTGAGCCGGGAGACGATCGATGCGGTCGTCGCCCGGATCGAAGCCTCCGACGGACCGCCCCCAGGCGTGCCGGCGAGCGGGGTGCAGTTGCTTTTCGACGCCGACCAGGGCACGGCCCTGTTCATGGCGACGTTCGACTCGATGGACGGCGTGCGCGCCGCCGACGAGGTGCTCGGATCCATGGACGCCTCCGAGACGCCGGGGACGCGTACCTCCGTCGACCGCTGCGAGGCAGTGATCGAGCGCGAGGCGTGAGCCCAGCGGCGATCCGAGAGAAGAGAGAGAGGTAGTCATGAGTGTTCTCGTCACAGTCAAGATCCCCGGCGACACCGACGCGTTCCGTCGCTACGTCGAGGAGCACGGCGAGGCGATGGCCGCGATCACCGAGGAAGGCAGGTCCCGCGGTGCGATCCATCACCGGTTCGCGATCGGCGAGGGGTTCATCCTCGTGCTCGACGAATGGGACAACCCCGATTCGTTCCGGGCGTTCTTCGAGGGCAACGAGCGGATCGGAGAGGTGATGGCCGCCTCGGGCGCTCAGGGAGAGCCGGAGATCACGGTCGCCGAGGCGATCGACACCGTCGACATGTTCTGAGGCGTGCGAACGGGGCCGCCGCCCGCACCCGTCGGCGGCGGCCTCAGCCCGCGCCGCAGGCCTGCGGCGCCAGCGAGGCGGAGTACTGGCGGGCGCCGAGGAAGCCGCCGTTCCGGATCTTGACCTCGTTCTTCGGGCTCGCGAACGACGATGCCCGGGAGGAGAAGGCGACGAGGTTGATGTAGTCGCTGCCGGCATCGAGGTCAGCCTGGGTCAGGCACGGCAGCAGCCCGAGCTGGATGTAGCGGCACTGCCCCTGGCAGTTCTCGCCGTTCTGTGGTTCGATCGTCCTGCCGGTGGTCGCCTTCGGAGAGTTCGCGAGGATCAGCTCCTTGTTGACCAGCGGCGGCGTCGGGTAGTCGAGCCCGAATTCGGCCAAGAGCGACGCCCTGATCAGCACGGGGCCGACGGCGCCCAGCTTCAGCGAGTAGACAACCCGGCGGTCGCTCTGCTTCTGCGACTTCGTCTTCGCCAGGGGCAGGCTGTGCACGAGTGTGTCCGTCGTGTCCGTCTCGGGGGGTTCGAGCCCCGGCCGGCGCTCGCGTGCGACGCCAAGTCGCCCCTGGCCGTGGGTGAGCTGCAAGACGTTGCAGTGCTTCGGGACCGCCGGCTTGCAGGGCTCCGCCTGCGGGTCGGTGGCGCGCACGAAGAGGCTCACGTAGCGGTCTCCCGTCTCCGAACCCGGGATCTCGAGCTTCCCGAACTGCGCGGCCACACAGTGGTGGAGCTTGATCGTGCACTCGAGCTTGTCGCCAGGCCCGAGGTCCACTCCGTTGATCGAGGGGTGACCCCCGGCGCCGGCACCGGAGAGCACGATCCGCGTCTCGATCTGCGGATTGAGGTTGTACGGCGCGGTGCCCTTACAGGAGGAGGTCGAGGCGGCGGTCAGGTCCGACGGCCTGCAGTTGGTCATCTGGATGTCGGCGCCCGCGATGATCTCCTCACCCTTGGCAAGGTCCTTGAGCTGGACCGAGTAGACGGGGGTCCAAAGCCCCTTCGGGGTGATCCTGATCCGATCTGCGCCGAGCTGCGGATCGCCCTTCTCGTCGTTGTCCGAGTAGACGCTCAGCGCCGGTGCGGAGCCGCCCGTCGAGGCGGTGACCGCCGCGCTCGTCAGGTCAGGTGTGGTCGAGGTCGCCGAGGAGCCGGAGCCGCAGCCGCAGACCATGAGCGTCGTAAGCCCCGCCGCGAACGCGCCAGTTACGACTTTCCCGAAACTCCGCTCCATGCCTGGATCGTAGCCGTGGGCAGGCAGGCCACCGAGAGCGGAGGGGGTGGGATTCGAACCCACGAACGGGAGTTACCCGTTACCGATTTTCAAGACCGGCGCATTCAACCGCTCTGCCACCCCTCCGGGGAGGGCTGAGCGTAGCGCCGGGGGGCGGGCCGAATCGGCGCGCACCGGCGTGGGTAGGCTGCGGGCATGGCCCGATCGGAGCACACCGAGGACGACGAGCCCGAGGAGCCGGTGGTCTGGCGCAACTGGTCGCGCGAGCAACTCTGCCGGCCGGAGGCGATCGTGCGGCCCCGGACCCGCGAGGGGCTGGTGCTGGCGATCAACGAGGCCCGCGAGCAGGAGCGACGCGTCAAGGTGGCGGGCTCCGGGCACTCGTTCAGCGAGGCGGCGCTCGTCCCGGATGGGGGCATGCTGCTGCGGATCGAGGCGCTCGACCGGATCCTCGACTTCGACCGCTCCTCGGGCCTGGTCCGGGTCGAGGCGGGAGCCCGGCTGGGAGATTCGAGCCGGCGCCTCGACGAGCTCGGCGTCGCCTTCGAGAACCTCGGCGACATCGACCGCCAGACGCTCGCCGGCTCGATCTCGACGGCCACGCACGGCACCGGGGTCCGCTTCCAGAACCTCTCGGCGCAGCTCGAGTCGCTGGAGCTGATCGGCGCCGACGGGGAGACGCGGGTGCTCGGCCCCGGCGACGGCGAGACGTTTCGCGCCGCGCGGGTGGGACTCGGGGCACTGGGGGCGATCTACGCCGCGACCATTCGCACCGTGGCGCCCTTCCGGCTCGACCGGCTCGACCATGCGCTTCCCCTCGGCGAGGTGCTCGACTCCCTGCAGGAGCGGGCCGACGCGGTCGACCACTTCGAGTTCTACGTCTTTCCCCACACGCGGACAGCGCTGTGCCGGGAGAGCACGAGGACGGAGAGCCCGCCGCGGCCGGAGCCGGCCGCGGTCGTCTACGCGCGGGAGGTCGTGCTCGAGAACTGGCTCAACGGGGCCTTCTCGGCGATCGCCCGCAACGTCCCGGCGCTCGGGCCCCGGTTGACCCGGCTCGCCGCCGGCTCGTTCGCCAACGACAGCAAGCTCGACAAGAGCTATCGCGTGTTCGCCTCCGAGCGCCGCCTCAAGTTCACCGAGATGGAGTACTCGTTGCCGCGCGAGCGCGCCCGTGAGGCGTTCGAGCGGGTGCTGGAGATCGCCTCGAAGCCTGAGACCCGGTGCGTGTTCCCGATCGAGGTCCGCTTCACGAAGGCCGACGACGCCCTGCTCAGCCCGAGCCAGGGCCGGGACAGCTGCTACATCGCGGTGCATCAGGACCGCAAGCTCGACTGGCCCGTCTACTTCCGCGAGGTCGAGTCTGTACTCGCGGCGATGGACGGCCGACCACACTGGGGCAAGCGGCACGAGCAGACCGCTGCGACGCTCGAGCCGCGCTACCCGGGCTGGAAGGCCTTTGGGTCCGCCCGCAAGCGCCTCGACCCCGACCGCGTCTTCGCGAACGCCTACACGGACCGGGTCCTGGGCGCCTAGCGGACGGGTCCACTAGAGGAAGGCGAATCCCTCGCCTCGGTACGTGGGTGCCTCGGCGACGATCTCGTCGCCGGCGACCAGATAGAGGGCGTTGAAGCGCTCGCAGAGCTCGCCCGCCTTCGCGTGGCGCATGTACACGCGGTCCCCGATCCGCAACCGCAGCGCGCTCTCGCCGAGCAGCGGCGTCTGCGCCTCGCCCGCGCCCTCGTTGCGATCCAGGTGCAGTCCCTCGGGCAGGTACGGCTCGGGCAGGTGAACGGGGCTGGCCGCTCCCGAGGCGACGTAGCCGCCGCCGAGCGCCGTCGCCGAGCCCGGCGACGCACGACGCACGATCGGCACCGTGAAGAACGCCGCCGGCGTCAGGCGGAAGCGGGAGTAGTGGTCGAACAGCACTGGCGCGTAGAAGCCGGACCCCGCGGCGAGCTCGGTGACCGCGGGCTCCGCCGCGGTCAGCCCGAGGCTGCCGGTGCCGCCGCCGTTGACGAAGCGCAGCGGCGCCACCTCACGGACCGCCGCGACGACCGCCGCCCGCCGCTCGCGCAGCTCCGCCGCCGAGCGGCGCTGCATCGAGCGGATCATGCGGTTGCGGACCGCGGCGCCGGGGGTCGCGTCGCCGACGCCCGCGATCTGCCCCTCGTAGGCCATCAGCCCGTCGAGCTCGAGTCCGGGGCGGGAGACGATCTCCTCGGCGAAGCGTCGCGCCGCCTCGGGCGTGCGCAGCGGCGAGCGCTTGGGGCCGATCTGCACCGCGCCCCGCAGCGCCTCGTAGCCGGCGTCGATATCGATCGCGACCTTGATCGGCGCCGCGCTCGAGCCCGGGGCACCCTCGATCAGATCGAGCTGGGCGACGTCGTCGACCATCAGCGTCGGCACCGCCCCCGGGTCCGAGCCGGCCCGCTCCGCGCCGAGCTTCGCGAGGCGGGAGAGGGCGTGGCGGTCGACGGTCGGGTAGGCCACGACGAGGTCGCGAAATCCCTCCTCGGAGAGGTGCAGGGCCTCGGGCAGCGTCAGGCAGAGCAGCCCCCGGAAGCGTTCGTCGAGCCTCTCGATCCGGCGCATCACCTCGCAACAGCGCAAGGACTTGCTCGCCACGCGGATCGGCTTGCCGCCGCCGCGCGCGAGCATCTCGGCCGCGTTCGCCTCGAGCGCGTCGAGATCGACGAACGCGAACGGCGCCTCGATCCCCTCGAAGAGCGCCTCGTAGCGGCTGTAGAGCGCATCGGCGTCCAAAGCCGGCCGAGGGTATCCCAAGTTTCGGCCCGCTCCACCGCGGGGCCGTCTCTACAATCGCCTCTTCCGGCGGCCCCGGATCACGAAGGGGCCGCCCCTACCCGGAGAGGTGGCCGAGCGGCTGAAGGCACTCGCCTGCTAAGCGAGTAGGGGGCGCAAGCTCTCTCGAGGGTTCGAATCCCTCCCTCTCCGTTCGGTCGTGCGGCCGCCTCAGGCGGTGGCGAACTGCTCGGCGAGCGCGGCGTCGATGAACTCCGACATCCGGTCGAGATCCGGGAGGCGGTCGCGGTCGCCGACGAGCCCGAAGAACATGTTGCCGTCGTAGCTGAGCACGCCGATCGAGAGCGCCCGCTTCTGCGGGGAGAGCGCGACGAAGGGATGGATCGCCGCCAGCTTGCGGCCGAGCAGATAGACCGGCATCGGCGGTCCCGGCACGTTCGAGATCACGAGGTTCCACGGCAGCCGTTCGCCGACGACGCGGTTGACCGGGCCCAGCGCCGAGTTCATCTGCCCGAGCAGGCGGTTGACGGTCGGCGGCACCCAGCCCGATGCCTCGATGATCAGCGACGCCGCGCGGGCTCCCTCGGAGGACTTGAGCCGCGTCGTGGTGTCGCGCAGGAGCTCGAGGCGCCGTCGCGGATCCCGCTCGGCCAGCGGCAGCGGTACGAGCAGCGTCGTCATCCGATTCCCGAGCTCGCCCTCCTCCTCGGGCCGGCGGATCGACATCGGCACGAGCGCGGTGAACTCGCTCGGCAGCGGCTCGCGGCGGAGCTCGAAGTAGCGGCGCAGGGCGCCCGTGGAGACCGAGAGGATCACATCGTTGACGGTCGCGCCGGCGCGCCGGCCGGCCGCCTTGACGTCTGCCAGCGAGGCCTTGCCGAAGGCGACGCGACGGTCGCGGCCGATCTCCCGGTTGAGGAAGGTCGGCTTCACCGGTTCGGTGTTGCGGGCGAGCTCGAGGAAGCCGCGGGCGGTGCGGCCGGCCTCGAGCGTGGTCGAGGCGGCGCCCATCGGGGTCAGGCGCGAGGCGGTCTCGCGCGAGAGGCCGAGAAAGCGCTCCCGGGCACCGACGACGCGGTTGAGCAGCATCGCGTCGGTGCTGGCCGTTTGGGGCGTCCAGGGCTCGGCCGGCAGCCCGAGATCGGTGCCTTCGGGGTCGGGGTCGAGGATCACCGCGCCGACGTCGATCGCGGCGATCCCGTCGACCAGCGCGTGGTGGGTCTTCGAGACGGCCGCAAACCGCTTCCCCTGCAGGCCCTCGATGAGGTAGATCTGCCAGAGCGGCCGCTCGAGGTCGAGGGGCTCGGACATGATCCGGCCGACCAGCTCCCTGAGCTGCTCGTCGTCGCCGGGAGCGGGCAGGGCCGCGCGGCGCACATGGCGGCGGAGGTCGAACAGCGGATCGTCCTCCCAGACGGGCCGCGTGACGCGGCCGGGGAGGTGGCGGACCCGCTGGCGGAAACGGGGGATCAGGTTCAGTCGCTGCTCGACGTGGGCGAGCAGGGCCTCGAAGTCGGGCGGCTTGCCCTCGAAGATCGCGGTGCCGCCGACGTGCACGTGGATCGCTCCCTGCTCTGCATGCAGCGAGGCGATGTCTGCGCCAGAGAGCGGCTCGGAGTGGCTCACCGGCCCGGAGCCTACCCGCCGCGCGCGGGGCCGGGCACGGCTGCGAGGATGGTGCGGCGATGGCTACCTACCCTGCACTCGGCCCCCCGATTGCCGCGGACTCATTGCTCGAGGGAGAGCTCGAAGGCGAGACGCTGGCCCGGCTGCGTGAGGTGACGGGCGAGGCGGACGGGCCGATGGAGCGGCACGGGATCCGCTGCTATCTGATCTGCCGCCGGCTCGCCGAGCAGCGCGGCGCCGAGGCGGACTCGGAGCTGCTCATGGTCGCGGCCCTGCTCCACGACATCGGTCTCTACGAAGGGGCGTCGCAGGGTGGCGTGTACGTCAGCGACGGAGCCGAGTACGCGCGCGGCCTCCTCGCCGGCCGCCCGGGGTGGCCGGCGGCGCGCGTGCAGCGCTGCCTCGACGCGATCGAGCGGCATCACGAGCTGCGTTCGCAGTGGGCGGCCGGCCTCGAGGTGGAGTTGCTCCGCCGCGCGGACCTCGTCGACGTCTCGGCGAACCTGATCACCTACGGCGCCGGCCGGGAGTGGCTGCGAGCGCTGAGCCGCAGCGTGCGCCGTGACGGCACCTACCGCGAGATCGGCGGCCTCGTGTTGCGGGCCCTGCGCGAGCGGCCGGCGTCCATGCCCCGGATCTTCCTCCGCGGCGGCTGAGTCGCGCGGCGACTCAGTCCAGATCGAGGTTGGAGAGGTACTCCTCGGCGTCGCTCCAGCGGTCCGGGGGGACCTGCAGGAAGATGTCGCCGCGCCCGAAGCGGTCGAGCGGGTGGTCGGCGGTGATCACGGCCTCGATCCCGGCCTCCTCGAGGTGGCGCCGCCAGGCCCGCGCGGCCTCGATCTCCTCGAAGTCGCGGACGACCTCCCACCCGTCGAAGCGCGGGTCGCCAACGTGCAGCTCACCGGCGCGTCCGGCGCCGCGGATCCGGTCGAGGAAGCCCATCGGGGCAAGATAAGGGTCGGAGTGGTCGGGGGGACGGGGCGCGCGCGCCGGTCGCTTGAACTTCACAATTGTCGCTCCCGGCCTGGTAAATCTGAGGCGATGACGGAGGCGGGTGAGAGGCCGATCCAATGCCGGGGCGCGCTGCTCGTCTCCGCCTTGGCCGCGATCCTGCTGCTCGGCGCGATGGTGCCGGGCACCGCCGGCGCTGCAGGGCGCAACCGCTCGATCCCCCACATCAAGCACCTGTTCATCGTCGTGCTCGAGAACGAGAACGCCGATGACACCTTCGGGCCCGACGCCCCCGCCTACCTGGCGCAGAAGCTGCCGGCCAAGGGGCTTTTCATGCCCAACTACTACGCCACCGGTCACTTCAGCCTCGACAACTACATCTCGATGATCAGCGGCCAGGCCCCGAACCCGTACACGCAGGCCGACTGCCCGACCTACAGCGACTTCCTGCCCGGGATCGCGGCGCCGGGCGGGCAGGTGATCGGGGCGGGCTGCATCTACCCCAAGCAGGTCAAGACGATCGCCGACCAGCTGCGCGCGAGGGGCTTGCGCTGGCGCGGCTACATGGAGGACATGGCGGCGAAGGCGCCACAGGAGCCCGCCGCCTGCCGGCACCCGGAGGTCGGCGCCGTCGACGACACCCAGTCGGCCGAGGTCGGGGACCAGTACGCGACCCGCCACAACCCGTTCATGTACTTCCACTCGGTCATCGATGCCGTCCGCAGCTGCAAGATCCACGTCGTGGACTACGCGAAGCTCGCCAACGACCTGAAGCGGCGGCGCAAGACACCCTCCTACAGCTTCATCACGCCCAACCTCTGCCACGACGGCCACGACTCGCCGTGCGTGGACGGGGAGCCCGGCGGCCTCGTCAGCGCGAACAGGTTCCTGCGCAGTGCGATCCCGCCGATCCTGCACTCGCCCGCCTTCAAGGACCACGGGCTGGTTGTCATCAACTTCGACGAGGCCGAGAACGACTCGAGCGCCTGCTGCGGCGAGAAGAGCGGCCCGAACACGCCTTCGCCGGGCGGTATCTACCCGGGCCCCGGAGGCGGGCGGACGGGGGCGGTGCTGCTCTCACCGTGCATCCGGCCCGGCACCAAGACGACGGTCGCCTACAACCACTACAGCCTGCTGCGCTCGGTCGAGGACAACTTCGGCCTCGCCCACCTCGGCTACGCCGCCGAGCCGGGCCTGCGGCCGTTCGGTGCCGACGTGCTCAACCGGCCGCATTGCGGCAAGCGCAGGCACCGCCATCACGGCCACGGCCACCACAAGCACCGGCACCACAAACACCGCGGGCACCGCCGGGGCCACCACCGCCGCGCGGCCTGATCCGTCCCCGCGACCGGCCGGCCGGCCGCGCGCCCGTCAGCGGATCGCCTCGACGAGCGCGGGCCCGCCCGTCAGGTGCACCTGCCCCGCCCGCAGGCCCGCGGCGCCCGCGAGGGCCTGCAGCTCGGCGGCGGAGCGCTGCTTGCCGCCGTCGCAGACAGCGTGCATCTGCACGTCGACGGAGGTTGCGATCGGGTCGGTGTCATCGGCGTCGATCAGGGTCTCGATCATCAACAGCTTCGCGCCCGCGGGCATCGCGGCGGCGACCGTCTCGAGGATCTTGATCGAGCTCGCGTCGTCCCAGTCGTGCACGATGTCCTTGAGCAGGTAGAGGTCCCCCTCGGCCTCGATCCCCTCGAAGATGTTGCCGTCGACGAGGTCGACGCGGTCGCGCACGCCGGCTCGCCCGAGGTGGCGCTCGGCCTCCGGGAGCACCCCGGGCGCCTCGACCAGCTTGCCGCGCAGCTGCGGCCGCGAGCTCAGCACCGCCGCGAGCACCGGCCCCGAGCCGCCGGCGATGTCGCACACCGTGCCGTGCTCGGGCCACGGGTAGCCGGCGACGATCCAGGGGGCGACCAGAGCGCTCATCTCCCGCATCGAGCTCGCGAACAGGCGCTCCTCCTCCGGGTGCTCGGCGAAGTGGGACCAGATCGACTTGCCCATCACCGCCGGGAAGCAGGGCTCGCCGGTGCGGATGCTCTCGGCGAGGTTCGCCCAGGGGTCCTGGACGGCGGGCGTGTTCACGTGGCGGGCCCAGAAGGAGACGGTCGGCTCGGCGGCGGAGGCGAGTCCGCGACCCTTGCGGGCGAGCGAGAAGCGGCCCCCGCGCAGGTCGACGAGCCGCTGCGCTGCGGCAAAGCGCAGCACCCGGTGCAACGTCTCGGCGTCGAGCCCGAGCTCGGTCGCGAGCTCGTCGCTGCGCGCGGGCCGCTCGGCGAGCCGGTCGATCACACCGAGCTCGACGAGGGCGCCGGCGACGCGCGTGCGGAAGAAGGCGGTTGTTTCCTCGTAGGCGAGCATCTGCGGAGGCAGGAGCGCGTCGGCGGCGGCGTGCAGGCGACGGCGCATAGCGAGGCCGGCGCGGACCACCGCCCGCGGAGGTGCGGCATCGACGTCGATCGGCTTCGGGAACCGGTCGAAGACTCCCATCACCGGGAAAGCTACCCGGGTTCGCCCCTCAGCCGGCGAGCCTGACGGGCAGCGTCTTGAGCTGGTTCAAGAACTGCGTCACCGCCGGCTTCGGCTCGCCGGCCCGGGTCATGCTCGGGTACCGGGCAAGCGTCTCCTCGAACAGGACCTTGAGCTCGAGCCGCGCCAGCGCGGTGCCGAGGCAGAAGTGGCGGCCGCCCGCGCCGAAGGCCTGGTGCTCGGGCCGGCGGTGGATGTCGAAGACGTCGGCATCCTCGTAGACGTCCTCGTCCCGGTTCGAGCTCACGTACCAGAGCAGCACCTTGTCGCCCTCGGCGATCGGCTGCCCGCCGATCTCGGTATCGGCCGTCGCCGTGCGCCGGAAGTTCGAGAAGGCGGGGAACATGCGGAGGCACTCCTCGATCGCGTCCGGGATCAGGGAGGGGTCGTCGACGAGCTCCTGCATCTGGTCCGGGTGGTCGAGCAGTGCGTTCATCCCGCTCGTGAACGTCGCCTTGGTCGAGTCGTTGCCGGCGGCGACGAGCAGGAAGAACCCCATCACGATCTCGTGGTCGGAGAGCTTGTGGCCGTCGATCTCGGCGTGCACGAGCACGCTGGTGAGATCGTCGGTCGGGTTCTTGCGGCGCTCCTCGACCATCTCGTGGCAGCGGCGGAAGACCTCGGGCAGGTCCTCGGCGAGGACCTTCTCGAGGCCGCCGGGGGCGAGGTCCTCGTCGCCGACCCCCAGCGTGGTGTTCATGAGCGTCGCCCAGACCTCGTCATCGGACTCGTCGATGCCCATGAAGCTGCCGATCACGCGGGAGACGACCGGCTGGGCGACGTCGGTCACGATGTCGGCGGTCTCGCGGCCCTCGAGCCGATCGAGGACCCGGCGCGCGATCGCGCGGATCTCGTCCTCGTGCTCCGCGATCCGCTTCGGCGTGAAGCCGCGCTGGAACAGGGCCTTGATCCGATCGTGCTTGGGCGGATCCATCGCGATGAACATCGAGGTCATCAGCTCCAGGGGGATTGCGTGCGTGAGCGCCATGCAGCCGCCGCGCTCGGAGGAGAAGGTGCGCCAGTCGCGGCTGACCGCGTGCACGTCGTCGGCCTTCACGACGGACCAGAAGCCGGCCTCGCCCGGGTACTCGTTGATCTCGTCGAAGTGGACGGGGCACTCGCTGCGAAAGCGCTTGAAGAGCTCGTGCGGCGGTCCGTGCTCCCAGTGCTCGCGATCGGCGATGTCGATCTCGTCGAGGCTGCGGTCGGTCTCGGTCGCCATTGCTGCTCTCCTCACGCTCGGGGCGGCCTGCTTGTGGCCGCGGACAATACTGGCTGCGCAGCCAGTTCCGTGTGCGGGTGGTCCGCTCCGGGACGCCGGTCGACCTCGCTCACCCGCGTGACGCCGGCTGCGCGATACTTCAGATCGACGACCTCGAACCGAGACAGGGGGACCTGCGGATGAGCAAGCTTCAAATCACGGCCCGCGTGGCGCTGGCCTTGGCGGCGCTCGCGCTGTGTCTGCTGCCGGCCGCGGCGGTGGCGGGGGGCGGCAAGAGCTATCCGACCGTCTACACGAAGTTCAAGTACCAGCTCAAGAACGGCAAGTCGAAGTTCAAGGGGACGATCGACTCGACCAAGGGCGGCTGCATCAAGGACCGCAAGGTGCTCCTCTACCGGAAGAAGAACGGGAACAAGAAGAAGCTCGGCGGCGATCACACGAACAACAAGGGCAAGTTCTCGATCGACCTCGGGAGCAAGCCACCCAAGAAGGGCACCTACTTCTCCGAGGTGAACAAGGCCAAGATCGGCGACTCGGGCAAGAAGAACACCTGCCTCTCGGTGAAGTCCGGAAGCGTGAAGCTGAGCTGAGCTGAGCGCCGCGGGCGGACGACTCGGCGGCGCTCCCCAGCCCTGCGAGTGCCGTGGGTAGTCTCGAGCGGGTCGCGATGCAGCTCCCGGACCCCACCGGACAATTCCGCCTCGACGCGCGCGTGGTCGTCGTGACCGGCGCCTCCTCGGGCCTCGGGGCACGCTTCGCCACAACGCTGGCCGGGGCCGGCGCTCGACTCGTGCTTGCCGCACGACGGCTGGAGCGCATCGAGGCGTTGGCGGCGGAGATCGCCGATGCCGGAGGCGAGGCCGTCGCGATCGCCTGCGACGTCACCGACGACTCCTCGGTCGAAGCGCTGATCGCCGGCGCGACCGAGCGGTTCGGCCGGCTCGACGTGCTCGTCAACAATGCCGGCGTCGCGGTCGAGGAGGACGCCGCGATCGAGACCCTGAGATCCTTCCGCGAGGTCGTCGCCGTGAACCTGACCGGCGCCTACGCGTGCGCCCGCGAGGCCGGCCGGGTGATGCTCGCGAACGGCGCCGGCGCGATCGTCAACACGGCTTCGATCAGTGGCCTGGTCGCCGGCGACGGCGAGGACACCCCCTCCTACACGGCGAGCAAGGGCGCGATCATCAACCTGACCCGGGAGCTCGCCGTACGCTGGGCGGATCGCGGCATCCGCGTCAACGCGATCGCGCCGGGCTGGTTTCCGACCGAGATGACCACGTCCTACCTGCGAGACCCCGGAGGGAAGCGGGTTCGTGAGCCGCCGGACGCCGCTCGGCAGGCCCGGCAGGATCGATGAGCTCGACGGGGCGCTGCTGTTTCTCGCCTCGGACGCATCCAGCTATGTCACCGGCCACACACTCGTGGTAGACGGCGGCTGGACCGCCCGCTGAGGCCTTACGCCCTCCGGTGAGCGCCTACCACCCGGACTGCCGACGGGTGACCTCCTGGAAGTACCCCCACAACGAGATCGGCGAGGAGAGCACCTGGTAGAGGAGGACGTAGGCGGTGAAACCGAGCGGATTGCGACGCTCGCGCAGCCCCACCTCCGCGAAGACCCGGTCCTGGCGGATGTACATGACGCCGGCCAGCAGCATGTTGAGCGGCAGGACCGCGATCGTCATCGGGCCGACGATCGCGAAGTTGCCGGTCAGCGCCAAGATCAAGCCAGGGAGGAACGCGAAGCAGAAGGCGGCATCGACGTAGGGGAAGGCGTAGTCGACGAGGACGCCGTGGGCAAAGATGCGGTGCCGGCCGAGCAGGCTGGGCCCGAACTCCCGCAGGCCCTCGATCATTCCGCGCGCCCACCGCCGGCGCTGGCGGGCGAAACGCCTGAATCTGCTCGGTGTCTGAGTGAAGGCAATCGCCGTCGACTCGTACAGGGTTCGCCCGCCCCGCGCCATCAATGCCCAGGTCAGCACGATGTCCTCGCCGATTCGGTCGTCCTCCCAGCCGCCGACCAGGCGCAGAGCGTCCGCGTCGTAGACGCTGAACGCACCCTGGGCCACGAGCGTCCCCTGGTAGAGGGCCTGCTGGCGCTTGATCGTTGCAATGCCGAGGAAGTAGTCCCATTCCTGCATACGGGTGATCAGGTTGTTGCGCGAGTTGCGGACCAGCACCGAGCCGGCGACGGCGACCGTGTCCGAGGGCGAGGCCAGCAAGCGCGCGACCGCGCGGCGCAACGATTGCGGCATCAGCAGCGTGTCCGCATCGACCGTTGCCACGACGCTGGTCGTGGCCCCCTCGAGCGCGGCGTTGAGCGCCGCCGACTTGCCGCCGTGCGGCACCGTGATCACGCGGATCCGGCCGTCGCGACGACCCTCGTGCTCGGCCACCGCGGCGGTCGCGTCCGTCGATCCATCGTTGGCGACCACGATCTCGATGCCCCCCGGGTAGTCCTGAGCGGCGATGTAGGAGAGCGTCTCGGCGACGGTCGCCTCCTCGTTGAAGGCCGCGACCATGACGGTCACGCGCGGGAAGCGGAGCTCCTCGACACCGGGCAAGGGCGGCGGACGATCGAGGACGACCGCGGCCAGCAGGTTCGCGTTGAGGTAGCCCGGGATCAGCGCGATCCCGGTAACGACGACGATCGCCAGGGGCAGCGTGATCGCGCCGGCGAGATCGTCGATCCAGGGGATCGCGATCCAGGTCGAGACTCCGACCCAGAGCAGGGAGAACGCGATCGTGACCGCGATCCGCAGGCGGAGCTGCATGTAGGGCAGGGGAAGCAGCGTCTCCGTATCGCCACGTGCGCCCGCGCTCCGCCGCCGCGGAGTGCGGGCGACGACCGTCCTACTGCCCGCGCGTTTGCTCACCGGTAGTCCCCGGCCGCGCCCGCCCTGCCTCGCTCGAGCAGGCGCTCGCGCTCCGCCGCCGCTCGCTGCGCCCTGACCAGCTCGGTGACGTCGCGGACGATCGACAGGTGCCGGCCGGGAATGAAGTTGGCAACTGAGCTGAACTGAACCGCCCGCCGCGACCCGTCCGGCCAGGTGGCCTCGAAGATCCCCTGGGCGCGCTGGCCGGTGAGCAGCTCCTGCATCAGCTTCGCCAGCTCCTCCCGCTGCTCCGCGCCGACCAGGTCGCCGGCCCCCGAGCCGATCAGCTGGTCCCGCGTGGTGCCGCTCAACTCGACGGCGGCACCGTTCGCGTCGGTGATCGTGCCTTCGTCATCGAGCACGTAGATCGCATCCGCCGCGCTCTCGAAGAGCGCGTGGAACTTCTTCTCGCTGAGCTCGAGCTGTTCGACCGCCGCGCGCTGATCGGTCACGTCCCGCAGTGCGAGCAGAAGCCGGTCCGGCGGGAAGTCGGTGCTGGTGAATTCGAGCCACCGTGAGGCGCCGTCGGGAAGCGTGATCTCGACCGCGCCGGCCTCGGCAGGCTCGACCGACTCGCCCGTGAGCATCCTCGCGACGCGTTCGGCCTCCCGCTCGGGGAGGAAGTCCCAGATCGCGCGCTCCCTCATCTGCGCCGTGGAGAGGCCCGTGACCCGGCACGCGGCCGAGTTCGCGTCGAGGATCTGGCCGACCGGGCTCAGCACGAGGAGCGGATCGGGCGCCGCGCCGAAGACCCTGGTCAGGTCGAGCTCGCGCTCCGCGATCTTGCGCTCGGCCTCGACCAGCGCCTCGTCGGGGCCCGTTGGGCCGGCGGCGCCGGGCTCGAAGACGGTGACCCGCCCGCGCCCCTCTCGCTTCGATTGGTACAGGGCCATGTCGGCGTTCTCGATCAGCGAGCGCTCATCCGCGGCGGCCTCCGGGTACAGGCAGGCGCCGATGGAGATCGAGACCGGGAGATAGCCGCCCTCGACGCTGTCGGAGCTCGCGAGCCGGATCTCGGCGGCGGCCGCATGGATCCTTTCGGCGACCGCGGCGAGGCTCTCGCCGTCGACCTCAGGCAGGATCACAGCGAACTCGTCACCACCGACCCGACACGGGGTGTCACTGGGTCGAGCGTTTGTCCGCAGGACACTGCCCATCTCGCTGAGCAGCCGATCTCCCCCGAGGTGCCCGATCGTGTCGTTGACGTCCTTGAAGCGATCGATGTCGATCGCCAGCATGCCGACCGAGGATCCCGCGCGTCCGGCCCGGGCGAGCTCCTCGTCGAGGCGTTCGCGGAAGTACCGGTGGTTCCTCAGGCCGGTGAGCGCATCGAAGACGGCTCGCTCCTCAGCCGCCTCGCGCAGCCGTCGGTTCTGGCGTACCGCCATCGCCAGGCGCGCCAGGACGAGCAGCAGGACGCCGGCGGCGGCCAGTGTCACGATGTCGTTCTGCTTGCCGGAGAGATCGAGCGAGAACGCCACTGCCGCGACCGCGATCCCGGCGATGTAGGGCATCAGGTCGATGACCAGAGGCCGCAAGGGGTTGGTCAGCGTCTCGGGCACGGCGCCGCGCCGCGCCGCCCTCGCGGCGGCGAACCCCGCCCCCCCGAGCGCCACGCCGGTAGCGGTGTAGGCGAGATCCGAAAAAGCGACGGCGGTGTCGGCGTCCAGAGCCCAGAGGACGTCGCCGACGAGGAGGGCGAGGAGGCCGGTGGCGAGCAGCGCCTGTTCGCTGTCCCAGCGCGAGTTCGTCCGGTAGATCCCCCGCAGCAGCATCCACAGCAGCGCTGCGTCGGCAGCGGGGTAGGCGAGGCCGACGGCGGTCTCGGAGGCGGGGACGCCGGGGTCGAAGAGCCCCCCGAGCACGAACCTGCCGATCACGACCGCGAACAGGCCGATGACGATCAGTGAGTCGAGTAGGCCCTCGCCGCGAGCCGAGATGGGCGTGCTCTCGCGCGCTCGGATCAGCAGTCCGACGAAAAGGAGGGGAAGCGCGGCGAGCCAGAATCCGTCGGCGAGGGAGTTGCCGGAGGGCTCCGGTCCTAACGCCACTTCGAGCGCCCAGGTCAGCTCGCCGAGCAGGTAGACGATCCCTCCCGCCGCGATCCAGGACCAGGAGCGGCGGGCGTCACCGGTGCATCGCAGGGCGGCGGTGATGAAGCCGGCGCAGGCAAAGGCCATCGCGGCCGAGGTCAGCAGGTTCCCGAGCGAGTCTCCAGCGTCCCCCGGAGCGGCGACGAGCCGGTAGGCCGTCAACGCGACCGCGGCCAGGGCCAGGGTCAACGCCACCGCCCCGAGTGGCGTTGGCCGGCGGCCGGCGCGGGCTTGCGCCCCATCCTCCGTCCGCGGCCGCCGGTCCAACTGGCGTGTGTTCATGCGAGCCTCTCCGATCGAGCGCTTCGCGCGGGGCTCAACACACAGCGACCCTCCTGGTCACTGCATTCCTCCTCACCGGCTCCACCATACCGCCGGCAAACGGCGAGTCCGACCGGCTGCGCGACCGCTGGGATTCGTCGCCCGCCCGACCCGGCGGGCGCTGGCCGTCGCGCAGATCAGCTCTACGACAACGGACTAGTCTTGCCCGCGTGAGCAGCGAGAGCCGCTATCACGTCCAGATGCGCTCCCGACGTGGCCTCCGCCGCGCCTGGGTCTTCAACCTGACCGAGCAACGCCTGCGGGATGAGGTCGTCCGTCCCTGGCTCGCCGGCGACCTCGTCGTCCTCGGCGACTTCGACTGGGAGCCGCGCAAGTCGGAGCTGCAGATCCTCGAGGGGCCGGAGCTCGAGGGGCCGGACCTGGCGATGGGCGAGGGCCCGAACTCGGCCAATCGCACGGCCGAGAACGTCACCCGCCGGATCCTCGACGAGGCCACCTCCGGCGCTCCGCGGGCGCAGGCCGAGCCGGCCGCCTCAGGAGCGCCCGCCACGGCGCCGGCCGGCGGCACTCGCGTCGAGCGGGTCGCCGCAAAGCTGCTCGAGGATCTCGCGGCGCTCGACGGGGTCTCCGTAGACAGCGAGAAGGCGCTCGGCCTGGTGACCGAGCGCCTTCGCGCGCTTGGATTGGATTAGTCGCGCGCGCCCGGCTACGGCCGGGGCGGCGTGCCCCTCAGCCCTGGGCGCCGGCGACCGCGGCCGCGGCGCTGAAGCCGATGACCTTGCCGCGCGGGACGGCGAGCACGGCCGAGGAAGCCGTCTCGATTGCGTAGTCGGCGGTGGCGCTGAGGCGGACCTTGCCCTCCGGCGTACCCTCGCGGGAGCCGACGACGAGCAGATCGACCGGGCCGTGACCGGGCTCGGTCACGGTCGCGCCGAGTGCGTTGGCGAGGCGGCGGGCGGACTCGGCGGGGGCCTCGTCACCGGCCTCGGCCAGGACGCCGATCTTGCGGATCGCGTACTCACCGCGCGAGCGCAGGTTCGCCGGGGCGATCGCGACCGCGAACTGCGAGCCGTCCAGCAGCCGCCGGGCCGAGTTCCCGGGGTTGACCGAGCCGTCGGCGGTCCGGTAGTCGGAGCCGAAGACCACAACGTCGGCACCCTCCCGGGCAGCGAGATGACGGAGCCCGTCCGGGGTGCTCGCGTTGAGCTCGACGTGCTGGTCGACCTTGTTCTGGCCGAGCGCGTCGGCGCCCTTGCGCAGCAACTCCTCGGCGTGCGCCTGCTCGCCGGGTTGTGCCCGGTGTGGGTCACGTAGGCGAGGGCGAGGTGGCTGACCGGCTCGAAGGCCTTGCCGAGGGCGAGCGCGTCGCGGTCGTTGCTGGTGCCGTCGTAAGAGATGATCGTCTTGGTGGACATTGCTCTACCTCCTCGGATGAAGCGTCGGTGGTGGTGTGCGGAAGGTTCGAGGGCATGATGCGCCGGTCCTGCCATCAGCGCAAGCAATGTTGCTAACTTTATGTATTGGCGAATGCTTAGTGTTCCGCGGCTCAAGATCCTGCTGGAGGTCGCGGCGACCGGGTCGTTTTCGGCCGCCGCAGAGTCGCTCTCCTATACGCAGTCGGCGGTCTCGCAGGCGATCGCGGCGCTCGAGGCGGAGGCGGGCGCGCCGCTGCTCGAGCGCGATCGCCGGGGTCACGCGGCCGACGCCCGCGGGCGCGGCGCTGATCGAGCGCGCGGGCGCGATCATCGCCCGCCTCGAGGCCGCCGAGGACGAGGTGCGCGCGATCGCCGGCGGGCGCGTCGGCAGGCTGCGGATCGCCTCGTTCCCGACGGCGGGGGCGACCCTGATCCCGCTCGCGGTCGCGACCTTTCGCGAGGCGAACCCGGGCGTCGAGCTCAGCCTCGCCGAGGGCGAGCCCGAGGAGATCGCGCCGCGGCTGCGGGCCGCGAGTTCGACCTGGCGCTGCTGTTCGAGTTCCACGGGGTCGGGCCGCCGGCTTCGCCTCCGGGGCCCAGCGGGTCGAGCTGCTCGAGGACCCGATGCGGCTGGCGCTGCCGGCCGGCCACGCGCTGGCCGAGAAGCCGAGGACCTGCGGCTCGAGGACCTGCGCGAGGAGTCCTGGGTGCAGACCTCGGAGGCGAGCCCCTGCGCGCGCCACGTCGTCCGCTCCTGCATCGCCGCCGGCTTCGAGCCCTCGGTGTCGTTCGAGAGCGACGACTACCAGACCGTCCAGGGCCTGGTGGCCGCCGGGGTCGGCGTCGCGCTGATCCCGCGCTGGCCCTGACCACCGTGCGCTCGGACATCGTCGTCCGCGGTCGGCTCGGCACAGGTCCGAAGAGCCCGTCGCGGCACGGTCGATTGCCGCGCACGTCCGCGCGCGGAGCCGGGCGTCGAGCCGGCGCGGCGTAGGGGGCGATGGCTCGGACGAGCGGCTCGCGGACGAGCCTGTCGCCGCCTATCCTGACGTTACCTGCGGTGGACACGCAGCCCGGACCCGAATGACGACGCCCCGACGCCAAACGCGGCGCTGAGCCCGAAGGCCCAGCCCGCGTCGGTCGGTCCGGGCGTTTCGGGTTCGCCTGCGGTTAGCCGACCGCGCCGAGCGACGGGACGTCGGAGGGGTAGACCTCGTGGCCGTGGACCGCGATGTCGCCCTCCTCCATGTCCTCCTCGCTCATCCGCAGCGGCACGAAGACGCTGATGATCTTGAGGATGACGAACGTCATCACCCCGCAGAACACGATCACCCACAGCGCCGCCAGGAACTGCCACTTGAGCAGTTC
Source organism: uncultured Solirubrobacterales bacterium (assembly GCA_963764275.1). Classification (GTDB taxonomy): domain Bacteria; phylum Actinomycetota; class Thermoleophilia; order Solirubrobacterales; family 70-9; genus CAXMST01. The sequence goes on from CAVXRV010000005.1 coordinate 102,876, forward strand.
GAGCCCCCGCCGCCGAACGACGAGCCCCGTTGGCGTCGCAGGGCGAACGCGGTGAGCATCGCGGATCGGCGAAGACACCGACCAGCAGGCCGCCGGTGACGTCCGGCGAACCCATGGGTGTAGACGACGCCGAGGGTGTCGTCCACGTTGCGGAACGGTCGCATGCGGCTCAGGTAGTTGTACGCCAAGTAGACGACCACCGTCGCGATGACGCCGATCGCCATCGCGCCCCAGCCGTTGACGAAGCCGGCGCCGGGCGTGATCGCCACGAGGCCGGCGATGATCCCGTTGACCGAGCCGATCAGGCTCGGCTTCCGGCCGGTGATGTAGTCCATCGCGACCCAGCGAGGAACAGGGCGACGGCCGCGGCCAGGTTGTGTTGCAGCATCGCCGCCGACGCGTCCTGGCTCGCGAAGTACGGATCGCCGCCGTTGAACCCGTTCCAGCCCATCCACAGCAGGCCGGCTCCGACCGCGACCATGGCGAGGTTGTTCGGTGCGTCGACCTCGCGGTCGCGCTGCAGGCGCGGCCCGATGACCGCCGCTGCGACGAAGCCGGAGACGCCGGCCGCGAGGTGGATCACGTAACCACCGGAGAAGTCGAGCGCGCCTTGCTGGGCGAAGTAGCCGCCGCCCCAGATCATGAACGCGTTGACGACGTAGATGATGCTGATCCAGATCGATCACGAACGGGATCCACGCCTTGAAGTTGATCCGGCCGAGCACGGAGCCCAGCATCAGGATCGGCGTGATCGCCGCGAACACGAACTGGAAGTAGACCAGCGTCGACTGCGGGAAGAGTGCCCAGTGAAGCCAGCGGTCGGCAGCGGAAGCCGCCTGGCTCAGCAGCGAGGAACTCGCGATCACCGAGCCCGGGCTTGCCGATGAAGTTGCCGAAGAAGCTCCCTCCGTCGGCTCCGAAGATGTGGACGGCCGAGCCGAACCCCATCTTGTAGCCCCACAGCACCCAGATGACGACCACGAGGGCGAAGGCGATGAAGCCATCATCATCGAGTTCACCGACCATCGTCTTCTGCATCACGCCGCCGTAGAGAACGGCAAGACCGGGCACAGCTCATCAATCCGACGAGCGTCGCCGCGGTCATCTGCCAGGCGTTATCGCCTGCGCTCAACCAATCCATCTCTAGTTGGGTTCCTTTCCCTTTCGATCGACGGGGCTGTGAGAGACACAGCAATCGAGCACGCCCACATGGCCGCCCCGTCGCTTGGCAAGGGCGAATCATGGGATCGGGGGAGCCGGCCGTGGTGCTCCCTGTGTCTAAAAAGTCGCCGGGCAGGTTCTCCCCGGTGTCGAATGACGATCGCGAAAGGCGCGGCTACGCTGGCGCCGTTATGCCGATGGAAGGCCAGTGGGAGAGGCTCAACACTCCCGTACGCAGTCTGACCCCGCGCGAGCGCTTCACGGGCTACGCGCTGGGTGCAATCACCGCGATCGCTCTTGCCGTGATCCTCGTCCTGCATCTGGGCGAGGGCGAGGAGGCGCCGCCGCCCGGATGCATCAGCGCGATGGTGCCCTGGGTCATGGGCGGCGAGCAGCTGCAGCGCTGCGGCGAGCGCGCCAAGTACCTGTGCGCGAACGAAGCCACCGAGGACACGGCCCGCGGCCGTGGCATCCTCACGGCTTGCCGCGAGTCGGGGCTGCCCACGGGCTGAGCGGAATCGAAACTCAGGTCGGACGCGGGGAGCGCCGCGCCGCGATCAGGCCGGCGATCGCGATGAGGACTCCGGCGGCGAAGATCAGCGTGCCCATCGCGAACACCTGCGGCGGGATCCCGACCTTGACCGAGCCGTAGACCCAGAGCGGGAAGGTCAGCGTCTGGCCGGCGACGAAGCTGGTGATGATGAAGTCGTCGATCGAGAGGGCCGCGGCGAGCAGCGAGGCGGACGAGGATCGCCGGGAGAGATCACCGGCAGGACGATCTGCCAGAACGCCTGCCAGGAGTTGGCGCCGAGGTCGCGCGCCGCCTCGGCGAGCGCCGGGTCGAGGTCGCGCAGCCGCGACTGCAGGACGACGACGACGAAGGCGACGTTGAAGGCGACGTGGGCGATCAGGATCGTCCCGAAGCCGCGCGAGACGCCGAGGTAGACGAAGAAGCCGAGCAGCGAGGCGCCGACGACGACCGAGGGCGCGGCGATGTCGGCGAGGATCACCAGATCGCCGAGCGCCGCGGCCGCGGAACCGGTAGCGCGCGAGCGCGATCGCCGCGGGGGTGCCGATCGCGACCGCGATCACGGTGCTGAGCGCGGCGATCTCGAGCGAGTGCAGCAGCGCCGACGGTCAGGTCCGGGATCTCGAACAGGCGCCGGTACCACTCGGTCGTGAAGCCCTTCCAGGCGAAGCTGAGCCGCTCGTTCGGGGCCTGGTTGAAGCTGTAGAGGATGATCACGACGATCGGCACGAGCGTGACCAGCAGGACGCACGACCACGTAGGTGGGCAGCAGCGCCCGGCGCCACAGCGGTGGCCTCGTGCGCGCGGCTTGGCCCGCCGGCGGCGTCCGCCGGGGAGCGGCGGTCGGCAGGGTCCCGGCGGCGCCGCTCACGAGGCGTACTCCTGCAGCGTCCGGGTCCCGAAGACCTTCGCGTAGATCCCCATCGCGACGAGCAGCGTCGCCATCAGGATCAGCGCCAGCGCCGAGGCGATCGGGTAGTTGGCGTTCTGCACGTACTGGGTCTGGATGACGTTGCCGATCATCGTCGTCGACGGGCCGCCGAGGATCGCGGCGCTGACGTAGTCGCCGATGTTGGTGATCGCGACGAGCACGATGCCGGCGTAGATGCCCGGGCGCCGAGAGCGGCAGGATCACCGAGCGGAAGCGCTCGACCTTGCTCGCGTAGAGGTCGGCCGCGGCCTCGATGTGGGCGGGGTCGATCCGCTGCAGCGCCACGTACAGCGGCAGCAGCATGAACGGCAGCGCGTCGTAGGTGAGCCCGGCGACGACCGCGCACGGCGTCGAGAGCACGTGGGTGCCGAGTCGGGCAGCAGGCCGATGTCCTTGAGCGCGCCGAGGACGATCCCGTCGTCGGCGAGGATGAACTGCCAGGCGAGGATCCGGATCACGAAGCTGACGAAGAACGGCAGCAGCAGCAGGAACAGCAGCACCGACTTGAAGCGGCCGCCGTGGAAGGCGATCCAGTAGGCGACCGGATACATGGCGACCAGCGCGATCAGCGGTCGAGAGCCCGCCGTAGAGGAACGAGCGGGCGAACTGGGTCGAGTAGGTCGCTGATCGCGTCGCCGAAGATCGAGAAGTTCCAGGTCAGCGTGCCAGCCCGTCGATCGAGTTGCCGGTCATCAGCGAGACGACGAGGATCGCCGCGCAGCGGGAGCACGAAGAAGACCCCGAGCCAGAGCGCCGTCGGCAGGCTCAGCAGGTAGGGGACGAGTGCCAGCGCGCGTTCTCGGCTTTGGAGAGCCCATGTCGGGACTCGGAGCTCACGACTGGATGATCGGGTCGAAGATCGAGGTCCACTTGTCGTGGTCGTCGACGCCCTTGAAGTCGTAGTAGGCGACGAAGCTTGCTCGGTCGTGGCGGCGTCGGGGAAGACCAGCGGGCTGTTGGCGACGGTCGGATCGTCGAGCTGGCCGGCGATGATCGGCTTCGCGTCGGGCACGGGGGAGACGTAGTTGACCCAGTCGGTGATCTTCGCCTGCACCTCGGGCCGGTAGCTGTAGTCGATCCACTCGATCGCGTCGACCGGGTGGGCCGCGTGGTAGGGGATCATGCAGTTGTCGTGCCAGAACATCCCGCCCTCCTCGGGCACGACGAACTTCAGGTTCGAGTTGCCCGAGACCTGCGCCTGGAAGACGTCGCCGGACCAGGCCATGCTGATGATCGTGTCGCCCTGCTGGAGCGCCTTGATGTAGCTCTGGTCGTAGTACTGGCGGACGATGCCGTCGTCGCGCTGCTTGCGCGAGCAGGTCCGCGGCCTTGCTGCCAGTCGGCCGGGCGTCGAGGTCGACCGGGTCGATCCCTAGCGCGAGCATCGCCGTTGCTGCCGAGCTCGGTGTCGTCGGCCATCATCCCGACGCGGCCCGCGAACTCCGGGTCGTAGAGGTCCTTGACCGAGGTGATCTCGCGGCCGGTCTTCTCGGGGTCGTAGCCGATCCCGGTGATCCCCGACTGCCAGGCGACCGTGTACTTGTTGCCCGGGTCGTAGGCGGGGTCCTTGACGTCGTCGCGCCGCGTAGCGCTTGAAGTTCGGCAGCCGCGAGTGGTCGAGCGGGATCAGCCAGTGGTTCTCGATCATCTGCGTCAGCTCCCAGCCGTCGCTGATCACGATCAGGTCGTAGCCGATCGACTGTCCGGCCGAGAGCACCGGGCTGATCTGGGAGAAGAACGAGGCGTTGTCCTGGATCACCGGCCGGTAGTTGACCTTGACGTCGTTCTTCTTCGACTGAACGCGTTGAGCGTCGGCGAGCCGTCCTTGGTCCGGTCGATGTACAGGGGCCAGTTGGCGAAGTCGAAGACCGCGCCGGCCTTCTGCTCCTTCCACCAGGACGGCCCAGTCGAAGCCGTCCTCCCAGCCCGTGTCCTTGGTGCCCGAGATCCCGCAGGCCTCCAGCGCTCCGATCAGCGGGGCCACGGCGAGCATCCCAGCCGCGCCGCGCACGAAGCGCCGGCGGGAGAGGCGGGCGCTGGTCAGACCCCGCATCAGGTCAGGGGTCATCGCCTTCTTGGCAGCTCCCCTGCCCGCATCCTTCCGCTCGCCCTCGTCGACGTCATCCAACATACGGACCTCCTTGTTTGCTCTCCCTGCCTGATCCTATCGCGACGCCATTTGCCCGCGATCGAAAGCCAGGGTTCGCCTCCCTCCTGCCCGTTTGGAGGGGCGCTCAACCTCGGGTCTCAGCCCTGCCACTACAATCGCCCGCCGCAGGGCGTCTTGACCCCTGCGACCCGCGCCCGTAGCTCAGCTGGATAGAGCGTCGGTCTACGAAACCGAAGGTCACAGGTTCGAATCCTGTCGGGCGCGTTCTTCAGGCGCATTGCCGGGGCCGGCTGATCGATCCGAGCGAGGCCGAAGGCTGAGGTAGGCGAGCAGCTCTCCATCGCTCGATCGAAGCTCGTCCATCACTTCGCCGTCGCAGCTGCAGAGCTCGACCACTGCCCCGTCGCCCGCCCGTTCCATCACGCGCCAGTGCCCCCCGTGCGCTTCCCAGCGCACCAGCGTGGCCATCGGATCGGAGGAGCCCGCAGGCATTTCCTACACGGTATCTACGTAAAGCCGCGGGACCGGCTGGCGGCGCTGAGCAGGCAGTTCGAGCACCACCTTGGCGGACACCCAGGATCCGCGGTTCCTGGGTCCTCGCCGCTTGACACGCCGACCGATCGCAGGCATCGTCGCCGATCCCACAACGAAAGCGAGCCAGGAGCCATGACGAACGTAACCAACCTCTCCGACCTGGAGACGATCGAATTGCGCTCCGGCGCCAGCGATGAAGTGGCGTGGGTCGGTGGCTTCTTCGCCTACGGCGGCAAGGACGCCGAGCAGTCGGCGACGATCTACTTCGCGGTGCCGCCCGGCATGCGGCTCGGTAAGCACGTGGACACGGCCGAGGAGACGCAGGTCGTCATCTCCGGCGAGGGGGAGCTTCTGCTCGATGACGGTGCGGAGCCGATCAAGCCGGGTGACGTGTTCGTGCTCCCCGAAGGCAGCTCCCACGATCTCCGTAATACCGGCTCGGAGGACCTGCGGATCATCGCCTTCTTCTCCAAGCCACAGGTTGAGCAGCACTGGGACGTAGACACCTGGCCGCCGGACGGTACGAAGGTGACCGGCTCGCCGAACCGGGGTTGACTCCACGCACACGGTCACGAAAGCGGTTGGCGCCATGCGGAGGCTGAGCTACGGCATGAACGTGACCCTCGACGGCTACATCGCCGCGCCCCACGACGACATTGGCTGGAGCGTGCCCAGCGACGAGCTGTTCCAGTGGTGGCTCGAGCAGGAGCAGGCGAACAGCCTGTCGCTGTACGGGCGCAAGCTCTGGGAGACGATGAGCTCCTTCTGGCCGACGGGCGACCAGCAGCCCGACGCCTCCGCGGCAGAGATCGAGTTCGCGCGCAACTGGCGGGAGACGCCGAAGGTGGTGTTCTCCTCGACGATCGACGAGGTCGGCTGGAACACTCGCCTGGTCACCGGCGACCCGGTCACCGAGATCACGCGGCTCAAAGGAGACGACGGCGGCCCGATGGAAATCGGCGGCGCGACCCTTGCCGGGGCAGCGATGCGCGCCGGGTTGATCGACGAGTACCTGCTGGTCACCCACCCGGTCCTCGTGGGTGGCGGAACGCCGTTCTTCACCGCGCTGGATGGCTGGGTCAACCTGAAACTCGTGGAGACGCGGGCATTCCCCAACGACGTGGTCCTGACCCGATACGAGACGCAGCGGTGAGCGCTGGTGCGAGTAGACTGGTGCTCGCCCGCCGAGCTTCCGCCCTCCGCCCGTCGAGTCTCTCTGTACACGGAAGGGCCCTGAGGAGTCAGGAATGAAAGACGTGATCGCGGCGGCTCGACGGCGAGAGGCACAGACCTCAGAGCTTGCGGCCGCAGCTCGTTATGCGCGCGAGCGGCATGACCTCTACAAGGCTCGGACCTTCGGGTCGGCCATGACGAGCCAGGCACGCCTCCGGCAGCTGGCGGCGGAGCGGGATCTCGCGGAAATTCGGCTCCAGCGAGCGCAGTCGGAGCCGGCGGCGTCCCCGTCGGCGGAGCCGGGAATCGGCGACTTCGCCCCTGGCGCGGCGGGCTTCCGCGCCGATACCGGGGGCGACTGAGATGTCCGCGACGCAGACCGAATGGCGGTGCGATCGTTGTGAGGTGACGGCACGCTGGATGGCCGGGTTCGAGCGGACTCTGCCTTCGACGTGGATCGTTGAGGACGGACTTGTCCACTGCCTCGCGTGCCGGAGGGCCCTGGCCGGGGAGGCGGGGATCGGCGAGCACGCGATGACCCCCGCCGGCCGCGTGCGGGCGCGGCGTGACGCGACCGTCGAGTTCGAGATCGGTCGCAACGCGGAGCGCTCCAACCAGGTGATCGCCCGGGCCTGCGGGACATCCGCGGCCGTCGTCGCGGGCGCCCGCCGGAGCGAGGACGAGTACGCATGAGCACCAGCGGCCTGGCTGGCTTCGGCTCCACCCTGCGCGCCTACACCTAGGCGCGATTCGGCCTGGAGGGTCCGGGCGCGTCTAGGGATTCTTCACCCGGTAGCAGGTGACGCCGCTGAACTGGTGGTCAACGTACACACCGAAGCTGGTCGGGCTGAAGATCTTGCCGGGCGTCTTTGCCATCGATCCGCCTTTGAACTTCAGCTTCTTGCCCTTGACCCGATACTTGCCGGGCTCGCCGCCCTTCAGCTTCTTGCCCTTGCGCTCGAAGCCGTGGTCGTACCGACCGTGCGACTTCAGCTGGACCGAGCCGCGGTAGTCGATATAGCCGCCCGATCCCATGCAGTCATAGAAACCGTGCCGGATCTTCGCCGCCTGCGCGGTCGCGGGCACCGTCAGCAGCAGCGCAAGCGCCACGGCCGCGGCAATGATCTTCCCTCGAGAGGCCATCCCCTTAGTCCCTTTCCGTGCCTTGGGTGGACGCCCTGTCGAGACCCTGCCGCGACGCGCTCACCCCTTGGTCCGCGAAAAGCTAGCACCGGATAAGGCCGCGCCGGCGAGCCCCGGGGTTTCGCCTGCGCCGGTGTTCGGCCGGGATTGGCCCGGATGTGGGTAGCGCGGGCCCGCGCCGGGTAGCGCCCGCCTATGGACGCGATCGCGGAGACGACCGTTGAGCTCGCCGACGGCACCCCGATGCCCGCGCTCGGGCTCGGCACCTGGGAGCTGAGCGGGGCGGGCGCGACCGAAGCGGTGCTGCATGCGATCGATCTCGGATACCGGATGATCGACGCTGCCTGCGACTACGGCAGCGAGTCGCACATCCGGGAGGCGCTCGAGCGCTCGCCCATCGACCGCGAGGAACTGTTCATCGTCGACAAGGTGGAGGAGGACGAGGACTCCTACGCAGCGGCCCGTCAGCGATGCGAGAGCCTCGGCGTCGAATCGCTCGACCTCTGCCTGATCCACAGACCGCCGGAGCATGGCCCGGGACTCGATCTGTGGAGGGGCCTCGAGCGGGCGAAGGCGGACGGCCTCACCCGGGCGATCGGCATCTCCAACTACTCGCCGGAGAAGACGAAGGAGCTGCTCGACGCCTGCCGGGAGCCGCCGCTGGTCAACCAGATCGAGTGGACCCCATTCGGACACAGCGCGGAGGTCCTCGCTGACGCTCGCCGGGCCGGCATCGCAGTTCAGGCCTACAGCCCGCTCACCCGCGCCGAGCGGCTGGACGACGCCGAGCTCACCGCGATCGGCGAGCGGCACGGAAAGACGCCCGCCCAGGTGCTGCTGCGCTGGAACCTGCAACTGGGCACCGTGCCGCTGCCCAAGGCGATCTCGCCGGCCCATCTGGAGGAGAACGCCGGCGTCTTCGACTTCGAGCTCGACGACCGCGAGATGGAGGACCTCGCGGATCTCAACGAGCAGTTCTCGGCGCTCGGCACCCTGCAGTACCTCTGAGACTCGAGCGCCGTGAGCGGGGCGGCTGCGTCGGGTGACGCTCTCCACGGCGGCCAATTCCGGAACCGGGGTTGGCGACAGCGCCGAGTTCTGTCAGGATCGCGCTGTGGTGAGGGCGTCACTGCGTATCGGGTCGATCGGGTTGGTCTCGATCGTCGCGGTGCTGGGTGTGGCGACGCCGGCGCCGGCCGCATCGACCTACCGCGATCCGCCCAGCTACAAGGGCGTCAAGAAGGTCCCCAAGACGAAGCCGCCGAGCTTTCCGACGACGAGCCTCTCCAGCGCCGGCACCTTCCCCGACGTGCTGGTCGATGAGGCCGGCACAGCCCACATCGTCTGGAACGAGGGGCGTGGCAACAACGCGGACGTCGCCGTCTACTGCCGGCTGAAGCGCGGGGCGACGAGCTGCGACCGGCGCAAGGAGCTGCGCTGGGACAAGACCTACGGCGCCGGCGACGGGCCCCAGTACAACACCGACGACGGTGGTCCGCGCATCGTGCGGATCGGCAACCAGTTGCTGGTCCTCTCCAAGCGCTATCCGACGATCGGCAGCAAGCCCGACGGCGACTCGAGCAACACCGTCGTCGGCTGGGTCTCCAACGACGGCGGCACGAGCTGGAGCGACGCCCGCGTGCTCGGAAAGCGCGACCTCGGCCAGCTCGCGGTCGCCGGCCCGGCGAACAACCCGACCGTCGTCAATCTCGGCTACGACCCGTTCTGCGGCGGCATGTGCCTGTCGCGGTACGTCTCCGGCGTCTATTCGACCGACGAGGGCGTGCTCAACACCGACCCGAACTCGAACTACAACGCGACGCTGGCGCGCGACGGCGCCGGCCTCATCGCGGGCTTCAGCGACCTGCAGCCGCGCATCTGGTTACGTCGCTGGAGCGGCAGCGGCTCGGTCACCAACCCAGCCAACTGGTCGACCTCCGCGCCGCTGCCCGGCGACGAGCCCGAGCTGGCGGATGGGCCGGCCGGCCCCTTCTTGATGCAGCGACCCGGGTACTCGGGCCCGCTGCAGGTGCGCCCGCTCGCGGTCGGAGCCGCGAACAAGGTGACGGCCGGTCCCGCGAAGCCGATCACGCCCGACACGGGCGCCCGCTACGGACAGCTGCAAGAGGACGGCTCGGGACGCCTGCTGGCCGCCTGGCAGCAGGACGGCTCCGGCGTGCAGCTGCGCACCTCCAAGGCCGGCGCCTCCGGCTTCGAGCCGGCCCAGCGGTTGATCGCCGGCAACGGCAACGGGCAGATCTCGCTCGACGCCTACCGCGACGGGGGCGGCTTCAGCGTCCTCAACCACACCGGCGGTGTCAACTCCGCGGGGCAGATCGTCGCCGTCGGCTTCGGCAACCAGGCGGCGACGGGGCGCCGGGGGATCGCCAACGTCCCCGGCGGCGCCGGCGACGTCACCTGCCAGCGGGTCGGGTTCGGCGACTTCGCGATCAAGACGACCGAGGGCTGTTTCCTGCAGGGCACGGGCGACAGCGCCGGGGTCGTCGTCACCTCCGGGGAGATCACCCTGAACGGTCTGCGGATCGTGCCCGACCCCGGAGCGCGGCTGGTCATCGATCCGAAGAAGCTGACGATCGACACGATCGGCCAGGTGCGGGTGCTCGTCAGCAACGGGTCCACCCAGGTCGTGCTCTTCCACGGCGAGTTGCACCGCGACCTGTCCGGGCTGAAGCCGGGCTCGCGCCTGTTCGAGTTTCCCCAGCAGGACTACCAGGCCAACGTGCTCGGCTTCGACGTCGCCGCCGGGTTGCCGGTGATCCTCACCCGCGACGGGGTACGCATCCCGATCGACGTCGAGCTGCCGGCGGCGTTCGGAGGCTTCACCGGCCACGCCGAGCTGCTCGCCAAGGAAGGCAGCGGGCTCGTGCTCGACAGCCTCCACATCCACATCGGGCCGGTGCCGCTCGGAGTGCTGGTGATCGAGAACCTCGACATCGACTACAGGAGCGGGCAGACCTGGACGGGCTCGGGCAAGCTCACCTTCCCGACCCAGGGCTCGATCGCCGCCAACTTCCGCTTCGACGCCGGCGAGTTCGGCGGGGCCGGGTTCGATTACACGCTGGCGCCGCCGGCGACGATCGGCCCCTTCGTCTACCTGCTCTCGGTCGGCGGCGACTTCTTCCTGAAGCCGGAGACGAAGATCGCCGCGAGGGCGTCGATCGGAGCCGGAGCCGCGGTGCAGGGACAGGCTCCCGTGAAGGTCAACGGCCAGTTCACGATGACCTTCCCGCCGAACGGCCCGGGGAAGTTCAGCCTCAACGGCGACGTCGACGTGTTCGTCGTCCAGATCGCCAACGGCTATCTCGTCTTCGACACGAGCGGCTACGCACGTTTCTACGGCCACACGGGGCTCGACCTGGGGCCGCTCAGCGGCGGCGTGGACGTCAACGGGTTCGTGGATGGCGCGAACGGTCAGTTCAGCGCCGACATCAACGGCGACGCGAAGTTCTGCATGAACGTCAAGGGGCCGCCGGCGATCGGCACGGTCAACGTCTGCGGTGACGTCGGAGCCGCGGCCGCGGTGTCGAGCATCGGTTTCGCGGCATGCGCTCACCTCAACCCGCCCGATCCGATCGGCGGCTTCAGTGGCGGCCTGGCGATGCGCTGGGACGACCTCAGCCCGGCGGTGCTGGCGAGCCCGGTAGTCGCGACCGCGCAGCTGATCGAGGCGATCACGGTCCCCTGCCACACGAGCGCCTACCGGATCCCGCCGCCGCGCCCCGTGGCCGCCGGCATCGCCGCCCGCGCCGGGCAGGGGCTGGCCGTCCCGAGCGGGTTGCCGTCGGCGACGATCCTGGTCCGGAGCGCCGGCGGCGTGCCGGACGTGACCGTTCGGGGGCCCGGGGGCGAGGTGATCACGCCCGGCGGCTCGACGAAGGACGGCTTCGTGCTCGGCGCCCCGGGTGCAAAGGCGGCCTGGATCGTCCTCGACAAGCCCCAGGGTGGCACTTGGACCGTGACCCCGAACGGCGGCTCGCCCCCGGTCAGCAACGTGTTGCTCTCGCAGGGCTACACGCCGGCCACCGTCAAGGCGCACGTCCGCAAGGGCCGGATCGCCTACCGGATCAAGCACCTCGGCCACGGTCAGAAGGTCGCCTTCCGGGAGAGCGGGAAGTTCGGCGGGCGGGTGATCGGCTCGGCCCGGCACGCGAAGGGCAAGCTCAGCTTCAAGCCCGCGCCGGGGCCCGGCGGCAAGCGCCGGATCACAGCGCTGATCATGCGCGACGGACTCGTCACCGACAAGAAGGTCGTCGGCAGCTACAAGGCGCCCGGGCCGAAGCGGCCCGGCCGCGTCAAGGGGCTGAAGCTGCACAAGCACGGATCCAGCCTGGTCGTGTCCTTCCACAAGGCCAAGCGGGCGGCGCGGACCGAGATCCTCGTCAGCGGCCACCACGGCGCCGATCTGGCCGAGCTGCTGCCCGGTCGCAAGCACAAGGCCCGGTTCGGGGCGCTGCGATGGGAGAAGCGGCTGACCGTCAAGGTCCGCGCGTTCTCGTCCGCGGGCCGGGCGGGCCCGGTCGCCAAGCGAGTGCTTCGCGCCGGCGGCTGAGGGAACGCGGGGCTGGGCCGCGCCCGGCCTCCGCCGTCAGGATCCGCGACCCTCGCGGGCCTCGCGCTCGAGGATCAGCGCGAGCGTCGGGCAGGCTTCGACCGCGCGCCGCGCATGGTCGGCGGCGCTCGCGGGGATCGGGCGATCATCGATGATCGGGTAGCCCCATTCGTCGAGGCTGATCCGCTCGGGGAGCAGCTCGGCGCAGAGCCCGTGGGCCTCGCACGTGATCGGGTTGACGCGGATCTTGCTCATCGGGGCTCCACTCTGACGCGAGCGCCCCGCCCCCGTCCGCCGGCGCTCATCGCGACACATTCGCCGCCCTGCTCGTGCTGGTGGAAGTCCTCGGCGAACACGTCGAGCGCGCTCGCCACCATGCGGACCGCCCCGTCGGGGTGATGGCAGGCACCGCGCCCGGCGATCCGAGCGCACCAGTGCCGCGCCGAGCTGCTGGCGGCGCCCCTGTACCCGTCGGCCAGATCCTCGAGGGACTCCGCCAGCGCCGGCATCCCGAAGGTGCACGGTCCGCACTGCTCGGCCGAGTGCTCCGCGAGGTAGCGGGCGATCCGCGCGGTCTCGGCGACCCCGCACGCATCCGCGGGGAGTGCGGTGACGATGCCGGGGCCGAATGTTCCGCCCATGGCTCGCATCGCCGCGTAGCCGAGCGCCACCTCCCCGCCGCGATCGGCCGAGAACCAAGTGCCGCCGTAGCCCCCGACGAGGAAGGCCTGAGGGGGGGAAGCCATACCACCGGCGTGATCGACGAGCGCCCTGAGCGGCAGCCCACCGGGAATCTCGTAGAGCCCCGGCGCGCCCACCTCTCCGTTGATCGTCACCAGGGTCGAGCCCGGGTCCCGGGTCGTGCCGAGCGCCCTGAACCAGTCGGGGCCGTGGCGACCGATCAGCGCGAGATGAGCGAGCGTCTCAACGTTCTGGACCAGGGTCGGGCGGCCCCCGACCCCGCGTTCGAAGGGTCGGGGCGGCACGAACGTCGGCTGCGTCGATCCGGTATTGAGGAAGTTCACGAGGGCGCTCTCCTCACCGATGACGTAGCCGTTGGGGACCTCGACCAAGGTCGGGGCGATCCGGTCGAGGCGGGCGCGCTCAGCGACAGCGCCCGTGAGAGCGGCGAGCGCCTCGGCGTCGCCGGACTTGATGCAGATGATCGACTCGTCCGCGTTCACGGCGGCGGCGGCCAGGGCGACGCCGTCGAGGACGAGATGAGGCGAGAGGCTCAGCAGCGAGGAATCCTTCTCGCTCGTCGGCTCACCCTCGACTCCGTTGGCGAGCACGACCCTGCGCCGGCGCCGAGGCGCCGCGTTGACGGCAGCGATCTTGGCCGCGGTCGGAAAACCGGAGCCCCCTCTCCCGCGCAGGCCACTCTGCTCGATGCTCTCGATCAGCCCGGCGACCTCGCGGCGTCCCGGGAGTGTGGCGGGTCCGTGCAGCTCGAGGTGGTGCTCCAGCGAAGTCGGAGCGCGATCGTTCGCGCCGGCCAATAGCCGCGGGAGGGCAGAGGCGCCGATCATCGGCTCCCCCCTGAAGGCTTCGCATGGAGGGTTCCGCTGAGCTTCTGGGTCACCTGGTCGACCGTCACCACTACGTCGAGGTTCGCCGAATGGTTCCCGGACGAAACCGTCGCCTGCAGCCGGTTGCCCTGCAGGGACGTGAGCCGGCCGCGGTAGAGCAGCGGGTCACCGGGCGGTCCGATCGAGACCTCGCTCTTGGTCATCGCCACCCCGCCGCCGCTTATCGGCTGGCCCTGGATCTGAATCTCCATCGTCCCCGGAACGGAGCCGTGCAATATCGCCCTGATGTCGAGCAGCACCAAACCCGACTCGGCCTGCGGGCGCTGCTTCACCGAGCCGCTCAGTTGGGCCGTGAACGGCAGCGGCAATGTCGCCGGCGCCGCCGGTTTCTTCGTTGACTTCGCTGCATCGGCGGCCACGCCCCCGCCGAGCAGCGCCGGGGGCGTCCCGGCGCGGGCGGCCCAGTTGGAGCCGAGCGGACCGGCGGCCAGCCAGAGCATCCCCGCCAGCAGCGAGGCGCCGAGCCCGCTGATCGCAAGCGCCCGCCTGCCGTCTCCCGCCGGCCAGGCGTCGGTGATCCTCCACCCGAGCGCGACGAGAACCGCCACCAGGCATCCGGCGCTGAGCGCGAGCATCCAGATCGAAGCCGAGTCGGTCCCCGATCCGAGCCCATGGATCAGGGCCACCGGCCAGCAGGCGTACGAGGCCCAGTGGACCGCCCGCCAGGTGCGGTGGCCGAGCCGTTGCCGGAAGATGCTGGTCAGCGCGACGGCGAGCAACAGATCGAAGGCGAGCGCGCCGAGCCCGAGCCAGATCGGGCGATAGCTCGAGAGGAAGGGGACGAAGGCGTCGCGAAGGCCGATCTGGGTGTAGCCGTCGAGCAGCGTGGTGAGCAGATGGACCACGACGACCGCCAGCGCGAGCAGCGAGATGGTGCGGTGAGCGCCGTCGAGCACGAATCGCGGCCAGCGCGGGGAGCTCCAGCGCGACACGTCGAGGATTCCGAGGACCACCGAGGCGCTGAGCAGAAGCAGGGCCGTGATTCCCGCTCCTCGGGTCGTGTACCAGAAGGCGCTCGGCCCGCTCGCGATCAGGATGTGCACGCGAGCTCCTCAGCGGGCCAGCCGGCGAGCACGACGACCTCGCCCGAGCGACGGACGAGACGGCTCGGCAGCCGCTGACTACGCAGCCAGGGGAGGGCCGGCTCCCCGCCGACGATCGTGGCGGTGCTGGCGATGTTGGCGTCCACGCACGTGGCCGCCGCGACGCTCACCGTGCGCCAGACCTCCTCGGCGGGCTCGCCCGTCTGGGGATTGACGATGTGGTGGACGGCCCCGGATGGGCCACCCCAGCGGCGAACGGTGGTGCTGGACGTGGCGAGCCCGCCCTCGCGCAGGCAGATCGACTGGCCCGGCGCCGCCGGGTCCGCTGCGTGATCGTCGGTCACGCGCACGGTCCAGCCCCCCTCGGGGGGCTCGCCGGCGATCGCCAGATCGCCCCCGAGGTTGACCAGCACGCCGCAGCCGATCTCGGCGCCGATCCGCCCTGCGGCCCTGTCGGCCGCCAGTGCCTTGGCCGTCGCGCCGAGGTCGAGCTCGACCCCGGAGGGGACCCGTACCCGGGCGTTCGCGCGGTCGACGTCGACCGCGCGCCAGCCCACGGTGCAGGTTGCCCGTGCGGCCTCGAGCTCGCCTGAGCGGGAGGCGATCTGGTCGAAGTCCCGGTCGTAGCCGATCGCCCGCATCGCCCGCCCGACGGTCGGATCGACGGCGCCGCCCGTCACCTCAGCCGCCCGTAAGGCGACCTCGACGGCCTGCAGGAGGAGATCGGAGACCCCGACCGAGTGCCCTCGGGCACGGTTGATCGCGGCGAGCTCCGAGTCTTCGCGGAAGCGGCTGCAAGCCGCGTCGATGGCTTCCAGCTCATCCGTAAGGAGCGTCTTTCCCCGCGGCAGCAAGGTCAGTTCGGTGACGAGGACCGACACGTGCGTCCCCAGCGCCCGAAAGGACGCGGACGCGGGCGGGCTCATGATCCTCCGGATACGACCGCCGGTTGTGGGGCGGGGGCCGGTGGAGCGGCGGCCGGTGCCTGGGGTGGAGCCGCCAGGGAAGGCGGAGTCGACGAGCTCGGTCCGGACGTCAGCGGGGTCTGGGCGAATCGGGGTTTCGACTTCGCCGGAGCAGCCGCAGCGGGAGCTGGAGTGGCGTTCGTCGACTTGCCGGGCTTGGCATGCGCCACGAAAGCCGCCATGCCGCTGACCAGCGCGACCGCGCCTACGGCGACGGCGCGACGAAGCCGCGAGAGGGTGCGGAGCCGCGCGTCGCGAACCGCTTGAGCGGAGCGTGTCTCACCTCGGTGTTCCACTGCTCCCAGTATGAGTCGATAACCGTAAGAGGCGGTTATCGGAACCGTTAGAAGGGGCTTATGCGAATCTCTTCGCGTTGCCCGCCTGGTCGGGCGAATCAGTCGCCGGCCAACGGCTCCGTGGCGAGCCGCCCGTCGCTGCGCCGATCGGCGCGGGGGCCCTCGAGCAGGTAGGTGCTCATCGGGCCCTTGCCCTTCACCTCGATCGTGCCGCGGGAGCGCAGCAAGAAGTGCGGCTCGAGCGCCGCGCGGGCGCGCTCGGTCACCTGGATCTCGTTGGGGAGGCCGCTCGACTCCATGCGGCTCGCGGTGTTGACGGTGTCGCCCCAGAGGTCGTAGATGAACTTCGATCTGCCGATAACCCCGGCCACGAGCGGCCCCGTGTCGATCCCGATCCGTACGGCGAGCGGCCCCGCTCCGTCAGCGGCGCGAAGCTCGGGCCCCGCGCACATCTCGAGCGCCATACGCGCCGTCGCCTCGGCGTGGTCGGAGCGTGGCTCGGGCACGCCGGCGGCAGCCATGTACGCGTCGCCGATCGTCTTGATCTTCTCGAGTCCGAACTCCGCCGCGAGCTTATCCCAGCCGGCGAAGACCCGATCGAGGATCCGCACCAGCTCCTCGGGGGCGATGCGCTCGGCGAGTGGCGTGAAGTCGCAGATGTCGGCGAACAGGACCGTCGCCTCATCGAAGCGGTCGGCGATCACCTCGTGGGAGCGCTTGAGGCGAGCGGCCACCGGCGCCGGCAGGACGTTGAGCAGCAACCGCTCGGATCGCGCCTGTTCCGCCTCCCGGGCGCGCACGAAGTACTGCAACAGCAGGAACACGGTCGCGGAGACGGCGATCATGTTGAGGGCGAAGAAGGTCACCATCACCGCCTGCGGTATGTCCGGCGCACCGTCGGCGAGCGTCGGATCGAGCGCCGCCGAGACGGCGACCAGCGCCGCGAACGCGACGAACCAGGGGAGAGCGGCGCGGGCGCCGACGAAGAACACGGCGCCAAGGGGTGCAGTCAGGCTCCAGAGCCCGACGACCGAGCTGTTGGCGAAGCCCCCGAGACTCCACATCAGCGTCATCGGCAACACCAGCATCATCACGAGCTGGCTGCGGCGGAACGCCTGGTAGGCGCCGCCGCGTGAGTGCAGGTAGATCGAGCCGGCGGTGATCAGGATGTAGGCGAACGGGATCGCCGCCGCGAGCCAGATGCCGAGCGCCGAGTAGGTGAGGACCCAGACCGGCGCGAGGCTGGCCATCAGGGCAGAGGAGAGGTTGAGGACGCGTTTGCGCAGCCGTGCGTCCTCGTCGTCGGCCGCCGCGACGCCGGCATCGGCCAGGCGTTGGAGCCCGCCCGGCAGTTGCTCCCAGCGATTGGGCGTGCTCTGATCCCTGCCGTCACCGATCGACCGGCTGGATCTCAACCTCGCGCGCATCGCGCCGAACGCATCCTCCAATCCTCGCGGCACCGATCTTACGCCCGACGCGAGTCACGCGCGGAAGAGCGGGGGCCGGCCGCCGGACAGCCGTCGGTCATGCCTTCCAGGGCGGGTGAGCACGATCGTCGTCGCCCTCTTGGCCGCTGGGCATGCCTACCGTCGGCCGCCGATCCCGGAACCGGCCGAGAGTGCCTGCCAAGCCGCGTCGCACAGCACCTCGACCTCCTTGTGCGTCGGTTCGCGGCCGCCGGCATCGAGCCGGTCGCGGACGATCACCGTGGCCGGGCCGAGCCACAGCGCGTAGAGGGTGCGGATCGGTAGCCGGCGCAACTGACCCCCACCGATACCCCGCCGGTACCAGCGCAGCACCCGCTCGAAGAAGGCGTCGTTGAGCTCCGAGGCGGCGGGCGCCGCTCCCCGTGAGAGCAGCTTCGCCGAACCGGGATGGCGCTCGCACCACGCGAGGTGAAAGGCGACGATCGCGCGGATCCCGGCGCGCGGGTCCTCGTGGCGTTCGAGCTCGGCAAGGAACTCCTCCTGATAGCGGCCGAGCGCGTACTCGACGGTGGCCTCGGCGAGTGCCTGCTTGTCGCGAAAGTGATGGTAGATCGCGCCGATCGAGACACCGGCGTCCGCCTGGATGTCCGTCAGGCGCGTCTGGATCGTGCCATCGCGAGCGAAGCGCTCGGTGGCCGCCTCGAGGATCCGGCGGCGTCCGGCGACATCGGCTGCCGCCGCGGCAGGGCTCACTTCCGCGCCCCCCGCCAGCCTCGAAGCCGGCGACCGCCTCGCGGAACGGCGCCGTCGTGAAGCAGTTCGCCTCCGCGTACTCCTCCATCGTCAGCGACGCCTCCCAGCTGCTGTCGACGGCGGCGCGCAGGAGCGGTTTCGTCATCGCCATCGCGTGGGGCGGCAGCGCCGCGACGCGCTCGGCCCACTCACCGGCGCGGGCGAGCAGCTCGGCGGCGGGGACGACCTCGTGGACGAGCCCAAGCTCGCGGGCTTCCTCGGCCTCCAGGTGACGGCCCTCGACGTAGAAGGCGAAGGCGCCCTGGTAGCCGAGCCGGCGGCTCAATGCCCAGCTCGTGCCGACCTCGGGCAGCAGTCCGATCCGGCCGAAGGCCGGCACGAGCTTCGCCCGCTCGGAGGCGAGCGCCAGGTCGCAGGCGAGAGCGAAGGCGAGCCCGACGCCGGCGGCGGGTCCGTTGATCGCGGCGATGAAGGCCGTCTCGGAGCGGGCGATCGTCCGCACGGCGGCGCCGAACTGCCCGCGGATCCAGCGCCAGACGTCGGTCGAGCCCGCCGCCTCGGTGACCCGCTCGGTCGCCGAGCGCATCATCTGCATTTCGCCCCCGGCGGAGAAGCCGGCGCCGGCGCCGGTCAGGATCACCGTCCGAATGCTGTCGTCGGCGCCGAGCTCGCTCAGGACCTCATTGAGCTGCACGCAGACCGCAGCGCTGAGCGCGTTCAGGTGCTCGGGCTCGTTCAAGGTCACGACCGCGGCATTCGGGTGGATTCGCTCGACGGCGACCGCCTCATGCTCAGCGTCGCGGCCCCGCTCGTAGGTCTCGGCGTACATGCCCATCGTCTTGCTCTCCTTCGTCCGTTGGCCCACCGAATATTATTCGGTGGGGCCACGAGCGCGAAACCGACCGCCCGCGAGGCGGAAGTATCGGAAGGCTCCGCGGGCGCGCCGCCACGGAGTGAAGCTGCCCGGAGCGAAGGGCGCCAACCGACGGCCGCCCATCGCCGGAGGCGGATCAGGGGACCGCGGCGCGCTCGCCGGCGTGGGTGACCGGGCCCGCGTCGGTGGGCCATCGCCATCGGCGGTGCAGCCACAGCGCCACGTAGACGAGGCCGACGAGAACGGGCACCTCGATCAGCGGGCCGACGACCCCGGCCAGCGCCTGTCCGGATGCCGCACCCCAGACGCCCACGGCGACGGCGATCGCGAGCTCGAAGTCGTTGGAGGCGACGGTGAAGGCCATCGTCGCGGTCTTCGGGTATCCGAACTGCATGGCACGGCCTACCGCGAAGCCGAGGACCCACATGACGACGAAGTAGGCGAGCAGCGGCAGCGCAATCCGCGCGACCGTGAGCGGGTCGGCGGTTATCGCGTCGCCCTGGATCGCGAACAGCAGAACGATCGTAAAGAGCAGGCCGTAGAGCGTGATCGGGGCGATGCGCGGTATGAAGCGCGACTCGAACCACTCGCGGCCATGGGTGCGCAGGCCCCAGCGACGGGTGAGGTAGCCGGCGGTCAGCGGGATGCCGAGGAAGATCAGAACGGTGCGCGCCACCTCCCAGATCCCGACCCCGAAGCCCTGGTTGTCGAGGCCGAGCAGATCGGGAAGCGCGTTCAGATAGAACCAGCCGAGCACGGCGTAGGCGACGACCTGGAAGATCGCGTTGAAGATCACCAGGATGGCGGCGCGGTCGTTGTCGCCCCCGGCGAGGTCGTTCCAGACCAGCACCATCGCGATGCAACGGGCAAGGCCGACGACGATGACGCCGGTGCGGTAGGCGGGCTCGTCGGCGAGGAACAGCCATGCGAGCGCGAACATCAGCGCCGGACCGACGATCCAGGAGAGGAAGAGCGCGACGCCGAACATGCGGCGGTCGCGCTCGCCGCGCATCGTGCCCAGGTCCTCGTATCGGACCTTCGCCAGGACCGGGTACATCATCAGCAGCAGGCCGATCGCGATCGGCAGGCTCACCGTGCCGACCTTCAGCTCGTCCAGGAAGTCGTTGAGCCCGGGGATCACCGATCCCAGGGCCAGCCCGCCGGCCATCGCGAGCGCGATCCACAGCGGCAGGAAACGATCCGTCCGCGACAGACGGGCGGCAACGGGGGAGGTCGTCGTCACGATTCCGTTAGGTCAACGGACATCTATCCAACGCTACATCGCATCCTGCGCGCCCGCTTCGCGGTGGCCTTGAGCCTCACCCGGCAGCCGGCATCGAGCCGGGTCGCCCCGGACGAGCGAGGCCCGCGGGGCCGCGCCGGTTGACGAGAGCCGCGTCAGGGCGTGGTCGGGATCCCCTGGCGGAAGTTGAGGCGATTGTCGGGGTCGTACTTGTTCTTGATCTCGACGAGGCGGTCGAAGTTGCGCCCGTAGTAGGCCTTCTCCCAGTCGCGGAGGGTCGGATCGATGTAGTTCTGGTACGCCTGACCGGAGGTGTGCCTGTTCATCCGGGCCCGCGCCGATTGCACCCACCTGGAGGCGCCGTCCTTTTCGCCCTTGCTCTTCGCTCGCGAGTAGTACTGGATGCAGTAGAGCTGGTCGCGGTGCACGAAGGCCGTCGCCGCGGCGTCGACGTCGTTGATCTTGCCGCCGTAGCCGTCGAGCAAGAGCGCGCCCGAGCCGTCCTCGCCCTGACGCTGCTCGATCGCGGCGAGCATGTCGCTGCGTCCGCCGGAGTCGAGCTCGCTTCTCCACATACGCAGATGCCGCGTAGAAGGTGTCGCGGTTCGGCACCTCGCAGCTCGCGAAGCTCTCGTTCGCACAGCCCGCCCAGCGCAGCATCAGGTCCCCGTAGGAGGCCGAGCCGACCTCGAGCTCGATGCCGTCGACGTCGCTCAGCGGCTTCAGGGCGGCGCGCAGCTCCGACTCGGACCCGAAGAACTGGCCCTCCGAGTGCACCTTCGGGGAGCTCTTGCCCGTGAGCAGGCTGAAGAACGTGCAGAGGTCGTCGGTGGCCTCATCGGTCAGCTTCTGCCAGGCATCGAGCGCCGCGTCCGCTTGGTCCCAGGGCCAGCTCGCGAAGTAGTAGGCCCCGTCGGTGACCCGGTGGGTCTTGAAGGTGAAGTCGGTGACGATCCCGAAGTTGCCACCGCCGCCACCCTGGCAGGCCCACAGCAGGTCGGGGTTCGAGCTCGCGTCCACCTCGCGCAGCTTCCCGTCCGGGGTCACGATGGTCAGGGACCTGATCGCGTCGCAGGTGAGGCCGAGCTTCCGGGAGGCGAATCCCATGCCACCGCCGAGGGCGAGGCCGCTGACTCCAACGGTTGGGCAGGACCCGCCCGGCACCGTCAGGCCCTTCTTGGCCAGCTTCTCGTACATGCGAATCAGCTCGACGCCGGCGCCGACCCGCGCCCGTTTGCCGCTGCCGCTGGGCCTGACCCGGCGCAGCTTGCTGAGGTCGACGACGACGCCTGTGTCCGTCGTCGAGTAGCCCGCGTAGCTGTGGCCGCCCGAGCGTGCCCGCAGGTTCACATCGAACTTGTTCGCCCATTCCATGACCGCCTGCACGTCGGCAGCGTCCTTGACCCGGACCACGGCCGCGGGGTGCTTGCGGTTGAAGCGAGTGTTGAAGACCTTGCGCGCCTTGCCGTAGCCGTGCTGGCCGGGGACCCAGACGCGCCCGCGGACGGAGTGCCGCAGCTGCCGCAGCGCTCTGTTCGGAACGTGGTGGGAGGCGGTCGCGTCGCCAAGCGCCGCGCCCGCGTCCAGGTACCCGGCCGCCGTCAGCGCCGCGACGCCCGCCCCCGCCCGGAGCAGGAGCTCGCGGCGCTCCAGTCCCTGGCCCCCGACGCCCGCGGCTCGGTCCCGTCCCTGCTCGCCCATCGTCTCCCCCTTCTCCGTCTGCCGGCATCGAGCGACGATCCCGGCAATGGCTACGAGGCGACCGTACCAGCGCGGCCCCCTGCCATTCCGTCTACAGCGGTTGACAGGGCTCGTCCCGAGTGAGAGGGTCCATATGTCTCGATTGCCACAAGAGGAGTCTGTGCGTGAGTATCGCGGCCGTGACGACTACCTCGGCGGGAAGGAGCGGCGGGTTCGGGCTTCGCCTTGCCGTACCGGCCGGCCTGCTGGCGATCGCCGCGC
Source organism: uncultured Solirubrobacterales bacterium (assembly GCA_963764275.1). Taxonomy (GTDB): domain Bacteria; phylum Actinomycetota; class Thermoleophilia; order Solirubrobacterales; family 70-9; genus CAXMST01. The sequence goes on from CAVXRV010000005.1 coordinate 125,179, forward strand.
TCGGTTGGTGGTGGTCGGTGCGGATGGCCGACGAGATGACGGCATGGGAGGGATGGCGGGCATGGCATCGGGCGACGATGTCTTTCGGCGGCTTCATGGTCGCCTGGGCGGCGATGATGGCGGCGATGATGCTTCCGGCCGTGCTGCCGGTGGTGCGTCTCTACGGTCGGGCCGCGGCGGCCGGACGGGCGGCTCCGGTGCCGTTCTTCGCGTCCGGCTACCTCGCTGCTGTGGGTCGCCACCGGGCTGCCCGCCTACTTCGCGTGGCGAGCCCTCGAGGAGCCGCTCGCCGCCGGCGAAGCGTGGACGGGCCGCCTCGCCGGGGCGGTGCTGGTCCTGGCGGCGCTCTGGCAACTGACGCCGCTGAAGTCGGTCTGCCTCCGCCACTGCCGATCTCCGCTCTCCTTCTTCATGCGCCATGGCAGCGGGATAGCCAGACCGCTCGGGGCGGCTCGCATGGGGGCGAGCCATGCCGGCGCTTCTGCATCGGCTGCTGCTGGGCGCTCTTCGCGGTACTCGTCGCCGTGGGCACGATGAGCATCTGGTGGATGGTCGCGCTGACGCTGCTGATCGTGCTCGAGCGCAACTCTCCGGCAGGGGGAGCGGATCGCGGTCGGCGCCTCGCTAGCGCTCGCGGCGATCGGGATCTATCTGCTGCTCGAGCCGACGAGCCCTGGAACAGCTGATCTGAAGCGATCAGAACGACCGGATCGGAGGAACAGAGGATGGAAGCGGCAACGCAGACCGAAGACGCAATGGAGCATGAGCGGACGCGGGTACGAGTTCTGCAACTGCCAGCCGGGCTGCACGTGCAACTTCTCGGGCTTTCCGACCTCGTCCGACGGTAGCTGCAAGGCGGCGGTCGCCAACGTCGTCACGGAACGGCCGCTGCGGCGACGTCGACCTGTCCGGGGATCACCGCCCTCGCGATCATCGATTGGCCGAAGGCGATCCATGACGGCGACGGCAAGGCGGTGTTCGTCGTGCCCCCCGAAGTCAGCGACGAGCAGCTCGGCTGCCTGGCGCAGATCTACACGGGCCAGCTCGGCGGCCTGCCGTGGTCGATCCTCGGCACCACCTACGAGGTCGCGGGGGTCGTCCGCGCCGACGTCGAGATCGACGACAACGGCATGCACAGCGGCTTCAAGCGCTCCCGGGGTCGGCGGAGGCCAGGGCACGACGCTGAAGAACCCGGTTACCGGCGAGGACCACCTCGTCGCGATCGACCTCGACGAGGGCTTCATCTGGAAGCGCGGCGACTGCGGCCAAGGCAGCTTCGAGGTCGAGGCCGAGGGCCTGCACCTGAAGTTCGACGACAGCAACATGATCGTCTACGACTTCGACTGGACCAACCAGGAGTAGCCCGGAGGGAACTCGGGCGGAGGGCCGGCGGGAACCCTTGCCGTCCCCTCACCCGCGTGACGCGATCGCGGCGGCGGCCGCGACGAGACCGGCTCCGACCAGCTCGCCGCCCAGGTGCTCGGCGAGCTCGGGCGTGGCCGCGCTGCCGGCCACGACCAGCGGGGCTGCAAAGGGCTCAGGATCCCGCTCGGCCAGCGCCCGGGCGGGCTCCGGCGAGGTCAGCGCCAGCACCACGAGCGCGGGCCTCAGCCGCCGGGCCGAGGCGGCGACGGTCTCGGTCGGCGTGTCGGCCCCGAGGAAGGCGACGCGCCAACCGTGGGCCCTGAGGAGAAGGCCGAACGCCACCAGGCCGAGGTCGTGCATCTCGCCCTCGGGGCAGGCGAGCAGCGCGCGGGGCCCGACCCCGGTGCCCCAGCCCCGGGCGAGGCCCAGCAAGCGGCCCCGGATCAAGGCCGTCGCGAAGTGCTCCTCGCCGACGCTCACCTCGCCCGCTCGCCAGAGCTCTCCGATGCGGTGCAGGACGGGCAGGATCAGCTTCTCGAGCAGCGCCTCCAGGCTGTAGTCGGCGACGGCCCGGTCGATCGCGGCGTTGGCCGCGGCCTCGTCGAAGGCGCGCAGGCCGTCGAGCAGCTGCGCCCGCGGGTCGGGGCTGTCCGGTCCGGACGGGTCCGGTTGCGCCGGCGGCCGCGCACGCCCTGGATCCGGGGGCGAGAGGCTCACGCGCCGGGCGGCCTCGGCGGGCGCCGCGCCCTCGGCGATCAGCGCGACCATCTCCTTCAGGCGGGCCTCGTCTCGCGCGGAGTAGAGCCGATACCCGGACTCCGAGCGCACCGGCCCGACGATCCCGTAACGCCTTTCCCAGGCGCGCACGGTGCCCGCGGGGATCCCCGCGCGGCGGGCGAGCTCACCGATTCTGATCGGCGGCGCGGAGTCTGGAGGGCGTTCCGGCTCGCTCACGTACGAAGAGTGTACATACCTTGTACAAACCTTTTGCATTTCTGCTATGTTGGCGCCGTCGATCGAAACGAGGAGGACGATGAGCAAGCGAGCACCCGAGAGCACGGCGAGAGGGCTGATCCTGTTGGCGGCGCTGCTGTCGTTCGGCCTCTCCGTCGGCCTGTTCTTCTTCGGCAACAAGCAGGACGGGATCTTCGTCGGTCTCTGGGTGCCCTCGATCCTGGCCCTCGGCGCCCTCATCGTCCCCCGCGGCGGGGAAGGACGGCGGCCGTGAGCGACGTGGTGATCTTCGTCTACGGGCTCGTGGTGTTCACCATCGTGAGCGCCGCCTGCTGGATGATCGTTTGGGGGATCGTCGCGGAGCGGCGCGACCGGGAGCGGCTCGAGACGGAGCGCTCGGCTGAGGGCGCGGGCTCGTCCGAGTCAGCCCCGACGCTCAACAGCGGCGCGCCGATCGGCGTGCGCAAGAACGTCGAGGGCACCCCGTGAGGGCGGCGCTCGCTTCGGCGACCGACTGGGTGCTCGACCGCTCGGTCGTCGGCGGCTACACGAAGGTCGGCTACGACCTTCGGGGGCTCGCCGGCGCTCCGCTCGACCCCGAGGGCAGACTGGCAGGAGCCCGCGTCGTGATAACCGGGGCGAGCTCGGGGATCGGGGCCGCCACGGCGGAATCGTTCGCGGCCCTGGGGGCCGAGGTGCACATCGTCGTGCGCGACGCCGGGCGCGGCGCCGAGGTCATCGACGGGATCGCCGCGCGCACCGGAAGCGACCGGCTGCGGGTCTGGACCTGTGATCTTGCGGAGTTGGACTCGGTCCGCTCGCTCGGGGCCGAGCTGGGGGCGGAGTTGGAGACGATCGACGCGCTCGTCCACAACGCCGGGGCTCTGTACCAGGAGCGCCGGCGCACGAGCGACGGTCATGAGCTCACCTTCGCCCTCCATGTGCTCGGCCCGTTTTTGCTGACCGAATTGCTGCGGGACCGGCTGTCGGCAGCGGCCGACGGCCGCGTCGTCTTCGTCACCTCCGGTGGCATGTACACGGCGCGGCTAGATCTCGACGACCTCGAGCTCGACGAGCGTGCGTTCGACGGCCCGCGCTTCTACGCCCATGCCAAGCGGGCGCAGGTGGCGTTGGTCGGCGAGCTTCAGAGGCGATTCGGTGGCGATCTGAGCTTTCACGCCATGCACCCCGGCTGGGTAGCCACGCCCGGGGTCGAGGGCTCATTGCCCCGCTTTCACGCACTCACCAAGCCGCTGCTGCGGGACGCGGAGCAGGGAGCCGACACGATCGTCTGGCTGGCCGCGGCCCGAGAGCCGCGAGATGATCCCGGACGGCTGTGGATGGACCGCCGGCGCAGACCCGAGCATCGGGTGCCCTGGACCCGGGAGCGGAACGGGGAGGCCGAGCGGCTGTACGTGAGGTGCGCGGAGGCGGCGGGGATCGATCCCGCCGCTACCGGGGATCCGGGCGACCCGCGCCTCGAACAAGCACGGGTGGGGTGAGGTTCCGATGGCGCACTACAGGGCGGTGGTAGAGACGGAGTGGCCGATCGAGGTCGCGTTCGACTACCTGGCGAGCTTCGACAACGTCGCCGAGTGGGACCCCGGGGTCAGCGAAGCTCGCTGCCTCTCCGCCGAGGCGCCGGCAGCGGACGCCGTCTTCGAGGTGACCGCAAGCTTTCTCGGGCGTCGGGTCCCGCTCACCTACGAGACGACCGAGCTCGAGCCTCCCAACCGGGTGGTGCTGCGGGCCGAGACGGCGACCGTGACGTCGCTGGACACGCTCACCTTCACGCGCCGCGGCGGCCTGACCGAGGTGACCTACGACGCCGAGCTGCGCCTGCGGGGGCCGCTGAAGCTGGCCGATCCGCTGCTCTCGCTCGCCTTCGGCCGGCTCGGCGATCGGGCCCGCGAGGGCCTGGCCCGGCGGCTGGGCGGGGCGCCTCCGAGCGGCTCTCGGCAGGGCGAGACGGGGCGCCCCTAGCGTGGAGGCCGCCATCTCCAGCGAAGAGTCGCGCCGGCTGCGCAGGTGGAACCTGACGGTCGGTCTGATCCACGCCGTCCAAGCGACGATCCTGTTGCTGATCGCGAGCGACGTGTCCCTCCCCGTCTACGCGAGCTGGATCGACGGGCCCCCCGGGGCTGCCACCCTCAACCAGGGCGCGCCGCTGTTCGAGCTTCCCATCGCTGCGGCGGTGGCGGTGTTCCTGTACCTCGCCGCCGGCGATCACCTGATCGTGGCCGGCGGTCGCGCGCGGGCATGGTACGAGCGCAACCTCGCCCGCTCGGTCAACTACGCGCGCTGGATCGAGTACTCGCTCAGCGCCTCGCTCATGATCGTCCTGATCGCGATGCTCGCCGGGATCTGGGAGCTCGTGGCCCTGATCGCGATCTTCGCCGTGAACGCGGCCATGATCCTCTTCGGCCTTCTGATGGAGCGCGGTTCGCGGCCGGGCCCCGGCGCCGACTGGCTGCCGTTCTGGTTCGGCGCCGCCGCCGGGTTCGTGCCCTGGATCGCAATCTCGATCCAGCTCGCCCGCGGCCAGGCCGAGACCGGCGCCGTCCCCGGCTTCGTCTACGGGATCTTCTTCACCCTGCTCGTCCTGTTCGCTCTGTTCGCGGTCAACATGTGGCTGCAGTACCGGCAGGTGGGTCGCTGGCGCGACTACCTGTTCGGCGAGCGCGGCTACATCGTCCTCAGCCTGATCGCCAAGTCGGCGCTGGCGTGGCAGGTCTACGCGGGCGCCCTGGCGGGTTCCAGCGGCGCGGGCTGATCTCCGGGGCGCTTCCCGGGCCACGGATGAGACGGGCGGGAGCGCTCGAAGTCGGCCTCGCTGACAGACTCGGGCAATGAACCCTTGCCTCGCGGTCGTGAGTGACGACGCCGCCGTGCGCGGCCGGATCGGGAGGCGAGCGCTCTGACGCCGATCGAATTCGACGAAGGGCTCCGGAGCATGCTCCGCGCGAACCTCGATGCGCACGACCGGCGCGCGCTGCCGCTCGACGGGCGTCGCCGCGCGGCGGTCGCCGTCGTCATCCTCGACAGCGACGCCGAGCGGGACGACACCGAGCCGGTGCCGGAGGGCGCCATCGATATGTCCGGGGTGCCCGGCGGCGGCATCGGTGAAGGCGGTCGAAGGCTCGACGGCAGGATGGTCGGCGTCGCCGGCGGAGCGTCGTTCCTGCTCTGTCGCCGATCGCTCGGGATGCGACGACACGCGGGGCAATGGGCGCTGCCCGGCGGCCGGCTGGATGTGGGCGAGTCCCCGCTGGACGCGGCGCTGCGCGAGCTGGGAGAGGAGCTCGGGCTGAGGCTGGGCCCGGACCAGGCGATCGGGTGGCTGGACGACTACGCGACGCGCTCCGGGTTCGTGATCTCGCCGGTAGTGCTCTGGTGCCCCGGCGATCCGCGCATCGAACCCGACCCCGGCGAGGTCTTCGCCGCGTATCGGATCGGTCTGCACGCGCTACGGGACAGCACGCCACGGTTCATCGAGATCCCCGAGAGCACACGTCCGGTTCTGCAGGTGCCGCTCGGCAACGACCTGATCCATGCGCCGACGGGAGCGATCCTCTACCAACTTCGCGAGGTTGCCCTGCTCGGCAGGGCCGGGCACCGCGTCGATCACGTCGAGGAGCCGGTCTTCGCCTGGCGCTGATCGCTCGCTCGCCTCCCCCCTGGGGCGTCCGGAAGCACGAACGACCTGATCCGTCCCAGCTCCTCGAGGTGGATCCGGGTGAGCCGCTCGATCAGCCGCTGGCCCTTCGGGGTCAGCTGCAGACGGACGACCCGGAGATCGTCGGGGTCGCGGAGGCGTTCGACGAGGCCGCTGTCGACCGCACGGTCGACCAGCCCGACCGCGCTGTGGTGCTGCAGCGACAGGTACTCCGCCGCCTCCCCGACGGTTGGCGCTTCGGCACCGCCATGTCCCCTGATCGCGAGCAGCAGCTGGTGCTGACCGGGGGTTACGCCCTCGGCCTTCGCCTGTCCCTCGCTCCAGCTCAGAAAGCCGCGCAGCTCGCGGCGGAACTCGAGCAGCCGCTCATAATCGCCGTCTTTCATCGGCTCCCGCTCAGACACCTACTTCCTTGCCCTCCTTCGCTCGGATCGCGATCAGCTGGCGTGGGCTGAGGATGCGTTCCATGCGACGCTCCTCCTCGAGATCCTTGAGGCGGCCTTCGAGCAACTGCTCCAGCGTGATGAACCCGACGACCTCCTGGTGGTCCTCCCTGCTGACGACCGGCAGGCGCGTCGTGCCGCTCTCGGCCATTACGTAGGAGACGTGGCGGAGGGTGTCATCGGGGTGGACGAGCGGCCCCTTACCGTCCCCGTTGAGCTTGGCGAGGGGCTGCGGGTCGGCGCTGCTCATCACGTCGCCGACGAACAGCACCTCGAGCGGATCGATGCTGTACTCGCGGGTCAGGTGCAGACCGCGGCGGGCAATCTTCTCCGTGAGCACGGAGCGCCGCAGAAGCAGGACGGAGGCAGCGTAGGCGGCGACCGCCCCGATCAGCAGCGGCAGCACGGCGTCCCAGCGGCCGGTGAGCTCGGCGGCGAAGGCGACGCCCGTGAGCGGGGATCGCATCACGCCGCCCAGCACTCCCGCGAGCGCGACGAGGGGCCAGAAGCCGGCGGCGACGTCCGGGAAGAGGGCGGCTTCGAGGCTTCCCAGCGCGGCGCCGATCATCAGCATCGGCGCCAGTACTCCGCCGGACGTCCCGGAGCCGAGCGACAGCGACCAGATCACCGTCTTGACGATGAAGATGCCGACCACCAGCTGCAGGCCGATCGAGCCGTCGAGCTCGGCGGAGATCACGTTGTAGCCGACGCCGAGCGCCTGGGGGACGATGAGTCCACCGATGCCGATGATCAGTCCGCCGATCGCCGGCCACCACATCCAGTGGATGGGAAGCCGCCGGAAGCCATCCTCGGAGAGGTAGACGAGGCTCGTGGCCACCACCGCGAGGAGCGCGGCGCTGATGCCCGAAGCGATGCAGAGGGCGTAGGCGCCCGCGTCGAGATGAAGCGCTCCCGCCGGCGCCGGGAAGATCGCGCCGCTGCCGAGCAGCGGGACCCGCACGACGGTCGCGACCGCGACGGCGGTGACGACCGGGATGAGGCTGCGTGGGCGCCATTCGAAAAGGAGTAGTTCGACTGCGAGCAGCACGGATGCCAGCGGGGCGTTGAATGTCGCCGCCATCCCCGCGGCGGCGCCGGAGACGAGCAGCGTCTTCCGCTCATCCGCCGTCAGCTGCAGGAACTGGGCTCCGATCGAGCCGAACGCGCCGCCGGTCATGATGATCGGCCCCTCCGCGCCGAACGGTCCGCCGGTGCCGATCGCGATCGCCGAGGCGAGCGGCTTGAGGATTGCGACACGGGGCTGGACCCTGCTGCCCGAGATGAGGATCGATTCGATCGTCTCCGGGATCCCGTGCCCGCGGATCTTCTCTGACCCGTATCGCGCCAAGACGCCGACCACGAGGCCGCCGAAGACCGGCGCCAGGAGGATGAGCGCCGGCGAGTGATGGGCGTCTCCCGGGGCCACCAGCGCGGTGCCGACGCGGTCGTAGAAGACGAGGTTCGTGATCAGCCCGATCAGCTGCAGCAGACACCAGGCCACGCCCGCGCTGAAGGCCCCGATCGGCACCGCGAGCGCCGCGACGAACAACACCCGCGGCGTCACCGAGAAGTCACCAAGGTGGCGTAGCGGTGCGGGGGGAGGGGCGCTCACCTCCCAAATATATCGTAATACGACCTATCTCCTCGCCGGTTCGGTGAGGGCGGGGTTCGCTCGGGTAGCGGCTTAGGTACCGGGGTTCCCGTGAAAGGGGTCGGCTGCTTGGCCGGCTGCAGCGGGCGGTGGCGCGGTCTCAGCGGCGGCGAATTCGGTGGCGAAATGGCGTTACGCCCCGCTGCCGTTTGACCTTGAACTTGAAGGTCGCGGGCGTGCGGTCGGTGTTTCCGGACGAGTCGGTCGCCCGCACCGAGAACTTGTGCCTTCCCTTCCCGACCTTCAGCTTGATCGGGCTCTGACAGGCGGCGAACTTCGCGCGGTCGAGCCGGCACTCGAAGGTCGATCCCGGTTCGCTTGACGCGAACGCGAACTTCGCGAGGGCGCGCTTGTGCCTGGTCTTGATCTTCGTCCGCGGCGTCTGTGTGAACGACGTGTCCGGCGCCGTCCGATCGGGCGGCTTGCAGATGACGCGCACCTTGACGGTAGCCCTCGAGCCTCCGTTCACCACGTAGGTGAACTCGTCCGGCGGACCGCCTGTGGAGTTGCAGTAGCCGGGGTCCGGCGCGTAGGCGAGAGCACCGCCCCCGTTGCCGACCGCGACTTTTCCGTGTGGCGGATCCGTTGCGGCGACGATCGCCAGCGGACCCCCATCGCTGTCGGTGTCGTTCGCCAGGACCGGGATTCGCGTTGCCGGCGCGTCGTGGTTGACCGTGGCCACGTCGTCAACCGCGTGCGGGGGGTCGTCGATGCAGGTGACCGTGACCGACGCCGTCGCGCGCGATCCGCCGTTGATCGTGTAGTCGAACGTGTCGGGCGGGCCGCCGGGCGTATTGCAGTAGTCACGGTCCGGCTTGTAGGTCACGCGAGAGCCTCCACCGGCGATCGCCACCGTCCCGTGCGCGGGCTGGGTCACCGCGATCACTCGCAACTCGCCCCCGTCATCGTCCGTCTCGTTCAGCAAGACATCGACCGGCGTCGCCGACGCGTCCTCGTCGACCGTCTGGAAGTCCTCCACGGCGGTCGGCGGATCGTCGATCACGTCAACGAGCCCGACCGCGCTCGGGGTTTCGTCGTCCCCGATCGTCGCGATGTTCCCGTATCCGAGTCGGCCACCCTCGCCGAAGCCCCAGCAGCGGACGCCACGCGTGCCGGTGACGGCGCAGGTGTGCGCATCGCCGACGGCGACCGCCGTTGCCGTCTCGTTCGAGCCGATGTCGACGGCCCCCACGGTGCTGGGATCGTTGACGTCGGAGCTGCCCGGGAAGGCGGCGGTCGCACTGTCATAACCGAGCTCTCCGTTCTTGTCCTTGCCCCAGCACCGAACGGCTCCGCCTGCGAGGCGGGCGCAGGTGTGCCCTGAGCCGGCTGCGATCCCGGTCGGCCTCGTGTCCGAGCTGAAGTCGATCGGGCCGACCGAAGCCGGCGTCTCGTTGTCGCCGATGGGTTCGAGATTGCCGTAGCCGAGCTGACCGTGGTCGTTCAGGCCCCAACACATGGCGCGTCCATCCGCGAGTCGAGCGCAGGTGTCGCCTCGCGCGAGATCCAGTTGCGTCGCGTGCCCGCCCAGCGCGAGGGGCCCCGCGGTGCCCGGCGATTCGTCGTCGCCGACGTCGGATGTATCGCCGTACCCCAGCTGGCCGGACTCGCCAGCGCCCCAGCACAGGACTCTGCCGGTGCCGAGAAGCGCGCAAGTGTGCGAGCCGCCTGCTTCGATTCGAACGGCGAGGCGCCTGAACCCGAGGTCGACCGGCGCGACGCTCCCGGGGTCGCTCACCGGGTCCGTGTTGCCATATCCGAGCCGCCCGTTCGCTCCATCGCCCCAGCAGAGCACGGAGCCGTCGTCGAGCAGCGCGCAGGCATGGCCGTCGCCGGCGCTCACGTCAACGGCCGTCCGGTTCGCGCCGAGGTCGACGACGCTCACGCCCCCGCCGTTGCCCCAGCAGCGCACCGAGCCGTCATCGAGCAACGCGCACGTGTGGTTGCCGCCGGCGGTGATCTCCGTGGCGCTCCTCGAGCCGAGGTCGACCGGTCCGGCGGATCCCGGAGTCTCGGTGTCGCCGATGTCCACCGTGCTGCCGTAGCCGAGCTGCCTGAGCTCGCCGTGGCCCCAGCAACGGACGTTGCCGTCGTCGAGAAGAGCGCACGTGTGTCTCGCGCCGGCGGCGATGGAGACGACGTTGCGCGCCAGGGCGACGCGCGGGTCGGAGCCCAGGCCGACGGGTCCCACCGAGCCGGGGGTCTCGTCGTCCCCGATCGTCTTCGCATTCGCGTAGCCGAGCCGGCCGGATCCCCCGAAGCCCCAGCAGCGCACCGTGCCGTTGTCGAGATCGGCGCAGGTGTGTTGTGCGCCGGCGCTGACGGCGACGACCCGCCGTCCGGCTCCGACGTCGATCGCCGGGAGGGAGCCGGGGGCTTCGTCGTCCCCGACGTCATCCGTGTGCGGGTACCCGAGGCGGCCGGAAGCGTTGTCGCCCCAGCAGCGCAGCGTGCCGTCGTCGAGGCGCGCGCAGCTGTGATTGGCGCCGGCGCTGATCGCGGAGGCGTTCAGGCCGCCCAGGTCGACGGGCCCCTTCGATCCAGGCGTCTCGTCGTCACCAACGTCGTTCCTGTTCCCGTAGCCGAGCTGCCCATGTGAGTTGTCGCCCCAGCACCGGACGCTGCCGTCGTCGAGCAGCGCGCACGTGTGAGCGCCGCCGGCGCTGATCGCCGTCGCCGAGCGGCCGGCACCGAGATCGATCGCCGGCCCCGGCGAATCGAGGTCGGCCGTGCTCGCGTAGCCGAGGCGACCGTCGGCACCTTCGCCCCAGCAGTGGACGCTGCCGTCGTCGAGCAGCGCGCACGTGTGAGCGCCGCCGGCGCTGATCGCCGTCGCATGGCGACCGGCCCCAAGGTCGACGGCGCCGGCGTCGGCCGGCGTCCTCGCGGGATCGTCGCCGACATTCCCCGCGGCGCCGGTGCCGAGCTGCCCGGCGGAGTTGTCCCCCCAGCAGAGGACATTGCCGTTGTCCAGGAGTGCGCAGGTGTGGTTGGCGCCGGCGCTGATCTGGACGGCCGTGCGCCCGGCCCCAAGATCGATGGGGCCGGCCGAGGCCGGGCTCTCGTCGTCCCCGACGTTGTCCGTATTCCCGTAACCGAGCCGGCCGTCCAGGCCGAGGCCCCAGCAGCTCACGCCGCCGTCGTCGAGGATCGCGCAGGTGTGGCTGTCGCCGACGGTGACGGCGGTCGCGGAGCGCCCGGGGCCGAGGTTGACCGGGCCGGCAGCGGAGGGGGCCTCGTTGTCACCGATCGTCACCGTATTCCCGTAGCCGAGCTCGCCGTGGGAGTTGAGCCCCCAACACCGAACCGAGCCGCGCTCGAGCACCTTGCATGAGTGCGTGGATCCGGCGTCGAGGCGTGCAGCCTGATCTTCAAAGGCGCTGGAGCCGGCGCCGTCTGCAAGCGCCGGCCCGGCGCCGACCGCCAGCGCCGCGAACACGATCGCCTGTGCGGCGAGGACGCAGACCGAAAGACGGATCGCGCCGACCAACTGCGATGTTCCCCTGCACGAGCCCACCGATCCGGTGTATCGGCGGCCCCCTCCCGGAACTTGAACGGTCCGAATGGGGCCTGGACATTCGGACCCGGGAGGCGTCCCGGTGGCTCGTCGCCCTGCGCGCCCGGCCGTCCCTAACGACGGGGCGGTCCCGCCGTCGCAAGCGCGTCCGCGAACGCCGTCGCGTCCAGCGAGCCGAGCCCGGTCGCCAGGTCGTAGCCGGGCTGGGCGGCCCCGCCCGCGGGGCTCATGCCGACGGATGTCGACGGTTTGCGCGAGCTCGTGCCCGCGGTCACGTCGAAGAAGATCGAGCCGTAGTCGCTTCCGCGCGCGAGCTGGTAGAGCAGGGGCGGCAGCGACCCGAGGCGGCCGCGACCGGAGCCGAGCTCCTGCTGCAGCCCGAGCGCGACCATCGCAGCGGTGAGGGGAGTCGCGGCGCTCGTGCCCCCATCGGCGCCCCATCCCTGCTGCTGCTTGTTGTAGGTGGCGATCCCGGGGGTGAACGAGGCCATTGCGGCGAGGTCGGGCGTCAGGCGAGTCGGTTTGCCGGACTGGAGCTCAGGTCCGATCCCCGGCGCGCGCTGGAACCCGGGCCGGCCGAAGTCACCGCTCGGGCCGCCGCCGGTGCCCACGGCTTCCGGACCGGCGGTGGCGAAGGTCGACCAGACCGTCTGATCGCTGATCCGGTTCGAGGGGACGAGCCCCAGGTCCGTGCCCCCGACCCCGGTCACCCAGCGCGAGGAGTTCGGGAAGTTGGCCGCGCTGCCGCTCCCCTCGCAGCCGAGGAACCCCGCGTCGCCGGACGCTGAGAGCGCGGTGATCCCGAGAGCCGAGGCCTCGCGCAGCAGGCGCTGGCCGAGCTGCAGTTGGTCGGAGCTGAAGAGCGGCTCGCAGACGCCGTCGGAGATCGAGAGCAGGTGCGGAAGCCGCCCGCCCTGGGCGGAGCGGTCGAGCGCACCGAACATGAACAGCGAGAAGGAGTGGCTGAAGTTGACGTCGAGCGGCACGAAGATCGGCGTGATCCGCTGCAGCCGCGGCGCCAGCGAAGCGAGCGCCTCGATGTCGAGCGTGGTCTCGTTCGAGGGCACCGCCGTGTAGCGCGAGGCGCTCGGCATCGAGAAGCCTTCGACCTGGGGCTTCGGCAGTCCCACGCATCGGGCCCAGGTGCCGAGGCCGGGATTGCCTACCGGTTGCGAGCTGAGCGTGTCGACCCTGATCCCCTGCCCCGCGAGACCGCGCGAGCGCAGAGCGTCGACCCCGTATGCCGTCGCGAGCTGGTTCGGCAGATACGCCCCGGTCGCGCGCGCCGCCTTGCAGCCCGCGGGAGTTCCGTTGTTGGTCGCCGCCGCGCCGGCACGTCGCGGGCGCTTCGCGGCTGCGGAGCCGCCGCCCTGCCCGTAGGCCTCCCCAACGGAGATCTGACGCACGATTCCCCGCAGCGGGCGCGGCAGGCAGAGTCCCTTGGCCGGGACGCTTGGACCCCGCGCGCAGAAGTTGCGCCGCGCCGCCCCGGACGTGGTGATCGCAAGCAGGGTCGTCCGGGTCGAGTTCCATTGCAGCGAGGAGATCCCTCGCTGCCGCCGCAAGAAGCGCGCGACCTGCGTGCGGTCTCGCCGGCTGGCGGAGAAGCGCTTGCGGAACGACGCGGTGGTGAGGAAGTGCCGGTAGTGCGGGGAGGAGGGGTTCGCGCTCCGCCGGGCGAAGCGTGCGATGTTCCCGCGCGTACGAAGCCCGAGCAGGACCGTGCGCGAAGTACCGCCGGCGACGCTGCTTGCGCCGGGCGCCCCCGCGGCGAAGGCGGGACCGGCCGGGACCGAGCCGGCGAGGAACGCCGCGGCGATCAGTCCGAGCAGTACGGCGGTCCGGGAGCCTGCCCGGAAGCGATGCGCTCCCCCGTTGCCTTTCGGCCTATCCCGCATGCGGGGATCGTAGGGCCGACCCCGGGCGGCGGACAAGTCGCGCGAGCCGATGGGCGGGGCCGAGCAGGCGATAACTACATATGTAGTAGAGTGGTTGCCGTGGACGAAGCCCGCTTCGACGGTCGGCTGCTGAGCCGCGGCGATCCCGACTACGAGGAGGCGCGGTGCGCGGCGGTGTGGAACGCGCGCAGGCCGGATCGGTTCCCCGATCTGATCGTGCAGGCGGCCGGCGAGGAGGACGTGCGGCGGGCGGTTCGGCTCGCGGGCCGGGAGGGCTTGAGGATCGGGGTGCGCTCGGGCGGCCACAGCTGGGCCGGCAACCACCTGCGCGACGGGGGCATGCTGCTCGACCTCTCGCGTCTGACGGAGGCGCGGATCGACCCGGACTCGATGACCGCCACCGTTCAACCCGGGGTCAGGGGCACCGAGCTCGTGGCTGCCCTCGCCGCCGAGGGCCTCTTCTTCCCCGCCGGGCATTGCGTTGGCGTCGCGGTCGGCGGCTACCTCCTGCAGGGCGGATTCGGCTGGAACGGACGCGTCCACGGCCCCGCCTGCCTGAGCGTCGAGGCGATCGACGTCGTCACCGCGGACGGCGAGCTCGTTCACGCCGACGCCGACCACCATCCCGACCTGCTGTGGGCCGCCCGCGGCTCCGGCCCCGGCTTCTTCGGCGTCGTCATCCGTTTCCACGTCCGGGTCTATCCGCGGCCCCTTCATATCGCCAACGCCGTGCACGCCTACCCGCTCGAGCTGCTCGAGGACGTCTTCACGTGGGTGCATGAGGTCGGCCCGCGGATCGACCGGCGCACCGAGCTGATGGCCTTCGTCCGCTACGACCTCGAGGGCGAGCTCGAGGTCGCCGTCACCGGCCCGACCCTCGTCGACGCCGAGGAGGAGGCGCGAGAGGCGCTCTCGCTGCTCGAGACGTGTCCGGTGATCGGGCAGGCGAAGCTGAGCGTGCCCTACCTGCCGGTGACCATGGACGACCTCTACGCGGGCGCGCGCTTCGCCTTCCCCGGGGAGCACCGCTACGTGGCCGACAACATGTGGACACACGCGCCCGTGGCCGAGCTCCTGCCCGGGATCCGTCGGATCGCGGAGACGTTGCCGGACGCGCCCCACTCGCACATGATGTGGATGAACTGGGGCGCGAGCCCGGAGCGGCCGGAGATGGCCTACTCCTGCGAGGACGAGACCTATATCGCCGTCTACGGCATCTGGACCGATCCCGACCGCGACGCCGAGAACGTCCCCTGGGCGGCGGCTCGGATGCGGGAGATGGAGCATCTGTCGAGCGGGATCCAGCTCGCCGACGAGAATCTCGGGGCGCGCCCGGCCCGCTTCGTCAGCGACGCGAACATGGACCGGCTCGACGAGATCCGCGCCGTCTACGACCCGGAGGGCCGCTTCCACCCGTGGATGGGAAGGCTGTGAGCGGGACGCCGCTCGAGGCTTTCCTGTCGCGCCCGTTGGAGCCGCCTGCCCCGGGGGTCCTCGAGGCGATCGAGCGCGGGCCGCTGCAGCCGTCCGCGGCACTCGGGCTCGCCGCTCTGGACAGGCTGCTGGATCCGACCCCGGTGGCGGCCGAGAACGGCTGGGCGACCCTCGCGGACGGCACCGGCTACGTGGCCGTGCGTACGCCGATGCCCGGCGTCAGCGCCGAGATGGTGGACTGGTGGTTCGACTGGCATCCGCGCGAGGCCGTCCGCTACCGCATCTGGCACCCGCTCGCGCACATCGACAACAGGCTCGAGCCTCCCGCGGCGGCCGGCGCCAAACGGCACTGGGGGGCGGTCCATCACCCGGTCGAGGACATCGGGACCGGCGCGATCCGGGCCCGGATCGAGTTCTGCGCCCCGACCGAGCTCGGCTTCTCGACCGACGCCCTCGCGGATCCCGCCGTGGCGACGATGGTCTGCGGGTTCGTCGGCGACGATCGGCTGCGCATGCGGCACTCGGTGATGGCGCACGTCTTCCTCCGGGAGGAGGCGGGGGTGGTGTTGCGCAGTCGCTTCTGGCTCGGCGCGGCGATCGGCCCCTACCTGCCGAAGCCTCTCGCCAGGCCCGCCGAGCGACTCCTCAACCGGCGCTCGGTGCGGCGCCGCGTCGTGCCGGCGGAGGTACCGCACGCCCTGGCGGTCCACTGCGCCGAAGAGTTCGCCAATCTCGGCTCGCTGCTGCCCGAGCTCTTCGGAATGCGCGTTCAGCCGCCGCTCCCGGCCTGATCGCCGTACGGACAACTACCGACCCGCATCGGTGAAGTGGCACGTTTCGCGTGCGCGCCGGCGCCCGTAGGTTGCGATCCGGAGTGACGAACGCCTCGCCCGACAACCCGGATCGCCGACAGTGGGGCCCGCCCCCGGACTCCGATCTGATCGGCATCCCCCTGCTGATCGGCCTGGTCGTCGTCGCCGCGGCAGTCGTCGCGGCCTTCGTCTTCGTTGGCATGGCCGTCGGGATGATCGCGTTGCTCGTCGTTCTCGTGCTCGCGCTGGCCGTCAGCTACCGCATCGTCTCGGACTCCGATCCGAAGGACTGACCGTGGGCCCGCCCAGCGGCGCCGAGTCGCCCCGGGGGGAACAGGCCTACCCCGACCGGGCTGCGACCACCGAGGCGTTCGCCGGGCACGTCAACCGCGGCAAGGCGCGGGCCCTGCAGGCGCTCGGCGTCGACATCGTGATCGGCGAGCGCGACGGCCCCCGCTTTCAGGACGCCTACAGCGGTCAGTGGTACTGGAACTGCCACTCGAACGGTGGGGTCTTCAACCTCGGCCACCGTCACCCCCGCATCGTGGCGGCGCTGCGCGAGGCGCTCGAGCATGTGGACGTCGGCAACCACCATCTGATCAGCGGCTGGCGCGCGCACCTCGGCGAGCAGCTCGCCCGCAGCACCGACGGTGCGCTGCCGTTCGCGACCTTCACCCCTTCCGGCAGCGAGGCGGTCGACCTCGCGTTGCGGCTGGCGCGGGCCCGCACCGGTCGCGAGGAGATCGTCGCCGTGCTCGGCGGCTACCACGGCCATGCCGGCTTGGGCTGGGCGGCCTCGGACCCGCGCTGGGCGGAGCCCTTCGGCTTCACCCTGCCCGGGTTCCGGCACGTCCCCTACAACGACCTCGAGGCCATGCGCGGCGCGGTCGGTCCCGAAACGGCCGCGATCATCGTCGAGTCGATTCCCGCCACGCTCGGCTTTCCGCCGCCCGAGCCCGGCTACATGGCGGCGCTCGCCGACCTCGCCAGCGAACAGGGTGCGTTGCTGGTCTGCGATGAGGTCCAGACCGGCCTCGGCCGAACCGGCAGTCCCTGGTACTTCCAGCAGGAGGGCGTCGAGCCCGACCTCGTGATCACGGGCAAGGGGCTCGGCGGGGGCGTCTATCCGATCAGCGCAGTCCTGCTCGACGAGGAGACGGAGGCCTTCTTCGACGAGCACCCGTTCGCCTACGTCTCCACCTTCGGCGGGGCCGAGCTCGGCTGTGCGGTGGCCAGCGCCGTTCTCGACGAGGTTCTCAGCCCGGACTTCCTCGCTCGCGTGAGCGAGCTCGGTGAGCGCTTCGAGGCGGGCTTCGCCGGCTTGCCGTTCGAGCTCCGCCGGCGCGGGATGACGATGGGCCTGCGCTTCGAGCAGGAGGGCGGCGGCGTTCTCGCCGCCAAGGAGCTCATCGACGCGGGCGTGTTCGCCGTCTACGCGGAGCACGATCACCACGTGACTCAGTTCAAGCCGGCGCTGACCCTCAGCGACGAGCAGGCGGACGAGATCATCGCCACCGTCCGCCGGGCACTGGCATGAGTGTGGGTGGTCGCGCTTCGCCCGGCCACCTGAGCGATGCGGCGCTGCGGGAGCTCGACGAGCTGGTCGCGGATGCGCTCGAGCGCCGCGACGAAGCGGCGCTGCCGACGCTCGGACACGGTGAGATCTCCCTCGTGCTGTCCTGGCCGCTCGAGGGGCCGGCGTTCGCGTGCAAGCGCCTGCCGTCCTTTCCCTCGCCGCAGCGGTTCGACGCCTACGGGCGTGTCCTGGACGACTATCTCTCCGCCCTGCGGGAGGCTGGGGTCGGGGTCGTGGAGACCGAGCTGCGCGCGGTGCCGCTTCCCCGGGGCGAGGTAGCCGGCTACGTCGTCCAGCCGATTCTCGCCACCGATCGGCTCGCGCCGCACCTGCTCGATGGTGCCGATCCACGCGCGGGCCACCCGCTCGTCGACGCCGTGGTCGACAGCGCGGCGAGGACGGTGGGGCCGCGCCTCGGCCTCGACGCACAGCTCGCGAACTGGGTCTGGGACGACGATGAGCTCACCTATATCGACGTCTCGACGCCGCTGATCTGGGACGCGCAGGACCGGCCCCGGCTTGACCTCGACCTGATCGCCGAACCCTTCCCCTGGGTCCTGCGCGCCCCGCTCAAGCGCTTCGTGGCCCCGGGCATCCTCGACACCTACCGGGACCTGCGCAAGGTCTATCTCGATCTCTGCGGCAACCTGCTCAAAGAGCGGCTGGAAGCCTGGTTGCCCGGGTTCGTCGAGCGCGCCAACGCGCGCCTCGCCGAGCCGCTCACGGTCGCGGAGGTGCGCGCCTACTACCGTCGCGACAGCCGCCTCTGGGAGGCGCTGTTGCGGATCCGCCGCCTCGACCGCGCCTGGCAGCAGCGAGTGCGCCGGCGTACCTACCCGTTCCTGCTCCCCGGCGGCACCCGGCGCTGAGCGTCGGGGCCCGGGGAAGCGTCGGCACCGGGGGTACACTGCCCGGCGTGCGGCGGCGCTTCGGGCTACTCGTCCTTCTGAGCTTCCTGCTCCTCGCGGTGCCGCGCGCCGGCGCCAGCGACGAGGGACGGGGCGATCCCCTCCGCGCTCCCGTGCACCCGACGCCGGGGCCCGAGCAGGTCGCGCCCCGCAAGGCGAGCTCGGCGGCCAAGTGCCCCTCCAGCGTCAGCTGCAACTTCGTCCCCGCGGCGTACGCCGAGAACTCGGGCCCCACCGACTGGGGCAACTACGACCTGGCCAAGCGTCCCGGCGACGGACTCGACATCGACCGGATCGTGCTCCATGACACCGAGGCCACCTACGCCGACACGCTCAGCATCTTCCAGACGCCGAGCGACTACGTCAGCGCCCACTACGTCGTGCGCTCGCCGGACGGCTTCGTCACGCAGATGGTCCCCCTCCGCGACGTCGCCTGGCACGCGGGCAACTACTACTACAACGAGCACTCGATCGGGATCGAGATCGAGGGCTACGCGACCGAGGGCAACGACTGGTACACGCCGCAGGTCTACCGGTCGGTCGCGGCGCTGGTCGCCTACCTCGCCAAGCGCTACGACATCCCGCTCAACCGCCGACACGTCGTCGGCCACGATCAGGTGCCGGGCCCGAATCTGACCTATCAGGCCGGCATGCACTGGGACCCTGGCCCGTTCTTCAACTGGAACCGGGTGATGCGCCTCGCCGGGGGCAAGAGCGCGCCCGCCCGCGGGGTGCCGGCGCCGGGGGATGCCGTGGTGATCCAGCCCAGCTTCCACAAGAACCAGCCGCCCGTCTCCAGCTGCGAGACGGATGCAGGAAAGACGAAGTGCACGGACCTGCCCACGCAGCCGGCGAGCTTCGTCTACCTGCACAAGGGCCACAGGGCGGGCTCGCCCTACATCTCGGACACGTTCCTCTCGGGCACCTCGGCCGAACCTGATGGGGTCGGCACGACCCAGGCCGACGACTGGGGCGACAAGGCCGTCGCCGGGCAGGTCTTCGTCGTCGCCGCGGTCAGAGGCGATTGGACCGCGATCTGGTACGGCTCGCAGAAGGCGTGGTTCTACAACCCCGATGGCGAGAACACCGCGCCGACGCGGTCGCGCTTCGTCAAGGTCAAGCGGTCGAAGAACCCGATCCCGGTGTGGGGCGCCGCCTACCCGTCGAAGCTCCAGAACCTCACGCTCGGCTACGCGATCCCAAAGGGTCAGAGATACACAGTCTCGGGGCCGGTTCCGACCGACCGCTACGTCACCGACCTCTTCGATGATCTCAGCGGCTACTACGTCTCGACGGGCAAGTCGACCTACTACCAGATCCAATACAACCACCGTCAGGGCTTCGTCCTGGCGCGGGACGTGAAGGTCCAAAAGAGCGGCTGAGGCGCGGTCCACCGTCCGGCTTCGTCTCGGCGGGCGCCCGCTCGTCAGCGGCGTCGATCTAGGTCACACTTCCGGCATGTGGTTCGACCGGATCGCACGGTGGCTCTATGACGCCCTCGGCTCCCGGTACCCCCGCGCCTGGCCGGCGATCCAGGTCCCCTCGGGCATCGTCGTCGTCTGCGGGGTGATCCTCATCTTCGCGTCCTTCTACGACCCGACCCCGGGCGAGCTGCTCGCGATCCTCGGCGTCGGTTCGCTCTTCACGGCGGCGGGGGTGGCATGGGCGATCAGCCTCCAGTGGCCGGAGTTCAGGCGCTTGATGGAGTGGCGAGCGAGCCCGGATCCGAGCCCGGAGGAGACGATCGAGGCGTGGGAGGTGGCGACCACGCTCGAGATGCGGGCCTACCGCGCGGCCACCCTTCGCGTCAATGCGGTCGCGGCGATCCCGACGGTCGCGATCACGGTCGCCGTCATCGGTCTGCCCTGGTACGCGGCCTTCGTGCTCCTGCTGGTCACGGTGCCTGCCGCGGCCTACGGCACGGTGCTCAACTACTCGACCGGCGAGCAGCTCATGCGCCCCCTGATGGAGGACATCGCCGCCCGGCTCCCGGACGAGTTCGAGTTCGAGCCGGCGGGCATCGGCGTGGGCGCCCGGCTCGTGATCAGCCTGCCGGTCTTCACGGCGACGACCGGGCTGATCGTCGCGACGCTCGTCGCCGACGGGGGTGGCTCGAAGACGCTGCTCCTGGCGACGGTCGCCGCGATCCTCGTCGGCCTCATCCTCTCCGGTGAGCTCACGTTGATGCTCTCGGCCGCGATCACCCGGCCCGTCTCCGGGCTGCGCTCCGCCCTGCGGGAGGTCCGCGAAGGCAACTACGAGGCCCGGGTCCCGGTTGCATCGGCCGACGAGTTCGGGGAGCTCGCCGACGACTTCAACAAGATGGCTCGCGGTCTGGCCGAGCGGGAGCAGATCCGCGAGGCCTTCGGCACCTACGTCGACCGCCAGGTCGCGGAGCTGCTGCTCTCCGGGCGCTTCCCGTCCCGAGGCGTGAGCGTCGACGTCTCGATCATGTTCTGCGACGTCCCGGGTTTCACCGCGTTTACCGAGCAGGCCGAGCCGTGGGAGGTCGTCGCTGCGCTGAACGAGCTCTTCGCGCGGGTCGTCCCGATCGTCGACCGGCACGGGGGACACGTCGACAAGTTCCTGGGCGATGGGTTGCTGGCCGTCTTCGGGGCTCCGGAGGCGTACGCGGATCACGCCGACCGTGCCGTCACGGCCGGCCTCGAGATCGCCGCTTCGGCGGAGGGCAAGGAGGGCAAGCTCGAGCTCCGGGTCGGGATCAACTCCGGCCCGGTGATCGCGGGTTCGATCGGCGGGGCCGGGCGCCTCAACTTCAGCGTGATCGGCGACGTCGTCAACGTTGCCGCCAGGGTCGAGTCCGCCACGCGTAAGACGGGCGATCGCGTGCTGATCACCGCAGCGACCAAGGCAGCGCTGCGACTTCCGTTCGACCTCGAGCCCCGGGGCGCGATCGAGCTCAAGGGCAAGCGCGAGCCCTGCGAGGTCTACGCGGTCCTGACGCATCCGTCGGCGCCGACCGCTGCGGCCGAGGCGTCGAGGATCGGGCGGTGAGCGCGCCGGCGCGGCGCGCGCCGTTTTGACAGAGTCCCGGCATGCCCGCAGGTGGTGAAGACGAGGAGCCCTCGGCGCTCATCGAGGCCCGGATCGCGGAGCTCGACGACTGGAGGGGAGAGGCGCTCTCCCGGGTGCGCGATCTGATCCACGAGGCCGAGCCCGATGTGGTCGAGGAGATCAAGTGGCGCAAGCCGTCCAACCCCCTCGGCGTCCCGGTTTGGTCCCGCGACGGGATCATCTGCACCGGCGAGACGTACAAGGACAAGGTCAAGCTCACATTCGCCAAGGGAGCGTCGCTCGACGACCCGGCGGGCCTGTTCAACGCCGGCTTCGGGGGGAATACGAGGCGTGCGATCGACCTCGCCGAGGGCGACGAGCTCGACCCCGATGCCTTCCGGTCCCTCGTCTCAGCGGCGGCGGATCTGAACGCGTCCTGAGCCGGAGCCGATGCCGGTCGCCGGCGAGCGCGCATCGCTCTGATTCGACGCCCGCAGCGCGGGTAGATGAGGTCCATGGCACAGGAACTGAACGTCGCAGACCTCCGTATATCCTCACCCGCTTTCGACGGCCACGGCCGGATCCCCGAGCGGCACACCAGCGACGGCGAGGACGTCGCGCCGGCGCTCGAGTGGTCGGGCGTCCCCGAGGGCACGCAGGCGCTCGCGGTCGTCGTCCACGATCCCGACGCGCCGCTCGTCGATGGATTCACCCATTGGGTCGCCTACGGGATCGACGCCGAGGCGACCGGGATCCCCGAGGACAGCGGCACCGCCGTCCAGGGCACCAACTCGCTGGGCGAGCAGGGATACAACGGCCCGGCGCCGCCGCCCGGTCATGGCCCCCACCATTACTACTTCTGGGTCTACGCGCTGGACGAGGATCTCGATCTCGAGCCGGGGCTGGAGCGGCGCGCCCTGCTCGAGAAGATCGAGGACCATGTGATCGAGCAGGCGCGCGTGATCGGCGTCTACGAGCGCTAGCGCGACGCAGTCGCGCGTGGCCCACAGCCCGGGTCCGGCGCCGGACCGGGCGCATGTGCTCGAATGACGGCTGAGTCGATGCGCGCGCTGGTCATCTCCGACACCCACCTCGGCGCCTGGACTGGCGAGGACCTGCTCAGCGACGAGCGCTTTCTCGCCCGTCTGGCGCCCGAGCTCGACGACGTCGACGAGCTGATCGTGCTCGGCGATCTCTTCGACCTGCTCTTCGGGACGATCGAGGACGCGCTCTCGGCCGCGGCGGGGCTGTTCGCGCTGATCCGCGAGCGCATGCAGGGCCGCCGGCTGGTCTTCCTCGCCGGCAATCACGACCATCACTTCGTCGTCCGCGGAGCCGAGACGGCGCGCCTGCTCGGCGGCGCCTCGGCGGTGCCTGGCGAGGATGTCCTGCGCCGTCTGCTGGTCGACAACCTCGAGGGGGTGGAAGTCGAGGTCCGCTACCCGACCTACGCCTTCGGCGACGTTCTGCTCACGCACGGCCACTACCTCGACCCTCACGCCCGGCTCGCCGGGCCGCTGGGCAGCCGCCTCCTGACCCGGGCACTGTGGGCGATCGCGGCGGGGGGTAGGGAGGAGCCGCGCACCGAGGAGGACTACGACGCCGTGATCGGGCTCCTGACCGAGGTCCTGTACGCGGTCGCCCAGGTCCCGCACGGGACGACGGCACAGCGCACGGTTTTCGACTCGCTCAACCGGCTCGGCGGCCTCGCCAAGAGCGCGGCCCGCCCCGTCGAGGCGATCGAGCGCTTCGCCGCCGCGCGCGCCGGCCGCGCCGGGAGGGCGATCTCCGACTCCGCACGCGCGGCGGTCAGCCGGGAAGACTTCCGCCGGGCGCGCGCGGACGAGGACGAGCGCCGGCGCCGACAGCCGCGCGCCTCCTCGGTCCAGGGCTTCGACGTCGCTCGGACGATCAATCCCGGCGATCCGCGCGGCAACGCGCTCGAGGCCTTCGCCAAGGTCGCGGACAACCTCGGCTGGTCGCAGCGCTTCGACAAGATCGTCTTCGCCCACACCCACCAGCCGCTCGCCGATGTCCGCTGCCGCAGCGGCTCGCCGGTGCGCTTCTGGAACACCGGCTCGTGGATCTACGAGCCGGAGCTGGCCTCGCGCGACGCCTATATCGACTACCTCGAGCGCGGCTGGCCGGGCACGGCGATCCTGATCGACACCGACGAGCCCGCGCCCGTCCTGCGCGAGCTGCTCGCGGACCTCAACCCGCTGCGCGGCGGCGAGGTGACGGGGTCGCCCGTGGCAAGGCTCTGAGCAGGAACCGGCCTGCCGTACGGGCCCGCACCCTTGGGCGAAGGCTGCCGGATCGTCCTCGTCGGCCTCGGCATCCCGAGGGCCTGCTCGCGGCGTGCGGGTCCCCTGTCCGCCCGGCGGCTAGGATCGCCGTACGACTCTTCGGGAGGTGGTCGTTCTGAAAGGGAGAGCGAGGCCGACGACGTTGCGCGTGCGCGCCGGCGTCTCCGGCGTCTCGAGGCGAAAGTTCGACGAGGTCGGCGACTTCCTCGGGGCGAGGAGCGATGCCCAGGCCGAGATCGCGCGGCGCTCACGCGAGCTGCAGGAGATGGCGAAGCGGCTGCCGACCGGGACGGGTGCCGAGGCGGAGGCGGCGCGGCAGCAGTACATGCAGCGCATGCAGCAGCTGACGCAGGACTCGCAGCGAGCTGCGACGGAGGCGGCGGCGAAAGCGGAGGACCCCTACGCGGCCGCGGGTCTTCCGCCTCTCGACCAGGATCCGGGCATCTTCGGCCTGCCTTGGGCGAACGAGGAGGAACAGCTGTTCGTCGTCCGCTTCGATGCCGAGGACCTGCTCCCGGGGGACCGCGTCTCTGGCGTGGTCTGGGCCGATCGCCCGCAGCGGGCGCGTGGGGTTCGAGTGGAGCTCTGCTACGTGGACTGCTCGCCCGACTACATGGAGGGCGTAAGCCGCGCCGAGACCGGCACCATCCACGAGGGTGACCTCGAGGTGGGGGTGCAGATCCCCTTCTCCCTGCAGCTGCCCCAGGACGCTCTGCCCCCCTATACCCGCGCCGTGCGGGACGCGGCGATGATCGACCGGGGTGAACCTGCCGGTTACCTCACCTGGGCGCTGGTGGTAGTCGTGGACGTGCCGCTGGGCGGCGACCTCGACGAGCTGCACCCCGTCCCGGTGGCCGCTGCTTCGGCGTGGCCCGACATCGGGGGCCTCGCGCGGGAGCCCCTGCAGGGCGCGGATGGCAGCTTGGACCTCGAGCTGCGGCCGGAGACCCGGGCGGTCGCCCGCGGCGACGAGCTGGCGGTCAGGCTGGACATGGACGATCCGGCCGGCCGGCGGAACCTGCAGCTTGGCCTCGTCTGCGAGTGCGCCTTCGATACCCAGGAGGGCGACAGTGACACCGGCTACCACCGGCGGACGCGACGCGCGCCCGCCTTCGAGCGGTGGCAGGATCTCGACTCCGGCCGGGCGGAGCAGACGGTGCGCATGCGCGTCCCGGAAGACGCCCCCTTCAGCTACCGGCACGAGGGCGGGGCGTTCGGGTTCGAGTGGAAGCTCGTGGCGCGTGAGCAGCGGCGCCTGCGCCGTGACCGCTCGCGCGAGCTGTCGCTGGCCGTCCGGCCCTAGAAGCTCCGGCGTTTTGCGCGGCCGACCCCCGGGCACGTGGGTCCCATGCTGACCCCACAGCCGCTCCACGGACCGTCTCGGCCCGCCGCCGGCCTGCGCCAAGGGCCGGCGGGCCGCTCGTGAGCTCCGCGCTGAGCGAGCGCCTGTACACGCTCGCTACCGACGACGACGGGGATCTGTCGTGCGAGGAGCTGCCCGCCGGGGACCGCGAGGAGGTCCCGCGCAACTTCATGCTCAACGCGAGCAACGGGGCGGCGACGAAGCTCGCCGAGCAGCTCGCCTCGCCGGACGTCGTCCTCCCGACGCTGCTCGGCGTCCTCGGTGCTCCGATCGCCCTGGTCGGCTTTCTCGAGCCGGTGCGCCGGGGTGGGGCGATGGCTCCGCAGCTGCTCATCTCCGGGCGGATGCGGCAGGTGCCGGTGCGCAAGTGGTTCTGGGTGGGCGCCGGCCTCACGCAGGCGCTCGCCCTGGGCGCGATGGCGCTGGCAGCTGGGCTGCTGTCGGGATCGACGGCGGGCTGGGCGATCGTCGTCGGCCTCGTGGTCTTCAGCATCGCCTCCGGCGTCGGCTCCGTCGCCTTCAGCGACGTCCTCGGCAAGACCATCCCGCAGGGGAGGCGCGGCCAGCTGCTCGGTCTGCGGGCGACTGTCGGTGGCCTGTTCACGATCGCCGCGGGGGTCTCGGTCGCCGCGCTCGCGGGGGCTTCGGGGGTGGGTCCGTTCCTCGTCCTGCTCGTCGTGGCCGCGGCACTTTGGGCCCTGGCGTCGCTGCTGTTCGCCGCGATCGGCGAGAGCGCGGGCTCGACCGAGGAGGGGCGCACGCCGATCGCCGAGCTGCGCGCGGGCCTCGCTGCTCTCCGCGAGTCGCAGGCCCTGCGTCGCTTCATGGCCGCCCGGCTGCTGCTCGTCTCCGTCGAGCTCGCGATCCCGTTCGTGACCCTGGCCGCCGTGCCCGCCGCCCGGTCGGACGGCAGGTTCGGGCTGTTCATCGTCGCGATCGGCGTCGCCAACCTGCTCGGCGGCAGGATCTGGGGCAGGGTCGGCGACCGGTCGAGCCGCGCGCTGCTCGGCCTCTCAGGGGCGCTCGGCGTACTCGCTGCGGTCGCCGCGATCGTGCTCGGCGACCCCGGGATCGGGATCGGCGTCTACCCCTACTCCCTCGTCCTCTTCCTCGCCGGTCTGGCGCAGGCGGGGGTCAGGCTCGCCCGCAAGACGTGGGTCGTCGACAACGCACCACCGAAGGACCGGCCGCTGTGGACGGCGCTGGCGAACACGCTCGCCGGTGCCGCCACGCTGGCGTTCATCGCGCTCGGGCCGCTGGCCCAGGTGAGCAGCGTCGGCGTTGCCTTGGGGCTGATTGCGGCACTCGGCGCGGCCGGCACCGCCGCGGCGGTGGCCATCCCCGAGACGGCGTAGGGGCTCGTTGGCCTGCATCTCGCCCCTGGCTGCAATACCCTGCGGCTCCTACCGTACGGTCCCGGCTTTCGGCCGGAGGGGAAGAGGGAGACAAATGAGGCGTTTGGGGATTGTTCTCGTCGTGAGCGCGGCGCTCGCTGCCGCGTCGCTTCCCGCGACCGCGTCGGCCGCCGACACGGCCCGCTACATCCTGCCGCCGGGGAACTACGGCGGCGTCCCCTTCACCGACAACTCGACCGACCAGCTGCCCCTGTACAGCGGTCTGACGCCGCTGCGCGACAACATCGGCATGGGCGACATCAACTCCCACTTCCTGCCCGAGAACTTCAAGCCCATCGGCGCCACGCACGAGGAGGAGACGGGCCGGGCCGGCCTGCGCCTGATCTACGACTCCTACGGGATCCCTCACATCTACGGCAAGACGCGCGAGGACGTGGACTTCGGCGCCGGCTGGGCGACGGCACGGGACCGCGGCCTCTTGCTGCAGCTCGGCCGCGGGCCTGCGCGCGCCGCCGTCGCCGACATCCCGAACCTGGACGCGTTCTCGCTCGTCACGAGCGCGAAGTCCTTCGTGCCGAGCGCCCAGACCGAGGCGCTCGTGACCAAGCAGAAGAAGCTCATGGTCCGCACCTACGGCCGCAAGGGGCGCGAGGTCATCCACGACGCCCGCGCCTACGCGGCCGGGATCAACGCCTACTGGAAGGCGAACAACATCGACCAGCCGCGGGCGACCGTCAACGACGTCTTCGCCGTCACCGCCTTCATCGGCTCGATCTTCGGTGCCGGCGGCGGTGGCGAGGCCGCGAACGCGAACCTCCTCGCCCAGCTGCAGCAGTCGATGGGCCGCGTCCGCGGCCACAAGGCCTGGGACGACGTGATGCTCGCCGACGACCCGGAGGCGCCGACGACGATCAAGCGCCACTTCTCCTACCCGCCGCTCACCGGCGGCACGTGTCAAGGGCTCGGTCGTCCTCGATCCGAACTCGATCCAGAGCACCGATCCGACCGTCTCGGCCAAGGCCGCGATGGCGGCGCCCGCCCGAAAGCGTGCGTCGAACTTCCTCGTCGCCTCGCCGAACCGCTCGGCGACCGGCAACTCGCTCGCGGTCATGGGCCCGCAGCTCGGCTACTACTACCCGGAGATCGTCGAGCAGATGGACCTGCACGGCCCCGGCATCCACGCGCAGGGAGCCACCGTTCCGGGCCTGGCGATGTACGTGCTGATCGGCCGCACGCCGCAGTACGCGTGGAGCCTGACCTCGGCCGGCCACGACGTCCGCGACGTCTTCGCCGAGCGCCTCTGCAACAGGGACGGCAGCAAGCCGACGCGGGCCTCCCGCTACTACGTCTACAAGGGCAAGTGCCGGCCGCTGCACCGCTTCGACGCGGGCGAGCTCGCGGGCGACCCGGTCTCCTTCGACACGACCGTCCACGGGCCGGTCTTCGCGACGGCGACCGTCGGTGGCAAGCCCTACGCGCTGTCGCGTGAGCGCTCGACGTTCGGCCGCGACGCGCTCAACCTCGCGGCCCTGCACGACATGACCGACGGCCGGGCCAAGACTCCCCGCAAGTTCTGGAAGACGGCGAACGAGTTCGGGTTCACGTTCAACTGGGCCTACGCGTCGCATCAGCGGACCGCCTACTTCTCGTCCGGCCTGCTCCCGGTGCGCTCGCGCCATCTCGACCGGCGCCTGCCGACGCTGGGCACCGGCAGGTACGAGTGGAAGGGCTTTCTGAGCCGCAAGCAGCACCCGCACGCCGTCGGCGGTCCGCACGGCCTGCTGCTGAACTGGAACAACCGGTCGGCGCCGGGCTTCATGCACGGCGACGACGAGCCCTACGGATCGGTGCAGCGCGTCGAGCTCTTCAACCAGTGGCCGAAGCGCCCGCACATCACCGACAACGTCGGGATCATGAACCGGGCCGCGAGCGAGGACGTCGCGGCGCCCGTCTGGCCGTACGTGAGCAAGGTGCTGAGCAAGGGCACGGCCCCCAACGCCCGCGATCAGGGGGTCGTCGACCTGCTCGACAACTGGGTCCACCGTGATGCGCCGCGCCTCGACGCGAACGGAGACGACACCTTCGACGAGGCGGGCCCGACGGTCATGGACGCGCTCTGGCGCCCGATCGCCGACGCTGTCATGGGCGGTCGGCTGAAGGGCGACCTCGTCTCCGACGTCAACGACGTCCGTGGTCTCGGCGGGCTGTCGGGCGAGTCCTACGTCGACAAGGACCTGCGCACGCTGCTGGGCCGCAAGGTGCGGGGCAAGTTCCACTTCTCCTACTGCGGCAAGGGCTCGATGTCGAAGTGCAGCGCCTCGCTGTGGGCGGCGGTGGACGAGACCGCCGCTGGCCTGCAGTCCGAGTTCGGTAGCGCGAACCCGGCGAGTTGGCGCGGGGAGGCGGACAAGGCCGGCTTCACGCCGGGACTGCTGCCGACCACCTTCCCGTTCACGAACCGGCCCACCTTCCAGCAGGTCCTCGAATTCCAGCACCCATAGCGCTGCGCCGCAGGCGCGCCGACGGTGAGCACGGGGACGGGCCGATCGCGACTGGTGCGGCTGGCGGTCTCGCGCCCGAGCCGGCGGCGGTGAGCTGCCGCTAGCGTTCCCGGGGGTGGGCGAACGGGAGAAGATCGGCCTCGTGCTCTCGGGCGGCGGCGCCCGTGGCGCCTACGAGATCGGCGTGCTCTCGGTGCTGCTACCCGAGCTCGAGCGCCGGGAGCAGCGTCCCAGCGTGCTCGTCGGCACCAGCGTCGGGGCGATCAACGCCGCCTTCCTCGCCGCGCACGCGCACCTGCCGGCGGCGGAGGCGGTCGCTGCGGCCCGGCGCCGCTGGCTCGAGGTCAGCTGGCGCCGAGTGGCCGGGAACCTGGTCGGAGGCGGCACGGCGCTGACCGCGGCCCGCTATGCCGGCGCCGTCGCCGGGGTGCCCGGGGTACGCCTGCGATCGCTGCTCGACCCCGGGCCGCTGGCGGAGACGCTCGACGAGTGGATCGACTGGAAGCGGATGCGGGAGAACGTCGGGTCGGGCCAGCTCGACGAGCTCGCGCTCGTGGCAACCTCGGCCGAGAGCGCCCGCAGCATCGTCTTCTGGGAGGCCGAGGGCGAGGGGCCCGAGGGCGAGTCGGCCGAGATCGACTACGCGCGGACGACGCTGGGCAACGACCACGTGCGCGCCTCGGCTGCGATCCCCGTCGCCTTCCCGGCGGTGGAACTCAGCGAGCCCGAGTCGTACGCCGGCTACTACTTCGACGGCGGCACCCGGCTCAACACTCCGCTGAAGCCGGCGCTCGACTTCGGCGTCGACCGCGTCGTCGTCCTCGCCACGCACGCGATCGATCCCCGTTGCGACAGCAACTGGCTCACTCCGGGGACCGCCCCCGACGTCGGCGATGCCGCGGTCCAGTTCCTCTTCGCGACCCTGGTCGACTCGCTGATCAACGACGTCCGCATGCTCGCGAAGATCAACCTACTCGTCGCCGACGGCGCCAGCGAGAGGGCTGCCGAGTATCGCCGCCGTCGCGGCCGCAGCCCGCACCGCCAGATTCCCTACATCTTCGTCGCGCCGCCCTCCCGCGATCGTCTCGGCGACATCGCGGCAGCGGTCTACGCCGAGCACTTCGAGCGCTTTCGCGGGCTGCTGAGCTCACCCAATCTGGTCGCGCTGGCGCGCCTGCTGGGCGGCGTCAGCGAGCCGCACGGCGAGCTGCTCAGCTACCTGTTCTTCGCCCCGGAGTTCACCGAGGCCGCGATCGCCCAGGGCGAGCGGGACGCCCGACGCTGGCTCGAGGAAGCCGACGGCGCCGGGGACCTGTGGCTGCTCGAGCCGCTCGAAGCGCGCTGAGGGGGTGAGGGGAGGGGGGACGGGCCGCCCGCCCGGGCCGCTCGGCGACCCGGGCGCGGTCGGACGCGGCGATCCCCCGTCGCCTACGCGGCGAGCATCTCCAGCATCGGGTGGGTGAGGCCGTGCTCGCGGCACAGCTCCGGCACCGTCTCGGGCTTGAAGTAGTGGCCGTAGCGGGCACCGAGCTCGGCCAGCTTGGTGGGGTCGAACTCGCCCGCCATCAGCCCGGCCAGCTCCGCGAAGAAGCGCTCGAAACCCGCTGGCGCGATGATCTCGAGGATCCGGCAGGGCGTCTCGTCGGGGTTCCAGAACGTGTGCCACTGATCGCGCGGCTTGAAGACGAAGTCGCCGGCCTCGGCATAGACGACGTCGTCCCCCAGCTTCGCTCCCATCCGACCTTCGAGCACGAAGCTGTACTCGTCCTCGCGCTCATGGATGTGCAGGGGCGCGACCAGGGTCTTCGGAGGGATCGGATGCTCGACGAGCGAGAAGCCGCCGCCCGTCTCCTCGCCCCAGGCGAGGAAGCGGACGCCGACGGAGCCCAGGTCTACGGCTTCGCCCTCGTCGGGTCCAATGATGCGCGGCCCCTGGCTCGCCTCGAAGCGACGGAGCTGGGTGTTGGGCGTGGTCGGCATAGGTCCTCCTCGGTTCAATGAACAATGGTGTGCAATGAAAATAGCCGGCGCCGACCAATCTGTCAAGATTGATTGAACGCCTATGACTAACGAAAGCGAGAAGACGCGCCGCTACCGCAAGCGGCGCCGCGCGGAACAGGAGGCGGAGACCCGGCGCCGCATCACCGAGGCTGCTGTGAAGCTGCACGGCACGATCGGGCCGGCGAGGACGACGGTGAGTGGCATTGCTCGCGAGGCCGGCGTACAGCGGGCGACCGTGTATCGGCACTTCCCTGACGAGGAGGCGATCTACGACGCCTGCACCTCGCACTACAACGCGCTGCATCCGCCCCCTGACATAGGGGAGTGGTCCGCGATGGCGGATCCCGACGAGCGGCTGGCCCGCGCCCTGGGAGACGTCTATGCCTTCTACGCCGAGACGCAGCAGATGATCGAGAGCACGGGCCGCGACATCGAGCGCGTGCCGGCGGTGCGCCGGGAGGCCGAGGCGGTGGCGGCATATCTGGAGGAGGCACGCGTGGCGCTGATGCGCGGGCGGCCGGAGCGGGGTCGGGCGCGGGCGCGGGCCGGCGCGGCGATCGGGCATGCGCTCGCGTTCGGGACGTGGCGCTCGCTCGTGGTCGAGCAGGGGCTCGATCCTGAGGACGCCACCCGGCTCATGGCCGCGCTCGTCGCGGCCGCCGGCCCTACCAGCTGACCGGCAGCGTCTTCAGCTGGTTGAGGAAGGGCGACTCCACGTAGCGCGCCTCGCCGGCGAGCCGCATGGCCGGCATCCGGCTGAGCGTCTCCTCCAGCAGGACGTTGAGCTCGAGCCGCGCGAGCGCCGTCCCGAGGCAGAAGTGGCGCCCACCGGCTCCGAAGGCCTGGTGCTCGGGGTTGCGGCGGACGTCGAAGCGGTCCGGGTCCTCGTAGACGTCCTCGTCCCGATTCGTCGACGGGTACCACATCACGACCTTCTCGCCCTCGGCGATCCGCTGGCCGGAGATCTCGGTGTCGTGCGTAGCCGTCCGGCGAAAGTGGGCGAAGGCCGGGAACATCCGCAGCGCCTCCTCGACGGCTCCGGGGATCAGCTCGGGATCGTCGAGCAGCAGTCGCATCTGATCGGGGTGCTCGAGCAGGGCCAGCATCGCGCTCGAGTAGGTCGCCTTGGTCGAGTCGTTGCCGGCGGCCACGAGTAGGAAGAAGCCCATCACGATCTCGTCGTCACTGAGCCTCTGACCGTCGATCTCGGCATGGACGAGCAGGCTGGTGAGATCGTCGGTGGGTTCGCTCCGCCGCTCCTCGACCATCGCTTTGCAGCGCTCGAAGACCTCGACGAGGGCGCCGGCTGCGACCTCGCGGACGTCGCCGGGGCCGAGGTCGGGGTCGCCGGCGCCGAGCGTCGTGTTCATCAGCGCCGCCCAGGCTTCATCGTCGTCTTCGGGGATGCCCATGAAGCTCCCGATCACACGCGAGACGACCGGCTGGGCGACGTCAACGACGAGGTCGCACTCGTGGCGGGGGGCGACGGACTCCAGTACGCCGGCGGTGATCTCGCGGATGCGATCGCCGTGCTCCGCGATCCGCTTCGGCGTAAAGCCGCGCTGGAAGAGCTGCTTGATCCGGTCGTGTTTCGGCGGATCCATCCCGATGAACATCGAGTTCATGAGCTCGAGTGGGATCCCGTGCGTGAGCGCGGTGCAGCCGCCCCGCTCCGACGAGAAGGTCTTGTGGTCGCGACTCACGGTGACCGCGTCCGCGGCCTTCGTGATCGACCACAGCCCCTCCTCGTCGGGGTACTCGGTCATCTCGCTCCAGTGGACGGGGCACTCGCGCCGCAGGCGCCGGAAGACCTCGTGCGGCGGCCCGTGCTGCCAGTACTCGGAGTCACTGACGTGCAATTCCTCGAGCGGCGTCTCGGTTGGGTCCGCGGCCTTCTCCATGCCTCTCCCGGGGTGGCTCGAACAGCACGAGGTTATCGACCCCGTGGCCACCCGGCCGATTCGCTGAGCGGCCGCGCGCGGCGGCTGCCGCGGTGGCGGGTAGGCTTCCGACCGATGACGCCACACTCGGAGTCCGATCCGATACGCGTGGGTACGGCGGCCGCATGAGCCGGGGCGCGATGCTGGCGCTGGGCGCGGCGATCGTCATCGTCGCCGTCCTCGCCGGGACCTTCATCCACCCGCTGCTCTTTCTGATCGGCCTCGCGGTCGTCTTCGTCGCTCTCTTCGCCGACTGGTAGCGCAGACGTCGAGCGGGGCTGGGCTGGATCTTGCTGAGCAGCAACCAGATTCTCGCCGGGCTCGGGCTCGTGGTCGTCCTCGCGATGGCCTCCCAGCTGCTGGCGGGACGCCTGCGCCTGCCGGCGATCGTGCTGCTCCTGCCCGTCGGGTTCGCGGCCGGAGCCGTCACCGACACGGTCCACCCCGACAAGCTGCTGGGGGACGTGTTCGAGCCGCTCGTCTCGATCGGCGTCGGCATCATCCTCTTCGAGGCGGGGCTGCGCCTCAACATGCGCGGGCTCGAGGCATCGGTGCGGCGGGTCGTAGTGCGGCTGATCTCGCTCGGGGTGCTGCTCACCCTGGTCGGGTTGACGGTCGCGGCAAAGCTCATCGTTGGCCTCAACTGGGGCGTGGCGCTCGTGCTCGGCGCGATCCTCGTCGTCTCCGGGCCGACCGTCGTGCTCCCGCTGCTCGCCTTCGTCCGGCCGGCCGACCGGGTCCGCGAGGCGCTCAAGTGGGAGGGGACGCTGATCGATCCGATCGGCGCCCTGCTCGGCGTCGTCGCCTTCCGTGCCGTGCAGGCCGGCCTCGGCACCGGCGGCGCGTTCAAGCCGGGCGGGCTCTTCGTCAGTCTCGCGGTCGGCCTCGCGGTCGGCCTTCTCGCGGCGGGGCTGTTGTGGATCCTCCTACGGCGACTGCAGCGGTCGCGGCCGCGGGAGGTCGTGCTCGCATCGCTGCTGGTCGCCGTCGGAGCGCTCGTCGGCGCCGATCTCATCCGCCAGGACTCCGGCTTCGTCGCGACCGTGGTCGCGGGGATGGTGATGGCGAACCAGCGCCGCATCGACGTCTCCCGGGTCCTCGAGTTCCAGGGCGCCGTCGTCACGATCGTGATCGGGATCCTCTTCGTCCTGATCTCGGCCTCGGTGACGCCCTCGGAGGTCAGAGACGAGCTCGCCGGCGGCCTCGGTCTCGTCGCCGTGGCCGTGGTCCTCATCCGGCCGCTGGTCGTCGTCCTCGCCACGATCCGCTCCAGCCTCTCGGGGCGGGAGCGGGCGTTCGTCGCCTGGATGGCCCCCCGCGGCATCGTCGCCGCCGCGACCGCGTCCTCGTTCGGGCTCGAGCTCGGCCAGCAGGGCGTCGCGGGGGCGGAGAAGATCCTGCCGCTGGCCTTCATCGTCATCTTCGCGACGGTCGTCCTCTACGGGCTCACCGCCGAGCCGGTTGCCCGCCTGCTCGGGGTCGCGGGGGCCGGCGCGCCGGTGATCCTGCTCGTCGGCGGTCAGGCCTGGGCGCGGGAGATCGCGCTCGCGCTCGAGCGCGCCGGGTTCGAGGTGCGGCTGTGGACGGGCGACCCGCGCGAGCAGCAAGCCGCTCGGGACGCCGGGCTCGACGCCGGCAAGGCGCGGCTCGGGGTCGACGTCGAAACCCGCGAGGCCGAGCTCGAGGAGGTCAGCATCGCCCTGCTTCTGACCGGAGGCGATGACTTCAACGCCCTCGCCGCCTACGAGCTGCGCAGCGAGCTCGGCCGCGATCGCGTCTACCGCCTGGCCCCCGCCGCGGAGACGCTGGATCTGGTCCCTGAGTACGCGGAGGGCGGTGTCCTCTTCGGCGACGACCTCACCTACGCCGAGCTCACGCGGCGCTTCGACGCCGGCGCGACGCTCGTGGAGCTCGATGGCGCGCGGGCCCAGTCGGTCTCCGCGGGTGGGCCGGTGCCGCTCTTCGTGCGCCGCGCCGACGGCACCCTGCGCGTTGTCGCCGCCGACGAGGAGGCCTCGGTGGGCGAGGGCGAGACAGCGCTCTGCCTGTCGCCGCCGACACCGGCGACTGTGACGCCTGCCTGAACCCGCCGCTGCGCCCGTGGTGGCCGCTGTGGCCTACGCCGCGTCGTTCGGCTCGATCAAGCCGTAGTTGCCGTCGTATCGGAGGTAGATGACTCGACCGCGCCCGGACTCCGCCTCGGTGAAGTACAGGAAGCGGTGGTTGAGCTCGTTCATTTCCGCGATCACGTCGTCGAGGCTGCGCGGCTCCGGCCCGCGGCTCTCCTCGCGCACGAAGCCGAGCTCGTCCTCCCCCGACCAGCCGACGCCGACGGGGCCGATGACGCCGATCCGGCCGTCGTCCCGGTGGTAGATGACCGCGTCCACCTTCGGTTCGATCTCGCGGTAGAGATAGAAGTCGTGGTCGAGGAGCTCCATTTCCTCGTAGGCGCGATCGGTGTCCATCTCGCCGACGGCGAAGCTCTTTCGGCGCACGAGCTCGCGCTCGGTCGGCGGACGCGGGTAGTAGTCGGGGCGGTCGGCGGGCTCGTCGCCGTGTCGCCAGTCGCCGTCGCCGCCGGCGCCGCGGTCCCGCTCGGTGACGCGGCGCTCGACGAAGGCGCGGAGCTGTCGTTCGAGCCGCTGCGCAAGGGCGTCGATCGCGGCGCGCATGTCGTAGGCGGCCACGCTGGCGCGGATCCCCGTCCCGTCGAGGAGCACCTCGCCCTCGGCACGGGAGGCGCGCTCGATCCTCGGGTTTGCCTCCTCCCGGAGCACCACGTGCGCGCGGAGCAGCCGCGCGTTCACGTAGCGGTCGAGAGCCCCGATCTTCTCCGCGGCGAACTCGCGGGCGTCCTCGGGGACCTCGCCCCTTGACGTCACCTCGACTTCCACGATTCCTCCTCGGCCCCGGTGCTCGTTCGATGCATGGCCCGAGCCTAGGCGGCCCCGGTGGCTCGGGGATCCGTGGTCTCCCGCAACCGGACACGGAGCCGGCCTCGGACGCGCAACGGGTTACCCGCCCTCCGCGCGGGGCTCGCCGGGGCTGATGAGGACGTCCTCATCGAAGGCGGGCAGCGCGGCGAAGTCGCTCTCGGGTCGCTCGAAGACGGCGGCGAGCAGGGTGGGGGGATAGGCACCGAGCGCCGCCGAGATGCCGTTGTCCTGAGGCTGCTCGTGGTCGAAGAAGACCGCGAGCCGGGCCTCCTCGGTGCCGAGGTTCTCGATGTGGTGGAAGTACGCCTTCGGGATGTAGCTGATGTCCCCGGGGTCGAGGTCGACGGTCTCGACCTCGCCGCCGGGGCTGACGATCGTCAGCCGTACGCGCCCCGTGATCACGTAGTTCAGCTCCGCCGCGTTCGGATGCCAGTGCGGCTCGCGCACGCCGTCGCCGCCGATCCGGAGCGAGTACATGGCGAGCCCGTCGAGCACCCCGAAGTCATCGGCGCGGCCGAAGATCACGGATCCACCGTCGTTCGCGAGCGCGGGCTCGAGGTCCTCGAGCCCCAGCCTGTAAGGGGAGGAGGGCGCGGCTCCGCCCGCGCCGGCCTTGCCCGGGCTCGCGATGAAGCTCGCTTCCGGTAGCGGTGCGACCCATTCGAAGGCGGCGGGATCGATCCCGAAGGTCGAGCCGAGCACGCGTGGGGACATCTCTCCGATGCTGCTCGAGAGGTTGAGGTCCTCGTACCGCTCGTGGCTGAAGCAGATCACGAAGCGGGCCGCCGAGGAGCCGGTATTGGCGATGTGATGCATGAGCCCCTTTGGGACGAAGACGAGGTCCCCGGCCTCGACGGTCATCTCGACGTGGCTGCCGCCGGACTCGACGATCGTCATCGTCGCTGAGCCGTCGAGGCAGTAGCTGAGCTCGGCCGCGTTCGGGTGCCAGTGCGGCTCGCGGGCGGCGCCCGCCTCGAGCACCAGCGTCGCCAGCGCCATCCCCTGCAAGAGCGGCAGCTGCTCGGCCGTGACGTCGATGCGCGTCCCGCCGGCCCGCTCGACCCGCGCCGTGCTGTCGGCGACCGTGTACGCGTGGCGCGCCACGGTCCCGATCACCTATCCGGGCTCGGAGACGGGCCGGTCATCGCCGCGATCCTACGCCGTGGCCGACGGTGGCGAGTTCCTGGAGGCGACAGCCGCGAGGGCGTAGGCTCCTCCCCAATGTGGGGGAAGCGTCCGGGGCTCGCGTTGCTGGTGGTCATGACGCTCGTTGCGTGCGGATGCGGTGGCGGCGGCAGTGGGGGGCAGCCGGGCGCGAACGCAGGTCCAGCGGCGGCCCCGGCCGACCCGCCGCTGCCGCCGGTCGAGCACGATCTCGGTCCGGCCCGCTACAGGGACCTGCTCGCGCGCACATTCGGGGATCTGGAGCGCTTCTGGGACAACCAGCTGCCCGACCTGGGTGCGAAGCCCGCGGCGCCGAAGCGGCTCGTCTCCTATTGGAGCCGGCGCCAGGATCCCGGCTGTGCCGGGCACCCGGCAGGTCCGCGCAACGCCCAGTACTGCGCGCCGACGCAGACGATCGCCTGGGACGGGAACTGGATCTACGGGCGGCTGTACAAGGGCTTCGGCGACGCGGCGGTCGCCTTCCTGCTCGCGCATGAGTACGGGCATTTCATCCAGGACCGGCTCGGGATCGATCGGAAGTTCCCGCTCACGATCGAAGCCGAGCTCAACGCCGACTGCCTCGCCGGTGCCTGGCTCGGCGCGGTCGACCGCAAGGTCTCGCGCTTCCGCCGGGCTGACTTCGACGCCCTCGCCGCGGGGCTCTTCAACGTCGCCGACCCCCGGGGCGTGCCCTGGACGAACCCCTCCGCACATGGCAGGGTCGGCGAGCGCAAGCACGCCGTCGTGCTCGGTGCAACCAAAGGCCAGCGCACCTGCCTGCGCAAGCTGGGGCCGGGGTTCTCGCGATGAACGCCGGGTCCCGCACCTCGCTCCGCGGCCGAGAGCGCGGTCCCGGGAAGAGAACGACTTGCGGAAGATCAGGCCGGCGCGCTGGCGGCGGCTCTCACCCTCAGTGGCTGTGGACGACGAAGTGCACGTCCTCGGCCCCTTCGAGCGAGAGGCTCGACGGTGCGCCGGGCGAGACGTCGAGCACGAACTTGGGCTTCCCGGAGCGTTCGTACTGCTCCCGGTCCGTCAGGAACGGGGCACCTTCGATCGCGCCGAGGTTGAGGTCGGAGTCGGTCTCCTGGAGCTCGCCGCGGGTCAGGCACACGGGTGAGGTGCCGTCGGCGCAGCTCCCGGGCTGCAGGAACGCGAGCTCCCCGTGCTTGCTCCGCAGTCGCTCGATCACCTCGAGTGCCTGGGGTGTCGCCCTTACGCGGCCGCTGACCATCTCTCCTCCACTCGTCGCCTGCTGGGTACGTGGCAAAGCAAAGTGGGCGCGCGCGCGGCGCTCATCGGAACCTTGCCGCCGACGGGGCCAGGGAACTACGGAGGCCGATCCGCGCTGCGTACGGTGGCTAGTGGGTCCACTAGCGCTTGCGGTCGCGGTCGCGCGAGGGCTGCACGCGCTTCGGCTCGCCCGGCATCTTCGGGTAGTCCGGGGGGTAAGGCATGTCGGCCTCGCCCTCGGCCTCGTCGCGCTCGTACATCTCGAGCAGCGGCTCGAGCGAGTGGTGGATGTCGTCGATCGAGGCGAAGCGGTCGCCGACCGCGGCGAAGCGCGCCGGCATCGTCTCGACGTTGAAGTCCTCGGGCTGGACCGTGCCGATCTCGTCCCAGTGGAGCGGCGCTGAGACCGGGGCGCCCGGCTTGGCCCGGACGCTGTATGGCGAGGCGATCGTGCGGTCGCGGGCGTTCTGGTTGTAGTCGACGAAGACCCTCTCCCCGCGCTCCTCCTTCCACCACTTCGTCGTCACCCGTCCCGGCATCCGCCGCTCGAGCTCGCGCCCAAAGGCGATCGCGGCGTGGCGGACGTCGGTGAACGTCCAGCGCGGTTCGATCCGCACGTAGATGTGGATGCCGCGGCCGCCCGAGGTCTTCGGGAAGCCCGCGTAGCCGAGCTCCGCGAGCAGGGCCCGTGCCTCGACGGCGACCTCGGCGGCGTCGTCGAAGTCCGTGCCGGGCTGCGGGTCGAGGTCGAGCCGCAGTTCGTCGGGGTGATCGACGTCCACGCGGCGCACCGGCCATGGGTGGAAGGTGAGGGTCCCCATCTGCGCGCACCAGGCGACGACCGCGAGCTCGGTCGGGCAGATCTCGTCCGCGTGGCGTCCTGAGGGGAACTCGATGCGCGCCGTCTCGATGTAGTCGGGCGCCCCTTTGGGCACGCGCTTCTGGTAGAAGGCGTCGCCGCGTGGGCTGTCCCTCGTCGCGACGACGACGTCGTCGCGGACGCCTTTGGGCCAGCGCTCCAGCGTCGTCGGCCGTTCCCGCAGCGCCCGCAGGATCCCGTCGCCGACGGCCACGTAGTAGCGAGCGACGGCCAGCTTCGTGATCGGACCGGTCCGCTCGGTGGGCTCGAAGATGACCCGATCGGGGCTCGAGACCCGGACCTCGCGCCCCCCGGCCTCCAGCATCACCGCGTCCTTCGCCACGCCGCGAAGCATGCCGCCTTCGTCCTCCGGGCGCCCGGGGCGCCGGACGTCCTGCAGCCTCGGGCCCGTGGCCGCAACGTTTCCGAAGCGCCGCCCGGTGGTAGCGATTGAGCACCCCTGGTTGTCCTCCGACCGACTCCGCATCGACGTGGAAGTACCTCTCAGCGACATCGAGACGGGCGAGCGACCCGTCAACCCCGAAGAGCAGCCCGGCCGCCAGCCCGCGGCCCTGCGGCGCTACAGCGCCGCGGTAACGGCCCGTGCGCTTCGCTCGGCCTCGGTGGCGCGCAAGCGGCTGCTGCTCCTTGCCCCGGCGGCCGCCGCTCTGATCGCGGCCTACATCCTGCGTCAGCAGCTCTTCGGTGCCGACAAGCCGGTCCGGCTCGTCATCGCGGGAGTCATGATCGCGGTCGGCTGGGCACTGGCGACGAACCTCGGTCGCGCCGTCGAGCCGCGGCTGGTGCGTCACGTCAACCCCGGCGCCGCCGCCGTTGGCCGGTTCGTGATCAGGCTCATGGTCCTCGCTGCGATCGCCGTCTTCAGCCTGAAGCTGGCGGGCTTGGACCTCAAGGGCATCGCGGCGGGTGCGACCGTGACCGGGATCGTCCTCGGACTCGCGGCCCAGCAGACGATCGGCAACGTCATCGCCGGCACCGTGCTGCTGTCCTCCCGGCCCTTCCAGGTCGGCGATCGGGTCCGGTTCAACGGCTTCGGCATGGACGTGGAGGGGACGGTCGCCTCCTACGGGCTGCTGTACGTGACGATGGCCGACGGAGACGACCTCGTCCTCGTCCCGAACGGGACCGCGCTCACGATGTCGGTCCGCCCGCTGCGAGAGCCGACCGCCGTGGACATGACCGCGCGCTTCCCGGCCTCGGTCGATCCCGAGGCGGTCGAGTCCCGGGTCGTCGAGGAAGTCACGGTCCAGACGCGGGCGCGACCCCAGATCTCGCTCGAATCATTCGACGGCGAGACCGTCGTCGTCCGCATCCGCGCCCGACCTGAGCACAGCGAGGAGGGGGGCAAGCTCGCGCGCCAGGTATTGAGGGCGCTCTCCTCCTTGCACGAGGACGGGCTCGGGCCGCCCCACACCGGGGCGCATGCCCTCGCCCCGAGCCTCTCGGGGGCCGGTCGCTAACCGTCTCCAGCGACGTAGCCGACCATGATCCCCATGACGCCCTCGATCTTTTCGGGCGCGTCGTAGGTGCTCGCCAGCCGCACCCGGTCGCCCGCGTGCAGCCGCCCGACACCGCGCCGATCGGCGCAACCGCTGACGCTGTCGATGTGGCCCATGTAGGCGGGATCGTTGTCGAAGCCCGCCTTGCCGGTGCAGATCGTCTTGCGGCTGGTCATGTCGGCGAGCGTGATCGAGCGACCGTAGTCGTGCAGGTGCCCACCGATCGCGACCACCTTCCCGTCGAGTGCCGGCGGCACCTTGAAGTCGCGCATCTCGGTATGCAGGCCCGCCGGCGTCGTGTACTCCGAATTGCCGCAGCTGGCGATGTCGAACCAGAACGGCGTCACCGGCTGCAGCGTGGAGGCGCCGCGGACGTAGTAGAAGGTCATCCGGATCGTCAGGTCCTTGGCGGCGTCGCTCATGTTCATGAGGTGCGTGATGAGCCGCCAGCGGTCGGAGGCGTTCACGGCGTAGCCGTAGCCGCGCGGCAGTACGAACGTCGTGCGCTCATTGCCGGAGGCGAAGAAGCGCTGCGGCCACCGTGAGCAGACCGTGTCCCGTGCGCTCGAGTTGAAGAGCACCACGTGATGCAGCATCGACATCGTGTTGAAGTTGGCCTCCGAGCCGTCAGCCTCGCGCAGGTCGGGAACCATGCCGACGATCTGGCAGTCGTCGCAGGGCTTGGCGATGTTGCCGCGGCCGCCCTCGAGGCTGCCGGGCTTGCCCATCCCGGAGCCGCCGGGGACGGTGAAGTGGCTGTAGTCGACCGTCGCCTTCTCGATCCGCGGCGCGTTGTCGAGCTCGGCGCGGAAGCGCGCGGGCCGGCAGGCGCCGTGGCGGCGGGAACCCTTGAGGTGCACCTTGCCGACGGCGTGCTGCATCCGCCGGAAGCTGCCCTCCGCCTTGAAGATCGTGCGCCCGTGCCGGCGCTTCCGTGCCGTGAACGTCCCATCGCCGGAGCGGAACCGGGCCTTGAGACCTGCGCACGGGTAGCGGACCAGGCCGCGCAGCTCGCCCGCCGCGCTCGCGGCCTTGACCTTGACCACCACCCGCTTGCCGACCTGCTTGGTGGTCTCGCCCGCGTACTTGCCGCCGGGCAGCGCCGGCGACGGAGCGGCGGCCGCCGTGGCGGCCATGGTGGCGGTCGATATGACGACGGCCGCGAGCGCGGCGCCGACGGTCCTGAGCTCCAGCATCGAATTCCCCTTCTCTTGCTTGCCCCCGGCCGGCGCGGCGCCCCAGCGCCTCTCCGGTCAGGTCCGCAGTGTTGCACGCGCGGTTCGCGACCCTGGATTCACTCGATCGGGGTGATGGCCCGCCCGGGCGCCCGCCCTACGCTCCCGCCGAAGCGAACCGAGGAGATGTGCAGCTATGTCGAGGTGGGGCGTCCTCATCGTCCTTGCCGCGGCCCAGTTCCTGATGGTGCTGGACCAGGCCGTGATGAACGTTGCGATCTCGCAGCTCGTCGACGACTTCGACACCACGGTCACGACGATTCAGGTCGTGATCGCGCTCTACGCGCTCGTCATGGCGGCGCTGATGATGACCGGCGGCAAGCTCGGGGACATCTGGGGCCGCCGGCGGGCGTTCACGATCGGGCTCGTGATCTACGCCACGGGATCGGCGCTGACCGCCGCCTCGTGGAGCGTGCCGAGCCTGATGCTCGGCTGGTCGATCCTCGAGGGGATCGGCGCGGCGCTCGTGCTGCCCGCGCTCGTCGCGCTCGCGGCCGGCAACTACGGGGGCCGGGACCGGACGATCGTCTATGGCGTGCTCGGCGGCGTCGCCGGGGCGGGTATCGCGGTCGGACCGATCCTCGGTGGCTGGGCGACGACCGAGCTGAGCTGGCGGGTCGTGTTCGTCGGCGAGGTGGTGGTCGCGATCGGGATCCTGCTCGGGACCCGCCTGATCCGTGAGCCGGAGCGCGAACGGCGCGCACCGCGCCTCGACTGGGTCGGCTCGGGGCTCGCCGCGCTGGGGCTCTCGCTGGTGGTGATGGCGATCCTGCAGGCGAGCAACTGGGGCTGGCTGCAGCCGCAGGCCTCGCCCAT
The DNA here is from genome assembly GCA_963764275.1 of uncultured Solirubrobacterales bacterium. Taxonomy (GTDB): domain Bacteria; phylum Actinomycetota; class Thermoleophilia; order Solirubrobacterales; family 70-9; genus CAXMST01. Next base: position 167,657 of record CAVXRV010000005.1, read on the forward strand.
CGAGCCGTTCGGGCTCTCGCTGACCCCGTTCGTGGTCGCAGCCGGGGCGATCGTGCTGTACGGGTTTGCGCGCTGGCAGCGTCATCTCGAGCGCAACGGTCGCGATCCGCTCGTCCACCTCGGCCTGCTGAAGGTGCCGGTGCTCCGCTCGGGGTTAGGCATGCTGCTCGCCCAGAACCTGATCCTGATGGGGATCTTCTTCACGATCCCGCTCTACCTGCAGGTGGTGCAGGGACTCGACGCGCTCGACACCGGAGTGCGCATGCTGCCCGCCTCCGCCGGGCTCTTCGTCGCGGCGCTCGTCGGTTCGCGCCTGGCTGCGCGGCTGCCCGCGCGCACGGTCGTTCGCGCCGGGCTGCTCGTGACGCTGGTGGCGGCGCTGCTGCTGATGGGGACGATCGAGCCGCAGCTCGACAACGCCTCGTTCCTGGCGGCGATGGGGGTACTCGGGGTCGGCATGGGGCTGGTGATCTCCCAGCTGGGCAACGTCGTCCAGTCCGCCGTCGGCGAGGACGACCGCAGCGAGGCCGGAGGGCTGCAGAACACCGCGCAGCAGCTCGGTTCCTCGCTTGGGACCGCGCTGCTCGGCGCGGTCGTGGTCACCGGCCTGGTCTCAGCTTTCACCACGAACGTGGCGGCCGACCCGCGGATCTCCGCGGACGTGCAGACGCAACTCGAGGTCCAGCTCAGCGCGGGGGCCAGCTTCGTAGCCGCCGATCAGGTCCAGGCCGGGGCGCTCGACGCGGGCGTCGACGAGGCGACCGCGGCCACGCTCACCGAGCACTACCGCGACGCTCAGCTGAGCGCGCTCAAGGTGGCGCTGTTGTTCGCGGCGCTGATCGTACTCGGGGCGCTGCTTACGAGCGGCGGGCTGCCGGCGCAGCGATTCGACGAGTTGCAGTCGGGCCCCGACCCTCCGTCGAGCGCGGCGCCCGCGGGCGCGGGCGGCTGATCCCAGCGCTTGCCGCGAGCGCGGGGCGCGGGTACGCTCCCGTCCGATGGGGGCCCTCACACTCTCCGCTTGGCGCCTGCCACGCATCGCCGTGCCGCGGGCGATCCTGGTCGGCCTCGCGTCGCTGATCGGCCTCACGATCGCGCTGCTCGTGACTGCCAACCTGTGGATCCTCGGGCAGACGCGCGGCGAGGCGACGAGCGTGATCGCCGACGTCCCGCACGCGCAGGCCGCGATCGTGCCCGGGGCGCTCGTCGATCCGCAGGGCGAGATGAGCGCCATGCTCAAAGCGCGCGTCGATCGTGCCGCGGCCCTGTATGAGGCCGGCAAGGTCGACCGGATCCTCGTCTCGGGCGATCATCACACGTGGAGCTACGACGAGCCCGACACGATGCGCAAGGCGCTCGTGGCCGAAGGGGTCCCGCCGCGGAAGATCTTCGAGGACCATGCGGGCTTCGACACATGGGCGACGGTCGTCCGCGCCCGGCAGATCTTCGACGTCCGCAGCGCGGTGATCGTTACCCAGGGCTTCCACATGCCGCGTGCCCTCTATGAGGCCGACGCCGCCGGGCTCCACGCCACCGGGCTCACGGCAGACACTCAGGATTGGGGGCTGCAGGGGGGCAAGAGCTCGATCCGCGAGGTCTTCGCCCGCGTCAAGGCGGTCTACGACACGACGGCGAACGCCTCCGTCATGGGTGGGCCGGAGATCCCCATCACGGGCGACGGCCGCGCCAGCTGGGGCCCGAAGCCACCTCCCGGGACCCCGCCCGCGGGCTCGCCCGGCCGCTGAGCACGCAGGCGTGGGCTCGGCACCGAGCCGTACAGCTTCGGAATAGCCGGGGTCGGGCCCGGGTAAGGGCCGGATATGCAGATCGGCTTCAAGCTCTTCGCCGAGAACTTCGGCCCCCGGGAACTCGTCCGCCAGGCCGTCGAGGCGGAGCGGGCGGGTTTCGACTTCGTCGAGATCAGCGACCACTTCCATCCGTGGCTCGAGGGTCACGGCCATTCGCCCTTCGCCTGGTCCGTGCTTGCGAGCATCGCCGAGCGGACCGACGAGCTCGAGCTCGTCACCGGCGTCACGTGCCCTTCGATCCGCTACCACCCGGCGATCGTCGCCCAAGCAGCGGCGACTACGGCGCTGCTCTCCGACGGTCGCTTCACCCTCGGGGTCGGCGCCGGCGAGCGGCTCAACGAGCACGTCGTCGGCAAGGGCTGGCCCGAGGTCGGCGACCGCCACCGGCTCTTCCGGGAGGCGCTCGAGGTGATCCGCCTGCTCTGGCAGGGCGGCTACCGTTCCTACCGCGGTGAGTTCTTCGAGGTCGAGGACGCCCGCGTCTTCGATCTCCCGGACGAGCCGCCCGCGATCGCGGTCGCCGCCGGCGGATCGCAGGCGGCGCGGATCGCGGCGGAGCTGGGTGACGGGCTGTTTGCGACCGATCCCGACCCCGGGCTCGTCTCGACCTTCACCGAGGCCGGAGGCAACGGGCCGCGGTACTGCGAGGTGCCACTGGCGTGGGCGCCCGATGCGCATGCGGCCGCCGCAGCCGCGCACGAGGTCTTCCGCTTCGGGCTACTCGACTGGAAGGTGATGGCGGAGCTGCCGAACCCCGCCAACTTCGAGTCGGCGGCGTCCCATATCGGGCCCGACGAGGTCGCCGAGACGTTCGCCTGCGGCCCCGACGTCGAGCGTCACCTCGAGGTCGCGCGCGACTTCGTCGAGGCCGGATTCGATCATCTTGCGCTGATCAACGCCGGGCCCGACGTCGACGGCTTCTTTCGCTTCTACTCCGACGATCTCCGGGCGCCGTTGGCCGATCTCGTCGGCGCCGCCGCCGCCTGAGGCCGAGTCGGCGCTACCAGCCCGTGCGCTGGTCGGCCGCGCGCTCGAGCCGCGCGCGCAGGTCGTTGGGCTTGCCCCGCAGCGGCTCCATGTGCCCGGGGGCAACGATGGCCGGCTCGAGCGCGGCGAGCTTGCGGACGCTGGCGATCGTCGCCTCCGCGTCCTCGTCGAAGACCGGGTTCGGCGGGTAGACGCCGGGGTGGTGACCGAGCGGTCGCATCGAGTCCGTGAGGTAGACGGTGTCGCTGCACAGGCAGAGCCGGTCGCTCTCGCGCCAGAGCCCGATTTGCCCGGGCGCGTGGCCCGGGAAGTGGACGACCTCGAAGCCCGCGACGCGCTCGCCCTCTGAGATCGTGTCGGCGATGCTGACCGGCCCTCCGTCCCAGATCGGGAAGACGATCCGGTAGAGCCACCGCGAGTAGGTCACGGGGACGTCTCCGAGCGGCTGGTAATGGGTGCCGCCGTCGCCCTCGGCATCGGCACGCTCGTCCGGGTGGCAGTAGACCGGGACACCGAGCTTCGGCGCCGATCCGCGGTGATCGACGTGGCTGTGGCCGAGGATCACCCGGGTGAGCCCGCCAAGCTCGGCCGCGGCTGCGGCGATCCCCTTCGCCATCGACTTCGTGCCGGCGTCGAACGCGAAGACGCCGCTGCCGTCCTCCTCGGCGACGAGGTAGACGTTCATGCCCTGTCGCAGGTCCCCGGCGTGTCGCCAGACGCCCTCGGCGATCTGCTCGGTGACCGGCGCCATCGGGTTCGGGATACGTCGTGCTCGTGCCATGCAACTCCTCCTCGGGCCGACTCGCTCGGCACCACCGTATTGCACGGCGGCTGCCCCGAGCTCGTGCGGCCGCGGTGATAGGCTCGGATCCAGGAGAGAGACGCCGGAGTGGGATCCGGCCACAATCGCACCCTGGGGGAAGGGGAGAAAGTTGGAAGATCGGAGCTTTGACGGGCGGGCCTGGACTCGCGCGTTCTCGGTGATCGGCATGGTCGCCGCCTTTGCGGTGGTCGTGCTGGCCTTCGGCCCCTCGGCGGCGAGCGCCGGCGGCCACCACCACAAGCGCGGCCACCACCACAAGCGCAAGCACCACGCCAAGCCCAAGGTCACGATCAAGCTCCCCGATCTCTCGCAGGCGACCCTGACCGACTCGAACGCGATCGACGTCAAGGTCAAGACGAAGTCGCATCGCAAGGTCAAGCTGCGGCTCTCCGGCCACGCCACGCAGGGCGGCGACGAGCGCTGGATCGCCGGCCGGCAGAAGTTCAAGGTCGGCCCGAAGGGAACGAAGACCGTGCAGCTGCCGCTCTCGACGCGCGGCACCCGCGAGGTGCAGAGCTGCATGTCGACGCAGATCAGCGTCGAGGGCAACTTCCGCGGCGGCGGCAAGCGCAATGACGTCGCGGCCGACGGCACGATGGATCGCGACCCCTCGCGCTGCGCCGGCGAGACGCCGGTCGGCGTCGACGTCGGCGATGCGAACAAGTGCGACCCGATCGCGCCGATCGACTCCGGCCAGTGCCTGTTCCCCTACCCGGACGACTACTACACGAAGCCCGATGCGAGCACCCCGACCGGGCTCCGGCTCGACATCAAGCCGACGGCCACGCCGCAGAACAAGAACGGCGTCTACGTCGACCCGAGCGAGATCAACACCAGCGACGGCTTCAGCCCCGGCGCCGGCGCCGTGATCCACATCCCCGGCATGGACACGCCGGCCGCGTACGCGAAGACGAATCCCGTGCCCCTGACGCAGATGGGCGACTACTCGAAGCCGAACGCGCCGATCGTCGTGATCGATACCGGCACCGGTAAGCGCCAGCTGATCTGGACCGAGCTCGATTCGAACGCGACCTCACCGAGCGCGACCGACCTGCTGATCCACTGGGGCAAGAACCTGCAGGAGGGTCACCAGTACATCGTCGCGATGCGCGACCTCAAGGACGCGAGCGGTAACACGCTTCCGGCGCCCGAGGGCTTCCGGCTGTACCGGGACAAGATCCCGACCGGCATCCCGGCGCTGGAGCAGCGACGCGCGCACATGAACGCGATCTTCCACGCCCTCGGCAAGGCGGGGATCGAGCGTTCGAACCTTTACTTGGCCTGGGACTTCACGGTCGCCAGCGCCCGCAACATCACCGACCGGATGATCCACATCCGCAACGACGCTCTCGCCCAGCTCGGCGACACGAGTCCGGGCGACGGCAACCTGCAGGGACATGCGCCCTCGTACACGATCACCGACGTGACGACGGCGAACGATTCGGGCAGCCCGACTGGCCGGCGCACGCGGAGAACGTGCGCGAGGTGACCGGCACCTTCGACGTGCCGTGCTACATCCACCCCGACTGCGAGGCCTCGACGGCAGGCCGGTTCAAGCTCGATGCGAACGGCAAGCCGACGCAGGCGACCGGGGCGGGCGCGGTCTACCACGCCCGCTTCACCTGCAACATCCCGCAGTCGGCGGTGACGCCCGTCGGCCCGGCCCCGACGACTACGACGTGGTCCAGGCCGACCGTCCGTCGATGTACGGGCACGGCCTGTTCGGCGACTACACCGAGGTGCACACGGCGAACGTGCGACAACTCGGCAACGACCACGGGGTGGTCACGTGCGCGACCGACTTCATCGGGATGTATGAGGACGACGTCGTGCCCGAAGCGCTGCCCGCGCTGCTCGACATGTCGAAGTTCCCGCCGATGCCGGACCGGCTGCAGCAGGGCTTCCTCGACTTCATCTACCTGGGGCGCCTGCTGGCCTACCCGGACGGGCTCGCATCCGATCCGGCGTTCAAGTTCAACGGCAACTCGGCGCTGGCCACGAACAAGGGCCTCTTCTACTACGGCAACAGCCAGGGCGGCATCGCCGGCGGCGCGCTGACCGCGGTCGAGCCCGACATCAAGCGCACGGTCCTGTACGTGCCCGGGATGAACTACTCGCTGCTGTTGACCCGGAGCGTCGACTTCAACGACTACGCGACGGTCCTGTACCCGTCCTATCCGGATGAGGGCTCGCGGCCACTGCTCCTGTCGCTGATCCAGTCGATGTGGGACCGCGGCGAGCCGGACGGCTACGCGAACCACATGACCGCGCACCCGCTGCCCGGGACGCCGCCGCACAAGGTCCTGATCGACTACGCGTACGGCGACCACCAGGTGGCGAACGTCTCGACCGAGGTCGAGGCACGAACGATCGGCGCGCCGCTGCGCCGGCCGCGCGCTCGACGCCTTCCGGCTGCCGAACGGCTACAACCAGCCGTTCTTCGACATGGGCACGCTCGGCTCGCTCAGCGGTCCGGCCGCGGACGGCAACGGCACCTTCATCTGGGACATCGGTCCGAAGCGGATGGAGGCCGGTCACCGAGTACGGCACCGATCCGCCGCCGATCACGAACACGGCGCCCGACGACAGCTTCGGCGTCGACCCGCACGACACGGTGATCCGCCAGACCCCGGAGGTCCGCGCCCAGATCGCGAACTTCATCAAGCAGGGCGGCAAGATCACCGACCCGTGCGGCGCCGACCCGTGCTACGCGGCCGGGTGGACCGGACCCTGAGCACGGGTCGCGCCCGTCGGTTCGATACCGTCGTCGCATGGAGAGGGTTTGGCGGGTCCTCGGGGCTCTGATCGCGGTGGCGGCCGCGGTCGGCGTCGCGGTGCTCGCCGTCCCGGCCTGCGCCGCTGCGAAGAAGGGCTCGCACAACCGGCTCGTGCTCACGGGCGTGAGCTCGGTCCCGGTCGCCTACTGGCAGGGGCTCACTTCCGATCCCAAGGAAACGAACCTGTATTTCATCGGCATCTTCCAGGGGCTGTGGAAGACGACCAACCAGCTCGAGCAGACCGACGGCGTCGCCTTCGAGATCCCCGACTCGGTCGCCGCCGACGAGGGCTACAACCACATCGGCGACCCGACCTGGAACCCGGGCGAGGGGGGCCGGATCCTGCTGCCGATGGAGTGCTACGACCCGGACCTCGGGAACACCTGCGGGACCGGCGCCTTCGGGGTCGCCGATCCCGACACGCTCGCCTTCCGCTACTACGTGAAGCTCGATCCCACCTATATCCCCAAGGCGATGTGGGCGGAGACCTCGCCCCAGGGCACGCGGGTCTGGACGAGCAGCGGCGACGATCTGCTCGCCTACCGGACGAACGACATCAAGCGCGCCAACCGCGGTCCCGGCGGCCCGCTGCTGGAGCCGGCGCGGATCCTCAAAGGTGCGGTTCCGCCCTCGGGCGTGACGGGCGCTGTCTTTCGCGGCGATCACACGCTGCTGCTCGCGGGCTCGGACGGCGAGACCGACCAGGTTTGGGCCGTGAACACCGACAACGGCAAGCGCCGGCTCGTGATCCAGCGTCGGATCTGCGGCGAGTCCGAAGGCCTCGACGTGATTCCGACGCAGGGCGGCAACGTCCACTGGCTGATCGCGCCGAGCGACTCCGGCTGTGAGCTGAGCTTCGGGCCGACGAGCGCGCTGCTCCACTTCGCCCGCTCCCGGGGCAACCGCCGCTACGGGGTCGAGGCGAACGTGACCGGCGGCGAGGTCCCGGGCCGGGTCGACGTCGAGGTCCATGTGACGCGCGGGGACGGCAAGCCGCTGTCGAACGCCCACGTCACCTTCGCCACCGCCAAGGGTCGGACCGATGGCCACGGAGTGGTCGATCTCAGCGCCCCGCTCGAGCTGCCGGGGCGCTTCAAAGCGGTCGTCCGCAAGCACGGCCGCTGGGGCGCTTCCGGCTTGATCCAGGCGGGCCGCTGCAGCGGGCGCCGCAGCGGGCGATCCCCGAGGGCGGGGCTGCGTAGAACCGACGCGAAAGGAGATGTCGAGTGCCAGTGACGAAGAAGAGCGCGACGAGCTCGACGCGGCAGAGGACGATCTCGCCGCGGACGATGAGGGTGTCATCTGCCCGGTCTGCGACGGCAGCGGCATGAGTGGCGCCGGCGAGTGCGAGAACTGCGGCGGCACCGGGTTCGTGTCCGGAGGAGCCCGACGCGGACGAGGCCTGAGCCGGTCCCGCGGATCGGCGCCGCGGCGCTCCCGTACGGTTGTGCGGTGACCCTCCACGTCGAGATCTGGTCCGACATCGCCTGTCCCTGGTGCTACGTCGGCAAGCGGCGCTTCGAGCGCGCGCTGGCGGGCTTCGAGCATCGCGACGAGGTCGACGTGGTCTGGCGCGCCTTCCAGCTCGATCCGACGGCGCCGGCCGAGCGCCCCGGCACCTACATGTCCCTCCTCGCCCGCAAGTACGGGGTCGACACCGGGCGGGCCGCGGCGATGCTGGCCGAGATGACGGCGCTGGGTGCCGGCGAAGGGCTCGAGCTGCGCTTCGACCTGATCCGGGCCGCCAACACCTTCGACGGGCACCGGCTCGTCCACCTCGCCGCGACGCTCGGCTGCCAGGACGCGATGAAGGAGCGGCTGATGCGCGCCTACCTCTGCGAGGGCGAGCTGATCAGCGACCACGAGACGCTTGCCCGGCTCGCGGCGGAGGTCGGCCTGCCCACCGAGCCCGTCGAGGAGCTGCTCGGCTCGGACCTGTTCGCGGAGCGGATCGAGGCCGAGCGCGAGCTCGCCGCCGGCTTCGGCGTGGCGGGCGTCCCCTTCTTCGCGGTCGAGCGGAAGATGGGCGGCACGGGGGCGCAGCCAACCGAGGTCATGGCCTCACTGCTCGAACGCGGCTGGGAGCGGTTCGCGGCCGGAGCGGGCTGAGAGGGCCGGCGCTCCGGGCGATCCGGAGCGCCCGCAATCAGCCGAGCGCGCCGCCGGGGTCTGTAGTCCCGCGGCCGGGGCGATGCCAGTGGCCCTGCTCGTCGGAGTGCTCGATGACCACGAGGTGCTCGTCGGAGCCGGTCGCGGCGATCGCGTCGACGACGCGCCGGACGGCGTCGCCCCTGTCGGCCGCTTCGAGCTCGACGTCGGCCACGCCCGTCTCGTCGGGCTCGCCGACCGTCGCGCCCTCGAGCTGAGTGCGGAGCTCACCGAGCGCGTCGGCTCCGTGCGAGCCCTCCGTACGGATCGAGATCGTTGTGTTCTCCATGGGCTTGTGCTTCCCGTTCGGCGCAGGATCTACTCGTGCGGGCCGTGGGCTCGGCCGTTCGCAAACGACGTTGGCGTGGCGTAAGCTCCGTGCGCCGGGATCGGCGGAGGAGACGAGGGGAGATGGGGGCATGAGGAGAGGGATCGTGGTCGGGGCGCTGATCGTGGCGCTGGGCGCTGCGGCGGCCGGGCCCGCACCTGCCGCGCAGAGCGGGGCCGCGGCCAGGCACGGGGCGAAGCTGCGCCTCAAGATCCTCTCCACCGCTCAGGATTCGATCGCCGCCGACGGCGTGCGCGTCAAGGTCACGGTTCGCAACGGCCACCGTCGCCACGGGCGCATCAAGCCGCGCCGCGTGAAGCTGCACCTCAGCTCCTCGTCCTTCGACACCCCGCACTACTCGCCACTGGCCGGGCCGACGAAGGTGCGGATCGGGAAGGCGGGCCACACGAAGGTCACCGTGCAGCTGAGCGCCAAGGGCGCCAAGCGGATCGCGGGCTGTGAGGCCCGGACCCTGCGGGCGCGGATCCGCGGCCACGAGGCGACTGCGGATCTGGTCCGCACCGGTGCCTGCGCGCCGCAGCCACTCGACCTCTCTCGGGCCAACGACTGCGACTTCATCGGCCAGCAGCAGGGCTCGCTCTGCCTGCTGCCGTTCCCGGACGACTACTACACGTCCGCGGACCCGAGCTCGGCAACGGGGCGCCGGATCGACATGCACACCGCGGCGATGCCCGACAACGCCTCCGGCAAGCACATCGATCCCGGGCCCTACCGCTTCAACGACGGCTTCAGCCCGGGCGAGACGATCCTCGTCCGCGTGCCCGGGCTCGACAACCCGGCGGCGCTGAAGCAGACCGGCGCGGCTCCGATCGACCACATCGGCTTCTACGGTCGCGCCGCACTCTCCGATCGTCGTCCTCGACGCGAAGACCGGCAAGCGGGTGCCGATCTGGGTCGAGCTCGACTCGAACGCCGGCAGCCCCGGGAACACGCTGCTCGAGATCCATCCGGCCGTGGACTACGCCTCCGGGGACCGCTACATCGTCGCCATGCGGCGCCTGAAGCGGGCCAACGGGACCACGATCCCCGCCCCGGAAGGCTTCCGCTACTTCCGCGACGCGCTCCCGTCCGACCAGGGCGCGATCAACGCGCGCCGCGACCACTTCGAGTCCATCTTCGGGACGCTGCACTCGGCCGGGATCAAGCGCGCCAACCTGTACCTGGCTTGGGACTTCACGGTCGCGAGCGACGAGAACATCGCCGCCCGCGCGGTGCACATGCGTGATGACGCCTTCGCTTCGCTCGGCGACATGAGCATGGGCGACGGCACGGTGAGCGGCGGCGCGCCGTCGTTCACGGTCAGCGGCACCGACGTGCCCAGCGACCCGCAGATCGCCCGCCGCGTCACCGGCACCTTCACCGTGCCCTGCTACCTGACGCCGGACTGCGGCCCGGGGGGCACGTTCGATCTCAACGCGAAGGGCCTGCCCTCGCGGAACGGGGACTGGACCGCCAACTTCACCTGCATGATTCCGCAGCGAGCGGTCGGCGCTCCCGGTCCCGAGGCAGTCCGCCCCGCGATCTACGGCCACGGGCTCTTCGGCAGCGCCGGCGAGGTCTACGGCAGCGAGACGAACCGGGATCTCGCGGAGCAGTACGGCTTCGTCATGTGCGCCACGGACGAGATCGGGATGTCGGGGGGCGACGTTGCGAACACGGTCACGAACGTGCTCAGCGACCTGTCGAACTTCCCGATGCTGGCCGACCGGCTGCAGCAGGGGCTGCTCGACGAGCTCTTCCTGAGCCGGCTCATGATCCACCCCGACGGCTTCAGCTCCGACCCGGCCTTTCACCAGGACGGGACGATGGGCACGCCATCGGTGATCGACACGAGCCAGAACTACTACGTCGGCGCCAGCCAGGGCGGAATCATGGGCGGCGCGCTCACGGCGCTCGCCCCTGATTTCACCCGCTCCGTCCTGAACGTGCCGGCGATGAACTACTCGGTGCTGCTGCCGCGCTCAGTCGATTACGACGAGTTCGCCGTGTTCATCAACGCGCAGTATGCGCCGATGGAGCGACCGCTCGCACTCGACCTGATCCAGATGCTGTGGGATCGGGGCGAGCCGAACGGCTACGCGCACCGGATGACCGACGACCCGCTGCCCGACACGCCCGCCCACAAGGTGCTGATGAACATCGCCTTCGGCGACCACCAGGTGAGCAACTTCCAGGCCGACGTCGAGGCCCGCACGATCGGCGCCGAGACTCGAGCGCCGATCCTCTACCCGGGGCGCTGGCCCGGCGTGGCGATCATGTGGGGCGTGCCGCGGATCGGCTCGTTCCCCTACGACGGCGCCGCCGCCGCCATCTACGGCGACATCGGTCCCGTGCGCCCCGACCCCGGCAACCCGGGCGAGACGATCGGCGTGCCGCCGCCGCCGCTTACGAACACCCCGAACCGCGATGGGGAGGACCCTCACGGGGCACCGCGCGGCGCGCCCCTGGCCGTGCACATGATCTCCGACTTCCTGCAGCCGGACGGGGCCGTGACCAACGTCTGCGGCGCGACCGCCTGCTACGCCGGCGGCTTCACGGGCCCCTGATCGCCGGCGCTCAGGCAGGCGCGATCGTGATCTCGAACGACGCGTCGAAGCGCTCGCCCGGCTCGAGGACGCGCAGTCCCTCGCCGCTCACGAGCGCGTTCGTCGGCGCCGTCATCGGCTCGTAGGCGAGCAGCTCCTGTCCCGGGGGCGCGTAGAGCTGCGCGAACGGGTAGGCGTCGTCGAAGCGGACCTCGATCCGGCGCCCGCCGCCAGAGAGCGCGAACGCATCGCCCGGGCGCGGAGCCAGGAACGCGTCATCGAAGGTGCGATCGGCGAGGGGGCCGTCGAGGGGCCCGGCGGGCTCGCGCTCGCCGGTCGGGATCCCACGCTCGTCGAGCCGCAGGCGCACCGGCAGCGGCGCCTCCAGGCGCCACTCGGCCCGCGGCGCCCCGGGGAGCGCGAGGTAGGGGTGAAAGCCGAAGGCGACCGGGACCGGCGAGCCGGCGTCGGCGCGGACGGAGGTCCTGACCGTGAGCGTGGCGTCGGCGAGCTCGGCCTCCAGCTCCAGGCGGTGGGGGAAGGGAAAGCCCGCGGCGAGCGGCGAGTCCGCGGCGAGGTCGAAGCGCGCGGCCAGCACGGCGCCGCTCGCCGTGGCCTCGTGCCGCTCGATGCGCCAGCCGTCGGCGGCCGCGAGCAGCCCGTGGATCGGGAGCCCGTTCTCGTCCGCCTTCGGAGGCGGCTGCGCCGCGCCCACGTCGACCTCGCGACCGGCGAGGGTGAAGCGGCTTGCGGCGAGGCGGTTCGCCCATGGGTAGAGCAGTGGGATCCCCATCGTCGAGCGCTGCTCGACGTAGCTGCGCAGTCCGCCCCTGAGGCCGAGGACCTGCTCGCCCCGGTGGCGTAGCGAGCAGCAGATCATGCCGGCGCCGGGCGCGAACGCGGCCTCGAGCTCGCCATCGGCGGAGCTCAGGGTGCGGACGGCGACCCCGTCGATCGTGCCTTCCCCGATCGTCATCGCGCGCGCAGTCTACGCGGGGTGCGGTCGGGCCGGCCTCCCAGATGCAAACGAGACTCATTCTCAGATAGACTGGTTCGATGGCGACGATGCGGCGATCGGCGACGGCGCCTCCAGGAAGGCCTTGATGCTCGAGCCCTTCACGCTTCCCTACTTCCAGCGCGGTGTCGCGGAGCTGCTCCTGCTCGCGATCCCGGCCGGCATCCTCGGCACCTGGATCGTGCTCCGGCGCCTCGCGTTCTTCTCGCACGCGCTCGGCACCGCCGCCTTCCCCGGCCTCGTCCTCGCCGACGGGCTCGGCTTCGCGGCGCCGCTCGGCGCCTTCGGTGCCGCGCTCGCGTTCACCGGGGCGACGGTTGCGCTGCGCGGCCGCCGGGAGCGGGGCGACGCTGTCGTCGCACTCGTCCTCGCCGGCTGCCTCGCAGCGGGCGTGGTCCTCGCCAGCGACGTCTTCGCCTCCGGGGCGAACGTCGAGACGCTGCTCTTCGGGAGCCTGCTCCTCGTCGATGGCCGCGACCTCGCGCTCGCCGCGGCGGCGGGCGCGGCCACCCTCGCCGCCGCCGCTCTCCTCGGCCGGCATTGGCTGCGGATCGGATTCGATCCGGCGCGGGCCGCCGCCGGAAGCCCGCGGCCCCTTCCCTTCGACGCGGCGCTGCTGCTGGTGCTCGCGTTCGCGGTCACCGCCGCGTTGACCGTGGTCGGAGCGCTGCTCGTCACCGCGCTGTTCCTGGTGCCCGCCGTGACGGCGCGACTGCTCGCGAAGCGGTTGCGGACGTGGCAGCTGCTCAGCGTCGCGCTCGTTGCGATCGAGGGGACGATCGGGCTCTGGCTCTCGGTCCGCACGGATGCGCCCCCCGGCGCGACGATCGCCTGCGTCGCCGGGGCGACGTTCGCCGCTACCGCCGCGGCGCGGGCCCTGGGATCGGTTGCACCGCCCGCCGCCGCGGCCGGGGCGCTGCTCGCGGTGGTGGTCGCGGGCTTCGCCCTCGGCGGTGGCGCGGCGAGCGCCGACGGGAGGCTGGAGGTCGTAGCGACGACGACCCAGCTCGGCGACTTCGCCCGCGAGGTCGGGGGTGGCGACGTCGCCGTCGAGCAGATCCTCGAGCCGAACACCGACCCGCACACATACGAGCCCCGTCCCTCCGACGTCGAGGCCGCGGCGAACGCGAAGCTGATCCTCGCCAGCGGCGACGACCTCGACTCCTGGGCGCGGGAGCTCGATTCCGACAGCGGCGGGCGCGCGCGCCTCATCGACCTCGGCTCGAGCGTGCCCGTGCGCCTTGCGGCGGACGCCGAGGGTTCGTCGGGGATCGATCCGCACTGGTGGCACGATCCGCGCAATGCGGAGGCGGCCGTGCGCCGGATCGCGGCCGCCTTCGCCGCCGCCGATCCGGCCCATGCGTCCGACTACCGCCGCAACGCCACGGACTACCTGCGGCGGCTGCGCGCCCTCGACGCGGAGATTTCCCGCTGCATCGGAACCATCCCGCCGCAGCGGCGCAAGCTGGTCACCGACCACGGCGCCTTCGGGTATTTCGCCAATCGCTACGGGCTGGAGATCGTCGGCGCCCTGATCCCCTCGCAGGCGACCGAGGCGCAGCCCTCGGCGGCCGACCTCAGCGATCTGATCGGGACGATCGACGCCGAGAGGGTGCGGGCGATCTTCCCCGAGGCGTCGCTGAGCCCGAAGGTGGCGGAGACGATCGCCGCCGAGACCGGCGGCACGGCCGCCTACTCGCTCTACGGGGACACGCTCGGCTCAGATGGCTCGCCTGCGGACACCTACATCGGCATGGAGCGCGCGAACGCTGACGCGATCGTGCGCGGTCTTTCGGGAGGTGGTGAGGGATGCAGGACGGCGCGCTGATCGAGGCCGAGGGGCTGAGCCTGGGCTACGAGGGCAGGCCGGTTCTGAGCGGCGTCAGCTTCGCGCTGCGGGCGGGCGGGCGGATCGCGCTGCTCGGTCCGAACGGCGGCGGCAAGACGACGCTGCTGCGGGCGCTGCTCGGCGAGATCGAGCCGCTCGCCGGCGCGCTGCGGATCCGCGCGCGCTGTGCCACCGTCCCGCAGACCGAGCGCTCGCAGCTCGACTATCCGGTTTCGGCCCTGGACGTCGCCGCCATGGGCGCCCTCGCCCGGATCCCGTGGTGGCGGCGCCCCGGGCGGCACGAGCGCGGGCGCGCGCGCGAGGCGCTCGACCGCGTCGGGCTCGCCGAACAGGCGGCCGAGACCTTCGGCGAGCTCTCCGGTGGGCAGCGACAGCGGGTCCTGATCGCCCGCAGCCTCGTCGAGGAGGCCAGGATCCTGTTGCTCGACGAACCGTTCTCCGGTCTCGACAGGCCGAACGCCGAGCGGCTCGAGGGGCTGATCGATTCCCTTGCCGGGGAGGGCCGCGGGGTGATCGTCGCAACGCACGATCTCGAGCAGGCACGGCGGCTCGACTCGGTCCTGTGCGTGAACGGGACGCAGATCGCATTCGGACCACCGGCCGAGACCCTCGATCTGCCGGTGCTGGAGGCGACCTACGGCGCGACGATCGTCGAGCTCCCCGGGGGCGGACACCGCGGGATCCTCCCCCCGCATCACCATCACCACGACGCCGAAGGGGCGGAGGAGGGCCGGTAGTCGTGTTGGAGCCGTTCGGGGACGAGTTCATGCGGCGGGCGATCGCCGAGATCACGCTGGTCGGGGTCGCGGGCGGCGCCCTCGGTTGCTGGGTCGTCCTCTTCCGCGTCTCCTACGCGGCCGAATCGCTCGCGCATTCGATCCTGCCGGGCCTCGTCCTCGCCGCGATCGCCGGGGTGCCGCTGATCGCCGGCGGCGCGCCGGCGATCGTGCTGGCGGCCCTGGCGATCCCGCTCGTTTCCCGGGTCCGGGGGCTCGATCGCGAGGTCGCCGTCGGCGTCGTCGTCACGACGCTGTTCGGGCTCGGCGTCCTGCTCGCGCTCGCGCCGGCCTCGCCACCCGGCGTCGGAGAGCTGCTCTTCGGCGATCTGCTCGGGGTGTCGGGCGCGGACGTCGCCACGGCGGCCGCGCTCGTCGCGGTCGTCGCCGCCGCGCTCGGGCTGCTGCACGGAAGGCTGCTCGCAACCGGCTTCGACCGCGACGCCGCCCGGGTGCTGGGAGCAGCCCCCTCGCGGACCGAGGCGGCATTGCTGATCCTCCTCGCAGCCGCGATCGTCGTTGGCGTCCAAGGCCTCGGCAACCTGCTCGTCGTCGCCGTATTCGTCGGTCCCGCCGCGGCGGCGCGGCGCCTCACCACGAGGCTCGCGCCGATGATCGCGACCGCGGTCGCGATCGCCGTCGCGGCCGGAATCGCCGGCCTCTATCTCTCCTACTTCGCGGGCACGGCAGCGGGCGCGTCGGTCGCGCTCGCGATCGTCGCCGCCTATCTCATCTCGATCCCCGCCGGGCGCGTGATCGACGCGCTGCGCTCGCGTTCGGGCTCTGCGGCTGAAGCTACGATCGCCTGATGGAGCCCGCGGCCGACACCTCCTGGGCGGAGCACGCGCAGTCGCTGCTCGACGAGGCAGGGCACCGGCGCGGCGGGGCCCGCGCGGCGGTCGTCGAGGCGCTCGCCCGCCACGACTGCGCCGTGACGGCCCTCGAGCTCGAGCAGGAGCTGCGGCGACGCAACTCCCGCGTCGGCCGCGCGAGCATCTACCGGGCGCTCGAGCTGCTCGAGGGCGAGGGTCTCGTGCAGCGCTTCGAGGCGGAGCGGGGGATCGCCAGCTACGAGCGCGTCGATCCCAGCGGCCACCATCACCACCACGCCATCTGCAGCCGCTGCGGGCGCATGGTCCCGTTCGAGGACCGCGGCCTCGAGCGGGCGATCGTCGAGGTCTGCAACCAGGTCCCGTTCGACGTCGCCGAGCACGACGTCGTCCTCCGCGGCCTCTGCGACCGCTGCTCGCGCTGAGCGGGAGCCGGCGCCTAAGTGGACCCGGAGCTGCCGGCACCGGCGAGCTTCGAGGCGTTGAAGGCCGGCTCGTTCCCGGAGTCGACGGCCTCGAGCCGGATCGGAACGCCGTTCAGGTGCGCCATGCCCGCGAGCGGCTCGACGTCGGAGATCTCGGTCGACATCAGCAGGTTGACGTTCGCGCCACCGTTCCCTGTCTCGTCGCCGTCGCCGCTCGCATTGGCGACGCTCCAGCCGCCGCTGCCCTTGTGGCCCCAACCGTGTGGGACGGCGACGACGCCGGGCTTGATGTCGTCGGTGAGGAGCACCGGCAGCTCGATCCGCCCATGCGGCGAGACGATCCGCGCGCGCCCGCCCTCGGCGAGGCCGAGCGCGTCCGCGTCGGACGGATGCACCCGGGCCGCCTGCAGGCGGCCGCCGCGGTTGAGCAGCGGCGAGTTGTGCATCCATGAGTTCTCCGAGCGCAGCTCGCGCATGCCGATCAGACGCAGCGGGAACGACGGGTCGGCCGGTCGCTGCTCTAGGCGCGCGACCTCGTGCTCGATCTCGGCGTGGTCGAGGTGGGCGCGGCGATCGTCGTGCCAGGCGACGGTCCCGAGCGCGCCCGGCTCGAGATGGTCGGCGACGGTAACGCCGCTCGGGTGCTCTTCGAGGAGCTTCTTCAGGTTGAGGCCGCCGCGGCGAAGGCCGAAGCGGTCGCCTCCCTTGCCCATCCGCACGAGCCCGTCCGCGATCCGCATCGGCGCCGTCGCGGCCCGGCCCAGCGGGCCGGCCAGGCGGCGGATCGCCCCGAGCGCCCGCAGGCGACCGCTCGCCCCCGTGATCCGGCCGAGCAGCTCGTCGAGCACCTGCCACTCCTCGCGCGCCTCGCCCGCCGGCGGCACGACCGCGCGCGTCGCCTGGCGGAACGGCGTGGTGAACAGCGTCTGGAAGGCGATCGGGAAGTCGTCCCGCTCGTACATCGTCGTCGCCGGCAGGACGTAGTCGGCGTGGGCGTTCGTCTCGTTCACGTAGAGGTCGATCGAGACCATCAGCTCGAGCTGATCCAGCGCCTCCTCGAGCTCGTCCCCGTTCGGGACCGAGAGCACGGGGTTGCCCGCGGAGAGCAGCAGGGCCCGGATCTGGCCCTCGCCGGGGGTGGTGACCTCCTTCGCGAGCACGGCGGCGGGCATCGTGCCGAGCACCGACGGGAAGTCGCCGATCCGCGACCGGCGGGCGCCCGTCTTCGCGATCCAGCCGAGCCCTGCTTTCGTGAGCCGCCGCTCGCCGGGCACGCCGAGCGTCCCGAACATCGAGCCGCCCTCGCGGTCGAGGTTGCCGGCGACGATGTTGACGGCATCGAGCAGGAAGGTCGTCAGGGTGCCGCTGCGCCCGAGGCAAGTGCCGGTCCGACCGTAGACGGCCGCCCGCTCGGTCCCGCAGAGCTCGCGGGCGAGCTCCCGCAGCTCGGCGGCGGCGATCCCGTGCAGCGGCTCGGTCCGCTCCGGGGGGAACGGAGCGACGAGCTCGCGCAGCGCCTCGACTCCCGTCGTCTGGCGCGCGATCGCCTCCTCGTCGGCGATGCCCTCCTCGAACATGACCGCGAGCAGTGACAGGAGCAGGTGCGCGTCTCCGTCGGGGGCAATCGGCATCCACTCGAAAGCGCTCGCGGTCTCGGTCCGGCGGGGGTCGACGACGACCACGCGGCCGCCGCGACCTGTGATTCCGTGCAGCTCGTCCTTGATCCTCGGCGCGCTCACCACGGAGCCGTGCGAGACGAGCGGGTTCGCCCCGACGATCACGAGCAGCTCGGTCCGGGCCAGGTCCGGGATCGGGGCGGTCACCGGCGACCCGTACAGCAGCTCGCTGGCGACGAAGCGGTTGTTGACGTCCTGGGAGCCCGCCGAGTAGACGTTGCGCGAGCCGAGGGCCTTCATGAAGGCCGGGAACCACAGCGAGTGGGCCATGTTGAAGGCGGAGGGGTTGCCGAAGTAGCCCCCGATCGCATCGCCGCCGTGCTCCGAGCGGATCGCGCCGAGCCGGGCAGCGATGTCGGCGAGCGCCTCCTCCCAGCCGACGCGCTCGAAATCCCCGGACGCCGTCCGGCGCAGCGGGTGCAGGACACGGTCGGGGTCGTTCTGGATGTCCGCGAAGGCGATTCCCTTCGGGCAGGCGAAGCCCCTCGAGAGGGGATGGTCGCGGTCGGGGCGCAGCTGTACGAGCCTGCCGTCCTCGACGGTGGCCACCATCCCGCAGAGGGGCTCGCAGATCCGGCAGTACGTCTTCAGCTCCTCGGCCACGGCTCAACCTCTCTCCGGCTCTTGGCGGTACGAAGTGGAGCCTATTCGTACCAGCACGCCGGGGCCAGTCGAGCGGCAACCCCGTCGCGCGGGCCGTGCCGCGCGACGGGGCGGGGCCGCCCCGCTACCCCTGGTCAATCGCCTCCACGACGGTGGCGAGGTCGTCGAGCTGCATCTCGGGCGGGTTGCCGCTGTCGGCGGCCGTGACGCGGTCCTGGACCTCGACCGTGTGGGCCCCGGGCCCGACGTTCTCCTGGTAGCGGACGATCGAGTTCGACTCGCGCGCGTCGAGCGTGTCGCCGTCGTTGACGCTGTCGAACACCGACGGGTCCTCGATGTGCATCGGCGAGCCGTCGAGCAGCATCCGGACCTGGCACTCGTCCCCGGGCGTGCCGTGGATGCAGGCGGAGCTGGCGCTGAAATGGGCCACGATCACCGCCGTGTGTCCGGCGGGCACGGAGACCGTCGCGGCGGCGCCCGGGACGGTCCAGAACGTCGTGCCGCTGTTGCTGCGCGGGTTCTGCGAGTAGTCGTAGCCAACGTCGAGGAACGGCGAGCTGCCGTCGCTGCCGGCCGGACCCTTGGGACCGCGCTCGCCGGCCGGGCCCTGGGGCCCCGCCGGACCCCGGGGGCCGGTCTCGCCGGCGGGCAGCTGTCCCGCCTTGAAGTCCTTCGCCTTGAGGCTGCGGTTGGCGATGTCGCGGGAGTTGACGGTCCCGTTCTCGATCTGCTTGCCGGTGATCATGGCGCCGACGGCTGCAAAGGCGCCGGTCGGGCCGGCGATCGCAACCGCAAGGGCTACGGCAGCGAGCAGCGTCGCGGCGTTCGGCCTGCGTCGTGGTCGGGGGGAGGGGGTATGCATGGGGCTTCTCCTTCGGCGATGGCGCGGCGCGCCGGGTCTGGTGCTTACGCCGCCCAGCTTCCGTCAGCGTGCGCGCGCCGACATCGCGGCTCTCCCCGAACCGCGACCCCAGGATTAGGCGCCGGGCGCGCCTTGGGGCCCCGAGCTAGAGAGCCGTGGCCTCCGACTTCGGATCGACGAGGATTTTCGCGTGTGCCTCGGGGTCGCCGAGCGCGTCGAAGGCCGCCTCGACGCCCGCGAGGCCGACCTCGCCCGTGATCAGCGGCCGGGGATCGATCTTGCCGTCGGCGAGCATGTGCAGCGTGTCCCGGAACTCGAGCGGCGTATAGCCGAGCACGAAGCGGAAGTCGATCTCCTTGTTGATCGCCATCGCCGGCGTGAACCTGTCCTCGCCGACGCAGACCCCGACGACGACGACCTTGGAGAACACCGGCGCCTGCTGCACGATGCTCTCGATCACGCCCGGCGCGCCGACGCATTCGAAGACGACGGGCGCCTTCGGCTTGATCCCGAGCCGATCGACCAAGCGCCAGACGTGCCACGGCTCGATCGGCAGCCGGTTCAGCTTCTCCTGGGTGTCGATGGCGAGGTCGAATACGTCGGGCGCGGTCGTCAGGTGCCTGTCGGCCCGCGCCGCGTAGGGCGAGTCGGTGGCGGCGTCGAGGACCACGTCCGCGCCGCAGCGTTCGGCCAGCGCACGGCGACCGGGTGAGAAGTCGGCGGCGACGACCGTCCGCACGCCCTTCGCCTTGAGGCCGAGGATGACGCCGAGGCCGACCGGGCCGCACCCGATCACGATCGCCACGTCCCTCTTGCCGATCTCGCTGCGCTGCACCGCATGCCAGGCGACCGCCATCGGCTCGGTGAGCGCTGCGATCTCGGGCGCGAGGCCGTTCGGCACCGGCAGCATCAGCGATTCCTGGACGACCGTCTGCTCGGCGTAGGCGCCGGGCGCGTGCGGCGACAGCCCGGTCGTGTCGACTCCGTGCGGGTTGCGGATGATCGGCAGGGCGACGACCGGCGCGCCGGTGGCGATCTCCTGCCGACAGCCCGGACCGTACTCCGCGACCCTGCCCGAGAACTCGTGACCGAAGACGACGGGGGTCTCGGAGCGGGCGAAGCGGTCGTAGCCGAGCGTGTCGGCGAGTTCGGCCCAGTCGTCCATGCCGTGGCGCGCGTGGAGATCGGAGCCGCAGATGCCGCAGCGCACGACTTCGATCTTCACCTGCCCCGGCGCCGGCGTCGGCTCCGGTCCCTCGACGACGGCTAGCTCGGCATTCGTACAGGTGACGGATCGCATGCCGTACTTCGTATCACCCCGGCCCCGGCGCTGCTGCGCGGGCGCGCCTCATCCCGCCCCGACGCCCGCCCGGATGCGGCAGCTCTCGAGCAGCGTCCGTGCGAGCTCGACCGGGCCTTCGACGTCGGGGTCCGAACCGCTGGCGATGTTCGCCCAGACCAGGGTTCGGGAGACCAGGGAAATGGCGCCGACTACCTCCGCGGGCACGGGCACGTCGGGCTCGCTCTCGGCGAGTACCCGCGCGACCGCCTCCTCGCTTCTGAGCGCGACCGCCCCGCCCCGTTCCCCGATGATCCGCAGGGCCAGCGCCGGCTCGCGCTGCGTGAAGAGGGTCAGCGGCTCGAACGAGGCGCCGAACTCGAGCATCCGGCGCAGCACGTCGAGGAAGCGCTCGAATCCCTCTCCCTCAGCGGTGGGCATGAGGAGCTCGAGCCACTCGTCGACCAGCGCGGCGAACAGCTGGCCCAGCAGCTGGTCGCGCTCGCCGACCCAGCGGTAGAGCGTCGTCCGGTTGACGTCGAGCTGTGCCGCAAGCGTCTGCATCTCGACCCGCTCGCCGGCGAGGAACTGCTCGCGCGCGAGCGTCAGCGCGTCCTCCTTGGTCGGGCGGCGGAAGCGGGGCTCGACCGCCGCCGGGGCGGTCTCGTCGGGGCGGGAGCTCATGCGCCGAGGATATCGAGCCTCTGCGACATAGGGGTGATCCGCTGCGATCGCAACATATTGACAATATGTTGCAAGCGCGATACCGTGCGTGAACCGCGAGCACGGGCGCCTGACGCCCCGCCGCAGACGAGCCCAAGTCACGAGGAAGAGAGAGGGACGATGACCGCCACCGCAACTCACCCGGAGCTCTCGGAGCTCGACCTCAGCAACCTCGAGCTGTGGCGGGACGGCCCCCCGCACGAGCAGTTCGCGGAGCTGCGCGCGCGTCCCGGTCTGCACTGGAGCGACATGCGCGACTTCCCGCGGGAGAGCGGCTTCTGGTCGGTCGTCCGCTACGACGACATCCGCGCCGTCGGACGCGACCACGCGACCTTCTCCTCCGATCGCAGCATCATCCTCGTCGACAGCATGGCCGCGCCGGGCGAGCCGGATCCGATCGACCTCAGCGCCAGCATGCTGATCTCCCAGGATCCGCCGCGGCACGACCGCCTCAAGGCGCTCGTTCAGAGGGCCTTCACTCCGAAGATGGCGCTCGAGCACACCGAGCGCATGCGCGAGATCATCAACCTCGTCTGGGATCGCGCCCTCGAGCGTCATCCCGACGGGCGCGTCGACCTCGTCCAGGACGTCGGGGTCTACGTCCCCTCGATGGTGATCGGCGACATGCTCGGCGTCCCCCGCTCGGACGCCGACAAGCTCGTCGACTGGACCAACCGGACCACTGCCTTCGAGGACCCCCGGCTCGTGCCCGATCTCGGCGAGGTCTGGCGGGCGCTGGAGGAGTTCCTCCCCTACGTCAACTCGATGGTGGAGGAACGCGAGCAGCGCCCGACCGACGATTTGACGACGGCGATCATCGAGGCGCAGGTGGACGGCGAGCACCTCTCCCACGAGGAGGTGGTCATGTTCTTCTTCCTCC
The DNA here is from genome assembly GCA_963764275.1 of uncultured Solirubrobacterales bacterium. Classification (GTDB taxonomy): domain Bacteria; phylum Actinomycetota; class Thermoleophilia; order Solirubrobacterales; family 70-9; genus CAXMST01. Next base: position 189,992 of record CAVXRV010000005.1, read on the forward strand.
TCATGGTCGCCGGCAACGACTCGACGCGGGCGGTCTTCACATCGGGGCTGAAGAGTCTGATGGAGGACCCGGAGCAGATGGAGCTCGTCCGCTCGGGTGCGGTGCCGCTCGAGCAGGTCGTCGAGGAGTTCGTCCGCTTCCACCCGGCCTTCGCCTACATGCGCCGGACCGCAACGCGGGACACTGAGCTCGCCGGCACGGAGATTCGCGCCGGCGACAAGCTCGCGCTCTGGTACGTCGCCGGCAATCGCGACGAGGATGCCTTCGACGATCCGCAGCGGTTCGACGTCCGCCGGGATCCGAATCCGCACCAGGGCTTCGGCGGCGGCGGCCGCCACTTCTGCCTCGGCGCCGGTCTCGCCCGCCTCGAGCTGAAGCTGTGGATCGAGGAGACGCTGCGGCGCTTCGACAGGATCGAGCTCGACGGCGCGACCGAGCGGGTCAGCTCCACGTTCCTGAACCAGTGGAGCAACATTCCGGTGGCGCTGCACTCCAGCTGAGACACCTCCGGCTCCAGCCTGGCGCGTGCCGCGCCAACGGCGTTTGAATCCCGCCGTGCGGCCGGATGCGCTGAAGCCGCGGGGCGCTCAGCGGACGCGCATCGCGTTCGCCAGCCCGAGGCCGAGGGCGTGCGTTGCGCTCCCGATCCGGACCTCGCAAGGGCCGTCGAACGGCTGCCGGGCGGTGAGCTCGAGCTCGTCCCCGATCGCGATCCCCTGCGCCGCCAGGTAGCGGAGCTTCTCGGGGTCGGAGTCGGAGACCCGCACGAACGTCGCCCGCTCGCCCTCCTCGAGCTCGGTCAGACAGCGGGTCGCGCGGTCGTCGATGTCGAGCTCGCGGGTCGGGATGGGGTCCCCGTGCGGGTCGGTCGTCGGGTCGCCGAGCTTGCGGGCGATGATGTCGATCAGCTCGTCCCCGACGGCGTGCTCGAGCGAGTCGGCGTAGCGGTGCACGTCGTCCCACGGGATGTCGAGCGTCGTCGCCAGGAATGCCTCGAGGAGCCGATGGCGGCGGATCACCGAGAGCGCGAGGCGCTCGCCGGGATCGGTCAGCTGCACGCCGCGGTAGGGCTCGTGCTCGAGCAGTCCGGCGGCGGCGAGGCGCTTGACCATCGTCGAGACGGACCCGGCGGAGATCCCGAGCCGCTCAGCGAGCTCGCTCGTCGAAGCGGCATCGCGCCCGCCGCGCGTGAGCGAGTAGATCGTCTTCACGTAATCCTCGACCGAGGCCGAGTACGGGATCTCCTCCACGGTTCCCATCCCCGGCGATCTTAGCCCCGCCCGGGGCGGTTGCGCGGATAGGGAAACTTCGAGATTGCATGTGGTCTCATTTGAAGTTAGTCTAATCAAACTTTAGACTTTGGACATGATCCAACCGTGTACCGACAAGCCGGCGCGCAGCGGCATCCCCGGGTGACCCAGCCGCAGGGAGACGCCCCCGTGACGCCACCGTCCGAGGACGAGGCGCTGCGTCCGGCGCTCGCGACCGAGGCGGGCGCGGTCCCGGTCCCCGACCGACCCGTCCCTCGGGGCGGGCCGAGCGCGCTGCAACAGGTGCTCGCGCGCGGCAGGGTGCGCGGCGGGCTGGCCCTGCTCGGGCCGGCGTTCGTCGCCTCCGTCGCCTATATCGATCCGGGCAACTTCGCCACCAACTTCGCCGCGGGTGCCGAGCACGGCTACCAGCTCGTCTGGGTGATCGTGATGGCGAACCTGATGGCGATCCTCGTCCAGTACCTCACGTCGAAGGCCGGCATCGCGACCGGCCGTAGCCTGCCCGAGCTCGCCCGCGAGCGGTTCCCGCGCCGCGCGAACGTGCTCCTGTGGATCCAGGCCGAGGTCGTCGCCATGGCCACGGATCTGGCCGAGTTCGTCGGTGCCGCCCTCGGCCTGCACCTCGTCTTCGGCATCTCGCTCTTCCCCGCGGGCCTGATCACAGCCGTGGTCGCCTTCGCGATTCTCGGCCTCGAGCAGCGCGGCTACCGCAAGTTCGAGCTCGCGATCATCGCCCTGCTCGGGATCGTCGGGCTTGGCTTCCTCTACACGTTCTTCGCGGTCGGTGAACAGGACTACGGCGCGCTCCTCGGGGGGCTCGTCCCTAGTCTCGATGGAGGGAGCTCCGTCGGGCTCGCCGTCGGAATCATCGGCGCGACCGTGATGCCGCACGTCATCTACCTGCACTCGGCCCTCCACACCGACAGGATCCAGCCCGAGGACGCGGGCGAACGGCGCACCCTGCTGCGCTACAACCGCATCGACGTCGTCATCGGGCTCGGGATCGCCGGCTTCGTCAACCTCTCGATGCTCTGCATCGCCGCGGCGCTCTTCCACAAGCCGGGCCTGATGGGGATCTCCGAGCTCGGCCCGATCCACAGCCACCTCGACACGCTCGTCGGCGGCGGCGCCGCGCTCGCGTTCGGCATCGCCCTGATGGCCTCCGGCTTCTCCTCCTCGAGCGTCGGCACCTACGCGGGCCAGATCGTGATGGCCGGCTTCATGAACTGGCGCATCCCGCTGCTCGTCCGGCGCAGCCTGACGATGCTGCCGTCCCTGCTGGTCCTGGCCCTGGCCGCGAACACGACCCAGGCGCTCGTGCTCTCTCAGATCGTGCTCTCGTTCGGGATCCCCTTCGCGCTGGTGCCGCTGCTGCTGATCACGCGGCAGGCCGACGTCATGGGCGAGCAGGTCAACGCGCGGCTGACGACCGCGATCATGGCGGTGATCACGCTGATCATCAGCGGTCTCAACGTCTACCTGCTCGCCGACGCGATCGCCGGCGCGCTCTAGCCGCGGCCGCTCAGCCCGTCTGCGAGCCGCCCCCGCTGCCAACGCCGCCCGCGTCGAGCTCGCGCAGGAGGCGCTGCACGCGCCGGCGCCGTGCGACCAGCTCGGACTCGAAGCGCTCGAGTTCACGGCGGCGCCCGCGGACGAGGTTGAGCTGCTCGCCGATGTGGACGAGCGCCTGTTCGAGGATCTCCTCCCGGCGCCGCTCGCTGACGTCGTCGGCGTGGTACTCGGCGCGGAGCGCCGCCCGAGCCTCCTCGGCGCCGATCAGCGCCCGCAGCTCATCGAGCGAGACCCCGAGCAGCTCCTTGAGCCGGATCAGCTCACGGATGCGCTCCACGTCCTCGGAGCTGTAGGTCCTGTGACCGCCCGAGGGCCGGTCGTCGCCGCTCGGCAGCAAGCCGTACTCCTCGTAGTAGCGGATCGTCCTCGGCGTCGTGCCGAGCTGCTCGGCGACCTCGCCGATGCGGAGCAGTTCGCCCATCAGCGCTGTTCGGCCCCGGCCGCGGCGAGCCGTGGCGCGGTCGCCTCGGTCTCGAGCCCCTCGCCGACGTGTTGTCCCTTGGGGCGCATCAAGCAGACGAACATGCCGAAGAAGGAGATCGCGGCGAGGCACCAGAGGGCGGTGTGCATGTTGGCGATGAAGGGATCGAGCTTGGCGGCGGCGAGGCCGGCGGCGAGGCCGGAGAAGATCTTGAGCAGGACGTCCTCGGGCACGGCCGCGGTGACCACCGCGAGCACGAAGGCGATCGAAAGCACGGCGCCCGTGTTCTGGATCATCATCCGCGCGCCGGCGGCGATGCCGCGCCGTTTCGCGGGCACCGCACCCATCATCGCTGCGGTGTTCGGGGAGTTGAACATGCCGGAGCCGATCCCGACCACGAGCAGCCACAGGCCGCCCTCCCAGTAGGGGGAGTCGGCCTGCAGGGTGGTCATGAGCGCGAGCCCGATCGCCGTCGTGAGCATGCCGCCGGCGGCGAGCAGCCGCGAGCCGTGGCGGTCGGCCCAGATTCCGGCGACGGGTGAGGAGATCAGCATCCCGAGCGCGAGCGGAGCCAGCTTGATCCCGGCCGTGATCGGGTCGTCGCCCTGCGCACCCTGGTAGTAGAAGACGAAGACGAACATCAGCGCGAACCGCGACAGCCCGTTGATGAAGGCGGCGGCCGAGGCGGCGGCGAAAAGGCGGTTGCGGAAGATGTCGAGGTCGAGCATCGGCGCCCTGCCCCGGTGCTCGATGAGCACGAAGAGCGGCAGCAGGACCGCGGCGACGACGAGGCCGCCGATCACGATCGGATCGTCCCAGCCGGTGATCCCGCCCTTGGAGATCCCCAACGTCAGGCCCGTGAGGCCGACGACGAACGTGCTCGTGCCCAGCAGGTCGAGGCCCCGGACCGAGTCCGGGTGAGCGAGCTCGTGCAGGATGCGCCAGCCCCAGAGCGCGCCGAAGATCCCGAAGGGGACGTTGAACCAGAACACCCATTGCCAGGAGATCTCGACGAGGGCGCCGCCGAGCACCGGACCGAGCACGAGCCCGATCGCCGCGACCATCGTGTTCGTCCCCATCGCCAGGCCGAGCTGCTCCTTCGGGAACGCGTCGGTGACGAGGGCGGCGGCGTTGGCGAAGATGAAAGCGGCACCGATTCCCTGCAGGATCCGCCACAGGATCAGCTCGGTCCCGCCCCCGGCGAAACCGGCGCCCAGCGACGCGAGGGCGAAGACGGCGAAGCCGCTCACGTACGCGGTCTTGCGCCCGAACAGGTCGGACAGGCGGCCGGCCGTGAGCACGAGCACGGTCGAGGCGATCATGTAGGCGAGGATCACCCAGACGAGCTGGAGGACCGTGGTCCCGAGCGCGCGCTCGAGATCGGGGAGGGCGATGATCAGCGTGCCCGAGTTGATCGTCGCTAGCAGCATCCCGAGGCTCGTGCAGGAGAGGGCCCACCACTTGTAGTGGGGGTGCTCGGCGTGAACTCCGAGGCGCCGCTTCCGTGGCCGCTGTGGCGCGGGCGAGCCCTCCTGGAAGCTGTTCTTTACGTTCACGTCAAATACCTTAGCGGGGGGAGCAAGGCCGTTCAGCGCCTGTTTCGGCCCTCCGGGATCTGGTTTAGTGGGGGCATGCGGAAGCTTCAGGTCCAGGGCGTGCACCACATCACGCTCACGGGCGCCGATCGGCAGACCTCGATCGACTTCTGGGAGGGCGTGCTGGGGATGCCGTTCGTCTTCGAGCAGCCGAACCTCGACAACGCGGACGAGAGCCACCTCTACTTCGATCCGGGCGACGGTCGCCTGATCACGGTTTTCACGAACGAGGACCGGGCGGGCACCCCGGACCGGACGCCGATGGACCCCGGCTGCGTGCACCATCTCGCCTTCGCCGTGTCCAAGGCGAGCTGGGACCAGGTCATCGAACGGCTCGACGAGCGCGGCATCGAGCACTCCGGGCCGAAGGACCGCGGCTTCATGGACTCGATCTACTTCAAGGACCCGCTCGGCCTGCTGATCGAGCTTGCCGCCTATCGGTTCGAGCCACCCGCGGGTCACACCCACGCTGACGTCCTCTTCGAGGCGCACCGGATCCGCCTCGAGCGCGGCGACCGCAACATCGCCCCGGTCCACCTCGCGGACGCGATCGAGGCGCTCGTCGAGCGTTCGCGCCCGTCGCTGTCGCCGGATCGGGCTGCGAAGAACCCGTACTGAACGGCGACCCGCGCCCTGACGGCGCGGGTCGTTTACTAGTGTCCGGAGGCGGCGATGAACAGCACGCGCCTCACCGACTCGATCATCCAGCTCACCCGGTTCGGGCTCGTCAACGCCTACCTGGTTCGCGAGGATGACGGCTTCACCCTCGTCGACACGATGGTCGGCGGCAGCGCCGGCGGCATCATCGACGCCGCCGGCGAGCTCGGCGCGCCGATCGCGCGGGTCGCGCTCACGCATGGGCACAGCGACCACGTCGCCTCCGTGGACGCGTTGCGGGAGAAGCTCGGGGCCGAGGCGCAGCTCTGCGCTCCCGCGCGCGATGCCCCGATCATGGCCGGCGACAAGGAGCTGACCGCGGAGGAGCAGGAGAAGGGCAAGCTGCGCGGGGGCTGGCCTCGGGTGGCGACCAAGCCCGACGTCCTGCTCGGCACCGGCGATCGCATCGGCTCGCTCGAGGTGATCGCGACCCCCGGCCATACGCCCGGACACGTCGCGTTCCTCGACACCCGCGACCGCGCGCTGATCTGCGGCGACGCCTTCCACACGCTCGGCGGGACGACGGTCTCCGGCAAGCTCAACTGGCGCTTCCCGCTACCGGCCCTTGCCACCTACTCCGCCGACGTCGCGCTCGAGAGCGCGCGCGCCGTGGCGGCCCTCGAGCCGAGCCTGCTCGCGCCCGGCCACGGTAAAGGCCTGAGCGCGCCGCAGGCCGAGATCGAGCGCGCGATCGCCGACGCCTCCTAGATCCTGTGGCGAGAACCGGGGGGAGCGCCGCCGCTCTCGCGTTAGGCTGGCGCCGGTGAGGGACGGATGAGGATCGAGGGCACGACCTGCGTCGTCACCGGCGCGGCCAGCGGTATCGGCCGCGCGACTGCCCTGGCGCTCGCCGAGCGGGGCTGCAGGCTCGTCCTCACCGACGTCCAGGCGACGGAGCTCGCGCGGACGGCGGAGCGGATCCGGGCCAGCGGGGGAGAGGTGCTCGTCGCCGCGCCCGCCGACATCACCGACCACGAGGGCGTCATGGCGCTGGCCGAGACCGTCCACGCCGCCCACGGAAGCGTCGACGTGGTCATGAACGTCGCCGGGATCTCGACCTGGGGCGCGGTCGAGAATCTCGCCCACTCCGACTGGCAGCGGACGATCGATATCGACCTCCTCGGCCCGATCAGCGTCATCGAGGCCTTCGTACCGGCGATGATCGAGGCCGGCCACGGCGGGCACCTCGTCAACGTCTCCTCCGCGGCCGGGCTGCTCGGGCTGCCGTGGCACGCGCCATACAGCGCCGCGAAGTTCGGTCTGCGGGGCGTCTCCGAGGTGCTGCGCTTCGACCTGCGCCGGCATCGCATCGGCGTCAGCCTCGTCTGCCCCGGGGGCGTCGACACGCCGCTCGTCGGCACGGTGGACATCGTCGGCGTCGACCGCGACGCGCCCGCGCTGCAGAAGATGACGAAGCGCTTCCAGCGCCATGCCGTCGCGCCCGAGAAAGTCGCCGAGCGGATCATCAGGGGCGTCGAGCGCGAGCGCTACCTCGTCTTCACCTCCGCCGACATCCGCCTCGCCTTCTGGCTGCAGAGATTCTCTCCCCGCCTACGCCGCGATCATGCGGCTGCTCAACGACCAGCTCGTTGCGGTCGCCCGCCGCTCGCGGCCGAGGGGCTGAGCGTGCGCCGGGGGCCGCTCGGGGCCCTGCTGGCGCTGGCGGCGGCCGTCTTGCTGCTCGTGGCGGCGCCCGCGAGGGCCTCCACGCCGCTGCACGTCGAGAAGGCGAAGAAGCTCGACGGGCGGCTGACCGAGCTGACGATGCGGACGCCGGCGCTCGACTTCCCGGTCGCGGTGCGGATCCTCCTACCGGCGCACTACCGGCGCAAGCCGCACCGGCGCTACCCGGTGCTGTATCTGCTCCACGGCTCCTTCGACACCGCCGCCTCCTGGACCGACAAGGGCGATGCCGAGAGGATCACCGCCAATCGGCGACTGATCGTCGTGATGCCGGCCGCGGCCGGGACCGGCAACGCCGGCGGCTGGGCGAGCGACTGGCGCAACGAGGGCCACTTCGGACCGCCCCGCTGGGAGACGTTCACGATCGGTCAGCTGATCCCCTGGGTCGACTCCCATCTGCGCACGCGGCCCCACCGCAAGGCGCGGGCGATCGCGGGCCTGTCGATGGGCGGCTTCAGCGCGATGAGCTACGCGGCCCGGCATCCGGATCTGTTCGCATGGGCCTCGTCCTTCTCCGGCGCGGTCGACACCAACTACGCGCCTGTCTGGCCGGTCATCGAGGCCGAAACGCTCGCCGACGGGGGATCGACACCGGACGCGATCTGGGGCGTGCGGTCGCTGAATCAGATCTTCTGGCGCGGCCACAACCCATGGGATCTGGCCCGCAACCTCGCCGGCATGAAGCTCTCGATCCACACCGGCAACGGCTCCCCCGGCCCCTACGACGGGGGCGGAGGCCTCGATCCGATCGAGTACGGCGTGCACGAGATGAGCCGCTCCCTGCACCGCAGGCTGCTGGCCCTCGGGATCCCGCACGCCTACGACGACTACGGGCCCGGTACGCATTCGTGGCCGTACTGGCAGCGCGACCTGCGCGAGGATCTGCCCCGGATCATGCGGACCTTCCGCCACCCGCGGCCCCGGCCGCACCCCTTCGACTACCGCTCGATCGAGCCCCGCTACGGGATCTACGGCTGGCACGTGCGCGTCGAGCGCAAGGCGGCGGAGTGGAGCAGCCTGATCGACGTGAGCCGCACGGGCTTCGCGGTCAAGGGAAGCGGCGCGGCGACCGTGCTGACGCCGGGCAAGTACCTGCGCTTCTCCTCGCACCGCGTCCGGGTCGGCGGCGAGCGCGAGACGCTGCGGGCCGACGGCGCCGGGCGCCTGCGGATCGACGTCCCGCTCGGCCCGGCCAACCCCGAGCAGCAGTACCGGCCGGGCGTCGCGACGAGGTCGTACGAGACCCGAGTGCGAATCGGCCGCGCGCTCGGCGGGGGGCATCGATGAGCCACGAGTTCACGCGGCTGCATCGCGGTGGCTCCGGTGCGCCGCTGCTGCTCCTGCACGGCTTCACCGACACCTGGCGCACGTGGGAGCTGGTCCTGCCGGCGCTCGAGGCCCGCCACGACGTGCTCGCGCCCACCCTGCTCGGACACGCGGGCGGGCCGCCGCTTCGAGGAGCGGAGGTCAGCGACGCGGACCTTGCCGATGCCGTCGAAGCGGCGATGGACGAGGCGGGATTCGAGACCGCGCACGTGGCCGGCAACTCCCTCGGCGGGTATCTCGCGCTGCAGATCGCGGCGCGGGGTAGGGCCCGTAGCGTCGTCGCTCTCGCGCCCGCCGGGGGCTGGCGCGCCGACGCCCCGATGGTCGAGCGCACCTTCGAGTACTTCACCGCGATGCAGAAGCTGCTCGAGCAGGCGGCCCCGCACGCGGACGCGATCGTCGTCCACGCCAGAGGGCCGACGGCGCGCGAGCGAGTACATCGGTCACCAACTTCGAGCACATCCCGCCCGAGCTGCTGGCTCACCAGATGGTCGGCGCCGCCTCCTGCGCGGCGGTGTTCCCGCTGCTCGACTACGCGCGCGAGCACGGCTGGAGCCTCGACGCCGAGGCGATCGGCTGTCCCGTGCGGATCGTCTGGGGCACGGCCGACCGGCTGCTGCGGTTGCCGGAGGCGGCGGTGCGCTACCGCGAGGAGTGGCTGCCGCAGGCGGACTTCATCGAGCTCGAGGGCATCGGACACTGCCCGCAGCTCGACGTGCCCGCGGAGACGGCGGAGCTGATCCTCGGCTTCTGCGGCTGATCAGCTGCGATCGGGCCGGCCCGCGACCGCGAGGTCGCGGTTGGCCCAGCCCGGCTCGCCGGTGAGCTCGCGCCCGAGCCACCCGGCAGGCACGAAGCGATCCGCTTCCTCGCCGGAGGCGAACTCGATCTCGGCCGTGAGCAGGCCCTCGAGCTCGCCTTCGTAGGCGTCGATCTCGAACGTCCCGGCCTCCGTCTCGCGGAAGTGGCGCCGCTTGCGGACGCGGCGTCCCTCGGTCAGAGGCCAGAGCTCGTCGAAGGTCTCGGCCGGGATCTCCGCCTCGCGCTCGATCCGCTCGCGGCCGCTGCCGCGCTTGACGGTGATCAGCCGCTGGGAGCCGATCCGGCGCAGCCGCACCTCCGCGTCGGCCTCGAGCGCGAGGTAGCCCTGCTCGATCGGATCCGAGGCGCATTCCCCGAGCCAGTCCGGCGCGCGCTCGAGCAGGAACTTGCGCTCGATCTCTCGGCTGGTGGCCACGTCGGATTGGTACCCGAATCAGAAGGCGGTCGAACGCTCGCCCGGGCTCAGAGCTCGACCAGCTCGAAGCGCAGCTCGCCCTCGGCGTCGAGGTCGAGCAGGCCCATCGTGTGCCGCGGCGCCCGGCGCCGCTCCGTCGGCGAGCCCGGGTTGAAGATCTGAAAGCCGCCGCCGTTCCGCTCGTGCAGGGGAAGGTGCGAGTGGCCGAAGATCACCGCGGAGGCCGCCGGGAAGGCGCGACGCATGCGGTCGAGCCGGCCCTCGCGGGGGCCGGCGTCGTGGATGACGCCGAGCTCGTGCTGGCCGACCGTGAAGCTGGCCCGCTCCGGCAGCCGGCCGCGGACCTCCGGCGACTCGACGTTGCCGCGGACGGCGACGAGCTCGCCGACGAAGGAGTCGAAGCGGTCGAGCACCTCCTCCCCGGAGAAGTCCCCGGCGTGCACGATCAGCTCGGCCGCCTCGAGCAGCTCGACGCAGCGCGGCGGCAGCTCGCGGGCGCCCTTCGGCATGTGGGTGTCGGCGACGATCGCGATCATCGGTCGGAGCTGGGTTCGAAGGAAGCCTCGATCGCCGAATGATCGCTGAGCCCGACCTCTCGCCACCCGTGCTCGTAGTCGCAGCGCACGGGCCGCAGGCTCGCGGAGGCGAGCACGTGGTCGAGCCGGTGCGCGGCCTTGCGCCGCGCCCGCGTGTGCATGACCCAGCTGGCGTCGTCACGGTCGTAGCCGTTGAGGCCGCGGAAGACGTCGCTCAGATCCCAGTCGCCGAGGCCGACGAGCAGCCCGCGCTCCGCCGCGTCCCACCGCTCCTCGGCGCCCGGGTGGTTGGAGGCGAAGGTCTCGACCTCGCCCGCGGGCGTTTCGCGTCGCGGCGTGTTCAGGTCGCCGCACAGGATCCGATGCCTGCCGCCGGTCGCCGGGCGCGCCAGCGCCGCGATGAGCGCCTCGCACGTCTCCGCCTTGACGGGGCCGTTCGACGGTGCGGGGGGGATGTGGACGTTGTGGAGCTCGATCAGCCCCGCGGGCGAGTCGATCAGCGTCGAGAGCACGCGCTCGGGCTGCGGTACCCCGACCGGCGCCAGCTCGGTTATCGGCCACCGCGTCGCCGTCAGGTTGAAGAGGCGGCGTCCGCTCGCGAAGGCGCTCGAGTCGAGGATCTCGGTCAGGCCCTCCTCGCTGAGCGCCTGCCCCCACGGGCCGACGGTGCTCGCCCGGACCTCCTGCAGGCAGACGATGTCGGGCCCGCGCCGACCCACGGCCGCGATCTGCTTGCCGAGCAGCTTCGTGCGGCCGGCGACGTTCCAGCTCAAGAGCTCGATCGCGTCGCGCCGCTCGCTCACTCGCCGTGCATCGTGGCGATCAGCCGCCGTGGCCCGCCCGAGTCGCGGTGCTCGCACAGATAGATGCCCTGCCAGGTGCCGAGCGCCGGCTCGCCGGCCGCGATCGGCAGCGTGAGCGAGGGCCCGATGAGGACGGACTTGACGTGCGCGGGCATGTCGTCGGGGCCTTCGATCGTGTGGCGCCAATACGGCGCGTCCTCCCGAACGGCGTCGTCGAACCAGCTCTCGAGGTCGGCCCGGACATCCGCGCTCGCGTTCTCGTTCAGCGCCAGCGAGGCCGAGGTGTGGAGGATGTGCAGGTGCAGGAGCCCAACGTCGATGGAGCGCAGGTCGGGCAGCGCGTCGAGCACCTCGCCGGTCACGAGGTGGAAGCCGCGCGAGCGGGGCCGCAGCTCGATTCGCGCCTGTTGCCACATCGCCGCGAGCTTAGAGGCCGTCTCGAGACCCCGCGCCCCGGGCACGCGCGGGTTTTGAGACAGAGGCTTAGAGGCCGTCTCAGGGACCGGCGGGGGCGGGGTCATCCGCGCCGCGCTGCAGGATCCGCAGACGCGCCAGCGAGATCGAGGCGAGGACGCCGGCGGCCAGCGCCAAAGCGATCGCGGCGTCGCGCAGGTTGGTGAGCTCCGCGAGCACCCCGACGCCCACGACCGGAATCGAGATCGCGGTGTAGAGGACGACGAAGAAGGTCGAGATCACGGCCGCGCGGTTGTCGGGGTCCAAGCGCGAGGCGATCGACGCCATGCCCCCCTTGAAGGTGAGCCCCTGGCCGGCGCCGGCCGTCAGGGCCCCGGCGATCAGCGGTCCCAGCTCCCGCGTCAGCAGCGAGATCGTGATCAGGGCGAGGCCGACGATGAGCAGGACGAGCCCGCTCGTCAGCGCCCGCGGCGGCGGCAGCCGGAAGAGCAGCACCTGCGCCGTAGCGCTGGCGAGGAACATCGAGCCGACGATGCAACCGACCGCGAACCGCGAATGGACGCCCAGCACCGATGCGAGGAATCCCGGGGCCACTGCTGTGAACAGGCCGAGGATCGCGAAGCCCGCAAAGCCGCCGATCGAGGCTGTGATGAAGACCGGCCGCACGTTCCCGGGAACCGTCAGCCGCTGCAGGCGCGGCTTGCCGCTGCCCGTGCGCTTCACCGTCTCCGGCACGAGGACGATGGCGACCACTGCGGGCGCCAGCAGGACGAGGTCGACCCAATAGGGCGCTCGCAGCGGCTCCGAGGCGGCGATGTCGGCCGCGGCCGCGGCAATGATCGGCCCGAGCCCGAGGCCACCGATGTTGCACGCCGTCGCCAGCAGCGCCGCCTCGATCCGTCGCTCCCCGAAGAGGTCCGCGATGAAGGCGGTGGCCGTTCCCGTGAACAGGCCCGCCGACAGGCCCGAGAGCATGCGGCCGACGAACAGCGTCCCCGTTCCCGTCGCGAGCAGGAACACGCAGGCGCTCGCCACCGCGAGGCCGAGCCCGATCAGCAGCACCGGCCGTCGGCCGGCCTCGTCCGAGGAGTGGCCGAGCGTAAGCAGCGCCGTGATCACGCCGACCGCGTAGGTCGCGAAGACGGCCGTGACCATGAGGCTGCCGAAGCCGAAGTCCTGCTCGTAGACGGGATAGATCGGGGTCGGCAGCGTCGTGCTCAGCATCGCGACGGAGAACGCGAAGGCGACGAGGCCGCCGGTGAGGCGGTAGGAGCGGGAGGACAGCATTTGCCCAGTCAAGCAATTCGGCGCCGGTGGCGGCGCGGCTACGAGAGCAGGCGGGCCACGACGGCGACGCCGAGGACGACGAGGATCACGAGGATGGCAAAGGCGCTCCAGCCGATGAAGATGCGCATCGCCATGTCGAGGTGCTGCTGGTTGTTCCTCCGCCGACGCTCGAGCCGTCGCTGTGGGCGATGACACTCGACGTTCGATGTTCACTTCTGCGCGCAGAGCCTGCAGAAGTGAACGATGAGCGCACTCCTCGGCGCGGAGGCGACTGTTCCCGGAGGTCAGAACTGCCCCGCCGCCGCTGACCGCTCGCCGGTTAGGGCATCCCGCCCCAGCCTGCGGCCGCTGGGCGCGCCGCTCCGCTGCCTCTCGACGGGCGGGCCGCTGCTCCTCGGCGTAGGGTGCGCGGCGTGAGCGACGCCGGGACGGTCAAGCCGGAGCTTCCGGGCGTCGCCCGGGTGCGGACGCGGTTCCACTACGAGCTGCTGGTCTGCGGGCTGCGGGGGCACGCGCTCGTCGGGGTCGACAGCGCCGACCTCACGGGCGCCGACCCGGCCCTGGCGCGGGTCGTCGACGGGGTCCGCTGGCATCGCTGTCTGCGCTGCGACAGCTGGGTGCCCGTGGTGGCGCCGGCGAGCCCGGCGCGGGTCGGGCTGCCGGGGCGCGAGCAGATCGAGCTGCCGATTCGCGGGCGTCCCCTGCGGGACAAGATCGTGCTCCGCGCGATTGCGATCGACCGCCTGCTCCACTTCCTCGTGCTCGGGGTCGCCGCGGTCGCGGTCTTCTTCATCGCCTCCGACCGCGACCAGCTCCGCGACCGCTTCTTCGCGGTGCTCGACGCGCTGCACGGGACGCTCGGGGGCACGACCCGGTCCGGTGGCGCCTTCGTCGGCCGCATCAGTGATCTGCTCGACTTCTCGCCGGGGAAGCTGCACCTGATCGGCGCGGTCCTCGCCGCCTACGCGCTGCTCGAGGGGGCGGAGGCGATCGGTCTGTGGATGCAGAAGCGCTGGGCGGAGTACCTGACGTTCATCGCGACCACGGCGCTGCTGCCACTCGAGCTCTACGAGCTCGCGCACGGTGTCCGCTTCCTCAAGGTCTTCGCGCTGATCGTCAACGTGGCCGTCGTCGTCTATCTGCTGCTAGCCAAGCGCCTGTTCGGGCTCCGCGGCGGGGTTGCCGCGGAGGAGGAGCTGCGCGCGCGCGACTACGGCTGGGAGGCGGTCGAGCGGACCTCGCCGGAGGCCTTCGGCGGCCCCTAGCGCGGGGCGCGGGGCGTCGCGATCCCGTGCGATCATCCGGGCGATGCCCGAACTTGCGATGGAAGAGCTCGAGGCCGGTCTCGACTCGGTCCTCGGGGCGCCGCCCGACGGCGGCCGGCTCGAGCTGATCGTCCGGCGGCCGGCCGAGGAGGAGCGTGAGCTGCTCGAGCACGCCCGGCTCGACACCGAGGCGGGGCTGCTCGGCGACATGTGGAGCACGCGGCCGAGCTCGAAGACGGGCGCCCCGAACCCACTCGCGCAGGTGACGATGATGAACGCCCGCGCGACGGCGCTGGTCGCCGATTCCAGGGCACACGACGCCTGGGCTCCGGCGGGCGACCAGCTCTACGCCGACTTCGACATCAGCGTCGCCAACCTTCCGACCGGGGCGGGGCTGCGGATCGGGGAGGCGCTGCTCGAGGTCACGGAGGAGCCGCACCTCGGCTGCGGCAAGTTCGTGCGCCGCTTCGGCGTCGACGCGATGAAGTTCGTCAACTCCGACCGCGGGCGCGAGCTGCGGCTGCGCGGCGTCAATCTGAGGGTCCTCGAGCCGGGAGCGATCGCCGTCGGCGATCGCGTCGAGCGGGTGGTTCCTTAGCCTGCTAACAATTCGCCCGCTATGGACTCGGGCGAGGCGACCGCCGTCGCGGCTGCAGGGAGCCGGGACGGGGCATATGACGACTTTTGGGAGGCGCTGGACGAGTTCGTGCACGCCCTCCGGCGCGCCCGGGGCCGCGCCGCTGCGACCGCGCTGACCGGGGAGCTCACCGTTCCCCAGTACAAGCTGCTCGAGGCGCTCGGCGAGCGCGACTCGCCCCGGATCGGGGAGCTGGCCGAGTGCCTCGACGTGGCCCCACCGACGGCGACGAAGATGATCGCCGGGCTCGAGCGCGACGGGCTGATCGAGCGCCACGCCTCGCCCGACGATCGCCGTGCGGTCACGATCGAGCTCACCGCCGCCGGCCGCGAGGCCCGCCGACGCGCCAAGCGCCGCCTCGACGCGCGCCGCCGGCAGCTGTACGAATCGCTCGATCCGGTGCACCGCGAGCAGGCGCCTGAAGTGCTGAGAAGCCTTGCCGAAGGGATGGATGCCGCATGAGCGCGGACCCGGAGGCCATGGCGGAGGGACCCACCCGCCCGCACTACGGGATCACGTTGCTGGTCCTGACGACGGCGGCGCTCGCCTACTCGCTCTCGCAGACGATGGTCGCGCCGGCGATTCCGGCGATGCAGCGCGACCTCGGGGTCTCGACGACCGCGATCACCTACGTCCTCACCGCCTATCTGCTCAGCGCCTCGGTGGCGACGCCGATCATCGGCCGGCTCGGCGACATGTTCGGCAAGGAGCGGGTCCTGGTGCTGACGCTGATCACGTTCGGGGTCGGCTCCTTCGTCTGCGCGATCTCGCACTCGATCGATCTGCTCATCGCCGGCCGCGTGATTCAGGGCGTCGCCGGCGCGATCTTCCCGCTCTCCTTCGGGATCATCCGTGACGAGTTTCCGCCCGAGCGGGTCGGGACCGGGATCGGGTTGATCAGCGCCACGTTCGGGATCGGCGGCGGCGCGGGACTCGTGCTCAGCGGCCTGATCGTCGACCACCTCTCCTATGAGTGGATGTTCTGGTTGGCGCTGCCCGTGGTCGCCTTCGCCGTCGTCATGGCCCATTTCTTCGTCCCCGAGTCACCGGTCCGGGTCAACGCGAAGATCGATTGGGGCGGCGCGACGCTGCTCTCCCTGGGGCTCGTCTGCGTGCTGATCGCGGTCGGCGACGGCAACGACTGGGGCTGGCTGTCGGCACAGGTGATCCTGCTGATCGCCGGCGGCCTCGCCGTGCTCGCGTACTGGGCCGCGTACGAGACACGCCATCCGGCCCCACTCGTCGACATGGCGATGATGAAGGCGCGCGGCGTCTGGACCACGAACCTGGCCGGCTTCTTGCTCGGCTTCGGCATGTTCGGCTCGTTCATCCTGATCCCCCAGTACGTGCAGGTGCCGGCAGCCTCCGGCTACGGGTTCGGCGCAACGGTCACCCAGGCCGGCCTCTACCTGCTCCCGTCGACCGCCGTGATGCTGTTCGCGGGCCCGATCGCCGGCTGGCTCGGCGACCGCGTCGGCTCGAAGCTGCCCATGGCGATCGGTACCGCGGTGGCCTCGCTGGCCTTCGTCCTGCTCGCGGTCGAGCACGACCACAGGTGGGCCGTGTACGGGTCGGCGGCCCTGTTCGGGCTCGGCGTCGGCTTCTCGTTCGCGGCCGTCGCCAACCTGATCGTCGCGGCGGTCGACCAGAGCCAGACCGGCGTCGCGACCGGGATCAACACGATCATGCGGACCATCGGCGGCGCGATCGGCGGCCAGGTCGCCGCCGCGATCGTCGCCTCGAAGCTGATCGCGGGCGGCTATCCGGCCGACTCGGGCTTCACGCTCGCCTTCGCCGTCTCGGCCGCGGGCCTCGCGCTCGCCTTCATCGCGACGCTGCTGATCCCCGGATCGATCGTGATGCGACGCTCGCGACGGCGACGGGAGTCAGGCGACGCCGCGACGGCGGGCGCGGGCGGCTAATCCGTCCGCTACCGCTCCTCGACCAGCAGGAAGGCTGCCGTGAAGAAGCACGCGGCGCCGGCCAGCGTCCATGTGTTGACCGCGGCGGCCTCGAGCACCGAGGTGGTCTCGGCGACGATCAGGGCCGCGGCGGCGGCGACGCCGAAGGCGACGGACCCCGCGAGGTTGATCCCCGCAATCCAGATCTCGTCGGAGCGCAGATCGCGGACGGCAGTGCGCCAGTCGCGGCGCAAGGCACTGGCGAGGCGATGGCGGAGCCGCGGCCAGCGGCCCGTGCGCCGGTGCGCGTAGGCGTGCCCGCGACCGTGGTTGGCGTCGTCGAACGCGACGACCCAGGAGATCACGCTGGAGATGAGGAAGGCGACCGAGCCCCAGGCGTCCGGCGCCCAGACGACCAGGTAGTGGGTGATCGGCTTGAACGCGTCGATCAGCGCCAGCAGCGTGTTGACGTTGAAGAAGACGGTGCCGACGAGTTGAATGCCAGCCGCGAGCCTGTCGCGATGACGCGTCGAGGCGGCGAGCTGCAACGCCCCGGCCGTGGTGAAGAAGATCGAGCCGAGGAAGTAGGTCGCGGCGCTCACCGTCGGCCCGAGCAGCGACGAGCCGGCCGGCAGCGAGGGGAGCGCGAAGCACGCCGAGCCGACCATGAACAGCGTCCCGATGCGCCCCCTCGTGGCGCGGAAGTCGAGCCGGCGAAGCATTCGCGCGGCACGCTATCCGCGCCGCCCTCCTCACCGCCCGCGGCCGGTATGGTGACCGACAAGCTTGCAGCGACAACGAATGCCCAGGAAGCGGTGGAAGGAGCTGAGATGAAGGTCGGAATCGGACTGCCGAACGCCGTACCGAAGACGAGCGGGAAGGATCTGGTCGGGTTCGCCCGGGCAGCCGAGGAGCACGGGTTCAGCAGCCTCGGCACGATCGATCGGATCAAGTACGGCAACCACGAGCCGCTCGCTGCGCTCGCCGCTGCCGCCGCCGTGACGAGCGAGATCGGCCTTCTGACCTCGGTCATGCTCGGGCCGCTGCGCACGAACGCGGTCCAGACCGCGAAGCAGGCATTGACCGTGAACGAGATCTCCGGCGGCCGGCTGACGCTCGGGGTCGGCCTCGGGGCCCGCGACGACGACTACGAGGTCTCGGGCGTCCCGACCAGGGGAAAGGGGGAGCGCATGGACGCCTTCCTCGAGGCGGTCGAGCGGACCTTCGCCGACGAGTCGATCGGGCCACGCACCAGCGGCGTCCCCGAAATCCTGATCGGCGGCAACGTCAAGGCGTCGTTCGAGCGGGCCGCGCGATTCGGGACCGGCTGGATCGCCGGCGGCTCGCCGCCCGACCAGTACCGGGAGATGGTCGCCGGTGTGCGTGAGGCGTGGACTGCCGCTGGACGCGAGGGCGAGCCGCGAACGGCCGGGCTCGCCTACTTCGCGCTCGGCCCCGATGCCGAGCAGCGGGCGCGCGAGTACCTGCTCGACTACTACGCCTTCCTCGGCGACGAGATCGCCGGCATGATCGCCGCGAGCGCCGCCACCGACGCGGAGACCGTGCGCTCCTACCTCGCAGCGTTCGAGGACGCGGGCTGCGGCGAGCTGGTCTTCTTCCCCTCGAGCTCCGACCCGGAGCAGGCGCGGCTGCTGCGCGAGGCGGCCGGTTCCTGACCGGCGCCTGCGGGCGCGATATCGTCGCCCGCGGATTGGGCGTGGAGGGGAACAAGGAGATCGTCCGGCGCTTCTACGCTGAGGTCATCAACGACCGGGACGTCGATGCGATCGACGAGTTGCTCGGCGCCGATGGCTGAGCAGCGGCCCGATCGGCGCTGGTGGGTGCTCGCCGGCGCCTGCTGCGGCCTGATGGTGCTGATGCTCGACTCGACCGTCGTCAACGTCGCCCTGCCTGTGCTGCGCCGCGACCTCGACGCCTCGACGACGGAGCTGCAGTGGATCCCGAACGCCTACCTGCTCGTTATCGCGAGCCTC
The DNA here is from genome assembly GCA_963764275.1 of uncultured Solirubrobacterales bacterium. Taxonomy (GTDB): domain Bacteria; phylum Actinomycetota; class Thermoleophilia; order Solirubrobacterales; family 70-9; genus CAXMST01. The sequence continues at coordinate 208,591 of CAVXRV010000005.1, forward strand.
GTCGTCACCGCCGGCCGCCTCGGCGACATCGTCGGCCGGCGTCGGATCTTCCTCTTCGGCCTCGCCACCTTCGGAATCGGCTCGGTGTTCGGCGGCCTCGCCCAGGGACCGGAGATGGTCATCGCCGCCCGGGCGGTCATGGGCGTCGGCGCAGCCTGCACGCTGCCGCTCTCGCTGACGCTGGTCAACGATGCCTTCCCGCCCGAGCAGCGGGGGCGCGCGATGGGAATCTGGGCGGCCGTAAGCTCGCTCGCCCTCGCCCTCGGCCCGATCGTAGGCGGGGTGCTCGCGGAGCTCGACTGGCGGCTGATCTTCTGGATGAATCCGCCGATCGTCGTGGCGGGCTACCTGCTCACCGTCACCTCCGCAGCCGAGACCCGGGACGAGAGCGCCGCGTCGATCGACGTTCCCGGCGTCCTGTTGCTTTCGGCCGGCCTCGGGGCGGTGACGATCGGCTTCGCGCAGGCGGAGTCCTGGGGGTGGGGCTCGATCGCGACGCTCGGGACGATCGGGGCCGGCCTGGCGCTGCTCGTCGGCTTCTGGGCCGTCGAGCACCGCGTTGCTCATCCGATCGTCGAGTTCGAGCTGTTTCGCAACAAGCCCTACGTCGGCGCCTCCGCGGCCGCCTTCGCGCTCGTCGGCTCCTACTGGGTGGTGGCCTTCTTCGAGCCCCAGTACCTGCAGGACATCCTCGACTACTCGCCCGTCGCCGCGGGCCTGCTGATCCTTCCGATCACGTTCCCGATGGTCGTGATCTCACTCTTCGCCGACCGCCTCGTCTCCGCCCGGGGCCCGCGCGCGGTGATGGGCGGCGGCATGCTCATCGGCGCCCTCGGGCTGCTCCTGATGACGCGCGTCGATGCCTCCAGCGACTACGGCTCGCTGTTCGCCGGGTACCTGCTGTTCGGGTTCGCGCTCGGGTTCGTCTACGCGCCGATGCAGACGGCGGCGATGGCGGCCATGCCGCAGGCGAAGGCCGGCATCGCGTCCGGAGTGCTGGCGATGAACCGGGTCATGTCCGGCGCCGTCTCGCTCGCGATCACCGCCTCGGTCTTCCACACGCTGTTGCGGGAGCGGATCCAATCCGACGTCGGGCACGGTCTCTCCGAGCACGCCGCCGGCGAGCTCGAGGGCCTCGCGAACGGGACGCCCTCGGCCCAGGCCGAGCTCGCCCGCCAGCCGGCCTCGCTCATGCACACGATCGTCTCCGGCGTCGACGAGGCCGTCTCGTTCGCGCTCTCGCACACGCTCCTGTTCCCGCTCGGGCTGACGCTGGTCGGCGCCGCGCTGACCTGGGCGTGGGTCCGCGGCCCGGCCCCGTCCGCGGACCCCGCTGCGGAGCCGCCTCCCCACCACAACCACCGCGGCCGGTTCCACCTCTGAGGGCAGCAGCGCGGCCCTCCGCGTAGGCCCTGGCGCCCCGGCCCCGCCTCGCGCCGCTACCCTCCCGGCTCGATGGGCGGCCCGGCGCGGAATCGGAGGGGGAGGGCTGGCTCATGAGCCAGGCGCTGGATCTGTGGCAGTCGCTGATCCTCGGCGCCGTCGAGGGCTTCACCGAGTTCCTGCCGATCTCGAGCACGGGGCATCTGACCGTGACCGAGAAGCTGATGGGCTACGACATCGACGCCGCCGACGTGACCGCTTTTACGGCGATCGTCCAGATCGGCGCGATCATCGCCACGGTCATCTACTTCCGCAAGGACATCGTCGACATCCTCTCGGCGCTGTGGTGGGGTCTGCGCGATCCGGGCAGACGCGACCGCGAGTGGCGCTTCGCGATCGCCATCGTGATCGGCTCGATCCCGATCGGGATCGCGGGCCTGCTCTTCAAGGACACGATCGAGACGACCTTTCGCAACCTGTACCTGGTCGCCTTGGCCCTGATCCTGTGGAGCGGCGTCATGTACTACGCCGACGTCAACGCGACGCTCGAGCGCCACGAACGCGAGGTCAGCCGCCGCGACACGCTGTTCATCGGCATCGTCCAGTGCCTCGCGCTCGTTCCCGGCGTCTCGCGCTCAGGCGCGACGATGGCGGCGGGACTCGTGCGCGGGCTCGACCGCGTCACGGTGACCCGGCTCTCGTTCTTCCTCGCGATCCCCGCGCTGACCGCGGCGACCCTGCTCGAGATCGCCACCCACCACAGCGCGATCTCGAACGGGATCGGCTGGTCCGGGACCCTGATCGCGACGGTGACGAGCTTCTTCGTCGCCTACGCGACGATCGCCTGGCTGCTCCGCTACGTCTCGGGCCACAACTTCTCGATCTTCATCGTCTACCGCGTTGCGATCGGCCTGATCCTGTTGTTGCTGCTCGTGACCGGCGCGGTCGCTGCGACCTAGGCTCGCCGCGCCGCCGGCGATGGCGACCGGCTTCGCGCTGCATCCGTCAGATCGAGCGCCCGCTCGGCGAGCGGACTGCCGGGTCGGACTATTGGCCGCCGGGCCGGACCCTCGGCGAGCCGTTCACCGCCGGCGCTGGACGCCGATAGTGATCCCGACCTGGTTGTTGCCCCCGTTGGGGTCGTACCAGCCGCCGCCGTTGTTGTAGACGTTGGCCGGGGTCACGTAGGTGCCCTTCTTCTTCGCCTTGACCTTGACCTTCATCACGGCGAGCTCCTCCGGGGAGAGCTGGCCGGGGTAGCACTCGACGTAGCCGTAGCCGTTGTTGCTGCAGCCGTAGTCGTTGCCGTCGCCGGCGATGTGCACCTTCTTGACCTTGAGCTTGCGCGGGACCTCGGCCGTGACTTTGCTGTCCCAGGCGCGGCCGGGACCGTTGTTCTTGACCGTGATCTTCAGCGTCGAGCGCCCGCCGCGGCGGATCGGCTGCGGCTCGGCATGGCCCGAGACGGAGACGTCGGCGCAGTTGGTCGCGTAGCTGCACTCGCGCGCCGTGGCGGCGCCCGGACCGAGCAGCGTGGCCGCCAGCAGCGCCGCTGCGAGCACGCCGACGGCTGCGATCGCAGTCGAAATCCGTGTCCCCAGCATTCCCCTCATCGGTCTCTCGTCAGTCGTTTATAGGTGATCCGGTGCGGGCGGTCGGCCTTCTCGCCGAGCCGTGCTCGGCGATCTTCCTCGTAGGCCTCGACGTTGCCCTCGAACCAGCGTACCTGCGAGTCGCCCTCGAAGGCAAGAACATGGGTCGCGATGCGGTCCAGGAACCAGCGGTCGTGCGAGATCACGACGGCGCACCCGGGGAACGCCAGCAGGGCCTCCTCCAGCGCCCGGAGCGTCTCCACGTCGAGATCGTTGGTCGGCTCGTCGAGGAGCAGCAGGTTGCCGCCCGAACGCAGCAGCTTCGCCAGGTGCAGGCGGTTGCGTTCGCCTCCGGACAGCGTCCCGACCTTGCGCTGCTGGTCGGAGCCCTTGAAGTTGAATCCGGAGGTGTAGGCCCGCGAGTTCATCTTGCGGTCGCCGACGTCGATCTCATCGAGCCCCCCCGAGACCTCCTCCCAGACCGTCGCCTCGCCGTCGAGCGCCTCGCGCGACTGGTCCACGTAGGCGATCTCCACGCTCTCGCCGAGCTTCAGCGTGCCGGCGTCCGGCTCCTCCTCGCCGACGAGCATCCGGAACAGGGTCGTCTTCCCGGCCCCGTTCGGGCCGATCACTCCGACGATCCCGGCCCGCGGCAGCTCGAACGAGAGGTCCTCGATCAGCAGCTTGTCCCCGAATGCCTTGCGCAGTCCGTCGGCCTCGATCACGACGTTGCCGAGGCGGGGGCCGGGCGGGATGTGGATCTGAGTGTCCTCGAGCCGCACGTTCTTCTCCTCGGCGAGCATCTCGTCGTAGCGGGCGAGGCGGGCCTTCGATTTCTTGCGCCGGCCCTTCGGGTTCTCGCGCACCCACTCGAGCTCGGCCGCCAGCGCCTTCGCGCGCGCCGCATCCTGGCGCTTCTCCTGCGCCAGGCGCTCCTGCTTCTGCTCGAGCCACGCGGAGTAGTTGCCCTTGAACGGGATCCCGCGCCCGCGGTCGAGCTCGAGGATCCAGCCGGCGACGTTGTCGAGGAAATAGCGGTCGTGGGTGACCGCGACGATCGTCCCCTTGTAGCTCTCGAGATGCTGCTCGAGCCAGGCCACGGACTCGGCATCCAGGTGGTTCGTCGGCTCGTCGAGCAAGAGCAGGTCGGGGGCGCTCAGCAGCAGCCGGCAGAGGGCGACCCGGCGCCGCTCGCCGCCGGAGAGCGTCGTCACGTCGGCGTCGCCCGGCGGCAGCCGCAGCGCGTCCATCGCCGTATCGAGGATCTGGTCCAGGTTCCAGGCGTCCGCGGCGTCGATCTGCTCCTGCAGGCGCGCGAACTCGTCCGCGGTCTCGTCCGAGTAGTTGGCGGCGAGCTCGTTGAAGCGCGCAACCATGTCGCGCAGCTCGGCGACGCCGTCCTCGACGTTCGCGCGGACATCCCTGACGGGGTCCAGCGCCGGCTCCTGCTCGAGCATTCCGACGGTCGCGTTCGGGTGCAGCTGCGCCTCGCCCCGGTATTCCTGGTCCTCGCCGGCCATGATCCGCAGCAGCGTGGACTTGCCGGCCCCGTTGTAGCCGAGCACGCCGATCTTGGCGCCTGGGTAGAAGCTCAGGTTGATGTCGGACAGCACCTGCTTGTCCGGCGGGTGGAGGCGGGAGACGCCCTGCATCTGGAAGATGTACTCGGAGGGACCGGCCATCGGACGGCGCAGGATAGACAGGTGGTGGGGGCGGCTCGCGGCCGGGCCGTCGCCTCTACGCACCGTGGCAACCGGGCTCGCCCTTCGCAGCCGACGCCCGCGGCCGGGTGGCGCGTCGGCTCGCCGGACTCTGGGCCCGGCGGCCCGACCCCGGCGTGCTCCTGGCGCGCGAGGTCGCGACGACCCCAGGCTTCCGCGAAGCGGTCTTCGCGGTCGCCTAGGGTCGTTCGACGCTCGGCTACCTGCGGACGGGCAGGTTCGCCTTCAGGAACTTCATCGCCTGCGGCTCGCCCGCGTAGACGATGCCGCTGTGGTCGACGCCCGGGTAGGTGACGTAGTCGAGGTCGTCACCGCTCGCCTCCAGCTCCTTCGAGAGCTGGTTGGTGAAGACCGGGAAGACGGTCGTGTCGGCCTCGCCCTGGAGCAGCAGGACCGGGGCCCCCGTCGTCACGTCGGGGTTGTTCTTGTCGAGCACCTTGTAGAGGTCGGTCACGTTCGCGTTCTTGCGCAGCATGTCCGCGGGCGCGATGCCGCCGAGCTTGTCGGAGGCACCGAGCTGCGGCAGACACGTCTGGTCGAGCTGCGGATAGAGGGCGAGCACCGGGTCGGTGAGCTGCTGTTCGGGTACGACGCCCCCGTTCGCGGTCGTCGCCCCGTAGAAGATCATCGTCGCCAGCGCCGTCAGCGAGCTCGGCGAGGTCAACGCCGGCAGCGCCTGCGCCTGCGTCTTCATGTGCGAGGCGGGCGCGTAGGCCATCGTCCCGCGCAGCTTCAGCTCCGGCGTCCACGAGTTCGCGAACCCGCCGGAGAAGAGCGCGGCCTGACCGCCCTGGGAGTGACCGGCGATCACGTACCGCTTGCTGATGTCGGGGTCGAGCTGGCGCGCGGCGCGGAGGATGTCGAGCGAGCTGCGCGCCTCGGACTTGCCGATCAAATACGGGTGCGGACCGGGCGTCCCGAGCCCCTGGTAGTCCGTGCGCACGACCGCGTATCCGGCCTTGAGCCAGTCGGTGAGGATCGGGTTGACGTAGCTGATGTAGTCCTTCGCCGGGCTCGTGTTGCTGTTGCGGGAAGGAGCGCAGACGTCGGCGACGCCGGTCGTGCCGTGGTCGTAGGTGATCACCGGCCAGCCGCCCTTCGGGACCTTGCCCTTGGGCACGCTGACCGTGCCCGAGATGCCGATCCGCTCACGCTGCGGGGACTTGGACGTGTAGAGGACGTTCTTGTTCCAGGCCGCGCCCTTGAGCGGGACGAGGCCGCCGGCCTTCCGGTACCAGATCAGCTTGCCGTGGCCTTTGGGAAGCTGGCTCGTCTTCGGCGTGTCGTAGAAGGCGAGTCCCTTCGGGCCCCGCTGCGGCTTCTTCGCCGCCGCGGCCGCCGAAGGTACGAGGGCGGCGGCCAGCGCCACGATCAAGAGCGTCGCAAGCGCCCACCCGAAAGCTGTCCGTCGCTCGGCAACTGTCCCCATCCTCGTTCTCCTCTCTCGCGGTCCCCCGTCGGCTGGTCCACCGACCTCGAACACGCTACCGGGTCGGGAGTCGCGGTCAGCGTGAGACCGGTCGCGACGGTCCCCGCGATGCGAGCGGAGCGGCGCAGGCCATGATCACGATCAGCGGTTCGAGCGGCACCCGATAGCGCGTCGAGGCGTCGCCGATGACCGTGATCGACGCGAACAGGGCGATCAGCAGCAGGGGGACCACGAGTGAGGTCCGCCGCCGGAATCGCCACAGGCCCCAGAGCGCGAGCACGAGCGCGAGCCAATAGAGGACGAGGCCGGTGATCGCGACCCCGCGGCTCTGCCCGTTCGGCGCGATCTCGTCGAACGCGTGGGCGGGCCGGCGCACGTCCCAGAACCGGCTCAGGCCGTTCCAGAAGAAGGCCTTGGGAACCGAGGCCGGGTGCGCCCTGATGTAGTCGAGCGCATCGCCCACGAGGGCCTGGTGCACCTCGTAGTCGCTGGAGCCGCGCTCGCTGAAGATCTGCGGCGCGGGGTGCAGGTAGGCGCGCCACTGGTAGGGAGCGTCGGGATCGTTCGCGGCTTCGTCGTTGAAGGTGCCGTACAGGGCCGCGTCCTGGATCGAGATCGGTACGAAGCCGTCCGCGGCGGAGAGGTTGCGCACCGTCCAGGGCAGGATCAACAGCACCGCGGCCGCGATCGAGATTGCCGTCGCGAGCAGTGCCCGACGCGGGCCCGCGGCGATCCACCAGGCCGCGATCGCGCCGGCGAAGAGGAAGAACATGTTCGGGCGCGCGAGCATCCCGAGCCCGATCGCGAGGCCGGTCGCGATCGCGAGCGGCGTCGTCGGCCGCCGCTCGAGAAAGAGATTGAGCGCGAGCAACGCCAGCGGCGCCGCCAGCGCTTCGGGATAGAGCAGGCCGATGAACTCCCAGCAGGCGGGGAACAGCGCCAGGGCGAAGGCGGCGGCGACCGCGACCCGGGGCCCGAACAGGCGCCGCGCCAAGAGCCACGCGCCGAACACCGTCGCCGGCGCCAGGAGCAGCCCCTGGATGACCTGCACGCGCAGCGGCGAGCTGCCGAAAATGTCGTAGAGGATCCCGACCCAGGCCGGATACAGGGGCGCCTTCCAGGTCGATGCGTGGACGATCCCGTAGGGGAGGTCGGAGTAGAAGAGCTTGCCCTCCGTCCACAGCCGCCCGTACGTGTCGTAGACGGACTGATCGCCGGCGAGGCCGTTCGGACGCGTCGCGAACGCGTAGACGACGACGACCGCGGCGGAGAGCGCGAGCGCAGCCACGAGCGCTGCCCGCTCGCGCGGTTCGACGCCCTGCCACCACTCGCGCAAGTTCCGGCGCCAGTCCGTCCGGGCCGGCGTCGCGACCACGCCGCTGTCGATCACCTGCTCGGACATGGGCGCCGACCCTAACGCCGCCGGGAACGGTTTGAGCCGGTCTGTAGCCTCTCGCCGGATGCCGCAGCTGGCGCTGCTCACCTACACCTACGTCGACGGCATGGCCGATCGCCGTGGCCCCCATCGCGAGGGGCACCTGGCGCTGATCGACCGTATGTGCGAGGAGGGGCGGCTGCTCATCGCCGGCGCGACCGGGAGCCCGCCGAGCGGCGGCGTGCTCGCCTTCACGGATGTCGCCGCGGCGGAGGAGTTCGTCGCCGCCGATCCCTATGTCGCCGCCGGCCTCGTCACCGCGCACGCGATCGAGCCCTACGCGGTCGTCGCCTCGCGGCCGCTGCCCTCCGACTGAGGGGGTCGCGACGGCAGGGCGGTGCCGCCGCGATCAGTCGATCAGGCAGGCCACCATGCGCCTGACGGCGACGCGCCAGGCCACCAGCGCCAGCGCAACGAGCCCCGCGAGCCGGACGGCGTCGATCGCCTCGAAGCCGAAGCAGGCGCCGCGGACGAGGACCACGAGCTGGTGCAGCGGGTTGAACTGCGCCAGGATCTGGGCCCATTGCGGCAGCTGGTCGATCGGGAAGAAGGTGCCGGCGGTGAGGAAGAGCGGCGTGACGACGAGCGTCGTCACGTAGTTGAACTGATCGATCTTCGGCACGGTCGCGGCGACCGCGATGCCCCCTCCGGCGAAGCTCAGGGCGGTGACGAAGCCGAAGAAGGGCACGAGCAGCATCCCGGGAGTCGGATCGAGGCCGAAGAGCATCGTCACGAGCAGCGGGAAGACGCCGAACAGCCCCGCCCGCAGCGAGATCCACAGCATCTCGGCCGTGACCAGCTCCTCGGTGTCGACCGGGGCGGCGAGGATCGCGTCGTAGGTGTTCTGGAAGCGGTGCTTGACGAAGGTCCCGAACATCGCCGGGAACGCGCTCGAGAAGATCACCGCTGTCGCGACCATCCCGGTGCCGACGAACTGCACGTAGTCGAGGCCGTCGACGCCGCTGACGATCGTCGCTCCGAGGCCGAGGCCGAAGGCGAGCAGGTAGATCACCGGCTCCATCAGGCTGGAGAAGGCGGTGCTCTTCCAGAACGTCCGGAAGTTGGCGACCTCGCGGCTCATCACACCGGCGATCGCGGCCGGCTCGAGCCGGCCCATCTTCACCTTCGTGGTCGTCTGCGCCTCCATCACTCGAGATCCTCACCCGTGAGCTTGACGAAGACGTCCTCGAGCGAAGCGGGGCGGACGACCGCGTCGCCCGGCACGGCACCGTCGCGCGCGGACTCGCTGCCGACGATGGCGACGGCGGGACCGGCGGCGCGTACGGTGAGCCCGTTCGCCTCGGCGCGGCGCCGGACCTGCGCGAGCCGCTCGGGCGGACCGAATACCTCGGCCGTCTCGCGCCCCGCGTGCTCGGCGACGAGTGCCGCGGGCTTGCCGCGCGCGACGACCCTGCCCGCCGTCATCAGGGCCACCTCGTCGGCGAGGCGCTCGGCTTCCTCGATGTAGTGGGTCGACATCAGGATCGTCTTGCCGCTGCTGCGCAGCGCGTCGACGAGCGTCCACACCTCGGCCCGGATCTGCGGATCGAGCCCGACCGTCGGCTCGTCGAGCAGGACAAGCCTCGGGTCGTGGACGAGCCCGCGGGCGATCAGCATGCGCCGCCGCATCCCGCCGGAGAGCTCGTCGACCGCATCGTTGCGGCGGTCGCGCAAGCGGGCGAGCCCGAGCGCGCGATCGACGGCCGCGCCGACGTCACGGACCCGGTACAGGCGCGCGAAGACGGCGAGGTTCTCGGCCACGGTGACGTCCACGTCGAGGTTGTCGAGCTGCGGCACGACCCCCATCTCGGCCCGGGCTTGCTTGCCCTCCCGGGGCAGCTCGTAGCCGAGCGCCCGCAGCGTTCCGGAGTCGGCGATCGCCTGGGAGGTCAGCATCCGCATCGTCGTGGACTTGCCGGCGCCGTTCGGGCCGAGCAGGCCGAGGCAGATCCCCTCCGGGACCTCGAGATCGAGCCCGTCCACGGCCTTGATCGGGCCGAAGCTCTTGTGTACGTCTCTGAGCTCGATCGCAGCCATCGAGCGGGCAGGTTTGCAGAGCTTCAGCCGGGTAGGGTGGAGGGGGTGCAGCGCGGACCCTCAGACACCGCGGATCGATCGGGTTCCGACCCGTTCGAGGAGTGGGAGGCCGACCTCCACGGCCACCGCGTCATCTACCACGCGATCGGCTCCGGGCCGCCCGTGGTCCTGATCCACGGCATGCTCAACTCCTCGCGCCATTGGCGTCAGGTGGCGCTGCAGCTCGCCGATGGCCACCGCGTGATCGCACCCGACCTGATCGGCCACGGCGACTCGGCGACGCCCCGGGGCGACTACTCGCTGGGCGCCCATGCGGCTGCGATCCGCGACCTGCTCGTCTCGCTCGACATCCATCGCGCCACCTTCGTCGGGCACTCGCTCGGCGCGGGCGTTGCGATGCAGTTCTTCTGGCAGTTTCCCGAGCGGGTCGAGCGCCTCGCGCTCGTCTCGGCCGGCGGGCTGGGCCCTAGGGTGAGCCCGGCGCTGCGGGCCGCGGCGCTACCCGGGATCAAGGCCCTGCTGTGGGCCGCGGCGAACCCGCGGTCGCTCGGGGCACTGGGCGCGATCGCGAACGCGCTCGAGGTCCGCGGCCGACGCGAGGCGTCCGTGCAGGCACGGGCGATCGCCAGGGCCCTGCGCCCGCTCGAGCGGCCCGGCAGCCGCGAGGCCTTCCTCGGGACGCTGCGGGCTGTCATCGACCACCGCGGACAGCGGGTCAGCGCCAACGACCGCCTCTACCTGCTCGGTCCCGTGCCGACGCTCGTCGCCTGGGGCGATCGCGACCGGACGATCCCGGCCGACCACGGCCGCGACGCCGCCGCCGCGATCCCGAACGCGCGCTTCGAGCTCATCGAGGACGCGGCCCACTTCCCGCATCTCGAGCAGCCCGAGGCCCTCGCCGACTGCCTCGCCCGCTTCATCGCCGCGACCGAGCCGCACGCGATCGACGACGCCGAGCTGGCCGAGCTCCTGGCGACGCGGACCACGACGCGGCGACGCCACCTGCGGGCGGCGTAGCGCGCTGCACCGGCGCAGCGCCTCGCCCGGCACTCGCTGACGCTGCGCCTGAGCGCAGCTCCGGGGGGGCTCATCGGCCCCGCCACACCGCACCCCCTTCGGCCGCGGAACGGCCCGGCGGTCCAACTGTGTGGAGTTTCGACGCACTACGCGTCCAAACTCCACACGGAACGCCCGCCGACCCTAAGCTCGCCGCAGCCGGGCCCTTGCCATGCGGCCTCCCTCTCAGCCCGAACGCCACCCCCTTCGTCCGGAACACAGGCGGTGCGGACCCGGGCGGGGCTCAGCGCGGGCCGGGCAGATGGCGGAAGCCGAACGCCTCCGGGGTGCGGCCGGGCTGGACGTACCAGCACTCGGAAGTCTCGGTGCCCGTCATCAGCCGCAGCACGGTCGAGGCGACGGTTTCGGCGGGGATGATCGTGAAGCCCTCGGCGAGCAGCGCCTCGCGGATCGGACCGATGATCTTGCTCTCGGCAAATCCGGGACAGACCGCGTTGACGCGGATCCCGTCCGCGTGCACGCCGTCGCCGAGTGAGCGCACCAGACCGACGACACCGTGCTTGTTGGCGGCGTAGATCGGGTCGAACGGGACGGCTGTCAGCCCGGCGAGGGAAGCGGTGGCGACGATCGAGCCGCCCCCGGATCGCCGCAGCGCGGGCAGGACGGCGTGCGTCCCGAAGACGACGCCGTCGAGATTCGCCCCCATCGCGCGGCGATAGAGCTCGAGGTTGAAGTCGTCGCCGACGCCACAGCCGGTCGCCACGCCGGCGTTCAGATAGGCGTGGTCGAGTCCGCCGAGCGCGTCCTCGGCGGCGGCGATCATCGCCCGGTTCTCGTCCAGGGAGCTGACGTCGGCGCGCATGCCGTAGCCGCCGATCTCCTCGGCCGTGGCAACGGCGCCGGGCTCGTCGATGTCGGCGCAGAAGACGCGCGCCCCGGCCCCGGCGGCCATCAGCGCCGTCGCCTTGCCGAGCCCGCTGGCGGCGCCCGTGATCAGGATCCGCTTGCCCTCGAGGGTCCTTGGATCGGGTTGGAAGGGCAACTCGGATGCGGGCGTGGTCTCGTTCACGGCCGCCACCCTATCCCGCGACTATCCGCCGGCGCCGTCCCACTCCTCGAGCCGGCCGGCGAGCGCGTTCATCCCAAGCCTCGCGGCAGCGGCCGCCGCGCCCGCGGTGTCGAGGCCGGCGTCGGGCGGCAGCTCCGTGCCGGAGTCGCGCAGCGTCGCCATGTCCTTGAAGTCGCGCAGCTCGCTGCGCATCTCGACCAGCGTCGTGCGCAGCTTCGGCTTCGTGATCCGGACGGCGCCGTCGAGCAGCGCCTCGAGCGAGCCGTACTCGCGGAGGAGCTCCGCGGCGCCCTTCTCGCCGACCCCCCGGGCTCCCGGGATGCCGTCGGAGGGGTCCCCGCGCAGTGCAATGAAGTCTGGGACTAGCTCAGGCCCGATCCCATACCGCCGCTTCACCTCCTTGGGGCCGATCGCCTCGGCGCCGCCCTTGATCTTCGTGCTCACGTAGAGCACGGTGACCGCCTCGGTAGCGCACTGGAACATGTCGCGGTCACCGGTCAGGATCAGCGCTCTGCCGCCCGCCACCTCTTCCTTGCGGGCGAGCGTCCCGAGCAGGTCGTCGGCCTCGAGCGCCGGGTGGTGCTCGACGGTCCACCCGAAGGCGGCGAAGAACTCGGGCGCGCGCTCCCACTGCCAGGCCAGCTGCTCCGGCATCTCCTCGCGGTCCCCGTGGTAGGAGGAGAGCAGCTCCTTGCGGTAAGTGGCCGCCTCGGCGCCGAAGCAGAGCACGACGGCCCGGGGCTCGTGCTCGGCGACCTCGCGCAGGACGAGGTTGGCGGTCCCGAGCAGGGCGTTGACCGGGTGGTCGTCGGCACCGGTGATCGTCCTCGGCAGCGCGAAGAAGGCCCGATACATCATCGACGGCGCATCGACGACGAGCAGGGGGCCGCGCTTGGTGGAGCCCGGGGGCGAGCTCATGCCCCGCCCGCCTCGAGCCGATCGAGCAGCTCGTAACCGCCGCGCCCGTCCATGGCCACGATCCAGATGGGCTGTGAGACGTCGTGGTCGGGCGTGAACGAGAAGTCGCCGAGCGGCGTGGGCATGTGGACGCCGGCAAGCGCGTCCGCGAGCTGCTTCCGGTCCGCTGCGAGATCGTCGAAGCCGAGGTCGCTGTTGCGCGCCGCCTCGGCCAGCAGCTGGACGCCGGTGTACGCCTGCGCGGCGAATTGGTCCGCAGCCTTGCCGTAGCGGTGGCGGTAGGCATCGACGAACGAGACGTTGGCGGGGTCGTCGTTGCCCTTGAACCATGCCGCCGCGCTGCGCGCCCCCTTCCCCGCCGGACCGGATCCGGACGCGGCAAGCGCGCTGTTGAACGCGTTGCCGCCGAGGATCGCCCCGTCGAAGCCGTCGCGGCGGGCCGCGTCGATGAGCGCCGCCGCTGTCTCGCCGGAGGAGGCCGTGATGAAGAGGACGTCGGGTTGCTCGCGAAGCGCGCGCTGCAGGGCCGACCGCGCACGGTCCGGCGCCGCGGGAAGGGTGACGTCGTCGAGCACCTTGATCGACCCCTCCCCGAGCGCCTCGGCGGCGATCTGGGCGGTGCTCTCGCCGAACGGGTCGTCGGCCGGGTGGACGACGATCGCGGAGGCGGCATCCGAGCTGGCAGCGAAGCTCTCGACGTTGGCCGGGATCGCCTGCTCCTCGCCGAGCGAGTCGCGGAATACGTTCTGGCACGGATAGGCGCAGTCGCCGACGATGCCGGGGCCGGTGTTGGAGGTGGCGAGCATCGCGACGCCGAGCTTGTCGGCGAGCGGGTGGGCTTCCGCCGCCGAGTTGGAGAAGGTCGGGCCGAGCACCGCCAGGACGCCGTCGGCCGTGATCAGCTGCCGCGCGGCCTTTGCCGCCCGGCTTGGCTCGGAGTGATCGTCGACCTGCTGCAGGGTCAGCTTCGCCCCGCGCACGCCGCCAGCCGCGTTGATCTGCTCCACGGCGAGCCGCGCGGCGCGCAGCTGCTGGGGCCCGAAGGCGACCCCCGGGCCGGTCGTCGAGTAGACGCTGCCGATCGGGATCTTCTGCCCGGCCCATGCGTTGTCGGTCGCCGTCGTGTCCTCGCTCTTTTGGCCGCAGGCAGTCAGGGCGACGGCGAAGGCCGCGATCAGGCAGAGGGCACCGAGCAGGCGGGCGCGCATAGCGCCCGGCAACCTAGCGGCCGGAGCCGATCTGCGCGTCTATATAGGGGGCCAGGATCCGGGCGACGCGGTCGGCCGTGTCCTCCGGGGTGCCGCTCGGCAGGGCCGCGTGGCTGATCGCGAGCCGGACGAGTGTGTCAGCGGTGAGCGCGGCGGCGCTGGGATCGGCCTCGGGCCAGTTCTCGCGGATCACGGCGGCGAGGCCCTCGGTCACGGGTCCGAGGACGGGTCCGCCGCCGGTGGTCACGAGGACGAGCAGCTCGTCGCCCTGCTGCGAGGCGGCGATCGCGCGCACGAGCGGGTGGCTGCCGGCGGCGGCGAGGAAGATCTCGAGCGCGGCCCGCAGCGCCGCCTCGGGGTCGGGGGCGTGTGCGGCGATCACCTCGCTCACAGTCGCGAGGAAGCGCTCCGCCTCGCGCGTGACGTAGGCGAGCGCCAACTGCTCGCGCGTCCCGAACGCGTTGTAGATCGTCTGCCGGCTGAAGCCGGCGCGCTCGGCGACGTCCGCCATCCGCACCTGCGACCAGGTGCGATCCGAGAGCAGCTCGCCGACCGCGTCGAGGAGCCGCTCGCGAACCTCGGGCGAGGCGCTGGGGGCGCTGCGGGCGGGCCGGGCTTCGGTTCTCACCCCGCCGCGACCACCGGCTCGAAGTCGACCTTCTCGCGGACGCCGCAGTCGGGACAGCACCAGTCATCGGGGACCTGGCTCCAGCCCGTCCCGGCCGCGAACCCCTCGCGCGGAGCGCCGCGCGCTTCCTCGTAGGTGTAGCCGCAGCCCGGGCAGACGAAGGCGGTGGCGCCGCTCGCTTCGACCCCGGACTTTCGGCTGCGCGCGCAGCGTGTGGTCGGCTGCCGCGGCGGCGCCGTACTTCGCCAGGATCCGCTCGCGCTTGCGGGGGAGGATGTTGGCGCGGGTCACGTCACCACCGTAGTGGGCGAGGACGAGGGGATCCATGGTGCGCCGCCACAACGGCGGCACGTAGGCGAGCACGATCATGGTCGCATAGCCCGAGGGCAGCTCCGGCAGCCCCTCGAAGTGGCGGAGTGCCTGGTAGCGACGGATCGGGTTGGCGTGGTGGTCGGAGTGGCGCTGCAGGTGGTAGAGGAAGACGTTGGAGGCGATGTTGTCGCTGTTCCAGCTGTGCTCCGGGCGGCAGCGCTCGTAGCGGCCGTCGTCCTGCTTCTGCCGCAACAGCCCGTAGTGCTCGAGGTAGTTGACGACCTCGAGCAGGGAGAAGCCGACGACGGCCTGCACGAGCAGCCACGGCAGCACTTCGAGCCCGAAGCCGACGGTGAGCGCGGCAAAGAGCACGAGCGTCATCGCCCAGGCGTTGAGGACGTCGTTGTGGATCGTCCAGAAGCCGCCCGACCCCTTGCCGTTGACCTCGGCGACGCGCGCGAGGCGCTCGCGCTCGAGGTGGATCGCCGAGCGCAGGCTGCCCGTGACGGTGCGCGGCAGGAACTCCCAGAAGCTCTCGCCGAGGCGCGAGCTCGCCGGGTCCTCGGGCGTGGCGACGCGGACGTGGTGGCCGCGGTTGTGCTCGATGAAGAAGTGGCCGTAGCCGGTCTGCGCGAGCGCGATCTTCGAGAGCCAGCGCTCGTATCCCTTGCGCTTGTGGCCGAGCTCGTGTGCGGTGTTGATCGCGATCCCCCCGACCATCGCCACGCTCAGCGCCAGCCCGAGCTCCTCGAGGAAGCTGAGTTCGCCGGAGCTCCACAGGGCGCAGGCGAAGATCAGCGACGCGAACTGCAGCGGCAGGAACAGGTACGTGCACCAGCGGTAGTAGCGGTCCTGCTCGAGGTAGCGGATCGCCGAGTCGGGTGGGTTCTCGGAGTCCTTGCCGATCGCCGTGTCGAGGAACGGGATGACCCCGAAGACCACGAACGGGCCGAACCAGTAGGCGATCCCGAGCCCGCTCAGCTGCGCCAGCCCCCAGGCGAGGAAGGGAAGCAGCGGGACGACCAGCCCGAGCAGCCACAGGTAGCGCTTGGGGTCGTTCCAGGCGGCGGCGATTTGCAGATCCTCTTGCTTTACACGAGCAGCTTCCATGTAAAGCAACCTAGCCGACTCGGGTCGGCACGTCAACCCCCGACTTCCCGACCGCGCCTCTAGATGAACACCTGAGCAAGTGGCCGGCCGAGCCCTGGACGCTCGGCTTCCAGGGCCAGCTGCGGATCGTCTCGGACGCCGACCGCAACCTCCTGCACGAGCGCATGGAGGCCGCGGCGGCGGTCGAGGCCTGAAGCTCACGAACTCGTGGCCGAGGGCTGCCGGGAGCTCTCGCTACCGTTTCGCCAATGCCGCGCGTATCCGTCCTCGACCTCTCCCCCGTCGCCGCCGGCCGTGGCGAGCGCGCCGCCGTCGGGGAGTCGATCGAGCTCGCCCGGGTGGCCGATCGGCTCGGCTATCACCGGATCTGGTTCGCCGAGCACCACGGCGGCGGCATGGTCACGAGCTCGTCGCCGGAGCTGATGATCGCGGCGGCGGCGGCGCGCACCGAGCGCGTCCGCCTCGGCTCCGGCGGGATGATGCTGCCCAACCACACGCCGCTTCACGTCGCCGAGCAGTTCAAGGTGCTCGAGGCGCTTTACCCGGGGCGGATCGACCTCGGGATCGGGCGCGCCCCCGGCACCGACTACCGGACAGCGATGGCGCTGCGCGGCGGCCGCGGGCCGGGGGGCGCCGAGCTGCCACAGCAGCTGGGCCAGTTGCTCGCCTTCAGCGGCCTGCAGGAGTGGCCCGAGAACCATCCCTTCGGTCCGGTCAGTCCAGGGCCCGGCGAGCCGCCGCTCGATCCCGTTCGGGCCGCCCCGGACGACGCTCCGCTCCCACCGGTCTTCCTGCTGGGCTCGAGCGACTTCTCGGCGACGCTCGCGGCCGAGGCCGGCCTCGGCTTCGCGTTCGCCGGGCAGATCAACCCGGAGGGGGCCGTCCCGATGCTGCGCGCCTACCGCGAGCAGTTCCGCCCCTCGGAGCTGTGGCCGGAGCCCTACGCGATCCTCAGCCACAACGCGATCTGCGCGCCGGACGAGGAGCAGGCGCAGCGGCTCGCGGCCCCGGCCCGCGTCGCCTTCCGGCGTCTCCGCGCGGGTGCGCCCACGCCCCTGCCGAGCCCCGACGAAGCGGCCGCGGAGGACTCGCCCTCGCCGCCGCCCGCGAACATCGAGGCGCTGCGGATGGTCGTCGGGCCACCCACCTTCGTGCGCGAGACCTACGAGGAGCTGCTCTCGCGCAGCGGCGCCGACGAGCTGATGCTGATGTGCTCGACGCACGACGCCCGCGACCGCGTGCGCTCGTACGAGCTCGTCGCGGACGCCTTCGGGCTCGAGGCGGCTCAGCCGGGCGGGGGCTCCGGCTCCGACAGCGCCGCGGCGATGCGCTCGGCGTAGAAGCGGTGTCCGGCGGCGCTGAGGTACTGGGGATCGCCGGCGAGCAGCGGGTCGATCCCGTGCGCGCGTGTGGCGGCCAGCATGTCGACCACCGCATCCGGGCCCGCCGCGCGCGCGGCATCGAGCTGCGCGCCGAGGCCGATGCGAGTGCCAGCGTTCCCGCTGAGCCCGCCGCCGACTGCCAGGCGCCCGAGTCGGAGTAGTCCGGGTAGGCGACGTAGGCGATCCGGGTGTGGGGGTTGGCGCGCCTGATCGCGGCGAAGGTCCGCTTCATGTTGTGGCCGCTGCGGTCGATCGCCCGCAGCGCTGCGCCGGCGGAGTCCGCCCCCGACCCCGCCGCGGCAACCCCGTCGCTCGCTCCGAGCGCCTCCTGCAGGTCGTTGCCGCCGACGGTCACGAGCACGACGTCGGCGTCGCCGAGCTGCGGCGCGAGGCGGTCGTCGAACAGCGGCCTCCCCGGCAGCCAGTCGGTGCTCGTCGAGCCGGGCTCGGCCAGGTTGACCGTCTCGACCCCGCGGACGCCATCGCGCGCTGCGGCCCGGGGCAGGAGGTCGGCGTAGGTCGGTGGCGCCTCGGTCGCGAGGCTGTCGCCGATCAGAACGACCCGATCGCCGCTGCGGAGCAGAGGCTTGGGCGTCGCCGCGCCGCCTTGCTCGCCCCGCGCCGGCCGTTCGCCTGGGCCGCCGCCTGCCGCCGCATCCGTGCTTTCGGGAGCGGGCTCGTCGCTCCCGCAGCCACAGGCGAGCAGCAGCAGCGCGAGCACGCCGACGAGCGCCGCGCGCACGCTCAGAAGTCCGAGGGGAGGATCGTCGGCTTGACCTTCGCGTACAGCCACTGCTTGAAGTAACGGTCGAGACGGTCGAGGGCAGCCCCTGTCAGGCCGCTGTCGGCTTCGGCCAGCGCGATGAACTGCGCGGTGCTGATGTTTCCGTAGGCGTGCTTCGAGGCGATCGCGCGAGCGAGGGCGAAGAAGGCGTCGTCGCCGACGATCTGCCGCAGTCCCTCGAGCATCATCGGCGCGCGCACGTAGGTCGGGAACTCGGCGAACAGGTTGGCGGGATCGCCATCGAGCGTCGCCGGCGGGATCGACCAGTCCGAGTCGGAGGCGCTTGCGTAGTTGCTGTCGAAGGTCGCCGCAGGGCTGTCGCTGGACCCGTTCGCCTCGTAGTCCCAGTACCAGGTCGACCACTCGGCCCAGCCCTCGTTGAACCAGATGTCGGACCACTGCGAAGGTGAGACGGAGTCGCCGAACCACTGGTGCGCGAGCTCGTGCAGGACGGTGGGGTCGCTGCGAGACAGGAACGCGTAGGCGGGTTTGGTCTGCACCTCGAGCGCGTAGCCGAGCGTCGGCACGTTGTCGAAGATCGCGCCCACGGAGTCGAAGGGGTAGGCGCCGAAGCGCGCGGCGAGGAAGTTGATCATCGCGGGCATCCGCGCGAAGGAATCGCGCAGGTCGGTCTTCTGCGTCGGCAGCGCCGAGGAGTCGATCGCCAGATACGTCGGCAGCGTTCGCCCCGTGCCGGTCTCGTCCATCGTCCCCTGCGAGTAGGCGAACTTGCCGACGGTGGCCGTCGTCAGGTAGGTGGCGGTCGGGTCGTCCTCGTTCCAGGTCCAGCGGCGCTTGCCCGCGCCGACCGCCTTACGGGAGACCAGCTCCCCCGTGCCCAGCGCCGCGTAGGCGTTCGGGATCGTGATCGCGGTCCGGACCGAGGCCTTGTCGGAGGGAACGTTGTCGTTCGGGAACCAGCCCGGCGGCCCCCACGGGCTCGTTGACGACGAGGCCGCCGTCGCAGGTCAGCGAGGTGCTGACCCCGAGACAGGCGCGGACCCAGCCCTCCTTCGAACCGTCGGGGTCGGTGATCTCGACCGGCTTGCCCGCGTAGCGGACGCTGACCTCGAAGCTCGTTCCCTGGGGATGCCGGCGGCCGGGTCGACGATCAGCTTGACCGGCTGCGTCGCGCCCGCGAGCCGCGGCTTCGCGTTGACGAGCTCGAAGCGTGCCGGCGTGCCGTCCACCTCGACCCGCTTGATGTTGAGCCGCTGGAAGTCGAGGCTGAACCGGCCGAGGTCCTGCGTCGCGGTCGCGGTCATCGTCGAGCGCGTATCGGGAGAGAAGCGGTTGTCGACGGGGTCGTAGTCGACGTCGATGTCGTAGTGAGTCGCGTCGTAGCCCGTATTGCCGATCTGCGGGAAGAGGCGGTCGCCCGCGCTGCGCCCGCCCGGCTTGAACCTCGGGGGGAGGGGAGGGGCGGCGACGATGAGCTTGCGCTTCGCCGTCCGGCAGCGGAACGGGGAACCGTCTCCGTGGCGACGCACGCACGCGGCGAGATCCCAGGCGGCACGCTCCTGCTCCGGTCCCGGTGAGAGCTTGCGGGGGAGGGGGAAGTGGAAGCCGAGCTTGCGCGCGGTCCCCGCGCCGAAGCGCTTGTCCGGCTTCAGGGCCAGGCGCTTGCCGTGGCGGGCGCCGGACGCGGCCGGAACGATCAGCTTCACGGGGCTGCGCCCGCCGTGACGGCCGCGGTTGCGGACCGTGAGCGGGATCCGTACGCGATCGCCCACGGTGACCGCCTGCGCCGGCGGGCGCCCGAGCCGGCTGACGCTGAGCCGGGCCTTGCCGTGAGCGGCGGCGAGCGCGCCGGCCGGGCCGGCGCCGAGGCAGGCCGCAGGGACCGCGACGGCGACGGCGATGAACGCGGCTCTGAGGGGTGTCCCACGCATCGGCTCGAGATCCCGTCCTTGTGGGGATCGTCCGGGGGTGATTCTCCCATCGGCGAAGCCGCCGCGGGTCGTCCACGAGCCGGGCAGCGCGCCGCGAGACCGTCCACGGCGTCGAAGCGCCAGCGGGGGGAATATGTTTCCGGCCATGGGAGAGGTTGAAACCGTCGCCGGTCCGATCGATGCGGCGGCGCTCGGGCGGACCCTGGGCCACGAGCACCTCCGCTCGAGCTCGGAGGCGGTCCGCTTCCAGTTCCCGCATCTCTACGACGAGGCCGAGGAGGAGCGGCTCGCGGTGGAGCAGGTCGAGCGGGCGATGGCGCGCGGGGTGAAGACGATCGTCGACCCCGCCTGCATGGACCTCGGTCGCGACGCCCGTTTCGCGCAGCGGGTCGTCGAGCGCACGGGGATCCAGCTCGTCATGTGCACCGGCATCTACGGAGCCCACTACACCTTCATCCCGCAGTACTTCGGGAACCGTGACCCGGAGGCGCTCGTGGGGGCTTTCGTCCACGACATCGAGGAGGGGATCCAGGGCACGGACGTGAAGGCGGCCTTCCTCAAGTGCGCCGTCGACGAGCCGGGCGTGACCGAGCACGTCGAGCGCGTGCTGCGCGCCTGCGCCGAGGCGAGCAAGCGCACCGGCAGGCCGATCATGGCCCACTCGCACCCAGGCACCCGCCGCGGCCTCGAGATCATGGACGTCTTCGACAGCGAGGGGATCGACCCGTCGCTGGTCCAGGTCGCGCATACCGGTGACACCGACGACCTCGACTACATCGAGGCGCTCCTGCAGCGCGGGCCCTTCATCGGCATGGACCGCTACGGGCTCGACATCATCCTCCCGACCGAGCAGCGCAACGCGACGGTGGCCGCCCTCGTCGAGCGCGGCCACGCCGACCGGATGACGCTCTCGCAGGACGCCTGCGCGACGATCGACTGGTTCCCGCCGGAGCTCATCGCGCAGATGGCTCCGAACTGGCACTTCACCTACATCTTCGAGACGATCCTCGCCCAGCTGCACGAGCTGGGCGTGAGCGAGGAGCAGACCGAAGCGATGCTGGGCGACAACGTGCACGCCTGGCTCTGCCGGTAGGTGTGCCACTCGCCTGGGGCGGGCGGGTGACTCGGTCCCGACGAGAGGAGGATTGACCGCAAATAGGGCGGTGAATCCTCCCCTCGCTTCCGAGTGGGCCGCCGGGCGCGCCCCCCGGCAAAGAGAAGAGCCCGGGCCTCGCGGCCCGGGCTCTCCGGAGATCGATATGCGGCGCGGCTAGCGCAGGAAGAGGATCTCCGAGTACTTCGGCAGCGGCCAGAGGTCGTCGGGAATGACGCCCTCGAGCTTGTCGACGACCTCGCGGACGTCGGCGAGCGCGCTGAGCTGCTCGTCGCGCGCGTGCTTGGCAGCCTCGAGGCCCTCGGCGTCGTGCGGTTCGTTCGCCTTGGCGAGCTTGTCGAGCTCCTCGAGCAACTCCTCGGTCAGGTCCCGGACCTCGGATTCGATGCCGGCGACCTTCGCGTCCTCGAGCAGGTCGAGGTAGCGGACGGCGGCTGGGACGATCATCGTCTTCGCGATCCGGTACCCGGTCTCGGCCTCGATGTTGGCCTTCATCGCGTACTGCTCGATCCAGACCTCGTAGCGAGCGTCGAGCTCGCGCTCGTCGAGGACGCTGTAGTTGCCGAACAGTGCGATCGTCGCCGGCGCCAGCACCTCGGGCAGCGCGTCCGGGGTCGAGCGCAGGTTCTTGAGCCCGCGCTGCTCGGCCTCGGCGTGCCACTCGTCCGAGTAGTTGTCGCCCATGAAGCAGACGACCTTGTTGGCGGAGTACGACTCCTTGACCACGGCCGCGACCTTCTCGGCGACGTCGCCGCTCTTCGTCTCGAGCTCGTCGGCGAGATCGTCGATCGCCTCGGCGACGATCGTGTTCAGGACCGTGTTCGGGAAGGCGAGCGACATGCTCGACCCGAGGGCCCGGAACTCGAACTTGTTACCCGTGAAGGCGAACGGCGAGGTCCGGTTGCGGTCGCCACCGTGCATCGGCAGCGGCGGCAACACCGGCGTGCCGAGCCCGAGGAAGCTGCCCGGGGTGTTCGGGTCGCCCTCACCGCTCTCGATCGCGTCGAAGACCTTCTCCAGCTCCGCGCCGAGGAAGATCGAGATGATCGCCGGCGGCGCCTCGTTCGCGCCGAGGCGGTGGTCCTGGCCGATGTTGGCGACCGAGGCCCGAAGCAGGCCCTGGTGCTTGTTCACCGCCTGGATCACGGCCGCGCAGAAGAACAGGAAGCTCGTGTTCTCCGCCGGCGTGTCGCCCGGGTCCATCAGGTTGGTACCGGTGTCGGTGCCCATCGACCAGTTGTTGTGCTTGCCGGAGCCGTTGACGCCGGCGAACGGCTTCTCGTGCAGCAGGCAGATGAGCCCGTACTTGCGGGCGACGGTCTGCATGATCTGCATCGTCAGTTGCTGGTGATCGGAGCCGACGTTCGAGTTCTCGAAGATCGGCGCGATCTCGTACTGGCCGGGGGCGACCTCGTTGTGGCGGGTCTTGACCGGGACGCCGAGCTTGATCAGCTCCCGCTCCGTCTCCATCATGCAGGCAAGCACCCGCTCGGGGATCGAGCCGAAGTAGTGGTCGTCGAGCTCGTGGCCCTTCGGCGGCTGCTGGCCGAACAGCGTGCGGCCGGTCGTGTACAGGTCGGGCCGCTCGTAGTAGTACTGCTCGTCGATCAGGAAGTACTCCTGCTCGGGGCCGACCGTGGTGAACACGCGCTGGCTCTCGGAGTCGCCGAGCAGGCGCAGCGCCCTGATCGCGGCCTTCGAGAGCGCGTCCATCGAGCGCAGCAGCGGGATCTTCGCGTCGAGCGCCTCGCCCGTCCAGGAGGCGAACGCCGTCGGGATGCAGAGCAGCGCCCCGTTCGGGTTCTCGAGGATGAAGGCCGGGCTCGTCGGGTCCCATGCCGTGTAGCCGCGCGCCTCGAAGGTCGCCCGGATGCCACCGGTGGGGAACGAGGAGGCGTCGGGCTCGCCCTGGATCAGCTCCTTGCCGGAGAAGTCGGCGAGGGCGCCGCCTTCGCGGTCCGGCTCGAAGAACGAGTCGTGCTTCTCGGCGGTGAGGCCCGTCAGCGGCTGGAACACGTGCGTGAAGTGGGTGCACCCGTTCTCGAGCGCCCAGGTCTTCATCGCCTCCGCAACCTCGTCGGCGAGCGATGCGTCGAGCGGCTCGCCGGAGTCGAGGGTCGCCTGCAGCTTCTTGTAGGTGTCCTTCGAGAGCCGCTCGCGCTGGATATCACCCCCGAAGACGTTGGTACCGAAGGGCAGTCCCTCGTCCTCGGTCAAATTCGCCTGTCCCAGCGAATCGGTGGGACTCCAGGTACCCGCGCTGACGTTGTGCTTGCGGGCTCGGGTGACGTTGGTCATGCGGTGGTCTTCTCCTCGTCTCTCGTTCACGGCAGCGAGGAACGGTCGTCTCCGATCGCTCGCTGCCGGTCAAGTTGTGGGGACCGGGAACCTTAGGGCGACGGCCGCGGGTCGTGTTATCCACCCGTACAAAGATCCGCCGGGGCCTTTCTCCGGACGGTCCCCGGCGCTACCATGGATATCCCGGGACGCACGTACAGCGGTTCGGAAGTTCCTTTTGACCCGAACCACCAACGCACCCACGAGCCCCCCGGATCCTCTCTGGCGGCAAGCAATCGCTCCTTACGCGAGGCCGAGCCGACCGCGGACCGCGCTTGACATCCTCACCGCGCCGGTCGCGTACCTGGCGCTGTGGCCGGTGATGGTGTTGCTCCTCGACGTCTCCGTTTGGCTCGCGCTGGCGCTCTCGGTCCTGGCCTCGGGCTTTCTGCTGCGCACGTTCATCCTCTTCCATGACTGCACGCACGGCTCTCTCTTCACCTCGCGCCTCAACAACCTCTGGTTCGGGCGCCTGTTCGGGCTGCTGGTCCTGCATCCATTCACGGCCTGGCGTCACTCGCACGCGATCCACCACGGCTCCGCCGGCGATCTCGACCGTCGCGGCACCGGCGACGTGATGACGATGACGGTCAGCGAGTACCAGCGGGCACCGCTCCGGGTCCGGCTCGCCTACCGCGCCTTTCGCAGTCCGCTGGTGATGTTCGGGCTCGGGCCGATCTGGTCGCTGGTCATCCAGCCACGCCTGCTTCCCAAGCGCGGCAGCCGCGCGCATCGCAACAGCGTCCTGCTCACGAACCTCGCCGTCCTTGCGGCGGTCGCGGGGGTCTGCCTGCTGATCGGCTGGCAGACGTTCCTGCTGATCCAGCTGCCGATGGTGCTGATCGCCGGCGGCGCCGGAGTCTGGCTGTTCTTCGTCCAGCACCAGTTCGAGGACGTCTACTGGGAGTCCTCGGATCGCTGGAGCTACGCGGAGGCAGCGTTGCGGGGGAGCTCTTACCTGAAGCTGCCGCAGCCTTTGCGCTTCTTCACGGGCAACATCGGCCTCCACCACGTGCATCACCTCAACGCGCGCGTTCCCAACTACCGGCTCCAGGCCGCGCACGACGGCCTGCCCGTCTTCGCCGACGTTCCGGTGCTGACCCTGCGCGAGAGCCTGCGCTGCACCCGGCTCAAGCTCATCGACGAGCGCAACGGACGCCTGCTCACGTTCAAGCAGGCCCGCGCGCTGCTCCCGGTGCCGCCGACCCGGGCCCCCTCGCCCGTCCGCTGAGCGGGCGCTCCGCGCGGCCGGCCCATGGATGGGACGATTGCGGGGTGAGCCCCGAGCGCCCGCCGAAGCCGCCCGAGATGCCGCGCACCGAGCGCGTGCTGCCGGGGATCTGGCGGATCCGGCTGCCCTGCCCATGGCCGGGCGTCCCCCATGTGAACGCCTGGGCCGTCGCCGCGGATGGTGGCCTCGTGCTGTTCGACACCGGCGTCGGCGGTCCCGCGGCGGAGGGTCAGCTCGAGTTCGGCCTGCGCGGGGCCGGGTTCTCGCTCGGCGACGTGAGGCTGCTCGTCTGTACGCACTCCCATGCCGACCACTACGGGGCCGCCGGCACGGTGGTCGATGCGGCCGGCTGTGAGCTGTGGATGCATCCGGCCTGGGGCCACATGCGCGCCATCGTCGAGGATCCCGACAGTGCCTGGGACCGGCGGATCGAAATCGCCCGCCAGAGCGGCGTCCCGCGGGCGGCGATCGAGGCATACGAGAACCGACGCAACGAACCCCCGGTCGTGGACCGGCTCGTCGAGCCCGACCGCGAACTGGTCGAAGGCGTCGAGGTCGAGACGGACATCGGCACTTGGCGCACCTACGAGACCCCGGGCCACGCGCCCTCCCACGTCGTCCTCCATCAGCCCGACCGGCGGCTGATGATCTCCGGCGATCATCTGCTCGGTCGCGTCTCGGTCTTCTTCGATCAGGGCCATACGCCCGACCCGGTGGGCGAGTTCCTCGACTCCCTCGACCACGTCCGCGACCTGGGCACCGACCTGTGCCTGGCCGGGCACGGCCGGCCGTTCCGGGGAATCCCGGCCAAGGTCGACGCGAACCGCGACGTCACCGAGGCACAGCTCGAGGCCGTCCGCTCCTCATTGGAGGGCGGGCCGAAGACGCCGTACGACGTCGTCGGCGACCTCCTCGGCTCCGACTACTCGCCCGCCACCGCCGCCTGGGGCCTGCAGCTCGCGCTCGCCTACCTCGATCACCTGCGGGAGACGGGCGCCGCCCGCGTCGAGACCGAGGGCGAGCGGGCGATCTGGGAGCTGACCGGGGACGAGGCGCCGGGCGCCGGTCCAGAGCCCGGCAGTTAGATCCCCGCCGCCCTCAGGCGCCGATGCCGCCCGAGTTGTGGTGATGGTGCTTGTGGTGGCCCTTGTGCTTGTGGCCGTGGTGCTTGTGCTTGTGGTGGCCCTTGTGCTTGTGGCCGTGATGCTTGTGATGGTGTTTGTGCTTGTGCGGCTTGCCGGGGTGTCCCTTGCCGCTGCCCTTGTCGCCGGGGCGGGCCGAGTGCGGCGCGAAGCGGCTGTAGCGCCTGTTGTCGAGCTGGCCTCGGAGCGCCGCCTCGCTCGCCGGGTAGTGCTGGATCAGGAACGGGTTCCCCTTTCCGAAGCCCTGGTAGTAGACGAGCATGTGGACGCGGTTGTGGGCCTCGGCCCACTCGTGCAGGTGGTTCGACGAAGCTCGGGTTGTCGCTGTCCCAGGGCGACCACTCGCCGATCATGAACGGGAAGCTCTTGCGCGACTTGTAGAAGCGCTCGAGGCCGCTGAAGTTCGGGTACTTGCCGTAGATGTCGGCCCCGATCCAGTCGACGTAGCGGGAGCCGGGCCAGTAGGCCCCGGGCCGGTTCTTCGGCTTGTTCGGCGAGCCCGCCGTCTGCGGGCACCAGATGAAGGCGGCGTGGGCGCGGTGCAGGTAGCGGGGCACGTGGTGGGCCTTGATCCGCGGCATGTGCTGGTGCAGCAGCTTGTGGTTGATGCGCCCCCGGGGCCCGCCGCGGACGATGATCGCCGTCCGCCGCCAGGCACGGCGGAACTGCTTGGTGTTGTGGCTCGGGCCGCGCCCCGAGCCGTCGCCGTTGAAGGCCGAGTACGGGTTCCAGTGGCCGTTCATCTCCGGCAGCAGCCGGATGTAGGTGGGACGCCCCCACTCGGCGAGGAAGCGGTTCAGGCGGATGAGGTAGCCGTCGCCCTTGCCGGCGGCGATCGCCCGCGGGCTGATTACCTCGTTGCACTCGTAGCAGGGCGAGGTCGAGATGCTGAGCATGCCGCGCGTCTCGGTCCGCTTCCAGCGCTGCTTGTACTCCTTCAGGTTCTGGCCCCAGGCCGTGAACGCCTGCATCACCGGCACGTGGCGATCGACCGCCTTGGTGAAGCCGATGTAGCCGTCCTTGTTGCCGAGGTCGCTCACGCCCTCGTAGATGTGGTTCTTCGGCGGGATGTACTGACGGCCGCTCGCCGGCGTCGCGAGCAACGCGCCGACGGCCACGGCGAGCATCGCCGCGAGCACGGCTGCCGCGAGGCGCCGCCCTGGATGTCGTGTGCGAGCGTCCGGTCTCGGCATAGACGGAAGGGAGGGGTGAGGCAGGCGGCCCCTGCCGCCCCGAACCCGGAAACCGATCGTAGGCGCAGGGTTGCGGGCCCGCGCCGGGATCGAAGAGCCTGCAGCCGTGCGCCCAGACGAGGCCGCCGCAGACCCCGCGGGCGCTCAGGATCGATGGTCTAGAGTCGGTTCCGCCCCGGGGGCGCCGCCCCTTCCCGCTACCCCCTTATAGATGCCGCTCGTCCCAGACGCGATCACGGCGCCCGCCGCCCGGATCGGCGCGGCAGCCCAGAATGCCCTCGAGGTAGCCCGCTTCGGCGGCCTGCAGATCGAGGAGCAGCCGAGCCCCTACGAGGTCTTCGCCGAGCGCCCGGTCTTCCGCCTGCGCCGCTACTACCCGCCCGACCGGGCCGACGGCACGCGCCCCGACTTCCCGGCGATCGTCCTCGTACCGCCGATGATGCTCGCGGCGGAGGTCTACGACGTCGCCCCGACCTCGAGCGCGGTGACGATCCTCCATGCGCACGGCGTCGAGCCCTGGGTCGTCGACTTCGGCGCGCCGGAGAAGGAGGAGGGTGGTCTCGAGCGCTCCCTCGCCGACCACGTGCTCGCCGTCTCGGAGGCGATCGACATCATCGCCGCCGAGACCGGCCGCGACGTGCACGTCGGCGGCTACAGCCAGGGCGGCATGTTCTGCTACCAGGCGGCCTCCTACCGCCGCTCGGAGTCGATCGCGAGCGTCGTCGTCTTCGGGAGCCCGGTCGACACCCGCGGCACGCTCACCTTCGGGCTGCCGGAGGAGATCCTCACTCGCGGCGCCGCCTTCCTCGCGGACAACGTGCTCGCCCGCACCGCGCTCCCCGCCTGGGCGAGCCGCACCGGCTTCCGCCTGCTCGACCCCGGCAAGTCGCTGCGCCAGCGGATCCAGTTCCTGCGCCAGCTCCATGACCGCGAGGCGCTGTTGCCGAAGGAGCGCCAGCGCCGCTTCCTCGAGGCTGAGGGGTGGGTCGCCTGGCCCGGCCCGGCGCTGGCCGAGGTGGTGCGCCAGTTCGGCGTCCACAACCGCATGGTCTCCGGGGGCTTCGTGATCGAGGATCGCCTCGTCACCCTGGCCGACATGAGGTGTCCGGTCCTCGTCTTCGTCGGCGAGACCGACGACATCGCGCCGCCGCACACGGTCCGGGCCGTGACCCGGGCCGCGCCCCGCTCGGAGGTCTACGAGTGCACCCTGCCGGCCGGGCACTTCGGCCTCGTCGTCGGCTCGACCTCCGTCGAGACGACCTGGCCGACGGTCGCGGGCTGGTGCCGGCACCGGGCCGGGAAGGGGCCGCTCCCCGACGGCGTCACGCCGGCGCGCGAGCACGAGGAGGACGAGGACGAAGGGCCGATCGGAGGGCGGCTCGGGACCGGGCTCGAGCTCGCCGCGGGCGCGGGCCTGGGCGCCGCCCAGGCGCTCGCCGGGGCCGCGGTCGGTTCGGCCCGGACCGCGCGCTCGCTCATCGGGGAGGGGGCGGGCCAGTTCGGGCGCCTGAACCGCCTCGGCCGGATCACCCCGAGCACGCGGATCTCCTTCGGGCTGCTGATCGACGAGCAGGCGAGGCACTCGCCCGAGGACGTGGCGCTGCTGTTCGAGGACCGCGGCCACACCAGGGCGGCCGTCAACGAGCGCATCGACAACGTCGTCCGCGGCCTGCTGCAGATCGGCGTCCGCCAGGGCGAGCACGTCGGTGTGCTCATGCAGACGCGGCCGAGCGCGCTCACCGCGGTCGCGGCGCTGAGCCGGATCGGGGCGGTCGCGGTGCTGATGCGGCCCGACGGCGACCACATGCGCGAGGCCGAGCTCGGCAAGGTGACGCGGATCGTCTGCGACCCGCAGAACGCCGAATCGACGGCGCGTGCCACGGGCCGTCAGGTGTACGTGCTCGGCGGCGGCGGGGGGCCGCGGAAGCTCGCCCGCGGCCTCATCGACATGGAGCAGATCGACCCGGACGAGGTCCGGGTTCCCGCCTGGTACAGGCCCGACCCCGGCCGCGCCGGCGATCTCGCCTTCATCCTCTTCACGGGCGCCGGCGAGCGTACGCGGACGAACCGGATCACGAACGGGCGCTGGGCGCTGTCGGCCTTCGGCACCGCCTCCTCGGCCGCGCTCTCGGACCGCGACACCGTCTACAGCGCCACCCCCGTCTACCACCCATCGGCGCTGCTCATGACGATCGGCGGCGCCGTCGCCGGCGGCTCCCGGCTCGCGGTCGCCGAGGACGTGACGCCGGCGAACTTCTGGGAGGAGGTCCGCCGCTACGGGGCGAGCGTCGTCTCCTACACGTGGACGATGCTGGACGAGATCGCCGAGGCCCCGCCCGATCCCGGCGAGCGGCACCATCCGGTGCGCCTGTTCATGGGCTCGGGCATGCCACGCTCGACCTGGAAGAAGGTCAGCGACCGGTTCGCGCCGGCGCGAGTGCTCGAGTTCTACGCCTCGACCGAGGGCGATGCCGTGCTCGTCAACCTGACCGGGGAGAAGGCTGGCTGTAAGGGCAAGCCACTGCCCGGCAGCGCCGAGGTGCGGATCGCCCGCTACGACGCGGGTCGCCGCCGCCTGATCGAGGGCCCGGACGGCTTCGCCGAGCCGTGCGCGCGAGGCGAGACCGGAATGCTGCTGGCCCGCGTACGTCCCGAGGCAGTCAATTCGAGCGGCACGCTGCGCGGGGTCTTCGAGCCCGGCGACGCCTGGCTCGAGACGGGCGATCTGTTCCGCCGCGACGTCGACGGGGACTTCTGGCTCGTCGACCACGTTCCCGCCCTCGTGCGGACCGCCGAGGGCGTCGTGCCGGCCGGGCCGATCCAGGACGCGCTCGCCGACCTGCCCTCGGTTCGCCTCGCCGTCGCCTACGGCGTCGGCGGCGTCTCCGTCGCCGCGGTCCGCCTCCGCGCCGGCGGCAAGCTCGGCCCGGCCGACCTCGATCGCGTGCTGGCGCCGCTCGGCTCGCCGGGGCGTCCACAGCTGGTCCGCCTCGTCGAGGAGATCCCCGTGACCACCTGGTACCGCGTGCGGACGCCGGAGCTCGCCGAGCGGGGGTTGCCCGAGCCCGCGAAGCCGGCCACCGCCTGGCACTGGGACGAACGCCGTGGCGCCTACCGGCCGCTGACCAAGACCGCCCGTGAGCGCCTGCTGAAGGCGGGGACATAGGGTGTGCCAATGCCGAGCCTGACGCTGAGCCGCGAGATCGACGCCCCGGCGGAGGTCGTCTTCGAGACGATCACCGACCACGCCTCCTATTCCAGCTTCACGCCGATCCGCCGGGCGGAGCTCGAGCGGGAGGGCGACGAGGCCCCGAACGGCGTCGGCGCGATCCGCGCCCTGCACCTGCTCGGACCGCCGATTGCGTGAGCGCGTGACCGCCTACGAGCCGCCGAGCCGCTTCGCCTACGAGGTGCTCTCCGGGGTCCCGGTCAGACATCAGGTCGGCACGGTGACCGTGCGCCCCCGCGGCTCGGGCGCCGAGATGCGGTACGAGATCGAGATCGAGCCCAGCGTGCCGTTCAGCGGGCCCGCTCGCGGCCGCCTTCACCCGGGTCGCGATCGGCCGCCTGATGGCGGCCGTCGCCGGCGAGGCAGAGCGGCGGGCCCCGGCGCTCTCGTAGGGTCGAGGGCCGATGACGCGCGTCCTCTTCGTCTGCCTCGGCAACATCTGTCGCTCGCCGACCGCGGAGGCGGTGATGCGGCAGCTCGTCGCCGACCGCGGGTCTCGAGGACGCGATCGAGATCGACAGCGCCGGGCTCGGCTGCTGGCATATCGGCAACCCGCCCGACGAGCGCGCGATCGCCGCGGGCGCGCGGCGCGGGATCACGCTCGACGGGAGCGCGCGGCAGGTCGGCCGCTCCGACTTCGAGCGGTTCGACTGGATCGTCGCGATGGACGAGGCCAACCTCGAGGGGCTGCGGGAGCTGGCCGCCGGCGACCCGGAGATCCCCGAGCCCGTGCTGCTGCGCAGCTTCGATCCGGAGGCCGTCGCCGCGGGCGAGCTCGAGGTGCCCGACCCCTACTACGGGGGCGAGGACGGCTTCGACGCCGTCCTCGAGCTCGTCGAGCGCGGCTGCGAGGGCCTGCTCGCCGAGATCCAGAAGCAAGTCTGAGCCGCGCTCCATATGATCGGGCCGCGATGGCGACGCTCGATTTCTCCCGTACGGTTTCCGCACCCCCCGAGACGGTCTGGGAGGTGCTCGCCGACCTCCGCGGGATGGCCGACTTCACCCGCTTCCGCAAGGTCGAGCTCGAGCGCGAGGGCGACCCGCCGCCGAACGGGGTCGGCGCGATCCGCAAGCTGCACCTGGCCGGGCCGCCGGTGCGCGAGGAGATCATCGCCTTCGAGCCGCCCCGCCGATTCGCCTACCGGATGCTCTCCGGCGCCCCGGTCAAGGACCACGTCGGCACGGTCGAGCTGAGCCCGGCGGGCGAGGGCGACGCGGATGAGCTACGTGGTCGAGACGAGCCCGAAGATCCCGGGCACCGGCTTCGCCGTGACGCGCTGATGCGCAGCGTCGTCGAGGGCATCGCCGCCGGGATCGCGGCCGAAGCGGAGAAGCGGGCCCGCTGACGGCGGCGCCGCCCCGGACGCGCTCGCCGCCGCGCTCGAGGCCGAGCTCGGGGCGTCCGTCGAGCTCGCTGCGTCCGGTCTCGGGCGGGTCGATCAACGATGCCTACGCCGCCGAGCTCGGCGACGGCGCCGGCGCCTTCGTGAAGACGCGCGGCCGATGTCGAGGCCGGCGAGTACGAGGCCGAGGCGGCCGGCTTGCGCTGGCTCGGCGAGGGCGCCGTCCCGGTCCCGGCGGTGCTCGCGGATCGGGCTCCGAGCCGCCGTTCCTGGCGCTCGAGTGGGTCGAGCCGGGCGCGCTCGGGCGAGGCGCGGCGCCGAGGAGTTCGGCCGCGGGCTCGCCGAGCTGCACGCGCTCGGGGCCCCCGCGCCCGGCTGGATGCCGCAGCCGGAGGGGACGGAGGCGGGAGCCGGGCGCCAGCGGCTGGGCTCGCTCGGACTCGACGTCGGGCCGGGGGAGAGCTGGCCGTCGGTCTACGCCGAGCAGCGGCTGCTGCCGCTTGCCGCCGCTGGCCGCGAGCGCGGCGCGATCGGGGCCGAGCGGGGCGAGCGCCGTCGAGGCGGTCTGCGAGCGGATCGAGGAGCTCGCGGGCCCCCCGGAGCCGCCGGCACGGCTGCACGGGGACCTGTGGGGAGGCAACGTGCTGGCCGACGGCGAGGGCCGTGCCTGGCTGATCGACCCCTCCGCGCACGGCGGCCACCGAGAGATGGACCTGGCGATGCTGCGCCTGTTCGGCAACCCGGGCGGCGAGCGCGTCTTCGCCGCCTACGAGGAGGCGGCGCCGCTCGCCGACGGCGCCGCCGAGCGGGTCGAGCTCTGGCAGCTGCAGCCGCTGCTCGTCCACGCCGTGCTTTCGGCGGCTGCTACGGGGCCGCGGCCGAACGCGCCGCCCGCCGGTACCTCTGAGCCGCGCACCTGCCGCCTGCCACACTGGCCCGATGGACCTCGAGCTGCTCGAGAAGACCCTCGCCGACGCCGGCGAGCCCGCCTTCCGCGCCGGCCAGGTGTGGGAGTGGGCCTGCGCGCGGCGCCCGCTCGTATGCGGAGATGACGAACCTGCCGAAGGAGCTGCGCTCGCGGCTCGGAGTCGGAGGTGCCGTTCTCGACCCTGTAGCCGGCGCGAGACCGCGCGTCGCCTCCGACGGCACCGAGAAGGTCCTGTTCAACACGCTCGACGGCCGGCCGCTCGAGACGGTGCTGATGCGCTACCGGGACGGGCGCCGCTCGGTCTGCGTCTCGAGCCAGTCCGGCTGCCCGCTGACCTGCAACTTCTGCGCGACCGGGCAGATGGCGTTCGGCCGCAACCTGACCGCCTCCGAGATCCTCGACCAGGTGCTGCACTTCCGCCGCACCGAGCCCGTCAACCACCTCGTCTTCATGGGCATGGGGGAGCCGCTGATGAACCTCGACGCGGTGATCGAGGCCTCCGAGCGGCTGCCGGACACGGGCATCGCGACCTCGCACACGACCGTCTCCACGGTCGGCTGGATTCCCGGGATCGAGCGTCTCGCCGACCGAGGGGCCGCGGATCCGGCTGGCGCTCTCGCTGCACGCCGCCGAGGAGGACGTGCGTCAGCGAGCTGATGCCGGTCAACGACCGCTATCCGCTGCGCGACGTGCTCGCCGCCTGCCTGCGCTGGCGCGAGCAGCGCGGCAAGCGCGTCTTCATCGAGTACCTGATGCTGGCCGGCGTCAACGACGCCCCCGACCAGGCCGACGGTCGCTGGCCGAGCAGCTGCGCCCACGCGAGGCCTTCAAGGTCAACCTGATCCCCTACAACCCGACGCCGGGCCGCTACACGGGCTCCAGCCGCGAGGCGATCGAGGCCTTCGCCGCCGTCCTCCGCGAGCCGCGGCATCCCGAACACGATCCGCCTCACCCGCGGCCGCGACATCGCCGCGGCCTGCGGCCAGCTGGCGGCCGCGTAGCAGCTCGAGCGGGGCGCGGCCGCTTCGGCCTTGCGAGCGCGGAGTCCCGCGCCGCCGGGAGGTTCCGCAGGACCGGAACCGCCTTGGCCCTGGGTGAAGAGCGTTGCTCCACATTCGATGGTCACTTCTGCAGCCCCTGCCTGCAGAAGTGAACGATGAACGGCGCGCCCGGGGTCGGTCCGTCCCTGATCCGCGCCGGCGGGAGGGACAGGAGCCTCGATTCCGCCCCGAGCAGTGCCGCGCGTAGGCGGCCGGCAGCCGCCGCCGAGATCAGTCCGCGAGCTCGATCTGGGCGATGCCCTGGGGCTCCACCGGACGGTCGCGGCGGCCGACCTCGGTGCCCTCGATCGCGTCGACGGCGTCCATCCCGGAGACGACCTCGCCGAAGACGGTGTGCTTGCCGTCGAGCCACGGCGCCGCCTCGGTGGTGACGATGAAGAACTGCGAGCCGTTGGTGTTCGGCCCTGCGTTCGCCATCGCCAGCGCGCCGCGGACGACCTTGTGGTCGTTGAACTCGTCCTCGAACGTGTAGCCGGGGCCGCCGGTGCCGGTGCCCTCGGGGCAGCCGCCCTGGATCATGAAGTCGGTGATCACGCGGTGGAAGATGAGGCCGTCGTAGAAGCCGTCGCCGGCGAGCTTGCGGAAGTTCTCGACCGTCTTCGGAGCGTCCTCGTCGAAGAGCTCGAACTCGATCGGACCTGCGTTGGTGTGCATCGTTGCTTTGGACATGGCGGCGACTGTAGAGGTTCTGAACCGACCGTGGGCCCACGGCACCGTGGCCGGCGCCGGCGTCCGGGTCACCCCCGGCCGACCGCGACCTACCGTCCCGCGCGTGTCTGTTCCCAGCCGATGCGATGATGAGAGCCCTCCGACATCCCACGGCCCCCGCGCGCGCCCTGGCGCTGCCGCTCGTCCTCCTGCTCGCCGCGGCGCTGCTGCCGGCCCATGCGGGCGCGAGCTCGAAGCCGCGCTTCGTGAGCCGCAAGCTGCAGCTCAACCCGCTGAAGCTCTACGACGTCAGCGTCGCCGACGTCGACGGCGACGGCGACCCCGGACATCTTCAGCACCCACCACCACTACCGCGGCAACCTGCTGATCGACCGAGGACGGGCACCTCGTGCCGCGCCTCGATTTCTCGGGCCTGAGCGCGACCGCCAACGTGCCCGGCTTCGACGACCAGTTCACGTCGCCGGCGATCGTCCCGGCCGGGCTCTACATCTGGATCGACGCCGGACGGCAACACCCACATCGTCACCCACGATCTCGGCAAGGTCGCCCAGGATCCGATGCGGCGCGTAAGCGGCAGCATCCGCTACCGGGGACGTGGCTTCACGCTGAAGAGCGTCCATCGGCGCGCGGGTCCACCGGGGCACCGACCGCAGCACGCATCCGGCCTCGGGCGTGCTCGACTTCAACGCCGGGCCGGACGCCGAGATCGTCGTCCGGGCCCAGTTCATGGATCTGCCGTTCGACGTCTCGGTCAACGAGACATTCCCGCGGCAGCGGATCTTCCTCGGCCCGCGCCGTACGGTGCCGAGCTCCCACCGGGTCACGGTCGACCTCGGCGATCGCCACGGGGTCGCCTGGGCCGACTTCAACCGCGACGGGATCATCGACGCCTACATCGCCAACGGCGGCAATCGCGGCGCGATCAGCCGGCTGACCGAGGACGTCGAGCGACGAGCTCTACCTCGGCAACGGCGACGGCAGCTTCCACGAGGACATCGCGAGCACCGGCATCCAGAAGGGCTTGTGCCGCGGGCGCTCGGCCGGAGCCGGTCGACTTCGACCAGGACGGCAACCTCGACATCTTCGTGGGTTGCAAGGGCGGACACCCGCTGCTCTACCGGCAGCAGGCCAGCCGGCAGGTTCGGTTCGAGCTCGAACCTGATGCAGAGCGCGAACGTGAGCGGCGACCTCTACCGCTGGATCGACCTCGGCCGCGACGGCGCGCCGGAGCTGATCGCAGCCTTCAAGGGCAAGGTGTGCGTCTACCGCCGCAGCCCTGCGACCGGGACCTTCTCCGCGCGTGCAGGTCGTGCGCCCGCCCGGCCTCGGCAAGACGCTCGAGTCGATCTCGATCGGCGACGTCGACGGCGACCTCGACCCCGACTGTTCATCTCCGCCCGGGGCGGCAACGCGCTGCTGATCAACCGCCATGGCAGGCCTGCACGCGGTCCGGCCCGCGCAAGCTCGGTCTCCCGCGCCGGGGCACGATCGCGCTCTCGTTCGTCGACTACAACAACGACGGCCGCCTCGATGCCGACGCGGTCCCGGGCGGGCTGTTCCGCAAGCGCGCCGAACGGGACCTTCCAGCGAGACCGGCGCGCTGCAGCTGGGCGCACAAGGCGCAGTGGGCATCCGCGAGCTGGTTCGACCTCGAGGGCGACGGCGACCGCGACTTCGTCTCGCTGATCAAGCGCCACAAGGGGATCGAGTCTCGCGCCACCTGTTCGTGAACCGGACCCGCGGCGGTCACTGGCTCGACGTGGCGCTGCAGGGCCCCCGGGGAACCTCGAGGCGATCGGCGCCCAGGTGATCGTGAAGACGAAGCGCGGGCAAGCAGGCGGGCTGGGTCGGCGAGAGCCGAGGGCTCGCGCCACGCGAGCGGCAACTACGACGTCTCCTTCGGCCTCGGCGTCGCCCGGCACGCGCAGGTGGTCAAGGTCCTGTGGCCGGACGGGCGCACGACGGCGGTCCGTCACGTCGTCGCCGACCAGCGCCTGAGATCAGCGAAACGGGCTGAGCGGGCGCGCCCGGCCGCGGGGCTCGGGCGCGGGGATATCCTCGAGCGCGCCGATGAGTGTTCGGTCATGCGGAAACGAGAACCGTGAGGGCGCGCGCTTCTGCGACAACTGCGGCTCCGACGCTGAGCCGCGCGGGGAACGGCGGCGAGCCCGCTGCGGCCGCTCGGGATCGAGCCCCCCGGACCGGCGCTGGCAGCGCTCCCCGCCGATGCCCCCGAGGCGGTTGGCGGCGGCCGCTTCGAGGTGATCGGCTTCCTCGGTGAGGGCACCCGCAAGCGCGTGTACCTCGCCCGTGACCGCGAGCGCTACGGAGCCCTGGCCGCGGTCGGGATCTTCAACACCGAGGGGATGGCCGAGACGGCGCTGGCCCGGGCCCGGCTCGAGGCGGAGGCGATGGAGCAGCTCGGCGTGCACTCGCACCTGGTGCCGATCGTCGCCGCCGGCCAGGACGGGCGGCGGCCCTTCATCGCGTCCGAGTACATGCCGGGCGGCGATCTCGAGCGAGTTGCTCGCGCTCGCGGACGGTCGCCGACTGCCGATCGAGCGGGCGCTCGCGATCGCCGCCGACATCGCGGCCGGCCTCGAGCACGCGCACGGCGTGCGGGATCATCCACCGTGACCTGAAGCCCGCCAACGTCTGGCTCGACTCCGAGGGCCGCGCCCGGATCGGCGACTTCGGCCTCGCCGGTGCGCGTGCGCTCGCGCGAGGCGGTCGAGCGGATGGTGGTCGGCACCGCCGCCTACCTGCCGCCGGAGCAGGCGATCGGTCGGCGCACCGACGAG
This sequence comes from uncultured Solirubrobacterales bacterium, assembly GCA_963764275.1. Classification (GTDB taxonomy): domain Bacteria; phylum Actinomycetota; class Thermoleophilia; order Solirubrobacterales; family 70-9; genus CAXMST01. The sequence continues at coordinate 245,556 of CAVXRV010000005.1, forward strand.
CGCGCCGACCTCTACTCGCTCGGGGCGCTGCTGTACGAGATGCTGAGCGGCCAGCCGCCGTTCCCGGGCGACGATCCCGTCAGCATCATCAGCGGCCATCTCAGCGCCGAGCCCGTGCCGCCCTCGCGACACAACGAGCTCGTCGGCCCCGAGCTGGACGCAGCTGGTGCTCGCGCTGCTCGCCAAGTCTCCCGAGGAGCGCCCCGCGTCCGCCCGCGAGGTGCGGATCCGGCTGCAGGCGATCGATCCGGAGCCGGACCCGCCTCGGAGGAGGATGCGCCGGAGGAACCCGCTCGACGCCCTCGCAGCGGGCCTCTTCGTCGGCCGCGATGCGGAGTTCGAGGAGCTGCGCGACGTCCGGTGAGCGCGCGCTCGTCGGGCCGCGGCGGCGCCGCGCTGATCGAGGGCGAGCCGGGGATCGGCAAGACGCGGCTCGCCGAGGAGCTGATCACCTACGCGCGCATGCGCGGCGCGCTCGTCCTCTCCGCGGCCTGCCATGAGGCCGACGCCACCCCGTCCTACTGGCCCTTCGCGCAGGCGATCCGCTCCTACGTGCGCGAGGCCGACCCCGTCGGTCTCGCCTGGCAGCTGGGTAGCGACGGGCCCGAGATCGCGCGGCTCTTGCCGGAGATCCGCGACCTCGTCCCCTCCGTGGCGGAACCGGAGCCGCTGCGGGGCGACGAGTCGCGCTTCCGCTTCTACGACGCGGTGGCCGGCTTTCTGGTCGGCGTCTCCCGCACGCGGCCGCTGGTGCTGGTCGTCGACGACATGCACTGGGCCGACTCCTCGTCGATCGAGCTGCTGCGCTACCTCGTCGGACGCGTCTCCGGCAATCCTCTGCTCGTCGCCTGCGCCTACCGCGAGGAGGAGGCCGCCGCGAGGCCCGAGATGGTCCGTCTGATCGCTGAGGTCGACGAGGTCCCGAACCGGAGCCGGATCTCGCTCGGCGGCCTCGACCAGGCCGCGATCGGCCGCTACTTCGAGCTCAGTACGGGGCGTGGGGCCTCGCCCGAGCTCGTCGCGACGATCCACTCCCAGACCGGGGGCAACCCGTTCTTCGTCGGCGAGGTCGTACGCCTGATCGCGGGCGAGGGCGGGGTCGAGGCCGGGGCCGAGCTCGGCGTCGCCGTCCCGCAGGGCGTCCGCGAGGCGGTCGCCCGCCGGCTCGCGCGGCTCCCCGAGGGCGCCGCGGAGGTGCTCGAGGCGGCGGCGGTGATCGGGCGGGAATTCGGGGCAGAGGTGCTCGCGGCGGTCTGCGATCGCGACGTGTCCGAGGAGATCGAGGTGGCGCGTGCGGCGCGCATCTTCGAGCGGTCGCGCCGCGAGCAGGACACGCTGGCTGTTCGCCCATGCCGTCTTCCGCGAGACGCTCTACGAACAGCTCGGCGCCGATCGCCGCCGGGTCCTGCACCGCCGCGCCGGGGCGACCCTCGAGGAGCTGTGCGGGGACGATCCCGACGTCTTCCTGCCGGCGCTCGCCCGCCACTACCTGGAGGCGGGCCCGGGATGCGAGGAGAAGGCCCTTCACTTCGCGCTCGCCGCCGGCCGGCAGGCCGCCTTGCGACTTGCCCACGCCGACGCCGCCGACTACCTGGAGCGAGCCCTGGAGCTGTTGCCCGCGGACGACGCGGCCGCCGAAGTGGACTTGCGGCTCGAGCTCGCGGACGAGATGGTCCGTTCCGGGCGCTTCCGCGATGCGCGCCCGGTGATGCTCGCCACGGTCGCCCTGGCCGAACGGATCGGTGACGCGCGCCGCTACGCGCTGGCCGCGGCGGCGCTGGCGACGATCGCCGAGGCCGGGGCGAAGAACGAGGAAACGTCGGCGATCCTCGAACGGGCGCTCGATCTCCTCGGAGAGGCCGAGCCGGTGCTGCGCGTGCGGCTGCTCACCGGGCTCGCCCAGGAGTACTACTGGGACGACATCGACGAGGCGAGCAGCACCGGCGATGCTGCCGTGGCACTCGCCCGTGAGCTGGACGACGACGAGGCGCTCGCCTCAGCGCTCGTGATGCGGCAGTTCATCGAGGTCGGTCGGGCCGGGGACGGCCGCCGACCGCCTGAACAACGCGGAGGAGCTGCTCGACCATCGCCCGCCGCTGCGGCGATCGCACCAGTGAGATCCGGGCTCTCGCATACCGCATGACGAGCCACCTGCAGCAGGGCGACATCGAGGCTGCCGACCGTGCCTTCGCCGAGTACACCGCGCTCGCCCGGCGCCTGGCCGAGCCCAGGCACCTGTGGCACGTGCCGATGATCAGCGCGACGCGGGAGACCATTCGCGGCAACCTCGGCGAGGCGCGAGCCCTCTCTCGTGAGGCTGCGCGGCTGGGGGAGGAGGCGCAGGAGCCGCTCGCGCTCCAGTTCCACACGCTGCAGGCCGCGCTGATCTCCAGTCTCGAGGGGACCCCGGAGGAGATGCTGCCCTCGGTCCGGCCGATGAGCGAGCGCTTCCCCGGGATCCCGGCCTGGCGCCTGGCGCTGATCGGCTTCCTCGTCGACGCCGACCGCCTCGACGAGGCCCGGGTCGAATACGAGCCGCTCGCCGCGCAGGGCTTCGACAGCTTTCCGCGGGACGCGAACTGGGTGACCGGGATCGCCCGCATCTCCGAGGCGGCTGCGGCGCTCGGTGACGTCGAGGGCTGTCGCATCCTGCTCGGCATGCTCGAGGACTTCGCCGGCGAGGTCGTCGTCGTCGGCCGCTCGGCGGCGGTGCTCGGCCCGACCGACCGCTTCCTCGGGCTTCTGGCGGCCGCGATCGGCGACCACGAGGCGGCGCTCGAGCACCTCGGGCACGCCGACGCGATCCTCGAGCGGATGGGGGAGCGGCCGTTCCGCGCCGATGTCCGCCATCGGATCGGGCGGGTCCTGCTCGACCGCGACGGTCCCGGCGACCGCGAGGCAGCCTTCGAGATGCTGTCGCTCGCCCTCGCCGACGCCCAGGAGCTCGGCATGCGGAAGCTGCTCGAGCGTTGCGTGCGGCTGCGGCTCGAGGCGCAGGGCGTTGCCGGCGTCGACGTCAACGCCTCGATCGACAGCGTCGCGCTCGCGGTTTCGGGCGAGCGGCCGGATCTCGGGCCGCTGGCCGCGGCGGACGGGCGCGTAACGATCCTGTTCAGCGACATCGAGAACTCGACGCTGATGACCGAGCGTCTCGGCGACGCCGCCTGGATCGAGGTGCTCCGCGATCACAACGCGGTGTTCCGCAGTCGGCTCGAGCAGTTCGGCGGCTACGAGGTCAAGAGTCAGGGCGACGGCTTCATGCTCGCCTTCACCGACCCGCTCGAGGCGCTGCGGTGCGCGATCGAGGTGCAGCGTGAGTTCGCGGCCCGCGACGTACCGACCGAGGAAGCGGTCAAGGTCCGGATGGGGCTGCACGTGGGCGAGGTGATCGAGGAGGGCGGCGACTTCTTCGGCCGCAGCGTCATCCTCGCCGCGAGGATCGCCGCCCAGGCGCGGGGGGGCGAGGTGCTGATCTCCGAGGAGCTGCAGCGCCGAGCCGGCGACGCCGTGGCCTGCGACGACGGCCGCGAGCTCGAGCTCAAGGGCCTGGCGGGCGCCCACCGCGTCTACTCGGTGGGCTGGGGCGCCGAGGAGGAATCGGCCGAGCCGGCCGGGACGATGATCTAGCCGCGGAGCCGTGACATGCGGCCGCCGGGAACCGGCGCCCCTGCGCGGCGGGCGGGTTACGCTCAGCGGCAGGCATGGGAGAGGGGCCCACCAAGGGGACGCGCGCTGCGGAGCGACGCAGCATCAGCCCGCAGCGCCGGGTGCTCGCGATTGCGGTCGCGGTCGCCGTCTGCTTGATCGCGCCCGCGGTCGCGGCGGCGTCGTTTCCCGGCACCGACCCGACCGAGAGCCCGCGCGCGAACACGCCTAACGACCCTCAGTTCGATCGCTGCGAGCCCGATGACCCCGACACCGGCACCTCCGACTGCTCGAGCTACTTCGACGAGCAGTTCGGCCTGTTCGGCTTCAGCCCCGATTCGGCCAACCAGATCCCCGGCGTCGCGCACAGCGTCGGTGCGACGACCTACGCCGACTGCAGCCAACTCGACGCGGCCGGCAAAGCCGCCAACGCCGCCACCGGAGCGCCCGAGTGCGCGCAGATCTCCGGCGTGCGCGCGGACGCGGCATGGAAGTACTCGACGGGGGACCCGGGCACGGTGGTCGCCATCCTCGACACTGGCATCCGCTGGCAGGAGCCCGAGCTCGTCGACCGCGTGCACCTGAACGCCGCCGAGCTGCCCACCCCGCGCGACGGGGCCACCCCCTGCGCCTCCGACGACTGCAACGGCGACGGCGCCTTCAACGTCCGCGACTACGCGAACGATCCACGGGTGGCGATCGACGCGGGCGACAGCGAGTCGGACTCCATCCTCGATCCCTCCGATCTGATCGCGACCTTCTCCGACTCGGTCGACGACGACGGCAACGGCTACGTCGACGACATCGCGGGCTGGGACTTCTTCGACAACGACAACGACCCCTTCGACGCCTCGAGCTGCTGCAGCGCCAACGGCCACGGGACGGGGCGGGCCCGCGACGCGCTCGCCGAGGGCGACAACGGCAACGCCGGGATCGGACTGTGCCCCGACTGCCAGCTGCTGCCGGTGCGGATCTGGGACACGTTCGTGACGCCCGACCGACAACTACGCGGCCGGCGCCCTCTATGCGACCGACAACGGCGCCGATGTGATCGAGGGCGCGGTCGGCGGCCTCACCAACACGCAGTTCGCCCGCCGCGTCTTCGAGCACGCCGACCATCAGGGGACGTCCCTGATGATGGTCTCCTCCGACATCAACTCGGCCAACCACAACTATCCGACGAACTACAACGAGGCCGTATACGTCGCCGGCTCGATGCCCGACACCGCCCCGAACGAGACCTGCAGCGGCCCCGGCGGGCTGCCCCTGATCGGCGACGTGATCCCCTCGCCCCCGGCCAGCTTCGCCGACGCCTGCAGCCAGCTGCTCGGCCAGCTCGGCACCGTCGGCATCAGCCCCTCGGTCGGGCAGCCGATCACCACGAGCTTCTTCCGCAACTCGAACCTGACCCAGTACGGGGGCAAGGCCGACATCGTGCTCGTCGGTTCGACCGGCTCCGAGAACACGGGCCAGGCTGCAGGGGCGGCGGGGCTCTTGGCCTCGTTCGGAAAGAAGACGTTCGGCGACGCTCACCCGTTGAGCGGGAACGAGATCCGGCAGCTTCTGACGATGACGGCCGAGGATGTGCTGCCGGCCAACACCGGTGAGATCGGGCCTGCCGACAAGGCCAACGTCGGCTGGGACACCCACTTCGGCTACGGCCGCGTCAACCTCGCCGCCGCGATGAAGCGGATCGCCGACGACCGCGTTCCGCCCGAGGCCCAGATCGACGCCCCGGACTGGTTCAGCCCCATCGACGTCGACCGGGTCGGCGCCGGGGGCGTGCAGGTCAGCGCTCACGCGGCAGCGCCGCACTCCAGCTCCGGCGTGGGCTCCTGGGAGCTCGACTACGCCTGCGGCCAGGACGCCGCCGACGCCGACTTCGAGCCGGTGCCCGGCGCCAGCGGCACCGGACCCGTCGACGGAGCGATCGGGACGCTGAGCAAGTCGCTATTGACCGACCTGGCGGAGAACTGCGACGGCTGCGGTCGCGAACGACCCGGGCCGCCCCGCCGGCCTGGCGAGCGACGCCTGGCCCGCCGATCCCTACCCGAAGCCGGATCCCGAGCGGCACGCCTTCCAGATCCGCTTCACGGTGCACGAGGCCGGCGATCCGTCCAACTTCGGCCGCTATCGGAAGACGCTCTTCGCCTACCACGACGACGGCAACCTGAGCGGCTGGCCGAAGCCGATCGGGGCCGGCTCCGACGCCTCCAGCTACAGGACGGGGTCGGGAGGGGAGACGGCGACGCGCCTCTACGACGTCAACGGGGACAACTCGCTCGACGTCGTCATCGCCAACTCCAGCGGCGAGCTCAGCGTCCTCGGCGCCGACGGCAAGCCGCTGGCGAGCTTCAACGGCGGCGAGCCCGTCCACACCCGGCCCGACGCCTTCGCGGCCGATCACGCGCCGCTGCGCGACCTCGCCGGCGGGCCGCCGCGCGAGTCGCTGCGAATCCCCGCGATCGGGGACATCGACGGCGATCGCGAGCCCGAGATCGTCGCCTCGGCCGGCGAGCACGTGTACGCGTGGAAGGAGGACGGCTCGCCCGTGGACGGCTTCCCCGTCTCCGTCGACCGCAGCCTCTCCGCGCCCTGCAAGCCGGGTGCGCCCGAGCCGTGCTTCGACGCCTCCGATCGCGCCATCACCTCCTCCAACCACATCAAGCGCGGGATCTTCGGCTCGGTCGCGCTCGCCGACCTCGACGGCGACGGCAGCCTCGACATCACCGTGGGCGCCATGGACCAGCACGTCTACGCGTGGAACGGGAAGGGCCAGCCGCTCGACGGCTTCCCGGCCAAGATCTCCAGCGACGGGGCCGACGGGGCCGAGATCGTCACCTCGCCCGCGATCGCGCAGCTCGACGGCAAGGGCCCGCCGGAGATCGTGATCGCCACGAACGAGGTGATCGGTGGCGATCCGCAGCTGCCGACCACGCCGTTCGACCTCCTGAGCGCCGGGCTCGCCTCGACGACAGGCTCGAACCCCGTCTACGCGCTGCACGGCGACGGCACCCCCGTCGACGGCTGGCCCGTGAAGGTCGGGGTGGCTGCGGGCGATCTGCTGCCGCTCGTGTTGCCGGGCCACGATGCCGCCGTGCTCGACTCGAACGGCGACGGCACCGACGAGGTGAGCGTCTCCGCGGGCACCTCGCTCGCCGCCTCCGGCGGCGTCCGCCTCGTAAACGGCGACGGCTCGACCGCGACCGACTACGAGAGCGCCGCCCCCGACAGCCCCGACGCATCGCTGGTGCTCAACCTCGCCGACTACCCGGCGATCGGCGACATCACGGGCGCCGGCCCGTCGGTCGATCAAGGGCGGGCTGACGCTGAACGGGGCCGTCAACCTGCTCGCCGTCAACCAGAACCTCCCCTTCTCGCACGTCGTCCAGGCCTGGGATCCGAAGACCGGCGCGCCGATCCCCGGGTTCCCCCGCGCGACCGACGACTTCCAGCTCGTCAGCCAGCCGGCCGTCGCCCGCGTGGGCGGCACCGGGCCCGGCCACCAGGCGCTGTACGGGACCGGCCTCTACCAGCTGCACGCGTACGGAACCGGCGGTCTCGAACCCGCGGGCTGGCCGAAGTTCACGGGCGGCTGGACGCAGGCGACGCCGAGCGTCGGCGACGCCAACGGCGACGGCAAGCTCGACGTGAGCGCCGTCACCCGCGAGGGGTGGAGCTTCGTCTGGGGGACGGGCGTCGACGCCTGCGACGACAGCAACGCCGAGTGGTGGACCTACCACCACGACGAGTTCGGCAGCGCCAACTACGGCACCGACTCCCGGCCGCCGGGCACCCCGGAGGCGATGCGGGCGGCGCGGCGCGGCGACGGCTCCTACGCGCTCAGCTGGCGCGCTCCCGGCGACGACTGGTCGTGCGGTCGCGCGGCGCATTACGAGGTGCGCCTCTCGCCCGACCCGATCGAGGATCCGATCCGACGGCACCAAGCTCGACGTGGCCGGCGACGACCCGAAGCCGAGCGGCGGCACGCAGACCCTCGACATCGGCGCCGCGGTGGCCGCCGGCAACCGCTACGCGGCCGTGCTCTACCGCGACGATGCCGGCAACTGGGGCCGGCTCGCCTCGGTCGAGCTGCCGCAGCCGCAGAAGCCGCCGCCCGTGAAGGACTGCCGAGCGCATCGTCGCCGGCACCGCGGGCAACGATCGCCTCCGGGGAACCGCCACGAGCGAGACCCTGCGCGGCGGCCCCGGGGACGACGTCATCATCGCCGGAGCCGGCGATGACTGCGTCGACGGCAATTCCGGCAACGACGAGCTCCACGGAGCCGCCGGCGACGACTCGATGCGCGGCCAGGCCGGCGCCGACACGATCAAGGCCGGCGGCGGCGCCGACGGCGTCCACGGCAACGCGGGCGACGATCGCATCCACGGCGGCGCCGGTGCCGATCGCATCCATGGCAACGGCGGCGAGGACCGGATCGGCGGGGGTGGGGGCGACGACGTCCTGCGGGCCGGCGCCGGTCGCGACCGGGTCCGCGGTGGCGGTGGCGACGACGTCATCAACGTGCGCGGCGGCGGCAGCGACCGCGTCAACTGCGGGGCCGGCCGCGACACCGTGAAGGCCGGCCGCCACGACCACGTCGCCCGCGCCTGTGAGCGCGTCATCAGGCGCTGAGGGGGCCGCGGGAACCGGCGCATCGCCGCGAGGCCGTGGCTAGGGTGATTCGCGAGCATGGGAGAGGTTCCTGGGAGCGGGGAGCGCCGCCTGGCGCGGTGGAGCGGACGGCGTCCGCAGTCGATCGCGGTCGCGGTCGCGATTCTCGGCGCCCTGATCGTCGCCGCCGCGCTCGCGGCCCCGGCTCAGGCCGCCTTCCCCTACACGCGACCCGCCGGGGACCCCACCAACCCCGATGATCTCTATCTCGGCGCGGGCCAGGTCGCCGGCGATCTCGGCGGCAACGAGTTCAAGTTCGCCGCGACGCCGGACCCGTCGAACACGCTGACCAACAGCAACCCGGTCGAGCTCGGCGGGGTTCGCGGCGCCCACGTCGTCGACGACGATCCTTCGGTCAGCACCGCCTTCATGACGACCACCGGGCGCCCCGACGTGACGATCGCGATGCTCGACTCGGGGATCAAGTGGAACGACGCCGGCGTCATGAACGACATGCGCTTCAAGACCCGCATCAACAAGGGCGAGGTTTCGAAACCGCGCAACGACGGACTCGCGACCCCGCACGTCGACGGCGAGGACTGCTCGCCCTCCGGCCCCTACTCGCACGACGGCTCCTGGGATCTCAACGGCGACGGCGTCTTCAACCTGCGCGACTACTCCTGCGACAACCGCGTGCAGACCGACAGCGCGCAGGGCGTCGGTCCGGCCGGCATGTTCGAGCCCCAGGATGTGCTGATCGCCTTCAGCGACGGCGTCGACGACGACGACAACGGCTACGTCGACGACATCGTCGGCTGGGACTTCCTCGACGACGACAACGACCCCTTCGACGACGTCCAGTACGGGCACGGAACCGGCGAGGCCCGCGACTCGACCTCCGAGGCGGACAACGGTGGCGATCTCGGCTCCTGCCCGAACTGCATGGTCGTCTACCTGCGCGTCGGCGACAGCTTCATCGCCGACGTCAACCGTTTCGCCCAGGCCGTGCTGTACGCGACCGACAACGACGTTCAGGTCGTGCAGGAGGCGCTCGGCACGCTCAACAACTCGAGCCTCGCCCGCCAAGCCGTCAACTACGCCTACCGGCACGGCGTCACCGTGATGGCCTCGGCCGCCGACGAGGCCGCCCAGCACAACAACTGGCCCTCGACGCTGCCGCACGTGATCGTCACCAACTCGGTCACCAACAACGATCCCCTCTCGCCCCCGGCGGAGAGCTACCTCGCCTTCAACGGCTGCACGAACTTCAGCGCCAAGATCACGATCGCGATCCCCTCCACGAGCTGCTCCTCGAACGCCGTCGGGCTCGCTGCGGGCTACGCCGGTCTGATCTACAGCGCCGCCGAGGACGCGCACGACGCGGGCGCCCTCGACACCTACCCCGACACGAACGCCTGCCGGCAGACGAACGGCGACCCCTGTCTGATCACCCCGAACGAGGTCCGGCAGCTGATGGCTTCGGGGACCTACGGCGGCACCCCGCAGGCGGACGACGTCAACTTCGCCGGCAACCCGGCCGGCTCCGGCAAGGAGCCCTCCTGCACGCCTGCCGCTGCCGGGCTGCACGAGCCCCTATGGCTTCGCGAACCTGCTCAAGACCGAGGTCGACGCCAACCGGCCGGCGCTGCTGGGGCCCGAGGTCGTCTCGACGAGCTACCCCGCCCGCAAGGGCCACGACCAGTTCTACGGCTACGGGCGCGCCAACATGAACCGCGCGCTGAAGCGCGTCCTCGACGATCCCGCGAACCCGAGTCCGACGACGCTGCCGCCCGAGGCCGAGATCTTCTCGCCCGAGTGGTTCCAGCAGATCGACCCGGCGAAGTCGAGCTTCGACGTCGACGGCAAGGTCTACTCGCGCGGCGCCCCCTACAAGTGCCAGCTGCTCGTCGCGCCCGGGCAGTACCCGAACAACAACCTGACCACCGACAGCGCGCCCGGCGACTTCGACCCGGTCGGCAACGGCTGGTGCGACGGCTCGACCACCCACAGCGGCGCCGAGGCCGCCGACGAGTACAGCGGCAAGCTCGGCGCCGTCAGCCTCGACGAGCTCGAGAGCCACTTCCCCGCCGGCACCGACTTCACCGGGCCGATCCCGCAGCCGAGCGAGGCGACCGCGAACGGCCGCCCGTTCTTCGCCCCGCACGCCTTCACCTTCAAGGTGATCGTGACGCCGACGACGGGCCCGGCGCGCACCGGCGAGGACGAGCGCAGCGCCTACCTGCACCACGATGCCGACCTGCTCGCCGGCTATCCCAAGGCGATCTCCGACAACGGCAAGATCACCGACGGCGCCCCGACCTCCGACGGCGAGTCCTCGCCCGCCTTCGCCGACCTCAACGGCGACAATCGCAACGAGCTCATCTTCGCCAGCGCCGACGGCTTCGTCCACGCGCTCGAGCCCGACGGCAGCGAGCTGCCGGGCTGGCCGGTGCGCAGCGATCCCGCCCCGTTCTTCGCCAACCACCTGAACTCGCGCGCCTATGAGAGCGGCGAGATCCCGACCGATCGCGGCGCCATGTTCCTCGCCTCCGTCGCGGTCGGCGATCCCGACCACGACGGCGTTCCGACCGTCTACGCCGCGGACTACGAGGGCAAGGTCTACGGCTGGGACCCGGACGGCAACGAGGTCTTCGAGGAGGAGGCCAACCCCGACTACTCCGGCGCGCCGCTACAGCCCTTCGAGAACGTCCGCAACGGCAAGCTCAACCGGACCAACCACGGCTTCTTCGGCTCGCCCGTGCTCGCCGACATCGACGGCGACGGCACCGAGGAGCTGGTCGCGGCCTCGATGGACCGCCACGTCTACGCCTGGGAGGTCGACGACTCCGATCCGCATGCCCCCGGCGGCGCCAAGCAGGTGGCCGGCTTCCCGGTGCTGGTCGTCGATCCCGCGAAGGTGCAGTCGGTCGACCCGCAGACCCACGCCGTCACCTACAAGGCAGACGCGAACGGCGCCCAGCAGGGCGGGATCATCGACACGCCCGCGATCGGCGACCTCGACGGCGACGGCAAGCCGGAGATCGTCGTCGGAACCAACGAGGAGTACCTCGAGGACCCGAACGCGAGCGCCTTCGACGCCGCCTCGCTGGGCGTGATCGCGCAGACCGGGATCCTCGATCCGGGCAACACGCGCCTGTACGTCCTCAAGTCGAAGGGCGACACCGACGGCAACCCCGTGCCCACGGATGCGATCGAGAGCGGCTGGCCGCGGCCGATGGCGCTGCTTCTGACCGAGCTGCTGCCGGTTGTTGGCGAGGGCATCACGGGCCCGCCCGTGATCGGCCCCGTCGACTGTCCGAGCGGTGGCTCGGGTAACAAGGTCGGGGCGATCTCGGCGGCCGGCCCCGGCTACATCTTCAACCCGGACGGCTCCGTTGCTACGGCGAGGGCCCCGACGGCAAGACATCACGCTGCAGACCGACGTGGCCGCCTCCTCGGCGGCGGTCGACCACCCGATCCTGCCGGCGGTCGGCAACCCGCTCTTCGGGGACTTCGGTGCCGGCGGTCTGCTCAACCCCGCCTTCATCACGCCCGCGACCGGCGTGATCCGCGCCGCCGATCTGGCCCTGCCCGAGTACCAGCCGCTGGGCCAGGACTTCGTCGCCGCCTACGACCCGACCACGGGGCAGTTCCAGCCGAACTTCCCGGTGACCACGAACGACCTGCAGTTCCTCACCGGCCCGTCGGTCGCCGACATCGACGGCCAGCCCGGCGAGGAGCTCATCGAGGGCTCCGCGAGCCAGGACTTCGAGGCCTACGACAGCGCCGGCGCGCCGGTCCGCGGCTGGCCGAAGCTGTCCACGGACTGGACCGTCGCCAACCCGCTGATCGGCACCTTCGGCGACCAAGGACACGAACGCCGGCGTGCACAAGGTCGTCGTGACGATGACCCGCTCCGGCTACCTCAGCGCCTACCGGACGACCGCCGGGCCGTGCACGCCCGCGTCGTGGCCGCGCTTCCACCACGACAACGCGAACTCGGGCGACTACTAGCGCGACGCGGTGCTCGCCCGGCGCGGTCACGAGCCTGCGCTCGGTCGGCGACGGCTCCTCGCTGCGGTTCACCGCGCCGGGCGACGATCTGCTCTGCGGCACCGCCGACCACTACGAGCTCGTCACCTCCGACCATCCGATCGACGCGACCAACTTCGACGCCGCGACGCGCGTCCGCGGCGCGCCCGCGGCCACCGCCCCGGGCACGACGCAGACGTTCGCCCTCCCCGGTGGCGCCAAGCGCTACCTGGCGATCCGCGCCGTCGACGATCAGGGCAACGTCGGCCGCCCCGCTTCGGTCGCGGTGAAGCGGCCGACGCCGCCGCCGGCGAAGAGCGGCTGCGAGAACGTGAGCCGGGGCACCGACGGCAACGACCGACTCGACGGCACCGCGGACGCGGAGAAGATCAAGGGCCTCGGCGGCGACGACCGGATCCGCGGCGGCGCCGGCGACGACTGTCTCGTCGGCGGCGCCGGCGACGATGACGTGAGCGGCGCCAAGGGCGACGACGCGATCCACGGCAACGCCGGCGCCGACGTGCTCAAGGGCGGGCCCGGCGCCGACCGCGTCCACGGCAACGGCGGCGACGACGTGATCCGGGGCGCGGGCGGAGACGACGATCTTCGCGGCGGCGGCGGCGAGGACCGGATCAACGCCGGCGGCGGCGACGACAGCGTCAACGTCCGCGGGGGCGGTCGCGACCGCGTCGTCTGCGGCGCGGGCCGCGACAAGGTCAAGGCCGGGCGCCGCGACCACGTCGCCCGCAACTGCGAGCAGATCCAGCTCCGCTGAGCGACGGCCTCTTAGCCGCGGCCGGCTGCGGTCCGAGCGGTGGGGCCGCGTCCGCCCGCATCTAGGATCGCCGCGTGCCCCGCACCTGGACGATCGCGATGGCGATTCTGATCGCCTGTCTGATCGCCTCGATCGCGATCGGCGCCTCGAAGCTCTGAGCCGCCTCGCTCGCGTCAGCTGCCGAAGCCCGGGCAGGAATGCGGGTCGAGCGCAGCCGCGAGATCGAGCAGGCCGGCGCCGTACAGCGATGCCCGGGAGGCGTCGAACGGCGGGCGGGCGCTGCACTGCAGCCAGCGCTGGAGTTGCCCGGGCCGGGGCTCGTGGCCGAGCCGGTGCTTGAGGACGTTGCTGGCGAGCACAAGCGCGGCGGCCGCCGAGACGTGCGGCGCCGCCATCGACGTCCCCTCGTAGCGGGGGTAGCCGAAGTGGCGGTAGCTGCCGCGCTGACCCTCGCGGAGGGTCAGCTGCCTGATCGCCGGCCCGCTCGCGTGCGGGTCGCACTGGCTGCCGGCGTCCGGGGCGTCCGTGCCGCCGCCCGGAGCGGTCAGATCGACGCCCGCGCCGCGGCTCGAGAAGTCCGAGAGGCAGCCGCGGACCGTGCTCGACGCCACGGCGAGGCCCTTCCGCGCGGGCATCTGCGCCTGCGCAATCCCGGCGTTGCCGGCGGCGCCGACGACGAGCACGCCGCGCCGCTTCGCGAGCCTGATCGACGAGCAGACGGTGCGGAGGCCGCGGCAGTCGTCGAACGCGGGAGAGAACTCGAGGCTCAGGTTGATCACCTTGGCGCCGTGCCTGCTCGCCCAGCGGATCGCGTGCGCGACGTCGCTGGAGGAGCCGACGCCGCGGTCGTTGAGCACGCGGACCGGCATCACCCGGAGGCCGTCTCCGAGCCCCGTGAGGGCGTGGTGGTTGCCGGTTTGCTCGGCGATCGTCGAGGCCACGAAGGTGCCGTGCCCGTTGCGGTCGAGCGGCAGCCGGCCGTGACCGGCGAAGCTCTTGCCGCGGACCACCGCCCCGCGCGGAAAGTCGGGGTCACGGCGGAAGCGGTGATGATGGTTGCGGTAGGCGAGGCCCGTGTCGATGACGGCGACGATCGGCCCCCGCTTGCCGCTGTGGCGGCGCCCGAAGGGGTGATGCTCGTGCCGCAGCAGCCTCCAGGCCCGTGGCGCCCCGACCCCGCACGGGGCCGACGCGGTGCAGGGGGTGTCGGCGGCGGGAGGGTTGAGGAAGTTCCACTGGTCCTCGACCCAGCCCCCGCGCCTGCCCGCGAGGCCGCGGTCGTTGGGGATCACGCTCGCGCGAGCGACCGGGTCCGGGTTCGCCCAGCGGACGTCGGAATCGGAGCGGAGGTCTTTCAGGGTCGAGCGCACGTCCTCGCCGGGGGAGACGGCGACGGTCTGCGGGCGCGGCTCACCGCGGAAGGATGCGACGACCTCGTCGGCGGCCACGGTTCGTCCGGCCCCCAGGTGCTCGGTGTCGAGGCCGCCGGTCGCGGCGGCGGCCGGCGAGGGCGCCAGGGCGGCCAGCCAGAGGGCGAGCGCCAGCGCGGGGCCGAGCAGGGCGCGATAGGTGGCACATCGTGCACCGCGGGCGGTGCCAAATGTGCCACGTAACGCTTGCGCGCGGACAGGGGCGGACGCGGCGCGCGGACCCCCTATCGCGCGGCCGGCTGCGTCAAAGCGACGGGGCCGAAACGGTCTCATCCCCTTTCCCAACACGGTCGGGCCGCGCAAGTTGTTGAGGCGTCGCCGCTCGTGACAGCCGATACTTCCCGCATGGACGCCGACACGATCAGGGGCGAGCGGCGCGCCGGCGACGCCGAGCTGATGGAGGCCGCGCTCGAGCGGGCCGCGGCCGCGGCGGGCTGGGGCGATGTCCCGATCGGGGCCGTGATCGCGCGCGAGGGCGAGATCCTGGCGGCCGCCGGCAACCAGCGCGAGCGCGCCCTCGACCCGACAGCGCACGCGGAGATGCTGGCGATCAGGGCCGCCGCCGGACGGCTCGGCGGGTGGCGGCTGCCGGACACGACGCTGTACGTGACGCTCGAGCCGTGCGCGATGTGCGCGGGCGCGATCGTGCTGGCGCGGATCCCGCGCGTCGTCTACGCCGCCGCCGACCCGAAGGCGGGCGCCTGCGGGTCGGTCCTCGACGTGCTCGCGGAGCGGCGGCTCAACCACCGCCCCGAGGTCGTTGCCGGGGTCGGCGAGGAGCGGGCGGCGGAGCTGCTGCGGGCCTTCTTCCGCGAGCGGCGCTGACGCTCGCGGCGGCTCAGGACCGGCGCCCGAGCGCGAGGGGCGTGCCGTCCGCGGCCAGACCGCGTAGGAACAGCGCCACCGACGTGCCCGCGCCCGGGGCGCTCGCGATTCGCATCTCCCCGTCGGCAGCCCGGGCGAGGGCCGAGACGGTTGCGAGGCCGAGGCCGGTGCCGGCCGGTCCCTTGGTCGTAAAGCCGCGGCTGGCCGCACGACGGAGCTCGTGTGGACCCATGCCGCAGCCGCTGTCGCTGAAGGTGACGAGCGCGTAGCTGCCGGGGGCGAGCGCGGAATCGCCGGCGCCGACCTCGGTCCGGCTCAGCCGCAGCGAGACGCGGCCACCCGCGGGCATCGCGTCGCGCGCGTTCGAGGCGAGGTTGAGCAGTGCCCGCTCGAGCGCCGCGGTGGCGCAGCCGACCCGCGGCACGCCCCGACCGCACCTGACCTCGAGCGCGACGCCGGGGCCGAGAGTGCGCTCGAGCAGGGGGCGCAGCCCCTCGATCGCGGGCCCGGGGGCGAGCGGGGAGCCCTCCGGGTGTCCCTGGCGGTCGGGGCCGCCGACGAGTTCGCGGACCAGATCGGCGCCGCGGCGTGCCGCGGCGTCGATTTCGCCGACGCGCGCCACGGCCTCGTCGCCGAGCTCGTAGGAGTCGAGCTCGGCGGCGCAGCTGAGGATCACCGAGAGGATGTTGTTGAAGTCGTGTGCCGCCTCCGTCACGCGGCCGTCGCCCTGCTCCCAGCTCGCCATTCCCCCGAACGGGGCCGGCGGGTGGGCGGCGGGCTCCTCGGCGCCGCTGCGGAGCTTGGAACGAGCTGGCATCGCGAAAAGCGCCGTTGCGGCGCTTCCCTCAAGGTTCGCGGTGCGGGCGCTCAGCCCTGCCGCTCAGAGGCTCTCGAGCAGGTCGAACGACCAGAGCTCGCTGCCGTGGCCGACCGGTCCGCGGTCCCGGTGCTGGGAATGGCCCGCCTGGAAGTCCGAGCTGCCGAGCCAGCGCTGGAAGTCCTCCTCCGAGCGCCACTGGGTGAGCACGAGGCAGACGTCGCGGTCGTCGTTCGGCCGCAGCAGCTTGAAGGACTCGAAGCCCTCCGCCTGCTCGACCTTGCCGGCACGCTTCGCGAAGCGCTCGGCGAACTCGTCGAAGCGCTCGCGCTCGACCGAGATGGCGTTGATCTTGACGACGCTCACGGTGCCATCGTAGCCGCGAAGCGTTGCTACATTGCACGCGGAGGGATGTTCTCTAAGGGGAGAGACCGAAGGCGGAGCGTGGGAGACGCCAGGCGCCTCTTGCGACTGCTGGTAGCCGCCGCTGCCGGCTGTGCTGCCCTGCCTGCAACCGCGGCGGCGACCACGTTCACACCGGACACCACGACCGACGACGCCACCGACAACGGGAACTGCACGCTGCGCGAGGCGATCATCGCGGCCGATACCGACAGCGCTCGTGATGCGTGCCCCGCGGGCTCGGGCTCCGACCTCGTCCGTCTCGAGGGTCGGCACTTCGTCCTCTCGCGTGCGGGCGGCGGCGATGAAGGCGGCGATCTCGACGTCCGGACTCACCTTCAGCTCAGCGGTCGCGGCGGGGCCAGCATCGACGCTCACCGGATCGACCGGATCCTCGACGTCTCAGGGCCGGACGCCCATCTCGAGGACTTCTCGACGACCTACAAGAACGGTGACGCGACCGGCTCGAACGGTGGTGCGATCCGCATCACGGGTGGCGGCGAGGTGCGGCTCGATCGCTCGACCGTCAGGGCCAATACCGCGACCGTTGGCGGCGGCATCGCGATCAGCGGCTCCGATGGCTCCGGCTCTCCCTCGACTCTCTCGACCCTCGCGGCCACGATCGCGGGGAACCAGGCCTCGGCCGAGGGTGGAGGCCTGGACGTGAGCGGCGGGGGGACCGTCACTATCGCGATCTCGACGGTCAGCGGCAACCACGCCGGCACCAACGGAGGCGGCCTCGATGCCGTGGATGCCGGGCCGCTGGTGCTTTGGACGAGCACGATCGCCAACAACGCCGCGGGCGATGCGGGCGGAGGGCTGCGTCTGCAGGGCACGGCACTCGATTCCGGTACCGCTTTCGACACGATCGCCCACAACGGCGCCTTCCGGGGCGGCGGCATCTACGCCGTCAACCATCCGTCGCAAGGTGCGGTGGCGCTGAGTAACACGCTCCTCGGCGACAACCGGGCCACCGCAAGCGGGCCGGACTGCGAGGGGCCGGAGCCGGTCGTCTCCAGGGGAGGGAACCTGGTCGAAGACCGCAGCGGATGCGCGTATGTCGCGGCGGGTGGCGATCAGCTCGACGTCGATCCCCAGCTCGGCCCCCTCCGCTACAACGGCGGCGGCAGCGGCGGCAGTAGACAGGAAACGGTGGCGATCGCGCCCACCTCCCCGGCGCGGGACAACGCCGTCGGTCCCGGCCCGGTCGGGGTTGACGAGAGGGAGTTCCCGCGCACCGACGGGCAGCCCGACATCGGCGCCTTTGAGCTCAACGACGAGGACGACGACGCCGTCGAGGATCAACTCGACAACTGCCCCGAAGATCCGAACCCCGGCCAGCGTGACAGCGACGGCGACGGGCGCGGCGACGCCTGCGATCCGCTCGCTGGGATCCACGCGCCCGACGGCGCCCGGGCCGGACGCGCGATCGGCGTCGGCGTCTCCTGTGAGCACGCCTGCCGAGCCAGGATCGGCGGCACCATCATCGTCCGCCCTCGAGCGCACGGTCGCGCGAGCTCCGCGAGGGCGAAGAGCTACCGCCTGAAGCCCGTGAAGAAGGCGATCGGCGCCGGCGAGAAGCAGCGGTTCAAGCTGCGGACGCGCAGACATCGGCAGATGCGCAAGATCAAGCGCGCGGTCCGGCATGGACACCGGGCCGTGGCGAAGCTGAAGCTGCGAGCGAAGGCCAGCGACGGCTCGGGCGGGCGCACCCGCGAGAGCTTCCGGGTCAAGCTCCGAAAGCGCTGACGGCAGGCTGCGGGCGCCCGCCGGCGAGCACCCGCTGGGAGCAGGGCTTAGGATGACGCGCATCGGCGGCGAGCGACGTTCATGACCGGCGGGGGAAAAGCGAAGGACCACGGGGAGCGAGGGCCGCTCGCGTCATGGCTCGCGCGCGGGTCTCTGCACGGAGCGTCGGCGCTCGGTGCGTTTGCCCTGGTGGCGGCCCTCGCGGGACCGGCGTCGGCGAAGCTCCAGGTCGAGGCAAAGCCCGCCCTCTCGCCTTCCTTCAAGGGCGGGAACGGCACGTACGTAACCCGCTGCACGGACAAGCCGGTGCGGCTCACCGCGACGGCCCGCGGCGGCAGCTCGCTCAGCGTCGACGGTGGCCCCTACCGCCGCGGCCGCTTCCACAAGCGGGTCGAGCTCACGGCCGGTGAGGCTTTCCACATGCGAGCCCGCCGGCCCGCGGGCGCGAAGCGCTACACGGTCCGCTGCCTGCCCGAGGACTTCCCGCAGTGGCGGTACCACCGCATGGCGCGGCCCGATTCGAAGTTCCTGCTGACCGCCTTCGGCCGGTACCCGATGATCTTCAACCGCCACGGCACCCCGGTGTGGTGGTACCAGACGGACAACGGCGCCATCGACGCCCACCTGCTTCCGAACGGGCTCCTCGCCTGGGGTCTGAACGACGATCCCAACCCCTCCTACGTGGTGCGGAATGCGAAGGGCAAGCTCAAGCGCCGGCTGCGGACCGTCGGGATCGGGACGAACCTGCACGACATCCAGCTCTTGCACAACGGCGACTACCTGCTGATCGGCGACAGCCAGCGCGACGGTGTCGATCTCACCGCCTACGGCGGGCCGGCGAACGGGTCGGTCCTCGACGCCGTGCTGCAGGAGGTCGACCCGAAGGGCAACGTGGTCTGGACCTGGAACAGCAAGGACCACATCTCGCTCGCCGAAACCGGGCGCTTCTGGAATGACCTGGAGCCGCCCGTCTACGACATCGTCCACATCAACTCGGCCGAGATCAAGCACGGGAGGGTGCTGATCTCGATGCGGCACACAGACGCCGTCTACAGCGTCGACAAGGCCACCGGCGACGTCGTGTGGAAGCTCGGCGGCACCCACACTCCCCAGAGCCTGGCCGTGCGCGGGGACCCGCACGGTGACTACCCGTTCGGCGGCCAGCACGACGCCCGCAACCTCGGAGGGGGCGTGATCAGCGCCTTCGACGACGCCCACGAGCTCGACCGCCCGCCGCGCGGCGTTCGCTACAAGATCAACGAGGCGGCGGGTACCGCGCGGTTGATCTACTCGGTCAGCGACCCGCACGTCGACAGCACCTTCTGCTGCGGGAGCAATCGCGAGGTCGGCGACGGGGGGTCGGTCGTCACGTGGGGAGGGACCCCGAAGGCGACCGGGTTCGCTCCCGACGGATCGATCCGCTTCCGGTTCGGCGTCAAGTCGGACCGGCCCCCGCTGTACCGGGTGGTGCCGGTCCCCGATGGTGCGCTCAAGGGCCGCAAGTTGCAGCGCGGCATGAACGCCCGCTACCCGCGTCCGGCCGGCGGCTGATTCGGGCCGACCCGGGCCGATGCGGGGCTCACGGGCTTCGTAGCGGCCTCTCAGGGTCCTCACATGTTCGCGTCCGATCCTGTCGTCGATGCGAAGGACGACGACACCAGGGCGAGCACGGTTGGCCGCGGGGCTCCTCGCGGTGGCGATCATCGCCGTGGCTGGCTGCAGCGCCGGCTTCGGAGAAGACCCGGCGAGCGCGGCGAAGGGTTCGAAGCACCACCGCTCCCACAAGGGGAGCTCCCACAAGCGGAAGTCGATCGATCTCACCCACCTGAAGGTCGGCGACGGGAAGGTCACGACGACAGGACCCAAGCGCGGCTACGTGTACTCGTGCGGCGGTATCGGCGGCGTCAGCGGCGCGACCGCCTCTGGATCCTGGATCAGCGGCTCGCACTGGGATTACACGAGCAAGCCGACCGTCGACGGCAGTGTCAACTGGCCGGACGCGTGGCTCGACGTGAGCCGCTCGGGCGCCTACCGCACGATCGAGGGCGACGGGCTGCCGACGCACCCGACGGGCATCTTTCCGATCGCGACCAGCGATGACGCTTACCGCTACGACCGCAACCCGAATTCGATCTCACCCCACTCGCTCGACGTCACGATCCCGGCGAACCCGACGAAGGCGGCGCACGCCTCGTGCGTACCGATGGGGGAGATCGGCGTGCTCGACAGCGGCGCGGCGCTGTTCAACGCGCTGGACGCCGGCGGCAACGACGCCGCCGCGCACGAGATCCAGGACTCCTGCGACGGTCACCCCAACGCGCCGGGCCAGTACCACTACCACGACCTGCCGAGCTGCATCGATACCGGCAAGAAGACCAGGCACTCGAAGCGGATCGGGTGGGCGCTCGACGGATTCCCGATCTACGGACCGCGCGGCAAGCACGGCACCTACATGACCAACAGCAAGCTCGATGCCTGTCACGGACACACGCACAAGATCCGGATCAACGGCAAGCGCGTGCGGATGTACCACTACCACGCGACCCAGCAGTACCCGTACACGATCTCCTGCTACCGCGGAACGCCTGTGCGGGTCGCCCCGTAGGCGGCGCGCCCCGGCGCTGGCCTCAGCTCAACCGCGATTGCGAGACGACCGTTCAGCGGAGAGGGTGGGATTCGAACCCACGTGACGGTATAGCCGCCAACACGCTTTCCAAGCGTGCGCCTTAAGCCACTCGGCCACCTCTCCGGGCTGGCGGCAGATTAGATCAGCGGCCCTCGGGCGGGTACCGCGATCCCGGTCGCCCGGCTTCCCAGCGGAGGTTCAGGCGGCGAGCGCCTCGCGGCGGTCGGGGCCGGCGGCCCGGTAGCCGCACCAGAGCGCGAAGAGCGCGATCGCGAGCACGGCGCCGAGCCAGTGCACGCCGGCGATCACCGCGATCACGCTCGGAAGCCCTGCGAGGATCGCCCCGAGCAGGGTCGATCCGAGCGGCAGCGCCAGGGCCCGGGCCGTGAGCAGCGAGCAGAGCATCCAGGCGCCGGGCCCGGTGAGCCAGCCCCAGTCCTCGAAGAAGGAGTGGGGCAGGGCGATCGCCAGCACGATCGAGATCGCGGCCACGAGGCCGGTCTGCCAGGCGGCGGCGCGCCATGCGATCGAGCGGTCCATGCCCGGATTATCGCGGGCCGCGTCCTCCGGCAGCCGCGGCGCGGGCACGGCACCCTCCGTTAGCCTCGGCACGGAGCGGGGAAAGAGGCTTTCGAAGCGAGCGAAAGGGACCGAAACGGATGAGCGAGCGAACCTGGACCGTCTATCTGGCCGGCGAGATCCACAGCGACTGGCGCGAGCGGATCGCCGCCGGGGTCGAGGAGGCCGGGCTGCCGGTGCGGCTCACGCACCCGGTCACCGACCACCCCGCCAGCGACGACTGCGGCGTCGAGATCCTCGGGGCCGAGGACGAGAAGTTCTGGCACGACCACAAGGGCGCCGGCGTCAACGCCGTTCGCACCTCCACGCTGCTGCGCGAGGCCGACGTGGTCGTCGTCCGCTTCGGCGAGAAGTACAAGCAGTGGAACGCCGCCTTCGACGCAGGCCAGGCGGCCGCGCTGGACAAGCCGCTGATCACCCTGCACCCGACCGAACACGACCACGCGCTCAAGGAGATCAACCGCGCCGCGCTCGCCACGTGCCGCGAGCCGGAGCAGGTCGTCGCGATCCTCCGCTACGCGATCGAGGGCACGCTCTAGGAGTCAGGAGTCGTCGCGGGGGACGCCGCCAGCCGACCCGCGGCCGCCGTCGCACGATCTTCACGACCACGGCCCCGGAAGCGGGCACAATTGGTGGATGGCTTCGTATTCCGTCAACGATGCCGGCGTCGCCAAGGCGCGCGAGCTCATCGAGGGGCGCCAGTACGTGCTCGACAGCGACTGGGGCGAGGTGCAGCCGAAGGCCGCGCAGGAGAACGCCTACCTGGACTCGCACTCCTGGCAGCAATACTCGGCCTGGCACCTTGGCCTCACCGACGGGGCCCCGGAGGAGACCAAGCGCCGTTACGCGTTCGTCTACGGCGACTTCCGCCGGCTTCACCGGGACGGGCTGATCGCCTGCCGCTACCGGGCGGCCGAGTGGCGGCACAAAGACGTTGAGCTGGCGGCACACGAGCTCCTGCAGCTGCTCGACGACAGGACGGCGAGCTGATGGCGCCCGAGCCGGAAGGAGTCGCGCTGGACGCCGCCGACCCCGGACCGCCGCGCCGCACCCGGCTGGCGGCCGAGCGGACGCTGCTCGCCTGGTGGCGGACCGGCCTCACCGCCCTTGCCGTCGGTGTCGGCGTCGGCCGCATCGTCCCCGAGATCGGTGACGCGACCCACACCTGGCCCTACGCGGTGCTCGGCATCCTCTTCGCGGTCTACGGGATCGCCCTGATGGCTGTCGGCAGCAGGCGCCTGTTCGTCGTCGACCGGGCGCTCGCCCGTGGCGATTACGCGCAGCTCGGCGCGAGCACGATCGCGCTCATGACCGGCGGCGCGATCCTCCTCTCGATCCTGACCGCGGTCGTCATCGCGGTCGGCTGACGGCCGTCCCTACGTCCTTCGCGCGGCCAGCGCCCCAGCCCATCGCGGCGGCCCTTCAGTCGCTCCCGCTACCCTTCCCGCCCGCGCTTCTCAGCGCCCTCCGGAGGGGTGGCAGAGTGGTTGAATGCGGCGGTCTCGAAAACCGTTATACGTCTTTTTCGGCGTATCGAGGGTTCGAATCCCTCCCCCTCCGCTTAGAGCCGGATTCGCCAGGTGTCCTACGCAACGGGCCGGAGGCGCACCTGCAGGCGACCCGGATCGGGATCACGGAGCTGATCGTTCAGCCCGTGAAGAGCCCCCTACCGCTTCAGCACCGCCTTGAACTTGGTCTTCTTGCCGCTATGCGCCTTGAGCGTGCCGGTGCCGACGAGGGTGCGCCTGTGCTTGAAGTACTGCCTGGCGGGCTTGGTCAGCTTCAGCTTCACTTTGTCGGTACCGCCGATGGGAGCGGAGTAACTGTGCCGTTTCACCACATTGATCTTCCGGCGCCCGTTGCCGCCCCCGAGATACTTGCGCTTGACGGTCGCCCTGATCGTGGCCTTGCCCTTGCAGGGCTCCGTGCTCGAGGAGGGACAGACGGCGGTAAAGACGGTCTTGCCACCCCGCACCTTGAAGTTCTCGGTCGGGAGACCACCGCCGCCCTTGAGGCGGACGACCTTGCGGGCGATCAGTCTGAATTTGTCCGGGGGCGTTCGCACGGAGACGTCGACCCTCGATCCGGGCGGCCACTTCTTGTAGACGAAGCCGCCCTTCCCGGGCTTGGCGCACCGACGTCTGAACCTGAACCGCAGCGTGGCCGCGCCCGCTGAGTCGGTGTTGGGGCCTGAGAAGACGGCCGCGCACCGCTGTGGGTCCCCTCGCTGAGCCGTGCGCTCCAAGAACACGATGATCTGGCTATTCGGCTTGTAGCCGGTCAGCTTGAAGGTGACCTTGGACCCGGGCTTCACCTTGTCGGGACCGGTGAGGGTGGCGGCCGCCGCGGCCGCGGGGACGGCCAAGAGAGCGGCGATTACCGTGGCGATCACCAGCAGCGGCCTCAGCAGTCCGACACCTGCCCGTCCCGCGAGTTCCCTGATTCCCCCTGGCCCCACAAAACCCCCTCGGCTCATCGTGGCCTGGTTGCGGAATCCTATCGCACAAGCTCGAGGGTGGCTGGGCCTAGCGACCGCCGGCCGGGTCGCCTGCTTCGAGGCATGTCCCAGCCGCCGGAAGCTCACCCGACCCTGCCGATTCGCAGCGGACCGCGGCCGCCGCTGCTGTCGAGGTGATGGCCACAGCGACGATCTCAACCGGAGTCGAAGCCGGAGACGAGAGCGCCGCACATCGAGCGGCTCCGCGAGGAGCTGCTCGAGGGCAAGCGGCGGCCCTGCTGCTGGCCCGGCTGTTCGCATCGTTGAGCTCGGCCCGCCCCGCTCGGCGCCGTCTGCCGCGGTCAACCGCGACCTTCCTGTTCCCCGCGGTGAAACCCGCCCTGGCTAATCCCACGCGGGAGGAGTAGGTTGCACTCCGATTCTTCAAGCAGGGAGCCGTGGTATGCGGAACAGCGGTGTGATCTTGGTGCGGGCGCTCACCGCGGTAGCGGTGGCGGTGCTCGTCATCTTCGGCGCCTTCGTGGCCTCGGGCTGCGGGGGCGGCGGGAAGGACGGCGCCGAGTCCGCCGACGAGGGCGTGCCGGTCGAGAACGCGCTGCGCGAGGCCGCCCACGAGGGCGCTGAGAAGCGGGCTGTCTTCCAGGCGCCGGGCGAGGAGGCCGGCAGCGGCGAGGCCGACCGGGAGGGCCCCCGCAGCCCTGCATCCGAGGCGGTGCTCGATCGCGCCTACCCGCGCTCCTACGTCGACGACCGCCTGGCGCGACAGACCCTGCGGACCTTCGAGCGCGTTCCGAGCGAGCCCTCGCCGGCGGCGTTCGACTCCGCCGCGGCCCTGCGCCGGGCCAAGGCAACCACGAACTGGAAGGAGGTCGGCCCGCGGACGCCGCACGTGCCCGGGGTGGCCTCGCAGTTCTTCGACCCCGACACGCTGAAGGGGCCCGCGACCCAGGAATCGGGACGCGTGACGGCGCTGGCGATCGACCCGGCGTGCGCGCCGGGCGACTGCCGGATGGCTGTGGCCGCCGCGGGCGGCGGCATCTGGACGACCGCCGACGCGCTGGCATCGAAGGTGAGCTGGCAGGCGCCCCCCGGCGATCTGCCGACGACCTCGTTCGGCTCGCTGTACTACGACGCGCCGCGCGGGATCCTCTTCGCGGGCTCGGGCGAGCCGAACGGCTCCAGCGACTCCGAGGCCGGCCTGGGCCTGTTCAAGTCGGCCGACTTCGGCGGCTCGTGGACGAAGGTGCCGGGCAGCGCCGCCGTCGCCACCAACCGCTCGATCGGCGCGATCGCAGTCGATCCGACCGACCCGAAGACGATCTACATCGGCACGGCGCTGGCCCGCCACGGAATGAGCGCTGTCTGGGGCGGCCGCAGGACGCCTCCTGATGCGCCGGCGCTCGGCGTCTACCGCTCGACCGACGGCGGCCAGACGTTCGAGCTCGAGCAGGATCTCGCGAACAAGGCGCTTCCGAGCCCAACGAACCCGCGAAGCGGCTCCGACTACTTCCAGGGCGGGATCACGAAGCTGCTCGTCGATCCCAACGACCCCAGCCAGCTCTACGCCGGCGTCTTCGGTTACGGGATCTGGCGCGCGAACCAGTCCGCGGCCAGTCCGACGTGGACCCAGGTCTTCCACACCATGAACCAGAACGACTTCAGCGGCGGGCAATTCGTGGGCGACTACACGGGCGACAAGACCGACTTCGACCTCGTCGACCTCGGCGCGAAGACGCGGATGTACGTGGGCGACGCCTCCGACGATTGGGCGATCGACGGCGACGACTCCACGCCGCTGCCGCGCGCATGGCGGAACGACGATGCCGCCGCGATCGTCGGCGACCCCAACGGCAAGCTGCCCGCGAACGACCCGATGGGCGACACGTTCAACGAGAACAACGGCTTCAAGGAGATGTCGAGCGACGAGCCGAGCGATCCGGGCTTCGCCGTCTACGACTACTGCCAGAACGGGCAGTGCGGCTACGACAGCCTCGTCGCGCACCCGCCCGGGGCCCCGCCCTCCCAGGTCTGGTACCTGGGCTCGATGAACTACGACGAGCTCAAGGCCTACGACCGCTACGGACAGGGGGCGCCGCCGCGCTCCAACGGCCGCGCCGTGATCCGCTCGACGAACGCGGGCGGCGCGATCTCGTCGATCACCTGGCAGGACATGACCGCCGTGCTCGGCAACGCGAAGGCCGACTGGGACGTCATCCAGGGGATCCACCCCGACCTGCACGCGGCCGCCTTTGCGGAGAACGGAAACGTCGCCTTCATCGGCAGCGACGGCGGCGTCGTCCGCATCGACGCCAGCAAGCCGCGCAACCAGTCGGCCTCCTGCGCGAAGCGGACATGGGACTACTCGGGCAACGGCACCGAGGAGCCGCTGCACCACAACGACGCGGTGCTCTGCCGGATGCTGCTCTCGGGCGTGCCGACGTCGGTCCTGCCGCTCAACCGCGGGTTGCGCACGCTGCAGTTCCAGTCGCTGTCCGTGAACCCGCAGGGGCCGCAGGATCAACTCCTCGGCGGCACCCAGGACAACGGCACGTGGTCCTACGACTCCGCGCGGCAGTTCTCGAACCGCTGGTTCGAGAGCGTGGGCGGCGACGGCGGCCAGTCCGGCTTCGACCGGAGCAGCAGCGACATCCGCTTCCACAACTACTACGACGCGACGCCCGAGGTCAACTTCAGCGGCGACGACCCGAACGCCTGGATCGACATCTACGACCCGCTGCAGCTGAGCGACGAGGACCGCTCGTTCTACACGCCGTTCGTGGCCGATCCGACGACCGCGGGCCGCCTCTTCACCGGCATGCAGCACGTGTGGCGGACCGACGACAACGGCGGCGACGAGCAGGCGCTGAAGGACAACGGCTGCCTCTCGCTGACCCTCGATCCGTTCCGGACCCAGCCGTGCGGGGACTGGCAGCCGATGGGAGCCGACCTGACCGGCACCGCTTTCGGCGACGACCGCGCGGGGCAGTTCGTGGCCGCGCTCGCGCGGGCGCCCTCCAACGACGGCACGCTCTGGGCGGCGACGCGGACGGGGCGCCTGTTCGTCACCAAGAACGCGGACGCGGTGCCGGGAGCGGTGTCGTTCAACAGGATCGACAGACCGACGACGCCGGGCCGTTTTGTCTCGGGGATCGCGGTCGACCCGACGAACCCCAACCGCGCCTACGTCTCCTACAGCGGCTACAACGCCTACACGCCGCAGACGCCGGGCCACGTCTTCGAGGTCACCTACAGGCCGAACAAGAAGAAGGCCCACTTCGAGGACATCTCCCACAACCTCGGCGACCAGCCGATCACCGGTCTCGCGCTCTACGGCAACGACGGGAGCCTGTTCGCCGCGACCGACTTCGGCGTCCTCGAGCTACCGGCGGGGTCGAAGCAGTGGGTGGAGGCGGGCAAGGGCCTGCCCAAGGTCGCGACCTACGGGCTCACGGTCTCCGACAGCGGCCGCGTGCTGTGGGCGGCGACGCACGGGCGCGGGGCCTTCTCGCTGAAGCTGCCGAAGACGAAGCCGACGGCGAAGCTGAAGAAGATCCACCCGGTCAAGCGCGGCAAGCGGGCCAAGATCCGCGGCAGGGCAACCGATCCGGGTGCCGTCACGAAGGCGACGATCCGCTTCGGAGACGGCAAGAAGGCCCGCGTGAAGCTGCGCAAGGACGGCCGCTTCAAGCTCAGGCACCGCTACCGCAAGGCCGGCACCCACCGGGTCACCCTCTCGGTGACGGGCTACGAGGGCAAGACGAAGAAGGCGACGCGCAAGGTCAAGGTCAAGCGGCGCTGAGCGGAGCTATGTGCTTCGAGGTCTCAGCGCCGGCAGCCCTTCTCGAGCCCCGCGTACCGCTGGAGCAGCAACGAGCTCGGGCAGTTGCCGAACGCGACGTAGGCGAGCTGGTTGAGCCCGACGAAGCCGGTCAGCAGCAGGAACCAGGGGGTGACGACGGCGGCGAGCACGGCGCTGAGGACGGTCATCGTGCCCGCGAGCAGGAAGAGGACACGCTCGAGGGGCCAGGCGCGACGCTCGCTCGCCTCGCTCGGAGCTTCGGTGGGCATGGTTGCGGCGGTGGTCATCGTGGTTGTCCTTCCTTCAAATCACAAATCTACAATCTCACAACTGTATAGTTGTAACTGGCAGAATAGCAACCGATGAACAGACCGCTCAACCCCGAGGCCGCCGAGCTGATCGCGCGGCGCTTCATGGCCCTCTCCGATCCGACCCGGCTGCGGATCATCGACCTGCTCGCGAGCCGCGAGGAGGCGACGGTACGCGAGCTGACCGAGGCGCTCGGCACCTCCCAGCAGAACGTCTCCAAGCACCTGGGCACGCTTCACGCCGAAGGGTTCGTCAGGCGGCGCAAGCAGGGCACGAGCTCGGTCTACGCGATCGCCGACCCCGCCGTTCTCGATCTCTGCGAGCAGGTCTGCGGCGGGATCGAGGCGCAGCTCGCAGCGCTCGGGCAGGTGCTCGGCGCCTGATCCCGGGTTCGGGCGGGCGGCGGCCGAGCGGACTCAGTCGCTGTTGCCGGTGATGTCCTCGACCTGTACCGCGACGATGTTCGCGGTCGTGATCCGGGCCCCGGAGCCCGCCACGGTCTTCGAGCACTGCAGGCGCAGGTCCTGGCCGGGACCGACCTCGAAGAGGCCGGTGAGCGTCAGGTTCTCCGGCCCGGTGTCGGCGCGGACGAGCTGCGTCCGGCTGGTGGCCCGCGTGCCGCCGCCGACACCCTCGTTGATCAGCCGGCAGGTGACGTCGCTGTCGACGGCGTTGACCGTCTGCGCCTCGACATCGGCGGTCGCGAGGTAGTTCCCGGTGGGAACGGAGAGGACGACGACGGTCGAGCCGAAGAGGCTGGAGCTGAAGGTGTCGTAGTTGACCGAGCCGCTCGCCTGGAAGGCATGGCTTGCCTGGGGGATCACACCGCTCGCGAGGTCCTTGCCCTTGAGCGTGCCGTTCTTCACCTTCGCGCCGGTGACCGCGTCGCGCTTGATCTGCTTGGTGCCGACGCTGTTCTTACCGAGCTTGCTCGCGGCATAGGCGCCGCCGCCGAGCAGGACGACGAAGGCGAGTAGCGTCACCATCACGTTCGCGTAGGTGAGCTTCGGTCGAATGCGCACGGTCCCGGCGAGTATATGCCGGAATTGGAAACCGTCCTAATGCGCGGGGCGTCCGCCCTCAGGCTCGAGCGTCGCGATCGTCCGCTCCAGCTCCGCGCGCAGGGCCGGGTCGGACGCGGCCTCCAGCCGCTGCCGCAGGTCCGGCACGACGCTCGCATCGCCGAGCGAGCGCAGGGTGATCGCGCCGTACCGGACGCGATCCTCCTCACCCCGGTCGATCAGAGCCAGGGCACACCGGGAGGCGCGAGGATCAGCGCCGGACGCGAGCTCGATCGTCGCCGTGCCGGCAACGTCGACGTCGTCGTCGGCCGCGAGCGCCGCGAGGGCATCGAGCGACTCACGTTCGTCCTCCCCCCACTTGGCGAGCGCGCGGGCGGCGTTGAGCCGAACCTGCGCGTCGCGGTCGGCGGCGGACGCCCGAAGGGCACGCGCGAGCTCATCCACACGGTCGGCCTCCGCCGATCCCGCGGGCCCCGGGCCGCGGATCGAGAGCGCGAACGCAGCTCCGGCACGAACGGCGGGATCGTCGTCGCTGAGCCACGAGCGCAGTTGGTCGAAGTCGATCAGGATCTCCTCGATCAGCTTTGCGGCGTGGTCCCGGTACTCGCTCTTCTCGGGCAGCTCACGCGCGGACTCGAGCAGCAGCTCCAGCACCTCGGGGCGTCGGTACTCGTGTCTGGACACGCAGATC
Source organism: uncultured Solirubrobacterales bacterium (assembly GCA_963764275.1). GTDB lineage: Bacteria > Actinomycetota > Thermoleophilia > Solirubrobacterales > 70-9 > CAXMST01. The sequence goes on from CAVXRV010000005.1 coordinate 275,330, forward strand.
ACGGCGCCCGTCGCGGCCGCCTCCATGACGCGCTCGCTGCGCGCCCGCGACCCCATCGGCGCCCCGACGGCGCGGCGCTGATTGAGCGCCGCCTCGAGCGGCGGCAGCGCGAGAGGGGGGTCCAGGGCCGCGAGCATGATCGCTGCCGGCATCGCCGCAATCTCATCGTCGCCGTCGAGCACTGCCGTGAGCGGCGCGACGGCGCGCTCGCCGAAGTGCGCCACGATTTCCCAGCGAGGCTGGAAACGATCGGAGGAGACATCGCCACGCGTCGGCGCGCCCTCGACCAGCATCGGCACGACCGCGAGGTCGTCGAGCTCGATCAGCGCCGCGGCCGCCGCATTGCCGTTACGGCCGTTCAACGCCCTCGTCAAGCCCTCCAGATCGCGGTCCTGGCGCAGTTCCTCGATCCCCTTGCGCTTCCGCAACAGACCCACGCGGTACCTCAGCAGCTCTTCTGCACGTCCTTGTGGGTCCTGCAGGCGTCGCGTCCGGGGCCGCCGTTGAGCCGGTCGTGGCCGGGGCCGCCATGCAGCTTGTCCTTGCCGGGGCCGCCCTTGAGCACGTCCTTGCCGGCCTGGCCGTTGAGCTTGTCGGCGCCGCCCCGGCCCTTGATGCGATCGGCGCCACCGCCGCCGCGGACGATGTCGTCGCCCTTGCCGACGTCGATCTTGTCGTCGCCGCGCAGCGCGCAGACCACGTCGTCGCCGCCGCGCCCGCGGATCCGGTCGGAGCCCTCGGTGCCGACGATCACGTCGTCGCCCTTGGTGCCGTTCAGCTTCGTCAGCCGCACCTTCGAGCCGTCGGGATAGACCGTCGCGGTCTGCCCGTGACAGGTGGGCGGCTTCACGGGCGGCGGCTCGACCGGGGGCGGCACGACCGCGGGGGTCGGGCCGAGGATCGTGATCGCGTCGTCGCTCTTGATCCCGGCATCGGCGAGCGAGGGGCCGAAGTTCGGATCGCCGGTGAGGAAGCCACCGGAGGTCACGTAGGCGTACTTCCCGTCGGGGCTCAGCGTGATCGAGGTCGGGGCGTCGAGCGGGACGGCGTTCTGGCAGATCTGGGCGAGCAGCTCCGTGCCCGGGAGCAGATCGCGCGGGTCGATCGAGCAGCCGGTCTTCGGCGGGTTCTGCGAGAGCGCCCCGGTGTCGGGGTTGCGCTTGAAGGAGCCGACGCTGTGGAACAGCGAGGTCACGTAGGCGCTGGTGCCGTCGGGGGAGAACGCGATGTCCGAGGGCAGGATCAGCCCGAGCGCGGCGAGCGCGCAGCCGTCCGTCGCCTCGAGGCCGCCGGCCGGCAGGCCGACCTCCTGCAGGCACGGGGGATCGAGCTGGGTGAGGTCGGCGTTGAACTGCGAGAGCTCGCCCGGCCCGGGACCCGCGATGCCCGAGGGCGGGAAGACGTTGAGCGTGCCCACGTAGACGTTCTTGCTGTCGGGGCTGACGTTGACCCGGTAGGGGTTGAGCAGTCCTGTGCGGTGGCTGCAGGTCCCGTCGGGAAGCACGGGGTCGCGCGAGTCGTCGATGCAGCCATCGGGGTCCGCCGGCTGCGAGAGCGAGCCGTCGTTGGCGCGGTCGAAGACGGCGACGGATCCCGGCTCGTCGGCGGCGGGCACGACCTCGATGCCTCCGACATCCGTCGCGGCCTGCTCGAGACCGAGCGCCGCCACGTACAGACGGTGGCCGTCGGGGGCGAAGTCGAGGTCGAGCGGATAGCCGAGGCCGCTGGCGGGGCCGCCGGTCGCCGTCCCGGGCAGGGTGTCGCCGGAGCAGACGTTGGCGAGCGGATCGCTGCTGCCGTTGGTCGGGAAGATCGAGCGGGGGCTGCCGTAGCACTCGCTCGGCGTCACCGCACCGGAGTTCGTGTTCCTGCTCCAGTTGATCACCGCTCCCGGCAGGAACGAGCTGGTTGCGACGTTCTTTCCGTCGGGGCTGACCTCGACGTCCGACGCGGTCCCGAGCGGGACCACACGCGTCGGATCCTGCGGAAAGGTGGCGAGCGTGCATCCGGACGGCGGCACGACCGGAGCGATCGCCGAGCCGACGCCGCCGGCGACGCACGCCCTCTGGGTCAGCGCCCCGGAGTTCGGGTTGCGGGAGAAGGTCGTCAGCGTGCCCTGGATCTTCGGCGGCGTCGAGCCGGCGTCGAGCTTGAACGTCGTCACGTAGACGCTCTTGCCGTCGGGGCTCATCGCGAGCGCGCTCGGGCCCTCGAGGCCGTTGGCCTGGGCGCAGCCGGCGATCGGCGTCGCCTTCCAGGCCACGCACCCGGCGCTGCCCTTGAGCTGGGCGATCTCGCCGGTAGCGGGGTCGCGGACGAAGGCGGCGATCGAGTTGCTCGAGGACGCGGCCGCGTAGAGGAACTTCCCGTCGGGGCTGATCGCGATGTCGGTCGCGTCGTTGATCCCCTTCGCCTTGCGGCAGGTGCCATCGGGGACGGTGGAGGCGGGGGAGACGACGCAGCCGTCCTTGCCGTCGAGCTTCGTGATCGGGTCCGCGCCCGCGATCTGCGGCGCGATCGCGGCGGCGATCAGCGCCAGAGCAACGGTGAGCACCACGCGGCTCGCCAGTTCCCGCATCCCCAGTCTCTCCCTTCGTTGAGTCATCGACGCCGGGGAGCCAGTGAACCAGATGCAGCGCCGCCGGGCGCCACCTCCAGGGCCGACCGAACTGCGTCCGGCGCGGCGGCGCTTTGTGATACTCGCCGCGATGGCTGCGAGGTCCGTGCGGAGGGGAGTGCTCGTGGCGAGCCTGCTCGCGGCCTGGCTCGGCATCTGCTCGCTCGCCTCGGCGGCGCAGCCGGACGTGACGATCCGCCGCACCGAGTACGGGACGCCGCACATCGTCGCCTCCGGCGATCGGGGCGTCGGCTACGGGTACGGCTACGCGGTCGCCGAGGACAACATCTGCCTGCTGGCCGAGTCGTACGTGACGGTCGCCGGTGAGCGGTCCCTCTACTTCGGCCGCAACGGCGAGTTCGACTTCTACGCGAACGGCGCCGTGCACAGCAACCTCGACAGCGACCTCTACTACCGCCAGGTCCTGGCCTCCGGCGTCATCGGCCGCCAGCTGGACCAGCCGCCGCCGGTTGGAGTGCGTCCGCAGGTGAAGCGGCTGGTCCGCGGCTACGTCGCCGGCTACAACCGCTACCTGAAGGACGCCGGCGGCAGCGACGGGATCGGCGACCCGACCTGCCGCGGCAAGCCCTGGGTGAAGCCGATCACGCCCGAGCTGGCCTACGCGCGCTTCATGCAGCTCGCCTCGCTCGCCGGCGGTGGCCTCGCGATCACCGGCATCGGCGAGGCGCAGCCGCCCCTGCCGGGCGCGAACGCCACCCCGGACGCGCCCACCCGCGCCGACGTGGAGGAGCTCGGGCGGCGGCTCGGGCTCGACGGGACCGGATCGAACGCGCTCGCCCTCGGCTCGGAGACGACCGCCTCAGGGCACGGGATGGTGCTCGGCAATCCGCATCTGCCCTGGCCCGGCGACTACCGGCTCTACCAGGCGCACCTCACGATCCCGGGCAAGCTCGACGCCGAAGGCGCGACCTTCATCGGGGTGCCGCTCGTCGTCATCGGCCACACCCACAAGCTCGCCTGGACCCACACGACATCCAGCGCCTTCCGGTTCACGCCCGTGCAGCTCACGCTCGTCCCCGGCAGCTCGACGACCTACCTGCGCGACGGCAAGCCGGAGCGGATGACCAAGCGCCGCATCTCGGTCCCGGTCCGCACCGGCGACGGTTCGGTCGGGGAGGTCCACAGGACCCTGTACTCCAGCCGCTACGGCCCGATCCTGACCTCGCTGCTGGGACTGCCCCTGTTCCCCTGGACGCCGGCGACGGCGTACGCGTTCGAGGACGCGAACGAGTCCAACCTGCGTTACCTGAACTACTTCTGGGAGGTCGATCGCGCCTCGACGGTGGGCCAGCTCGAGGCGAGCCTGCGCCGCAACCAGGGAATCCCGTGGGCGAACACGGTCGCCGCCGATTCCCGTGGTCACGCTCTGTACGCGGACCAATCAGTGGTCCCGAACGTGACCGACGCCAAGGCGCACCGTTGCGACACCGCGCTCGGGGCGCTCACCTTCCAGCAGCTGCGGCTGCCGGTGCTCGACGGCTCCCGCTCCGGCTGCGACTGGGGTACCGACGCCGACGCCGTCGTGCCGGGCATCTTCGGGCCCGCCCACCTCCCGCTGCTCGAGCGCTCCGACTACGTCGAGAACTCGAACGACTCCTACTGGCTCTCGAACCCGAAGCAGCCGCTCGAAGGCTTCGCGCGGATCATCGGCGACGAGCGCACGGAGCGCTCGCTCCGGACCCGCCTCGGCCTGCGGCTCGTGCGCGAGCGGCTGCAGAAGTCCGGCGAGCGCGGGCTGTTCACGCTGCCGCGCCTGCAGCGCTTGCTGTTCAGCGACCGCAACGGTGCCGCCGACCTGATGCAGGACGCGGTCGTGCGCATGTGCCGCTCGCTGCCGGTGTTGCCGTCGAGCTCGGGGCCGGTTCAGAAGGGGAACGCTTGTGAGGTGCTCGCCGGCTGGGACGGCCTGCAGAAGCTCGACAGCAAGGGCGCGATTCTCTTCCAGCGTTTCGAGGAGCACGCCCTGCCGCGTCCGATCCCGGGCGAGAACGCCGTCGGCGGGGGCTCGCCCGAGCCGGGCACCTGGCGCGACTCCTTCGACCCGAGCCGGCCGATCGACACCCCGCATCAGCTCAACACGGCGAACCCCGTCGTGCAGACCGCGCTCGGCGATGCCGTCGCCGACCTGCGCTCGGTCGGACTGCCGCTCGACGCGGCGCCGCGCGATGTCACCTTCGCGCCGCAGCGGGGCAAGCCGATCCCGCTGCACGGCGGTCCCGGCGCCGATGGAGTCTTCGACGCCGTCGACACGGAGTGGACCGACGGCAAGGGGTACGGCCGGGTCGACCACGGCGGCACGTTCATCATGGCCACCGACCTGCACGGCCGCTGCCCGCCGACGCGGACGATCGTCACCTACTCGGAGTCGGGCGATCCGAGCTCGCCTCACTACACCGACCAGACGCGTCTGTTCTCACGCAGTCGCTGGGTGCGGGAGCGCTTCTGCGGCGCCGACGTCGTCGCCTCGCCGCAGCTTCGAACCGAGCGGCTCGGATGCCTCAATCCCGCCGACGGCACCGGGCACGGAGGGCTGAGCTGGATCGGGCCGGGCGAGGCCGGGGACCGGGCGCTGCGCGTGCTCGGCAAGCCGGACCGGCGGCTGCCGCACGGGGGCCGTCGCTGGTGCGTCGGGCGCCGCGGCGCCCTGGCGCTTGCCCTGGTCCATCGCCGCTCGCGTGACGGCCGGGCGACTGTCGGGCTCGCCGCGACGAGCTCGCGCAAGCAGCGGCTCGGACACCATCGCCCGGGCGAGCGGTTGCGCGGGGACTGGCGCCGGCTCGGCCGCGGCCTGCGCGTTCGCCCCCACGGGCACCATCGGGTGCTGCTCGCGGCCGGGCACCCCCGCGCGCGCTGGATCGGGATCGCCCGCCGGGCCAAGCCCCGCCGCCTGCGGGCGCTGGCCGCATCGGCGGGCCTGATCCGCCGCCGGCGCTGAGAGGCGTGGACCCCGGCGCTAGAGTCGCGTCATGGAGGCGAGGCGCTACGAGGGCACGATCCCCTCCGACGACGCGCATCCCTACCGGACCGGGCCCTGGCGACCGCAGACGACCGAGTACGACGTCACCGGTCTCGAGGTGATCGGCGATCTCCCGGACGAGCTCAACGGGGTCTATTTGCGCAACACCGAGAACCCGCTCCATGACGCGCTCGGGCGCTACCACCCGTTCGACGGCGACGCGATGGTGCACGCGCTGCACCTGCACGACGGCCGCGCCGACTACCGCAACCGCTTCGTACGGACGAAGGCTTTCGACGAGGAGCTGCGCTGCGGGCACGGCCTCTGGGCCGGGGTGGTCGACAACCCGGCGAAGTCGCGGGGGACCGTCGGCGCCGCGCGGGCCCGGGCCGGGTCCAAGGACGCCTCCTCCACCGACGTCATCGTCCACAACGGCAAGGCGTTGACCAGCTTCTATCTGTGCGGGGATCTGTACGCGATGGACCCGGTGACGCTGGCCCAGCACGGGGCGGAGGAGTGGGTGCCCGCCGATGTCGGCGTCTGCTCGCATCCGAAGGTCGACGAGCGCACGGGAGAGATGCTCTTCTTCAACTACTCGACCTCCTGGCCCTACCTGCACTTCGGGGTCGTCTCGCCACGCGGGGAGGTCGTGCACTACTCGGCCGTGCCGCTGCCGGGCCCGCGGATGCCCCACGACATGGCCTTCACAGAGCGCTTCGTGATCCTCAACGACCTGCCGATGTTCTGGGACGAGGCGGCGCTGGAGCGGGGGATCTACGCGAACCGCTGGCACCCGGACATGCCCTCCCGCTTCGCGATCGTGCCCCGCCGCGGCGGCCCCGACGACGTGCGCTGGTTCGAGGCCGCGCCGACCAACGTCCTGCACTGGATCAACGCCTGGGAGGAGGGCGACGAGGTCGTGCTCGACGGCTTCCACCAGGGCTGCCCCGACCCGCGCCGCGCCGGCGACAGCGGCTGGGAGGTGACCGCGCGCTACCTCGACGCGAACGAGCTGCAGACGCGGCCACACCGCTGGCGCTTCGACCTGCGCACGGGGGAGACGAAGGAGGAGTTCCTCGACGACGACTACCTCGAGTTCGGGATGATCAACGCGAGCCGCGCCGGGCGGCCCTATCGCTACACCTGGGCGATGACCGCCGAGCCCGGCTGGTTCCTCTTCAACGGCCTCACCCGCTTCGACGCGCGGACCGGGGCCAAGCAACAGTGGCGCTTTCCGAAGGGCGTGTTCGCGAGCGAGTCGCCGATGGCCCCGACCGGCCCCGAGGAGGACGCCGGCTACGTCCTCACGTACGTCACCGACATGAACGAGAATCGCTCCGAGGCGCAGATCTTCGACGCCGCCGACGTCTCGGCGGGACCGATCGCGCGGGTGCTGCTGCCGGAGCGGATCTCCTCCGGGACGCACACGTTCTGGGCGCCCGAAGAGTCGCTCGGGCCGGCGGCCTGAGCGCGACTCAGCCCTGCGGCCCGGCGACCAGGCCCTGGCGGTGGGCGAGCGCCGCGGCCTCCGTGCGGCCGCGGACGTCGAGCTTGGCGAGGATCCGGGAGACGTGGACGCTCGCTGTCTTCTCGGCCATGAAGAGCTGCTCGCCGATCTCGCGGTTGGTGGCGCCGGTCGCGACCAGCTCGAGCACCTGCAGCTCGCGCTCGGTGAGACCGAACGGGCGCTCGGCGGGCTCCTCGGCGACGCCCGCGGTCGATGCCCCGTCCGCGTCGAGCTTGAGGCGGGCGCGTGCGGCGAACGAGTCGAGCTCCTCCACCAGCCAGCGGGAGCCGATCCGCGCCGCCAGGGCGTGCGCCTCGCTCGCGGCCTCGGCTGCGGCCGCGCGGTCGCGGCGGGCGAGCCGGGCCTCGGCCTCGCGCAATCGGGCGTGCGCCCGCGGATACGGCCGTCCCATCTCGCCCCATTGGGCGGCTGCCGCCCTCCACAGATCGGCCTCCTCCTCGGCTCCCTCGGCATGGGCCATCGCCGCCCGGGAAGTCGCCAGCCGGGCCTGAGCGAGGGGGTGGGGGACCTCCTCGACCGCAATCGCGACGCGCTCGAGGGCGGCCCGGGCGCGCTCGATCGCTTCGGCCTCCGCCGTCTTCTCGCCGCGATCGCGGGCGGCCACCGCCGCCTCGGCCTCGACGGCTGTGCCGGCGGCGGCCACCTGGGCGAGCCGCTCGAGGTCCTCCGTGCAGAACTGGAGGCGGTCGAGCCCGCGGTCGACCGCGGCCCGCGCCGCCTCGACGTCGCCGCTGCGGATCTCGAGCTCGGCCCGCAGTGCGGCCGCCGGCGCGAGGAACTGCGGCTCGACCGAGTCGCACAGCAGATCGTCCGCGGCGTCGAGCAGCTCCCGCGCCCGCTCCAGCTTGCCGATCCCGAGGGCCAGCCGAGCCCGCAGCAAATCCATGTTGACCTGCGTCATGTTCGCCTCGAGCCGGCCCAGGTCCGGAGGCAGGAGCTCCTCCGCCCGCCCCCAATCGCCGCGATCGAGGGCCAGTTCGACCTCCATCAGCGTCAGCCATCGCCACGTCCGCGCCCCGGAGGGGATCTCCTCCAGAGCGCGGTCGACGAGCGCCTGCGATTCGTCCGCGCGGCCCGCGATGTTGAGCGCGTCGGCGTAGTTCGAGTAGGCCGTGCCGAGCTCGTCCTTGCTGCCGTGCCGGCGCGCGACCTCGAGACCCTCGCGCATGATCACCTCGCCCCGCTCGTAGTCCCCGGCGACGAAGATCGCGTGGCCGAGGCGGTGCAGGACGCTAGCGCGGACCGACTCGAGCCCGAGCGCGTCCGCCGTCGCGAGCGCATCCTCGGCCACCTCTTCGAGCTCGCGGAAGCGTCCCTGCAGCAGTCGTATGCGGACGACGTAGGCGAGCACCTGGGCGCGCTGGGCGCTCGGCTCCGAGCCGGCCAGCTCGAGGGCGCGTCGCAGGGTCGCCCGGGCCTGCTCCCCCTGGCCCAGCGACCACTGGCCGGAGGCGAGCTCGCCGAGGACCGAGGCGAGCCGCAGCGGCTCCCTCTCCGGGTCGAGCTCCTCCGCCGCCGAGGCGAGCAACGAGACGCCGCGGGTCTCCTCCCGGGCGAGGACATGGGCCCGGGAGGCGGCGACCAGCAGCGCGACGTGGTCGCGGCCCGCGAGCTCGGCAGCGTGCTCGACCCGCGGCCACAGCGACAGCGCCCGGTCGAGCATCGCCGCGGCCTCTCCGAAGGCGTTCACCCGCTCCGCGTCCGCGGCGGCGGCGACCGCGGTGCGAAGCGCATCCGGCTGCGCCTCGGCCGCGTGGAAGTGGTGGGCGATCGCGGCCATCCGCCAGCGGGCGTCGTCCTCGCGCCGCTCCAGCGCGCGTCCCACCTCGAGGTGGAGCTCGGCGCGCTCGCCGGGCAGCAGATCGTCGTAGACGACCTCCCGCAGCAGCGCGTGGCGGAAGCCGAGAGCGCCGTCGTCCCCGGCGCTGAGGACGTTCGCGGCGACGGCCTCCCGCAGCGCGGCGCGCGCCGCCTCGGTTCCGGCCGGCGTGAGCTCGGCGAGCAATGCGTCGTCGGCCCGACCCGCGACGGCGACGAGCCGCAGCTGTCGTTGCGCCTCCTCGCTGAGCTGCTCGGTGCGCAGCAGCAGGGCGTCCCGGAGCGTCGGCGGCGGCGCTCCGCGGCCGTCGACACCGGCGGCGATCAGCTCCTCGGAGAAGAGAGGGTTGCCCTCGCTGCGCGAGAAGAGGCGCTCGAGCACCTCCTCGCCGGGCTCGCCGCCGATGATGTCGGCGAGCTGCACGCGGACCTCCTCGCGGTCGAAGCGCGCGAGCTCGACCCGCCGGGTGGACGGCGCCCGCTCGAGCTCGGCCAGCAGCGGCCGCAGGGGGTGGCGGCGACGGAGCTCGTCGGACCGGTAGGTCGCGACTACCAGCACCCGCTCGCTGCGTAGGGTCCGGGCCAAGTAGACGACGAAGGCACGTGTCGAGCGATCGGCCCAGTGCAGGTCCTCGAGCCACAGGAGCACCGGCTCGTCCTCCGCGAGCGCGGCCAGCATCGCTCCGAGCGCGTCGAAGAGCTGTCGCTGCGCCTCCTCGCGACCCTCGGCGCCGGGCTCGGCCGGCGGCCTCCCGAGCTCGGGGGCGAGGCGCGAGAGGTCGCAGCGCGCCGCCTCGGTCAGCCGCTCGAAGACGGGATCCCCACCGCGGGCGAGGGGGCGGATCGCCGCCGCGAGCGCCGCGTAGGGGACCTCCTCGCCGCCGAGCTCGATGCACTCGCCGCCCAGGACCCGGACCCCGCCGCCGTCGGCTTGGCTCTGCAGCTCCCGCAGCAGGCGACTCTTGCCGACGCCGGACTCGCCCGCCACGAGAACGAGCGAGGGACGCCCCTCGGAGGCGTCCCTCAGAGCCCTCTCGAGCTCGGCGAGCTCAGACTCGCGCCCGATGAAGCGTGCGGAGCTGACCCTCGCGCTCATCCTTGAAGTATCGCTGCCGCAGCGCCTTCACAGGGCCTCGCCGAGGGCGGTGCGGGAGGGCGTGGCGGCGGCGTTCCTCGGCGGCCCGGAGCCGGTCGGAGACCTGGGCCCTGGCGACCGCGTCGATCAATGTGCTCATGATTGGCCCCTTCGGTCCGTTGACAACTTGCAACATCGAAGCTACGGCTAAGGCGAGGGTCCGAAAACGGGCGGATGCCCATACCTGCGGGCACCCACCCCTTACTTCCCCCGGCCGACCACTTACGCGCGCGCCGGCCCTCAGACGCGGCGCGGGCGCGGGTTGGCCGGTCGTGGCGTTGCGGGGCGCGGCGTCGACGGCCGCGGCACGTGCCGCGGCGCCGCCGGCGGCGATAGCGGCCACCGCAGCTCCGGATCGGTGACTCCGGCCGCCCGACGCGCGGAGCGGTCCCGCTGGACGAGGAAGAGTCCGAGATGGCGCATGTCTTGCCTCCTTCGTAGTGACTGGCAAAACGTTTACACCAGTTAGCATGACCTGTCAAATTAAATCACCGGTCACGCTACAATCTCTCGCATGAACGTCGATGAGCTGCAGCGACAGATCGAGCAGAAGTTCGCGCCCGGGCCGCTGCTCGCCGTGCAGGCGCTCGTCAACACCCAGGACTTCGAGAGGGACGAGGAGCTGCTCTCCGACCCGGAGACGACCCGCGAGTGGCTGCTGCGGAGCGGGCTCGTGACCGAGGTGGCGGAGGTCGGAGCGACCGAGCACGAGCGGCTGCGGGAGTTCCGGCGGGTGGTGCGATCGATGCTGGAGGCGAACCTCCACCCGGACGAGGCGGCCGTCGAGACCGAGGCACTCGCCGGCTTCGTCGCCGGGCTCGGCGTCCCGCTGCGCGTCGGGCCTGAAGCCGCGATCGAGCTCGACGCCGCGCCGGCCGAAAGCGTCGATGGGCTGGTGGCGCAGATGCTCGGCGCGATCTTCGCCGCCCAGATCCGCGGCGAGTGGGAGCGGCTCAAGATCTGCGCCGCCGATGACTGCCGTTGGGCCTTCTACGACTCCTCGAAGAATCGGGGCGGCCAGTGGTGCCGGATGGACTTGTGCGGCAACCGGGTCAAGAACCGCCGCTACCGGGCGGCCCACGCCACAGACTGAGCACGGTCGCGGGCGAGTAGTCTTCCCTCTCGTCGAGGGGAGGGGCGGCGCCGATGGTAACCGTGCCCGTGAGCGACTCCTACTTCACCGACGACTCGATGCTGCGCCGCGTGCAGGGCGAGCGGATGCTGATGATCAGCGGCCCCCGCGCGCTGCTGATGCAGGCGGCGCACCCGCTCGCGGTCGAGGGTCTGCTCGCGCACACCGGCAGCCTCGGCTCGGACGAGGCCGTCTACGAGCGCCTGCAGCAGACGGCCGAGGTGATGAGCGCGATCGGCTTCGGGAGCCGTGCCGAGGCAGACCGCGTAACCCGCCGGGTGCGGGCGCATGCACCGGCGCGTTCGCGGCGAGCTCGAGCGCGACGTCGGCATCTTCCCGAAGGGGACGCCCTATGCGGCCGACGACCCGGAGCTTCTGATGTGGGTGCTGTTCACGCTCGTCGACTCCGGGATCGTCGTCTACGAGCGCTTCGTGCGGGCTCTGAGCGACTCCGAGCGCGAGCGCTACTGGGCGGATTTCCGGATCGTCGGCGAGCTCTTCGGCCTCGACCCCGACGAGATGCCCGCCGACGTCGCCGAGCTCGACGACTACCGCGAGCTCATGTACGCGAGCGGTCGCCTGCACGTCTCCGAGTGGGCGCGCGAGCGCGGCCGCGAGATCGTCCTGCGACCGCCCGCGCCCCTGTGGGCGCGGCCGCTGGTCGAGACGGTCAACTACATCACCGTCGACCTGCTGCCGGCACCGATCCGCGACGACTACGGCTTCTTCCCGCTCCCGCCGCCGGCCCTCCGCGGACTCACGGTCAGCGCCGGCGCCCAGTACCTGAAGCGCGTCGTGCTGCCGCTGCTTCCCGCCGGGGTGCGGCGGATGCCCGAGGCGCGGGCCGCGTAGCCGCGACGGGCGCGCCTCAGGCCGCGACGGGCTCGGGCGTCGGCTGCCGCGCCGCGCGCGAGAGCAGCCGCACCGGCGTCCCGTGCTTGGGCGAGAGCGTGACGTTGCGGCGGCGCACTCCCTCCGGCTTGCCCGTGGCGCTGACCAGCTCGCAGCGCGCGAGGATCGAGCGCAGCGCGATCCGCATCTCGAACTCGGCGAAGGTGGCGCCGAGGCAGCGGCGGATGCCGCCCCCGAAGGGGATCCACGAGTAGGTCTCGGGCGGCTGGGAGAGGAAGCGCTCGGGCTTGAAGGCGAGGGGGTCGGGGTAGACGTCCGGGTTCGTGTGGGTGAGCCAGATCGCGGGGGTGACGTCGGTGCCCGCGGGCAGCTCGAGCCCGTCGGCGACGAGCGGCGCGGCGAGCCGGCGGCCGGCGAGCGGCACGACCGGCCGCAGCCGCAGCACCTCGGCGATCGTCGCCCGGAGGTACTCGTCGCTTTCGCCCGCGCGGACCTCCGCCCGCAGCCGCTCGTACGGGCCGGGGTTGCGGAGCAGCAGGTCGAAGGCCCAGGCGAGCGCAGTCGCGGTCGTCTCGTGCCCGGCGACGAGCAGCGTCATCAGCTGGTCGCGGAGCTCGGAGTCGCTCATCGGCTCGCCGTCCTCGAAGCGCGCCTGTACGAGCAGCGAGAGGATGTCGGTCCGGTCGGCGAGGTCCGGGTCGGCCCGTCGCTCCGCCGCCTCCGCGAGGAGCAGCCGATCGGCCTCGGCCAGCGAACGACGCAGCTCGACCAGCGGCGAGTCGATCCACGGAATCCAGCGGGAGAGCATGAACTTGATCTGCAGGCTGCCGCCCGCCGTCTGATCGAGGAGCTCGCCGAGCAGCGGCCGCAGTCGCGCCCGTCGCGCCTCGTCGCTGACCCCGAAGACGGCGTTGAGGATCGCCTCGAGCGTCACCGCCTGCATCCGCGGATGGATCGGGAACGTCTCGCCGATCGGCCAGCTGTCGATCTCACGCTCGACGATCTCGGTGATCTGCTCCTCGTAGGCGCGCATGCGCTCGCCGTGGAAGGGCGGCAGCATCAGCTTGCGCCGCGCGAGATGCTCGGAGCCCTCGAGCAGCAGGACGGAGCGCGAGCCGAGGATGGGCTCGAGCGAGATCGAGCGGCCCGGGGGCAGGCCGTGGCGGCGCTCCTTGAACAGCGCCGCGATGTGCTCGGGACGGGTGAGCAGCACCATCGGCCGTTCGAAGGTCGGGAAGTTGACGCTGAACGTGTCGCCGAGCTTGCTCCGACACTCGTCCTGGAAGGCGATCGGCCGGAAGATCCAGTTCAGCATCTGCCAGAACGGCGGCGACGAGGGTTGCGGAGGAAGGGTGGAGGCTGGGGCGCTCATGCTTCGGGTGTGTACTCGGAGTCCATGCCCGCGAGCTTGCCGAGCGCCGCGAGCGGCATCAGCAGCAGATCCTGAAGCGGGCCGGGTGGATTCGCAAGGCGGAACTCGTCCGAGAAGCGCCGCAGCGTCAGCGCCGTCTGGGGCAGCGAGGGCATCGGGCCGCCCATCTTGCCGTCCTGCTGCAGTCCCCACATCGTCTCGAAGAAGCGCTCGGTCTTGAGCGCCGGCGTCGTCGTCCAGCGCTGCCGCGAGGGCACGTCGCACCACATCTGATGGGGCGTTCCGGCCGGGACCTCGAGCTCGTCGCCGGGCGTCAGCGTGTGCTCGGTCCCGTCGAGATCGACGTGGATCCGGCCCTCGAGCACTTCGAAGCGCTCGTCCTGGTTGGGGTGGAAGTGGGTCGGCGGCTTGATGCCGCTGCCCTCGTAGGAGATCTCGATGACGACGCGCTCGCCGTGGGTCTCCTCGGTCGTCTCGACGAACTCGATCGCCGAGTCGTAGCCCTCGATCCGCTGGCCTCTCTCCGCCACCGCCGAAAGCGTAGTCGCCGAAGCCCTCCCGATGTGTGATTCCGGTCCGCGGTAGCTTGCAGCCGTGTCGCCCCTGCCTGAGATCGCAGCCCAGCCCGGCGGGCGCATTGCCTGATCCCACCCACCTGCCGGCGCTGCTCGCCTCGACGCAGACCCCGGGCTTCCTCGCCGAGCTCGCGGGGCTGCTCGTCGGCGGCACGGTAGTGGCCTTCGTCGGCGCACGCCTCGGCCTGGTCCCCATCGTGGGCTTCTTGATCGCCGGCGTCGCGCTCGGCCCCAGCGCGCTGAACGTCATCAGCGATCGCAACGTGATCGATGCCGCCGCGGAGGTCGGCGTGATCCTGCTCCTGTTCACGATCGGGATGGAGTTCAGCCTCGACCGGCTCGCGCGCCTGTGGCGGGTGATCTTTGCCGGGGGCGGTCTGCAGGTCGTGCTCACGACGGTGATCAGCGTCGCGGTCCTGCTCGCCCTTGGGGTCCCGGCGCGGCCCGCCATCTATACGGGGATGCTCGTGTCGCTGAGCTCGACCGCGCTCGTGCTCGGCCTGCTGTCCGATCATGGCGAGACCTCCGAGGAGCACGGCAACGCCAGCATCGGCCTGCTCCTCTTCCAGGACCTGGCGATCATCCCGATGGTCCTGCTCGTGCCTGCGTTGGGTTCGGCCGGGGCCTCCGTCGGTCAGATCGTCGGCGATCTCGCGATCGCGATCGCGATCATCGCCGGGGTGCTCGTGTTCGCGCGCCGCCTGATGCCGCCGCTGCTCGAGGTCGTGGCCCGCACCTGCTCGCCGGAGATCTTCTTGATGAGCGTGATCACGATCTGCTTCGGCACCGCGTACCTGACGAGCCTCGCCGGCGTCAGCGTCTCGCTCGGGGCCTTCCTCGCCGGCCTGGTGATCCACGAGAGCCGCTTCGGCCAGCACGCGCTGAGCGAGATCCTGCCGCTGCAGATCGTCTTCAGCGCCACCTTCTTCGTCTCGATCGGCCTGCTGCTGGACCTCGGCTTCGTCGCTGACAACCTGCCGCTCGTCGCCGGCGCCGCCGTCGGCGTGCTCGCGCTCAAGTGGCTCACCACCGTCGTGAGCGTGCGCGCGCTCGGCTACTCGGCGGCGGTCGGGGGGCTCGCGGCGCTGCTGCTGGCCAACGTCGGCGAGTTCTCGTTCGTGCTCGAGCGCGTCGGCAGCGGCGAGGGGCTCAGCCCCGGCGACCTCGGCGCGGACGGCACGCAGACGCTGATCGCCACGACCGTGATCCTGATGGCGCTGACGCCCTCGATCTCGGCTCTCGGCCGCCGCACGCTCGGGCTCGAGGGCGGTGCAGCGGTGTCGCAGACGGTGCCCGACGACGGACGCCTGCGGCCGTCCGGTGTCGAGCCCGAGCCAGGATTGGAAGAGCACGTGATCCTCGCCGGCTACGGCAAGCGGGCACGGGCCGCGGTGCCAGTGCTGCGGTCGGCCGGGATTCCGTTCGTGATCACGACACTGAACCCGGGCGGAGCGCGCCAGGCGCTGGGGGAGGGGCTGCGCGTCATCCAGGGCGATCACACGAAGGCGAGCCTGCTCGAGCGGGCTGGGATCGCGGCGGCGCGGATCGTCGTCGTCGCCGACGACGAGCTCGAGACGACCTTCCGCGTGTCCTCGGTCGCGCGGGCGCTCAACCCGGCGGTCGAGATCCTCGCCTGCGTCGACGGGGACGAGGACGTCGCCACGATCGCCGAGGCGGGGGCGAGCCGGGTGATCAGCGGCGAGACCGCGTCCGCCTTCAAGCTCGGGCCGGCGATCCTGCACCTCTCGAAGCTCGCCTCGTCCTCCGAGGGGCTCGACCGCACCCTCGTGATCCGGCTCGAGCCGGTCGGATCGGGGTGCGAGCACGTCGAGCAGGCGCGGCCGGTGCTGCCCAGCGCCGGGGGCTGTGAGCCCTGCCTGCGTAAAGGCGACGGCTGGGTGCATCTGCGCGTCTGCATGATCTGCGGCCACGTCGGCTGCTGCGACTCCTCGCCCAACAAGCACGCGTCCGCCCACTACGCCGAAACCGGCCACCCTCTGATCGTCAGCGCCGAGCCCGACGAGGCCTGGGCGTACTGCTTCCCCGACGACCTGACGATCCGCACCGCCGGCCCGGCGCAGCCGCGGCTGACCGAGCCGCCGCTCGTCCGATCCGAATAGTCTGGCGCGCCATGGAGATCGAAGGCGCGGGAGCCATCATCAGCGGCGGTGCCTCCGGGCTCGGCGAGGCCACGGCGCGACGTCTGCACGCCGCGGGCGCCAGCGTCCTGATCGCGGACCTGAACGAGGAGAAAGGCGAGGCGCTCGCGGACGAGCTGGGCGAGCGCGCCGCGTTTGCCCCCGCGAACGTTGCCGAGGGCGACTCGGTCCAGGCTGCCGTCGACACGGCCGTGGAGCTGGCCGGCGAGGGCGGTCTGCGGATCGGCGTGGCCTGCGCCGGCATCGGCTGGGCGCAACGGGTCGCCGGCAAGGGCGGGCCGCACCCGCAGGACCTCTTCAACAACGTCGTCCAGGTCAACCTCGTCGGCACCTTCAACCTGATGCGGCTCGCGGCGACCGCGATGAACGAGAACGAGCCCGACGCCGGCGGCGAGCGCGGCGTCTTCGTCGGGACCGCCTCGGTCGCCGCCTTCGACGGCCAGATCGGCCAGATCGCCTACTCGGCGAGCAAGGCCGGAATCGCCGGGATGACGCTGCCGGCCGCCCGCGACCTCTCGCCCCGCGGGATCCGCGTGATGACGATCGCCCCCGGGCTCTTCGATACGCCGCTGCTCGCGGCGCTCCCCGAGGAGGCCAAGGCCTCGCTCGGTGCCCAGGTTCCGTTCCCGAGCCGGCTCGGGAAGCCGGACGAGTACGCGCTGCTGGTCGAGTCGATCGCCCGCAACCCGATGCTGAACGGCGAGACGATCCGCCTCGACGGCGCGATCCGCATGGCGCCCAAGTAGAACGATGAACGCACTCCTGGGTTGTCGGGCCACTGCCCCGATAAGGCAGGAATGCTCGGCTGAGGCCGCTCAGGAGCCGTCCAGCGGGTACGCGAGCTGCACGTGGTCGCGGGCGACGGCGATGAAGTCGCGCTTGAGAGCTCCGGCTCGCCGCCGGCGCCGAACGTCTCGATCTCGGCGTTGACGAGCGGGATGAAGTCGACGTCGCCGCGGTTGAGGAAGTCGGAGAGCCGGCTGCGGTAGCCCTCCCGAGGCAGGGTCAGGTCGCCGATGATCTGGTGCGCTCGGCGTCTCCAGGACGACTCTCTCGGTCCGCATATCCATTGCAATTCCTATCGGCCGCTCGCGGCGCGGCTTGAGCGTGCCGTCGCGGCCGGCATCCACTCCGCCGGGATCCAGCGCGGAAGCGGGCCCGGGCATCTCCGGCACGACTCGCTCGGCCGCTGCCGTCGCGGGCCGGCCGGCGAGCAGGGGCGCCAGGTCGGTGAACGATCCCAGCGAGCGCACGGTGGTGCAGGATCTGCATGTCGGCAGCGTTCGGCTCGGCGCCGCCGATCGTGCCGGAGGCGATGAGCTCGTCGATCCGGTCGAGGACCGCCGGCAGGCCTTCGACGTCGGCGCGCACCTGCTCCCGTCCAGCGCCTACGACCGCGCCGATCACAGCGGCCACAGGCCGCGCCAGCTGCCCGCTGACGCGGGTACCGGCATCCCCTCGAGCTCGGCCAGCCAGCGCCGATCGCCGGGTCGGATCGGGCCCCGAAGCGGAACATCCGCCGCGGCAGCGGCTGCAGGTCGCGCTCGCCCCACTCCTCGGCGCCTCGATCTCGCTCGCGCTCCGCCGGCGCGCTGCCGAACAGGGGCGGGTCGGGCCGCGTCCGCTCGAGGTAGGCGGAGATCTCGCGGGAGCCCTGGACGCGCACGCCGTCGATCTTCAGCGCCGGCACGGTGGTTCTTGGGAAGCCCAGCGCCCGCACGACGGCGGGGTGCGGCCCCGGCGGCAGGTTGGTAGCTTGTAATCGACTCCCTTGGGCGCGAGGGCGAGCCGCGCGCACATGCCGGGATGCGAGAGCTCCAGCGAGTAGAGGTGCGCGGTCGGCCACGGCGGAGCCGGGGTCAGCCCGCGTTGCTGCGACTGCCGGCGCTCGCCCTGGAGCCCGACTTGGAGCCTTCGCCCTTCGGCTTCGACCCGTTGCCCTTGGTGCTGCCGCTCTTGCCCGCGGTCTTCTTTGCCGCCGGCTTGTTCTTCGCGGCCGTACTGGCCTTCGCCTTCCGCGTCGCCGGCGAGCGGCGCCCGTTCGCGGAGCTGCGCTTCGGCGTCAGCTTCATCGGCTTGATCAGCTTCTCGAGCTCGTCGACCGAGTCGCGCATGTAGAGCGCCAGGCGCTGCAGGTGCGGCAGCGTGTCGCGGGCGCCGGTGAAGCCGAAGTTGAGCGTCCCGGCGTAGCTCAGGCAGGTGATGTTGAGCGCGTTGCCGTGCGTGCAGCAGCGACAGCGGGAAGGCGGCGTCGAGCCGGGCGCCGTTGAAGTAGAGCTGCTCCTGCGGCCCGGGAACGTTCGAGATCGCGACGTTGAAGGGAATCGGGGCGCGGCCGTCGAGCCCCGCCATCAGGCCGAGCGATGTAGGGCGTGTTGAGCAGCAGCGTGTAGGGCGTGCGGGCCGCCGTCGGCAGCTCGCGCTGGTGCCGCTTCGCCTCGGCCATCGACTTCATGATCGCCTCGAGCCGCTCCTTCGGATCGGCGATGTCGGTGCCGAGCTCGGCGATGATCATGCCGATCGCGGTGCCGGCGCTCTCGTCGTCGGGGTCGCGCAGGTTGACCGGGATCCCGGCGGTCAGCGAGCGGCTCGGGATCCGGCCGTGCTCGGCCAGGTAGCGGCGCAGGGCGCTCGAGCTCAGGTAGAGGACGATGTCGTTGAGGCTCGCGCCGGCCCCCTGTGCGAGCTGCTTCAGGTGCTCGAGGTCGTACTGCTGCGTCGCGAAGCGGCGCTGGCCGTTGAGATGGCCGCCGAGCGCGGAGCTCGGGCGCGGAGTAGGGGGCGCTGAGGCCGCCCTCCTCGAGCGCGGCGAGGCCGAGCTCGACGCCCGCGCGGCCGAGCCCGACCGCGGCGTTCGCCGCGCCGATCGCCGAGCTCGCGATCGAGTCGAGCGGGACCGGAGGAGGGACGCTCGGGCTTCGGGCGCTTCGGCTTCGAGCTTGGCGCCGACGGTCCAGAAGGTAGCTCATGTCCCGCTCGTCGGGGTCGGGGCTGAGCGAGCGCAGCAGCATCCGCATGCCGCTGACCCCGTCGATCAGCGAGTGGTGCATCTTGATGTAGACGGCGAAGCGGTCCGGTCCCTCGAGGCCGTCGATCGTGTGGATCTCCCACAGCGGCCGGTGCATGTCGAGCTGGTTGCGAGTGCAGGCGGGAGACCAGGATGCCGAGCTCGCGCTGGCCGCCGGGGTGGGGGAGGGCGGAGTGGCGTACGTGGTACTCGAGGTCGACGTCGCGGTCCTCGACCATCAGCGGCAGCCGGTGGCCGACCACCGGTCCGTCGACGAGCTTCAGGTTCCACGGCGACGGCACGGTCTTCTGCTCGCGCACGTCGGCGAGCGTCTCCGTCAGCAACTCGGGGCCGGCGCCCTCGGGCTTGGTGTACTCGAACAGGCCGCCGACGTGCATCGGCGTGTCGCGCGATTCGAGCAGCAGCCAGGCGTGGTCGAGGGGCGAGATGCGCTTCACGGTGTCGAACCCTCCTCGAGATCCAGGCCAGCATACCCGTGGGACTGTTACGTAATCGAACCGTTCAGGTGACGAGGTCGAAGTCGGCGGGATCGAGGCGGCGGGTGCGGCGGCGGAACTCGAGCCAGGGGCCCGGCCAGTTGTTGGTGTTGATCCCCTCGCCGTTGACGTACCAGCTCTCGCAGCCGCCTTGGAGCCAGCGCGTGTCGGCGCTGCGCCGCGCGATCTCCTCGCGCCACTCGAGCTGCCTCCGCTCGCTCACGTCGAGGTAGCGCAGCCCGTCGGCGCGGAGCTGCCGCAAGGCGTCGATCGCGTAGTTGAACTGCGATTCGAGCGTGTACGGGACCGAGCCGGAGCCGTGGTTGGTGTTCGGCCCGTAGAGCACGAAGAAGTTCGGGAAGCCGTGCACCGCCATCCCCAGGTAGGCCTCCGGTCGCTCGCTCCAGACCTCGTTCAGGTCGGCGCCCTGGCGGCCGACCACGTCCATCGGAGCGACGAAGTCGTGCGAGCGGAATCCGGTCCCCCAGATGATCGCGTCGGCAGGGCGCTCGACGCCGTCGGCGCCGACGACGCCGCGCGCCGTGATCCGCTCGACCCCGCCGGCGTGCAGCTCGACGTCGGGCCGCATCAGCGTCGGGTACCAGTCGTTGGTGATCAGAACGCGCTTGCAGCCCATCGCGTAGTCGGGCGTCGCGTTCGCGAGCAGCTCGGGGTCGGCGCCGAGCTCCTTGCGCCGGTAGCGATCGGCGACGCGGGCGAGCGTGTCCATGAGCCGGTCGTGGCCGGTGAACCCGTAGGTGAAGATCTCGTGCATCGAGAAGTGGCCGGCGCGGGCGGCGGCGACTCGCGCCGGGAAGCGACGCATCACCGCGCGCTCCCAGGCCGGGTAGTCGCGGTCGGGCTTCGGGAGGATCCAGGGCGCCGAGCGCTGGTAGACGTCGAGCCGGCCTGTGCGCTCGGCGATCGCGGGCACGAACTGGATCGCGCTGGCGCCGGTCCCGATCACGGCGACGCGCTCGCCGGTCAGGTCGTGCGCGTGGTCCCAATCCGCGGAGTGGAAGATCGCCCCCTCGAAGTCGTCGGCGCCCGGAACGTCGGGGATCTCGGGGTTGGTGAGCTGTCCGCAGGCGGTGACGATCGCGTCGAAGCGCTCGCTGCGCCCGTCCGAGCTCGTCACCTCCCAGGTCCCCGTCGGCTCGTCGAAGACGGCGCGCTCGACCGCGGTTCCGAGCCGGAGGTGCGGACGCAGGCCGAAGTCGTCGGCGACCTCGTTCAGGTAGTCCAGGATCTCCGCCTGCGGTGCGAAGCGCCTCGACCAGCGGTGTCCCGGGGCGAAGGAGAGCGAGTACAGGTGGGAGGGAACGTCGCAGGCGGCGCCGGGGTACGTGTTGGCCCGCCAGACGCCGCCGACCGACTCGCCCCGCTCGAAGATCGTGAAGTCGTAGAAGCCCGCCTGCTTCAGGCGGATCCCCATCCCGAGGCCGCCGAAGCCGGCGCCGACGACCGCGACGCGCAGCAGGCGCGTGGGTGTCTCCGTCTCCTCCCGGCTGACCGCGGCTTCGATCGTGCTCACTGTCACCAATCTACCCGGGCTCAGGCCAGGCGGGAGTCGGTGGGTGGCACGCGGTCGGGGTCGAAGCGCTCGAGGAGCTGCTCGGGGGCGGCGGGCTCCCCCTCGGGCCAGAGGCCGAGCGAGGCCGCGAGATGGCCAACCACCGCTTCGGGTGTCTCCCCGAGCGCGCGTCGGTCGGCGAGCGTGACCTCGCCGTGGCGCTTCGCGAGCCGCTCGCCGTCGGGGCCGAGGACGAGCGGCACGTGCGCCCAGGAGCCGATCTCTTCGAGGCCGAGCCGGCGCTGCAGCCAGATCTGCCGCGGGGTCGTCGCGAGCAGGTCGCGCCCACGCACGACCTCGCCGATCCCCTGCTCGGCGTCGTCGACGGCGACCGCGAGGTTGTAGCCGTGGGTGCCGTCGTTGCGGCGCACGACGAAGTCGTCGAGCGCGAACTCGCTCGCGCCCTGCACCCTGTCGGTGAAGGCGATCCGCTCGCCCTCCGCGCGAACCCGCAGCGCCGCGGGCCGCTCCGCGCGCCGCGCCGCGCGCTCGCTCTCGGTCAGCTCGCGGCAGGTGCCCGGATAGGCGAGCTCGGGCCCGTCCGCGTGGGGCGCCGAGGCTGCCTCGCGGATCTCGCGCCGGGTGCAGAAGCACTCGTACGCGAGACCCTCGGACTCCAATCGGCTGATCGCGGCGGCGTACGCGGCGTCGCGGCCGCTCTGCCGGGGCAGCTCGGCGTCCCAATCGAGTCCAAGCGCCGCGAGGTCGGCGAGCTGCGAGGCGACGAACGACTCGCGGCTGCGGCCGCGGTCGAGATCCTCCACCCGGAGCAGGAAGCGCGCTCCCTGCTTGCGCGCGAACAGCCAGGCGAGCAGAGCCGTTCGCAGGTTGCCGAGGTGCAGCTCACCGCTCGGCGAGGGCGCGTAGCGGCCGGTCCGGTTCATCGCTGCAAGCTTCGCGGAAGCGGCCTTCGGCCATCATTGCGGTATGAGCAAGGCCGTGGAGCAGTCGAACCGGTGGATGCTGCGCGCACGGGACGCGATCGACCGCGACTACGCGAAGCCGCTCGAGGTCCGGGAGCTGGCCCGCGTCGCGGGTGCCTCGGAGGCCCACTTCATCCGCACCTTCAAGGCGACCTTCGGTGAGACGCCGCACCGGTACCTGCAGCGGCGGCGGGTCGAGCGCTCGATGTTCCTGCTCCGACAGCGCCCGTGGCTGACCGTCACCGACGTCTGTCGGGCGGTGGGCTTCAACAGCCTCGGTACGTTCGGCCGCACCTTCAAGGCGATCGTCGGCGTCTCGCCCGGCCGTTACCGGAAGCTGGCGACGCCGGGCATCGACGCGGCCCCGGGCTGCTACGCGCTGCGCTGGACGCGACCGAGCAGTTTTGGAGAACACGCCGGCCTCGCGCCCGTTTAGGTTCGGCGCATGCTCACCCATACACGACTCTCATCGATATTCGTTCTCGACCAGGACGAGGCGCTCGACTTCTACGTCGGCAAGCTCGGGCTCGAGGTCCGCGTCGACGCCGACCTCGGCTTCATGCGCTGGCTCACCGTCTCGGTCCCCGGCGACCCCGAGCGCGAGATCTTCCTCGAGAAGCCGGGCCCGCCTCTGCACGACGCCGCCACCGCGGAGCAGGTGCGCGAGCTCGTCAGCAAGGGCGCCGGCGGCGGTTGGATCGGCCTTGGGAGCGACGACTGCCGGAAGACCTACGAGGAGCTCAGCGCCCGCGGCGTGGAGTTCACCGAGGAGCCGACGGAGCGCGACTACGGGATCGACTGCGCTCTGCGCGACCCGTTCGGCAACTCGATCCGGATCGTCCAGCGCCGGAGCTGAGCGCCCGCTCAGCGTTCGCTCGCGTCGGCGTTGAGGACGGGCTTGATGTCGAGCACTGGGGTGCCGTCGATCGCCTCGAGGCCGTCCACATGGAGCTCGCCGCCGTCGACTTCGAGCACCGTCACCCGGTGCAGCCCGATGGGGTTCGGGCGATCGGGGGAGCGGGTCGCGAAGACGCCGCGGGGCTCGCGGGAGGTGTCGCCGCGCGGGTGCACGCGCTGAACGCTGCGATCGGCCTCGTGCAGCCACAGCACCAGGACGATCTCGCCGCCGGGCTCGACGCCCTCGAGCGCCTCCACGTATTCGGGGTCGACGACGACGGTCGCATCGGGCGCGCCCTCGTCCCCCTGCTTCGGCGCCTCGGAGCGAACCCGTAGCGGGGAGACGATCCTGCCTACGAACCGCAGCTCCGCCGTGTCAGCCGCAGCCGTCACGGTCCGAATCTTGGCGCATCGGCCCGCATAGACTGGCGGCGATGGCGGCCGAGATCACCTTCGACGAGGACCTGCTGAGCACGACCGGCGGACCCGGGCCGCTGCCGGAGGCGGAGCGCCTGCGACTGGCCACGATCGCCGCTGAGTTCGAGACGGGCTTTCGCACGCTGGCCGACATCGGCAGGGCGGTCTCGGTCTTCGGCTCGGCCCGTACGCCTCCGGAGGCGCCGGAGTACGAGCTCGCGCGGGCCGTCGCGGCGCGCCTGGGCGCCGGTGGATATGCGGTCATCACCGGCGGCGGGCCCGGGATCATGGAGGCCGCCAACCGTGGCGCGAAGGAAGCCGGGGCGCTCTCGGTCGGCTGCAACATCGAGCTGCCCGAGGAGCAGGAGCCGAACCCCTACCTCGACATCTCCCTGCGCTTCTGTCATTTCTTCGCGCGCAAGGTGATGTTCGTCCGCTACGCCTCCGCGTTCGTCGTCTGCCCGGGCGGCTACGGGACGCTCGACGAGCTGTTCGAGGCGCTGACGCTGATCCAGACGCAGACCATCCGGCACTTCCCGGTCCTCCTGGTCGGCTCCTCCGAGTGGGACGGGCTGGCGGAGTGGATCCGGGAGGTCGTCGTCGGCCACGGGCGTGCCAGCCGCGAGGACGCGGCGCTCGTCCACCGCCTGGACGACCCCGAGCGCATCCGGCAGATCGTCGATGCCGGCTGCGCCCGCCAGGAGGAGCTCCTCGCCCGGCGCTCCACCGCGACCTAGTGGACGGGTCCACTAGGAAC
Organism: uncultured Solirubrobacterales bacterium; assembly: GCA_963764275.1. Classification (GTDB taxonomy): domain Bacteria; phylum Actinomycetota; class Thermoleophilia; order Solirubrobacterales; family 70-9; genus CAXMST01. The sequence continues at coordinate 299,566 of CAVXRV010000005.1, forward strand.
CGCTTGTCGCGCCCGCCGTCTCGGCCTCGACTTCGAGGCGCGGGAGCCGCTTCTCCAGCCAGGCGGGGATCCACCAGTTGCGGGGCCCGAGGATCTGCATCACGGCCGGCACCAGGACCATCCGCACGAGCGTCGCGTCGAGGAAGATCGCCGAGGCGAGCCCCACTCCGAACAGCTTCAGGAACGTGTCAGGGGCCGCCAGGAAGGCGAGGAAGACGACGACCATGATCGCCGCCGCCGCCGTGATCACGCGGGCCGTCTTCGCGAGTCCGTCGGCTACGGCCCGGCGCGTATCGCGGTCCTTCAGGTACTCCTCGCGGATCCGCGAGATCAAGAAGACCTCGTAGTCCATCGAGAGCCCGAAGAGGATCGCGAACATCATCACCGGCATGAACGGAGCGATCGGCACCTCGTGGTCGATCCCGATCAGCCCGCCGAACCAGCCGCCCTTGGCGACGAGGGTCATCACCCCGTACGCGGCACCCACGGACAGCAGGTTCATCACCGCCGCCTTGAGCGAGATCAGCGGCGAATGGAAGGCGACGAGCAGGAGCAGGAACGAGAGGCAGACGACGCCGGCGATGAACAGCGGCATGCGGCCCTTCATGTACTCGCTCTGGTCATCGAGCGCCGCGGTGACGCCGCCGACGTGCGCCGTGATCCCCGTCCCCGCCAGCGCCTTCGGGATCACGTCGTTGCGGAGGTTGCGGACGAGGTCCTCCGTCGCCGGGTCCTGGGGCGAGGTCTTGGGGATAACGGTGAGCAGCGCCGCCGTGCCGGAGTCGTTGACAGTCGGCTTCGCCACATAGGCGACGTCCTGCTGCGCGGAGATCGTTCCGGTGAGCTTCTGCACATCACCCTTGGCCTCCGGGCCGGGCAGCTCGGCGGCGACGACGAGTGGGCCGTTGGTGCCCGGTCCGAAGCCCTGACTGATCAGGTCGTAGGCCTGGCGGGTCATCGTGTCCGGCGGGTCGTTGCCCGCATCCGGGAAGCCGAGGCGCATGCCGAGCGCCGGCGCGGCAAGGCCGAGCAGGATCGCCGTGGCGACGATCGCGGCCGGCCACGGTCGCCGCTGCACCCAGTGGCTCCAGCGGGCGGCGAGCGATTCGCCGGTGTCGATGCCCTTGATCTCGGCATCGAGCTTGCGACCGAGAAAGGGAACGCGCAGCCTGTTGACCCGCGGACCGAGGTAAGCCAGCAGGGCCGGCAGCAGGGTCACGGCGGCGAGCATCACGACGAGCACCGCGAGCGACGCCGAGATCGCGACGCCGTACATGTACGCGAGGCCCGTCAGGCAGAGGCCGAGCACGGCGATGACGACGGTGCAGCCGGCGATGATCACGCTGCGGCCGGCGGTCGTCACCGCCTCGGCGACGGCGTCGTGGCGGTCCTTACCCTCGTTGAGCGCGGTCCGGAAGCGGGTCAGGACCAACAGCGCGTAGTCGATGCCGACGCCGATCCCGATCAGCCCGGAGACGGCGGTGGTCCAGTCGGGGACGTCGACGACGTTCGTGAGCAGCAGGATCAGGCCACCGGAGGTGATGCCGAGGCCGACGAGGGCGACGGCGAGGGGGAGCCCGACCGCGACGAGCGAGCCGAAGGCGATGAAGAGGACGATCGCGGCGCCGAGGAAGCCGAGTCCCTCCGGGCTCGAGCCGCCCTGTGACTGCGCGATCGGCGAGCCGCCGAGCTTGATCTCGAGGCCGTCGCCGCTGCTGCTGTTCGCGGCGTCGATCAGCTGCTCGCCCTGCTTCTTGGTGACCTCCCAGCCGGGCACGGTCAGGGGCAGGGTGGTGGTCGCGATCGTGCCGTCGTCGGAGACGCGCACGGGCGTCGGCTTGCCGACGTGTTCGACCTTCTGGGCCTCATCGAGGAAGCCGTTCACCTGCCGCCGGGCCGCCGGCGTGTTCGCCCCGCCCGCGTCCTGCCAGACGACGTAGATCTCCTGGCCGGAGTAGCCCCCGAACTGGCTCTCGGTGAGGTCGCTGGCCGCCTTCGACTCCGAGCCGGGCGTGTCGTAGTCGGCGTTGAAGTCACCCGCCAGCGCGGAGCCGAGCCCGATCGTGATCACCATCGCCGCGATCCAGGCGAGGACCACCTTGCCACGGTGGAAGTAGACGATGTCTGCGAGTCGATTCAGGCGGCGTGTCATCGGGCTCCTTTCGAGGGTCGCACCATAGACCGGAGACGGGTCAAAAACTCATCGGGTGACTGTGACTTGCTCACACTGGACGAGGGTCCCGGGGCGGGCGTCGCCGCCCGCCTCACGGCGCTTCGCCCCCGGCTCGCTCGAGCGCGGCCCGGCGCTCGCGGTACTCGCCGGCGTCGATCTCGCCCTCGGCGAAGCGGCGGTCGAGGATCTCGGCGGCGCTCGGGGATCGCCGGGCGGGCCCACCCCGCCCGTAGGCGGCGGGACCGCAACCCGTGCCACGAACCCAGAACGCGCGACGGATTGCGAAGAAGGCGACGATCAGCGCGAGCCAGAAGAAGGGGACGAGGACGATCCAGGGGCCCGGCCCGTGCCAGGCCGCGGTCGGGGTTGCTGTTGCGAGGACGGAGGTCATCGGCTCTCCCTTCAGTTTCTGGTGGTCGCTGATGGAATCAATGATCATATCAACTAATGAATATAGCTGCGAGCTGTTAGGATCCGCGCATGCCCGACCGTCCCGACACCACCTCCGGAGGCCCCCCGGATGAGGTCCGGATCGCGTTCCTGCTCAGTCGCCTCGGTGGGCGCCAGTCCTCCGCCTTCGTCGAGCTCCTGCGACCGCTCGGCCTGCGCGGCAAGGAGTTCGCCGTGATGAACACGATCGCGCTCTCCGGGGAGCAGTCGCAGCAGCAGATCGGGGCCGCGCTGGAGATCGACCCGAGCGGGCTGATCGCCACGATCGACGGGCTCGAGGAGCGCGGGCTGCTCGAGCGCCGCCGCGACCCCGCCGACCGGCGACGCAACATCGTCGCCCTGACCAGGCCCGGCCGCGCGAAGCTCGACGAGGGGCGGGCGGCCGCCCGTCGCCGGGCCGAGGAGCTGACGGCTCCGCTCAGCGCCGCGGAGCGGCGGACGCTGCTCGAGCTGCTCGCGAAGCTCGCCTAGACCTCGACGACGCCCTGCCGGATCAGGCTCTCCGCGGTCTCGGTCACGGAGTCCTCGACCGGCCGGGGTTTCCAGCCGAGTTGTGTGCGGGCCTTCTCGCTCGAGTAGAACGTGTGCTGCCCGAGGTCGCCGACGATCGAGCGGATGCTGGAGTCGAACAGGCCCATGAGCTTGATCAGGAAATCGGGGGCGTTGCGGGAGGGAACCTTCTTCGCCGCGTCGGCGGGCAGCCGCTCGCGGAGGATCGCCGCCACGTCGCTGAACCACAGGAAGCGGTCCGCCGCGATGAAGCGCTCCCCGCCGGCGCTCGGGTCGGTCATCGCTCGGATCTCGAGATCCGCGACATCGCGGGCGTCGACGAAGGTGAAGCCGAGCCGCGGGATCGCGGGCGTGCCGCCCATCATTCGGGAGATCGACTCCAGGGAGAAGGAGGTGTCGTCGCTCAGCGCCGGGCCGATGATCGCTCCGGGGCACACCGTGGCGAGCCTCTCCTTCGCGCCCTCTGCCTCGACCAGATCCCAGGCGGCGCGCTCCGCGGTCGCCTTCGAGCGCACATAGGGCGACTTGGCCGGATCGGCCCCGTCGGTCCAGTCGGCCTCGGTCAGCGGGTCGGTCTCGGAGTTGGCGCGGTCGCCGCGGATCGCGGCGACCGAGGAGGTGAACACGACCCGCTCGACGCCGGCTTCGAGCGCCGCCTTGAGCACGCGCAGGGTGCCGTCGCGGGCCGGGACGATCAGCTCGTCGGGGTCCTTGGGTTGCTCGGGTGGGAACGGCGAGGCGACGTGGAGCACGTAGCGACAGCCGGCGACGGCCTCGGCCCAACCGGCGTCGGAGGCGAGGTTGGCGATCGCGGACGAGAGGCGGTCGTTGGCCTCGCTTCCGGCTTCGGCCAGAGCGGCGAGGACGTCGCCCTCACGGCCGCTGTTGCGGATGGTCGTCCGGACCGAGTAACCGCGGTCCAGCAGCGAGGCGATGCACCAGCCGCCGAGAAAGCCGGTGCCGCCGGTTACGAGAACGGTGGAATCGGACTCGGCCATCGCCCCAACCTATCGCGTGGGAGCGATCGGAGCGGGTCCGCTCATCGGCGAAGCGCCCGCAGCATCCCGGCGCGCCCGCGTTCGGCCGCGAGCGGGTCGGCGCGCAGCTGGTGCGCCTGGTTCACGCCCTGCCCGAGCGCGTGGATCTCGAACGCGGCTTGGGCCGGGTCGACACCCTCGATCTCGCCCTTCGCAACGGCGATCTCGATCTGGTGGGCGATCGTCGCCTCCCACAGTCGCGTGAGCTCGACGATCGCGTCGCGGACCGGCCCCGAGCGCCCATCGAAGTCGGCGGCCGCCTGGGTCAGAAAGCAGCCGCCGGGGAAGACGCCGCCCGTCAGGTGCCGCAGCCAGGCGTCGATCAGCGCCTCGAGCCGGGGCAGTCCCTCATCCGCCACCGAGGCGGGCTCCCAGACCGTCTCACGGAAGCGCGCGGCCGCCGCGCGCAATGCCTCGAGCTGCAGCTCCTCCTTCGAGCCGAAGGGGCCGATGACGCCCGCTTTGCTCATCTCGAGCCGCTCGGCCAGGCGCCCGATCGTGATCCCCTCGAGACCGTGCAGGGATGCGTCGTCGACGGCTTCGCGGACGATCGCCTCCCGGGTTTGGGCGGCGAGCTCACGAGAGGCGCGGGGCATTGCCCCAGGATAGCCGATAACGAACGAACGATCGTTTGTTATAGTCCCCGCCGCCAATCAGTCGCGAGGAGGTCGAACGTGGAGCAGCTACAGGGAACGGATCCAGCGGGGTCCCAGGCGCGGGAGCGAACGGGCGGCATGCGGGCGCGCCGGCTCTCCTGGGCGGGGGTCGAGCTCGAGTGCGACGGGCGGCGCGTGCTCATTGACCCGTTCGTCGAGCCGGACGAGGTGCTCGGCATGATCCTGGTGGACGGGGCCGGTCCGTTTCTGGAGCCGCAGGGGGAGGGACCCGTCGACGCCGTCCTGCTCACCCACCTGCACCGCGACCACGCCGACCCTGTCGCGATCCGCCGCCACCTCGGTCCCGAGGGCAGCGTGTATCTACCGCGGCGAAGCGAGCCGGACGAGTTCGCCGAGGCGGGGACCGCGGCGCAGCGCGCGGCGCTGGCCGATGCCGGCGTGGCGCTGGTCGAGGTCGAGCCCGGCTTCGCCGGCTACGCCGGCCCGTTCCGGATCGCCGCGGTCGGCGCCAGCGATGCAACGGGCGACGAGCAGGTCTCCTGGGTCGTCTCCGCCGGCGGCACGACCGTGATCCACGGCGGCGACACGATGTGGCACGGCGGTTGGTGGAAGACCGCCAACCGGCACGGCCCGATCGATCTCGCCTTCCTGCCGATCAACGGCGCCGTGATCAACTTCCCCTGGACCCAGCCTCCGGCGAGCTCGCCCGCGACCTTGACGCCGGAACAGGCCGTCGACGCGGCGGCCGCGCTGGGCGCGACGCTCGTGCCGATCCACTACGGCGACTTCGATCACCCGGACTACTACCGCGTGCCACCCGAGCCGGAGCGGGCGGTCGCGAGCGCGGCCGCCCAGCGCGGGGTCTCGCTCGCGATCGTCGAGCCGGGGGACTGCGTCGAGCTCTGAGGGTGGCGATCGCGGTCGGGCCTACGTACTGATCGCCGAGAGCAGCCACAGGCCGAGGCTGGTGAAGCCGACCATGACGAGCAGCATCCACTGCTGCGAGCGCACCGCCTGGCGCGTGTCCCCGTACATGGCGAGCGCCCTGTCGTGGGCGAGGATCAGGCCGCAGACATGGCCGATGATGAGCGCCGCGACCTGCACGTACCAGATCGCCGAGCTCGAAAGCAGGCTGTAGTTGATCTCGATTCCCGCGGTTCCGAAGATGTCGGATCCGTTGCCGAGCGGGTCGGAGATCAGATAGATCGCGAGCTGTCCCTGGAAGACGAGCAGGGAGAAGTAGTGCGCGAGCACGTAGGCGAAGGCGATCGGCGTCAGCGTGTGGATGAAGCGGCGGGCGAGGTCGCGCGTTTCGTAGCGGTCGCCGACCGAGCGCATGCCTCGGATGCCGAGCCAGTAGAAGCCGCCGATGAGGCCGACGCAGAACAGCAACCCAACGCTGCCCGTCGCCTCGTTCGCGAACTGCAGACCGAGGCCGAACCGGTCGAAGAAGTCGACGATGTGGGGCTGGACGCTGCGCCACAGATCGCCGTTCGATGCGCCGTCGAACGTCGTCGTGCCGATCACCACGCAGAGCAGCGCGATCACGCCAGGCCGGATCTGCAGCCCCGGCACGCCGGAGAGGAACCGGCGCCGGTGGACGACGCCGTCCCGCGCGTAGAGGCCGGCGAGCCGGGAGAGGAGGCCGAAGTAGACGCCGAAGCCGTCGGCACGCTCCGACCAGCGCTCGACGCCGAAGGTCGCCATGCCGGCGAGCTGGACGACGAAGTAGCCGATCGAGATCCAGGCGAGCGTGCTCGGGTCGTCGCGGTTGACGTAGACGAGCTCCAGCCAGGCGAAGCCCACGAGCACGATGACCGCCGGCCAATAGCCGAGCCACCGCGGGTAGGACAGGGGTGCGCGCCGGCCCGGCCGCAGGCGGCCGAGCGCCCACCCGCCGGCCCGGCCGACCGCGCGCCACGGGCTGAAGGCGCTGAAGACGTCGCCGAAGATGACGCTGGCGACCGGGAAGCCGACCCAGAAGACGACGTAGATGAAGGTCGGCGCGAGGTTCGCAGTCGGCACCTGAGCGCCGGCGAGACCGCTGTAGACGACGGCGCCGAAGAGCACGACGCCGACCAGGCCACAGGGCAGCAGCAGCCACCGGGGCAGCGTGAACCAGCGGCGCAGCACCGGCTCCTGCAGGCGCGGCTTCGTCCACAGCGCCGAGAGCGCCGTGAAGGAGACGATGAGGACGATCACCGCCGCCCAGGCGAACATCCAGGCCGGGATCGGCAGGTCGGCCTTGCCCGAGATCCCGTGTGCAGAAGCCCCCGCCGGCCACACGGCGACGCCGGCGAGCAGGCCGCCGAGCGTCGCCGCCAGGAGCCGGCCGGGCCGGAGCGGCGAGCGCATCGGCGCGCCGCTCCGGTCGTGGCCACCGCTCATTGCGTTCGCCCGCGCCGGGCCCGGACGACGACGGCGATCGCCGCCAACGCGACGACGACGAGCGCCACCACGGCCCCCGCGGGGAAACCGCCGGAGCCCGAGGAGTCGTCGCCGAGCCAATACAGGGTGCCGAGCAGCTTCACCGGCTCGTTGCCCACCTGCATCGGGATCGTGTAGTCGAACACCGTCGTGCGCTTGCTCTGGTCGGTGACCTGAGGCGGCAGCGAGTCCTTGTTCCAGTGCATCCGGCGGTCGTCGAATTCGATCCGTCCCGTCTTGTCGATCGTCTTCCACTCGGGCTTCGCCTTCGGATCGGCGATCGCGGGCACGCTGTCGTCGTCCCGCTCCTGCTCGTTCAGGTAGGTCGCGGGCGAGCGCTCGTTCTCCTGCGCGGTGCCGTCGGCGAGGATCCGCGCGTACGGCTCCCCGTCGTAGCCGGACACGGTGACCGTCCTGCCGGTGTCGTTGGTGAGCGCGATCGAGTCGTCGCCGCCGAGGACCTCGGCGTGCAGGTCCGGCTGCTCGGGCGAGAAGCCGTTGATGTGTGACTGGAAGTTGGGGTTGGTCTCGTGTGCCCCGGCCGGGCAGGCGAGCAGCGCGGCGAGGAGCGCCATCAGCGCCACGGCCGCAACCGCACGCCCGGTGCGTTGCGTGTTCATCGATTTCTCCTTCGGTTGAGTTCGCTGGGCGACCGCGGCCGTCGGGCCGGGGTCGCTCGGGTCTCAGCCGGGGAGAGGGGGCCCGCGCCCCGCGCCGGGCGAGGCGAGAACCTCGAGTGCTGCGCGCCGAGCGCGCAGCAGCGGCCGGGGCCGGGGGGAGCGCCAGGGCGTCGCTGGAAGCGCGGTCGCGCGGCGACGGGAGATGAGGCGGACGGCGCTCGCCGCTCCGCGCAGCAGGAGGCCGAGCAGCGCCGCAACGAGCAGGGCCGCTGGGATCGACCAGAAGCCACCCTCCCCGAAGACGCCGAAGAGGCCTGCGGGGTGGCCGGTGGCGAAGAGGCCCTCGAGCAACTCCTGGCCCGCGTAGAGGCCGACCAGCCCCGCGGCGATCAGGAGCCAGCCCGCCAGCGCCCCGCGCCGGGCGGCGCGCGGTCCGCCGTCCCCGCCGGGACGGCGCCAGGCCTCGAGCACGGACCCGAGCAGCGCGCCCAGCCCCAGGGCGGCGAAGAGGACGATCCAGGGCGTCAGCTCCTGGAGGTACGCGTGTCCCTGAGCGGCGAGCTCGTCGCCGGCCCCCGAGCCGAAGGCGGCGAGATAGCGAAGCTCATGCACCGCGAGCGCGGCCGCCGGCATGAGCGCGGCGCCGCGCAGCGGCACGGGAATCGATGCCGCGGCCGATCGGAGGCCGGGCCGCCTGTCGCCGGCGGTGCTCGTGCCCCGGTGCGCCATCGTGGGAACCATAGTGGCGGCCGGACGGGCCCCGGACGACGGTGCTACCGGCTACGAGCGGGCCACACAGGCCGTCAGCCGCCGCGGTAGGTGCCGAACGTCCACAGGTTCCCCTCCGGTCCGCCGTCATCGCGCGCCACGAGCGCCGCCTCGAAACCGAGGGTCTCGGTCAGGAATCGGAGGGCGGCGTCGGTGTCGTCGTAGTGGAGTACGGGCCAGACGGTGGTGGTTGGGTTGCCGGGCATGGGCCCAAGCTAACGCGGCCCCCCGCGGCCGGGAGGGGCGGGGGGCGGCGTCGGCCTCTCTGACTCAGCGATCAGCTCGCGGTCATGGCGCCGTGTACGTGATCAAGCCGTCGACCTGGCAGTCGCTCCCTCCGGTCCACGGCACCGACGTGTACGTCGCCCACGTACCCGTGGCGATCCCGCCGAACGTACTGCGGAAGAGGAACTCCCCCTGCTGGTCGCTCGTCAAATCGCCCGAGTTGAGCAAGAAATCGGACCCACCGGAAGAGACCGGCTTGAAGTCGTCATCGGACTTGTAGTGGGAGACGGTATTCCCGCTCGTATCTCCGCCGCTGTCCGTCGGCTTGTCGGGGGAACTGAAGTGCTCGCTGATGACATTGCGCCCGCCCGTCGCCTCGGCGCGGACGTCGACCGCCGGCGGGTGGCCCGTCACCGTCTCGCAGTGAGCGACGATCTTCAACCCGATCTGGTTGAAGAGGATCTTGGAGTCGCCTGAGAAGGCGTCCCAATGGAAGCTGGCGATGCTGTGCCCGTGGACGGTGTCGGCGTTCGGCACAGTTTGGAGGCTCGCCTCGTCGATGTCGCTGCCGCTCAGCGAGTCGTTCGCAACCTTGGCGCCGGTGACGGCGTTGTCCGCGATCTTGGCGCGAGTCACCGCGCCGGCGGCGATCTTCGCGCTCTGCACGGCCCCGTCGGCGAGCTTGCCGGCGCCGACGGCGGCCGCGGCGATCGTCGGATCGGGGTAGGTGCCGGCGAGATCGCCGCCTGCAGCGGCGCCGTCGATCTGACCGGCCGGCCCCTGTGCACCCCGAGGACCTCGCGGCCCCTGGGGGCCCTGGGGTCCCCGTGGCCCGGGCACGCCCGAAGAGCTCAAGTGCTTGATCTTCTTCTTGTTGTGGCGGATCTTCTTCTTGTTGTGGCGGATCTTCTTCTTGTTCTGGCGGACCGTGCGCCTGATGGGCTGCGCGGACGCCGGCGCTGCCAACGGCACCAGCAGCGCGACCGCGGCCAGAGTTGCGATGGCAGCGAGCAGCCCGCGGATGGCAAGCGCCCTCCCTCGATACACCGGTGTTGACACGTTGCCCTCCTTCGTCCTGACCGCGCGTCGGCACGCGACCTTCAACGGAACAACGACCGTAGGAGCCCTGCGCCCCGATCGCTACGGGGACGACCCTGTATCGGACCCTGGACTTGGCTCGTGGCGAGGGGCCGTAGCAGGCGCAGGCCCAACGCCGGGCACGTCGGATAGGGTCGCCTCTCGACAAGCCGGACAGGGGAGGCGGAAATGACCGAAAGACGTGCCCATCCGATCGCGATGACCGTCGCGATCCTGGTCGTGGCGATGTTGGCCGCAGCAGGCTGCGGGAGCGGGAGCAGCACCAGCACGGAGGTCGTGACATCGACCTCGGCGACCGGCGGCGGTGCAAGTTCCAGCAGCGGCGGCAGCTCCAGTTCCGGTGGTGGGGCGAACCCGCTCGCAGGGATCTCGCCTCCGGCGGGCTCGAAGCTGATCGACTCGCGCAAGTCCGGCAGCGCCGTCTACGAGCACTACTCGACGAGTGATTCCCCGCAGCAGGTGGAATCGAGCTACAAGCAGCAGCTGAGCAGCGCGGGCTGGTCGATCGTCCAGAGCGGCGGCTCGGGCGGCGGCTGGGGCCCGTATGGCGGATCGAACTACGGCCTCACCGCCAAGCTCGAGAACGACTACGTCGACCTCGAAGCGGGCGGGCAGAAGGGGCAGAAGAGCTACTTCGAGGTCTGCGCGACGAGCGGTGGCGGTACCCGCGAGGACTGCGACAAGCTCAGCAACCAGTCGAACCAGCACACCCACTCCGGTGGCAGCGGGAGCGGCTCGAACTCCAACAGCACCAAGTCCGGCGGCAGCTGAGCCGTCAAGCCCGATGGCCTGGGATCTCCGCTTTCGGGCGATGGGGACCCAGGCCCACGTGCTGGTCGAAGGACCGCCCGAGCTGCTGCCCTTGGCGTGCCGTGAGGTCGATCGGCTCGAGCAGCTGTGGAGCCGGTTCATCGTCGACAGCGACGTCTCGCGCCTGAACCGGGCCGCCGGCGTACCGATCGAGGTGGCGCCCGCCACGATCGAGCTGCTCGAGCGCGCGGCGGAGGGCTGGCGGATCACCGACGGCCTGTTCGACCCGACGCTGCTGAACGAGATCGTCGCCGCCGGCTACGACCGCGACTTCGACGATGTCCGGGCCCGAGGTGGCGGAGAGCCCCCGACGGCGCCGCCGACCCGGCCGGCGGGGCCGGAGCTCGCGATCTCGGTCGATGCGGCGTCCTCGACGGCATCGGTCTCGGCGGATGTGGGCTTCGATTCCGGTGGGATCGGCAAGGGCCTGGGCGCTGACCTGGTCGCCGCCGCCCTCCTGCGGGAGGGCGCGAGCGCCGCGATGGTCAACCTCGGCGGCGATCTGCGCGCCGCCGGCGCACCCGCCGATGGGCAGTGGCGGGTCGGTCTCGACAACCCCTTCAACCGCAGCGGAGCGCCCGCCGTGGAGCTCGTACTCCGCGATCGCGCTCTTGCCACGAGCACATCTCTGGTTCGCCGCTGGGGGCAGGGAGGGGAGGAACGCCACCACCTGCTCGATCCGAGAACCGGCCGGCCGGCGGAGACGGACGTCGCTTCGGTGAGCGTCGTCGCCGAGGACGGATGGCGCGCGGAGGCGCTGGCGAAGGCCGCGCTGCTCGCGGGGGTCGAGCGCGCGCCCGGGATGCTCGCCGCCAATGCTGCGACGGGGCTGGTGATCGATTGGCGCGGGCGCGTCCACCCCGCGCCAGGCATCGAGGCGCACACGCCGATGACCAGGCACCAGCTGGAGTCGATCGCGCTCAAGGACCGCGCGCTCTCCGGTCTTCGCATCAGCGCGGGTTAGCGCGTCCCCGACCACGGGCGCAGCGCCGGCCCCCCTGCTCGAGCGGTGGGGCGGTCAGTACAGGAACCGGATCCAGCTGCCGTCCGGATGCTCGAAGCGCCCGGTCGCCAGGCGCAGCGCGAACTCGCGGACGCCGCCGTCCTCATCGCGGACCTCGAACCGCTTCTGGTCCGCTTCCACGCGCGTGATCACGCCGTCGGTCCGCCGGCGCGGCGCAAGCACGGTGACCCTGCCGCCCTCGATCGGCACAGCTCGCAGCCGCATGCCGTCGAGAGTAGCCCCCATCCCGTCCGCTGCGCGGCCGGGCGGGAAATTCAGGTGCGGTTGATGCGGGCTGGCTAGCGTTCCCCGCCGTGAAGCGAGCGCACGCAACCCCGCTGGCGGGCATCATGGGCGTCGTTGCCCTCCTGCTCGCCGGCTGCGGGGCCTCGGGGTCCGGGTCCTCCACCGCGAGCCCCGATCCGCCCGGGGGCGCAGCCTCGAACGTCGACAGCCAGGCGACGACGACTTCGAGCGGTTCGCCCGACCCGCCGGCCGTCCGCTGCAAGCACGCCCTGACCCGTCCGGGGTCCGATCCCAACGCGCTCCCGGGGCCGCTGCTGATCGCCGACAAGGCCAACAACCGCCTGCTCGAGGTCGACCAGTGCGGCCATCTGCTCTGGCAGTTCCCCCGCTCGGGTGATCTGACACACGGTCAGACCTTCAACGTTCCCGACGACGCGTTCTTCACGCCGAACGGCAAGCAGGTGATCGCCACCCAGGAGGATGACTTCGTGGTCAGCCTCGTCGACATGAAGAAGCACAAGATCGCCTATCGCTACGGCACGCCCGGGGTCCCGGGCTCTGAGGCAAACCACCTCTACAACCCCGACGACGCCATCGCCCTCCCCGGCGGCAAGATCGCTGTCGCGGACATCAAGAACTGCCGGATCGTCGTTCTCAAGCCGCCGGCCGGCGACGTCGTCAGCCAGCTCGGGACCGCCGGATCCTGCGCGCATGATCCGCCGACGAGCTTCGGCAGTCCCAACGGCGCTTTCCCGATGCGCGACGGCGGCACCATCGTCACGGAGATCAACGGCGACTGGGTCGACGTTCTCGGCCCGTCGGGGAAGCTCGAACATGCCATCCACGCTCCGGGCTTCAGCTATCCGTCGGATACCAACGAGGTCAGCCCCAACCGCTTCCTCAGCGCCGACTACGCGACCCCGGGCGCGGTTGAGGAGTTCGACACCAAGGGCCATCGCACCTGGCGGTTCGCTCCGACCGGGGCCAACGGGCTGGACCATCCCTCGCTCGCGCTCCCGTTGCCGAACGGGGACGTCCTGGCCACCGACGACTACAACGACCGCGTGATCGTGATCGATCCCAAGCAGCAGAAGATCGTGTGGCAGTACGGGCACACCAACACCCCCGGGACGGCCCCGGGGTACCTCAACAATCCGGACGGCGCCGACTTCGCATCGCCCCATTCGTTGATCGACAACTTCCCGAAGGCGCGGCCCCCGGGCGGCTGAGCACCGCTACCGCAGGCCGATCCGTTCGACCGAGCGAAGCGGGGAGCCCGACGGCCCCACGCCGCCCACCAGATAGCCGGTGCCGTTTACGACGATGGCGGCGCCCTCGGCGGCGGCCGTGGGCAGGCGAACCGGGGCTGGGGAGGACTTGCCCGTGGGGGCGACGCGAATGATCCGCCGGGAGGGCGATCCGCCTGCATTTCCCCCGAGGACGTAGACGTCGCCGCCAAGGGCGACCGCCGAAGCGTGGTCCACTGGCTGTGGAAGCCGGCCGATCACCTTCGCCGAGCCCTTGGCGGGGTCGATGACCTGAATGGCGTCCGTGGCGTTCCCCCCGGCGGTCACGCCGCCGGCTGCATAGATGAGTCCGTCGCTGGTTGCCACCGCCGGGTAGCGGACCGGGACCGGTAGCTGCGCGACCGTCCTCGTGTTCCGGCCGTCGGTGGTTGCGAGCACGTCGGGACTGAGGGTGGTGCCGTCGTAGCCGCCGACGACATAGGCCCGCCGTCCCAGCGTCACCGCGACGTTGTCGGACCGCGGCGCCGGCAGCCGGCCCACGATGCGCGCGACGGTCGCGCCGGACGTCAACTCCTCGATCCCATCGGTGCTGGTGCTCGTGCCGCCGCCGAAGACGAGGGTCGTGTCGCCGAGCGCGGCTGCTCCCGCGTCATGCAGGGGCTCGGCCAGTTGGGCGAGGAGCGTCGCCTTCCCGGAGCGGACGTCGAGCGACGTCACGTCGGCCGTCGACGAGCCGGTGGCGTCGAGGCCGCCGAACACGAGCAGGCTCTTTCCGCGGGCCGCCAGCGCCTCCCCCGAGAGCGCCGCCGGAAGCCGGAAGCCGGCGGGCTCGGCGAAGAGCTGCTGAGGGGGCGCCGGGCTCTGCGTTGGTGCGCTGCCGGCCGCGGCCGTCGTGCTCGTCGTCGAGGAGCCCGAGGCGCACCCGGCGATCGCCAGGCTCGCCGCAACGAGACCGAGCGCCGTCGCCCGCATCGCTCGAGGGTGATCCCGCCGGCGGGAGCGCAACTCGGCGCGCACGTCTTTCAGGGCTCCAGGCAATGGGCGCGGCGGGTTTCGAACCTGCGACCTCTCGCGTGTGAAGCGAGCGCTCTCCCACTGAGCTACGCGCCCCGGTGCCCACGTCCGTGGGCGGGGGAGGGGATTGTATTGGCGCGGACCGGCCCGCCGGAATCCGCGAGCGGCGATCAGCGATCGAAGCTCGCGCTCGCCTGCTGGCGCTCGATCGTCCGCAGGGCGATGCCGCCACCGACGCCGCCGCTGCCGCCGCCGGAGCCGCCGCCGGTACCGCCGCTCCCGCCGGTGCCGCCGGTGCCACCGCCGCTGCCGCCGGATCCACCGCCGCTGCCTCCGGAGCCGCCACCACCGACCCCGCCGCCGTTGTCACCGCCGCCGCCGCCGCCGCTGTGGTGGTGGCCGCCCTTACCGCCGCCGAGGCGGGACTTCGGGCAGTTGACCGTATAGACGGTCCGCGCGGGGTGGAAAGCGCGCGTATCCGAGTGCGACCAGGACAGGTGCAGATGGTTGCCGCGGCCGTGGCCGGGGTCGCCGTTGTAGCCGACCCAGCGGAATGGAGGCCGGGGATGGTCCTGGGTCGGCTCGGCCCAGGCAGCGAGGCGGTCGATGTCCTTCCAGGTGCCGCCGTCGGCCTTGTTCGGGACGATGTCCGCGGCGAGGCCGATCGGGTGCTCACCGTTCGCCGCGTGGACCGGGTCCCTGGAGTAGCCGTCGGTGACGTAGATGTGCCAGCGCCGCTCCATCCACTTGAGATCCTTGAGCAGGCGCCGGTCGATCTTCTCTCCCGGGAAGCCGGGGATCGGCACGAAGCGGCCGCCGCCCTTCGTCTCGCACAGCTTTGCTTTCAGCTTCGTGCTGCGCATCGCCCGCCGGCCCGCCTCGGCCGGGGCGACGAGCATCGCGCCCAGCGCTGCCGCAGCGACGATCGTGAGAACTGTCTTAGCCAGCTTGCTCATCCCGTTGCCCTGGATTCCATCGCCCTTCGGAGCCCTCACCGGTGTTGTTCGGCGGGCTCGGGATCATGCTTGAGCCGGGCCGCCGCGTGTGGGCGAAGCCTTGCGTGCAACGCCGCTGGCACCGGGCGCGCCGGTCGCGTGGCGATGCCGTCTAGGCTGCCGCACCGTGGAGCTTGCCGGAAATCCCCTTCTCGAGGAGCGCTGGTACCACTCGATCGAGCTCGGGCCGGGGCTCTGGACCGAGGGCATCGAGAGCCCGAACATCTGCCTCACCCGCGAGCTGCTCGCCGGCGTCGAGCTCGACGGCTGCGACGGCGCGCTCGACATCGGCACCCAGGACGGGCTCGTCCCCGTGCTGCTCGAGCGCCGGGGCGCCGATCGCGTTCTCGCGTACGACCGCCAGCTCTCGGACGGACACCTCGCGCTTGTCCAGGAGGCGCTCGGCGTCACTTTCGACACGCTCGGCGGGGTGCCGCTCTCGGGCCTCCGCGAGGCGCTCGTGGACGCTGGGCAGGCGGCTTTCGACCTCGTCGTCTTCAGCGGCGTCCTCTACCACATGGTTGACCCCTTCTCGGGGCTTGCCTGCGCCCGCGGGGTGCTCCGCGAGGGCGGTCTGATGATCGTCGAGACGAAGGTCGCCGCCACCGACGTCGCCGCCATCCACCTCGATCTCGGCCGCCACTCGGGGGCCGGGCTGACGATCCCATCCGTCGACGGGCTCGAGCTGATGATGCGCGTGCTCGGCCTCGAGATGCTCGACGCGGTCTCGACGCAGCGACAGGAGCAGCAGGCGCCGAAGGCGGGCGGTCTGAGCGACGACCGGCCGCGGATCGACAGGCTCGCGGTCGTCTGCCGGGCCCTGCCTCTCGCCGACCGCCGCCCCGGGCTGGCCCAGCGCGATCTGCTCGAGTTCGTCGATCCCCGCTACGTGACCCCGCCGGGCTCCGTCCCCGGCTACTCCCCGGCGTCGGGCCGGAGTCCGCTGGAGGACGCGCGCGGGGTCTTGCGCCGGGCGCTCGATCGGAACGCGATTCCGGGCGATGCGCGCGTCAGGCTCGCGCTCGGCGACACCGTCTGAGCCGATCCGAATGCGGACAGGACCGTGCGGCCCTCCGTCGAAAGAGGGCCACCGGGCGTGCCCGCCGTGGCGTGCTCGGGCCAGGCTGTTCCGCGGCGCTCACCGGCGATCGCTTAAGGCTGCTTCCTTCCGGACCTGACCTGGTTCGCGGGCTGATGTCGCGCGGGACCTGGCCGTCAACGCTGCCCGCGGCGTACTGGCCCCGACGGCCGGTTCCTCGGGAGGGCGTTCAGCCCCGCTGAAGCGGATTGCGGGTGCAGGGCACCGCTAATTCCCCACTCAGCACGGTCCGTCCCACACTCTACCGGTGCCGGCCCGATCAGGCCAGCGCCGTGGCCAGCGCAGCGAGATCGTCGAACACGAGATCCGGGGCGACGGGCGCCCGGGCGAGGTCCTCGCGGTCGTCGCGACCGGTGGTCACGAAGGCCGTGTGCATGCCGGCGCCGGCGCCTCCGGCGATGTCGGAGTGGAGGCTGTCGCCGGCCATGAGCGTGGAACCGGCCGCGTCGGGCGCGACGCCGAGCAGGGCAAGGGCCTGCTCGAAGAGTGCGGGCTCGGGCTTGCCGACGTTGATCGCCTCGGTCCCGCTCGCGACCTCGATCGCGGCGACGATTGCGCCTGTGCCCGGGACGAGCCCGCGTGCGGTCGGATAGGTCGGGTCCTTGTTCGTCGCCCACAGCTCGGCGCCCTCGCGCACGGCGTTGGCGGCGATCCGCAGCAGTTCGTAGTCGAAGCCGGCCCCGCCGCCCACGACGACCGCGTCGACGCCGGCGGCCGGGGACGCCTCAGGCGTGCGCGGTTGCAGTCCGCACGCCCCGAGCTCGCGGGCGAGGGAGTCCGTTCCGATCGAGAGGACCTGAGCGCCGGGGCGCTCCTCCGCGAGCCGACGCGCCGTCGCCGTCGCCGAGGTGACGATCGCCCCGGGTTCGGTCGGGGCACCGAGCTCGCTCAGCCGCGCGGCCAGCTCCTCCCGGGTCGAGCGCGGGTCGTTGGTGACGAAGGCGACGGGCCGGCCGCTCGCGCGCAGCGCACCGATCGCCCCGATCGAGCCAGGGATCGGCTCGCGGCTGAGCCAGACGACGCCGTCGAGGTCGATGGCGAAGGCGGCGAAAGGCGCCTCTCCGGCGGGCTTGGCGGGCATCGGGTGATCCTAGGCGGGCGCCCGTCCGGGCCGCCTCTAGACTCAGCGGCTCGTGGCAGAGCAGTCCCTCTATCGCCGTCACCGGCCGCAGTCGTTCGCCGAGGTCGTCGGCCAGGAGAACGTCGTCCGCACGCTCTCGAACGCGATCGAGCGCAACCGCGTCCACCACGCCTACCTGTTCGTCGGTTCGCGCGGGACCGGCAAGACGTCCATGGCGAAGATCCTCGCCCGCTCCCTGAACTGCGTCGAAGGCCCGACGCTGACGCCGTGCGGCGTCTGCGAGTCGTGCGTGTCGATCGCGAGGGGTACCTCGCTCGACGTGATCGAGATGGACGCTGCCTCGAACCGCTCGGTCGACGACATCCGCGAGCTCCGCGACCGTGTCTCCTACGCGCCGGCGGGCGGACACTGGAAGGTCTACATCCTCGACGAGGCCCACATGCTCACGCGCGAGGCCTGGAACGCCTTCCTGAAGACGCTCGAGGAGCCGCCGCCGAACACCGTCTTCGTGCTCGCGACGACCGAGCCGCACAAGGTGATGCCGACGATCGTCGACCGCTGCCAGCGCTTCGACTTCGCAAGGCCGACACCGGAGAACATCGCCGAGGTCCTGCGCCGCGTGAGCACCGCGGAGGGGATCGAGATCGCTGACGATGCGCTCGGCGCCGTGGCGCGGGCCGCGAACGGGAGCTTCCGCGACGCGCTCGGGACCCTCGACCAGCTCGCCGCGTACTCGGGCGCGCAGATCGCGACCGAGGACGTCATGCAGGTCCTCGGCATCACGGATTCCGACCTGCTCCTCCGCGCCACCGACGCGATCGCCGGCGGCGACGGCCGCGGCGTGCTCGAGCTCTCCGCCGAGCTCGCCCGCAGCGGTCGCGATCCCTCGCGGTTCGCGGGCGATCTCATCGCGCACCTGCGGCGCCTGCTCGTGGTCCGGACGCTCGGCGACGTTCCGTCCCACTTCTTCCTCACCGGCTCGCAGGCGGAGCGCCTGCAGGCCCAGGCCGAGCGCCTCGGCGAGGTCGAGCTCGTGCGCGCGATCGACGAGCTCTCCGCTGCCGTCGCCGCCGTGCGCGAGGGCGACGAAGCGCGGATGACGATCGAGCTCGCGATGCTGCGCGCCGCGCGGCCGGAGATCGATCCCTCTGCGCGGGCGCTCGCGCACCGCCTCGAGCGGCTCGAGCGCGGCACCGCGTCGGCGCCGCCGCCTTCCGAGACGCCGAAGGCGCCGGTTGCCGAACCGGCCGCGCCGGCGAAACCGACCCCGCCGGCGGATCTGCCGCCCGCGCCGGCACCCGATGCGGACGACCCGCCCGACGAGGGTCCGGCCGCGGCGGGGGGTACGCCCGACGGCGACGGCGACGCCGCTGCCGAGCAGCCCCCGGCACCGTACGGCGACGAGGGCGCGTCCACGGCCGCGGCGTCGAATCCGGTCGAAGCCTTCGCCCAGGGCGCTGTGGCGACCGCGGGCCAGGTGATCACCGACGTCGGTGGCGCCCTCGACCTCGACCGGCTCGCGCGCCTGTGGCCCGCCGTCATCGATCAGGTGCGCCAGTCCGGCTCCGAGTTCCTCTCGGCGACTTTCGAGGCGGCCCGTCCGGTCGCCGTCGACTCCGAGCGCTCGACCGTCGAGATCGGCTTCCCGCCCTCGGCCGCCTTCAACAAGCGCAAGGCGGAGGCGAAGGAGAACCGCGACCGGCTCGCCGACGCGCTGCGGACGATCGTCGGCGCGCGCCTCAGGCCGACCTACGTGCTGCTCGACTCCGAGCCGGAGCCGGCAGCGGAGCCGGAGCCGGGGCAGGAGCGCTCCGAGTCCGTCGACGAGGGCGAGCTTGTGGAACGGTTCAAGGCCGAGTTCGACGCAGAGGAACTGATCGACGACCCCGAGGAGGGTGAGAGCTGATGGCGAGAGGACGCGGAGGAATGCCGGCGGCGGTGGTCCCGGCGGCATCGATATGGGGGCGATGATGAAGCAGGTCCAGAAGATGCAGGCGGACATGCTCAAGGCGCAGGAGGAGCTCAAGGACGTCGTCGTCGACGCCTCCGCCGGCGGCGGCATGATCAAGGTGACGATGAGCGGCGACCTCGAGCTGCGCAGCGTCGAGATCGACCCCGATGCGGTCGACCCCGAGGACGTGGAGATGCTGCAGGACATGGTTCATGGCCGCCATCAACGAGGCGTTGCGCTCGGCGCAGGAGGCCGCGAGCGCGAAGATGGGCGGCGTCACCGGCGATCTCGGTGGCCTCGGCGGGCTCGGCCTGCCGGGGATGTAGCCGGGAGCACGGTCCGCAGTTGCACCCGCCACCGGTCGAGAGGCTGATCGGCGAGCTCGCGAAGCTGCCGGGCATCGGCCGGCGCACCGCGCAGCGCCTCGCCTTCCACATCCTTCGCTCCCCCGATGCCGACGCGCTCGCGCTCTCCGACGCGATCGCCGAGGTCAAGCGCTCGATCGGGCTCTGCCCGCGTTGCTTCAACCTCGCCGAGGCCGGGGAGATGTGCGGGATCTGCGCCGACCCGCGCCGCAGCGACGCCGTGATCTGCGTCGTCGAGGAGCCGCAGGACGTCATCGGGCTCGAGCGCACGGGCGAGTTCCGCGGTCGCTACCACGTGCTCGGCGGGGCCCTCTCGCCGATCGACGGGATCGATCCCGAGGACCTGAAGGTCGACGAGCTCGTCAGTCGTGCGAGTGCGCCCGAGGTCGAGGAGGTGGTGATCGCGACGAATCCGACGACGACCGGGGAGGCGACCGCCCACCACATCGCGGAATTGCTCCGCGGTCAGGTCACGCTGACGCGGCTCGCCAGCGGGCTCCCGGTCGGCGCCGACCTCGAGCACGCCGACGAGGTCACGCTCGGCCGGGCGCTGGCAGGTCGGCAGGTGCTTCCGTAGGACGCGCGGGCGGAAGGGGAGCGAGGCAGCTTCGGGCGTGGAACCCGAGCGAGGAAAAGGGGGAGGCGGCGGCCCGGGGCTACGCGAGCGCGAGCGCGAGCTCAACCTGATCGAATCCGTGGCCGACGCTGCGCTCGCCGGCGAGGGTGAGGCGCTGCTGTTCGAGGGCCCGGCGGGGATCGGCAAGACCGCGCTGGTGGCGTCCGCCGCCAGGCGCGGGCAGGAGCTGGGCGCCCGGCTGCTTTCCGCTCGCGGCTCGCCGATCGAGCGCGAGTACCCCTGGGGTGTCGCGATCGAGCTGTTCGGAGAGTTCGTGGCGGCGGACGGCGACGCGCTGTCATCGGGCCCGCCCGCGCTGGCCGCGCCGCTCTTCCGCCCGGCGCCGGCGCCGGCGGCGGAGCCGTCCAGCGCGGATCCCTTTCCGATCATCCACGGCCTGTACTGGCTGCTTATGGATGCCGTGGATCGCGGCCCCGTGATGCTCCTCGTGGACGACCTGCAGTGGTGTGACGCCCCCAGCTTCGAGTTCCTCGCGTACCTCGTAACCCGTCTCGAAGGTGTCGGCGCCTCGATCGTGCTGGCCGCGCGGACTGGCGAGGCGGTCGCGGCGGACTCCGACCGGATGCTCCGGGACCTCGTCTCCCGCTCCCCGCTTCGTCGTCACCGCGTTGGCCCCCTCACCCGGCAGGCAGTGGGGGACCTCGTTACCGACCGCTTCCCCGGCGCCGAGCCGGAGTTCGCGGACGCGGCGATGGCCGCGACCGGCGGCAACCCCTTCTTGTGCGAGGAGTTGCTGCGGGCCGCGGCGGCGCAGGGGCTGGCGCCCGATGCCGACGGCGCCCGGCGGCTGCCCGAGCTGCGGCCGCCGACGGTCGGCGACTCGATCGCGGGGCGAATCGTCGCGCTCGGCGAGCCCGCGACGGGGCTCGCCGCTGCTATCGCGGTGCTCGATAGCGGCGCCGAGTTGCCGTTCGCTGCCCGGCTCGCGGGGCTCGAGGAGGAGTCCGCGGTTCGCGCCGCCGACGCGCTCGCGAAGGCGGAGATCGTTCGCGTCGAGCCTCGGCTCGGCTTCGTGCATCCTTTGGTCGGCGAGGCGATCTACGACTCGCTGGAACCCGCCCGCCGCAGCCGTCTGCACATTGCGGCAGCCCAGATGATCTGGGAGGCGGGCGGCGATGCCGAGCGGGTTGCGCGCCACATCCGGGAGGGCGGGCCGACCGGCCAGCCCTGGGCGCGTCCGGCTCTCGTGCGCGCCGCCTCTCAGGCCCTGTCCCGCGGGGCCCCCGCCCACGCCGCTGAACTGCTGCGACGTGCCCTGGAGGAGCCGGGCGACCGTGACGACGCCGCGATCCTGCTCGAGCTCGGGCAGGCGGAGCTGGCCCTCGGCCATCCCCGGGCGCTCGGCCGGCTCGAGGACGCGGTGGAAGCTGCGCCCGACGGGGGCAGCGAGGCCGCCGCGCTCGCGGCACTCTCGTTTGGCCGCTACCTCGCCGGCGATCCGGTGGGTGCGAGCGAGGCTTCGGAGGCGGGGCTCGAGCGGATCCCGAGGGGCACGGGCGGATCGCTCGAGGCGCAGCTCTTGTTCAGCGGCCACCTCGCGGGTCGCGCCGATCCGCGCCTCGCCGCCGCGGCGACGTCGGCGCTGGTCGCCTCCCGCGCGGGCCCCACGGGCGAGAGCACCGCCGCCGAGCTCCTGCGTCGCGTCCTGCTCGTGTGGGAGGCGTTGCTGCGCGGCGAGCTCGGCGACGGCGAGGACTGTGACCGAATCTACGAAGTCCTCGAGGCGGCACCGGAGGCCGAGGTGCCCTGGTTCGCGACCGGTCTCTTCTCGATCATCCTCGCGCGAGCCGGCCGCTACCGGGAGGCGGAGCGGTTGGTCGAGCGCAGCATGGAGCGCGCGAGCAGGCTCGGGCGCAGGCTGGAGGTAGCGGTCGCGCTCGAGCAGCGCGCGAACCTCAGGTTCGTCCGGGGAGAGCTCAGTGGCATGTTCGCGGACGCCGAGTCCCTCCTCGAGCTCAGCGAGGGTCGATGGGATCAGGCGACGATCCCGACACGGGCGATCTACGCGAGCGCCTTGGTCGAGGGCGACCGGGCTGAGCAGGCAGCGGCGATCCTCGCGGTGCCACCCGAGGTCGAGGACCGTGTGCCCGGCACGTGGGCACACGTCTGGCTTCCGTATGGCCGGGCCTGGATCGCGGACGCCGCCGGTGACTGGGCGGCCGCGGCGGAGCATGCCCTGACCTGCGGTTCCCGGCTGCTCGCGATCGACGTCCCAAGCCCCGACTATTGCGAGTGGCGCTCGCTCGCGGCTCGCGCCCTCGTGCGGGCCGGGGAGCTCGGGCGGGCGGAGGAGTTGGCGCGCGAGGAGCTCGAGCTGGCCGAGGGCGGAGGGTCGCTGCGGGCCCGGGGCATTGCCCGCGCGACCCTCGGTTCCCTGCTTCGGGGTGTCGCCGGCCCGGATGCCCTGATCGAGGCGATTGCGGAGCTCGACCGGGACGGCGCGGCGCTCGAAGCCGCGCGCGCCCGCCTGAACCTCGGCATCGCACTGCGTCGCCTCTCGCGTCCGAAGCAGGCGCGGGAGTCGCTGGCCGAGGCGCGGGAGAGAACCGGGGCGATCGGTGCGCGCCGGCTCGAGCGCGCCGCTTTCGAGGAACTGCGGGCCGCCGGCGGCCGGCCGCGGCGGATCGCTCTTTCGGGCGCCGAATCGCTGACGCCGGCGCAACGTCGCGTCGCCGAGCTCGCCGCCGCGGGGCGCAGCAACAGGGAGATTGCGGCAACGCTGTTCGTGACCGTGCGCACCGTCGAGTCGCATCTGACAGCGGCGTACGGGAAGCTCGGCGTGGACTCGCGTGCGGAGCTGGGTACAGCCCTGGACTCGGGCGTCCAGGGTTGAGGCGTCAGGCACGGCGGGGCGACACCGGCCCGAAAAGTTCGTGGTCGAGCCACGATGACTGCGGCCGCGATCGCTGCTTCTGTGTCGGGATACGGCGGCCTTGCCGCCCCAACTCGAGCGCAAGGAGGGACGAGATCGTGCGCGACCACATCGGAAGACGGCTTAGCTTCGCCAACGTCGCCGCTGCGGTGGCCTTGTTCGCTGCCCTTGGCGGTGGTGCCGCGCTGGCTGCCGGTCGGCTCGGACCGAAGGACATCCGCAAGAACGCGATCCACTCCAAGCACATCAAACGCAACGCGATCAAGTCGAAGCACATCAAGCGCAACGCGGTCCGCTCGAAGCAGATCAAGAACGGCTCGCTGAAGGCGATCGACTTCCACGACGGGGCCATCCCGCCGGGCGCACAGGGGCCGCGGGGACCGGTCGGCCCGCAGGGGCCCGCCGGGCCGACCTATGCCGCGTTCACCTCCGCCGACGACGGTCCGGATACCGGCGCTCCACTCATCCCGACGACGATTGCAAGCCTCGACCTCGGGCCCGGCTCATACCTGCTGAGCGCCGACACCGTGATGGACAACAACACCTCCTCCTCGGCGGCGTTCCTATGCTGGCTCTATCTCGGCGATACAGAAGTCGCGCGCGAGGGCGCGCAGGTGGGGGCATCGGTGAGCACTGGCAACGCCGCGGTCGACGAGTACTCGGTCGCGATCCAGGGCGGCGGCACGCTGGCCGCGAACTCGACTGCGACCCTCAAGTGCCGCGGCAGCAGCGGCGCCAGCAACGCTTTCAGCACGCGTAGCGTATCGCTCTCGGCCGTGAGGGTCGGCACGCTCGACGATCAGAGCTGATTCGAGGGGGCGGGCACCCCGCCGACGCCGAGCGCCGCGACCGGGGCGCCGGCCGCTCGCCTGAATCTCAGCCTCAGTAGCTCGACGGCGGCGGGCCGCCGCCGGGCGGGGGGCCGCCACGGCGTCGGTCCTCGGACTGGAAGACCATCACGGCGAGCGAGATCACGAGCAGCACCGCGCCGGCGATCATCAGGATCAGGCCGACCGTGTCGAGATCGACACTGGCGACGGTCACGTTCATCGCGTAGCGGAGAATCGCTCCGAGCGCGATCAGAAATATCGCCCCTCCGATGGACATGCCTGCACCCTATAGAGAGCAGCGGCGTCCGTGCGGAGTCAATCCGCCAGCCCGATCCGATCCTTCATCTCGAGCACCCGGCCGGCGGCGCTGTCGAGCCGCTCGGCGCTGATCCGCCCGTCGGCGACGGCGGCGCGCAGGGCCCGGCGCACGGGCTCGATGTAGGAGGGGTCCGAGATCTGGACCATGTCGGCGCCGGCCGCGATCGCGTCGACCGCCGCCTCCTCGACCCGGTAGCCGGAGCGGATCGCACCCGCGAGCAGATCGCCGCTGATCGCGACCCCGCCGAAGCCCAGCCGGCGGCGCAGGACGCCGTCGAGGACGGCGGGCGAGAGCGAGGCCGGCGTGACCGGGTCGTAGGCGCTGAAGAAGGCGTTGGAGACGACGACCGCCGGTGCGCCCTGCTCGAAGGCCGCGGCGAAGGGCTGGATGTCGCGTGCGGCGAGGGTGCCGGCGTCGAGCGCGACGCTCGCGGGGCCGGCGCCGGTGTCCTCCGCCGTCGCGCCTTCGCCCGGGAAGTGCGCGGGGATGCACGCGAGCTTTGCGCGCCGGCAGCCGGCGTAGGCGGCGGAGACCATCGCGTCGACGACCGCTGGGTCGTCCGAGAAGGCGCGGTCGGCGATCGCGCTGTCGAGGGTCGCGATGTCGGCCAGGGGCCCGATGTTGAAGTCGAACCCCTGCCGTCGCAGGGCGGTCGCCATCTCGGTCGCCCAGGACCGCGCCGCGCGCGGCTTGCCGGTGTCGCCGACCTCGATCGCGCGCTGCGCGGGCGGCAGGTCGGTGAGCTCTCGGTAGTCGCCGCCCTCCTGGGTGGTCCCGACCATCGTCGGCACCCGGCCGCTGTGCCGCTGCCGCAGCTCGCGCGTGAGCGCGCGGCCGGAATCGGCGCCGGGCCAATCCCGCGCGTCGACGAGCACGGCGCCGAGCGCTCCATCGTCTCGCCGTGGGTCGGCGGCCATGATCAGCTGATCGACCTCGTCGTCGTCGCTCATCCCGCCGAGCCGCTCGGTCGTCTGCGGCCCCAGCCTCGCCGGCGAGACCGGAGTCGTCGGGGCGCCCGAGTTGTGGCCGCCGCCGAACAGCAGGATTGCGAGCAGCGCGGTCGCGCCGAGGGCGAGGGCGAGGGCGAGAGCCCGCCGCCTCAGGTACACGGAGCGGTCCACGGCGGCCGCGATCAAAGCAGAGGCGGGAGTCGGTGGCGCCGGACGCCCGCCGGCGCCGACCCGGCCCCCGTGGCCGCGGCTCTATCCTGATGCGCCCCATGGAAGCGAGCGAGGCGATCGATCGGGCGGCCGCGAGGCCCGTCGTGGTGATGAAGTTCGGCGGCACCTCCGTTGCCGGGCCCGAGGACCTGAAGCGAGCTGCGCGGCGGATCGTCGCCGCCCGCGATGCCGGCAAGGCGGTCGTCGCGGTGCTCTCGGCCCGCGGCAAGACGACGGACGATCTGATTCGCCAGGCGACCGAGATCTCCGATCGGCCCTCGCCCCGGGAGATGGACATGCTGCTCTCGACCGGGGAGCGGATCTCGTGCGCGCTCTGCGCCATGGCGATCTGGGACATGGGCCACCACGCGATCTCGCTGACCGGTTCGCAGGCGGGGATCGTGACCGACTCCTCACACACCAAGGCGCGGATCCTCGACGTCCGCGCCGACCGCATCAAGCAGGCCCTGGAGGCGGACAACATCGTGCTCGTCGCCGGTTTCCAGGGTGTCTCGGGCGACTCCAAGGACGTGACCACGCTCGGGCGCGGCGGCTCCGACACAACGGCGGTCGCCCTCGCCGCGGCGCTCGAGGCCGAGGTCTGCGAGATCTACACCGACGTCGCCGGGGTCTTCAGCGCCGACCCGCGGATCGTCCCCAACGCCCGCAAGCTGCCCGTCCTCAGCTTCGAGGAGATGCTCGAGATGTCGGCCTCGGGGGCCAAGGTGCTGCAGCTGCGCAGCGTCGAGTACGCGCGCAACTACGACGTCCCGATCCACTGCCGCTCGTCGTTCGACGACGGCCCCGGTACCCTCGTGACCTCCGAGGACGAGACGATGGAGCGACCACTCGTAACAGCAGTTGCGCACTCGAGCGACGAGGCGCGCGTGACCCTCTCGGGGGTCAAGAACCAGCCCGGCGTCGCCGGCCACGTCTTCGGCGGCCTCGCCGAGGCGAACGTCAATGTCGACGTGATCATCCAGAACGAGCCCGTCTCTTCCGAACACGGCGCCGATCTCTCCTTCACGGTCGCCCGCGCCGACCTGCAGACCGCCCTCGACGCGCTCGAGGCGATGGGCATCGAGGGGGGCGAGGTCCTCACCGACGAGCAGATCGGCAAGGTCTCGATCGTCGGAGCCGGCATGCGCAGCCATCCGGGCGTCGCCGCCAAGGTGTTCCGCGTCCTCGGCGACGCCGGCATCAACATCCACATGATCTCGACCTCCCCGATCAAGATCAGCTGCGTCATCGCCGCCGAGCAGGTCCCGGACGCGGTCCGCCACCTGCACGCCGCCTTCGAGCTCGGAGAGGGCGCGATCCACACCGAGGAGCCCACGGGCATCCATCACCGGCCGCGGGTGACGCCGTGAGCTGGCGCGTCGGCGTGCTCGGCGCGACCGGCGCGGTCGGCTCGACGATCCTCGAGATCCTCGCCGAGCGCGACTTCCCGGTCTCCGAGCTCATCCCCTTCAGCTCCGCCCGCTCCGCGGGCAAGCCCGTCCGCTTCCGCGGTAAGGAGCTCGCCTGCGTCGAGCTCTCCGAGGGGTCGATCGAGGGCCTCGATCTGGTCATCTCCTCGGCCGGCGGCAGCGTCAGCGCCGAGTGGGCTCCGAAGCTCGTCGAAGCCGGCGCGGTCGTCGTCGACAACACGAGCTATTGGCGCATGCACGAGCACGTGCCGCTCGTCGTGCCCGAGGTCAACCCGGACGCGGTCGACCCGCACCGGGGGCTAATCGCCAACCCGAACTGCTCGACGATGCAGATGGTCGTGGCGCTGAAGCCGATCCTCGACGCGGCCGGCATCGAGCGCCTCGTGATCTCCACCTACCAGTCGGTCTCGGGGACCGGCCGGCGGGCGATCGAGGAGCTGCGCGCGCAGACTCGCGCGGCGCTCGCGGGCGACGAGGAGGCGCCCGCGGAGGTCTACCCGCACCAGATCGCCTTCAACGTCCTGCCCCAGGTCGAGTCCTTCAAAGACGGCGACGACTACACCACCGAAGAGCGCAAGATGATGGCCGAGACGCGCAAGATCCTCGGGCGGAGCGAGGCCGAGCTCGGGGTCTCGGCGACCTGCGCGCGCGTGCCGGTCTTCAGCGCCCACTCGGAGTCGGTCAACGTGCAGACCGCCGAACCGCTCAGCCCCGAGGCGTGCCGCGAGCTGCTCGCCGCCGCTCCCGGGATCGTCGTCGTCGACGACCCCGGCGCCGGCGCCTACCCGCTCGCGACCGACGCGGCAGGCCGCGACGAGGTGCTCGTCGGGCGGATCCGGCGCGATCCCTCGCACGAGCGCTGCCTGAACCTGTGGATCGTCGGCGACAACCTGCGCAAGGGCGCGGCCACGAACGCCGTCCAGGTCGCCGAGCTGCTCGCCGAGCGCGAGTTGATCCGGGTCCCGGAGGGCTCGCTGGCGGCGTGAGCCTCCGGGGGCCGGCCCGCCGGCCCACGCGCCGGCCGGCCGCAGCGAGGATCGGAGCCAGCCCGTGATCGGGGTCTATCTCTCCATCCTGATCCTGCTCGTGGCCGCCTCGGCGGTCGGGCAGGCGCTGATCTCCGTCTCGCTCGGCGTTCGTCGCGGCGAGGGCATCGGCTTCTCCTGGATGGCCCCCGCGGTCGGCGTCGCTGCGCTGCTGATCCTCGAGGGCATCGCGGCTCGCCTACCAGGGGACGCGCTCACGGCGGCGGTCGCGCTCGTGCTCGCCACGCTGCTCGCGCTCTGGTGGCTGCGCGGACGGCTCGTCGGCCTCGGCTCCTCGGCCCTGCTCGCGCTGCCGGTGATCGCGATCTCCCTGCTGGCGGCCTCGATCCCGTTCGCGATCGCAGGTCACGTCGGCATCCTCGGTGCCGGGCTCATCAACGACGACATGGCCTCGCACCTGCTGATCGCGGAGTACGTGCGGGGCGACAGCGGCTTCGTTCCGAGCTTCGTCAAGGGCGGATACCCGACCGGCCCGCACGCGATCGTCGTCGCCCTCGCAGACCTCACCGGCGGCGACCTCGTCTCCGTGTTCGGCGGCTTCACGCTGGCGCTGGCGCCGCTCACCGGCCTGCTCGCGCTCGGCCTGCTTGGGCGCGAGATGCCCGCCGGGCGCCGCGTGGTCGGTGCCTCGCTCGTCTCGCTCTCCTACCTCGGCGCCTCGTATCTCAGCTCCGGCGCCTTCAAGGAGCCGCTGCAGGCGCTGATCCTGATCGCGTTCGCGGTCCTGCTCGCGCAGCTGCTCGGGATCCGGACCGAGGCGGACGCCGAGCGCGATCCCGCGCCCGGCGTGCCGCCGATCCTGCGGGTGGTCCCCGTCGCAACGCTCGCCGCAGCGTCGGTCTTCAACTACAGCCTGCCCGGGTTGCTGTGGGTCGGCGCCGTCGGCGTCCTCGTCCTCGCCGCGCGGCTGTGGGTCGTGCGCCCGCGGCCGCAGCTGCCGCCCGACTGGAAGCGGCGCCTGGCGCCGTACCTCGCCGGGGCCGTGGTCCTCGTCCTGTTGGCCACCGTGCAGGAGTGGAGCCGGATCGCCGACTTCACCCGGCTGCAGGCGCTCAACCCGGAGCGCTTCGGCTCCGACCTCGGCAACCTCAAGGAGGCGATCTCGCCGCTCGAGGCGCTCGGGATCTGGCCCACGGGCGATTACCGCACCGCCGCGGCCGACGCGGGCGGGCCTACGGTCGCCTTCTATTTGCTCGCCCTGCTCGGCCTCGTAGCGCTCGGCGTCGGGCTGGTGGATTCGCGCCGGCGCTCCCTCTGGGCGCTGCCCGCGGCGCTCGTCGCGATCGCCGGCGTGTGGGTGCTCACCGCGCTGTTCAGCACGCCGTACATAGCCGCCAAGGCGCTCGCGATCGCGGCGCCGCTGGTGATGCTGATCGCCGTTCGCGGCGTGCTCACGCTGCGGGGCCCGGCGGTCGCCGCGCTGGCGGTCCTCTTCGTTCTCTTCGCCTCCGCCTCGAGCCTGCTCGCCCTGCGGCAGGCGGCGGTCGGGCCGACGACGCACGCCTCCGAGCTGGCGCAGATCCGCAGCGTCGTCCAGGGCGATCCGGTCCTCTTCCTCGGCCGCGACGACTTCATCGCCTACGAGCTGGCCGGGTCGGACGAGATCACCGGCATCGTCGCCAACTACTACTCGGTCAACGACGCGCGCAGCCGCTTCCAGAAGGGGTCGGGCGGGGGCGAGAAGTTCGACGTCGACGCCCTTTTCCCGAAGACGCTCGACCAGTTCCGCTGGATCCTCTCCCCGCGCGGCGAGCCGCGATCGGGCGCGCCGCCCCGGTTCGTTCCCAGGGTCGAGACCGACGACTACATCCTCTGGGAGAACAAGGGCAAGACCGGCCGCCGCAAGACGCTCGACGAGGGGATCTACCCGGGCGCCTACCTGCACTGCACGACGCCGAAGATCCGGCGCCAGTTCAAGGGCAAGGGGACGACGACGGTGTGGAAGAAGCCGCCGGTGATCGGCGACGAGAGCAAGTGGGAGCCGTCGGCGACCGCGACCGACTCGCGGCCGGCGTCGCAGACGCTCGAGCTCGGCCCGGGCACCTGGGAGATCTCGTTCGAGTACGACAGCCGCCGGCCCGTGCACGTGAGCTCCGACGTCCTCGGCCTCGACGAGACGATCCCCGCCAACCTCGACTTCCGCGGGCCGTCGCCCTTCTTCGGGGTCGGCAAGGTCGAGGTGACCGAGCGGACCCGGATCAAGATCACCGCGGCGCCCGAGCGTCCGAACCTCTTCGCGCGCCTGATCGGCGCGCCGAACGAGGCCCACCTGCGCGCGGTCTCGGCGACGCCCCAGAACGTGATCCGCCGCATCCATCGGCGCCGCTCCTGCGGCCGCTACGTCGACTGGTACCGCGCCCGGAACTGAGCGACCGGCGCCCGGCCGCGCCGCTCAGCCGACGTCGAAGCCGGCGCCCGCGTCGCGGTCGCGGATCTCGACGATCTCGCGGCCCATCGGCCACAGGGAGACCGGGATCAGCTTGAAGTTGGCGATCCCGAGCGGGATCCCGATGAGCGTGACGCACAGGGCGACCCCGGTCACGAGGTGGCCGAGCGCCAGCCACCATCCCGCGAGGAGCAGCCAGAGCACGTTGCCGATCACCGATGCCGCGCCGGCGTCGGGCCGCTTGACGAGCGTGCGCCCGAACGGCCAGAGCGCGAACATCGCCATCTTCAGCGCCTGCAGGCCGAACGGGATCGTGACGATGAGGATGAACATGATCAGGGCGGCGAGCAGATAGCCCACCGCCATCCAGAATCCGCACAGCACGAGCCAGATGATGTTCAGGATCAGACGCACGCGACCAGCGTAGTGGGCTCTCTAATCTCGCTGCGTATGTGGGAAACGATGGGACCTCCCCTCAAGACGGCCGCGCTCGGCGCTTTCTGCATCGGGCTCGCGCTCGTCTTCCTGCGGCCGCCGGATCTGGCAGGGCTCGAGAGCCTGATCAAGATCGCTCGCCGGTGCGTCGCTGATCGCCATCGTCGTCGCCTGGGCGACGGTGTGGCTGGCGGGGGAGACGATGTCGGAGCCCGAGTTCCGCAGGCTCGTCGACCGCAGCGAGGCCCTGGCCCAGCTGCCCGCGCCCGCATCTCCGCCGAGCGAGTTCGACGAGCTCGTGATCGAGGCGTTGGACGAGCTGCCGGACGACTTCCAGCGTGTGCTCGACTCCGTTCCCGTCGTCGTCTCCGACCTCGGCTCCCAGCATCGCGCCTACGGTCACTACATCGGCGACACCGTCGCCCGCGAGGGCTACCCCGACCACATCGTCATCTACCAGGACACGCTCGAGCGCGACTTCGGCCACGACCCCGAGCTGCTCCGCGCTCAGGTCAAGCGCACTGTGCGCCACGAGGTCGCCCATCACCTCGGCTGGGGCGA
Organism: uncultured Solirubrobacterales bacterium; assembly: GCA_963764275.1. Taxonomy (GTDB): domain Bacteria; phylum Actinomycetota; class Thermoleophilia; order Solirubrobacterales; family 70-9; genus CAXMST01. The sequence goes on from CAVXRV010000005.1 coordinate 330,978, forward strand.
GGCCGGCGTCCGCGAGCTGGGGCTGTGAGCCACCTCCTGGTCATGGCATGCGGCGCCGCTCGGCGGGCGCTGAAAGTCTCCCGGAACCTGTAGGCCGCCGACATTCGCGACAATCACGCAGTGGACGCTGACGTCGCGATCGTCGGGGCGGGGCTCGCCGGACTCACGGCTGCGCGACGGCTGCGCGAGCGCGGTCGCTCGGTGATCGTGCTCGAGGCTCAGGAACGGGTCGGGGGCAGGACCCTCAACCACGTCTTCTCCGACGGCACCGTGGTCGAAGTCGGCGGGCAGTGGGTCGGCCCGACGCAGGACCGGCTGTACGCCCTCGCAGCCGAGCTCGGCGTCGAGCACTACCCGACCTACGACAGCGGCGACAACCTGCTGCACCGGGGCGGCACCGAGCTCGTCCGCTACTCGGCCGCGACGCCGGCGAACCGCCAGACCTACGGCCTGCCGGTCCACGTGGTCGCCGATTTGCTCGTCGCCCAGCTGCGCCTCAACAGGCTCACGAAGTCGGTGCCCCTGGAGGCGCCGTGGCAGGCGAAGCGGGCGACGCGTCTCGACGCCGAGACGGTTGCCTCATGGATCCGGCGCAACGTCCGCACCGCGCTCGGTCGTGCGTTTCTGCGCGTCGTCGTCGAGGCGGTCTTCTCGGCCGAGCCCGAGGACATCTCCATGCTCCACTTCCTCTTCTACTGCCACTCCGGCGGCGAGCTCGACCTGCTCACCGCGACCGGGGGCGGCGCGCAGGAGTCGCGCTTCGTCGGCGGCTCGCAGGAAATCTCGCTGCGGCTCGCGGCAGAGCTCGGTGAGGCGGTCCGTCTCGGGTCCCCGGTGCGCCGGATCCGCGGCTCCGGCGGCCTGATCGAGGTGGTGGCGGACGGGGCGGAGGTCACAGCCAGGCGCGTGATCGTCGCCGTGGCGCCGGCCCTGATCCCGCGGATCGACTTCGATCCGCCGCTGCCGGGCCGGCGCTACCACCTCTACGCGAAGATGCCGCCGGGCTACGTGATCAAGGTCATGGCCCGCTACGGGAGCCCGTTCTGGCGCGAGCAGGGCCTGACCGGTCAGGCCGGCTCGCCGGAGCACCCGCTGGGAATCACGTTCGACAACTCCCCGGCCGACGGCTCCTGTGGTGTCCTGCTCGGCTTCCTCGAGGGGCGTCACGGCCGCGAGTCGGCGGCGCTGGCCCCGGAGCTCCGCCGCGCGCGCGTCCTCGACGGCTTCGCCACCTACTTCGGAGAGCGGGCGAGAACGGAGGTGCTCGAATACGTGGAGCAGGACTGGGCCGAGGAGGAGTGGATCCGCGGCGGCTATGGCGCCCACCTCGGACCCGGCGTTTGGACACAGTACGGGAGCCTGTTGCGAGAGCCCGAGGGCGCGATCCACTGGGCGGGATCCGAGACCAGCACCGTTTGGAGCGGGTATATGGACGGCGCCGTGCGTTCGGGGGAGCGCGCCGCGGCGGAGGTCGACGCCGCGTTCGGCAGGGATTGACGCGGCGCGCCGATGAGTTTGGCGCCTGCAGCCGGTCTCGTGGGCAGTGCTTGAAGACGAGGAGGCAAGGGTGAGCAGGCTGCTCTACTCGGCGGCGATGTCGCTGGACGGGTACATCGCGGGTCCGCGTGGGGAGATGGGGTGGATGAATCGGCATCCCCTCTCCGAGCCCGCCGACGTCGAGGCGTTGAGCGCGCAGGTCGGCGCGCTCTTGATCGGCAGGCGGACCTTCAGCGGCGACGATCCGAACGCGGGCACGGAGCGGGAGGGCCCCTTCGGGGGACTGTGGCGCGGGCGCTCGATCGTGCTCACCCACGACCCGCAGCCGGCGCCTCCGGGCGGCGACCCGGATTTGATCTTCGTCGACTCGCTCGAGGCAGCGGTCCGCGAGGCGAAGGCTGCCGCCGGCGGGAAGTACGTGAACGTCCTGGGCGCGGATGTCGCCCGGCAGTGTCTCGAGGCGGGGCTGCTCGACGAGATCCTCGTCTACGTCGTGCCGGTTCTGCTCGGAGACGGGACGAGGTTGTTCGCCTCCGAGGGCGGCGCCGAGATCGGGCTCGAACCGGTCGCGGAGGGGAGGCCCGCGACCGCGGGCATGTGGTTCCGCGTCCTGAAGGACCGCTGAGCGCGCGTGGGCTACTCGCCGAAGTCCTCGAGCGAGTCGATGACGCGGCTCGCGAGCGCGCGGAAGAAGTCGGAGCGGGTGACGACGGCGTGCACCCGGCCCTCGGTGGCGATCGGGATGATCAGCACGCGGTGGTGGAGGAAGAGCTCCGCCAGCTGCGTGTCCGAGTGCTCGTCATCGACGAGCACGTGGTCGGTCGTGAGGTAGCCGCTGATCGGCTCCTCCGCGCAGCCGAGCCGCCGCTCGATCGTCTCGTCGATCGTGCGCCGGATCGCGGCGGCGGAGCCGAGATCCTTCATGTAGCCGGGGAAGAAGGCGGTCATGAACTCGCGCTCGCCGAAGATGCCGGCGAACTTGCCGTTCTCGTCGACCGCGGGCAGGCCGGGAAGTCCGGAGGCGATCACCTTGCGCGTCGCGGAGCCGATCGGCTCGCTCGCCGGCAGCGGCTCGACCTCGATAACGGTCTCCTCGATGAGTGCCTTCGTCATCACTTCTCCAATCTACTCCGAGGCCGTCTCGTGCTCATAAGAGGATGTAGCGGAGGCCGATGTATCCGCTCGCGATCGCGAGGCTGATCAGCGTCACCGGCAGCCCGACCTTGAGGAAGGGAACGAACCCGATCGGCTTGCCGGCGCGCTCGGCGAGCCCCGAGGCGGCGACGTTGGCCGCCGCTGCGATGACGGTCATGTTGCCGCCGAAGCAGGCGCCGAGCGAGAGCGCCCACCAGTAGGCATCGTCCCCCGGCCGCTGCAGCGACTGTACGACCGGAATCATCGCCGTCGTAAAGGGGATGTTGTCGACGACGCCGGAGCCGAATCCGGAGATCCACGTGATCCCGAGCAGCTCGGCCGTGCGGCCGCCGCCGGTCACGTCCTCGATCGCGGTCGCGACATGATCGATCGCGCCGGTCTCCTCGAGCGCGCCGACCATCACGAACAGGGCGACGAAGAAGAAGAGCGTGCTCCACTCGATCTTCGACAGCGACTCCTCCAGATCCTGGCGCGTGACCAGCAGCCCGATCGCGGCCCCGGTGAGCGCCACGGTGGCGGGCTCGACCCCGATCGCCCCGTGGATGAAGAAGGCGACGATCGTCGCCGCGAGCACGGTCCCGGTCCGCTTCAGCTCTGGCGCGTCGCGGATGGAGGAGCGCGCGTCGAGCTCCATCACGACCTTGCGGCTCTCCTTCGTGATCTTCAGCTTCGGTCTGTAGACCAGGTAGAGGATCGGCAGGACGACCGCGAAGGTGATGATCACCGCCGGCGCGAGGTTGATCAAGAAGTCGTTGAAGCTGAGGTCGGTCGCGCCGGCGATGATGATGTTCGGCGGATCGCCGATCAGGGTTGCCGTGCCGCCGATGTTCGAGGCGATGACCTCGATCACGATCAGCGGGATCGGGTCGAGATCGAGCGCGTCGGCCAGCAGGAAGCTGACCGGGACGACGAGCAGGATCGTCGTCAGGTTGTCGAGGAAGGCCGAGAGCAGCGCCGTGGTCCCGGCGAGGGCGAGGACCACGTACAGGGGCCGGCCGCGCGAGAGCTGGCCGGCGCGGATCGCGATGTAGTCGTAGACGCCGGTCGCCTGAGTCAGGTGGACGAGGATCATCATTCCCGCGAGCAGGCCGATCGTGTTGAAGTCGACGGCCTCGATCGCCAGCTGCTGGTCGTAGGAGGTACCGACGAAGAGCACGACGATCGCCGCACCGAGCATCGCCACCTTCGTGCGGTGAAGGCGTTCGCTCGCGATCACCGCGAGCACGAGGACGAATGCGATTACAGCTACCGCCATGACGCGTAAGGCCGGGCAGGTGCCCGGCCGACGGGGGGCAGTCTAGTGGGGCTCGCCGGGGCGATCAGCGGGCACCGGCGAAGTCGCTTCAGGCGCGCCGCGCAGGCTGCGGAGCAGGGGCGGGGCGATGATCGTCGTGAGGATCGACATGCCGACGATCGCGGCGAACAGGCGCGTGCTCACCGCTCCCGAGGTCGCACCGATGCTGGCGACGATGATCCCCACCTCGCCCCGCGGGACCATCCCGGCGGCGATGATCGAAGCCTCCCGGGGCCCGTTGCCCCGGGCTGCGGCCCAGGCGGCGGCGTACTTGCTCACCACTGCGAGCAACGTGATCCCTGCGATCAGCAGCAGCGTCTTCGGCTCGACCATCTGGCCGAGATCGAGGTCGATCCCGATCACGGCGAAGAAGAACGGGGGGAAGAAGGCGTACAGGGGCGCGACCTCGTCCTCGATCGGGTGCTGCTCCTTGGTCTCGGCGACGATCATTCCCGCGAGGAAGGCGCCGATCACGGTCGCGAGGCCGATCTTCGCCGCCAGCGCCGCAATCGCGAGGCAGAGGATCACGGCCGGAAGCAGGGGCGAGTCGGCGAAGCTCGGCGTGGTCAGGAGCCGCGGCCGGCGTCGCATCAGCGCCGTTCCGCCGAGTGCGAAGAAGGCGACGAACCCGACCGCGAGAGCGGCTGAGATCAGGATCCCCGCCAAATCGACGCCACCCTCCTCGGCGATCCCGGCGGCGACGGCCACGAGCAGCAGCGCGAGGATGTCGTCGACGACCGCCGCTCCCAGGACGGTTCGCGCCGCCCGCGTGGCGAGCATCCCGAGCTCGGCGAAGACGGCCGAGGTGATGCCGACGCTCGTGGCCGCAAGCGCCGAGCCGATAAAGAGGCTCGTCGCTGCGTCCTCGCCGAAGACCAGCCCGGCGATCGTGCCCGCCGCGAACGGCAGCAAGACGCCGGAGACGCCCACGCGCGCGGCGACGCCCCCGACCTCGCGCATGTCCGAGAGCTTCGTCTCGAGCCCGACCCAGAAGAGGAGGAAGACGACGCCGAGCTCGGCGAAGACCTCGAGCGTCTCGCTGAGGTCGACGATCCCGAGTACGGAGGGGCCGATGACGACGCCGGCGAGGATCTCGCCGATCAGGGCGGGCTGTCCGATCCGGCGGAAGATCTCGTCGCCGATCTTCGCCGCGGCAAGCACGATCGCGAGGTCGGCGATCACGGATGCGGTCGGGGTCGCGGCCGCGACCGGGAGGCTGAGCAGCTCGCTCATCCGTTCACGTCGCCATCGCCTGCGGCAGCTGGCGGCGGCCCGAGATGCCGAGCTTGCGGTAGGTGTTCGAGAGGTGGACCTCGACCGTCTTGGTGGTGACGAACAGCTCTCCGGCGATCTCCCTGTTCGTCCGGCCCTGCGCCGCGAGCTCGGCGACCCGGCGCTCGCTGTCGGTGAGCGATTCGGGCCCCGAAAGCGCCGTCCGCCGGACGCGCATCCCCGAAGCCCGCAGCTCGGTCCGGGCGCGCTCGGCGAGCGCCTCCGCGCCGCAGTCGTGAGCGAGGTCCATGCCGCGCAGCAACGGCTCGCGGGAGCCGCTCTTGCGGTTGCGGCGCCGCACCTCGGCACCGAGATCGACGAGCGCCGTGGCGAGCTCGAGCCGGGCCTCGGAGCCCTCGAGCACCTCGACGGCCTCGCGAAGCAGCTTCTCGCGGCGGCGCTCGTCGCAGGCCGCGAGCGCTCGCAGGGCAGCGCCCAGCTGCCGCGGTGCGCCCCAGCGACGGCAGAGCTCCAGCTCGGATTCGGCCGCCTCCGCCGCCTCCGCGCCCCGGCCGAGGGCGAGCAGGGCCTCCACGGCGAGCGGCCGCCAGGAGCACCAGGTCGAGGCCACGCCGAGGTGGGTCTCGTAGATCTCGCGTGCCCGCTCCGCTTCGGCGAGAGCTCCTGCCGGATCCCCGTCGACGAGCCGTAGCCGGCCGCGGGCGAGGGCCACGTTCATCCAGTGCCACCCGTAGGGAACCCGTTCGTCCAGCGGGGCCACGGCTGCGAGCAGCTCCCGGGCCTCTTCGGTCGCGCCCCTGGCGAGCAGCGCCTGGGCGCGGATCTGGGTCGCCCAGGCGACTCCGGCGACCATCCGGTAAGAGTGGCTCATCTGCAGCGCTTCGCCGGCGTCGTCCGCCGCCGCGTCAAGCTCGCCCGCGAACAGGTGCGCCCACGCGCGGAAGATCAGGTTCGCGAGGTGGCCGGCGACCGAGCCGAAACGCTCGTCCCAGCGCAGCGACTCGTTCAGCAGCGTCACGGCCTCGGCGCTGTGGCCCGCGAGCGTGAGCACCTGGGCCGGGCCGAGCTGGGTGATGCTGTTGACGCCCTCCCGGATCAGAACGCCGCCGCCGGCGGCCGCCCGGGCCTGCTCGGAGTCTTGTTCGGCGGTGAGCGTCGCGTCGCGGGAGTGCGCGACGGCGGACAGCGAGAGCATCGCGCGCGTGCCGTAGTCGTCGCCCTCCAGCTCGCCCGCCTCCCCGAGCAGTCGCTCGACGTGCTCCATCTGCGCGGACGTCAGGTTGGAGGGCTCCACGAGCGAGGCCTCGATGAGGATCGCCTCGACCCGGCGCCGGAGCTGGATCGCGCGCCCTTCGGGGATCGCGACCAGGATCCGCTCGCAGATCGCCGCCGCCTCCGCGACCCGGTCCTGCAGGATCAGCGCCCGGGCCAGGAGCTCGGCCAGGGCGACCTTGAACGGCAGCTCGTCCACCCGCTCGAGCGCCGCCCCGAGATGCTCGGTGGCGCTCGGCCCGTCGATCAGGATCTCGGCGGCCCCGAGCTGCGCGAGCACCCCCGTGAGCTGGTCTGCCGGCGGCGGCTCCTCCAGGGCTCGGCGCATCAGCACCGTCGCCGAGCGCGAATCGCCGCCGGCCGCCGCGAGCACCGCGGCCTGACGCAGGATTCCCACGACCTCCGGGTCGTCCGCCGGGTCGACACGCAGCAGGTGGCTGGCGATCAGCGTCGGGGGGGCGGAGACGCGCTGCATGATCGCGATTGCCTCGCGATGCAGTCGCACGCGCTCGGGTGCCGGCAGGCCGTCGTAGATGGCGGCGCGGACGACGGGATGGACGAACTGGATCTTGATCCCCGGCTGCAGGACCTCGAGCCGGACCAGCTCGAGCGCGGCTGCGTCCGCTTCCTCGCGTCCGAGCCCGGAGAGCTCGACGGCCCTGATCAGCTGCGCCTCCTCGCCGAGCACCGCAGCCGCCTCGGCGAGCCGGCGCGCGTCCGCTCCGGCGCGCGCGAGCCGCACCTCGACCGTGCGCGAGACGGCCCGGGAGCCGAGCGCCGCGAGGTTGCCGGCGAGCTGCGCGCCCCCGGAGCCGGACGCGCCCTCGACCTCGAGCACCCGCCCGAGCTCGCTCAAAAGCAGCGGATTTCCGCCGGTCACCTCGTACCCTTCGCGCAGCAGGCGCGCGTCGGTCCCGTCCCCGAGTCGCGCTCGCAGCGCCTGGGCCGAGCCTTGTTCCGATAGCGGCTGCGGGCGGACGACGACGGCATGCGGCTCGGCCGTGAGCGCTGCGACCAGGGCGACGTCGGGGCCGGGCTCGTTCGGGCGCAGGGTGGCGGCGAGCACGACGGGCAGGTCGGAGAGGCGGCGGCTGAGGAACTCGAGGAAACCGAGCGAGGCGCCGTCGACCCAGTGCAGATCGTCGATCGCCAGCAGCAGCGGCTGGCGATCGGCCAGGTGCCGGAGCAGCCAGTAGGTCCCGTTGAAGATGGCGTACGAGCTGTCGGGCGGACCGTCGGCGCTCGGCGTCGAGCCCTCCAGCAGGTTGCGCGCCGAGGCCGCCGGCCCGCTCCAGAGCTGCTCGAGCTCATCGGGATCGGTCGCAACCAGTACCGGCTCGAGCAGGCTGCGAACGGTCCCCCACGAGTACTCCCGCTCGCGCTCTCCGGCCCGGGCGCTGAGCACCCGGCAGCCCTCGTCCTGAGCGAAGCTGTGGGCGGCGTCGAGCAGCCGCGTCTTGCCGACCCCCGCCGGGCCTTCGATGATCAGGCAGAGGCCCTCCCCGCCGGCACCGCGCGCGACCGCCGCCTCGGCCTCGGCGAGTTCCCTTTCCCTCTCGAGCAGCGGATAGTCGGACAGAGCCATCGGTGGCGACCGCCGTGAAATCCGGCGGGGGGCGATTCTATTCGGGCTGGGCGCGGGCGCCGATGGCGGGTGGTCACGGCCCGCCGTTGTAGCGGGGTGCCCTCACCAGTGGGCCGTCAGCGGTCTCGTCCGAGCATTCCTGATTTATGGGGGCAGTGGCCCGACAACCCAGGAGCGCGTTCATCGTTCACTTCTGCAGGCACTGCATGCAGAAGTGAGCATCGAACGTCGAGTGAGGCCCCGCGCAAAGGGCGCCGGCCCTGGTTCGAGTGGCAGTCCTGAGTTGTCGGGCCGCGGGCCCCACAAGTCAGGATTGCTCGGCGCTCGCAACCACCCTCCGGGTGCCTCTTCCGGTCAGAAGATGCGTGGCCGGGCGAAGGCTGCGGGTCCCGCTTCGGCCTCGGGCCGCGGAACGATGGCGCCGGAAGGGGCCGCGGCCAGGAAAACCTTGGGGTCGGGGTTTGGGGTCGGCCTCGATGCCGGGCGGCGCAGGGGGGTGGAGGATGGCGCCATGAGATCAGACGCCCACAGCAGCGCACCCTCGACAGACCTCGGAGACGGCGCCGCCACCGCCGGCTCGACCCAGCACGCCGCGTCCGGCGTCGGCTATCTGGTCGTGCTCGCCACCCGCGAGCAGACGGGCGGCCGGGCAACCGAGCTCGAGGCGATCTGCGGACCGGGCGCCCCCGGCGTCCCCGAGCGCTCCTTCCCCGATCGGGAGGTCCGCTTCGAGGTCCTCGAGGGGCGCCTGACGATCGGCGTCGACGGGGAGCCGCGCGAGCTCGCGGCGGGCAGCGCCCTGACCGTGCCGGCCGGCACGCCGCATCGGATCTGGGTCGAGCCCGGTCGCTCCCCGGCGCGCTTCAGCTGGCGCATGCGGCCCGCGGCGGAGACGGACGAGCTCGTACCGCTCGTCTTCGGCGAGCCGGGGAAGCCCGGGCCTGAATAAGACTTGACACGACGCCAATTTCATGGAATAGAGAACGCCGCAAAGCTGAGAACGAAGGAGAAAGCAGATGCCAGCCCCCGACGCCACGACCGACTTCGACGCCATTGCAGGCCGCATCAGCGGCGAGCTTCTCGGCCCCGCCGACGCCGGCTGGGATGAGGCGCGGATGGCGTGGAACCTCACCGTCGACCAGCGCCCCGCCTGCGTGGCGCTGCCCGAGAATGCCGACGACGTCGTCGAGCTCGTCCGCTTCGCCCGCGAGGCGGGACTCCGGATCGCGGTCCAGGGGACCGGCCACAACGCCTCCCCGTACGCCGACCTCGACGGCACGATGTTGATGAAGACGGCGGCCATGCGCGCCGTGGAAATCGACGCCGCGGCCCGGATCGCCCGTGTCGAGGCCGGCGTCACCTGGGCCGAGGTGGCGGTACCCGCCGCCGAGCAGGGCCTGATGGCGCTGCAGGGGTCGGCCCATGACGTCGGCGTCGTCGGCTACTGCCTCGGCGGCGGTGTCTCGTTCCTCGGTCGTAAGCACGGTCTCGCCTGTGAGCGCCTGCGAGCGGTCGAGATCGTCACCGCGGACGGGGTCCTGCGCCGGGTCGACGCCGACCACGACGCGGACCTGTTCTGGGCTCTGCGCGGTGGCGGCGGGAACTTCGGCGCCGTGACGGCGGTGGAGATCGAGCTGCTCGAGCGTGATTCGGTCTACGCCGGCGCGCTCTTCTTCCCGATCGAGCGGGGCGGCGAAGTGCTCTCGGAGTGGCGTCGCTGGCTCAGCGATCTGCCGGAGGAGATGACCTCGGTCGCCTCACTGCGGAACTTTCCGCCGCTGCCGGAGATGCCCGACTTCCTGCGCGGGCAGTCCTACGCGATCCTCGAGGTCTACTGGCTCGGATCGCCGGACGAGGGCGACCGGTTGCTGGCGCCGCTACGGGCGCTCGGGCCCGGGATCGACACCATCGGGACCGTGGACCCGGTCGGGCTGCTCGAGGTCCACATGGACCCGCCCGGACCCGTTCCGGGTCTCAGCGACCACCAGATGCTCACCGACTTCGACGAGGCGGCGATCGCGCGGGTCGTCGAGGCGGTGCCGGCCGGTCCCGAGGGCCCGCTCATGTTCGAGGTCCGGCAGGCGGGCGGGGCGCTCGCCCGCCGGGCCGCGGGCTGCGGCGCGCTCGGGGCGATCGACTCCGACTTCATCGCCTTCACCGTGGACATGGTCCCGGCCCCGGAGCTGGCGGCCGAGGCGGAGGCGAAGATCGCCCGCGTGAGTGAGGCCCTGGCGCCCGACGATTCGGGTAGCCGCTACCTCAACTTCGCCGAGCGGGCCGTCGATCCTGAGCAGGCGTTCGGCGACCGGCTTGGACGTCTGCGGGAGATCCGCGATCGCTACGAGGCCGGCGTCTTCCGAGCCAACCACGAGCTCGGAGCCTGATCGAAGCCCGGCCGTGCTATGAGCGCCCGGCCTTCGCGGCTTCGTCCGAGGGCGTTCGGGAGGACCGGCCGTTGCCGCCCGCTTCCTGGGGCGAGGGCTCGCGTCCGCCCGGGCTCTGCTGACCCTCGGGGTCAGCTTCGGCCCCGTCGACGAACGCCTGCGAGCGGCGCAGGGCAGGAAGGCTGAGCAGGATCGCCAGCGAGGCGACGGCCCACATCGCGGCGTAGCCGTCTGTCGAGGCGAGCAGCCCCGAGCAGGCGGCCACCGCGAGACCCGCAAACAGGGGTCCGCTGAGCGCGCCGACCCCACGGCTGAACTCGAACAGACCGGCGGAGGAGCCGTGGTGTCGTTCGGGCATCAGCCCCATCAGCAGCGCGTAGGCGAGCGTCATCACGATCCCGCCCGCGAAGGCGACCGGCGGCACCGTCGCGATCACGATCGGTGACTGGCTGATCAGCGGCCCGAGCAGGCCGATGCCGTAGACGGGGATCGCGATCGCCATCAGCCGGCGCTCCCCGATCCGGTCGGCGAGCGTGCCGCCGATCAGGGCGGCGGCGATGATCGCCACGGCGGCGATCGCCAGGACCCCGGAGGCGAAGCTCGTCGAGCGGCCGAGCCCGATCGTGAAGAAGAGCACGACGAAGGCCTTGATCGCGCCCAGGGCCGCCTCCCAGAGCGCGTTCGCGATCGCCAGCCAGCGGATCCGCGGGTCCGCGATCAGCTCACGCAGCTGCCGGAAAGCCTCGCGCGGCGCCGGCCCCGAGGAGCCGGAATCGGAGTCCTCGCGCTCGCCGGACGGTTCCTCCTCGCCCGTCTCCTCCGCCCCCGCGTCCGAGGTCCCACGGCGGCGCAGCCCGTGCACGAGCCCGATCGTCACGGCGATGAGGACGACGCCCGCAAGCACGAACGGGAGCGGGCGCCACAGGGCCAGCAACAGCCCGCCGCCGACCAGTGCGCTGACGAGACCGACCTCGCGCAGGGTCTTCTGGATGCCCTGGGAGCGCCCCCGTTCGTCGGAGCCGACCAGATCCGGGTACAGGGCCCTGTACGGGGCGTAGTAGGCGAAGTAACCGAGGTAGAAGAGGATCACGAGGGGCGCGAGTGCCGCGAGCGAGCCCGCGATCGGCATCGCCACGAGTACCAGCAGCAGTGGCGGCGCGGCGACGAGCAGGAACGGGAGCCGGCTGCCGCCCTGCCTCTTCACCCGGTCCGACCAACTGCCGATGAGCACCGGCGCGAACAGCGCCACGCCGCCCTCGGCACCGATCAAGACGCCGGTCATCACCGGCCCCGAGACGCCCGCGATGAAGACCGGCAGGTAGGTGGTGACGACCGTCGAGGCCAGCGCCAGCCCGAGCGCCGGCAGCCCGAGCAGGACGACCAGGCGCCGCCGGTCGGGACTCAGATGCTCGCTCTCTTGTGAGTTGGAGCCGATCCGATGTGTATTCCCGCTGACCACCCTTCGAACGCGCCGTCCGTTCTACAGCGGCGGAAATGGGCATATGCCTTACATGGCCTGGGTCGGACGACTCGACACGAATATCCGCGCGGTGCTGCTCGCTTTCGCGCTGCTGCTGATCGGTCTGCTCTTCCGGCAGCTCGCGACGATGCTGGTCGCGATCCTGATCACGGTGCTGATCGCGATCCCGCTCGCTGCCTGCGCGACGGCGCTCGAGCGTCGCTTCCGGATCCCGCGGGCCGTCGGCGCGCTGATCGGGTTGTTCGTCGGGCTCGGCGTGCTCGCCGGCACGCTGATCCTCGTCCTGCCCCGCTTCGTCGACGAGTTCAACGTCTTCGTCGACCAGGTCCCCGACATCGTCGCGACCCTGCAGGCGAAGCTGCACGCGCTCTCGAACTCCTCGTCCGGCTCCGCCGGGACGGACCTGCAGGACTACCTGCAGCGCTTCATCGACCATCCCACGGACCTGATCGGCCCCCTCGCCTCGATCGGGCTCAGCGTCGCCGCGATCCTCGGCGGAATGATCCTGATCATCGTCACCGCCTTCTACATCGCCGCCAATCCCGATCCGCTCCTCGAGGGGACCTTCTCGCTGCTGCCGCCGCGTCGCCGCGAGTGGGCCCGTCGCGTCGCCGAGCGGCTTCGCGTCGCCTGGATCGGCTGGATGCAGGGCGTGCTCCTCGACATGGTCGTGACCGGGGTGCTCCTCTACATCGGGCTGACCCTGATCGGGCTCGATTTCGCCGTGATCTTCGCCGTCGTCTCCGCGTTGATGGTCCTGATCCCGTACTTCGGAGCGATCGTCGGCGGGATCCTGCCGACGCTGTACGCGCTCACCTACTCGCCCGAGAAGGCGCTGCTGGCGCTCGGCATCTACGTGCTGATCCAGCAGATCGAGGGTCACATCACGATCCCGCTGGTGATGGCGCAGCGGGTGAAGCTGCATCCGGCGGTCGTCGCGATCGGCGTCGTGATCGTCGGCCGCCTGTTCGGCTTCCTCGGCCTCTTCGTAGCGGTCCCGATCCTGTCGCTGTTCGTGATCGTCGTCCAAGAGGTATGGGTGCGGCCGATGGAGCAGGCGCCCGAGACCGGGGTCGATCCACACGCCCCCGAAGCTGCCGCCGACGACGAGGACTCCGAGGACGACGACGATGACGGCGACACGCCCGTGAGGGCCGGGACCGAGGTCACCGGGGCCGGCGTATGAGCGTCGGGCGTGAGCTCGCCTGCGTGATCCACGTCCATTCCACCTACTCGGACGGCAACGCGACGGTTCCCGAGCTTCTCGACGACGCGCGAGCCAACGGACGCGACGTGCTCGTGCTCACCGACCACGACACGCTCGGCGCCAGGGTGGACGGCTGGGAGGGCTGGCACGACGGCGTCCTGCTGCTCGTCGGTCACGAGGTTTCGCCCAAGGGCGGGCACTTCCTCGCGCTCGGCACCGAGGAAGTCGTGCCGCACGAGGGCGCCACGGCCGAGCAGATCGCGGCCCGGGTCGCCGAGCTCGGCGGCGTCGGGATTGCCGCCCACCCCTTCTCGGAGGGTGCGCGGATGTCGCGGCGCATCGCGCCGCCGCACGGGTGGCCGGCGCTGGCGGCGCCGGGCGTGGACGGGGTCGAGCTCTGGAGCCTGATCACCGACGCGGCCGAGGACTGGCACAGCCCGGCCGAGGCCGTCGCCTTCATGCGCGATCCGACGGCGCACATCGTCGGCCCCTCGCGGGCGCGGCTGCGCGCCTGGGACCGCCTCTGCGCCCGTCGCCGCTGCGTCGCGATCGGCGGCCTCGACGCCCACCAGTCGGGGTTCCGCTGGCGCGGGCGACCGCGCTCGCCGTTCCCGAACCGGCGTTTCTTCGGGACCCTTGCCACCCACGTGCTCACCGAGCGGCCGGCGCGCGGCGAGCTCGAGGCCGACCGGGCGTTGGTGCTGGGGGCGATCCGCGCCGGCCGCTGCTTCCTCGCCCTCGACTCACTCGCACCGGCTCACGGCTTCCGCTACGAGGGCAGCGGCCCGCATGGCCGGACGGTCGGGATGGGGGAGCAGGTGCGGGCGCGTGAGATCGCCCGCGTGCGAGCGACGCTGCCGGCGCCCGCTGAGCAGCTGCGCCTGCTCTGCGACGGCCGGCTGCTCGCGTCGGTCGCCGGAGATGAGCTCGAGCACCCCATTCCGGGGCCGGGCAGCTACCGGATCGAGGCTCTGCGCCGGTTCCGCGGGACCCTGCGGAGCTGGATCATCTCGAACCCGATCTACGTGCGCGCTTGAGACGGGCTCTCAGGCGAGCGTCGCGACGCGCTCGTTGACGGCGAGCGTCGAGGCGATGTGCTTCGGCATCCCGAGCTGCTTCGGCTCGAAGCCGAGCGCGAGGCCGACGAGCTGCGGCAGGTGCAGGACGGCGAGGCCAAGGTCGCGGCCGACGACCTTCGCCGCCTCGGGCTGCTGCATGTCGAGGTTCAGGTGGCAGAGCGGGCACGGCGTCACGAGGCAGTCGGCGCCCGCGTCGATCGCGTCGCCGACGTGGGTTCCGGCCTGCCGCAGCGAGGTCTCGCGGTTCATCGTGATGACCGGGAAGCCGCAGCAGCGACGGGCGCCGTCGTAGTCGACGACTTCGCCGCCGAGCGTCTCGATCACGCGCTCGAGGTACAGGTCGCGGTCGGGGTTGGCGTCGTAGCCGAGGCGGCTCTTCGGCCGCAGCACGTAGCACCCGTAGAAGGGCCCGACCCGCAGACCGCTCAGCGGCCGCTTGACCTTCGCGGCGAGGTTGTCGAGACCGTAGTCCTCGACGAGCAACCAGAGGAAGTTCTTGTTCGTCCAGCCGTCCTTGCCCTTGACGTATTCGATTCCCTCGGGCTTCAGGGTCTGGTTGATCTGCTCCCGGTAGGAGGAGTCGGCGTCAAGGCGCTCCTGGCACTCGCTCTGCGCGCCCTGGCAGGTCGAGCAGATGTTCATCATCGGCAGGTCGGTCTGCTGGGCGAGGGCGAAGGTCCGGGCGTTGAGCGTGTCCGCGAGCTCCTGGTTGTGCTCGGCGATGACGCCGGCGCCGCAGCAGCTGGCGCGGTCGAGCGTGACCATCTCGATGCCGAGCGCGTCCGCCGCGAGCGCCATCGAGCCGTGCAGCTCGGGCGTGAAGCCGCGGGAGACGCAGCCCGGCCAGTAGGCGACCTTCAGTCCGTTCGTCATGCAAGCTCCTTCGGCTCGTCGGGCTCGGGAGTGACCTCACCGGCCGGCACGTCCTCGGCGCCGGGCACTCCCTCCTCCTCGCCGCCCTCGCCGATGATGTAGAGGTTGAGCTCGGTGCGGCTCTCCTCGGTGGTCTCGTAGATCCGCTTGACGTGATCCTGGGCACCGTCCGGAAGCTTGTGGTGGACGCCGGGGATCAGCTTCGGGATCGAGCGCATCTTGCCGGTGCGGACGCCGCGGACCGCCGTCGGCAGGGACTCGATCAGCCCCTTGATCGAGGCCATCGTCGGCTTCAGCTTGCCGCCGATCCCGGCCGCGTAGGACTCCTGCAGGAGCATCGACTCGTCCAGGGTCCCCTTCTTCTTGATGATCTTCACGAAGGCGGCCTCGTGCCGGTGGCCGTTGTTGACGTCGTCGATCGCGTGCTCGTCGCCGGCGAGGCGTCGCAGGCGCATGATCTGGTTCATCGGCGCGACGCCCTTCGGGCAGGCCTCGATGCAGCTGAAGCAGTGCGTGCAGTCATAGATGCCATGCGGGTCGTTGGCGAGGTCGAAGAGGCGCTCGGCGTGCTGGCCGTCGCGCGGGTCGCCGACGAAGCGGTAGGCCTTCGCGAGCGCCGCCGGCCCGACGAACTCGGGGTCCGCCTCCATCGACAGGCATGAGGAGACGCAGGCGCCGCACTGGATGCACGCCACCGACTGGGTCACGTCGACCATGGACTCGGGCGGGACGATGTGCTCGCGCTCGGGCTCGGGGCCGGTGGGCATCAGCCACGGCGAGACGCGGCGGAACTTCTCCCAGTGCGTCGACTCCATGTCGGTGACCAGGTCCTTGATCACGGGCATGTTCGCCATCGGCTCGATCGTGATCACAGGTCGGGCCACGTCCTCAGCTTCGCTTCCGGGCGTGCCCGGTTCCGGTGCGCCCACTGGCTCGGCGGTCCCGGCCGAGCCCGGCGCGGGGGCGTCGACCTCGGGACCGGCGTTCAGCTGGGAGGCGGACGCGGAGGCCTTCGAGTTGCGGGCGGCGTCCGCCGCGGCCTCGCCGATCTTCGTCTTGCAGGCGAGCGTCGACTGGCCGTTGATCTTCACCCCGCAGGAGCCGCAGATCGCGGCCCGGCAGGAGCAGCGGACGGCGAGCGTGCCGTCCGTCTCGTTCTTGGCCTGCAGGATGCCGTCGAGGACAGAGAGCGTGTCCTCGAGCTCGACGTCGAACTCCTCCCAGTAGGCGCCATGGGCCTTGCCGTCGTCGGACTCGGGCTGGTAGCGGCGGACCTTGAGGGTGTACTCCGGCATCGTCAGTGCTCCCCGTGGTAGGCGCGGTCGGGATTTGGCGAGTGGCTGGGGATGAGTGACGGTGCACGGTGCTCGTGCGCGTGCCAGGAGGCACGTGTGCGAGTGCCGGGTGCCGTCACCCGCACCCGGACGCCGCCAAAGCTGATCGTGTCTGCGACGGGTAGCACCAAGCCTCCTAGTAGGTCCGTTCCTGCGGTTGCCACTGCGTGATCGTCACCGGCGAGGTGCCGAGCTCGGGCCCGGCGCCGTTCTGCGCCACCGTGATGTGGTGCAACCACTCGCCGTCGTTGCGCTCGGGGAAGTCGGTCCGGTACTGAGCGCCGCGGCTCTCCCGGCGCTCGAGCGCCGCCATGCAGGTGCACTCGGCGCAATCGAGCATGTTCTCGAGCTCCAGCGCACCGAGCACGTCCTGGTTGAAGATCGTTCCGCGGTCGTCGATGTAGGCGTTCGCGGCTTCCTCCTTGAGTCTGCGGACGGTGTCGAGGGCGGTCTGGATGCCCTCCTCGTTGCGGAAGACGGCGACGTGCTTGTCCATCACCTGGCCCAGCTCGGCCTTGATCTCGGAGACGCGGCGACCGCCGTGCTCGCGGCCGATGATCGCCGAGACGCGCTCCTCCTCGCGGGTGAGGATGCTGTTGGAGACGTGGCTGGGGCCCCGGCCCTTGGCCCGCTCGGCCGCGTTCTCGCCGGAGCGGCGGCCGAAGATCAGGGTGTCGAGCAGCGAGTTGGCGCCGAGTCGGTTGCCGCCGTGGACGGAGACGCACGCGACCTCGCCGGCGGCATACAGGCCCGGGACGTTGGTGCGGCCCCACACGTCGGTCTTGACGCCGCCCATCGTGTAGTGGTTGCCGGGCTTGATGTGGATCGGCTCGCGCGTGATGTCGACGCCGGCGAAGTCGCGGCCGACGAGGACGATCTCGCGCAGCGCCTCGTGGATCCGCTTCCGCGGCACGACCGTGATGTCGAGCGCGACGGTGCCGTCGGGGAAGCCGCGGCCCTCGTCGATCTCGGTCTGCTCGGCCCGCGAGACGACGTCGCGGGAGGCGAGCTCCATCTTGTTCGGCGCGTACTTCTCCATGAAGCGCTCGCCCTTGGCGTTGAGCAGGTGCGCACCCTCGCCGCGCGCCCCCTCGGTGATCAGAAAGCCCTTCTTCGCGAGCGTCGTGGGGTGGTACTGGATCATCTCCATGTCCATCAGATCGGCGCCGGCGCGGTAGGCCTGGGCGATCCCGTCCCCGGTGCAGATCAGGGCGTTGGTGGTCGGGTGCCAGACCTGGCCGTTGCCGCCGGAGGCGAGGACCACGCTCTTCGCGGTGAACAGCTCGGTCGAGCCGTCGCGGATGTTGCGGGTGACGGCGCCGACGCAGTGGCCGTCGTCGTCGAGGGCGAGCTCGGTCGTGAACCACTCCTCGTAGCGATCGATCAGATCGGCGTACTTCATGAGCTGCTCGTACAGCGTGTGCATGATCGCCTGGCCGGTGATGTCGGCGACGTAGTAGGTGCGGGCCTTGGAGGCGCCGCCGAAGGCGCGGGTGCCGAGCTTGCCGTCCTCGGCACGGTGGAAGGTGACGCCGATGTGCTCGAGGTGCAGGAGCTCGGTCGGCGCCTCGCTGCACATGACCTCGATCGCGTCCTGGTCGCCGAGGTAGTCGGAGCCCTTGACGGTGTCGAACGCGTGCGACTCCCAGCTGTCGTCCTCGTGCAGGGCGGCGTTGATCCCGCCCTGGGCGGCGTTCGAGTGCGAGCGGACGGGATGGACCTTGCTGATGATCCCGACGGAGACGCCGGCTTCGGCCGCAGCCAAGGCGGCCCGCTGTCCGGCGAGGCCCGCTCCGATTACCAGTACGTCGTGCTCAGGCATTTCGTTGGAAAGCCCGCGGCCGACCGTCCGTCGAACCCGGGCTTGCCCGATTCTATTCACGCGGCGCGCACGCGCGCCGGGCGGTCCGCCGGAACGGGTCCGCGGTCGGCCCCGCTCAGCGGTGCAGCAGCTTCTTCATCCGCGCGTGGAAGGTCCTGACCTGAGGCGGCAGCCAGTCGACGTGGTCGTTGTGCCAGCCCTCCTTGTCCTTGAACAGGGGGCTGTCGTTGGCCATCCCGTGGCCGATCACGTTTCTCATCTTCACGCCGTAGCGCTGCTTCAGCCAACTCGCGAGCCGGACCGCGGGACCCGCCTGCTTGCGGCGCTTGAGGATCGCCTTCGCGGTCGCGTGCGGGTTGCCGAGGTCGGGCTGCACCATCTCGATCCCGATCGAGAGCTGGTTGAGCCCGATCGTGTGCCGGCAGCGGACCTTCAGGCGGGTGAGCTGGTAGACGGTGCCGTCCTGGTCGACGACGAACTGGGCGCAGACCCCGGGCAGCTCACCCACGTTCGGGGTGTTGGCGTTGAACGTGTTCCACGCCGCCTGATAGCTGGAGCCGGCCGTGTAGTGGAGGACGATCGCACGCACGTGCTTGAGCTTCCACTCGCGGCTGCCGTAGTGGCGCTTCGAGTAGTTGGCCATCTCGCGCTTGCGCTTGTGGCCGTAATGGATCGGGTCCCACTTCAGCTTCGGCTTGTGCACCTTGTGGTGGCGGCCGTGATGACCGCGGGCGGCAGCGGCCGTCGCCGCGGCGGTGGGGGAGGGGGCGGGGTTCGACCAGCCGAGCGCCGCGCTCGCGGAGGCGAGCGCGAGCGCCCCGATCAGGGCCGCCGGAAGCAATCTGCGCAGAAGATTCGTCATCTACAGGGGTTCGATAGCGCCGTCGCGGGAGCGGAGCTTCTCGAGCATTGCATGCCGGTACTCGGCGTTCATCTCGCCGATCACCTTGATCGAGATCTCCTGCGGGCAGGCGAGCTGGCACTCGCCGAAGTTCGTGCAGCCGCCGAAACCCTCGGCGTCGTGCCGGCGGATCATCGAGCGGACCCGGTGCTTGCGCTCGGGCTCGCCCTGCGGGAGCGAGTTCAGGTGCGCGACCTTGGCGCCGGTGAACAGCATCGCGGCGCCGTTCGGGCAGGCGGCGACGCAGGCGCCGCAGCCGATGCAGATCGCCGCGTCCATCGCGTGCTCCTGAACCCCGGGGTGGATCGGGTTCGCGTTCGGCTCCGGCTTCGGGCCGGAGCTGACCGAGACGTAGCCGCCCGCCTCGATGATCCGGTCGAGCGGGCTGCGGTCGATGACGAGGTCGCGGATCACAGGGAAGGCGGTCGAGCGGAAGGGCTCGATCGTGATCTCGGCGCCGTCGGGGAAGTCGCGCATGTACACCTGGCAGCTCGTCACCTGGCGCGGGCCGTGCGGGTAGCCGTCGATCAGGAGCGAACAGCTGCCGCAGATCCCCTCGCGGCAGTCGGAGTCGAAGGCGATCGCCTCCCCGCCGGACTCGATGATCCGCTCGTTGAGGATGTCGAGCATCTCGAGCATCGAGGCGGCGGGGTCGATGCCGTCGATCTCGTGCCGCTCGAAGGCGCCTTCGTCCTCGCCGGAGGCCTGGCGCCAGACGTTGAGGGTGAACTTCACTTGTAGCTCCTCGTGCTCGGCTCGACGACCTCGAAGTCGAGCTCCTCGTGATTCAGCTCCGGCTTGGAGCCCGCGCCCATGTGTTCCCAGACCTGGACGTGGGCGAAGCGGGCGTCGTCCCGCAGCGCCTCGCCCTCCTCGGACTGGTGTTCGGCGCGCAGATGGCAACCGGCCGACTCGTCGCGCTCGATCGCGTCGATGCACATCAGCTCCGCGAACTCGAGGAAGTCGGCGACGCGGCCCGCGTACTCGAGGCTCTGGTTGAGGCCGCCGTCGGAGCCGTCGACCCGCAGGTCGCTCCAGAAGTCCTCGCGGATCTGGCGGATCTCGTCGATCGCGCTGTGGAGCCCGTCTTCGTCGCGGCTGATGCCGCAGCGGTCGAGCATCACGTTGCCGAGCTTGCGGTGGAAGACCGAGGCCGCGGTCGAGCCCCCGACCCCGAGCAGCTTCCCGAGCTGCTCGCGCGCGGCCCCACGGTGCTCGTCGAAGGCCGGGTGGTCCGTGCCGACGCTCTCATCGATGCCGGCGAGGTAGTCGGTGACGGTGTGGGGGAGGATGAAGTAGCCGTCGGCGAGGCACTGCATCATCGCGCTCGCGCCGAGCCGGTTGGCGCCGTGGTCCGAGAAGTTGGCCTCGCCGATCGCGAACAGCCCGGGGACCGTCGTCTGCAGCGCGTAGTCGACCCAGAGGCCTCCCATCGCATAGTGCGGCGCGGGGTAGATCTGCATCGGCGTGTGCCAGGGGCTGTCGCCGGTGATCCGCTCGTACATGTCGAACAGGTTCCCGTAGCGGTCCGCGATCGCGTCCTCGCCTTTGTCCCTGATCGCGTCGCGGAAGTCGAGATAGACGCCGCGCCCCGTCGGTCCGACGCCGAGCCCGTCGTCGCAGACCTGCTTCGCGGCCCGCGAGGCGACGTCGCGCGGGACGAGGTTGCCGAAGCGCGGGTAGCGCTCCTCGAGGTAGTAGTAGCGCTCGTCGTCCGGGATCTCGGTCGGCGAGCGCTCGTCGTCGCTGTCCTTGGGGACCCAGATCCGGCCGTCGTTGCGCAGCGACTCGCTCATCAGCGTCAGCTTCGACTGGTACTCGCCGGACTGCGGGATGCAGGTCGGGTGGATCTGGGTGAAGCAGGGGTTCGCGAAGCCGGCCCCGCGCTTGTGGGCGCGCCAGGTCGCCGTCACGTTGCAGCCCATCGCGTTCGTCGATAGGTAGTAGACGTTGCAGTAGCCGCCGGTGGCGAGCACGACCGCGTCGGCGGCGTGAGCGCTGATCTCGCCGCTCACCAGGTCGCGGGCGATGATCCCGCGTGCGACGCCGTCGACGACGACCACGTCGAGCATCTCGTGGCGGCTGTTGATCTTCGCCTGGCCGTCGGCGACCTGCTTCTGCAGCGATTGGTAGGCGCCGAGCAGCAGCTGCTGGCCGGTCTGGCCGCGGCAGTAGAACGTGCGCTCGACGAGCACGCCGCCGAAGCTGCGCGTCGCCAGAAGGCCGCCGTACTCGCGGTTGAAAGGGACGCCCTGGGCGACGGCCTGGTCGATGATCTGGGTCGACAGCTCCGCAAGCCGCCAGACGTTGGACTCGCGCGAGCGGAAGTCGCCGCCCTTGATCGTGTCGACGAACAGGCGGTGGACCGAGTCGCCCTCGTTCGCGTAGTCCTTGGTCGCGTTGATCCCGCCCTGGGCGGCGATCGAGTGCGCCCGGCGGGCTGAGTCCTGGTAGCAGAAGCACTCGACCTCGTAGCCCATCCCGGCCAGGGTGGAGGCTGCGCAGGCGCCGGCGAGGCCTGTGCCGACGACGATCACGCGGTAGTCGCCGCGGTTCCGCGGGCCGACGAGCTTGTGCGCGTCGAGCCAGTTGCGCCAGTGCTCGTCGACGGGGCCGTCGGGAACGCGCGCGTCCAGCTTCAGGCTCATCGCGCCGCCACCTGCATCGCCTGCACGTACCCCTCGGCGTGGTGGGGCTCCGGCAGCAGCCCGAAGAAGAACGCGAGCGGGATCGCCGCGAAGCCGACTGCGATCAGCACCGCGGTCGCGTTCGCGCCGCGACGGATCGTCGGGTTGCGGTTGGGGGCGTCGTAGCCGTGCGTCTGCAGCACGCTCCACAGAGCATGGCGGAGGTGGAAGCCGAGCACGATCACGGCGATGACGTAGATCGCGACCAGCCACCACTCCTGGAAGGCGTTGTAGAGGTTCGCGTAGACCGTGCCGTCGGCGAGCGGCGTCGGGTGGATGGTCAGCGTCGTGAACTGGAGCACGTGGAAGACGATGAAGGCGAGCAGAAGGACGCCCGAGATCGCCATCGTCCGGGACGAGAGGCTGCGCCCGATCCGCTTCGGGCTGCGGTAACCGGCGGGGCGGGCGGCCCGGTTGCGGGCGACGAGCTGGCTGACGCCGACGATGTGGACGACGAAGGCGGTCAGCAGGATGATCCGGATCACCCACAGCACCCCGTCGCGCGGGATCACCGGCTCGCCGACGGTGCGCAGCCAGTGCGCATAGCTGTCGACGGCTGCGACCGAATCCTCGCTGCCGGCGCCCTGCAGCGTCTTCAGGTTGCCGAGCACGTGCAGGATCACGTAGAGCACGAGCACGACCCCGGTCACGGCGACGATCAGCTTCTTGCCGACCGTCGAGTTCCAGAGCTCCCGGAACCAACGCAGGCGCGGCCGCCGACCGGTTCTCTCGGCCGCGCCGAGGCTCGGTGCCTGCGCGCTCATCGGGCCTGCTCCGCCGTCGGCGCCACGGGCGCGATTCTATTTCGATCCGGGCTGCTGTCCGCCAATCTCAGCTGGGGAAATCTCCCCCGGGATCCCCCTCGGATCCGCCCCGCCCGCTGCCTTCGTGGGCGCCGTCGCCGCCCTGCTCGACTGCGTCGCGCAGTGCCCGTCCGACCTGCTCGAGCGTGATCACGCCCGACAGGCGCCCGTCCGCATCGACAGCCGCCAGGGCGCCGAGCCGCCGCAGCTCGGTGTTGCCGAGCAGGTTCTCGAGCGGCTCGTCGTCGTGCACGCGCTCGCTCGCGCTGCGCGCGGGATCGATGAGCTCGGCGACGGCGCAGGTGGCGCGGCTGATCTCGGGGACGCCGTCGGCGGCCCCGCGCTTGAGCAGCCCGACGAAGCGCCGGGCGGAGTCGACGACCGGGAACCACGGCCACTGGTAGCGCAGGAAGTACTCGTCGAGCGCGGTCTCGACGCTGGCGTCGTCGCGGATCGCGACGGGCTCGGCGTCCATCACGTCGGCGACCGAGACGTCGCCGATGCGGCGGTTGAGCTCGTTGCGGACGACGGTGGCTCGGGCGGACTGCAGCAGCATCCAGCCGATCACGCCGAGCCAGAGGCCGCCGAGCCAAGTCGCCTCTGAGGAAGATCAGCACCGCCGACTGCGATGAACAGCAACGCGAAGCCCTGGCCGAGGCGGGCGGCGAAGGTCGGTCGCCCGCTCGCGGTCGCCGGTCAGCCTTCCAGGCGATCGCCCGCGCGATCCGGCCGCCGTCGAGCGGGAAGGCGGGGATCAGGTTGAAGATGAGGATCACGGCGTTGATGTTGGCGAGCCAGGCGAGCGACCGCCACCCAGGGGGCGACGTCCGAGTTCCCGTCGAAGCGGACCGCGTCCCAGAACGAGGTGCCCGCGTCGGCGGCGCCCGCGCCCGCTGCGGCGACCGCGATCACCAGGGTGACCAGCGGCCCGGCGGCGGCGATCCGGAACTCCTGGCCGGCGTCGTTTGCAGTCGCGCTCGAGCCCGGCGATGCCGCCGAACATCCACAGCGTGATGTGGGTGATCCCGATCCCGTTGCGGAGCGCGACGAGCGCGTGCCCGAGCTCGTGCAGGAGGATCGAGCCGAAGAAGAGGAAGGCGCTGATCACGGCCAGCCCGTAGGGCTCGAACGAGTCCTGGGACGCACCCAGCATCGTCCGGTAGATCTCCGAGAGCAGCCAGATGATCAGGAACAGGACCGCGAACCAGCTCCAATCGACGCTGATCGGGATCCCGCGGATCCGCATGAGCGTGTAGTTGCCGCGCGTGCCCATCGACCACCGATTCTAGGCGCCGGCCCGGTTCGGCCCGGCCGGGGCCGGCACGCTCCTACCGGGCCGGCGAGCGCCCTGGCGCTCAGCCCCGCGGCTCAACCGCCCCTGATGCGCTCGCCGATGCGCCCCAGGCCACCGAGGGCCTGCAGCGGCTGCAGCAGGCGCCGGACCTCGGCCAGGTGGCCGTCGAGGCCGCGGACCTCGCCGCGCATGCCGGCGAACTGCTCGTCGAGCCCCTCGACGCCGCCGTTGAGGTTGTCGACCTTGGCCGAGAGCGCGTCCACGCCCTCGCGCATCCGCGTCACCTCGGCGCTCATCTCGCTCACGTGCACGTCGAGCTTGTCGAGGTGGTCCCGGACCTCGGGCAGAACCTCGACCGCGTTCGCGATCCGTCGCAGCTGGGCGATCAGCCCGCCGCCTCCCTCACGTGCCATGCAGGGGAGCCTAGCCGGGGCTCAGGCCGGGTCGTCGAAGTCGGCGGCCTCGCCGGACATTCCGGCCTGCACTGCTTTGAGCTGGTTCGGGGAGCCGAGCAGCTCGCGCTGGAGCTTCTCCTCCAGGGCGAGGGCATCGGCCGGCGGCGCGTTCCACGCCGATTCGAGCAGGCGCTTGCCGCGCCGGACCGCATCCGGCGACTTCGTCGCGATCTCCGCCGCGAGCGCGCGGGCGGCGGCGAGCGGATCCTCGGCGACGTCGGTGACGAGCCCGAGCTCCCTCGCCTCCTCGGCGCCGAGCTTGCGGCCGGTCCAGGTCAGCTCCTTGGCCCGGTCCGCGCCGACGAGCTTCGGCAGGCTCTGCGTCAGGCCCATGTCGGGGATCAGCCCCCACTTGATCTCGAGGATCGAGAGCTTCAGGTCGGGAGCCGCGAAGCGGACGTCGGCGGCGAGCGCGATCTGGGCGCCGCCGCCGAGCACGTTGCCGTGCAGGGCGGCGATCACCGGCACGTCGAGCTGCTGCCAGCCGTAGGCGACGCGCTGGAAGTCGTTCGCGATCTCGCCCTCACGGCGAGCGAACTGCTCGGTGAGCGGCTTGCCCTCGGCCATCACCCCGGCGAAGTCGAGGCCGGCGCAGAAGCTCTTGCCCTCGCCGGAGAGGACGACGGCGCGGACCGAGCCGTCGGCGGCGACGGCGTCGATCGCGTTGTTGATCGCCTCGAACATCGGATAGTCGAGGCCGTTGTGCTTGTCGGGCCGGGTCAGCCGAACCTCGGCGATGCGGTCGGCGACGGCGACCGAGACGCGCTCGGCGGCGCGGGTATCGGCGGTCGCGGACTCCACGCTCAGACCTCCGGCGTGTGGCGCTCGAGGATGCGGTCGATGTCGGCGCCGGGCGGCAGCGTCCCGTAGGCCTCGCCCCAGTCGCCGCCGAGCCGCGTCGCGCAGAAGGCGTCCGCGGTCGCCTCGTCCCCGTAGCGGACGAGCAGCGAGCCCTGCAGGGAGCGGGCCATGCGCTCGACGATGCGCCGGGCGCGGATCTCGATCCCGTCGAGGTCGTCGAGCTCGGCCCGGGTGGCGGCGGCGAAGTCGTCGAGCCGGCGGTCGGAGCCGGCGGCCTCGTTGACCTCGGTGAAGAAGGCGTCGACCGACTCGGGGCTCTTGACCATCGCCCGCAGCACGTCGAGCGCCTGCACGTTGCCCGAGCCCTCCCAGATCGACATGAGCGGGCTCTCACGGAAGATCCGCGGCATGCCCGACTCCTCGACGTAGCCGTTGCCGCCGA
This sequence comes from uncultured Solirubrobacterales bacterium, assembly GCA_963764275.1. Classification (GTDB taxonomy): domain Bacteria; phylum Actinomycetota; class Thermoleophilia; order Solirubrobacterales; family 70-9; genus CAXMST01. Next base: position 356,576 of record CAVXRV010000005.1, read on the forward strand.
AGCACTCGAGCGCTTCGACGGCGTGCGTCGGGGCACGCTTGCAGACGAAGTACTTGAGCACCGGGGTGGCGAGGCGACGCACCTTGGCGGCGTGCTCGGCGTTCTCGCCGTGCGACTCGTCGAAGGTCCGGGCCAGCCAGACGGCCGAGACCGTCGCCGCCTCCGACTCGACCGCGAGGTCGGCGAGCACGTTGCGCATCAAGGGCTGGTCGATGAGCACCTTGCCGAAGGCGGAGCGGTGCATCGTGTGCCAGAGGGCGTGCGCCAGGCCAAGGCGGATTCCGGCGGTCGAGCCCAGCGTGCAGTCGAGGCGGGTGTGGTTGACCATCTCGATGATCGTCGGTACGCCGCGACCCTCCTCGCCGACCATCCGCGCCCAGGCGCTTCGGAACTCGACCTCGCTCGAGGCGTTCGAGCGGTTGCCGAGCTTGTCCTTGAGGCGCTGCAGGTGGAAGCGGTTGCGCTCGCCGTCGGGCAAGAAGCGGGGGAGCAAGAAGCACGAGAGGCCGGACTCGGTCTGGGCGAGGACGAGGAAGGCGTCGCACATCGGCGCCGAGCAGAACCACTTGTGGCCGGTGATCTCGTACTCGGCACCGGGGCCGCCGCCGTTCAGCGGTACCGCCGCGGTCGTGTTGGCGCGGACGTCGGAGCCGCCCTGCTTCTCGGTCATCGCCATCCCGCACAGCGCCCCCGACTTCTGCTCCGCCGGGATCATCCGCGGGTCGTAGGAGAGCGACGTGAAGCGGGACTCCCACTCGTCCGCCAGCTCCGGCTGCTTGCGCAGCGCCGGGATCACCGAGTAGGTCATCGAGATCGGGCAGCCGGGCCCGGCATCGGTCTGGCTCATGCACATGAAGGCGGCGGCCCGGGCGACGTGGGCGCCGGGCTGCGGCTCGCGCCAGGGCAGGGCGTGGGTGCCGTGGCTGACGTGCATCGCCATCAGCTCGTGGTAGGCCGGGTGGAAGGTGACCTCGTCGATCCGGTGGCCGAAGCGGTCGAAGATCTTCAGCTCCGGGCGGTGCTTGTCGGCGTCGAAGCCCGCGGCGATCGCTCGCGCCGAGCCGGCGGCGGCGCCGATCTCGGTGATCGTCTCGAGCGCGAAGTCACCCCCCTCACGGGAGACCGCCTCGCGCAGGACGCGGTCGGAGCTGAAGACGTTGTAGTCCTCGAGCGGGATCGCCTGGTTCAGGACCTCGTGCGTGGCGCCGGCGGGTGCGGCGCGATCGATCGTCGCCATGGGCAGATGATCGCAGGGATCTACCGCCGAAGCGGGTCGATGATCCCGTTGAGCGTCCCGCTCGGGCGCATCACCGCGTCGGCCTTGTCGCGATCCACGAGGTAGTAGCCGCCGAGGTCGACGGGGGACCCCTGCACGTCGTTGAGCTCGGCGACGATCTCCTCCTCGGCCTCGCGCAGCTGTTCGGCGAGAGGGCCGAACGTCTCGGCCAGCTCGGCGTCGTCGCTGCCGGCCAGCGCCTCTGCCCAGTACAGCGCCAGATAGAAGTGGCTGCCGCGGTTGTCGAGCTCGCCCACCTTGCGGGACGGGGAGCGCCCGTGCTCGAGCACCGCGCCCGTGGCGTCGTCGAGCGCCTCGCCGAGCAGTGTCGCCTTGGGCGCATCGGCCTGCTCGGCGTACTTGCGCAGCGACATCGCCAGGGCGAGGAACTCGCCGAGGCTGTCCCAGCGCAGGTGGTTCTCCTCGAGCAGCTGCTGGACGTGCTTGGGGGCCGAGCCGCCGGCGCCGGTCTCGAACAGCCCACCGCCCTGCATCAGCGGGACGATCGAGAGCATCTTGGCGCTCGTCCCGACCTCGAGGATCGGGAACAGATCGGTGAGGTAGTCGCGCAGGACGTTCCCGGTGACCGAGATCGTGTTCTCGCCCCTGGCGATCTGCTCCAGCGAGAAGACGGTCGCCTCGGCGGGCGCCATGATCCGGATGTCGAGCCCGTCGGTGTCGTGATCGGCGAGGTAGGCGTTGACCTTCGCGATCAGCTGCGCGTCATGAGGGCGGTCGGCGTCGAGCCAGAAGATCGTCGGCCAGCCGGTCGCCCTCGCCCGCTCGACCGCCAGCCTGACCCAGTCGCGGATCGGCTCGTCCTTGGCCTGGCACATTCGCCAGATGTCGCCGGCGGAGACCTCGTCGGAGAAGACGACCTCGCCGCCGGAGTCGATCACGTCGACCCGGCCGTCGGCCTCGATCTCGAAGGTCTTGTCGTGGCTTCCGTACTCCTCGGCCTTCTGCGCCATCAGTCCGACGTTCTGGACCGTTCCCATCGTGGCCGGATCGAACTGTCCGTGCTCCTTGACGAACTCGATCGTCCGGTCGTACACCGGGGCGTAGCTCGAGTCGGGGATCACGGCGAGGCAGTCCTGCGTCTCGTCGTCGCGGTTCCACATCTGGCCCGAGTTGCGGATCATCGCCGGCATCGAGGCGTCGATGATCGTGTCCGAGGGGACGTGCAGACCGGTGATGCCCTTGTGGGAGTTGACGTAGGCGAGGTCGGGGCCGGTCTCGATCCGCTCGGCGATCGCCTGCTTGATCTCGCCGTCGTCGAGCGCCTGCAGCATCGCGCCGAGGCCGCCGTCGGGATCGGCGCCCGCCGCGCGGAGCTCCTCTCCGTAGCGGTCGAAGACGTCGGCGAAGTAGGCCCGGACGGCGTGTCCGAAGATGATCGGATCCGACACGCGCATCATCGTCGCCTTCAGGTGGACGGAGAAGAGGATGTCCCGCTCGTCGGCGACCCTGACCTGCTCGTCGAGGAAGGCGCGCAGTGCATCGACGCTCATGAAGGTGGCGTCGACGACCTCGCCCGCGAGCACGTCGACGCTCTCTCTGAGCACGGTCTCGGAGCCGTCGTCGCCGACGTGCACGATCTTCAGCGAACCGTCGGCGGGCATCGTCGCCGACCGTTCGTTGTGAGCGGAAGTCGCCCGAGTCCATCGTCGCCACCTGCGTGCGGGAATCCTCCGACCAGGCGCCCATCGAGTGCGGGTTCCGCCGCGCCGCTTCCTTCACCGGTCTCGGGGCGCGCCGGTCCGAGTTGCCCTCGCGGAGCACCGGGTTGACGTTGCTTCCCTTGGCAGTGTCGAAGCGCGCCTTCGCGTCCCGCTCGGTCGTCGCTCGAGGGCTCCTCGGGATAGTCGGGCAGCTCGTAGCCGTCCTCCTGGAGCTCGGAGATCGCCCGCTTGAGCTGCGGGAGGGAGGCGGAGATGTTCGGGAGCTTGATGATGTTCGCCTGCGGGTGTCTTCGCCAGCTCGCCGAGCTCGGCCAAGGCGTCGTTGACCCGCCGCTCCTCGGGTAGCTGGTCGTTCCAAGCGGCGAGGATGCGGTGGGTCAGCGAGATGTCGCGGGTCTCCACCATCACCCCGGCAGGGGTGACGAATGCCTCGATGATCGGCAGCAGCGAGTGCGTCGCAAGCGCCGGCGCCTCGTCGGTGTACGTGTACATGATCTTCGTGGGCATGGTTCCTCGCGGCTCGATTCCAGTCGGATTCGAGCCTATAGCGCGAGCTCGCCCACCCGGCGCGGCGTCCGTGGCAAGGCGCGCAGGTTGACTCGCCTCGATCGGCGGCAGCCCTGCGACGGACGATGGAGGGGCGGCCCGCCCCCGCCCGGGCACTTGGCCGGGCGGGGGTTCGCGACCGCTTCGAATCAGGCGGCCGGCTGGGGTGCCGGGTCCGGCCTGACGACGACGGTGTCGACCACCGGCAGTACCTCGTCGGCCGGCATGCCGACGCTTGCCGCGTGCGCCTGGACCGACTCGACGTCGGCGGCCTGGTAGATGCAGATCGTGCCCAGTTTGCCGTCGGGCTCGCTGACGACGTAACTGCGGATCCAGGCGATGGTGTCCGGGAACTCGTCCTCGGCTACGGCTTTCGACCGCTCGGCCGCGGCCTCGAGCTCGCCGGGGGTCTTCCACGCTTCACGTCGGCGGATTACGTAGGTGTCCATTGGTTCTCCATCCTCGTTCGGGAGGTATGACTGGGGGGCCGGCGACTTACCGACTACTGGTCGGTAAACTTAGCGGCGATGAGCAGAAGCGTCAAGCCGGAATCAAAATGAATACATCGCAGGAGGAGCCGAGCGCGCCGCGCCGGCCGCGCGGCCGCCCACCCGCGGGAGCACGGGAGGCGTTGCTGGCGGGGGCCCGCTCGCTCTTCGCCGAGCGGGGCTTCGAGGCGACCTCGACCGAGGACATCGTCGCCCGCTCCGGGGTCAGCAAGGGGGCCATGTACCACCACTTCCCAAGCAAGCTGGAGCTCTTCGAGGCCGTCTACCTGCAGATCGAGGACGCGGCGGTGGCGCAGCTCGTCGAGGCGGCGGGGGAGGGTTCACCAGTCGAGCGGTTGCGGGCCGGCAGCCGCGCCTATCTGTACGCGAGCAGCCTCGACGACGACTTCGCGCGCATCAATCTGACCCAGGCCCGCCGGGTTCTCGGTCTCGACCGGTGGCGGGAGCTCGCGACGGAGCGTGGTCTGGGGGTCGTCGCGGCGCAGCTCCGCGCCGCCATCGCCCAGAGGGAGATGGCACCCCTCGACGTACAGGCGGCGGCCGAGATCTATCTGGCGGCCCTGATCGAGGCCGGCCTGGTGGTTGAGCGGGCCGAGGACAAGGCGGCGGCCCAGCACGCGGGAGGGGCCGTCCTCGACCGCCTGCTCGACGGTCTCGCCGGGCCGCCCGGCCATGGGTGAACAACTCGCCGGGCGGGTATTTCGACTAGCGTCCGAGGCCCCCGCGGGGCGCCGCAGGTACGGGCCCGCGCTGCACTCTTCCCCAGCTACCACGAGGAGCACCTCATGAGTGAATCCCCCGTCAATGTGACCGTCACGGGCGCCGCCGGCCAGATCGGCTACGCGATCCTCTTCCGCATCGCCTCGGGCCAGATGCTCGGTCCCGACACCCCCGTCCACCTGAACCTGCTCGAGATCCCGCAGGCCGTCAAGGCCGCCGAGGGCACGGCGATGGAGCTCGACGACTGCGCCTTCCCGCTGCTCGCCGGCATCGACATCTACGACGACCCCAAGCAGGCATTCGAGGGCTGCGAAGTAGGCCTGCTCGTCGGCGCCCGCCCCCGCGGTCCGGGCATGGAGCGCGGCGACCTGCTCGAGGCCAACGGCGGCATCTTCAAGCCGCAGGGCGAGGCGATCGCCGCGGGGGCCGACGCCGACGTGAGGATCCTCGTCGTCGGCAACCCCGCGAACACCAACGCCCTGATCGCGATGAACAACGCCGACGGCGTTCCGCGCGAGCGCTTCACGGCGATGATGCGGCTCGACCACAACCGGGCCAAGAGCCAGCTCGCGGCGAAGGTCGGCGCCCAGGTCTCCGACGTCACCAACATGACCGTCTGGGGCAACCACTCCGCGACCCAGTACCCCGACCTCTTCAACGCCAAGGTCGGCGGCGCCAGCGCGGCCGAGAAGGTCGGCGATCAGAGCTGGATCGAGGAGACCTTCATCCCGACGGTGGCCAAGCGCGGCGCCGCGATCATCGACGCCCGCGGCGCCTCCTCGGCGGCCTCGGCGGCGAACGCGGCGATCGACCACGTCTCGAGCTGGGTCCACGGCACCCCCGACGGCGACTGGGTCACGATGGGCGTCCCCAGCGATGGCAGCTACGGCGTCGAGGAGGGGATCATCGCCGGCTTCCCCTGCACCTGCTCGAACGGCGAGTGGAAGGTCGTCGAGGGCCTCGAGATCAGCGATTTCTCCCGCGGCAGGATCGACGCCTCCATCGACGAGCTCAAGGGCGAGCGCGACACGGTCTCCGAGCTGGGCCTGATCTAGGACGATGGGCTGAGGGCGCCGATGGCGGCGTCCTCCGCGGCTTGCGTGCGGAGCACGCGGCGCCTTGTGCGTCCTTGCCCTCGACGCCCTCAGCCTCATCGCCCGCTGCGGGCGGCCGGTGAGTCACCGGCTGCCCGTGCGCGGGCGCGTGCTCAGGCCAGCGCGGCGCAGACGGCTTTCTCCTCCGCTCGCCGGAGCGCGGGGAGGAGGCCGTCGTCGTACTGGCTCGTGATCGTGAACGTGGCGGAGCGACGGCCGTCGCGGGTGGCGGCGATGAACTGCGTGTAGCCGAGGATCGAGCCGGTGTGGCCGAAGACGGTCCCGCATCGGGTCCGGTAGCGGAAGATCGCCGGACCGGCGGCGTTCTTGCCCGGCCCACGCGGCTCCGAGTGGGCGCCGGCGATGAACCCGTAGAACTGCGAGCGGCGCGGGATGCCCCGGTAGAGCTTGCCGCCGACGTAGCCGCGGATGAAGTCGTTCATGTTCGCCGGGGTCGAGACGACGCCGCCCGAGGCCCAGGCCCAGCCGCCGAAGTCGACGACGTTCGTCACGTCCTCGGGCCCGTTCGGCGGGTTCGGCGCGTATCCGTGCAGCGTGGGCGACTTCACGGACGGTCGCGAGCTCAGATACGTGCGGCCGAGCCCGAGCTTGCGGCCGACGAGCCGGCGCAGCTCCTGCGGGTAGGAGCGGCCCGTCACCGCCTCGACGATGAGGCCGACGATCACGTTGTCGGAGTTCGAGTACGCGTAGTCGCTGCCCGGGGGGAACGCCGAGCGGCTCGTCCGGCGACGTACGAGAGCAGGTCGGCGGGCGGCGGCGGGTTGAGGGGGTCGGCGCCGACGGCGGCGGCGAACGCCGGTGACGCCGTGAAGTCGGGGACGCCGCTCGTGTGCTGCAGCAGCTGGCGGAGGGTCACCGCATGCCACGCGGCGGGCAGAGCCGGGACGAGCTCGCCGACCGTGTTCCGCAGCGAGAGCTTGCCGCGGGCGACGAGCGAGAGCGCGGTGGCGCCGCTCATTGCCTTCGCGGTGCTGGCGATCCGCATCCGCATCCGTCCGCCGGGCGCTTTGTCGGCGCCGAGATCGGCGACACCGGCCTTGTGCACGCGGCGGTGCTTGCCGCGCTGGACCACGGAGATGGCCCCGGGGGGGCCGTCGGGGCGGCTGACCAGGCGCTGCATGGCGCGGTCGAGAGCGCGGTCGGCGCGGGCCTTGGCGCCGTGCGGCGAGGCGAAAGCGGTCGCGGCCGGGAGTGAGACGCACGCCGCGATCAGCGCGGCCGCGATCAGCGACCCTCGAACTCCTCGTCGCGCCCCCGGCTGCACGCTGGCCACTGTAGTGGGCGCCGCGATCGGACCGCGGGCGGGGCCGCCGTGCGAGACGGTTGCCCGCTCCCGGCGGCCGGGAGGACTCAGTCGGTGCGCCGACGCCGCGGCAGCGTCCGGAAGACCGCGTCCCAGAGCGGCGAGGAGACGCCGAAGCCGTAGCGGTGGTCCTGGAAGTGATGGCGCATGTGCGCCTCGCGCAGCCGCTTGCCGAACGTCGACTGCGGCACGTAGTGGTGCAGGTAGAAGTGCGTGTAGTCGTAGCCGAGGTAGCCGAGGATGAAGCCGGCGAAGGCCGGGTAGGCGACCGGCGTTCCGAAGATCAGCGTGAAGAGCCAGAAGAAGAGCGCCGCGAGTGGGATCGAGACGGCCGGCGGCATGACCAGGCGCAACGGGTCGTTGGGATGGTCGTGGTGGACGCCGTGGATGATGAAGTGGAGCTTGTCGCCGCCCGGGAAGTTGGGCTCCCAGTGGAAGACGAGGCGGTGGAGCCAGTACTCGGTCAGCGTCCAGATCACGAGCCCACCGGCGAAGAGGCCGATCACCTCGAACACGTTGAGCCCGTCGTCGAAGCCGGCCCAGATGCAGATCGCCACGACCGGCCCGAAGACGATCGCGGGGATGCTCGGATGGACCCGCGAGAAGAAGTCCAGGATCCGGTTCTCGAACAGGGGCGGCGACGCCGCGAGCTTGGCTGTGCGCTCGGAAGCCATCAGGGGAATTGTAAACGCGGCCCGCGTCGCGGTTACGGGCCCGACTCCTTCCGGTTCCCCGTAGAACGCCGCCCCCAAACAGCGGGAAAGCGCTTGGCGAAGGCGGGTTTTGCGGCAAAGACCGGGCGCCCCGTCAACCCGGTATTTGCGGTCTGACGGGCTGCGCGACCGGGGCGGGGGTGCCAAGGTGCCCGAGCCGCGTTCGAACCCCGACGAAAGGACTCCCGAGTGCCCCAGACGCAGCCTTCGCCTCCCGCCGCAAACCGCGCCCGTGGGCGCCGCAAGGCAAAGGCGAGCTGCGCCGACTGCTACTTCGGGAAGCGCATGCTCTGCGCGCTCGAGCGGGACGAGCCCTGCTCGACCTTCCGCCCCGATCTGCCCGAGGGGCTCGTGCCGCCGGCGCAGCCGATGTTGCTCGTCCGCAGCGATCCGGGGACGGAACCTGCGGTGGCGCTCGCCGCGGCGGCCTGACGACTCGCACCCCGGCAGGACCGGTCCCGGCGCCGGTCCCCGGCCCGCGGGTCCTGTCCGGGAGCTGCGCAGGCCTCCCTGCGCCACCGGCATTGCTCGGGGGCCTGCGTTCTCCCGGCCACCCGCGGGAGATAGCGCTGGGCAGGCGCTCGCCGGCGTGGGTCCCCGGCCCGCGGGTCCTGTCGCGGGGTATCCCACGGACCGGAAATCCGCTTGGTTCACTTGGTTTCCGGGTCCGTGGGATCCCTCCCCGCGCCACCCGCGGGAGGGAGCGCTGGGCAGGCGTTCGGGCGCGGGAGGGGTGGGCCGGGCCCGGGAGGGGGTGGTGAGCGTCTCAGGCGAGGGGTCTTTGGCCTGGCGGGGTGGCGGCCGCAGGGGCGCGGGGGGCGTGGCCTTTGGGCAACGAGGGAGGGGGTTGAGGCGAGTGGTCACGTTTCCTCTCAAGTTGAGAGGTTTTGTGACCAGTCATGGTTCGGGACGCCCCCTCGAGGGCGTGGTTTTTCGCGAGTGGTCACGTTTCCTCTCAAGTTGAGAGGTTTTGTGACCACTCGCGTTGCGGCGAGGGGGTTTTCGGTGGTCTGGGGCTCGGGATCGCTTCCCTCGGTGCCCTGGGGACGGGGTGGTTTCGTGGGGCGAGTCGGCCCCGGCTGCGGGAGGCTCCGGAGCGGCGGGCCGGCGCGCGTATATTCCTCGGGTGCGGTTCACCGTCCTTGGCAAGTCACCTGCGTGGCAGGACGCGGGCGGTGCCTGCAGCTCCTACCTGGTCGAGGAGGGGGAGTACCGGCTCCTCGTCGATTGTGGGAACGGGTCGTTCGCGAAGCTGCGGGAGCGGCTCGACTATGGGCTGGTGGACGACGTCCTGATCAGCCATGTGCACGCCGATCACGTTCTCGACCTCGTGCCCTTCGCCTACGCGCGCACCCTCGGATCCCCGGCAGAGGCCGCTCGACGTCGGCCGCGGCTGTTCGTCCCGCCCGGCGGCGCGACGCAGCTCCGCAAGCTGGTGGGCGTCTGGGGCAGCGACGGGCTCATCGACGACGCCTTCGAGCTGGTCGAGTACGAGCGCGAGGCGCAGCTCGAGCTTGGCCCGCTGCAGGTGTCCCTTTACGAGGTTCCGCACTTCACGCTCACGCATGCGATCGCCCTCGACTCGCCGGCCGGTGGCCGGCTCGTCTACGGCGCCGACTGCCGGGCGGGACCCGAGCTCGAGCGGGCGGCCGCCGGGGCCGAGGTGCTCCTCGCCGAGGCGACGCTGGCCGAGCCCGAGCCCGAGGCGGTGCCCATCGGCGAGCGCGGTCACATGCACGCCTCCGAGGCTGCCGCGGTGGCGGCGCGCGCGGGTGTCGGCCGGCTCGTGCTCACCCACATCTCCGACCAGCTCGACCTCGCGGCCGCGCTTGCCGCGGCGCGCGATCGCTTCGACGCCCCGGTCGAGGTGGCAGCCGAAGGTTCGTTCTGGGAGCTGTGACCGCGGCGGCGCCACTAACCTGAGGCGCGATGGCCCGACAGCCACAGTTGCTGGTGAACATCGAGCGCATGCGGCGCGAGATGGATGAGCTCTTCGGCGACGACTGGGCGCGCTCGCGCGGGTCCGGGGGGCGCGGCACCGGCTTCACCCCGCGCGTCGACGTCTACTACTGCAAGGCCGAGGGCGAGCGCGGGCCGCTGGCGGTCGTCAAGGCCGACCTCGCCGGGGTGGATCCCGAGGGCGTCAACCTCGAGGTCAGCGGCCGCGAGCTCGTGCTCTCCGGCGCCCGGCCGGTGCGCGAGACGAAGGGCCGCGCCTACCAGCAGGTGGAGATCCCGACGGGGCCCTTCCGGCGTGTGATCGAGCTCGGCGTCGAGGTCGTCGCCGAGGAGGCGCGGGCGACCTTCGAGGACGGGATGCTGCGCGTGGAGCTTCCCGTCAGGGTCGCCGAGATACAGCCGCGCCGCGTCCGGGTAGAGCGGACAGAGTGATGGAAGCCGACGACGACGGAGTGGGGCTCGCGGGCAGCCCCTCGATCGAGATCGTCAGCGCCGACAGCCTCGAGGACGCGATCAGGGAGACGGAGCAGCCGCCGCTCCCGAAGGCGCTGCCGGTGCTCCCGCTGCGCGACATGGTCGCCTACCCGGGGACATTGACGCCGCTCGCCGTCGGCCAGGAGCGCTCGATCCGGCTGATCGACGACGTGCTCGGTGGCGATCGCATGCTCACGCTCGTCGCTTCGCGTGAGCCCGACGTCGACGAGCCGACCCCCGAGCAGCTGCACCGGGTTGGCGTGGCCGGTGTGGTCGCGCGGATGCTGAAGGTGCCCGACGGGACGATCCGGATCCTCGTCGAGGGTGCCCAGCGCGTCGCGATCGACGAGTACGTGACGGCCGACCCCTACCTGATCGGGCGCATCACCGCGCTCGACGACGAGGTCGAGCCCGGCCCCGAGCTCGAGGCGCTGACGCGCAACGTGCAGAGCACCTTCAGCGAGATCATCGAGCAGATCCCGTACCTGCCGGAGGAGCTGCAGCTCGCCGTCACCAACCTCGACGACCCCTCGGCTCTCTCGCACCTGATCGCGGGCTCGCTGCGGATCCCGACGGCGGAGAAGCAGGAACTGCTCGAGCAGGTTGACGTCACGGCTCGGCTGCGCCGCCTCTCGGAGATCCTCGCCCGCGAGCTCGAGGTGATCTCGCTCGGCTCGAAGATCCAGTCGCAGGTCCAGGAGGGGATCGACAAAGGCCAGCGCGAGTACTACCTGCGCGAACAGCTGAAGGCGATCCAGGCCGAGCTAGGGGAGGGCGACGAGCAGCAGGCCGAGGTGAACGAGCTGCGCGAGCGGGTCGAGGCGGCCGGGCTGCCCGAGCAGGCGGCGAGCGCTGCCGAGCGCGAGCTCGCTCGGCTCGAGCGCCTGCCGCCGGCGGCGGCCGAGTACGGCGTCATCCGCACCTACCTCGAGTGGCTGATCGAGCTGCCGTGGAGCAAGCGCACCGAGGACAACCTCGACATCGCCCATGCCCGCGAGGTGCTCGACGCCGACCACTACGACCTCGAGAAGGTCAAGGACCGCATCCTCGAGTACCTCGCCGTACGGCGCCTGAAGCCCGACTCGAGCGGGCCGATCCTGTGTTTCGTCGGCCCTCCGGGGGTCGGCAAGACGAGCCTCGGCCGCTCGATCGGCCGTGCCCTCGGCCGCGAGTTCGAGCGGATCTCGGTCGGCGGCGTCCGCGACGAGGCGGAGATCCGCGGCCACCGCCGCACCTACATCGGCGCGATGCCGGGGACGATCGTGCGCGCCCTTCGCGACGCCGGCTCCCGCAACCCGGTCTTCATGATCGACGAGATCGACAAGATGGGGGCCGACTTCCGCGGCGACCCTGCCAGCGCGATGCTCGAGGTCCTCGACCCGGCCCAGAACGACAGCTTCCGCGACCACTACCTCGACCTCGACTTCGACCTCTCCGACGTGATGTTCATCGCGACGGCGAACATCCTCGACCCCATCCCCGGGCCGCTGCGCGATCGCATGGAGGTGATCCAGCTCTCCGGCTACACGGTCGACGAGAAGCTCCACATCGCGCGCCGCTACCTCGTCCCGCGTCAGATCGCCGAGAACGGGCTGAAGCCGTCGCAGATCGCGTTCGCCGAGCCGGCGCTGAAGGCGATCGTCGAGGAGTACACCCGCGAGGCCGGCGTTCGCAACCTCGAGCGCCAGATCGGCACCGTCTGCCGCAAGATCGCCCGCGAGCGAGCCGAGGGCCGGGTCAAGCGCAAGGTGACCGTCTCCGCGAAGCGGGCCCGGGAGCTGCTCGGCCGGCGCCTGTTCTTCTCGGAGGCGCGCCGACGGACGAAGAGCCCCGGCGTCGCCACCGGGCTCGCCTGGACCCCGGTCGGCGGCGAGGTCCTGTTCATCGAGGCGACCGCGATGCCGGGCTCGGGCCGGCTGACGATCACGGGCCAACTCGGTGAGGTGATGAAGGAGTCGGCGCAGGCGGCGCTCTCCTACGTCCGCGGGCACGTCGACGAGCACGTCGAGGGCGTCGACCCCAAGTGGTTCGCCGAGCACGACCTCCACCTGCACGTGCCCGCCGGGGCCGTGCCGAAGGACGGCCCCTCGGCCGGCGTCGCGATGACGATCGCGCTGCTCTCGCTCGTCTCCGGCGTGCCCGTCGCCAACGACGTGGCGATGACCGGGGAGATCACGCTCACCGGCCAGGTTCTCCCCGTCGGCGGCCTCAAGGAGAAGTCGCTGGCGGCGCAGCGCGCTGGGATCAAGCGCGTGATCGCGCCCGCTCGCAACGAGGGGGAGATCCTCGAGATCCCCGAGCACGAGCGGGAGGCGCTGAGCTTCGACTACGCCGAGCGGATCGAGGACGCGATCGGCGTCGCCTTCGGCGGCAAGCTGCGCTGAGCCGGCACGAGCGGGGGCGCCCGCCGGTCGTCACGATTAGTCGGGGTATGCTGCGGGTAAGGGAGCGCAATCCCTTAGCGACCGAGACGACCCACGGACCACAGGAGGCACGGAGGACGATGGCAAAGCGCAAGATGGCGAAGAAGGCCGCGAAGAAGGCCGCCGCGCAGACCCGGGCCGTCGAGGCCGTCGAGGCCGCGAAGCCCTACGTCCAGCGGATCGTCGAGGACGACGACCTCCGCTCGAATCTCCGAGAGGCCTACGAGTCGGCGCGCGACGCCTACGAGCGGGCGGACGGCAAGAGCGCGACGAAGGTGCTCGAGGACAAGAAGCTGCAGGGCGACCTGAAGAACGCTGCCGACTCGCTCAAGCAGGCGGCCGAAGCGCTGAAGGAGCCCGAGAAGAAGCCGAAGGAGAAGGGCGGCAAGCTCGGCAAGCTGCTGCTGCTCGCGCTCATCGGCGCCGTGCTCGCCGTGGTTCTCTCCGAGGACGTGCGCAAGGCCCTGCTCGATCGGCTCTTCGGTGCCGAGGAGGAGTTCGAGTACACGTCGACGACGGCACCGGCCTCGCCACCGGTGACGCCGACAACCTGACGCTCCGGCGTCGGAGGAGCGATCCGCGGGGCCGCCGGGCCACGGCCCGGGCCTGACGGATCCCTAGACTGCCCGCGCCTATGGAGGCGGCAACCGGCAAGCGGGAGCTGAGCGGCGAGAAGGCGCAGCGGATCATCGACGCGATGCGATCGAGCGTCGCCGCGCGCGGCATCGCCGGATCCACCTTCGAGCACGTCGCGGGCGAGGCCGGCGTCAGCCGCGGGCTGCTCCATTACTACTTCGGGACGAAGGAGCGGCTGCTCGTGGAGGTGGTGCGCCGCGACACCGAACTGCGCGTCGCCCGCGTCGACGACTCGCTCGCGGCCGCGCACAGCGTCGAGGACGTGCTCGACGCCCTGGTCAGCAACCTGCTCGAGACGATCGCCGAGGAGCCCGGCGTGTTCGCGCTGCTGTTCGAGGTGTTCTCCGCGGGCCGACGCAACGAGGAGATCCGGCGCGAGGTGGCGGACCTCTTCAACCGCACCCGCGACCACCTGGCGAAGATGCTCGCCGAGAAGGAGCAGGAGGGGACGCTGTCGATGCGTTTCGGCGCGCCGGCCACCGTCTCGTACCTGATCGCGATCGGCGACGGCATCGCCCTGCAGGCCCTGGCCGACCCCGAGCACGACCACTCCGACGTGATCGATGCGGGCCGCGCCGCGGCCGAGACGCTGCTCCGCGCCTGAGCCTCGCGCGGCCGCGGGGAGCGCGAACGCCGCGAAATGCGGAGGAAGGGCACCGGGGCAGCGCTAAAGCTGCGCCTCTGGGGTGCCGATCATTAGGCGTGGGCATCGTGGCCGCCGCTCGTGCTGCTCAGCTATAGGCTCACGACTGCTACGGGAAGAGGACCGGAGAGGCCGTTGGGAACGCATAAAGTCGGGTCGGCGCTCGCGCGCCGGGAGATACGTGGACGGAGATAGCCCCGGCCGCCAGGCGGGAGTTTCCACTCCGGCGAGAATCATCGCCGGCCTAGCCGTGCTCTGCGCGTTCGTTCTCGTTGCCGTGCTCATCTTCGGCGGCTCGGGCAATGAACACAAGTACCGCTTCCTTTTCCAGACGGGTGGCCAGCTCGTGCCCGGCAACGAAGTCCTGATCGCGGGCCAGCCGATCGGCAAGATCGACTCGATCGACCTCACCGACGACAGCCAGGCGGCCGTGGACGTCTCGCTCGACCGCCCGCTGACCGAGGGGACGACGGCGGTGATCCGCTCGACCTCGCTCTCCGGCGTCGCCAACCGCTACATCTCGCTGTCGATGGGGCCGAACAACGCCTCGCAGATCCCCGACGGCACGACGATCACCGGCACCGACACCACCTCTCCCGTCGATCTCGACCAGCTCTTCAACACGTTCCGCGCGCCCGAGCGCCGCGCCCTGCAGAAGTTCATCGCCGGCAACGCGACCACCTACGCGGGCAAGGCCAGGCAGGCGAACCGCTCCTACAAGTTCCTGAACCCGGCGCTGTCGACCTCGCAGCGCCTCTTCAACGAGGTCTCCAAGGACTCCGTGTCGCTGCAGCGCTTCCTCGTCGCCGGTGCGAAGACCTTCGGCGCGATCGCCGACCGCCGCAACGACCTCACGAGCCTGATCACGAACGGAAACACGACCCTGCAGGCGATCGCGAACCAGAACGAGGCGCTGACCCGGTCCCTGAACGCGGCGCCGGACACGCTGCGCGAGGCGAACACGACCTTCGTCAACCTGCGCGCAGCGCTCGACGACCTCGACCCGCTCGTGCAGGCCTCCTATCCGGCGACGAAGAACCTTGCGCCCTTCCTGCGCCGCCTGAAGACCGTCTCCGAGGACGGCCGCCCCGTCTTCCGCAACCTCGCCGACGTCGCCCGGCTGAAGGGCCCGAACAACGACCTCGCCGAGGCGCTGAAGCTGCTGCCGAAGGCGTCCAGCGAGGGCTCGACCGCCTTCCCGGCGGTCGTCCGAAGCGATGAACAAGACGCAGCCGGACGTCGCCTTCATGCGCCCCTACTCGCCGGATCTGTTCGGCCTCTTCGCGAAGCTCGGCGAGACGACCTCCTACTACGACGCCAAAGGCCATTACGGCCGCGTGACGACGGCCGCCGCCAACGTCTTCAAGTACGACGCCGGCCCGCCGCACCAGCTGACGCCGATCTTCGGTGCGTACCCGCCGCCCGGCAACCACGACCCCGACCGCGCCCAGCAGTACGACGGGCTCGACTTCGGCGTCTTCCGGCGCTGTCCCGGGCGGCGGCTCGCCAGCCGGCCGCCGACCTCTCCAACCCGTTCCTCGACGACGGCAACCTGACCCTGTCCAAGTGCAACCCGACCGATCTCCCGCCCGGCCCATGAGGCGGATGCTGCTGATAGGGATCCTGCTCGCCGCCGGCGCCGCGGCGGTGCTGGCGAGCGGCGCCGAGGGCGGCGGCGGGCCGACGGGGAGCTATTTGGTTCGCGCCTACTTCGACAACGCCGGCTTCCTCGTCAACGACGAGGAGGTCCGGATCGCGGGGGCGACCGTCGGGACGATCGACTCGGTGGACGTGACGATGCCCGGCGAGCCCGTCTACGCGAACGGCAAGGACGCGCCGGGCAAGGCGGTCGTGGTCCTCAAGATCACCGATCCCGGCTTCCAGGACTGGCGCAAGGACGCGAGCTGCCTCATCCGGCCGCAGTCGCTGCTCGGCGAGAAGTACGTCGACTGCAAGCCGACCGAGCCGCGCTCGGCCGCGAGCAAGCCGCCGCCGCCGCTGGAGACGATCCCCGACGGTCAGCCCGGCGCGGGCGAGCACTTCCTGCCGATCAACAACAACGGCAAGGCCGTTGACATCGACCTCGTCAACAACATCTACCGCGAGCCCGAGGTCGACAAGTTCCGGCTCATCCTCAACGACCTCGGCGCCGGTCTCGCCGCTCGGGGCAAGACGCTGCAGCAGGTGATCTACCGCGCCGATCCGGCTCTGCAGGAGACCGACAAGGTGCTCGCGATCCTCGCCAAGCAGAACAAGGGCCTGGCGCAACTGGCAGTGGACTCGGACACGATCCTGGGGCCGCTGGCGCGCGAGCGGGACCACATCGCCGGCTTCATCAACAACGCGAACACCGCCGGGCAGGCAGCGGCCGAGCGCGCCTCCGACATCGAGGCCGGCTTCCGCGAGTTCCCGGGCGCCCTGCAGCAGCTGCAGCCGACGATGGTGCAGCTGCGGCGCTTCGCCGAGGCCGCGACCCCGGTCGCGACCGACCTGCGGGCGGGGGCCCCGTACCTGACGAAGATGACGAAGCTGCTCGGACCGTTCGCCAAGTACGGCACGCCGGCTCTGATCGACGCTCGGCCAGGCAACGCAAAAGGCCCTCCCCGACCTCCTCGACTCCCGCGGTCTGATCAACGACCTCGGCACGCTTGGCTCGAAGACAAGCCCCGGGGCAAAGGCGCTCGACAAGGCGCTCGTGACGCTGCGGAAGACCGATGGACGCGACGACCTCTACAAGACGATCCTCAACCTCGGCAACACCGTCAACGGCTTCGACAGCTACGGTCATTACCTGCGGGCGTCCGTTCAGATCAACAACTGCCTCGACATCTCCGCAGTCCCTGTCCCCGGCTGTCTGGCGACTTGGACCGGCATTCCGCACAGCTCCTCTTCGAGCGCGAGCGCAGCCTCGGCGAGCGCGCTCTCGGCCTCTGCAGGCGATAACGCGAACCCGCGGAGCCCGAAGGACATTGCGCCCTCGCCGATCGCCGATCAGCTCAGTGCCGCGGCCGAGCAGAAGGCGCAGAAGAAGAACGCGGGCAAGCTCGGCAAGCCCCAGGCGCAGGCCGCCAAGGACCTGCTCGGATTCCTGACGGAGAACGGTCCATGAGGCGCTCGAGCCCCCTGCAGTCGGTCCTGCGCAACCCGACCCTGGTCGGCGCGATCACGGTGCTGATCGTGGTCCTGGCCGTCTTCTTGGCCTACAACGCCAACAGCGGCCTGCCCTTCGTCGCCACCTACCGCGTGACCGCCGTCGTACCGAACGCGGCCAGCCTCGTGCCCGGGAACGAGGTGCGGATCGGCGGCGTGCGCGTCGGCCTCGTCGAGGACGTCGTCCCGATCTCCGAGTCGAACGGCGGTGTGCGTGCGGGGCTCGAGCTCAAGCTCGACCGCTCGATCGAGCCGCTGCCGACGGATTCGACGTTCGTAATCCGGGCCCGTTCGGCGCTCGGGCTGAAGTACCTGGAGATCCAGCGCGGCACGAGCGATCAGGGCTATCCCGAGGGAGCGACGATCCCGGTCAGCCACGCCAAGCCCGAGCCGGTCGAATACGACCAGTTGCTCAACACCTTCGACCAGCCGACGCGCGAGGGGATCAAGGTCAACCTGAACGAGTTCGGGTCGGCTCTCGCTGGGCGCGGTCCCGACCTCAACGAGGCGATCGGGGCGCTCAACCCGCTGCTGCCCCGGTTGCGCCGCGTGATGCACAACCTCGCCGCGCCCGACACCGACCTCGCAGGCTTCTTCCACGCCCTCGAGCAGTCCTCGGCCGCCGTCGCCCCCGTCGCCGAGACGCAGGCGCACATGTTCGTCAACCTCGACGTCGCCCTCGCGGCCTTCGCCGATGTCGCGCGACCCTACCTCCAGGAGACGATCACCAAGACGCCCCAGACGCTGGCGACCACGACCGCGACGCTGCCGACGATCCGGCCCTTCCTCGTCAACAACCGCCGCCTCGTCAACGATCTGGCGCCCGGCGCCGAGGCGCTGAGCACCTACGGTCCCGACATCGTCGAGGCGCTGCAGACGGCGATCCCCGCGCTCCGAACGTCGCCCAAGCTCAACAACCAGCTCGCGCCGACCGCCGCCTCGCTCGCCGGGCTTGCCAACGACAAGACCTCCCGCAAGGGCATCAACAGGCTCACGCAGCTGAGCAAGAGCCTGAGTCCGACTCTCCGCTACATCGGACCCGCGCAGAGCGTCTGCAACTACGCGACGCTGCTGCTCCGGAACCTCCAGGATCTCGCGGGCGAGGGCAACGACCTCGGCACCTGGGCGCGCGTGATCCCGCTCGAAGCGCCGACCGGTCCCAACAACGAGGGCAGCCCGTCCGTCGGCCCCGGCGAACGGCGGCGGCACCGACAACCGCAACTACCTACACGCGAACCCGTACCCGAACCATGCCGCGCCGGGCCAGAACGAGTTCGAGTGCGAGGCGGGCAACGAGCCCTATGCAGTCGGCAAGAAGGTGGTCGGCAACGCGCCCGGGAACCAGGGCATCACGACCGAGGATCAGATCCCCTCCCAGTTGAAGGCGAAGCCCTGATGCCGCGCGACCCGAAACAGAAGGTCCACAAGGACTTCAACGAGGGCATCTACCATCGCCCGCCGACCGGCCCGAGCTTCCTCACGATCGGAATCCTGACGGCGATCGTGCTGCTCATCCTCGCCTACTTCGCGTTCGCCAAGGCGCTGCCGTTCGGCCACCAGTACGAGGTCACGGCGACCTTCCGCAACGCCGCCACCCTGCGCCAGACGGCGCCGGTCAGGATCGCCGGCGTCAACGTCGGCGAGGTCAAGTCGATCAGCCTCGACGGCAACGTCTCAAGGTCACGTTCACGGTCGACAACGCCGGCCTGCCGCTCCACAGCGACGCCCAGGTGACGATCCGGCCGCGGCTGTTCCTCGAGGGCAACTTCTTCCTCGATCTGCAGCCCGGCAGCCCGAACGCGCCCGACATCCCCGACGGCGGCTCGATCCCGATCACCCACACCCAGATCGCGGTCCAGCTCGACCAGGTGCTGACGACCCTGCAGCAGCCCGACCGCCGCAACCTTAGCCAGCTGCTCGAGGGCTACGGCTCGGCGCTGTACGACAAGCCGACGCCGCAGCAGGACAAGGGCCAGGACCCCGACGTGGTCGGCAAGTCCGCCGCGCAGGCCCTGAACGAGTCCTTCCGCTACGGCGGCACCGCCGGCAAGACGAGCTCGCAGGTGAGCGAGGCGTTGCTCGGCGAGCACCCCGACGACCTCTCGGGGCTGATCAACGCGACCAGCGTCGTCTTCTCGAAGCTCGCCTCGCGCGAGGCCGATCTGAGCAACCTGATCACGAACTTCTCGGTCACCGCCGGCGCCTTCGCGCAGGAGTCGACCGCGCTCGAGCAGACCCTGGCGGAGCTCGCGCCGACGCTCGAGCAGGCGAAGCCCGACCTCGTCCGCTTCAACACGACGCTGCCGCCGTTGCGAGCCTTCGCGCGCGAGCTGACGCCGGGCGTGAAGGAGCTGCCGGCGACGATCCGCGCCGGGAACCCGTGGCTGCAGCAGACGATCCGCCTGCTGCAGCCCGCCGAGCTCGGCCGCGTCAGCCATCTGCTGCAAGGTCACGCAGCCGACGCTGACCTGGGGCACTGCTTCACTCGTGCGGACTGCTGCCGCAGCTGCAGACGGCACAGCCGCTGCTTCAGCAAGGTGCTCGTGCCGACCGGCGACATCGTCATCAACGACCAGTTCTCGACCGGCGCCGCCGAACTACTACGACTTCTTCTACGCGGCGGCGACGCCAGTCTGGCCTCGGCGCCAACTTCGACGGCAACGGCCAGATGCTCCGCACCCAGACGGGCGGCGGCCCGCAGCTCGTCTCGACCCCGATCCCCGGCGCGACGGGCAGTCAACTCGCCGTTGTGGGGCTACACGATCGAGCCGCCGATCGGGACCCAGCCGCAGCGCCCGTCGAGCCGAGCCGCCGATCCGCACCGACGTCAAGTGCCCAGACCAACGGCCTGCCCGAACCTCAACGGGTCCGCCGCTCTCACGGTCGGCGCCCCCTCACCGGCCGCGGCGGTGTCACCGTGAAGCAGGCGATCGGCAGATACTCGAAGGACTTCGTGGCGGTGATCGTGCTCCTGCGTCATCGGGCTCGCGACGCTGTTCGTGATCCTCTCGCAGCAGAGTTCGGCGCTGCCCTCGTGGTTCCCGATCCTCGGTCAGAACCGCTTCCACCTCGAGGCAGAGTTCCAGACCGCGCAGGCGGTGACGCCCGGTCAGGGTCAGAGCGTCAACCTCGCCGGCGTCAAGATCGGCGACATCACCGGCGTAGATCTCGAGAACGGCGTCGCCGTGGTCTCCATGGAGATCGATCCGAAGTACGCGCCGCTGATCCACGACAACGCGAGCGCGCTGCTGCGGCCGCGCACGGGCCTGCAGGACATGACCCTGGACCTCGACCCAGGGACGGCGGACAGCCCCGAGATTCCGGAGAACGCCCGGATCGGTGTCGGCTCGACGAAGCCGGAGATCAACGTCGACCAGATCCTCGCCTCGCTCGACGGCGACACTCAGGCATACCTGCGCCTGCTGCTCGCCGGCGGAGCGGAGGCGCTCGGCCGGCCGACAAGGGCAAGAAGCTCTCGTCCGTGCTGCGCCGGATCGAGCCGACGACGCGCGACATCGCCAAGATCAACAAGGCGCTGGCCAAGCGCCGCGACAACCTGCGGCGGGTGATCACCAACTTCGGCCTGATCTCGAAGCGGCTCGCCGGCAACGACGTGCAGCTCGCCGACTTCGTCACCTCGCAGAACGAAGGTCTTCGGCGCCTTCGCCAACCAGGAGGCGAACCTGCGCCAGACGCTGCGCGGCTTCCCGGGCGCGCTGCGCGAGACGCGCAGCGCGCTCGACGCCGGCGACGCACCTCTCCGTCCAGCTCAAGCCGGCGCTGCGAGAAGCTGATCCCCTCGGCGCAGGCGCTCAAGCCGGCGCTCGAGAAGCTGCAGCCCTTCTTCCGGGCAGACGAAGGGCCCGATCAAGAACCAGATCCGGCCCTTCGCACGCAAGGTCCAGCCGGTCGCTCTCCGACCTGCGGAATGCCTCGCAGCCGCTCGCCGACAGCGCCAAGAACCTGAAGGGCAGCTTCACCGAGCTGACGGCCTGCTCAACGGGCTCGCCTACAACCCGCCCGGGCCCGACGAGGGCTACCTCTTCTACCTCGCGTGGCTCAACCACAACATCAACAGCACCGCGCTGCTCGCAGGACGCCGTCGGGCCGCTGACGCGCGCTGTTCCGCTGTACAGCTGCTACATCTCGATCCTCGCCGACAACGCCGTCTCCGACCCGCGCTGCGCACGCGCCCGCATGACGCGCTTCCCGCTGACCGCCGAGATTGCCCGACGACCTCGCGGATCTGCGGCTGATGGAAACCCGACCGCCAACAGCCGGAAGGGTGCTGATCGCGGTCGGCTTCGCGATCTCGTGCTTCGGCCTGCTGCTGTTCCTGTGGCTCGCCTTCGGCGGCCCGGTGCCGCTGAAGTCGAAGAGCTACCGGGTCACGGTCCCGTTCACGGAGGCGACCCAGCTCGCGGTCGAGTCCGACGTGCGCATCTCCGGCGTCTCGGTCGGCAAGGTCAAGGGCATCCAGCTCTCCGACACCGGCAACTACGCCGACGCCGAGGTCCAGATCGACCCTCAGTACGCACCGATCCCCTCGAACACCAAAGCGATCCTGCGCCAGAAGACCCTCCTCGGCGAGACCTACGTCGAGCTCACCCCGGGGGACCCCTCGAAGGGCATGCTGCCGGAGGACGGCGACGCTGCCCGCCGCCCAGGTCTCGAAGGCCGTGCAGCTGGACGAGATCTTCCGCACCTTCAACGCGAAGACCAGGACCGCGTTCCGGGACTGGATGCAGGAAGGCGCTGTCGCCCTGCGTGGCCGCGGTGTCGACCTCAACGCGGCGCTCGGCAACCTCACCGCCGTTCGTCGAATCGGCCGACAACCTGATGCGCGAGCTCGACAGCCAGAGCGTCGCCGTTCGCGATCTGATCCGCAGGGAGGGCAGACGTTCAGCGCGATCAGCGCGCGGCCGGACCAGCTCCGGGCCTGATCCAGAACACGGACAAGGTCTTCGGCACGCTCGCCGACCGCGACCAGCAGCTGATCCAGACCTTCCAGGTGCTGCCGACCTTCCTCGACGAGTCGAAGGCGACGCTGCTGCGGCTGCAGAAGTTCGCCAACGACACGAACCCGTTGATCACCCAGCTGCGGCCCTCGGCGCGCCAGCTCAGCGGCACGCTCGCAGGCGACGGCGAAGGCCTCCCCGGACCTGATCCGGTTCTTCAAGGGTCTGCTCGTCGTCAACAACAGAGCCAAGTCGGGCCTGAGCTCGCTGCGGACCGTGATCGACGACCAGCTGCCGCCGCCGCTGGCCCGGATCGATTCCTACCTGAACGACCTGATCCCGATCGTCCAGGCGCTCGATCGCTACAAGGGCGAGACGACGGCGTTGCTCGGCAACCTCGTCCGCTGCGACGAACGCCTTCAACGTCGACGTCAGCAAGGCAAACTCGCCGCTACCTGCGACGACGGACGCCGTTCAACATCGAGGAGCTCGCCTCGCTGCCGAAGCGGGCGAACGGCAACCGCACCAACGCCTACGTGAAGGCGGGCCAGTACACGAAGCTCGCCCAGGGCCTCGACTCGTTCCTGACCGAGCAGTGCTCCAGCGGGCTCAACAACATCCAACCTCGAGGACGCCGGGGCTCGCCGGGCGACCTGCCGAACCGGGACTTCTTCGACGCGATCAAGGAGCTCGCCTACGGCGGCTCCGGCAACACGACAGCGACGACATCCCGGCCCCGCCGTGCAACCTGCAGGCTCCGAGCAAGTCGATCGGCGCGGGATCGCAGCCAGAAGACCGACCTACCCGCACGTGCGAGCGCAGGACAGTAGGTCCCGCCAGCGGCGCTCGGCCGCCAGCAGCCCCCTGTCCGAAGCAGGAAAGTCTCACCCGAAATCGGTCTCAGGGGAAATTTCTCGCGGGGGCCGCAACATTCAAGGTCCGCCGGGTTTATGTCGATAGATCCATTGGTATCCACGGGGTGGAGGCGCGCTGGCGCGGTCGCAGGACCCGACCCGCATCCGACCACTGGGTGGACGACAACTCGAACAGATCCTCGAGGAGGAGTGATGCGGAAAATCCTGGCTCTCGCACTGACGGGAGCAATCGCGGTCGGTCTGGTGGGCTACGCCACCGCCGACGAGAGCGTGCAGAAGGAAGCCTTCAGCTCAAGCCGACCAAGCTCGACAAGAAGAAGTACAAGAACATCAAGCTACGTGAACCTGATCACGACGTCGCGACATCCCGGGCACGCACCAGCCGCCGGAGGCGACGCGGACGGTGGTCGACTAGCCGAAGAAGTTCAAGTTCAACTACAACAAGGTGCCGACTGCAAGGGGACCGACGCAGCGGCCTCGCGTCCGCGCCCGACGTGGCTGACGCCAAGCAGATGTGTGGGCAGCAAGTCCGCCGTCTCGAGCGACGGGCAGCTCGAGCGCTCAGATTCGCGTCGAGGCTGGTACGACCGGCGACCACGGCTCGACGTCGACGTCGTCGCGTTCAACGCGAAGAACAAGGCGCTGTACCTGTACAGCAAGCCGACCGGCGCGCTTCGCGGGCATGCCGCGCGAGCGTCCTGATCGGCAAGCTGAAGAAGTCGCACGCCGGCAAGCAGTACGGCCAGGCGCTCGACGTCACGATCCCGCCGCTCGCCGCAGGCGCGATCAGCGTCTTCAAGGTGACGATCCCGAAGAGCAAGTACGTCCAGGCCAAGTGCAAGTCGAAGAAGATCCCGGTCCAGGCGACGACCTACTTCGATCGGATGCGTCGCAAGACGCACGGACACCGACACGCGTCAAGTGCAAGCAGAAGAAGTCAGCAAGAAGCAAGAAGACACAAGTAGCACCGGCATCACCGGCATCACTAGGTGCTGTCGCTTCTCTGAGAGGCGATTCTGAGAAGGGGCGGCCGCGAGGCCGCCCCTTTTCTTGCTCGTTTCGGCTCTCGCGGTGGGGCTGCGGCTCGGCTCGCCAGCCACTCGGCGATCCGGCGCCCGATCCGCTCGCCCTGCGTCCTCCTGCAGGAAGTGGGAGGCGCCGGCGATGATCTCCGGCTCGCGGCCAGCCGACCCGCTCGGCGAGCCGCTCGCCGGTGGAGGGCGGGATGATCGGGTCGTGCTCGGCCCACAGCAGCAGCGCCGGCCGGTCGGACTCCGCCATCGCCTCGAGCGTCCGCTGCCCGGCCTCGGCCCCCGGCGCGTCGGGGCTCGTCGGCAGCATCAGCGGGAAGGCGCGCGCGCCCGGCCTTGGCGCGAGCCTCCGGAAAGGGCGCCCCGTAGGCGGCGAGGACATCGTCGTCGGGCGGCACGTGGCAGGCGCCGCCGACGAGCATCGGGATCGGCAGATCCTCGGTCCGCTCGACGAAGTCGCGGAACTTCTTCCAGGCGTCGGTCATCGGCTGATGGCCGGTGAAGAACCCGGTGTCCATGACGACGATCCGGCCGCACAGCTGCGGGCGCTCGGCCGCGACCCGCATCCCGATCTGCCCGCCCCAGTCCTGGACGACGAAGGTCGCGTCGCTGATCTCGAGCTCCTCCAGCAGAGTGATCATCGCCTCCGTGTGGCGGTCGTAGGTGTACCAGTCGAAGTCGACCGGCTTGTCGGAGCGCCCGAAGCCGGGATAGTCGGGGGCGATGCAGCGGTGGCCGGCCTCGAGCAGCGGCGGGATCATCTTCCGGTACAGAAACGACCAGGTCGGCTCGCCGTGGAAGAGGACGACAGGGTCCCCGTCGCCCTCGTCGATCCGGGCGAGCCGGATCCCGTCCCAGTCGAGGTAGCGCGGGCTCCCAGGGGAAGTCGGGCAGGCCCTCGAAGGCGTCATCGGGCGTGCGGTAGATCTCGGTCATCGCCGTCTCTCCTCGGTTGGGGGGCGCTCAGCCGAACAGCCGGCGGAAGCGGAGCAGGTCGCGGGGACCGCCGTGGACGCTGGAGCTTGCGCTGCAGCAGCGCCCGGGGCGGGCTGATCGCGCCCTTGCCGACGTCGACGAAGTCGATCCAGCTCGTTTCCAGGGTCACGTCCGGCTGCGCGCTGAGTCCGCGCTCGGCCCGGGTCGAGCCGTTGTCGACGACGACGTGCCACGGCTCGGCGTCTGCGAAGCTCCACTGCACGGTGAACGGGCTGCCGTTGCCCCGCGATGTATCGACCGAGCGCGCGATCACGTCGAAGAACATCTCCTGCGTCTCGGGCGAGGAGTCGACCTTCTCCGCGGGCAGCGGCTCGCCGATCACGCCCGCCCTCGAGAGGGCCAGCATCCGGGAGGCGCGTTCACGCGGGGGCAGCGTCCATGTCCATCGGGAACACGGCGGGCGGCATCTCCTCCATCGGGTAGCCGATCGCGCGCCACTTCTGCTCGATCGAGCGCATGCCCCACTCGGCGATGTCCTCGATCTCGAAGCCGTAGCAGCGCGTGTACTCGAGGTTCCAGTCCGGCGGGATGAAGACGGAGGAGACATGCGGCATGACCTCCGCCAGGAGCTCGTCGATCGCCGCCTTGCACTCGTCCGTTTCGCGCACGAGCTCGCTCAGGACCTTGACGCCGAAGCCGATGTGGCGCTGCTCGTCGCGGGAGACGTTCTCCATCCCCGACGTGAAGCCCGGGAGGCTGCCGTCGCGCACGAAGAAGTCCTCGATGAAGTGCTGGCCGGGCTGGGCGAGCGTGCCCTCGACGACGAGGTGATACAGCGTCATCGCCTGCGCGAACTTGGGCAGCGAGCGATCGCGGCGGAGCTCCTCCGCCATCCGGTCGAGCCGGTCGAAGACCTTGCGGTAGCCCCAGCCGAGGTGCTGCTCGGTGAAGGCGAGGGTCGCGGCGACCGAGTCGCCGGCCCCGATCACCTCCTTGAAGAAGCGGTGGAAGAAGATCGCGTGACGCGCCTCATCGACCTGCTGGGTCGTGAGGAAGTACTTCTGCTCCTCCTTCGGCGCCGCGTCGATGTAGGGGGAGAGGTTGTCGGCGACCGAGTCCTCGCCGTAGAAGAACATCGAGTAGATCCACAGCGCCGAGCTGCGCTGGATCTCGGTCAGCCCCGCCCAGCCCTCACGGTCGGCACCGAAGTCGATCTCCATCGCCGACCAGTTGTTCTGCTCCCAGCGGCGATAGAGGTCGTCGTAGGTGATCCTCGAGGTCAGGTTGTGCTCGGCGACTGACATCTGCTTTCCACTCCTCCTGTGAGCCTCTCCGTGTGACGCCGAGGTTATTAGGTCTGGCTGCGTAGCCAGATCTGTGTGATCAAGTCACGGAGCGGGCAGCGAAAGCGGAAACCAGCTTCCAGTTTCGCCGGCGCCAGCGCGGGCAGCGCTTCTGTATCGGGGTTCTCGACGCTGGGGTCTTCGCGCGCATTGCGCCATCCCGGCTGGGGGCCACCCGCCCGCCGCTGCGGGCGGGGGAGCAACGTACGAAGGAGGAGCGATGCGCAAACGCGCGATTCTCTTGGCGGCGGCTGCCGTCGCCATGTTGGCCATCGGCCTCTCCGGCCTCGCCGGGGCGGACGAAAGCGTGCAGGTCGAGCGGGCCAAGGTGAAGCCGAAGAAGCTGCCCAAGCGCGGCCACAAAAACATCAAGCTGATCAACACGATCGTCACCAGGAACGAGCCGGGCAAAGGCCAGCCGAAGTCGGCCACGCGGACGGTCCTCGACCTCCCCAAGCAGCTGAAGATCCACAACAAGTCGGTCGCCTATTGCAAGGGTACGCCGACCGAGCTCCAGTTCGCGAGCACGCGAGCCGAAGCCCGGAAGGTCTGCGGCCGGCGTTCGCAGGTGTCCAAGGACGGCGGCAGCTCGGCCAAGGTCACGGTGGCCAATGCGATGGACCCGTCGAATCCGACGATCATCGACGTCGATGTCACCGCCTTCAATGCGAAGCACAAGAAGATGCTGCTCTGGAGTAAGCCCACGGGCCCGGCCCAGGGCATCCCGGCAAGCATCCTTGTCGGCAAGCTGAAGCGCTCGAAGGCAGGCAGGGCCTACAGGAAGGCCCTGGACGTGAAGGTCCCGAAGCTCGATGCGGGCGCGATCAGCTACTTCAAGGTGACGGTCAAGAAGGGCCGCTACCTGCAGGCGAAGTGCAAGCCGAAGCGGATGAAGTTCCAGGCGAAGACCTTCTTCGACGACGGCACGACGACGACCGACACCGACACGGTCAAGTGCAAGCCGAAGGCGAAGAAGCGGCACCACCACAAGCGCAAGCACCACCGGCACAAGCGCCACCACCACCGGCGTTGAGCCGATCGTGAACCGGTGAGCGCGCGCCGCGGGGCGCCTCGTCCGCGGCCGCAGTCGAGCGGCCGGGGCGGGCGCCCCGCCCGCGCGCCGGAGGGCTCCGTCCCTCAGCCCGGCGAGCGCGGCCGGCCGGCCGTCTCCTCGCGCGGTGCCGAGCGCTCGCGCAGGTCCTCCGCGAAGACGGTCCGGAGCTCCGGCTCGCGCCAGTCGGAGCCCGCCGCGGTCTCGACCACGAGTCGGGCCCGCCGCGGGCCGAGCTCGAGGCTGGCGACCTGGTTGTCGTAGGTCGGGTCGTGGACGATCTGCCACTCGGCCGGCACGCGGGTCCGCTCCCGCGAGCCGGGCCAGCCTTCGCGCCACCGCCTCCCCAACCCTGGAGTTACCGGCGCGCATGGCCCGCTTCTCCTTCGGCGCCAGGTCCTTGCGGCAGGCGGAGCAAACCGCCTGCCAGATGCAGCTCGAGACGCCGGGTGCGTCCCGCAGCCCGACCTCGGCCAGGTAGCAGTGATGCACGTCGCCGGAGAGCATCGTGATCGTCTCCGGCGCCGACCCTTCGCCGTGGCGGCCGCTGCCGATCTCCGCCAGCAGCTCGCAGAGCTCCGCGAAGGAGACCGGGAACGACGCCCAGTGGTCCATGACGCCGGCCTGGCGGATCTTCTCGCCCAGCCGCCGCGTCCCGGGGCGGGCGCCGCGGTCGGCGAGCTGTGCGTTCCAGGCCTCGATGTGGTGCAGCCCGGGCGTCAAAAAGAACGGGACCGAGCTGGCCAGCAGCAGGTGGTCGAAGTCGCCGGCGGCGTGCTCGACGATCCACTCCCATTCACCGGCCGAGATCATCCTCCGCTCCGGCGGCTCGAGCTCACGGCCGGCGCGCGAGTCGATGACGAGCAGCCGTGAGTCGCCGAGGTCGCGGTAGTAGCTCCAGCGACTGTGGTCCGGCTCACGATCGGCGTGGCGCATCTGCTCGCGCAGCATGGGGCCGGCGTCGCCGTCGCACCCACGCACCCGGCCGTAGAGCTCGGAGCGCCCCAGCTCGCGCGGCGAGAGGTTGCCGAGGTGCTGGTAGATCCAGTAGGCCATCAGGCCGCCGGAGATCCGCGCCTCGTACCACTCGTTGGCCTCGAGCTTGCGTTGCCAGGCGCGCGAGATCTTCCACTGCGCGTTGATCTCGTGATCGTCAAAGACCATCGCTGTCGGCACCGTGGCCAGCAGCCACCGGATCACCGGCTCGCCCCAGGCCTCGCGGTAGGCGAGCGCGTACTCGCCGAAGTCGGCGAGCTCGTCCGCCGGGGCCGAGCCCGGGCTCTCGCGGGAGCCCGTGATGCGCCTTCATCTGCGGCGAGAGATCGTCGGCGTAGATCTGGTCGCCCAGCATCAGCAGGCAGTCGGGGCGGCGCTCCTCGGAGCGGATGATCCGCAGGGCGAGCGTCCGCAGCGCGTCGATGCCCTGCGCCTCCGGGTGCTCGGACTGGTGCAGGACCTAGGGCGGCTCGTGCGGCAGCGAGACCCGGCAGGAGCCGAAGACGAGCCGGAAGTCCTCGCCGGCTCCGAGCGGCCGGATCGTGGGTGCCGGGAACTCGTAGTCCGGCGGCGGCCAGGCTGTCTCGCCGTCGATCTCGACCGTGTAGGGCGTGTTGGCGCCGGGCTCGACGTCTCCGATGGCGAGCGGGCGAAGTGGTGGCCCTCGACCTCGAAGGTCCGGGCCGAGGCGTCCCGGACGCGGACCTCGCAGGGAGCGTCGGTCTCCACCCAGACCGTGGCGCCGTCGGCGTCGACGTGACGCAGTATCGGCCCGAGGAGCAGATTCGCCATGGCGGCCATCTACCCCGGCCGCAGATGTCATACGCGGGCGGGTCCCCGCTGCTGGGCTACTCGAGCCCGGCGATGCCTTCGGCGAGCGCCCCGAAAGCCTTCGCCGCGGCGGCGAGCTCCGCCTCCGAGAACCCCACGAGCGCCTCCTCGATGAAGCGGCGCCAGCGCTCGCGCTTGGCATCGAGCAGCGCGTGCCCGGAGTCGGTCAGCGTCACGTTCGTCGGAGCGCCGGTCCTCGGGACTCTGCCGGCGCTCGATCAGCCCGTCCGACTCGAGGTGGTCGAGCATCGCCGTGACGCTCGCCGGGCGCAAATCGCTCGCCTCGGCCAGCTCTCCGGGGGTCGCCGAGCCACGCTCCGCGAGCGCGAAGATCGCCCGCATCTGCGCCAGCGAGAGGCCGCCGGGCCCATCTTGGCGGCGCGCGCGCAGCCGCCGCTCGGCGGCGAACAGGGCGGAGAGGCCGAG
The DNA here is from genome assembly GCA_963764275.1 of uncultured Solirubrobacterales bacterium. Lineage (GTDB taxonomy): Bacteria > Actinomycetota > Thermoleophilia > Solirubrobacterales > 70-9 > CAXMST01. Next base: position 386,172 of record CAVXRV010000005.1, read on the forward strand.
GCGCAACTCGTCGAGAAGCTCCGCCCGGGGCTCCAGCGTCGCTGCCCCTGCGGCCGATGCGGCCGGCTCGGCACCGGGCTCGGCCGCGCTCATGCCGCCGCCTCGAGCGCGGCCTCGGCCGCGTCGCCGCTGCGGCGCTCGAGCGCGATCGAGCGCGTGCGCGCGCTCGACCCGCAGCAGCACGATCGTCGGGAGCAGGGCGATAACGGTGATCCCCATCACCCAGATGAAGGTAGTGCCGAAGGCCGACGCCATCGCGGTCGTCGAACTGCCCGCGGCGCGCAGGTGGCTCTGGAGGACGACGCTGAGCACAGCCGTGCCGATCGAGCCGCCGACGCGCTGCAGGGTGGTCAGCTGCGGCGTCGCGTCGTTGACCTGGTCCTTGCGCAGGACCGAGAACGCGGCGGTCATCGCCGGCATCATCGAGAGCCCGATGCCGATCCCGCGGAGGGCCATCGCGGCGTCGATCACGACGTAGGGGGTGATCCGCGGCGAGCAGCACGAACGGGACGGTCGCCACGAGCGTGATCAGGCCTCCGATCAGGGCCGTCATACCGCCGCCGAGGCGCTCGGTCATGACTCCCGAGATCGCCATCGCGATCGCGGCGCCGATTCCCTGCGGCGCGAGCAGCAGACCGGTCGCGACGGCGCCCTCGCCGCGCACGAGCTGGAAGTAGAGCGGCATCAGGATCATCGCCCCGAACAGCGCGGCGCCGAGCGCGAAGGTGGTCAACGAGGCGGCGGCGAAGGCCCGGTTCGCGTACAGCCGCACGTCGAGCAGCGGCCGCTCGATCCGCAGCGCGCGCAGCACGAAGGCCGTGACGAGCGTCAGGCCCGCGAGGATCGGCAGGACGACGGCGCCGGCGAGCAGCGAGTTGTGCGAGCCGGTTTCGGCGAGGCCGTAGGTGATGCCGACGAGCCCGGTTGAGACGAGGCCGAGGCCGAGCAGGTCGAGGCGCCCGGCGTCCTCGGGCTCGTCGGTGGGCAGCAGCCGCCAGGCGGCGATGAAGGCGATGATCCCGACCGGGCACGTTGACGAGGAAGATCGACTGCCAGGAGACGTGCTCGAGCAGCAGGCCGCCGAGCGTCGGGCCGAAGACGGGGGCGAGGATGATCGGGACGCCGATCACGCTCATCACGCGCGGCAGGTTCACTGGCCCGGCGGCCTTGACGAGGGTCATCTGGCCGGTCGGCATCAGCATGCCGCCGCCGATGCCCTGCAGGACGCGGAAGAAGATCAGCGATGCCGGCGGAGGTCGCGAGCCCGCACAGGGCGGAGCCGGCGGTGAAGAGGACGAGGGCGGTGAGAAAGACGCGGCGGGCGCCGAAGCGGCGCCCGAGCCAGCCGGTGATCGGGATCACGGCGGCGAGCGAGAGCAGGTAGCCCGAGGCGACCCACTGGATCGTGTCGAGGGAGACACCGAGGTCGCGGGCGAGGGTGTCGAGGGCGACGTTGACGATCGTCGTGTCGAGCACGGACATGATCGCGCCGAGGATCACGACGATCGCGATCCTCCACACGTGGGGCTCGATCTTGCGGGCGGACTGCGGCTGCTCTGCCATAGGGCTCCTTGAGGTAGCGTGCGTAAGCAAAGATTCGGTATCTAAATACTAGACTTAGACATCGAACTAAGTCAACCTCGCGGCCAGGGGGCTGCGTGCAACCCCGCGGTGCCCTCGACGCCGCGGCGGAGGGGGGTCGCCCGACCCGTGCCCGTCGCGCGCTGCGCGGCTAGAAGACGATCGCCTGGCGCGCCGCCTCGCCGGAGGCGAGGCGGTCGAAGCCCTCGTTGATCTCGTCGAGCGTGAGGGTGCCGGTGAGCAGGCGCTCGACCGGGAGCTTGCCCGCCGTCGTGCAGGCCGATGAAGTCGGGGATGTCGAGCGCGGGCACGCAGGAGCCGAGGTAGGAGCCCTTCAGCGTCCGCTCCTCGGCGACCAGGCTGACGGCCGGGATCTCGAGCATCTGCGTCGGGGTGGGGGAGGCCGACGGTCACGGTCGTGCCGCCGCGCGCGGTCGCCGCGTAGGCGTCGGCGAGCACGGCGGCGCTGCCGACCGTCTCGATCGCGCGATCGGCGCCGCCGCCGGTCAGTTCGCGCATCGCGCTCGACGGCATCCGGTCCGGCCGGCGACGGTGTCCGTGGCGCCGAGCGCGCGAGGCGAGCTCGAGCTTCTCGGCGAACGAGGTCGACGCCGACGATCGTGCCGCGCGCCGGCGAGCACGGCCCCATCAGCGCCGCGAGGCCGACGCCGCCGAGCCCGAAGATCGCGACGCCGTCGCCCGGGCCGGATCGCCGGCGCTCTTGACCGCGGCCCCGACGCCGGTCAGCACCGCGCAGCCGAACAGCGCCGCGATCTCGTAGGGCAGCTCCGGATCGACCTTCACCGCGGAGCGCTCGGAGACGACGATGTGGTCGCTGAAGGCGGAGACGCCGAGGTGGTGGTGGATCGGCTGCCCGTCGGCGTCGTGCAGGCGGATCGCGCCCGAGAGCAGCGTGCCCTTCGCGTTCGCGGCCGCGCCCGGCTCGCAGAGCGCGGCGCGGCCGGAGCGGCACGGGCCGCAGCGCGCCGCAGGCGGGCACGAAGGCGAGGACGACGTGGTCGCCGACCGCGAGGCGCTCGACGCCGGGCGCCGACCTCGACGACCTCGCCGGCGGCCTCGTGGCCGAGCGCCATCGGCATCACCCGCGGTCGCGAGCCGTCGATCACCGAGAGGTCGGAGTGGCAGAGCCCGGCGGCGCCGACCTCGATCAGGACCTCGCCGGGCCCCGGGCGGATCGAGCTCGAGCTCGACGATCTCGAGCGGGCTGCGACTCGGCGTAGGGCGCCGCGGCGCCCATCTCGCGCAGGACGGCTGCTCGCGGTCTTCATCGACTCGCCCTCCTCCGTCGCCGATCGATCAGGCGCTCGAGCGCGGCGCGGATCGCCTCGGGGATCGGGACCGGCTCGCGGCTCGCGGCATCGACGAAGACGTGGACGAACCAGCCGTCGGCCGAGGCCTGCCCGCTCGCTCGCGGCTGAAGATCCCGATCTCGTAGCGGACGCTGGAGCGGCCGAGGTGGCCGACGCGCAGGCCCGCCTCGACGTACTCCGGGAAGGCGACCGCGGCGCGGTAGGCGCAGTGCGACTCGGCGCAGACGCCGATCGCGTCGCCGGCCCCGCGGGCGTGGATGTCGAGCCCGCCCTCGTTGATCAGCCAGTGGTTGATCACCGTGTCGAAGAAGGCGTAGTACTCGACGTTGTTGACGTGGCCGTAGACGTCGTTGTCGTTCCAGCGCGTCGGGATCTCGAGGAAGTGGCGGTAGTCGCCGCGCGCGATCACGCTCGGTTGGCTCGCTCAGGTCACCCGGCCAACCTATCGCCCACCCCGAGGCCGCGGAGATCTCGCCTCGAGTCCGTCGCGGTCGTCGATCGAGCTGCTCGGAGGTGACCCGGACCGGGCTGTAGCCGAGCGACGAGCAGCCGCCGGTCGCGGACGCCGGTCCCGCTCCCAGGTCCGTCGCCGCTGGTGCGCGTCGCGTCCGTCGCATTCGACGATCACCCGCTGCTGCGCCCAGAGGCAGTCGGCGCGGATGCGCCGACCGCCGACGGTCGAGCGTGGGATTGAGCTCGGGGCGCTCAGCAGCCGCTCGTCGAGGAAGAGCAGCGAAGCGATCCTCGAGCGGGCTCTCGGTGCGGCCGAGGGTGGCGTGGCCGGAGGCGAGTACCGCGCGCAGCGTGGCGATGCCGCGGTGAGCGCGGGTGGCTGTTCGAGAAGGCGGAGCAGGGGCCGCGGGTCGCGGTGGCCGCGGAAATGGGCCTCGGCGAGCGAGGCGCTCCAGGGCGGAACGCGTTCAGGTGGGCGGCCATGTCGAGGATGGTGCGATGGACAGTGGTGGCGGGGATGCCGTCGCGCTTGGTGCGTTCGTTCGCGGCGAGGGGCGCGGAGTGGAAGCGGATCCCGGGCCGGCGAGGCCCTTGGGGGGCGACGGTGACGTGGAGCGAGGGCGTCGTCGGGGTCGATCAGGCGGTGGAGTGCGGCGGCCGCGTGGTGGCTCAGGGCCGCGGCCGGGCCCGCCGGCCAGCACCGCCGCCATCCAGCGCCCCTCCCGCGAGAGGTCGGTGTGTCCGACCGCGTAGACGCCGCGATGGACGCGGTGGAGGAAACGCGGCGCGCACGAGCCGTTCGATCTGCCGTCGATGAGAGCCCCAACCGCAGCAGGCCGCGACGCGAGATGACCCCGTGTTGCTGGGTTCCGCGATCGCGCTGACCACGGCCCATACCGCTCGAAGTTGGGATTGACGTCGCATATCGACGCCAATCCCAACCTCGCCATCCGCGCCCCCTCGGTGCCCGGCCGCGCGAAGCCGATCGGGCGCGTCAGCGCTCGTCGGCACCGGCGCCGGCGGCGCGCCGGCCCCGCGCTCGGCTCAGCCTAGCCCTTCGGGCTCGTCCAGGGCTCGGCGAGGCCGGCCGAGGAGCAGCTCGGCGAGCTCATCGGCCGGGACCCGGGTCTGCTCGAGCGAGTCGCGGTCGCGCAGGGTCACGGTGCCGTCGGCAGCGGTCTCGCCGTCGATCGTCACGCACCACGGGGTGCCGATCTCGTCCTGGCGCCGGTAGCGCTTGCCGATCGCGCCCTTGCTCGTCGTACTCGGCGCCGAGCCGCATGCTTGAGCGCCCTCGAAGATCTCGCGGGCGCGGTCGTCCATGCCCTCCTTGTTGACCAGCGGCAGGATCGCGACCTTGACCGGGGCCAGGCGCGGGTGCAGGCTCAGCACGGTCCGCTGCCGGCCCTCGATCTCCTCGGTCCAGTAGGCGTCGATGATGAAGGCGAGCGTCGCGCGGTCGACGCCGGCGGCCGGCTCGATCACGTAAGGGACGTAGCGCTCGCCGGTCTGCTGGTCGAAGTACTCGAGCTTCTCGCCGCTGAACTCGGCGTGCTGGGTGAGGTCGAAGTCGCCGCGGTTGGCGATTCCCTCGAGCTCCGAGTAGCCCATCGGGAACAGGTACTCGATGTCCGAGGTCGCCGAGGAGTAGTGGCTGAGCTCGTCGGCGTCGTGCGGGCGCAGGATCAGGTTCTCGGGGCGGATGCCGAGGTCGGTGTACCAGTGCATCCGCTCCGCCATCCAGTGCTCGTGCCATTCGTCGGCCTCGTCGGGCGGGCAGAAGAACTCCATCTCCATCTGCTCGAACTCGCGCGTGCGGAAGATGAAGTTGCCGGTCGTGATCTCGTTGCGGAAGCTCTTGCCGATCTGGGCGATCCCGAACGGCGGCTTCTTGCGCGAGAAGCTGAGCACGTTCTTGAAGTTGATGAAGATGCCCTGCGCGGTCTCCGGCCGCAGGTAGACCTCCGAGCCCGACTCGGCGACCGGGTCCGACGTGGGTCTTGAACATCAGGTTGAACTCGCGGGGCTCGGTCAGCTCGCCGCCGCAGACCGGGCAGACGAGGACGTCGTCGGGGCTGCCGCCCGCCTCGACGTGCTCCTCGCGGAGATGGTCCTCGCGGAAGCGCCGCTTGCACTCGCCCAGGCACTGGACGAGCGGATCGCTGAAGCCGTCCAGGTGGCCCGGAGGCCTCCCAGACGCGCGGGTGCTGGATGATCGCCGAGTCGAGCGCGACGATGTCGTCGCGATCGGTGAGCATCGCGCGCCACCACTCGTCCTTGACGTTGTTGCGGAGCAGAACTCCGTAGTGGCCGTAGTCGTAGGTCGAGCCGACGCCGCCGTAGATCTCCGAGGACGGGAAGATGAAGCCGCGGCGCTTGCAGAGGGCGACGATCTCCTCGAGGGAGACGTCGCTGCGCGCTTGTCGGTTGCCTGCTCGGCCATCGGGTGATCCGTCCGTGTCCGGTCCGCTTGCACGGCGATGCTTGCGGGCCGGTCGATGAGTGTACGTGGAGCCCACCCTACGAAAGGGGCAGTGATGGGGAACGTCGTGAACAGTGCATTCAGAGCCGGACGCCATCTGGCGGTCTGGCTCGTCTGGCACTCGACGGGCACGAGCCTGATCGCCGACGAGTAGGGCTCGTCTCTCGCGGCGCGCGGCGGGCAGCCCCGCGGCGACTGGCATAATCGCCCGCCTCATGCCGATCTACGAGTACCGCTGCGAGAACGGCCACACCTTCGAGGCCTTCCAGTCGATGAGCGACGAGCCGCTCAGCGCTGCGAGGTCTGCGACGCGCCGGCCCAGCGGGTGCTCAGCGCCCCGGCGATCCACTACAAGGGCTCGGGCTTCTACACGACCGACTACGCCCGCAAGGGCAAGAAGGGGGCGGCGGCTCACGGGCGGCGACGGCGCGGGCTCCGGATCGAGCTCGGGCGACTCCTCCTCGGGCAAGGACTCCGGCTCTACGAAGGCGAAGGGCTCCGGCAAGGAGAAGAGCAAGAGCGGCGGCTCGAGCTCGGGCTCCTCGTCCTCGTAGCCGGCCCGTACCCCGGGGCTTCGCTCAGGGGACCGTCGTCGGCGCGACCGTCGTCGTGGTCTCGGTCCGGGCGAGCACGCCGGCTTCCGCGGGCCCGACCTCTCCGAGCAGCTTTTGACCGCCTTGCGGCAGTGGTGCTGGGAGACGACGAGTGCCGCCGGGGCGCCGGGCCGGCGTGCTTGCCGAGGATCTGTCGTCCCGGAGCCGCCGCCGATCGCCGAGGCGAACGCGAGCTGGGGCAGCGTCAGCGGCGCCCATGTCGCTGACCATCGCCTTCGGCGCGTTCCAGGCGATCCACGGCCCGCGGAAGAAGTTGATCGGGATCCGCCAGGGGCTCGTGAGCCGGCACTTGACGGCGTCGAGGACCTGCTGCTGGCGGCGGGCCCGGTCGAGTGTCGTTCTCGCTCGGGTCCCAGAGGTTCTTCCGGGTGCGGGCGTAGGCCAGCGCCTGCTGGCCGTCGAGGTGGTGCTCGCCGCGGTCGAGCTTGAGCGTGATCGCCGCCGTTCGACGGCGCCGCCCGACGACTTCGACTTGACCCGGTCGGGGACGTTGACGTCAACGCCGCCGATCGCGTCGATGAACTCGGCGAAGCCGTCGAAGTCGACGATCACGACGTGGTCGATGTCGATCCCGAGGAAGTCCTCGACGGTCTTGATCTGCAGCTGGCGCCCGCCGAACGCGTAGGCCGGCGTTGATCTTCTGCGGGTCGTGGCCGGGGATCTCGGCGTAGGTGTCGCGCGGGATCGAGAGCTTCTCGAAGGCGCCGCCGCCGGCGCGGACGAGCATCAGGGTGTCGGCGCGCGAATCGGCTGGCAGCTCGCCGGCGCCGGGTCGCCGGCCTTGGCGCGCGCTCGATGCACTTCCGCTTCGTCGGGGTGCCGCTCTCGTCGGGGACGCCGTCCGGGCGCGCGTCGGTGCCCATCACGAGGATCGTCTGCGGGAAGGCGGCCATCAGCGGGTTGCCGCCGAGCAACTCGGCTCGCCTGGTCGTTGAGCTTGCCCTTCTGGATCTGGGCGCTGACCGCGAAGAGGACGACGCTGAGCAGGAGCCAGGCGCCGGCCGCGATCAGCGCCCAGCGCAGGACCTTGCGCCAGCGTCGGCTTCTCGCCGGCGCCGCGCGGCGGCCTGCCCTCCCGCCGGGTCCCCCGAGCCGCCGCGTCGGAAGCGCTCCCGCAGCGCTCCGACGTCGGCGCCGCGCGAGCTTCGCGAGCGGATTGCGGCTCGAGCGGTAGACGCGGTAGGCGGGCTCGCCCTCGCGCCCGCCCTCGCGCCCGCTCCGCCGGCGTGCGGCGAGCCGCCTCGCGGCCGGCAGACGAGCGCTCCGGAGTCGCTCGACGAGCGCTCGGATGCGCCCGCGCCGGCCGCTCCGCCCGGAGCGGTAGACGTTGTAGTCGGGCCGGTCCGGGCCGCTCCTCGTCGCCGGGCGCCATCAAGGGGTAATACTGCCGTATGGCCTCCCGGATTCCGCCCGGCCCCTCGCCGGAGCCCGATCTCGCCGGCTCCCGCCGCACCTGCTCGGCGCGGCCGCGGCGCCCTGTCCGTGGTGAGCGCGCCGGAGGCGATCGGCGTCGATCTCGGGGGCACGAAGATGCTCGTCGGGGTCGTCGGGAGGGGCATGAGCGTTCTCCACCGCAACGTCGCCGCCTCGCACGGCCGCACCCGGGAGCAGGTGCTCGACCTGCTCGAGCGCGAGCTGCGGGCGGCGATCGCGGCCCGCCCGGGCGTCGCGCGCGGTCGGGCTCGGCGTCCCCTGCACGATCGACCGCGTCCGCGGCGTCTGCGTCAACTCCGTGCACCTGCCGCTCGCCGACGTGCCGCTCCGCGACCTCGTCGCCGAGCGCATCGGGCTGCCCGTCTCGATGGACAACGACGCCAACCTCGCGGCGCTCGCCGAGCACCGGCACGGCGCCGCCCGCGGGGCGACCAACGTCGTCCTGCTGACGCTCGGCACCGGGATCGGCGGCGGCCTGATCATCAACGGCGAGCTCTACCGCGGCTCGCACGGCGCCGGCGCCGAGCTCGGCCACATGGTCCTTCAGGCCGACGGCCCGCCCTGCAACGGCACCTGCCCCAGCCGCGGCTGCATCGAGTGCTACGCGTCGGGGACGGCGCTCGCCCGCGAGGCGCTCGGCCGCCGCCGAGCGCCATCCCGAGTCCGCGCTCGGCGCGCCTGCTCGCCGCGGGCGAGCCGCTCGACGGCCGCGCGGTGACGGCCGCGGCCCGCGCCGGCGACGACGCGGCGGTCGAGGTCATTCGAGCTGGTCGGGCGGCGGCTCGGGGCGCGCCCTGGCGGGGCTCGCCAACGCCTTCGACCCGGATCGTGATCGTGCTCGGCGGCGGCGTCATGGACGCCGGGGAGCTGCTGCTCGAGCCGGCCCGCGAGGAGCTCCGCGCGCCGGGCGCTGCCGCCCCAGAACGAGGTGCCGCGTCGTCGCGGCACGGCTCGGCGCCGGAGGCGGGCATGGTCGGCGCGGCGACGCTCGCGCTCGAGGAGCTCGAGGGAAGCAGGGCGGTGGCACTGATGGCGGGCCGCCTGACCGTCTGCCCGACCCCGATCGGCAACCTCGGGCGACATCTCCGAGCGCGTCCAGCAAGGCGCTCGCCGACGCCGACGTCGTCGCCTGCGAGGACACGCGCCGCGCCGGCCGCCTCTTCGAGCTGCTCGAGATCGAGACGCCGCGGCTGATCTCCAACCACGAGGGCAACGAGGAGGACCGCGCCGAGCAGCTCGCGCAGGCGATCGAGCGCGGCGCCAAGGTGGTGCTGATCACCGACGCCGGCACGCCGCTGCTCTCCGATCCCGGCTACCGGCTGATGCAGCGCGTGCATCGAGCGCGACATCGACATCGAGGTACTGCCCGGCCCGACCGCGATCACGACGGCGCTCGTCGCCAGCGGCCTGCCGCCGGGGCGCTGGCGCTTCGAGGGCTTTCTGCCGCGCCGCGCCGGGCGAGCTCGAGCGCGTCCTGCAGTCGACCGACACCGTCGTCGCCTTCGAGTCGCCGCGGCGCCTGCCGGACTCGCTCCGCGCTCTGGCCGCGCTGGCGCCCGGACCGGCCGGCCGCCGTCTGCCGCGAGCTGACGAAGCTGCACGAGGAGGTCGCGCGGGGCACGCTCGATGAGCTCTCCCGTCATTTCCGCGCCGACGTCAAGGGCGAGATCGTCGTCGTGATCGCGCCCTCGCGCAAGCGCGCCGCGTCGCCGGACATCGCCTTCGCGGTCGATGCGCTGCGCCGGCTCGTGCAGTCGGGCGCGCGCCCGCGCGCCGCGGCCGGGGTGGTCGCGGCGCTGACCGGCACCGGCTCCGAACGAGCTCTACCGCGAGCTGACCGGCCGCGAGCCGCGGCGTTGAGCCCGGCGCCCGCGTTCCCGCCGCGCTCGGGCGCGGCGTGATCGTCGCCGAGGGCGCCGCGGCGCCGGAGCCGTGGGCGGACGGCGCCGCGGGTGCGGCTCGGCGCCGGAGCTGCTCGGCGACCCCGGCGCGGCGGCCGCCGCTGCGCGACGAGCTCCGGACGCTGTGGCTCGTCCGCGAGCCGGTCGTCGTCGAGCTCGCGGTCGATCCGGCCGCGCTTCCGCGAGCCCGCCGCGATCACGGACGCCCCGTACGCGCTGGCGCCCGACCTCGACCTGCCGCGGCGAGCGGCTGCACCACCTGATCTGGGCCAACAACTACGACGCCCGCGAGGCGGCGAGCCGATCTGGTGGTGGTCGGCGAAGGCGGCGCGCGTCGGTGCCGCCGAGGGGCGGGCGAGGGCGACGTCGCCCTGCCCGGCGGCGCGCGCGGCCTGGGTCGACGGCGGCCCGCGCTGGAGCTGCCCGAGCTCCCGGCGAGGCGGTCGCGCTCGTCCATTCCGGCTCCGTCGAGGCCGGCACGCTGGAGCCGGTCGCGGGCTCCGAGCCGCCGGACGGGGCGCCGGCATCGACCTCGCTCCCGACCAGCGCCGCGGCGGTCACTGCACGGCGGCGGCCCCGTGCGGGTGATCGCGCCGGCGGGCTCGGGCAAGACGCGGGTGCTCACGGAGCGGATCCGCCACCTGCTCGGCGAGCGCGGCTACGACCGCGAAGGCGCTCGCTCGCCGTCGCCTACAACAAGGAGGCGCAGCGCGAGCTCGAGGCGCGCCTGTTCCGGCTGCAGCCCCGGACGCGGACCCTGAACTCGCTCGGCTACCGGATCGTCGCCGACCACCGCGGCGGCGCGGCCGCCGGCTGCTGGACGGAGCTCGAGGTCCGGCGGATCATCGAGCGAGGTCTTCCCGATCCCGCGGCAGCGCCGCGCCAACACCGACCCGGTCGGGCCCTACCTCGACGCCCTGACCCAGGTCCGGCTCGGGCTGCGCGCCGCCGGCCGAGGTCGAGGACGAGCGCGACGACGTGCCCGAGGCTCGCCGAGGGCTTCGACGCTTACCGCGGAGCGGCTCGCCGGCCGCGGCGGCGATCGACTTCGACGAGCAGATCTACTCGGCGCTGGAGGCGCTGCTGCGCGACGGCCGCTTCCGGCGCCGGATGCAGGCCGCGCACCGGCACCTGCTCGTCGACGAGTTCCAGGACCTGACGCCGGCGCACGTGCTGCTGATCCGGCTGCTGGCGATGCCGGCGCTCGACGTCTTCGGCGTCGGCGACGACGACCAGACGATCTACGACCACGCCGGCGCCGACCCGCGCTTCCTGGTCGACTACGCGCGACTACTTCCCCGGCGCCGAGGCGACGGCGCTCGAGGTCAACTACCGCTGCGCGAAGCCGATCGTCGACGCCGCCCGCGACCCTGCTCGGCTACAACCGGGTCCGGGTCGAGAAGGAGATCCGCCCGCGCGAGGGCGCCGACGCCTCGAGCCGCAGGCGATCTGCGGATCGACGACGCACCCGCCGGCGAGGCGGCCGAGCGAGCGTCGTCACGATGGTCGCGCGAGTGGCGCGCGGCGAGGAGCGTGCGGACGGCGAGCGGATCGCGATTCTCGCCCGCGTCAACTCGCTGCTGCTGGCGCCGCAGATCGCGCTCTGGTCGGCGGGCGTGCCGCTGCGCTCAGCTCCGTCCGGCCGGACGTGCTCGAGCGGACCGGCGTCGCCGCCGCGCTCGCCTGGATCAGGGTCGCGGTCGATCCGGAGGACCTGATCGCCGCTCCGACCTCGAGACCTGATCCGCCGGCGGCCGAGCCGCGGCTTCCCGAGCTGGATCAGCAAGTGGTTCGGCAACTGCCGCTCGGTCGAGGACCTGCGCGGCGTCGCGCCGCCGGATCGACGACGAGCGCGTCTCGGGCCGGGTCGGCGAGATGGCCGACGACATCGAGCTGCTCGCCGGCCGCGCGCCGCGCCGGCGACGACGTCCGCGCGCTGCTCGAGTTCGTCCGCGACCGGATCGGGCTCGGCGGCGCGATGGAGATGCTCGACGGCTCGAAGGGGACGCAGGGCGCGCGCTTCGCACCTCGACGATCTCGAGGCGCTGATCCAGGTCTCCGACCTGCACGCCGGACCCGAACACCTTCGAGCCCTGGCTGCGGGCCTCGCTGGAGGAGTCGTCGGGGAGCGAGGGCGTGACGCTCTCGACCGTGCACCGGGTCAAGGGCCGCGAGTGGGACCGGGTCGTCGTCTTCGGGGTCACCGACGGCCTGCTCCCCCACCGGCTCAGCGAGGACTGGGAGTCGGAGCGCCGCGTCCTGCACGTCGCGATCACGCGCGCCATCGACCGCTGCGTCGTGCTCGGCGACGCGCGAGCGGCGCTCGCCGTTCCTGACGAGCTGACCGGCGCGGCGCCGCAGCGGCCGGCCAGCGCGCCGAGCCGGTGTGCCGCCGCCAGGCGTCGGCGGAAGCGCCCCGGGCAGCGCCCGGCACGGCGCGACCCGAGGCCGATCTCGACGCCAACCCGGAGTCGCCCGCGGCGGCCGAGGCGCTGCGCGGCCTGGCGCACCGAGCGCTCGAACGGCCGACAGCGTGCCCGCCTACGTCGTGCTCTCGAACCGCCAGCTCGACGGCATCGCGGCGGCGATGCCGGCGGACTCGCGCGAGCTGCTCGCCTGCGACGGCATCGGCCCCTCGCGCCTGGAGCGCTACGGGGACGAGATCCTCGCCGTGCTCGATTCGGTTCGCACGTAGCCCGCACTTAGCCTCATAAGAGACGAAACAAAAGTCTCTTGACCTGTAAGCAGAGACAGGTAACTTCGCTGCCATGGGAGCACGCGCTTGGCGTCTGGGCGCCGCGGTCGTCTCGTCCGCCGCCGCCCTCGCATGCGTTCCGGCCGGGGCGGATGCGAGCACGATCGACGTCGATACGACGGCGGACACGACGAGCGAGGACGATCACTGCTCGCTGCGGGAGGCCGTCGACGCCTCCAACACCAACGCCGCCGTCAATCCCGGCGGGGCCGGCCCCGACTGCCCGGCCGGGAGCCCGGGCGCGACCGACACGATCGTCCTCGGCGCGGGCACCTACACGCTCACGGGGCCGAACGAGGACTCGAACGCCTCCGGCGATCTCGATATCAACGCCGACGGTCCGGGGCCGGTGGCGATCTCCGGTGCCGGCGAGGGCCAGACGACGATCAGCAGCGACGGCGCCGACCGCGTCATCGAATTGCTCGACGGCACCCTCGACATCAGCGACCTCACGATCACAGGGGGCGTCGCGCCCCTCTTCGGAGGCGGCATCTTCGCGGACGGCAACCCGGCTGCCGCGCATCTCAGCCTCACCGACGTCACCGTCTCCGGCAACTCAGCGCCGGGATCGGTGACCGGACGGGGCGGCGGCATCACGGTCTCCCAGGGCCCCGGATCCGAGCTCGACCTGACCCGGGCGACGATCGATGGCAACACCGCCGGCAACGGGGGCGGCGGCGGGGTCGCGGCCTACGGTGACGTGAACATCACCGACAGCCAGATCTCGGGCAACGAGGCGGCGAGCACGTTGTCGGCCCACGGGGCCGGGCTCGCGCTCGGCGGCGGCACGGCGACGATCAGGGGCTCGACGATCGAGGACAACCACGCCGGCAACCCGCCCGATCCGCAGGGCGGGCGCGGCGGCGGCATCTACTTCACCGGCACCTCCGCATCCGATCAGTTGACGATCGAGGACACGGTGATCTCGCAGAACGCCACCCGCGGCTCCGGCGGCGGCCTCACGGTCTCGGGGTCGGGTGTCTCGGTCGACCTGATCGACACGACGGTGGTCGGCAACCAGGCCCGCTCGGGAGCGGGCCTGAACGCGATCAACGGGAGCTCCCTGGGCCTGCTGCGCACGCGGGTGGTCGGCAACCAGGCGAGCAGCGACTTCGACACGCCTGGCGGCGGCATCCTCGTCGGCAACCTCGGCACCGGCGCCTCGCTGGAGGTCGTCGACAGCATCGTCTCCGCGAACAGCGTCGAGGGGACGAGTGGCGGCGTCAAGGCCTACGGCGGTGGCATCGATGTCACCCAGTCGACTGATATGCGGATCGTCGGCTCCGAGATCACCGGCAACACTGCGACCGGCGATCCCGGCTTCGCCGGCGGCATCGGCCAGGCCAACTCCTCGACCGGAGCCGTTCTCAACTCGACGGTGAAGGGGAACACCGCCTCCGGCAGCGGCTCCATCGGCGGCGGCGTCGTCGTCTTCCTGGGCGGCGGCACGCTCGATCTGATCAACACGAGCCTCGCGGGCAACTCAGCTTCGTCCTCCAACGGCCTCGCCCAGTTCTCCGGTGGCACCCTCACCCTCACCAACAGCGCCCTCGACCAGCCCAGCGGCGCCTGCGACGGAGCCATTGCTTCGGGCGGCGGGAACGTGAGCAGCGAGGCCACCGACACCTGCGTGCTGACGGCGACCGGGGACCTCACGGCGACCGACCCGGAGTTCGGGTCCTTCGGTGCCCACGGTGGACCGAAGGCCGGCGCGAGCGGGTCGAAGCAGAACGTGCGCTCTCTCCCGATCGCCGTATCGAGCCCGGCGTATGACCACGTGGCGCTCCCCGATTGCGTCGACGAGCTCGCGAATCCGCTGACTACCGATCAGCGGGGCTTCGACCGGCCCGGCGCGTCGAGCAGCGTCTGCGACGCGGGCGCGTTCGAGTTCACGGACGCCGACGCCGACGGGGTGGAGGACGGCGTCGACAACTGCCCCGCCGACGCCAACCCCGGCCAGGCCGACACGGACGGGGACGGTCTCGGCAACGTATGCGACAACTGCCCGGCCAACGCCAACCCGGCCAGGCCGACAGCGACGGAGATGGGTCGGCAACGTCTGCGACAACTGCCCGGCCACGCCAACCCGGCAGGCCGACGGCGACGGCGACGGCGTGGGCAACGTCTGCGACAACTGCCCCGCCGACGCCAACCCCGGCCAGGCCGACAGCGACGGCGACGGCGTCGGCAACGCCTGCGAGGCGCCGCCGACGGTCGCCGGGCTGAAGCTGCGCATCTCAGGTAAGCGCAAGGTCAAGGCGGGGAGGCCGATCGTGCTCAAGGTCCGCTGCCCGAAGGAGGCCTGCGACGTCTCCGGCCGCGGGCAGTTCAAGCTGCACAAGGGCCACCGCAGGATCAAGCTCCACACCAAGCGCGTGCACAAGTCGCTGCCGGCCGGCAAGCAGAAGCGGCTGAAGCTGCGGCTGCGCCACAAGGATGCGCGCAAGCTCAAGCGACTCACCCACAAGCGCAGGGTGCGCAAGCACGCCAAGGTCGTCGCCAAGGTCAAGGCCACCGACTCCGGCGGCGATAAGACGAAGGCGAAGAAGAAGCTGAAGCTGAAGGCCTGAGCAGCTGGATCTCAGGGGGCCGCGGCGCGCAGCATGGCGCGCTCGCGAAGCCAGCCGCCGATCGCTCCGAAGCAGGTGCCGAGGATCGCGAACACGGGCACCAGCAGGATCGCCGGGTGCGGCAGATCGGTCTTCGGGTCGGCGCCGCTGAGCTCGTGCGCGAGCAGGACTCCGCTCGCGAACAGCGTTCCGCCGAGGACCCCGCGCAGCGCGCCGGCGCCTGGCCCCACGTGGTCGAAGCCGGCCCCGATGCCGCCGACGATCGCCAGCAGCGAGAGAATCGTGTACGCGGCCGCGGAGACGCCGAGGAAGTAGCCGGTGAGCCCTCCGAACAGGAGTGGCAGCACGACCGCGAGGAGTACCTGAATCGTCCGCGGATGTTCTTCGAGCAGTGGGGCCTTGTGCATGGTCGTTCCTCCCGGCGGCGTCGTGCGTCGGCTTCGTATCATCCAGCACGAGGCGGCGGGCGTTGGAGAGGACGACGGAGAGAGGAGAGACGCGATGGAGACGATGAGCCCGCTCGACGCGTCCTTCCTGCACATCGAGGACAGCGTCACGCACATGCACATCGGCTCGGTCGGGATCTTCGAGGGTCCCGCGCCTGGGCGCGGCGAGGTGACGAAGGCGGTCGCCGCACGGTTGCCCGCCGTCCCCCGCTATCGGCAGCGCGTCCGCTTCGTCCCGCTCGCCCTGGGGCGGCCGGTCTGGGTCGACGACCCGCATTTCCGGCTCTCCTACCACGTGCGGCGCACCGCGCTGCCCAGCCCCGGCGGCGACGACGAGCTCCGCCGACTCGTCGGCAGGGTGATGTCGCAGCAGCTCGATCGACACAAGCCCCTGTGGGAGATGTGGGTCGTCGAGGGGCTCGGCGACGGTCGCTGGGCGGTGATCTCGAAGACGCACCACTGCATGGTCGACGGCGTCTCGGCGACCGACCTGCTCAGCGTGCTGCTCGATTCCGGACCCGGCGAAGGGAGCCCCGAGCCTGAGGAGGACGACTGGAGCCCGGCGCCCGAGCCGAGCTCGGCCGAGCTCATCTCGCACTCGCTCGCGCTGCGCGCGGCGAGCCCGAACGAGGCTCTGCGCACCGCGATGTCCGCGATCCGCGGTCCGCGGCGGGTGGCCCGGGAGGCGCTGCAGGCCGGCAAGGGTCTGACGAGCTTCGGTTCCCTGCTGCGGCCGACCCCCGCGAGCACGCTCAACGGACCGATCGGGCCGCACCGGCGCTGGGACTGGGCCCGAGGCAGCCTCGACGACATCAAGCGGATCCGCCAACGGCACCCGGCGACGGTCAACGACGTCGTCCTGGCGGTGATCGCGGGCGGCTTCCGAGCGGCTGCTCGCCGAACGCGGCGAGCCCGTGGCCGACCGCTCGCTGCGCACCTTGGTCCCGGTCTCGGTCCGGGCCGAGCACGAGCACGGCGTCTACAACAACAAGGTCTCGGCGATGTTCGCGGAGCTCCCCGTCGGGATCGAGGATCCGCTCGAGCGGCTGGCCTCCGTACACGAGCAGATGCAGCACCTCAAGCACTCGGGCCAGGCCGTGGCGGCGGAGCGGCTGACGGCGCTCGGCGGATTCGCGCCCGCGATGCTGCTCTCGCTCTCGGGGCGGGTCGGCACGCGGCTGCCGCAACACGCGGTGAACACCGTGACGACGAACGTTCCGGGCCCCCAGCAGCCGCTGTATCTGGCCGGCAGCAGGATGCTCGAGGCGTTCCCGTTCGTGCCCCTCGGCGGTTCGGTCCGGATCGGGATCGCCATCTTCTCCTACGACGGCGCGATCAACTTCGGCGTCACCGGCGACCTCGACACGACGGCGGACATCGATGTGCTGACGGGAGGGATCGAGAGCTCGATCGCCGAGCTCGCCGGCAGCGCCCCGGCGGACTCCCCCTCGCCCGCGCCGACGCCGAGCTGAACCGCCGCGCGGCACCCGGGCGCGGGCGCGGCGTCCCCGGGGGCGCCTCGGGGCTGCATCTATGCTGCGCCGCCGATGTCCTACTACGTGACGACGCCGATCTACTACGTCAACGCCGAGCCCCATCTCGGCCACGCGTACACGTGCATCGCGCGCCGACATCCTCGCCCGCCACAAGCGCCAGCGCGGGGAGGACGTCTTCTTCCTCACCGGCACCGACGAGCACGGCGAGCCCGTCGCGCAGGCGGCGGAGGCGATGGGGCTGACCCCGCGCGAGCTCGCCGACCGCAACTCGCAGCGCTTCCGCGACCTGATGCCGAAGATCAACGTCTCCAACGACTTCTTCATCCGCACCTCCGACCCCGAGCACGAAGCGGCGGTGCGGGAGATCGTGCAGCGCGTCTACGACAACGGCTGGGTCTACGAGGGCACCTACGAGGGCTACTACTGCCCGCGCTGCGCCGACTTCAAGTCCGAGCAGGAGATGGGCCCCAACCACAGCTGCCCGATCCACGAGATCGAGCTCGTCTGGGAAACCGAGCAGAACTGGTTCTTCAAGCTCAGCGCCTTCCAGGAGCGGCTCGAGCAGCTCTACGCGGACCGCCCCGACTGGGTGCAGCCCGGCTTCCGCGCGAACGAGGCGCTGTCGTTCATCCGCAGCGGCCTGCGCGACGTCTCGCTCTCGCGCGCGCGCCTGCGCTGGGGCGTGCCGGTCCCGTGGGACCCCGAGCAGGTCGTCTACGTCTGGTGGGACGCGCTTCTCAACTACTACTCGGCCCTCTCCTACGCGCGCCCGGGGGAGGACCTGACCGAGCGCTTCTGGCCCGCCAACTACCACGTGATGGCGAAGGACATCATCAAGTTCCACGCGGTCTACTGGCCCGCGCTCTTGATGGCGGCGGAGCTGGAGCTGCCCGAGCACCTGTACGTGCACGGCTTCCTGCTCATGGGCGAGCGCAAGATGTCGAAGTCGCTCGGCAACGTGCTCGACCCCTTCGAGGTGATCGATCGCTTCGGCGCCGACGCGCTGCGCTTCTACTGCTTCCGGGAGGTCAGCTTCGGCCAGGACGGCTCGATCAGCCCGGCCGGCTTCGAGTCCCGCTACGAGACCGAGCTCGCCAACGACTACGGGAACCTCGCCTCGCGAACCCTGGCGATGATCGACCGCTACCGCGACGGCGTCGTCCCCGAGGCGGAGGTCGACGCGCCGTTGTGCGAGGGGCCCGACGGCCTCGACGGTCTCGAGACGACCGTCTCCGGACTGCTCGACAACGCCGAGATCACGCAGGCGCTGGAGGCGATCTGGTCGCGGGTGCGACGGCTCAACCGTTACGTCGAGGAGAACAAGCCGTGGGAGCTGGCCAAGGATCCGGACAGCGACGGCGGGCTCGACCGCGTCCTCTACAACCTCGCCGAGGGACTGCGCGCGGTCACGCTTGCGCTGCATGCCTACATGCCGGAGGCGACGGCGAAGCTCCTCGCGGCGCTCGCCGAGGAGCGGACGCACCTCTGCGCCTTCGGCTCTCGCGGCGGCGGCCATCGCATCGAGCGGATCGAGCCCCTCTTCCCGAAGCTGGAGAAGATCGAGGCCGAGGCCTGAGGCCGGGGCGTGGACGCTGCCCTCACGGTCCACGACGTCTCGAAGACGTACGGCGGCGGCAAGCACGCGCTCCGCGGTGTCGACTTGGAGGTCGGGGCCGGTGAGCTCGTGGGCCTGCTCGGGCCGAACGGCGCCGGCAAGTCGACGCTGACGAAGATCGCGTGCGGGCTCGTGCGCCCGAGCGGCGGTTCGGTCTCCGTCGTCGGCGAGCGCGCCGGCAGCACCGGGGCGCGACGGGCAACGGGGTATCTGGCCGAGCTCTTCCGCTTTCCCGCCTGGCTCTCGGCCCTGGAGGTGCTCGAGCTGCACCAGCGCCTCGCCGGCTCGGCGGGCGGGCTGCGCGAACGCGAGCAGCTCCTCGAGCTCGTCGGCCTCGCCGACGCTCGGGCCGTCCGCGTCGACGCGATGTCGAAGGGAATGCAGCAGCGGCTCGGCATCGCCCAGGCATTGGTCGGCGAGCCGCGGCTGCTGTTGCTCGACGAGCCGACGAGCGCGCTCGACCCGGCCGGCAGGCGCATCGTCCGCGAGATCCTCGTCGGGCTGCGCGAGCGGAGCGTCGGCGTGCTGCTCAATTCGCACCTGCTCGGCGAGGTCGAGCGCGTGTGCGAGAAGGTGACGATCATCGACGACGGCCGCGTCGTCGCCGAGGGTTCGCCCGCGGAGCTGGCCGGGCAACGTACCGTCGAGATCGAGACCGACACCGGCGTCGTCCGGCGGGAGGGCGTCGGCCGCGAGCAGATCCCGGCCCTGGTCCGGGAGCTCGTCGCCGCCGGTCGCGACATCTACGAGGTGCGGACGGCCGGCGGCTCGCTCGAGGATGCCTACATCGCGGTCGTGCGCGGCGGCGATCAGGGCCGGCGGGAGGAGGGGTGAGCGCCGCGGGCGCGACCGCCGGCGGCCAGCTCGGAGCCGGGGTGACGCTGGTCCGCTACGCGCTGCTCGAGAGCCTGCGCCGGCGGGTGCTCGGTGTCGTCGCGGCGCTCACCGTCGCCTTCCTCGCGCTCTACTGGGCGGGCGCCCACTTCGCCTTCAAGGAGGTCGGCAACAACGGCGCCCTCGGCTTCCAGGGCCGGATCGACGACGTCAGCCTCGCCGGGGCGACGCTGCTCGGGCTGGCGATGTTCGCGACGCTCTTCCTCGGTGCCGTGATCGCCACGTTCCTGACGCTCGGCGTGATCCGCGGCGATGCCGAGGCCGGGCTCCTCCAACCGATCGCGGCCCGGCCGGTGAATCGCGAGACGATCCTGATCGCGCGGTTCGCCGCGGCCGGAGCGGTCGCCGTCGCGTACGTGATCGTCGTCTTCGTCGCTGCGATCCTGATCACCAAGTGGACCGGCGGTTGGGCGCCCGACCGGCCCGTCGCCGCCAGCCTCCACCTCGCCGCCGCCGTCCTTGCGCTCACGTGCATCTCGGTGCTCGCCTCGGCCTTCACCTCTTCCACGGCGCAGGGGATCACGGTGCTGATGCTCTTCGGGGCGGGGCTCACCGCGGGCCTGCTCGGGCAGATCGGCGACACGCTCGACTCGGGCACGCTCGTGGACATCGCCGATGCCGCGGGCAGGCTGCTGCCCTTCGAGGCGCTCTACCAGGGGGGCCTCTACGACCTCACCGCCAACATCAGCGGCACGACCGGGTTCATCCTGTCGCTCGGTCCCTTCGGAGGCGCGGCCGAGGCCGGCCTCGGCCTGTACGCGTTCGCGGCCGCCTACTGCGCGGCACTGCTCGCGGTCGCCGCCGCGATGTTCCGTCGCCGCGACCTCTAGAGGACCACTAGGCGGACAGCGGCTTCTCCGGCTGCACGCCGGCGCTGAGCAGCGTCCCGGCGACCATCTCGTAGTGGCCGGCGAGCATGCAGAGCTCGATCAGATCCTTGTGCGAGAGGTACTCGCAGACCCGGGCCCAGGTGCCGTCGGAGACGAAGCGGTCCGCGTGCAGCTCGTCGACGAACTGCAGGATCGCCGCCTGGCGCCCGGTCCAGCCGCTCGGCCTCGGGCCCGGCGGCGACGCGCTCGATGTCCTCGGGGCGCAGGCCGGCCTTGGCTCCGATCCGCACGTGGTGGTCCCACTCGTAGCGGCAACGGGTCAGGTAGGCGACGCGCAGGATCACGAGCTCTGTGTCGATCCGCGGTAGCGCACCGCGCGGCATGAGCCGGGCCGCGAACGGCAGCCACGAGGCGAACAGCTTGCCGTGCCGCGCCATCGTCGTGAAGATGTTCGGCGGTGGACCGCCGACGGCGCGACCGGCGAACCAGATCAGCGGCCGCAGCAGGACGTGGATCTCCTCGTTCGTGGCGGGCGGGATCCTCGGTGCCGGCAGTTCGCGCCAGTGCTCGGGGTCGATACCGCTCGGGGCCGGGGCGGGCTTTGGATCGCTCATGCCCCGAGCATATCCCCAGTTCGGGCGGCGCCTGCGTACATACTGCGGAGCAATGATCGACAGTCACGCCCACCTCGGCTCCTGCGAGCCCCCGGACGAAGAGCTCGTCGCCCGCGCAGCGGATGCCGGCGTCCGCCGGATCCTGACCATCGGCATGGACGAGCGTTCAAACCGCGAGGCGATCGCCGCCGCGCGGGAGCACGATGCGGTGTTCGCCGCCGTCGGGCGCCATCCGAACGCCGCCGCCGGCTTCGACGACGCCGCGGCCGCCGACCTGCGCGAGCTCGCCTCCGACCCGCTCGTGCGCGCGGTTGGGGAAACCGGGCTCGACTACTACCGCGACAGCGCGCCGCGCGGCGACCAGCTGCGCGCCTTCGAGGCCCAGATCGCGATCGCGCGCGGCGCCGGCCTCCCGCTGATCATCCATCTCCGGGACGCGGCCGGGGTCTCCGATGGCGAAGCGGTCGCCGACTGCTTCGAGCTGCTCGCGACGGAGGCCGACGGCGTACGGGTGATCCTCCATTGCTTCAGCGCGGGCCCGGAGCGAGCGGCGGAGGCGGTCGAGCGGGGGTGGTACGTCTCCTTCGCCGGCAACGTCACCTACCCGAAGTCGGAGGCGCTGCGGGAGGCGGCCGCGCTCGTCCCCGACCGGCTGCTGCTCGTCGAGACCGACAGTCCCTATCTCGCGCCGCAGCCCGTCCGCGGCAAGCGCAACGAGCCCGCGAACGTGGTGATGACCGCCGCGGTCGTGGCCGCGGCGCGCGGTGCCGACCCCGCGGCGCAGGAGGCGGCGGTCGAGGCGAATGCGGCACGGCTCTTCGGCTGGTGATGGTGCGGCTCGGCCAGAACTTCCTCGCCGACCCGAACCTGCTCGATGCGATCCTCGCCGACGCGGCGCTGGAGCCCGGCGACGTCGTGCTCGAGGTCGGGGGCGGGGAAGGGGTGCTGACGCAGCGGCTCGTCGAGGGCGGCCGGCGCGTCCACCTGATCGAGCTCGACGAGCGGTTGCGCCCGCAGCTGGATCCGATCGCCGCCGCGCAGGACGGCCTGGACATCACCTGGGGCGACGCGATGCGGGTCGAGCTGACCGCGCTCAAGCCGCCGCCGACGGCGATGGTCGCCAACCTGCCCTACGCGATCGCGACGCCGCTGCTGCTGCGCACGATCGCCGAGCTGCCCTCGCTGCGGCGCTGGACCGTGATGGTGCAGCGGGAGATCGCCGAGCGCCTCCGTGCGCGTCCCGGCAGCCGGACCTACGGCTCGCCGAGCGTGATCACACAGATCTCCTGCGAGGTGCGGATGCTGCGCACCGTGGACCCCGCGGTGTTCGTGCCGCGGCCGCGCGTCTCCTCGGCGTTGTTGGCGCTGCGCAGGCGGCCCGGCGTCGAGCTCGATCCGCGCAGCGCCGAGCTCATCCGCGACTGCTTCGCCCACAGGCGCAAGACGATCCCACGCTCGCTGGAGCTGGCGGCGCGCCGGCGCGAGCGCGAGGCGCTGGACGCCGGCGAGCCGGTGCCGCGGCCGCGCCCGGGGGAGCTGCGACATGCGGCGCAGGAGGCGCTGCGCCGCCTCGGCATGCCGGAAGATGCGCGGGCGGAGATGCTGCCGCCCGCCACCCATCTCGAGCTCGCCGAGTCGCTGCGGTGAACGCCCCGGCAAAGCTCAACCTCTGCCTTTACCTGGGGAAGCCGCGAGCCGACGGGCTGCACGAGCTCTGCTCGCTGTTTGCCCCGCTCCAGCTGGCCGACCGGATCGCGATCGGCCCGGCGGACGAGGGCACCGGCGACGAGGTCGTCTGCGAGGGGGTGGAGGGCCCGAACCTTGCCGCGGCGGCGCTGCGTGCGTTGCGCGACGCGGGGTGGGGGAGCGGGCCTGTGCGGGTCGAGATCGAGAAGCGGATCCCGGTCGCGGCAGGCCTCGGCGGGGGCAGCGCCGACGCGGCCGCCGTGCTGCGGCTCGCCTCCGGCGAGGTCGAGGGGCTTGAGCGGATCGCGGTCGGGCTTGGCGCCGACGTGCTCTCGCAGCTGCGGCCGGCCTTCGCGCTCGTCGAGGGATCGGGCGAGCTCGTGCGGGAGCTGCCCGCCGCCGGCGAGTGGGCGGCGGTGCTGATCCCGGATCCGGTCGGGCTGAGCACGGCCGAGGTTTACGCGGAGGCCGACAGGCTCGGGCTCTGCCGCGAGGCGGATGACCTGCGGAGCGCGCGCGAGCAGCTGCTCGCGGCGGCGACGGAGGGCGCCTCCCCGCTGTCGTACCGGGAGCTGCTCGTCAACGACCTCGGTGAGGCGGCGATCTCGCTGCGCCCGGAGATCGCCGAGGCGCTCGCGGCGCTGCGCGCGGCGGGCGCCGGGCACGCGCTGGTGACCGGCTCCGGCCCGACGGCGGTCGGGCTGTTCGGCGACTTCGCGAAGGCGGACGCCGGCGCCTCGAAGCTGCCGCCCCGGTACTCGAACGCGATCGTCACCGGCCCCGCGAGCGGGCTCGGGCGCTGAGGCGGGCCGTGCACCTGCCGCAGGACACGAAGGGCCGAATCAAGCTCGGCCTCGGCCTGCTCGCGGTCGTGGCCGTCTACTTCCTCTACAAGCAGTTCTTCCCGCACTTCGACCCGCAGTCGGTGCTCAACGACGTCTCGGGCGCGCTCGGCAAGTGGACCTACGCCCTCGTGACCGTGTTCGCATTCCTCGAGACGGGGGCGTTCGTCGGCCTCGTCGCGCCGGGTGAGACCGTGGTCGTCGTCGCCGGCGCGGTCGCCGGCCAGGGGACGACGAACGTGCTGCTCACGATCGCGCTCGTCTGGGCCGGCGCCTTCTGCGGCGACACCGCCTCCTTCCTGCTCGGGCGCAAGCTCGGGCGCAGCTGGGTGCTCGAGCACGGCGAGCGGCTGCGGATCACGCACGAGCGCTTCGCCCAGGTCGAGGCCTACTTCGACCGGCACGGGGGCAAGACAATCCTGATCGGCCGCTTCATCGGCCTCGTGCGGGCGCTGGCGCCGTTCATCGCCGGCAGCTCCGGGATGCGGTACCGGGCGATGGCTCCGTACAGCATCCTCGGAACCGGTCTGTGGGCGACGTTCTTCACGCTGCTCGGCTACTACGCGGCGAAGAACCTGAACGCGGTCTTCAACGCGGCCGAGCGGGGCTTCTTCTGGTTCGCCGTGATCGTCGGCGTGATCGTCTTCGTGGTCGTCGCCGTGCGCTGGTTGCGCGTTGCCGAGAATCGCGAGCGCGCGGTCGCCGAGATGGAGGAGCGGGCGTGGTTGCGCCCGCTGCTGAAGCTCGGCCCGCAGGTGCGTTTCGTCTCCGACCGCCTCACCCCCGGCGGGCTCGGGATCGAGCTCACGGCGCCTCTGGCGGCTCTTGCGGTCGGCAGCTTCGTCTTCATCGCCTTCGCGATCGTGGTCTCCGGCGATCCGG
The DNA here is from genome assembly GCA_963764275.1 of uncultured Solirubrobacterales bacterium. Taxonomy (GTDB): domain Bacteria; phylum Actinomycetota; class Thermoleophilia; order Solirubrobacterales; family 70-9; genus CAXMST01. The sequence goes on from CAVXRV010000005.1 coordinate 410,598, forward strand.
GCCCGACGGGGGGCGACCAGGCTGCGGCCGACTTCGTCTCCGGAATCCGGAGCGGCTGGCTGACCGACGTGGAGAAGGTGATCACCGCGCTCGGTTCGGCGGTGGTGACGATTCCGGTGGCGATCGTCGCGGCGATCGCGTTCGCCCGGGGCGGCCATCGCACCGAGATGTGGATCCTCGTCGTCTCGTTCACGGTCGTGGTGCTCGCGGCGCCGGAAGCGAAGGCGATCATCGATCGGCCCCGACCCCCTGATTCGCTCGTGAGCTACCTGGGCTCCTCCTATCCCAGCGGCCACGCGGCCCATTCGATCCTCTACGCGTGGCTGGCGATCGCGGCGACGCTGCGCCTGCGCCCGGGGTGGACGGGAGGGACGACGCTGCTCGTGTCGGGGATCGTGCTCACCGCTCTGATCGGGCTCAGCCGGGTCTACCTGAGCGCTCACTACCTCAGCGACGTCAGCGGTGGCTGGGGGCTCGCAACCTCTGTATTCGCCATTTCGACCGTTGTCGCGGTGCTCGTCGGGCACTTCCGGCAAAATCGTGCCGATGCGTCCTGAGGTGATCGTCTTCGCGGCGGCCGGGCTGATCAGCCTGATCGCCTTTACGACTCTGATCCTGGTGCCGGCGATCGGTTCGTTCGGCCGCGGATGGGAGAAGGCGACGGCCGTGCTGCTCTCTCTGATCGTGCTGATCACGCTGATCGCGATCGGCGTCGCGATCGGCGTCGCGATCATCTACTACTGGAACGACATCACGGCGCTGTTCACCTGAGCCGTTGTCGGCGAGCGGCCGGGCGCCCGTACTATTCCGGCGTGGCAGCCAAGCGAGGGGCCGACGCCCCTTCAGAGACGAGCACGCCGCAGCCTTCACGCCGTAAGGCCGCAGCTCCGGGGGACCTCGAGCCGCTCTCGGAAGCGATCGAGTCGGGCGCCGGGCTGCCCGCGGTCGCCCGGGCCGCGGCCGCGGCACTCGGCGCCAGCGTGGCGCTGATCGATCGCTCGAGCACGGTGCTCGCGGTCGCCGCCTCCTCCAGTGCCGAGGAGGCGAAGCTGCTCGCGGCCGAGGCCGGGGTCGAGACCGCCGAGCTGCGCGTCGCCGACGCGGTCGTCGGCGAGTTGCGGCTGCGGCCGCGGGGTGCCGACGGCCTGCAGCAGGCGACGGTGCGGATGGTGGCGACGCTGCTCGGCCTCGAGGTCGAGCGGGCGCGCTCGCCGGAGTGGGCGAGCGACGAGGCCGCGCATGATTTCGTCGCTGCCGTGCTCGAGCGGCGCCTGACCGAGCCCGGGGACATCGTCGCCCGGGCCGCCGAGCTCGGGGCCGACCTTGCGGAGGGCGGCGGCGTCATCTACCTGCGGGCCCATCCACAGGCCGCACAGCCGGGCGAGTGGCGTGAGCGGGTGCTGATGCTGACGCTGCGCGCGGCGCGCTCAGGGGGGAGCGGCGCCCTCGCCTATGCCTCGCACCACGATGCGGGCGAGGCCGGCGAGGTTGCGACGATCGTGCCCACCGAGGGGGTGGAGCGCCTGGCTCGGGCCGCGCGCGAGGTGCAGAGCGAGCTCGACCACGCTCTCCAGGGCTTCGAGGTGACCGTCGGCTTCAGCCGCCACGCGGGCGGGCCGCAGGAGCTGTATCGGGCGGGGAAGGAGGCACTGCTTGCGGTCAACGTCGGCGAGGCCGAGGGCCGCTCGCCGCTCGCCTTCGAGGAAACCGGCTCCTACCGGCTCCTGCTGCCGGCGATGTCCGAGGACCCGGGCGAGCTCGAGCGCTTCTACGACGAGACGGTCGCGCCGCTCGCCGCCTACGACGACCAGTACGAGACGGAGCTCGTGGCGACGGTCGAGGCCTATCTCGAGAACGACGGCAACGTCACGCCGACGGCGGACACGCTCTTCACCCACCGGCACACTGTCCGCTACCGGCTCGAGCGCGTGCGCGAACTCTGCGGGCACGACCTGAGTTCCACCGAGGGCCGCGAGAAGCTCGGCCTCGGCCTCAAGGCGATGCGCGTCCTCGGCATCCCGTCGCCCGGCGGCCCCGCCACGGAGTCGCGGGCGAAGCGCCGCAAGAACGCCGAAACCTAATTCTATCGTTGCAAGATGGGGGATCCGGACTTGAACCGGAATTCACGGCACCAAAAGCCGTTGTCTTGCCACTTAGACGATCCCCCACTGGGGCCTTCAGCGCGGATGTTCGCACGCTTTCCGTCCGGAGCGTTTGCGAACATATGTTCGTGCCCGGTAAGGTCAGATCGTTCGACGAGACGCAGTTGCGTGCGGCGGTCATGCGATCGCTCAGCTGGAGCGAGACCCTGCGCCGGTTGGGGATGTGTCACACCGGCAATAACCGCCTGACGATCAAGAAGTACGTCGCCCAACTCGGAATCGACACCTCGCACTTCGACCCCGAGGCTGGTCGGATGCGTGCTCTCCGACGACCGTGCAAGCCGATCGCGGAGGTTCTGGTCGAGGGTTCCACCTACAGCCGTGGGCACCTCAAGGAGCGTCTCTACAACGAGGGTCTGAAGGCGCGGAGGTGCGAGATGTGCGGTCAGGGAGAGATCTGGCAAGGCGAGCGGATGAGCTTGATCCTCGACCACATCAACGGCGTCCGGGACGACAACCGCATCGAGAACCTTCGAATCGTGTGCGCCAACTGTGCGGCAACCCTGCCCACGCATTGCGGTCGGGTACTCAAGGTCCCGAAGGAGCCGCGACCATGCGAGCTGTGCGCGGCGGACTTTCTTCCCAAGTACGCAAAGCAACGATTCTGCTCGCGCGAGTGCGGTCAACGGGCCGGCGGGCGCATGGCCGGCGGTCGTGCGCTCCCTCAGTTGCGCAAGGTCGAGCGGCCGCCCTACGAGCAGCTGCTCGAGGAGATCGAGGCGACCAGCTTCTCTGCCGTCGGGCGCAAGTACGGCGTCTCCCACAACGCGGTGCGCAAGTGGCTGCGCTGGTACGAGCTCGAGCGGGCTCGGGCTGAGGAAGAAGCCGCATGAGCCGGGTTCGCCGGGCGCGCGGGTCGCCACCGTGATTACGATGCTCCCGTGAGCGCGCCGACCGTCCTGATCATGGCCGCGGGTCAGGGGACGCGGATGAAGTCCGCCGTGCCCAAGGTCCTGCACCCGGTGTGCGGGCGGCCGATGGTCGCCTGGCCGATCGCGGCCGCACGGGCCGCGGGGGCCGGGAGGATCGCCGTAATCGTCTCGCCCGACCGCGACATCTCCGGCGCGCTGCCGGAGGGGATCGAGTTCGTGCCGCAGGAAGTCGCCGACGGGACCGGCGGCGCGGTGCGGGCGGCGCGCGACGTCGTCGCCGCCTCGGAGACGGTGCTGGTGCTCTCGGGCGACGTGCCGCTCGTCTCCGCGGAGATGATCGAGGCCCTGCTGGCTGCCCACGATGCGAGCGGCGCTGCGGCGACGCTGGTCACCGCCGTGCTCGACGCCCCCGGCTCCTACGGCCGCGTCCTCCGCGGTGCCGGCGGCGAGGTCGAGCGCATCGTCGAGACGAAGGCCGACGGCGACGCGACCGATGCCGAGCGTGCGATCAAGGAGATCAACGCCGGCATCTACGCCTTCGACGGCGCCGCCCTCGCCGCCGCGCTGGGCGAAATCAGCAACGACAACGCCCAGGGCGAGTACTACCTGCCCGACGTGCTCGGCCCGATCCGCGCGGCGGGCGGCAAGGTGATGCCGTTCGTCTCCGACGACCCGAACGTGATCTGTGGCGTCAACTCCCGCGTCGACCTGGCCGTCGTCGAGGGCGAGGCCCGGCGGCAGATCCTCGAGCGCCACATGCTCGCCGGGGTCACCGTCGTCGACCCCTCCTCGACCTGGATCGAGGCCGAGGTCGAGATCGCGGCCGACGTCCGCCTCGAGCCCGGCTGCACCCTGATCGGCGCGAGCCGGATCGGGACCGGCACGGTCGTCGGGCCGCACACGACGATGATCGACGCCGAGCTCGGCGAGGCCTGCAGTGCCCCGCACTCCTATCTCGTCGAGTGCTCGGTCGCCGACCGCTGCTCGGTCGGGCCGTTCGCCTACCTGCGCCCGAAGGCGCGGCTCGAGGACGGGGCCAAGGCCGGAACCTTCGTCGAGATCAAGGCCTCGGTGATCGGCGCCGGCTCGAAGGTGCCGCACCTCTCCTACATCGGCGACGCCGACGTCGGGCCCGGAACCAACCTCGGGGCCTCGACGGTGACCGCCAACTACGACGGGTTCGTCAAGAACCGGACGAAGATCGGCCGCAACGTGCGGACCGGAGTCGACACGACGCTGGTCGCGCCGGTGACGGTCGGCGATGAGGCATACACTGGCGCCGGTTCGGTGATCGCCGAGGACGTGCCCGAAGGGGCGCTGGGCATCAGCCGGGCCGAACAGCGCAACATCGAGGGCTACGCGGAGCGCAAGCAGGCGTCCGCGCAGCGGGGCAGCAAGGAGTCCAAGGAAAGGTGAGCACGCTGGAGGATCGTCCCCGGGTGGAGAGCTCGATCCCGCAGGAGTACACGAAGCGCCTGATGGTCTTCGGTGGCCGCGCATCGGGCACGCTCGCCTCCGCAATCGCACAGCGCCTCGACGTCGATCTCGGCCAGGTCGACCTGCGGACCTTCTCCAACGGCGAGGTCTACTGCCGCTACGGAGAGTCGATCCGCGGCGCCGACGTCTTCCTCGTCCAGTCGACGGCGGCCAACGAGCGCACCGGCATGACGCCCAACGACGCGCTGATGGAGCTGATGTGCATGATCGACGCCGCGCAGGGCGCCTCCGCGCACCGGATCATCGCCGTCATGCCCTGGTACGGCTACGCCCGCCAGGACAAGAAGTCGCAGCCGCGCGAGCCGATCTCAGCCCGTGTCGTGGCCCAGGCGCTCGAGGCGATCGGCGTCGACCGGGTCCTGACGATGGACCTGCACGCGGGCCAGGTCCAGGGCTTTTTCCAGGTCCCGGTCGACCACATGACCGCGATGCCCATGCTCACGCAGTGGTTCATCGACCAGCAGTTCGACGAGGACCTCGTGATCGTCAGCCCGGACGCCGGCCGGGTCAAGGTCGCGCGCAACTTCGCCCGCAAGGTCGGCTGCCACTGGGCCGTGATGGAGAAGGAGCGCCCCGCCCAGCAAGTCGCCGAGATCGGCTACGTGGTCGGTGACGTCAAGGGCAAGACGGCGGTGCTCGTCGACGACATGATCGACACGGCGGGAACGCTGTGCGCGGCGGCCGACACCGTGCTCGAGGAGGGCGCGGCCCGGGTGATCGCCTGCGCCACGCACGGCGTTTTCAGCGGCCCCGCCTTCGAGCGCCTCGCCTACGAGAACTCGCAGATCGAGCGCATCGTCGTCACCGACACGATCCCGCTGGCCGAGGGCGCGCCGCCGAACATCACCGTGCTCTCGACAGCGCAGACGCTCGCCGACTCGATCAGGCGAATCTTCACGGACGACTCGGTCTCCGAGATCTTCGCCGGCGAGAACCAGCTCTTCTGAGCCGTTCCGGCCGGGCTTCCGGCCGGCCGCTTGACAGGCGCATAAGCTGTCGCCTGTGAGTTCGGCTGATCAGGGTGCGGCCACGGCAGGGGGTGAGGAGAAGCTCGCGCCCGGCACGTCGATGGCGCTCGTCGCGATGGGCCTCGGCGTCTTCGTCATCGCCAACGACTTCACGGCCCTCAACGTCGCCCTGCCCTCGATCGAGAAGGACTTCGACGTCGACGTCGGCACGGCGCAGTGGGTGATCAACGCCTACGCGCTCATCTTCGGCCTCGCGATCGTCACCGGCGGCCGGCTCGCCGACATGTACGGGCGCAAGCGCATCTTCTTCATCGGCGCCTCGCTGTTCGCGGGCTTCTCCCTGATCGGGGCCCTGGCTCCCTCGATCGACGTCCTCGTGGGGGCCCGCGTCGGGATGGGGATCGGCGGCGCTCTGATCTGGCCGGCGATCCTCGGCATGACCTACGCGGCCCTGCCGCCGAGCCGGGCCGCGCTCGCCGGCGGGCTGATCCTGGGCGTCGCCGGGATCGGCAACGCGGTCGGACCGATGCTCGGCGGCGCGCTGACCGAGCTGATCAGCTGGCGCGCGATCTTCTGGCTCAACGTCCCCGTCGCCGCCATCGCCGTCGCCGTCACCGCGGCCAAGATCCACCAGCCCGAGGACCTGCAGGACGAGCGCGTCGACTGGGTCGGGATGGCGACGCTCTCGCTGGGCCTGCTGCTGCTCCTGCTCGGGCTCGATCAGGCCAGCGACTGGGGCTTCGGCGACCCCCGCATCATCGCCATGTTCGCCGCTGCCGTGGCCCTGATCGCCGCCTTCGTCGTGATCGAGCCGCGGCTCGGCGCCCGGGCTTTGGTGCCGGCCGCCGTGATGCGGAACCGGACCTTTGCTGCCGCCTGCCTCTCGACGCTGCTGATGTCGGCCGTCTTCTTCGTGATCGTCCTCTACGTGCCCCAGTTCCTGATCAAGATCCTCGACTACTCCGCCTTCCAGGCCGGGCTCGGGCTGCTGCCGATGATGGGGACGTTCGCGGCCACCTCGTTCTACGCCGCGCGCCTCTATCAGCGCTTCGGACCGCGGGCCGTGATCATCGCCGGCTCGGTGATGTTGGTGGCGGGCACCCTGCTGCTCTCGTTCCTCTCGGAGTCCGCCGGCTACGGCTCGCTGGTCGCGGGTCTGTTCGTCGTCGGGATCGGCGTCGGGCTCTTCTACTCGGCGGTGACCACCGCGGCCGTGACGGCGCTGCCGGACTCGCAGTCGAGCCTCGCCGGCGGCCTCGTCTACATGTTCCAGATCGCCGGTGGGGCGATCGGCCTCGCCGCGATCACGACCCTGTTCACGGAGGTTTCCGAGAACGACCTCGCGAACCGGGCGGCGGACGCCGGCACCCCGCTCAGCGACCACCAGGACGCCGTCCTGCACGGCGTTCTCGCCGGCACCGACTCGGCTGCCGCCGCGCTCGCCCAGTTGGGGTCGTCGGTGGAGAGCGAGATCGTGGCGATCGTTCGCGACTCGTTCGTCGACGGCCTCGACACGAGCCTCAAGGTGGTCTCCGCCCTCGCCCTCGCCGGGCTCCTCGTCGCCGTTCGCTACATCAATCCCAGCACCGGTGTCGTCGCCACCGAGGATCAGGAGACCGAGCTGGAGCCCGCCGATGCCGGCTCGCTGCGCCACCCGCGCGCGGTTCACGGCGACGCAGTCTCCTGAGAGGATTGGGCGCGTGGATCGTGCCCAGCTCGATCGCTACGAGTTGCTCGGCCGGACCCTGATCTGGGCCGCCGCGGTCGTCCTCGCGCTCGCGCTGATCGGCGCGATTGCGATCGCCACCTCCGATACGACGCTCCCGTTCGCCCAGGACGTCGAGCGGCAGGGTCGCGGCATCCTCGCGATCGCCGCGATCGGCGGTGGAATCGCCTCCTCAGGCGTGCTCGCCGGCCTCGGCGCGATCCTCTCGATGCTGGTCGCCGCCCGTCGCGACGGGATCGAGGGGGAGGAGTGAGCGACGCTCCCTCCCGGCGCCTGCGACGCGTCGGCCACAAGGGCGCCGACGCGCTGGTCACGGGCAACACGCTCGAGAGCTTCGAGCGCGCGGTCGAGGTCGGCGTCGAGATGGTCGAGTTCGACGTCCTCCGGACGCCCGCCGGAGCACCCGAGCTGCCCGCGTCCGAGCGCGCACCGCTGGTCATCGCCCACGATCACCGCGATGCCGAGCAGCGCCGCACGCTGACGCTCGAAGAGGCCCTGGCGGCCTTCACGCGTCCACCCCTGGACCGGGTCGAGATCGACTGCGACCTGAAGCTGCCCGGGCGGGAGGACGAGCTCGTCGACGCCCTGCGGCGGCACGGCCTTCTCGAGCGGGCGATGGTCTCGACGATGTACGTCGAGAGCCTCGAGACGATCCGCGCGCTCGCGCCCGAGCTGCGTCGCGGCTGGACCTACCCGAAGGTCACGCGCCCGTGGGATCGCCGCCCGCTCGCGCGCCCCGCGGTGCTCGCGGCGCTGGCCCTGATGCGGAGGCGCTTTCCCCGTTCCCTCGCCGCAGGCGTCGAGCGGCTCGGCGCCAGCGCCGTCTGGGTCTACCACCCCGTGATCACCCGGGCGCTCGTCCGCCGGGCCCGCGAGCTCGGGGTCGAGCTCATCGCCTGGACCGTCGACGATGCGGCCCGGGTCGCCAAGCTCGCCGCGCTCGGGGTCGATGGGATCGTCAGCAACGATCCCCGGCTGCTGGAGCAGCGCCCGAAGCCCCGGGATGGCTATCCTGCCGTCCCCCATGGCTAGTGGCAGACCCACATTCAAGGTTTCCGAACGGACCGGCTTCGGCTCGCGCACGGCGCGGCGCCTGCGTCGCGACGGCCAGGTTCCGGGCGTCGTCTACACGTCCGGCGAGGCCGCGCGCCCGTTCCAGGCCGACGCGCACGACATCTCGCTCTTCCTGGCCGAGGGCCACACGCTCTTCGACCTCCAGATCGAGGGATCGGACGCGGTTCCGGTCGTCGTCAAGGAACAGCAGCGCCACCCCGTTCGCGGCGAGCTCGTCCACATCGACTGCCAGCAGGTCGATCTCGACACCGAGATCCAGGCGGACGTCGCGCTCGAGCTGGAGGGCGTCGATGACGCCCCCGGCGTCAAGGAGGGCGGCGTCCTCGAGCACATCCTGCGCGAGGTGACCATCGCCGCCCTGCCGGCCGCGATCCCCGAGTCGATCGTCCACGACGTCAGCGCCATGGTCATCGGCGACACCGTCACGCTCGACGCCGTGGCCCTGCCGGAGGGGGCGACCCTCGTCCTCGACAACCCCGAGGAGTGGACGGTGGCGACGCTGAACCCGCCGCGACTCGTCGAGGAGGAGGAGCCCGAGGTCGAGGAGGAGACGGAGCTCGTCGGCGAGGCCGAGGAGGCCGAGGGCGGCGAAGGGGCCGCCGAGGAGAGCGGCGGCGAGGACTCCGGCGGCGACGGCGACGAGGGCTGAGCCCTGTGCGCGTCTTCCGCCGCAGCAGGGCTGCGGAGGAAGGCGAGCCCGAACCCTCCGCAATGGACGCGCTGATCGTCGGCCTCGGCAACCCCGGCAAGAGCTACGCCGGAACCCGGCACAACGCCGGCTTCGAGGTTGCGACGCTGCTCGCGGAGCGATGGGGCCTGCCGCGGGCGCGCAAGAAGTTCGGCGGTCTGATCACCGAGGGCCGCACCGGTCCCGGGGGTCCGCGCGTCGCCGTGCTCCTGCCGCAGACGTACATGAACGAGTCCGGTAACGCGGCCGGCCCCGCGCGCGGCACGTTCGGTCTCGAGCTCGACCAGGTGGTCGCGCTTCACGACGAGATCGACATCCCCTTCGGCGAGGTGCGAACGAAGCTCGGCGGTGGCGTCGCCGGCCACAACGGCCTGCGCAGCCTCGACCGCGGCCTCGGCGGGCGTGACTTCTGGCGGGTGCGGATCGGCGTCGGGCGCCCCAACAGCACCGATCCCGAAATCGTCTCCAGCTACGTGCTCGGCCGCTTCCGCGAGGACGACGAGAGCGTACGGCTGCTGTTCGAGGACGCAGCCGACGAGACCGAGCGCCTGCTCGAACGCATCGCCGCGGGCGAGACGGAGAATCCGAAATGAACGAGAGGAGCCGCCGGTGTCGGAGCTGACCCGTTACGAGGTCGACGAGTACGGGGTCGGGCTGCTGCAGCTCGACCGGCCCGAGAGTCGCAACGCGATCAACACGCCGATGCTCAACGAGTTGCTCGCCCACCTCGCCACAGCGCGCGAGGACGAGGGCCTCGCCGTGCTCGTGATCTCCTCCACCGACCACATGGGCCTGTCGGCGGGCGCCGACGTCAAGGAGGATCTCGACCGTGCCGGCGCCGTGCGCAAGATGGAGCTGTTCGCGCAGCTGTACGACGAGATCGTCGCCTTCCCGCAGCCGACGATCGCCGCCTGTCACGGGGCCTGCGTCGGTGGCGGTGCCGAGATCTCCGTCGCCTGCGACCTGCGGATCGGCGGCTCGAACATGCGCCTGCGCTTCCCCGGCGCCGCGCTCGGCGTGCCCGTCGGGCCGGCGCGGCTCGTGACGCTGTGCGGCCTCTCGGTGGCCAAGTACGCGCTGCTGACCTCGAAGGAGATCTCGGCCGAGCAGGCGCTCCGCTGGGGCCTGGTGCACAAGGTTGCTCCCGCGCAGGCCACCGAGCAGGCGGCGCTCACGCTCGCCGCGCATATGGCCACGATGCCGCGAGAGTCGCTGCGGCGCATGAAGGCGATGCTCCATTCCTGGGACGACGTCGTCGGCCGCTCGAAGGTCGAGGGGGAGGGTCAGGTCGCCTGGCAGAGCGAGGGCCCCGGCCTCGGCTACCGCGACTGAGCCGCGCTTCCTGACGCCCCGCGCGCCTGCGTAAGATCGGTTGGTGAGCCGCCGGACCGAGTCCGGTCCGGTTCGCTGCCCGCGGTACCTCCCGCCGTGCCTACCCGGAACCGAAAACGATGTCGCTGAGACCGCTACTCGATCTGATCGCCTCCGACCGCGCCCTCGGGGAGCTCTCGCGCGCCGTCGCGGCCGGCGACCGACCCTCGGCGCAGATGTCGGCGGGCGTCCGGCCACTGTTGCTGGCGGCGCTCGCCGAGGACGGTCGGGCGCTCGCGGAGCGCCCGCTGCTGCTCGTCGCCCCCGATGACCGCGCCGCGCGCGATCTGGCCCGCGACCTCGGCGCCTTCCTGGCGCCCCGCCGGGTGCGCCTCTACCCGTCGCGGGGCACCGGCTACGAATCGCACCTCGCCCCGCCGCCACACCTCGTCGGCCTGCGGATCGCCGCTCTCGACGCGCTCGCCGCGGAATCCGCGGAAGGAGAAGCCCCCGTGGTCGTCGCCAGCGCCGTCGCCCTCGCCGAGGCCGTTCCCGAGGCATCGCTGCGGCCCGCCGGCTTCGCCCTGCACGCGGGCGAGGAGGTCGACCTCGACGATGTCGCCGAGCTCCTCGCAGGCGCCGGCTACGAGCACGTCGACCAGGTTTCCGACCGCGGTCAGTTCGCCGTGCGCGGCGGCATCCTCGATGTCTTCGGCGCGACCGAGGACCGAGCCGCGCGGATCGAGCTGTTCGGCGACGAGATCGAGTCGATCCGCTGGTTCTCGACCTTCACCCAGCGCTCGCTCGGCGATGCGGAGCTGGTCGAGCTCGATCCCGCCGCTGAGATCGATCCCGACCATCGCCTGCTCGCGGAGGCGGCGCTCTCGGAGGCGGCCGAGGAGGGTGAGCGCCCGCAGGCGCTCGCCGAGCTGCTGCCGACCGATCGTTTCTCGAGCTTCCTCGAGCTGATCTCGGCCGAGACCGCCGTCGTGATCGCCGGCGAGGAGGACCTCGACGGCGCCCTCGCCGACCACCTCGCGGACGTGCGGGCGGCGATCCACGACGACGACGTCGCCGCGCTGTACGTCGAGGTCTCCGACGCCCTTCGGGAGCGCGCGGAGCTGACGCTCGCCGCGCTCGACTCCGGGCAGCCGCATGCCTTCCGGGCCTCGGCCCCCGTCAGCGCCGCCCGGAGCATTGCCGAGGCCGAGTCGGAGCTGCTCAAACAGCTCAACTCCGGCTACGTCACCGTCGTCACCTTCGACCGCTGGGGCGAGGCCGAGCGCGCTCGCTACTCGCTCGAACGGATCACGCCGGCGATGATGAACCCGGCCGAGCCCGGGCGGCGCGTCGCCTCCGAGCCGGCGATCCACTTCGCGGAGGCATCGCTGTCGGAGGGCTTCGTCGCGCCCTCGCTGAAGCTCGCCGTGATCCCGATGCGGCGGCTCGTCCATCGCCGCCGCCCCGCCGCCCCGGCGCCCGGTCGCGGCCGGCTGGCGACGATCGGCGATCTCGCCGTCGGCGAATACGTCGTTCACGAGGACCACGGCGTCGGCCAGTTCACCGGTTTCGACACCCGCACCGTCGCAGGCATCACCCGCGACTACCTGGACCTCTCCTACCGGGACGGCGACAAGGTCCTGGTCCCGGCCGAGCAGCTCGCGAAGATCACGCGCTACGTCGGCGCCGGCGAGGCGGCGCCCGAGCTGAGCAAGCTCGGCGGCAAGCGCTGGAGCAACCTGAAGACGCGGGCCCGGCGCGCTGCCCGGGAGATGGCCGGCGAGCTCCTCAACCTGTACGCGGAGCGGCAGGCGCGCAGCGGCCATGCGTTCAGCCCCGACGGCGAGTGGCAGCTGCGACTCGAGGAATCCTTCCCCTACCGCGAGACCGCCGACCAGATCGATGCGATCGAGGCGGTCAAGGCCGACATGGAGTCCGAGCGGCCCATGGACAGGCTGATCTGCGGCGACGTCGGCTACGGCAAGACCGAGGTCGCGATCCGTGCCGCGCAGAAGGCGCTCGCGGATTCGAAGCAGGTGATGGTGCTGGTCCCGACGACGATCCTCGCCGCCCAGCACCTCGGCACCTTCCGCGAGCGCATGCGCGACTTCCCGTACGAGATCGAGATGGTCTCGCGCCTGCGCAAGCCGGCCGAGGTCCGTGAGGCACTGGCCCGCTTCGCCTCGGGTGAGCTCGACATCCTCATCGGCACCCACCGGCTGCTCTCACGCGACGTGCGGGCCAAGGACCTGGGCCTGCTCGTGATCGACGAGGAGCAGCGCTTCGGCGTCAAGCAGAAGGAGCTGCTGCGCCAGTTCAAGCTCCGCGTCGACGTCCTCTCGATGTCGGCGACGCCGATCCCGCGGACGATGCAGATGAGCCTCGCGGGGATCCGCGATATCTCCGTGATCGAGACCCCGCCCGAGGGACGCCGCCCCGTCCGCACCTACGTCGGCCCCTATGACGAGGACCTCGTCCGCGTTGCGATCGAGCGCGAGCTGAGCCGCGACGGGCAGGCCTTCTTCCTCCACAACCGGGTCGAGACCCTCCACGAGACGGCGGAGCGGATGCGCGCGCTGGTCCCCAGCGCGCGCTTCCTCGAGGCACACGGCCGCCTTGACGAGGGCCAGCTCGAGGAGACGATGCTCGCCTTCCTCCGCGGCGAGGCGGACGTGCTCGTCGCGACGACGATCATCGAGTCCGGACTCGACGTCCCAGCGGCAAACACGCTGATCGTCGAGCGTGCCGACCAGCTCGGGCTCGCGCAGGCGTACCAGATCCGCGGCCGGGTCGGCCGCAGCCACGAGCGTGCCCACGCCTACATGCTCTATCCCTCCGAGGAGGGGGTCAGCCGCGAGGCGGCGGCGAGGCTGGCGACGCTCTCCGACCACACGGAGCTCGGCGCCGGCTTCCGGATCGCGATGCGCGACCTCGAGCTGCGCGGCGCCGGCGATCTGCTGGGCGCCGAGCAGTCGGGCCACGTCGCCGCGGTCGGGTTCGAGCTCTACGTCGAGATGCTCGAGGAGGCGGTGGAGGCGCTGCGCGGCACGGGTGACGAGGGCGAGGGCGACTCGGAGGTGCGCGTCGACGTCGACGTCTCCGCCTTCATCCCCTCCGAGTACATCCCCTACGAGACCGCGAAGATCGACGTCCACCGGCGCATCGCCGGCGCCCGCCGCGCGGGCGAGCTGCGGGCGTTGGCGGACGAGCTCGGGGACCGCTTCGGGCCGCTGCCGGAGCCGGTCGAGGCGCTGTTCGCGGTCCAGGCGGCACGCATCGCCTTCGCCCGCGAGGGGGCCTCGGCGCTGACCGTGCGGGGCGGTCTCGTCGCCGTCGCCGGACTCGACTTCGATTCCGAGCGCGTCGGCGCGATCCGCGATCGCATCCCCGAGGTCGTGTACTCGGCGCGCGAGCAGTCACTGACGTTGCGCGTCCCCGACGGGGGCGAGACGGAGGCCTCGCGCCGGGCGACGCTCGAGGCGCTCGCCGACGCCGTCGTGGCGAGTCGCGAGGCGGCGGTCGCCGAACCCGTCTGAGCGGCGGGATGGGGGGAGAGGCCGCCTGCCGTCGAGGCGTCGAGCCGACGCCCGCCGGTCGCTATTGTCCCCGCCCGTGACTGCACTCACGGCTTCCAAGAAACGCCTCGTGATCATCGTCCTCTCAGCGGTGGTGATCGTCGCGCTGATCCTCGCCGCCGCGACCGCCGGGCTCGGCCGCCCCGGCGTCCCGAGCGACGCCGTGGCGATCGTCGACCACGTCGACAACGGCGTCGTCACCCACGATGCGTACGAGCATGCGCTCGACCAGACCGTCGCCCAGCTCGGCCTCAAGGACGTGCCGCCGCCGAGCGATCCCCAGTACGCCCAGATCAACGACCAGACGATGCAGGGCCTGCTGCTCGCGATCTGGGCTCGCGGCGAGGCCCACGACCTCGGTATCGACGTCACCGACCAGGACGTCCAGGACCAGCTCGACAGCATCAAGAAGAGCTTCAAGAGCGAGGCCGAGTTCACGAAGGTCGTGCAGCAGTCGAAGTTCTGCACCGACGCGGAGATCAAGGCGAACACGCCGCCCGAGCAGTGCGCCGACGTCCAAAACCAGGCCCGGCTGCTGGCGCTCGAGCAGAAGCTGACCGACGCCTGGAACAAGACCCCGACGGTCACCGACCAGGACATCCAGGACTTCTACGACGCGAACAAGTCGAGCTTCGAGACCCCGGCGCAGCGCAGCGTCCGCGTGATCCTCAACAAGGACCAGCAGCAGGTGAACGCCGCGAAGCAGAAGCTGCAGGGCCTCAGCCCCGACGACCCCGCCTTCGCGAAGACCTGGCAGCAGACGGCCGCCAAGTACTCGCAGGACCAGGCCTCCAAGGACCGTGGCGGGTTGCTCGAGGGCCTCGTCAAGGGCCAGGGCGATCCGCAGCTCGACGATCAGGTCTTCTCCGCACCCGTCGGCCAGCTCGTCGGCCCGTTCAAGACCGATCGTGGCTACTACCTGATCGAGGTCGTCGATGACAAGCCCGCCTCGACGCAGCCGCTCGACGACGCCAAGGCCGCGATCAAGCAGCAGCTCGTCCAGGCCCGTCAGCAGGCGCAGCAGCAGCAGATCCAGAACGACTTCATCGACAAGTGGAAGCGCCGGACGGAGTGCATCCCGGCGGTGATGATGCAGTTCTGCGACGGCTACGTGCCGCCCGAGACGACGACGCCGGGCGCGCCCACGCCGCCGCCCGTCCAGTCGACGAGCCCGATCGCGCCCGGCACCGCGACCTTCTCGGTCGACGGCACCACGCAGACCGGCCTCCCGCAGGGCCCGAAGGTGGCGATCTCCAAGCAGGCCGCAGCCGCCGCCGCAGCTGCGGCCGGCGGGGTGCCGACCGGCGCCGTGCCCTCGGGCGCCGCCCCGGCCACCGGCGCCCCCCGGCCACGGGCGCCGCCCCGGCCACGGGCGGGACGACTCCCTGACGCTCCCTTCGTGAGCGCCGGCGGCGGAGAGCCCGGGCCCGCCTCCGGGCAGAGCCCGGACGAGGCCGCCGCGCGTCGTTCCGGGGCTGCGGTTGAGGCCCTCGACGCGATCACCCGGCGGCTGCGCCGCGAGTGCCCCTGGGACCGTGAGCAGGACGAGCGTTCGATCGTCCCCCACACGGTCGAGGAGGCCTACGAGCTCGCCGACGCCGCCGCCTCGGGCGACGACGACAAGCTCGCCGACGAGCTCGGCGACGTTCTCTTCCAGGTCCACTTCCTGGGTCTGTTGCTGGAGGAGCGCGGCGCCGGCGACATGGCCGCGGTCGCCGAGCGGATGCGCGCGAAGCTGATCCGCCGCCACCCGCACGTCTTCGGCGACGCCGACGCCCGTAACGCAGGCGAGGTGTTGCAGAACTGGGACCGGATCAAGCGTGAGCAGGAGGGCCGCGAGGGTCTGTTCGCGGACGTGCCGGAGAACCTGCCGGCGCTGCTGTACGCGCGCAAGCTGCAGCGCCGCGCCGCCAACCGCGCCGCCGCCGGGAGCGAGCTCGGGATCGTCGGCGCCGCCGACGCCGAGGCGAGCGCAGCTGCGACCGCCGGGCTCGCGGCCGAGCTGCGCGGCACCGTCGGAACCGGCGCCGACGGCGCCCCGACGGCCGAGCCGGCCTCGCGTGAGGCGGCCGAGCGCGCGGTCGGTGAGCTGCTGTTCGCCGTCGTCGACGTCGCCCGCCGCCTGCGCATGTCGATCCGGAGCTGGCGCTGCGCGCCGCCGCGGCACGCTTCCGCGCCGATCTCGGCGGCACCTGAAAGACTGCCGCCCTCGATGAACGCGATCAACAACATCCACGCCCGCCAGATCCTCGACTCCCGCGGCAACCCCACGGTCGAGGTCGACGTCAACCTCGAGGGCGGCGGCCACGGTCGCGCCGCGGTGCCCTCCGGCGCCTCGACCGGCGAGTTCGAG
The DNA here is from genome assembly GCA_963764275.1 of uncultured Solirubrobacterales bacterium. Lineage (GTDB taxonomy): Bacteria > Actinomycetota > Thermoleophilia > Solirubrobacterales > 70-9 > CAXMST01. The sequence goes on from CAVXRV010000005.1 coordinate 426,824, forward strand.
GCGACCGAGCTCCGCGACGGCGGCGAGGCCTGGGGCGGCAAGGGTGTCGCGCAGCGCGGTCGCCAACGTCAACGGCGAGATCGTCGACGCGATCTGCGGCGCCGCGGCGACCGACCAGGAGGCGATCGACCGCATGCTGATCGAGCTCGACGGGACGCCGAACAAGTCGCGCCTGGGCGCCAACGCGATCCTCGGCGTCTCCCTCGCGGTCGCCCGCGCCGCCGCCGCAGGCGAGCGAGATGCCGCTCTACCGCTACGTGGCGACGCTGTACGAGCGGCGATCCCGAGGCGCACCCGACGATGCTGCCGGTGCCGATGATGAACGTCCTCAACGGCGGCTCCCACGCCGACAACTCGGTCGACTTCCAGGAGTTCATGATCGTCCCCGCCGGCGCCTCGAGCTTCGGCGAGTGCCTGCGCGTCGGAGACCGAGGTCTTCCACGCCCTGAAGGGCCACCTGCAGGCCCAGGGGCTGGCCACCGCCGTCGGCGACGAGGGCGGCTTCGCCCCGGACCTGGCCTCGAACGAGGCGGCGCTGGAGGCGCTCGTCGCGGGCATCGACGGCCGCCGGCTACGAGCCCGGCAAGGACGTCTTCATCGCGCTCGACCCGGCGACGAGCGAGATCTACGAGGACGGCTCCTACGTGCTCGAGCACGAGGACCGCAGCCTGAGCGCGCCGAGCTCGCCGCCTACTGGGCCGACAAGGTCGACCGCTACCCGATCATCTCGATCGAGGACGGCATGGACGAGGAGGACTGGGACGGCTGGAAGGCGCTGACCGACGACGCTCGGCGATCGCTGCCAGCTCGTCGGCGACGACCTCTTCGTCACCAACCCCGAGCGCCTGGGCCGCGGCATCGACGCCGGGGTCGCCAACTCGATCCTCGTCAAGGTCAACCAGATCGGCACGCTGACCGAGACCCTCGAGGCCGTGCGCATGGCCCGCGACGGCCGGCTACAGCGCCGTCATGTCGCACCGCTCCGGCGAGACCGAGGACACGACGATCGCCGACCTCGCCGTCGGCACCGGCTGCGGGCAGATCAAGACCGGCGCGCCGTCGCGCTCCGATCGCGTCGCCAAGTACAACCAGCTGCTGCGGATCGAGGAGCAGCTCGGCGAGGCCGCGAGCTTCCCCGGCCTCGACGCCTTCAGCGGCCGCGGGTAGGCGCCGCTGCCGGTCCCGGTGGCGGGCCGGGCCACGAACAGCACGTTCGCCTTTTCGCAAGCGGCGGTTGCAGCGGCGCCGGCGGCAGGCTCGGGGGCGTGGGGTCGAAATCTGCTGTCGATGGCCGCCACCACCGTCCGCACCCGCCGCTACCGGGCCCGCGTCGCCCCGCGCAGCGGCCCCGGCGGAGCACCGGCTAGCCGCATCCAGTGGGACCGGGTCGCCCGCATCGCCCTGGTGCTGGTCCTCTTCGCCGTCCTCGCCTCCTACGTGAAGCCGGCGATCAACGTCTATCGACACGTGGCAGCGAGTCGAAGGCCTCCGAGCAGCGGCTGACGCGAGCTGAAGGCCGAGAACGCAGCGCCTCGAGCACCGGGCCGAGCAGCTCAAGACGCCCGCCGCGGCGATGCGCGAGGCGCGCAAGCTGGGCATGGTCGGGCCCGGCGAGCAGGCCTACAAGATCAGCGGCCTCAAGTAACCTGTCTCCGGTACCTCGAGGCGCCTGCAACCCGGCAGCTCCGAGGCGACCGCGGCTCGTTGCCGCCGCGGCAGCCGGCACCGGAGGCGCCTGGCGTTCGTCCGGCTCGGGTGAATCACCGATGAGAAGCCCGCACTCGACATCGAGGCGGCACTCGACCGCGCCGACGACGACTGAGGTCTTCAACCCGCCGCCGCTGCTGTTCGTCGGCGGGACCGGTCGCTCCGGCACGCACGTCGTCTCCAAGATCCTCAACAACCACAGCCACTTCCGCAAGGTTCCGAACGAGGCCCGCTTCCACACCGACCCGGGCGGGTTCCCCGACGTGCTCGCCGGGCGACCGGCCCCGAGCTGTTCGTCTGGCGGCTGCGCCAGTACTGGTACCGGAACTTCGAGCCCGCCCGGCTCAGCTTCCGCGGCATCCACCGCTACGTGCCCCGGACGCGCCTCGACGCCGCCTCCGACGGCCTTCCTGCGCCGTTTCGAGGTCGAGCCCGAGGCAGCCTGCCGGCAGCTGTTCTTCGATCTGCTGTGGCCGCTGGCGGCCGAGGAGGCGAAGGCGGGCCTGATCGAGCAGAGCTGCGACGTCGTCGCCGAGGCGCCGACCCTCGCGCGCCTGTTCCCCGAGGCGAAGTTCATCCACGTCGTCCGGGACGGCCGCGACGCCGCCGCCTCGCGGGTCGGCCAGGCCCGCTTGTTCGCCTACCCGCGGTCGATGGACCAGGGCCTGGAGTGGTGGGAGGCGCGGATCCGCGGATCGACGCCGGGTGCCCGCGCGCGTCGAGCCGGGACGTCGTCTACCCGGTCAGCCTCGACGAGCTCGTCGGCGGCGAGCGCCGCCGCACCTACCGGCTGATGCGCCGCTTCGCCGGCCTCCGCAACGAGGACGCCGATGCTCGACTACTTCCAGAGCCGGGTCCAGGACCGCAACGCCCACATGGAGCGCTGGCGCAGCGAGCGTGCCCGAGCGCCGGCAGCAGGCCGAGGTCGACGACCGCTATCGCGAGATCCTCGAGGGCATGCGCGAGGACGGCGATCCACTGCGCCGAGCTGCTGATCCGCGTCTACGAGCACCGCCGGCAGGGGAACGCCTGATGGCGCGACCGACCGCGGCCGAGCTCGCTGCGCGACGCGGCCCGAGAACCCCGACCTGATCTTCGTCGGCGGCACCGGCCGCTCGGGCACGCACGTGCTCTCGCACCTGCTCGGCGGCCACTCGCGCTACGCGCGGGTGCCGATCGAGTGCCGCTTCCACTGCAACCCGCAGGGCTTCCCGGATCTGCTCTGCGGCGGCGTCGACGCCGAGCACCTTCCTCAAGAAGCTGAAGAAGTTCTGGTGGAGGCGGATCCGCGCCGGCGAGGTCGCGCCCGGTCGTCGCCCGCCGGCTCGCCTTCGGCCGCAAGGTCCGCGGCCTGCACAAGATCGTCCCGCCGCGAGCGCTTCGACGCCGCCGTCGCCGAGTTCGAGCGGACCTATCCCGCTCGACCTCGAGCTCGCCTGCCGCAACCTGTTCCTCGACCTGCTCTGGCCGCTGACCGCCGAGCAGGGCAAGCCGGGGCTGATCGAGATGAGCTGCTTCACGATCGCCGAGAGCCCGACCCTGCAGCGGCTGTTCCCGGAGGCGAAGCTGATCCACACCGTCCGCGACGGCCGCGACGCCGGCTCCTCGAAGGTCTCCAAGCGCCAGAAGCGCTCGCATCCGCGCGACGGCTTCGAGGGCCTGCGCTGGTGGGAGGGGCGGCTGCGCAACATCGAGCGCGGCGTCAGCGCGTCTCGAGGACCGTTCGAAGCTGCTCACGCGTCTCCCTCGACGACCTCGTCGCCGGCGACCGCGAGGGCGTCTACGCGCGCATCCTCGAGTTCACCGGGCCTCGAGGAGGAGGCCGGGATGCGCGAGCTTCTTCGAGCGCGAGATGAACGCCGGCGCCGCCCACAAGGAGCGCTGGCGCGAGGGCCTGACCGGAGCAGGCCAGGCGCGACCTCGTGCGCGAGTACGAGAAGACGCTCGACCGGCTCGAGCGCGAGGACTTCCACTGCGCCCGGGCGCTGCGCGCCGCCTACGAGCGCCAGCCGGCGTGAGCGCGCACCGGCCCGAGCCCGTCTTCATCGGCGGCACCGGCCGCTCGGGCACCCACGCCCTGGCCCGGCTGCTCGGCCGCCACAGCCGCCTCGCCGACGTCCCGATCGAGGCCCGCTTCCACTGCAACAAGCGCGGCCTGCCCGATCTGCTCGAGGGCCGGATCACGCTCGCCGGCTACCTCGCCAAGCTGCGCGGGTTCTGGTGGCATCGGGTCCGCGTCGACGGGCGGCCCCGCGGCCTCTACAACCTGCACCGCCGGCGCCGACTTCGACGCCGCCTGCGAGCGCTTCGAGGCCGCCTGGCCCGAGGATCCGATCGTCGCCTGCCGCGGGCTCGTCGGCGATCTGCTCGGGCCCGTCGCCGAGCGGGCCGGCAAGCCGGGGCTCGTCGAGATGTCCTCGCACAACGTCAAGGAGGCGCAGACGCTGCTGCGCCTGTTTCCCGACGCGCGCGTGATCCACGCGCTGCGTGACGGCCGCGACTCGGCCGCCTCGGTCACCGGCAAGACCTGGGGCCCCGACAGCGTCGTCGCGCGGCATCGACTGGTGGGCGGCCCGGCTGCGGGAGATCGAGCGCGGCGTGCGCGGCAGCGAGGACGGCGCCGCCTACGCGATCGACGCCCGACCGCTTCCGCGTCGTGCTGCTCGACGATCTCGTCGGCCCCGAGCGCGAGCGGGTCTACGCGGAGCTGCTCGACTTCCTCGGGCTCGAGGACGAGCAGGCGATCCACGAGTTCTTCGAGTCCTCGGTCACCGCCGAGGCCGCCCACGCGGGCCGCTGGCGCAGCCAGCTCGGGCCCGTTGCCCGGCGCCGGGTCGCCGGCGCGCTACGGGCGAGCGGTCGACGACGCTCGAGCGCGAGGGCAACCACGCCGCGCCGGTCCTGCGCGCGGCGCTCGAGCGGGAGGGCGAGCGCGATGAGCCGCCGGCCTCGGGCGCAGCGGCGAGCCGGCGGCGAGGCGCGCCCGAAGATCCTGTTCGCGACCAGCAACGGCACCGGGCTCGGCCACCTGAACCGGGCGATGGCGATCGCCCGGCGGCTGCCCGAGGACGTCGAGCCGGTTCTTCTTCACGCTCTCGCAGGCGGTCGCTGCGGTCGTCGGGGCCGGCTTCCGGGTCGAGTACTTCCCCTCCTACCGCCGGCCCGCCTCGGGCTCGGACTGGCAGTGGAACCTGCGCCTGCGCACGACGGCTCGAGCGGTTGCTGGCCGACGAGCGACCCGACCTCGTCGTCTTCGACGGCGTCCATCCCTACCGGGCGCTGACCCACGTGCTCTCCGCCGCGGGCGCGCCGCGCTCGGTCTGGTGCCGGCGGCCGATGTGGCGGCGGGCACTCGCCGGCCGCGGCCCTGGCGCGGACCGGCGCCTTCGACGCGGTCCTCGAGCCGGGCGAGCTGGCCGCGGAGCGGACGACCGGGCCCGACCGTCGCCCGCCGCGAGGAGGCGATCCAGGTCGGGCCGATCGTCTACCTCGACCCCGACGAGCTGCTCGCGCGCGGCGCGGGCCGCCCGCGAGCTCGGCCTCGACCCGAAGGCGGACGACGGCGCTCGTCAACCTCGGTCAGGGTGGCGCCGTCGACGCCGCCGTCGACGCGTGTCCTCGAGCGGCTCGGAGAGCGAGCCGGGGCTGCAGGTGGCGGCGCTGCAGTCGAGCATCGGCGCCGGCCTGGAGGTGCCCGACGGGAGTCGTCCTCCTCGACGCGACCTTCCCGATGAGCCGCTACTTCCGCGCCTTCGACCTCGCCGTCGCCGCCGCCGGCTACAACGCCTTCCACGAGCTCGTCGCCTTCGCGGTGCCGACCCTGTTCGTGCCGATGCCGCGCAACACCGACGATCAGGCCGCGCGAGCGCGCTGGGCGGCCGAGGAGGGCGTCGGCGCTCGCCGTCGACGGCCCCGAGGACCCGGACTCGCGGACGAGCTCGAGGAGCTGCTCGACGCCGACCGCCGCGAGGCGGCTCACAGCCGGCTGCCGGCGAGTCGCGCCGACAACGGCGCCGTCGAGGCGGCGGCGGTGCTCGCGGGGCTGGCCGACGGCGAGCGTCCGCCGCAGCGCGTGCGCAGACGCGGCGCGCTGAACCGCTGGTGGCGCTACTCGAGCCACCCCGTCGGGCCGAGCCTGCCGCTGGCGCTCGGCGCTGACCGGCCGCGATCTGATCCGCCACCCCGAGCGCCGCCGGCCGAAGGGCGATCGTCTACGCGCTGGGCCAGCCGGAGCCGAGTTCGAGGCCGAGCTCGAGGCGCGTGGCGGGTCGCTCGGGGTACCCGCGGAGCGGGTGATGGTGATCACCGACTCGCTGCGAGTTCGCGCGTCATGCGGCGGCTCGGCGTCGCTTTCCAGCGGATCCCGCGCCGCCGCGGGAGCTCGGGCTCGACTTCGACGACCCCGCCTACCGGCGCCTGCTCGAGCAGCGCTTCGACGCCGCGATGTCGCCATGGCACGGCAAATGGCCGATGCGGCGCATCGGCACCGGCAACGAGATCCTCGCGCGAGGAGGCCGCAGGCCGGAGCGGGATGCAGTGGGCGGCGACGAGGGCGAGGCCGGCGGCGACGGCGACGTGGGCGGCGGGGAGGAGCGGCCCGGGGAGGGTGTGGAGGCGTGAGCCCGCCCGATGCTCCGCTACCCTCCAGGGCACCTATGGAGGCGCCGGTTCCGACCGAGTCGTCTGCCGGCAAGCGGGGTGCCGCCGGTACGACCGAGATCAGCGGTGTCGCGAGGCGCGTCCTCGGGCGATTCGACCCTGCCCAACCTGATCATCATCGGCGCCCAGAAGTGCGGTACGAGCGGGCTGCACTACTACCTGGGGCTGCACCCGGAGGTGTCGATGTCGACGCCGAAGGAGCTCAACTACTTCATCGCCGAGCGCAACTGGGGCCGCGGCCCCGAGTGGTACGCGCGCCACTTCGACCCGACCGCCCGCTGCCGCGGCGAGTCCTCGCCGAACTACACCGCCTTTCCGCAGCACATGGGCGTGCCCGAGCGGATGGCGGGGGTCATCCCCGACGCGAAGCTGATCTACATCGTCCGCGACCCGCTCGACCGGATCGCCGCCCACTACGTCCACAACTTCGCCAAGCGCCGCGAGAAGGGCGACCTGCGCGACGACGCTGCTGCACCCGAACACCTCCTACGTCGCCCGCAGCCGGTACTTCAGCCAGCTGCAGCGCTTTCTCGACCACTACGACCGCGACCAGATCCTCGTGATCGAGAACAGCGACCTGCGGGACGCGCGAGCGGAGACGCTGCGCCGCGTCTTCGAGTTCGTCGGCGTCGATACGGGCTTCGAGCATCCGAAGTTCGAGCACGTGCGCCACTCGACCTCGCGCAAGAAGCGCGCGACGCGGATGGGGATGCGCGTCCAGAAGATGAGCCGCACCCGCCTCGGTCGCCGGCTGCCGCGGCGGGCCTGGCTCGCACTCGATGTGGCCCTGCCGCTGTCGAAGCCGATCTCGAAGCCGCCGCGCGAGGAGCTGGAGGCGGCGCTCGGCGAGGAGGTGCTCGAGGTCCTGCACGAGGACGCCGAGCGGCTGCGCGAGTTCACCGGCCGCGAAGCTCGCCGGCTGGTCGGTTTGAGCGCGAACGGCGGCGGGGGAAACGGCAAGGGCCGAGCGCCGAGGCCCGCAGACGGGGGCGACGTTCGGGACCCAGGTGATCCGCCTCTCGGGGATCCACGGGGTCGGGATGATCGTCTCGAACGTGCTCACGTTCGTCTCGGCGATCGTGATCGCGAACTTCTCGCCGCCGGCCGAGTTCGGCCAGCTCGGCCTGCTGCATGTTCTTCTCCGGGCTGATGACCCTGCTGTTCACCCTCGCGGCCAAGCAGGGGACGCTGAAGCGCACCTTCGGCGGCGGCGACGACGATGACGACGATGACGACGACGAGGACGAGGACGACGACGAGCTCGCCGGAGCGCCGAAGCGCAGCTTCGGGACCGGCCTCATCACGATCACGATCGTCTCGACGATCGGCACCGTCCTGGCGCTCGTCTTCCGCGAGCCGATCACCGACGTGCTGCTCGGCGGCAAGGCCGACCCGCAGCCTTCGTCTGGGCGGCGATCGCCGGCGGCGCCGGGGCGCTCTACCGGCTCACCTCGATCGCGATCTGGATCGAGCGCCGCCCCTACGCCTACATCGCCGTCGAGACCTCGAAGCCGGTCTTCACGCTGGCCGCCGTCGTGCCGCTGCTGGTCGCCGGGCTCGGGATCGAGGGCGCGATCCTCGGCCAGGCGATCGGGACCGTGCTGGCGACGCTGCTCTCGCTGATCGTCCTGCGCTCGAGCTGGAACCGGCCTGGGACTTCCAGCGAGGACGCGCGAGATCTACAGGCGCGGCGCGATCCGGGTGCCGCTCGTGCTCTCGATGTGGGTGGTCGGCTACGCCGACATCTTCATCCTCTCGCGCTTCGTCTCCCACGCCGACCTCGGCACCTACCACCTGGCCTCGAGGGCGGCCTTCCTCGTCGCCGTCCTGCCGGGCGGCTACCGCAAGGCGCTGCGGCCGCTGCAGAAGACGCCGATGTTCCGCGCGGTCGAGGACGAGTACGGCGTCGGCACCGCCCGCGGCATCCAGTTCGGCTACTTCTCGCTGATGCTGGTCGGCACGCTGCTGCTCACCACTCTCGGCGCCCACGCCCTGCTGCGGATCGCGCCGCAGTCCTACTCGGACTCGGCGCCGCTGATCCCGCTGCATCGCCGCCGGGCTGGTCGCCCCGACCGTCTACCGGATGATCAACAAGTCGGTCAAGTACGCCGACAAGCGGGTCCCGTTCATCATCGGCGCGGTCGTCGCGGCGTTGCTGTTCATCGGGCTCTCGCTGCTGCTCGTCCCGCGGCTCGGGGTCGTCGGCACGCCGCTGGCGATGATCGGCGCGTTCGCCCTGCCGGCGCTCTCGATCTTCATCCGCTCGCAGCGCGGCCGCAGCCCGATCCGGATGCCCTGGCGGATGATCGTGGTCTCGACCCTGCGGCCGGAGTCGTCGGCTCGCTGCACGGCGCTGTTCACCTCCGACTCGCATCTTCCAGCAGCTCGTGCTCGGGATCGCCGCGATGGCGGTCTGGGTCGCGCTCGTGCTCGCGTTCGGCGGCATCCCGCGGGCGCACCGCGCGCCGCTGTGGATGATGTTCAAGGGGCTGCGCCGCAGGGGCCGGGAATTCGACGGCGGCGCCGGCCTCGAGGCGCTGAGCCCGCCCGAGCGCCGCGCCCTGCGCCGGGCGGTCAAGCGCAGGCATGCGGCCGAAGAAGGCGACCAAGGTGCTCGGCCGCGACCCGATCAACGAGCCCGAGGGCACGCCCGAGGCGATCCTCGTGCACCTGCTGCGCCGCACCGCCGAGAGCGGCGGCGTCCGGGGCTGCCCGACGGCTACGCGCGCCAGACGCGGCCGAACCGCGACAGCCAGATCGGCCGGTTCCTGTTCGCCCGCGGGCACGATCGCCGAGCGCGATCAGCTCGGCAAGGAGCTGATCAACGACGGCATCGCCGACGCCTTCGACCTGCACACGCTCGAGGTCGTCCTCGACGGGCTCGCGGCGATGTCCGGCCCGGAGTGGGGCGGGGGCGTCTCGAACAGACGAGCAACTGAGGACCGACGTCCCCGCGCGTGAACGGGGTCGTCGAGGTCAGTCCTGGTCGCCGCTGCGGCGGATCACGATCTGATCGGGCTCGATCGTGACCTCGACCTGGCGGTGGCCGGCCCAGTGCTCGGCGTAGACGGGGTTGTCCTTGACCGAGGCGTCGAGCCAGAGGCCGTAGCCGTCGTCGTCGCCGTGGTCGAAGCTGGCCTCGATCTTGCGCCCGCCGCGGCGGCGCCCGCGGCCGCCACGGCGACGGCGCCGCCGCGACGGCGTGCGCCCGCGTCGCCGTCCTCGCCGTCCTCGGCGTCCTCGCGTCGGCGGCATCCTCGTCCTCGGTCCGCTCGTCCTCGTCCTCGTCTTCCTCGTCGTCCTCGTCGTCGGCGGCGAGCGTCGCGGCCTCGACCTCGGCCTCGATCTCGTCGCGGAGATCGGCGGCCGTGTCGGCGCTCGGCGTCGGCGGAGAGGCCGTGGCGGCGTCGGAAGTCACGGAGCTCGGCGGCCGGGACCTCGAGCTGGTGGGCGATCCACGCGTCCGTGCGGCCCTCGCGGACCCAGGCGCGGATCTGGTTCAGTTGTGCGCGTAGTGATCTGCCTGCCATCGCGGGCGGCAGACTAGCAGCGCACCGACCCGCGGCACCGCTGCTCGGGGCTTCGGCGGCCGCGATCATGGGCGCCACAGATGAAGACTCGAGCTTCTGGTGAATGTCCACCCGGCTCCAGTATTCTCCCCGCGGCCGTGGCCGCTGGGCACCCGGCGGTAGTCCTCCTTGATCTCGTTCGGACAGGACTCCGTTCCGAGGTGGGGCGTCAACCGTGCTGGTACTGACCCGGAAGACGAATCAGAGCATCATGATCGGCGACGAGATCGAGGTACCGTCCTCTCCGTGGCCGGCGACAAGGTGCGGATCGGGATCGAGGCGCCACGCGACGTCGAGCGTCTTCCGCAAGGAGGTCTACGCCTCCTCGGAGGAGGGCGCCCCGAGCTCCGACGGCGCCGGTCCCACCGACGAGAGTCTCCTGAGCCGGCCGCTTCAGCCGCCTGTTCTGGGCGGGCGATCGCCGCCGGCTAGCCGCCGACGATCCAGGCGAGCATCTCGAACATGACGATGACGACGACGACCGTGGTCGCCGTGAGCGCGACCGCGAGGACGCTGAAGCGGACTTTGCCGCTGCGCTCCGCCCTGTTCGATGCGTCGCGCCCGCGAGCGGTTGGCGGCGCGCCGGCGCAGCTCCTCGCGGCGGCGCTCCTCGATGGCAGCCTCGCGCTCGAACGCCTCCTCGAACTGCTCGTAGCTGAGGTGGCGGCGGTCGAGGGCTTCGTGGAGCTCTGCCATCGCGCAGCAGTTTACCCGGCGCTCATCGGTTCGTTACAGGCCGCTCACACCGCGCGGCCTGTAACGGCCCGGCTAGGGGACGCGGGAGACGCTCGAGAGCAGGATCTCCTTGATCTGCTCGACGATCTCGAGCGCCTCGCTCCACTCGCGCTGCCAGACGTTGCGCCCGTAGATCACGCCGGAGCCGCCGGCCTGCATGACGAAGCGCGTCTGCTGCAGCAGCTGCTCGTCGTCGATCTTCGAGCCGCCGGAGAGGACGACCAGCGAGCGGCCGGCCGACTCGACGCAGTGCGCGATCGCGTCCTCCTGCGTGAAGTCGCCCTCGTTGTAGGGGGCGGGGGAGTCCTTGTCCTTCTCGGGGTCGATCTTCGGCATGTTCAGCTTGACGACGTCGGCGCCCATCTCCATCGCCATCCGGGCCGCGTAGTCGATCGCGTAGAAGGAGCCCTTGCCGCCCGACCTTCTCGATGGCCTCGCCGCGCGGGTAGGCCCAGACGACGAGCGGCATCCCGAAGCGGTCGCAGTCCTGGCGGACGCCGCCGCAGCTGGAGCAGGTCCTCGTCCTGGCGGGGCGAGCCGAGGTACATCGTGTAGCCGACCGCGTCGGCGCCGAGCCGGACCGCGTCCTCGACCGAGGAGTTGCAGGTCGAGAGCGCCTGGTCGTCCGGCGGCACGTCGGTCTTGCCGTTGACCTTGAGGATCAGCGGCACCGCGCCCGCGTAGTCGGGGTAGTACTTCTCGGCGAAGCCGATCTGGCAGGCGATCGCCGAGTAGCCGGCCTCGGCGGCGAGCCGGAACTGGTACTCGGGGTCCTTGGAGGCCGGGTTCGGGAAGAAGTCGCGCGGGCCGTGCTCGATGCCCTGGTCGATCGGCAGCAGCATCAGCGTCCCGTTGCCGGGGCCGAACTCGAACAGCAGGCGGTGCAGGCGGGCCTTCTTGCCCGGGGGGAGGACGTCGAGAAGGGACTTCTGCTCGGTGATGCTCTTGACCTCCATGTGAGGTGTGCCTCCTGCGATCGGTGTTGAGTTCGTCGGTCGAGCCGCCATCGCGCCGGGCGCGCTGGCGACCCGGGCGCGCGTTTGGGCGCGGGCGGCCAGTGTATAGCGGGTTCGGAGGGCTAGGATCGGGGCCGCCCGGCGGGTCGCCGACGCGCCCGCGAGGCGACATCGTGCTCGAGCACAGCTTCACGGGGACGCCCTTCACGGTCGGCATCGAGGAGGAGCTGATGCTCCTCGATCCCGAGACGCTCGATCTCGCGCACGGGATCGAGCAGGTGCTCGCCGCCGTGCCGGAGCGAGTACGCGCGACCAGGTCAAGCCGGAGCTGTTCCAGTCGGTGCTCGAGATCGCGACGAGGCCCTGCGCCGACGTGCGCCGAGGCCGCGGCGCGAGCTCGGCGACGCTGCGGCGAGCTGGTCGGCGAGATCGCGGCCGACCACGGGATGCTGCTCGGCGCCGCCGGCACCCACCCGTTCGCGCGCTGCGACGACCAGCGGATCGTCGAGCGCCACCGCTACCTCGAGCTCGTCGCGCGAGCTCGGCTTCATCGCCGACCGCGAGCTGATCTTCGGCACCCACGTCCACGTCGGGATCGACTCCGCCGACAAGGCGATCTACGTCGCCGACGGGATCCGCCGCTACCTGCCGCTGCTGCTGGCGCTCTCGTCGAACTCGCCGTTCTGGGAGGGGCAGGCGAGACCGGGATGCACTCCTCCCGCACCCCGGTCTTCCGCGCCTTTCCGCGCTCGGGCGTGCCGCCCCACTACGGCAGCTGGGAGATCTTCAGCGGCCGGGTCGAGCAGATGATCCGCTCGGGCGCGATCGACGACTACACCTACCTGTGGTGGGACGTGCGCCCGCACCCGACGGCTCGGCACGGTCGAGACGCGGATCTTCGACCAGGCGACCGCGCTCGAGGACACCGTCGCCTTCGCGGCCCTGACCCAGTCGCTCGCGCACCGCTTCGTCGCAGGCCTACGACGACGGCGAGCCGCTCTTCGAGGTGCCCTGCGAGCTGGTCGACGACAACAAGGTGCGGGCGGCGCTTGCGCGGCATGGACGGGCGAGCTGCTCGACTTCAGCGCCGGCGCCCACGTCCCGGCGCCGGAGCTGGCGGCGCGGCTGCTCGAGCGAGATCGCGGCCGAGCGCCGCCGAGCTCGGCTGCGCCGAGCGAGCTCGAGCCGGATCGAGACGATCGTCGCCGACGGCACCGGCTCGGTCCGCCAGCTCGAGATCGCCGACGCCAACGGCGGCGATCTGGGGCTCTCGTACGCGAGGCCGTGGTCATCGCCGACGGCGCCGTGACCGCCGCCTGGGGCCGCCGGCCGAGCCGCGGCTATCCTCGGCAGGCGTGTCAGCGCCCTGAGCTGAGCGTGGTCTGCAAGAGCTGCGGGTCCGAGGTGAGCCCGTACGTGACCGAGTGCCCCTACTGCGGGCACCGGCTGCGCAAGCGGGCCCCCGAGCTCGAGCGCGAGGGCGACGAGATCAAGGTCCGCGAGAGCCGCCGCGAGAAGCGCGCGCCAGGCGACGCGCAGCGCCGGCGTGAGGCCGAGCGCGGCGTTCCGCGGCCCGGCGGCTCTCGCTACCGGCGATCGGCGAGCGGCCGGTGGCGACGATCCTGACTTCGCTGATCGCCGCGGTCGCTGCTCGTCGTCGAGCGCGCCGTGCCGCTCGATCTCTACGAGGTCGGCGCGATCGTCGGCCCGGTCGGGGCCGAGGTCTGGCGCTACGTGACGGCGCCCTTCGTCTACGACGACATCGGCGCGCTGCTGGTCACGGGGCGCGCAATCGGCATCTTCGGCGGCGCCGTCGAGCGGCGGATCGGGACGCTGATGACGGCGACCCTGATCCTCGCGTGCGGGACGATCGGCATGCTCGCCGCCGATGCCGTCGCCGAGCGCCGGCGCTCGGCCGACGTCCTCGTCGCCGCCGGCGGCAACGGCATCGCGCTCGGGCTGCTCGGCGCCTGGCTGATGCTGTGGCGGGGCGAGGCCAGGACGCGCTTCGCGGAGCCGCTCGATGTCGCGGGGGTCACCGTGGCCGCCGTCGTGCTCCTGCTGCTGCCGCTCGTCGAGAGCACCGCGGATCCGATCGCCGGGGTCGTCGGCGGCCTCGTCGGGCTACTGCTCGGCGGGCTCGCGGCCGGCCGCCACGCAGGCGCCGACTAGTGGACCGGACGGCGGGTGCGCTCAGGCGGGTCCGGACGCCGCCGGGGCTGATCGTATTTGCGGACGGGTCCACTAGCCCGGGCGACCAATGGGACGGGGCCGCGAGCCGGTTATGTTGGAGGGCGTGAGTGCTCGCAGCTACTCAGAGCCAGAGCTCCAGGCTGCGGTCGAGGCGCTGACCGACGCCGAGCGCTTCCGCGAGGCCGAGCGGGTCGTCACCGCCGCCGCACCCGGCCTGCAGCGGATCCTCGGCCGAGGCCCTCGCCGCCGGGGGCTGGTTCGAGGACGCGCACCAGCGGGCGATCGACCGAGGCGGCCGGGCGGAGCGACGATGAGAGCGAGAGTGACGGCGATGCGGACGCTGCTCGCCGAGGAGAGCCGGATCGCGATGATGATCGGCGTCGCCGTCGGCTGGGCTCTCTCGCAGGAGCTTGGCGGACCGCGATCCCGAGCAACGACAACCCGAAGGAGCGAGACCCGAAATGACAGATATCCGCTTTCTTGGCCATTCCTGCTTCGAGCTCAGCGACGGCAGGCCTCGAGTCGTCCTGATCGACCCTTTCCTGAAGCCGAACAACCCGGTCGCGACGGTGACCGCGGACGAGGTCGAGCCGGACGCGATCCTCGTGACCCACGGCCACGTCGACCACCTCGCCGACGCCGTCGGCCTCGCGCAGCGGACCGGCGCCACCTGCGCCGCGATCGTCGAGCTCGCCAACTGGCTCGGCGAGCAGGGCGTCGAGGACGTGCTCGACCCGAACCTCGGCGGCACCGTCGATTTCGACTGGGGCTGGGCGAAGCTCGTGCAGGCGTGGCACACGAACACGATGCCCGGCTCCGACGAGGCGCCCTTCAGCCGCGACCTACGGGACCTCGATCGGCAGCGCCGCGGGCTGGGTGATCAACATCGGCGGCAAGACCGTCTACCACCTCGGCGACACGGCGCTGTTCGGCGACCTCGAGCTGATCGCGAAGCGGACGCCGGTCGACGTCGCGCTGATCCCGGTCGGCGGCCACTACACGATGGATCGCCACGACGCCGGTTGTCGCCGCGCGAGCTGATCGGTGCGGCGACCGTGATCCCGATGCATCACACGACGTTCCCGCCGATCCAGACCGACCTCGGCGCGTTCAAGGAGGATGTCGAGCGCGAGACCGACTCGACGGTCGTGCTGCTCGAGCCGGGCGAGACGCACCCGGCCTGAGGCCCGAAGAAGGGGCTCCGGCCCCTCAGTCGTCGGATTGGGGACCGAGCGCGAACCACTGGCCGCGGTCGTGCCAGTCGTGCGCCATCAGCACCGAGCCGAGCAACACCCACTCGAGGCCGCCGCGGGCTGAGACGCGGCGGGCGATCGAGGCGCCGATGCCTGCGCCCGCGACGAGGGCGCCGGTGAGGCCGTGGTGGAGGCGCTGGTCGCCGACCCAGACGCGCCGGCGCGGCTGTCGTAGGTGACGAGCCCCCGCGCCCAGCGCCGGACCCCGCCGTCGGGGGCCGCTGCCGCCGGGTGCCGGCCAGGCGCCGCTCCGATCATGGCAAGGCTGCTCGTGCTCATCGCGGTCCCCTCCGCTTTGCGGTTCCGGTCGGTTCCGGTCCCCCGCGTCTCGTTACGTCCACGTCATCGGCTCGGTCGGGCGCGGCGCTGAGCCTGGGGCGGCCCTCTCAACGGACTCTGGACGCCGTCCTGGACGGACGTCGTAGCGTCGACGGCCGAGCGCGGCGTCAACGCCGCTTCAGAAGAACGAGCCTGCTGCGCCGGCGAGCGCCGGGCTCATGAACCCGAGTCCTGCTCGGTCTCGGGCGGGGTTGTCGGCGCCGCGGGGGCGGGCGTCTGCGGCGAGGGCCCGGTGCCGCTCGGGGCGAGTCCGAGGGGAAGGGATCGGGGGTCTGCTCGGGGGTGTGGCCGGGGGCGGCGGCGCCGGCGGCGCGGGCGGCGAGCCGGGCGTCGTGGTGTCGCCACCGCCGCTGCCCGAACCCGAGGAGCCGTCGGTGGGCGTGTCGGAGCTGCCGGCGTTTGCGCTGCCGTCGCCCCCGTCGACGACGACGCCGCCGTCGCTGGGACCGGTCGTCGTCGTGTCCCCGGACGTGCCGGAGCCCGAGCTTGTGTCGGTGGTCGTCGTGTCGGTCGTGGTCGTCGTGTCGGCGGCGGCCGGCGGGGCGGTCGCGTCCGCGCTCGTGGAGGTGTCCGCGGTGGAATCAGTGGTCGTGGTGTCGCTGGCGGCAGCGGTCGTGTCGCCGCTCGCGGTCCGGTTCGCATGCCCGTCGCGCTTGGCCGCAGGGGGTGCGGTCCGGCTCGCCGCGGCGGCGAGCGTGAGGCCGAAGTCGTTGCTCTTCGCCGCGCCACCGGCGTCGACGGCCGTGGTGGTCGCCGGCTGCGTGTGCGCCTGGGCGACGTGGCCTCGGGGGTGCTCGACGGCGAGCTGATCTGCTTGACCTCGACGGCGCCGGCGGTCAGCAGCGCCGCGGTCGCGACTCCCGGCGACCGCCTTGGTGCCGATCACGCCGCCGATGGCGCTGATGCTCGAGGCGGCAGTGCTCGTCGCGGCCGTGCCGCCGGCGGCGGCTCCGGCCGTGCCGCCGGTGCCCGCGGCGCTGCCGCCGGCGGCGCCGCTTCCGCCGAAGAGCTTGCCCAGGAAGGAGGCCTTGAGCAGCGCGATCGGGCCGATCGGCAGGATCGCGGCGAGCGCCTTGCGGTCGCTGCGCAGCTGCTTGCGGAAGCCGGCGCAGCTCTCGCAGTTGCGCACGTGGAGGCGGACCGGGCCGGTCGCCTTGGTCAGGCCCTCGGCGGCCTCGGCCAGCGTCACGCGGACCTCCTCGCAGCTCAGAGTGCGGGCCTCGCTCGACTCGGCGAGCGTGATCCGGGCGCGGACGAGCAGCGACTTGACGGCGGGGATCGTCGTCTCCATCGCGACGGCGATCTCGTCGTAGGACATCTGGTCGATCTCGCGCAGCAGCAGGGCCGTGCTTCTGCGTCTCCGGCAGCGTGCCGACGTCGTTGAGCACCTGCGCGCAGCTCCTCGCGGTCCTGCACGCGCTCGGCCGTGTGGTGCCCCGTTCATGTGCGGGTGGATGTCCATCGAGTCCTGGCCCTCGGGCACCGGGTCGGCGCAGGTGGTTGAGGCAGCGGTTGCGCGCGATCCGGTAGAGCCACGGCCGCACGTTGATCTTGCGGTCGTCGGCGAGCATCGCCTTGTGGGCGTTGACGAAGACGTCCTGCAGCACGTCCTCGGCGTCCTGGCGGCTCTTCAGCATCGAGCTGCAGAAAGCGAGCAGCCGCGACTGGTAGCGGTCGAACGAGCGACCTCGAAGGCGCGGTCGTTGCCGGCGCGGATCAGAGCGACGAGCCGCTCGTCGCCCTCCAGCTTGAGCACCGGGGAGCGGCGGGCGAGCAAGCCCGCGGCGGGACGCATGTGAGAGGGCGGAAGCTTCCATTCGGGATGTGGTTCGTAGCCGTGCAGCCAGAACACCGTACAGCTGCCCTAGTTGCGCGCACCTAAACCTGACCGGAAAACTCAATAAAGAGGCGGCGCACTGTTGCCGCCCGCCCGGCCGCCCGCGGCCGTCGTCCCCGCCGCCGCGCGCCATACGATGCCCGGGCCCGGGTAGGCAAACTGGTAAAGCCCGCGGCCTTAAAAGCCGCTGTCCCTCGGGGCGCTGTGGGTTCGAGTCCCACCCCGGGCATCGCCTTGCGGGCGGGCTGCTGGCCTCGCGCCGTGCCGGACCGGCAGCGCTAGCTTTCTCCGCATGGAGCGAGGCGCGCGCCAGCAGGACGAGCTCGCGGACGGGGCGCCGCAGCCCGCGCGCCCCAGGAGGCGCACGAGGGCCCGCGTCGCGCCGGCGGCATGGACCCGATCCACAAGCCGACGACGACGCCCTTCCTCGAGCGCCGCCAGCCGCGCTCGCCGTTCCCGGCGATCGCCGACTACGCGTTCCTCTCCGACTGCCACACCGGCGCGCTCGTTGCTCCCGATGGCACCGTCGAGTGGCTCTGCCCACCGCGCTTCGACTCCCCCAGCGTGTTCGCCGCGATGCTCGACCGCTCCGCGGGCGGCTGGCGGATCGGGCCCTCGAGCATGGGCGAGCCCGTCGGCCGCCGCTACGAGCCCGGGACCAACATCGTCGAGACGACGTGGATGACGCCGACCGGGTGGATGATCGTCCGCGACGCGCTGGTCGTCGGCCACTGGCGCCATCGCGAGGCGACCAAGGCGACCGCGCACACCCGCCCGCCCTCCGATTACGACTCCCACCACGTCTTCGTCCGCACCGCCCGCTGCGTGCACGGCTCGGTCCAGCTGGAGATGCTGTGCGAGCCGGTCTTCGACTACGGCCGCCGGCCGGCGAGCTGGTCGCGGCCGCAGCCCACGCACGGGATCGCCGACGCCTCCGACGGCGAGACCTTCATGCGCCTGCACTCCGACGTCAACATGGGCATCGAGGGCGGGCTCGCGCGGGCCCGGCACCGCCTCACCGCCGGCGAGGGCTGCTACTTCGCGCTCTCCTGGTCCTCGCGGCTCGACGGCCCCTCCAGCTTCGAGGAGGCGGAGGCCGCGCTCGACACGACCTCGGAGTTCTGGCGACGTGGCTCGCCTCCGGCGAGTTCCCCGACCACCGCTGGCGCGAGCATCTGCAGCGCTCGGCGCTCGTGCTCAAGGGCCTCACCTACCTGCCGACCGGGGCGATGGTCGCGGCGCTGACCACCTCGCTGCCGGAGACGCCCCACGGCGAGCGCAACTGGGACTACCGCTACACGTGGATGCGCGACGCGACCTTCACCCTGCAGGCGCTGCACTCGCTCGGGCTGGAATGGGAGGCCGACGACTTCATCCAGTTCGTCGGCGACGTCGACCGCAACGAGGACGGCGGCCTGCAGATCATGTACGGGATCGGCGGCGAGAAGGAGCTGCCCGAGCAGGAGCTCGCACCACCTGACCGGCTACGAGAGCGCGCGGCCGGTGCGCAACGGCAACGGCGCCTTCGCGCAGCGCCAGAACGACGTCTACGGCGCCGTCCTCGACTCGATCTACCTGCACCAGAAGGAGTACGGACACAACTCGCCGCGGCTGTGGCCGGTGATCGAGGATCAGGCCCGCTGCGCGGCCGCGGTCTGGCGCCAGCCCGACCAGGGACTCTGGGAGACCCGCGGCGAGCCGCGCCACTACGTCTCCTCGAAGGTGATGTGCTGGGTCGCGCTCGATCGCGCGGCGCGGCTCGCGGCCCGTCGCGGCTACGACGACCTCGCCGACGAGTGGCGCGTGGTCGCCAACGAGATCCACGCCGACGTGCTCGCCAACGGCCTCGACTCGCGCGGCGTCTTCACCCAGCACTACGAGACCGGACGCGCTCGACGCCTCGAACCTGCTGATCCCGCTCGTCCGCTTCCTGCCGCAGGGCGACGAGCGGGCGCGGGCGACGGTGCTGTCGATCGCCGACGAGCTGACCGAGAACGGGCCTCGTGCTGCGCTACCGGACCGAGGAGACCGACGACGGGCTCAGCGGCGAGGAGGGCACCTTCCTGATCTGCTCCTTCTGGCTCGTCTCGGCGCTGCTCGAGATCGGCGAGCGCACGCCGCGCCCGCGAGCTCTGCGAGCGCCTGCTCAAGGACGCCAGCCCGCTCGGCCTCTACGCCGAGGAGCTCGACCCCGCCTCCGGCCGCCACCTCGGCAACTTCCCGCAGGCCTTCACCCATCTCGCCCTGATCAACGCGGTCACGCACGTGATCCGCGACGAGCGCAAGATCTCGACCGTCTGACGGCGGGCCGGGATCGCCGTGAGGCGTTGACGGGGACCGATTTGGGAGCCGTCTCAGGCGGCGCCGTGGAGACGTGGTGCGCTGGTGTCGACGAGGACAGTGCGCTTGTAGCGCCAAGTGGCCAGCGGCGCGAAGACGACGATCAGCCCGATCGACCAGGCAACGGCGCCCCAGATGCTGTTGCCGGCCGGGGTGCCGAGCCACAGCGCCCGCATCGCGTCGACGATCACGGTGAACGGGTTCACCTTCGCGAAGGCCTGGAGCCAGCTCGGCATCGAGTCGACCGGGACGAACGCGGAGGACGCGAAGGTGAGCGGGAAGATGAGGATGAAGCCGATCTGCTGCGCGGCCTCGGGGGTCGAGGAGGAGAGGCCCATCAGCGCGTAGATCCAGGAGAAGGCGTAGCCCATCAGCAGGACGAGCCCGATCCCGGCGACGATCTCGGTGCGTTCGCGTTGAAGCTGAAGCCGACGATCAGGCCGACGACGATCATCACCGCGAGCGAGACCGCGTTCGTGACGAGTCGGACAGCGTCCGGCCGGCGAGCACGGCCGAGCGCGCGATCGGCAGCGAGCGGAAGCGGTCGATCAGCCCCTTCTTCAGATCCTCGGCGAGCGCGATCGCGGTCACGAAGCCGCCGAAGGCGATCGTCTGGACGATGATCCCCGGCATCAGGAAGTCCACGTAGTCGAAGCCGGCGTCTGGATCGCGCCGCCGAGCACGTAGACGAACAGCAGGATGAACATGATCGGCTGTACGAGGAAGCCGACGACGAGCTCCGGGCGAGCGGCGGAAGCGGAGCAGGTTGCGCTTGCCGAGCAGCAGCGTGTCGCGGAGCTGGTCGCCCATCAGCTCTCCTCCTCCGCTTCCCCGCTCGACGGCCGGCTCGGCGGCGCGTCCGGTGAGCGAGATGAAGACGTCATCGAGGGTCGGGCGACGGATGCCGATGTCCTCGACGCCGAGGCCGGCGCCGTCCAGCACCTGACGGCCTCCGCGATCGCGCCGCTGCGAGAGCCGATCGGGACGTGGACGATTCCCTCCGCGATGCGCGGCGGTTCATTCCCGAGCTCGGCGAGCAGCTCCGTGGCGCGCTCGCCGTCACCGGAGTCGCTGAGCTCGATCTCGATCCGCTCGCCGCCGACCCGGTCCTTGAGCTCGTCCGATGTGCCCTCGGCGATCACCCGGCCGTGGTCGATGACGGCGATCGCGTCCGCGAGCCGGTCGGCCTCGTCGAGGTACTGCGTCGTGAGCAGCACGGTCGTGCCCTCCGCCGACCAGCTCCTCGATCGCCCGCCAGAGGCCCTGGCGACTGCGCGGGTCGAGGCCGGTGGTCGGCTCGTCGAGAAAGATCACCGGCGGTGAGGCGACCAGGGCCGCCGCGAGGTCGAGGCGCCTCGCCATGCCGCCCGAGTAGGTGTGCGCGAGGCGGTCGGCGGCGTCGCTGAGCTCGAACTGATCGAGCAACTCGCGCGCCCGGGCCGCGGCATCGCGGCGGCGACAGGTGGTAGAGACGGCCGACCATGTCGAGGTTCTCGAAGCCGGTCAGGTTCTCCTCGATCGCCGCGTACTGGCCGGCGAGGCCGATCTCGGCCCGCAGCGCCTTCGCCTCGGAGACGACGTCGTGGCCCGCGACCGTCGCCCGCCCGCCGTCCGGGGGCAGCAGCGTCGTCAGGATCCGAACCGCGGTGGTCTTCCCGGCGCCGTTCGGACCGAGCAGCCCGAGCACCGTGCCGGCCTCGACGCCGAGATCGATGCCGCTCAGCGCCTCGACGTCGCCGAACGACTTCCGCAGGCCCTCCATCTCGATCGCAAGCTCAGTTGCCACAGGGGCGGCAATCTAGCGGCGTCGGCGCCTGCGCCTCAGCCGGGCGCGACGGCCGTCGTGTCGGCCGTCGTGCTGGTCGACCCGGCGCCCGCGCCGCCGCTCCCACTCGGATCCGGAGCGGGCTTCGGTTCGGGCGCCGGGGTCGGAGCCGGATCGGGGGTCGGAGCCGGATCCGGGGTCGGAGCCGGATCCGGGGTCGGATCCGGAGCGGGCTTCGGGTCCGGGCCCTGGGGGGAGGGGTCGGGCTTCGGCGCAGGGTCGGCGGGCGTCGTCGTCGTCGCGCCGGGATCCCCGCCGGAGCCGCCTTCGGCGCCGGCCGCGCCGGATCCCTTCCCGTTGGAGCCTTGGTTGGATCGCGAGTCCTGTCCCTCGGCGGATCCGGGATTGGCGGCGGCATCGGCGCCCTTCCCGTCCTGCGTCCGGGCCGCGGGGTCGATCTTCGCCTTCGCCTTCTCCAGTTTCTGCTTCGGATCGCTGCCCCAGGCGGTGATCGTGATCGAGTAGGTGCCGTCGCCGACGTACGGGACCCAGACGGCGGTGGCGCCGCCGCCTGCGCCGGAGCCGACCGTCCCGAGGTCGCGGACGCTGCCGTCGGCGAGCGTCGCAGCCGCCGTGTAGCGGTCGGCGCCTGCGACGCCGCTCCAGCTGACGTCGATCTGGCAGCTGATGCCCGGCCTCGGAGACGCCGCAGCACCGAGCGAGGCGGATGCCGTCAGGGTGCCGGCGCCGCCGCCGTCGCCGCTCCGTCGAGCGCGACGGCCTGGAGCGGCACGACGAGCGCGGCGACGGCGAGCAGCCAGTGCCACGGGCGCATCGTCACGGTCGCCGGCCCCCCCGAGGTCGACGTCGACGCCGGCCGCCGTCGACGTCGGGGCGCAGCGAGGCGTGCATCGTCTCGATGTCGGCGCCGAGCTGGGGTGCGGCGCCGGGCTGCTCGACGGTCGAGAAGTAGAAGCGGTAGTCGCCGGCGCCCCGCAGCGTCACGCGAACCGGTGCGGTGACTCCGTCGGCGACCGGCGCGTCGGCGCGGAGCTCGGTGATCGTGCTCTCGATCGTCGGCCCTTCGACGCGATCGACGACGCGCGGGTTTTCGGCGATCTCGCCGAGCTGACTGAGCGAGCGCTGCTCGAAGCGCGTGGAAGCTGAGGCCCGGGTCCTTCTCGATCCACAGGGTCGCGTCGCGAGCCCGTCCCGGGAGCGGGCGGCAGAAGGCGGCGCCATCGGGCGGGTCGGTCCGCTTCCACCCCGACGGCAGGGCCAGCGAGTAGCCGGAGCCGCGCACGTACTTCGCGTCCGGCGCCCTGGGCCTTGCGGGCGAGCGGCGTCGGGCGCGGGCGGCGGCGCGGTCGGCGAGCCACCCTGGATCAGAGCCAGCCCGGCGACGACCGCGAGGGCTGCGATCGGCACCGACGCCCAGGTCCAGAGGCGAGCGCGGTCGATGCCGTCGAGGCGCTCGGCGATCGCGTCGCGGCCGTCGAGGACGCGATCCCACCCGGCCTCGAGCGTGTCGCGGAGCGGCGCGAGCGCGGCCGGCCGGCAGCGCGGCCGCCGGGGTGTAGGGCTGGTCGGCAGCCATCGCAGACGACGCGGTGGATGGCCGCTCCGGGAGCGCCGCCGGGATCCTGATCCGGGTCTCTGTGCCGCAGGCCGGGTGCGCGCAGCGAACGCTCGCGGACGGGTTCGCCCGCGGGCGGCTCGGGGAGGCCGCCGTTGCGGCCTCTCCGGGGCACGTTCTCGGTCGCCGTATGCCGGTAGCTGCATGCAGTGGATTGAATCGGAGTCATGGCGCGGCAGCTTGAGCGCTGGCCGCCCTGAGGCGTGCATTGCGCGCGGACGGCGCTCAGCCGGGACAATGGCGCCGATGCGCGGCGTCTTCCTCGATGGGCGTACCGCCGCCTCGGGCGCCGCTATCCGCTCGCCTTCATCGCGGTCGAGCTGCAGGCGGGCTTCGTCGTCACCGGCGGCACGGTGCTGCTGCTCGAGCTTCTACTACGAGGGCACCGCCTCCGAGTTCGGCCAGATCCTCGCGATCACCCTCGGCGCTGACCGCGCTGACGCTCGCTCTACGGCTTCTTCCGGATCCGGCCGCGGCTGCAGCCGATCAGGGCCTGGATCGCGCGGCAGCCGTGGAAGCCCGACCGACCGCCGCGCCTGGGCGGCGGCGATCTCGCTGCCGCTCGATGTGGTCCGCGCCGAGATGCTGCTGCCGATCGGCGTCGTGATCGTGCCCGGGCTGCGTGGCCGGGATCGTCGATCCTCGACCTCGCCTGGACCGCGATCTTCCCGATGCTCGGCGCGGCGCTGATCGCGGTCGGCTACGGCGCGATCCTCCACTACCTGACGATCGAGGCCGGGATGCGGCCGGTGCTGGTCGACATCGACCAGTCGGCCGGCGGCGCGCTCGGCCCCGAGGTGATCGGCGCTGCCGCTGCGCGTCCGGCTGCTGGCGGCGCTGCCGATGATCAACATCATCACCGGCCTCGTCGTCGCCGCGATCACCGGCGAGGGGCACGGCGACGCGAGCCTCGGCGCTCGCCGTCCTGGTCGCGATCGGGGTCGCGACGACGGTCTCGCTCGAGCTCACGATCCTGCTCTCGCGCTCGATCCTCGACGCCCTCTGCGCGACCTGCAGGAGGCGACCCGGAGGGTCGCGCGCCGGCGACTTCTCGGTCGCGCGTGCCGGTCACGACCGGCGGACGAGATCGGCGAGCTCGCCTCCTCCTTCAACCAGATGGTCGGCGGGCTCGGCGAGCGCGAGCGGATCCGCGAGGCCTTCGGCACCTATCTCGATCGCGAGGTCGCCGAGTACATCCTCTGCGAGGGCTTCGACGAGCACGGCGTCGAGGCCGAGGTCACGATCCTGTTCTGCGACGTGCGCGGACTTCACGAGCTTCGCCGCGACGGCCGAGCGCTCGCGAGGTCGTCGCCCGGCTGAACGCGCTCTTCGAGGTGGTCGTGCCCGATCATCGCCGCCGAGGGCGGCCACGTCGACAAGTTCGAGGGCGACGGCCTGATGGCGGTCTTCGGTGCGCCGGAGCGCCACCCCGACCACGCCGAGCGCGCGGTCCGCGCGGCGCTCGAGATCGACGCGCAGGTCAACGGCGGCGGCGAGCGGCGGAGGGCTTCGAGCTCGGCGTCGGGCTCAACACGGGCCGCGTGATCGCCGGCTCGGTCGGCGGCGGCGGCCGGCTCAACTTCAGCGTCATCGGCGACGCGGTCAACGTCGCCGCGCGGGTCGAGGCGGCGACACGGCTGACCGGGGACGCGGTGCTGATGACCGCGGCGACGCGGGACGAGCTCGGGAGCGGGTTCGTCAGCGCGGGGCGTGGAGCGCCGGAGCTCAAGGGACTCGAGCGGCCGATCGAGCTCTTTGCCCCGCAGTCACAGGGCGAGCCGGCGCCCACGGGCGGGCGGCGACGGGCGAGCGCGCGGCCGAACGCGGATCGCATAGGCTCGCGTCGCGATGGCTACGGAGGAGAAGCAGGCCGGAGGCGTCGGCAACGCCGGCGCCTGGCACGGCGGCAGGCTCGCCGCCGCCGGCGCTCGCGGGGCGCGGCGTCTCGCACCTCTTCACGCTCTCGGGCGGGCACCTGTTCAGCCTCTACGACGGCTGCAAGGAGGAGGGCATCGAGGTCGTCGATGTCCGCCACGAGCAGGCCGCCGCCTTCGCCGCCGAGGGCTGGGCGAAGGCGACGCGGACGCCGGGCGTCTGCGCCCTGACCGCCGGCCCGGGCGTCACCAACGGGACGAGCGCGATCGCGGGCGCCAGCTTCAACGGCTCGCCGCTCGTCGTCCTCGGCGGCCGCGCTCCCGAGATGACCTGGGGCACCGGCCGACTGCAGGAGATCGATCACCTGCCGATCGTCTCCTCGATCACCAAGAGCGCCGAGACCGTCAAGGACGCGGCCGGGATCGCCGCGGCGACCGCCCGCGCCGTCGACATCGCCGCCGCCGCGCCGACCGGCCCGACCTTCCTCGACTACCCCCTCGACGTCGTCTTCACGGAGGCGAGTCTTACGAGGCGCCACCGCGCCGCCGCGGTCCCCGACGCGCAGCCGGCTGCCGGTGTCGAGGAGGCCGCCGCGATGCTTGCCGCGGCCGAGCGTCCGGCGATGATGGCCGGCACCGGCCTCTACTGGGGCCAGGCCGAGCAAGCAGCTGCTCGAGCTCGCCGAGGGGCTCGGCGTGCCGGTCTTCATGAACGGGATGGGCCGCGGCTGTCTGCCCGCCGACCACGCCCTCGCCTTCAGCCGCACCCGCGGCGCCGGGCTCGGCGGCTGCGACGTCGCCGTCGTCGATCGGCGTGCCGCTCGACTTCCGGCTCGGGTTCGGAAGCTCGATCTCCGCGGACGCGAAGCTGATCCGCGTCGACGCGGAGCCGAACCGGCTCGAGCGCAACCGCACCGCCGACATCGACCTCGTCGGCGACGTCGCCGCGACGCTGGCGGCGCTCGGCTCGGGCGCGCTCGCGGCCGGCGGCAATCCGAGCCGGACCCGGCCCTGGATCGATCTGCTGACCGAGCAGGAGCAGGAGAAGCGCGAGGCCGAGCGGGCGGAGTTCGGCGACGAGCGCGCGCCGCTGCACCCGATGCGCCTGTACGCGGGGCTCGCGGACGTCCTCGACCGTGACGCGATCGTGATCGGCGACGGCGGCGACTTCGTCTCCTACGCGGGCCGCGTGATCGACACCTACGAGCCCGGCTGCTGGATGGACCCCGGCCCCTACGGCTGCCTCGGCGCCGGCCCCGGCCAGGCGATCGGCGCCGCGTGCGCGAAGCCGGGCCGGCAGATCTGCCTGCTGCTCGGCGACGGCGCGTTCGGCTTCAGCGGCATGGAGTTCGACACCCTCGCCCGTCACGGCCTGCCGGTCGTCGGCGTGATCGGCAACAACGGCATCTGGGCGCTGGAGAAGCACCCGATGGAGTTCCTCTACGGCTACTCGCTGGCGGCGGAGCTGCGCTCCGGCACCCCTTACGAGCAGGTGGCCGAGGCGCTCGGCTGCCACGGCGAGCTCGTCCGCGAGCCCGCCGAGCTGCAGCCGGCGCTCGAGCGCGCGTTCGCCTGCGGCGGACCGGCGCTGGTCAACGTGCTGACCGACCCCGACGTCGTCTACCCGCGCAAGGCCGTTCTCGCCTAGAGGCGGTCGTTCCGCCTCGCGGCCGGCCAGCCCACCGCCCTCGCCGCCGATACCGTCACCTCTCTGGAGCGCCGACGGGGGTCGGGCGGAGGCCAATGGTCGCCCGCGCCCGTCGCCCGCGCGCGTTCTCTGTGGACTTTGGACGAAATGCGCGTACAAAGTCGACTTAGAACGCCCCGGGCCGAGCCCCACGCAGACCCCTTCCCTAAGTGTCCGCACCGCCGCGCTCCGGCGCCTGACACGGCTCGACCTTGCCAGCTACGCTCACTCGCCGCATGGGTTTGCGGCTGGGACGCCACAACTTCACCCGCGTCGTCTACGACGACTCCTCCGACGTCCTCTACGCGACGCTGCCCGGGACGGAGCCGGCGCGGCGTGAGCCCACGCCGGAGGAGGACGTGTGGCTCTTCGACGAACTCGGACGGCTGATCGGCGTCCGGGTGCTGGAGCCCCGGGCCCGCTGGGAGCGCGACGGAGCCGTCTGGATCAGCCTGCCGAGCGGCGAGCGCGAGCGCGCGACGGGGATGGAGGCAGCCCTGCGCGGGGCGCGCTGACCGCTGCCGTGACGGCGGGCCGGGCGCGGGGATGATCTACATTGCCGCCTTCATGTCGCAGTTCGACTTGAATGGACGCGTAGCGCTTGTCACCGGCGCCGCGCGGGGTATCGGCCTCGAGACCGCGCGGGCGATCCACGCCCGCGGTGCCTCGGTCGCGGTCGTCGATCTCGACCCGAAGCAATGCGAGGCCGCCGCCGCGGCGATCGGCCCACGGGCGATCGCCGTGGCCGCCGACGTCACCGACGAGGACGCCGTCTCGCTCGCTGTCGAGGCGGTCGTGACCGAGCTCGGCGGGATCGACGTCGTCGCCGCCAACGCCGGTATCGCGCAGACGATCCGGCCGATCAGCGTCATCGACCGTAAGGACTTCGACCGCGTGCTCGCGGTCAACCTGCACGGCGTCGTCCACACCGTGCGGCAGGCGCTGCCGCACGTGATCGAGCGGCGCGGGCACGTGCTCGTGATCTCTTCGGTGTACGCGTTCGTGAACGGCACGCTGCAGTCCAGCTACGCGATGAGCAAGGCGGCCGTCGAGCAGTTCGGTCGGGCGCTGCGAGTCGAGCTGGCGCCACACGGCGTCAGCGCCGGCGTCGGCTACTTCGGCTTCGTCGACACCGAGATGGTCCGCAACGCGGAGCGCGATCCGGTCACCGGGCTTGTCGAGCAGCGGGCGCCCGGATTCCTGCGCAAGCGGATCACCCCCGGGGAGGCGGGCGAGGCTCTCGTCCGCGGGATCGAGGCGCGCGCCGCGCGGACGATCAGGCCGCGCCGCTGGACGGCGATGTTCCGGGGACGAGGCCTGCTCGCCCCGGGGCTCGACGAGGTGATGCGGCGGGACGAGTCGATCTCGGCGGCGGTGCTCGCTGCCGAGCGGGCGGGGAGCGGGTCGAGCTGAGCGAGGAACAGAACCCGCACGCGCCGGAGCCCGAGGTCGCCCTCGAGGAGGACGGCGAGCTGCTCGCGCGCTGGGCCCGGACCCGAGATCCCGATCTGCGCGAGGAGCTGGCCGTGCGCTACTCGCCCCTGGCAGAGTCGCTCGCGCGCCGCTACGCGAATCGCGGCGAGCGGCTCGAGGACCTGCAGCAGGTCGCCTACCTGGGCATGCTGAAGGCTCTCGACGGCTTCGACGACATCCGGGGCACCAGCTTCAGGGCGTACGCGGAGCCGACGATCCTCGGCGAGCTGCGACGCCACTTCCGCGACAAGCGCTGGGCGATGCGCGTGCCGCGCGATCTCAAGGAGGCGCTGCCGAAGATCCGGGAGGCCGTCGACGAGCTGTCCAAGGACCTCGGGCGCGAGCCCGCGACCCAGGAGGTCGCCGAGGAGGCCGGGATCGAGGAGGAGGTCGTGATCGACGCCCTCGAGGCCGCCGACGCCTCCCGGCCGGCATCGCTCGACGCCCCGGTGGCTACGGGTGAACCGGACGCCGCCACGATCGGCGATCTCGTCGGCTCCGACGACGGCAACATCGACCAGGCCGAGTGGAACGTGCTCCTCGAGGAGCGGCTCGAGCAGCTCGACGACCGCGACCGCGAGGTCCTCTACCTGCGCTTCGCCGAAGACATGACCCAGCGCGAGATCGGCGAGCGCATCGGCGTCTCGCAAATGCAGGTCTCGCGCATCCTCAGCGCCGCGCTGGAGGCGCTGCGCGAGAGCCGCTGAGCGGCTGCAGATTTCCGGCGCCGATGGCCGCGTTTGATCCCGGCGCTGCCGGGTAGCCGACCCGCGTGGAAGCGATGAGCGCGCAACGGGCCGAAGCGATCGAGGTGCTCGGCATTCCCGGATCGGTCAGCTCGCGCTCGCTCAACGTCGACCTGCTCGGCAACGCGGCCCGCCAGGCCCCCGACGGCGTCGTGATGACGATCTACCTCGAGCCGGGCCTGTGGCAGATGCCGCCCTACGAGCCGGGGGCCGAGCCCACCGACGAGGTCGTGCGGCTGCGCGAGGCGGTCACCGGAGCCGACGCCGTCGTGCTCGCCACGCCCGAGTACAACGGCTCCTTCCCGGGCGGCCTCAAGAACGCGCTCGACTGGCTCGCCGCCCCCCTTGCCGACGGCTCGCCGCTGGACGAGAAGCCGGCGGCCGTGATGGGCGCCGACCGCGGTCGTTTCGGCTGCGATTGGGCGGTCGCCGACGCCCGGAAGGTGCTCGAGGTGGCCGGCGCCAGGGTGTTGCCCGCGGGCCTCGCATTGCGAGAGGCCGAGGCCGCGTTCGAGGAGGACGGCGAGCTCGTGGACTCCGAGCACCGCGCACAGCTGACGGCGCTGATGAAGCTGCTCGCGCTCGAGACCGGCGTCACCGCCGAGCCCGACTGAGGTCGCCGGCTCTCAGACGATCCGGAAGCGTCCGTCGGGGGAGAGGTCGGCGCAGGCGCCGATGCAGTCGCCCGTGGCAAGGGCGGCGAGCGTGTCAGAGTCGTCGGCCTTCGCGACCGTGCGACGGCCCGAGAGCATGAAGGTCGCGATCCCGAGCTCCGGCGCTCCAGAGCGATCGCAGATCGCGGTGTAGGCCTCGATGAAGACGTCTCTGGCCTCCGGGACCTCGATGATCTCGAAGCCGGGGCCGGCGGCGTCGATCTCCGCCTGCGGGTCGCGGTGGCCGTAGCGGCGCCCCCCGCGCTCGCCGGCGGTGCCGAGCACCGCGACGCCATGCTTGCTCATGTACCAGCTGACGGAGGTCGCCATCCCGATGCCGCCCTGCTCGTCGATCCGGTCGCAGATGCTCGCGAGCGAGTGGGTGACGTAGTTGCTGCCAGGACCGCCGGCGAAGCCGAGCCCGCCGGTGACGGTCGGCGCGCGCCCCGGGTCGAGCGGGTCGATGCCGAGTTCGTTGGCGGCGATCTGCACGGCCGACGGGAAGCACGAGTAGAGGTCGAGGTGGCGGACTCCGTCGAGCTCGACGCCGGCCTGCGCGAGGGCGCCCGCGGCGGCGGCTCGGAGCGCGGGCGAGCGGTCGAGGTCCGGGCGCTGGCAGACGTAGTGGCGATCGGCGGCCGTCGCCGTTGCGAGCACCGGCACCCAGGCGGTCTCCTCGATTCCGGCCCGCTCCGCGAGCCCCCGTGAGCAGACGAGCAACGCCGCCGCCTGGTTGGTCTGAATGTTCGAGTTCATGAGCTTCGTGTAGGGGATCGAGACGCGGCGGTTCTCGGGGGCCGGCTGGGCGATCGTCTCGGCGCTCGCCCCCTTGCGGTTCCAGGCGTGTGGGTTCCCCTTCGCAACGGCCGCAAAGCGGGACCACAGCTGCCCGAGGTGCTGCAGGTGCTCGGCCGGCGCGCGGCCCGCGCGAGCCCGGACCGCAGACTCCAGCAGCGGGTAGTAGGCGACCGGAGCGATCAGGCCCGCAGCGAGCTCCACCGGGTGGCTGGGATCGAAGGGCTCGCCGACGAAGCGGTCCGGCTCGCCCACCTCGTCCTGGTCCGCGAAGCCGGGCTCCCGCCCCGCCTTGCGGGCGCGCATCAGCGCGTCGACGCACTCGACCCCGGCGATCAGGACGGCCTCGTGCTCGCCCGCCTGGATCCGCTCGCAGGCGTCGGCGAGCAGCTCCACGGGAGCGCAGCCGCCGATCCGCGAGCGGACGCTCTCGACCCCGGAGGCGCCGAGCTCACCGGCCAGGAGCCGTCCCGGGTCGGAGACGGGCCAGGAGACGGAGTCGACGACCGCGATCGACGTGAGCTCGTCGAGCAGGGCCGGGGCCGCGCCGCTGCGCTCGAGGGCGCCGCGGGCGACCGCCGCGAGCATCTCGTCCGGCCGCGGTTCGCTGTCGGGTTCGTCGCCGCGTTCGCTGAGCTGCGCCCAGCCTGCGATCACCGGCTCCCGATCGGTGTCGCCGGGTGGTGCTACTCGCAGAACTCCTTCAGGCCTTCGGCAGCGCCCTTGGTCAGAAACTCCTTGACCTTGCCCTCGACGGGGCCACGCAGCAGCAGCCCGAGCACACGCCCGGGGTCCGCCTCGAGCGCGTAGGTGGCCTGCGTCCGCGTCTCGCTCAGCGCCAGCAGCTCCCAGCGGCCGACCAGGGACTTCGGCTCGCCCTTCTCCTGCTTCCAGGTGATCGAGTCGGGTCGCGAGTAGCTGTAGCTGAGCGTCGTCTTCGACTTCTTGACGACGGCGTCGACGAGCAGCTCGACGAGCGTCGCGTCGCCGTCGGCATTGGTCTCGAGGACCTCGACCGCCTGCACGGAGGGCATCCACTGCTCGGCCCGTTCGATGTCGGCGGCGACTTCGTAGACGCGAGCGAGCTCGGCCTCGATCTCGACCGTGTGCGATGCCTGGATCAGCCCCATCGCGTCCACCCTATCGCCGCCCGGTCGCCGGCGGGCCGGGGCCCCGCGGCGGTCCGGCCGACGTGGCAGGATCGGGCCCGTGCCCCGCCGGCCCGACATGCCGCCGCTGCGCCGCGAGCAGCTCGATCCGGACCCGATCGTCCAGTTCGGGGCCTGGTACGAGCTCGCGCAGGCCGAGGTGCCGCTGGCGGATGCGATGACGCTCGCGACCGTCGACGTCGATGGTGCCCCCGACGCGCGCATGGTCCTGTTAAGGGCTTCGACGAGCGCGGCTTCCGCTTCTTCACCAACCGCGAGTCGGTCAAGGGCGCGCAGCTCGAGGCGAGCCCCCGCGCGGCGCTGATCCTCTACTGGCGCGAGCTCGACCGCCAGGTGCGCGTGCGTGGAGCGGTCGAGCCGCTCGGCGAGCAGGAGTCCGACGCCTACTTCGCCTCCCGTCCCCGTCCCTCGCAGCTCGGCGCCTGGGCGAGCCCGCAGAGCCGCGCGCTCGCAGACCGCGCGGCTCTCGACGCGCGGCTCGCGGAGGTCGAGGAGCGCTTCGGCGGCGAGGAGGGGGGAGAGGTGCCGCGGCCGCCGCATTGGGGCGGCTACCTGGTCCGCCCGGCGGCGATCGAGTTCTGGCAGGGGCAGACCGGCCGCCTGCACGATCGCTTCGTCTACCGGCGCGACGGTGACGCCGGCCCAGGCTGGCGGCTCGAGCGGCTGGCTCCGTAGCGGAGCATTCCGGCTCCGCGTTCAGTCTGTGCCGGCCAGCGCGGCGCCGAGCAGGATGTCGTGCTCGGACGCCTCGACCTCCTCGAGCCCGAAGGCGCGCATCGTCGCAATGAGGATCAGGACCCCGGCGATGATCGTCGGCGCCCGGTCGGGGTGCAGCCCCGTGACCTCGCGTCGCTCTGCGAGCGGCATCGAGGCGAGCCGCGAGAGCTGCTGTTGCAGGAAGCCGATCCCGAGCCGGTGACCCTCGACGGCGTCGGGGTCGTAGGGATCGAGCTCGAGCTCGACCGCGGCCATCGAAGTCGGCGTGCCCGCAACGGCGATCGCGTGCTCCGGCGTCTCGCCGCCATAGGCGGTCCGAGCGGCATTGAGCTCGCTGCGGACGGAGGTGGCGAGCGCCTCGAGCTCCGTCGCCGCGGGCGGGTCCGCGATCAGGTAGCGCTCGCTGTGCCGGACGACCCCGACCTGCAGGGAGGTATGGAAGCGGAGCGCGCCGTCCGCTTCCCCGACGATCAGCTCCGTCGAGCCGCCGCCGATGTCAACGACGAGCGTCGTGCCCGACCTGGCGCGTCCGGCCGTCGCGCCCGTGTAGGTGAGTCGCGCCTCCGTCTCGCCGGCGATCATCCGCGCGTCGAGAGCGAAGCGCTCCCGCAGCTCGGCGAGGAAGGCGTCGCCGTTGGCGGCGTCGCGGACGGCGGAGGTCGCGATCGCGACCGTGGACTCGGCCCTCTGCTCGCGGGCGAGCTCGAGGTAGGAGGCGACGACGGAGCAGACCCGCTCGATTGCCTCGGCGCTGAGCTGGCCTGAGCTGTCGACCCCGCGGCCGAGCCCGGTCACGGTCGAGCGGCGCACGAGCTCGCGGGGCGAGGTTCCCGAGAGCTCGGTGACCAGCAGGCGGGTCGAGTTGGTTCCGATGTCGATCACGGCGACGGGCACGGCGCGGCGATCCTAGAGGGCCGGGCGCTCGGCGGATGCCGGGGCCCGGTCTCTTGGCGCCTTCCGGATCGGGTGTTTAGGCCTCGGCGCCCGCGGGTACATTGATTAGCAAGCGCACACAATAGCTTCACATGATCATCACGATCCTGTGGCTGGGGGGGACATTTCAAAAGGCTTGCCAGGGATACCCGATGCCCCGGCAGGGAGTCGGACCCGCGCCCTCACGGGCCGCGGGTTTCGACTCTTTAAAGGGGGGCGCCGGGCGTTTCGCGGCAGGCCGGCACCGGCGTCGGCTGCCCGCGTCCGTCACTGCGAACGCGCGACCCAGATCCGGCGCAGCGACCCCGCCAGACCGGCGACTGGCAGCGCTCCGTTGCTAAGCTGCATGGTTCCGCCGCGGGGTGGAGCAGTCAGGTAGCTCGCCGGGCTCATAACCCGGAGGTCGCAGGTTCAAATCCTGCCCCCGCTATAGAAGGGCGCGTCCCGATTCTCATGGCCAGCGGGCTGGGGCGGCTCCCGTCGTTCCGGGGTTGATGGGTGCATGAGACCCGAACGAGCACCCCAGCCCATCGCCGACTACGTCGCAGCACTGATCCAAAGCGCTGCGCAACTCGGCGCAATCATCGACCAGATGGAGCGCTTCGCCCGGCGGGGCGGCCCTCGAACGAGGCCGACCGTCGCCGTGCTCTCCGAGCTGGTCGAAAGCATCCTCATCGACCCCGAGGCCGACGTTGATCTGGCGGAGGTTGATCGGGCGACGCAGTTGCTCGTCGAGGCCACGGTCGCCATCGGGGAGAACCTCTTCTTCGTCGACCCCGACGTGATGGCTGAGGAAGATTGATCCAGCATCATGATGCGAAGAACGCGCTGGCTGCCGCCTCCCGATCAGCGCTCGTATCCGGCGACTCGGATCGCCTGGCCCTCTCCGAGGAGCTTCCCATCTTCTCGCCCGCTCGTTTCCTGGAGGGGATGGACCGAGAGCGCTCGCCGGGCTCATAGCGGGAGGCCGCAGGTTCAAATCCTGCCGGGAAGTCGTCACCCATCGAGGCCGGGCGACGCACACCACGTCATCCGAGAGTTGGCACTGATTGATGACAGTGATTAGAACGGACAGGTGCGGTAGCTGGAGCGGATGGGCACGGAGCAGCGTGCTGGTTCACTGGCGGGCGTGAGTCCATCCAGGTGTGCACGCTCGTCGCTCAGGCGGCTGCTTCTATGCGCCGGAGGTGCCGTTGCTGCCTTCGCGTTTCCGGCTACGGCCAGCGCGGCGATTTTCACGGTGACAAGCAACGCAGACTCGGGCGGCGGCACATTGCGGAATGCGATCGAGACGGCGAATACGACCCCAGGCGCCGACGAGATCGACTTCGGAGGCGCCGGAGAGGGAACGATCACACCGCTGACGGCACTGCCGACGATCACCGAACAACTCACAATCGACGGCGGTCTCGCCGTGACTCTGGACGGCAGCTCGCTGGCCTCCGGCGAAGCGGGCCTTCGGATCGCGGCCGACAGCTCCGCGATAGCGGGTCTGACGATCGGAAGCTTCCCGGGCAACGGCGTCGAGGTCAGCAGCGGCTCCGCCGGCGCCGCCCTCGAGAACAACACCATCGGTTCAAACGGCGCCAGCGGCGTCTCGCTCGCCGCGGGCAGCACTGACGCATCCATCGTCGGCAACCGGATCGGGGTCGACGAAAGCGGCACAGTCGCGCGACCGAACGCAATCGACGGGATCGCCGTCGCCGGCGCAGGTCATCAGATCGGCGGAGCCGGAGCCGGCCAGGGGAACGTGATCTCGGGCAACACCGAGTGGGGCATCGAGCTGACCGGCGGCAGCGGCGGCACCCCCCACGTGATTCGCGGAAACCTGATCGGCACAACCGCCTCCGGCACCGGAGCCGTTCCGAATGAGAGCGGCGGCATCCTCGTTGCTGCCGGAGCGCCCGGAACGAGGGTTGGAGGTGCATCGGCCGGTCAGGGCAACCTGATCTCCGGGAATTCCGGTCCGGGCGTCCGGGTCGGCGCGAGCAACACCACGGTCGCCGGCAACCTGATCGGCCTCGACACCACGGGCAACTCGGCGTTGCCGAACGGGTCCTCGGGCGTCGAGGCCGTCGGCACTCCCGCCGGCGTGGTCATCGGCGGGACCGGTGCCGCGGCGAACGTGATCTCGGGCAATGGTGTGAATGGCGTCAGGCTGAGCGCGGCGGGTGTCGCAGTCAACGGCAACCTGATCGGCACGGACTCAACCGGAGCCACGGCTGTCGGCAACACCGATTCGGGAGTGTTCGTGGCTGCCGACAACAATCAGATCGGCGTCGCAGGCGCCGGCAACGTGATCAGCGGTAACGGTGTCGCCGGGGTCGAGGTGGACGATGCGGGCGACGCTGATGGCGCGGTCATCCTGGCGAACCGGATCGGCACGGATGCGCTCGGTACAGCGGCGCTGCCGAACGGAACTCGCCGGAATCGAGGCCCGTGAGGCGGTCACGATCGGCGGGTCTGACGCGGGTACCGGCAACCTGATCTCTGCCAACGCCGGGCCGGGGGTGGTGCTCAACGGCTCCGACCCCGCCCAGTCATCGACGGTCCGTGCCAACACGATCGGGCTCGACCTCGCCGGGATGTCGCCGCTCGGCAACAACGGATCAGGGATCGTGATCGAGGCCGGGCCGGGGGCTTCCCGACCGACGCAACGATCGGCGGCGCCGGCGCCGGCGCCGGCAACCTGATCTCCGCGAACGGCGACAACGGTGTGCTGAGCGACGGCACCGGTGTCGAGATCGCCGGAAACCGAATCGGAGTCGAGGTTGACGGCACGTCCGCCGCCGGCAACGGACTGAGTGGGATCCGGCTCGGCACATCGGCGCGTAACAACGTCATCGGCGCCGACTCCCAGGCCGGAGAGAACGCGATCTCCAACAGCGGCGGCGACGCGATCGCAATCGTCGGAGCCGCGTCCGGGAACCAGGTCAAGGGCAACACCGGCTCGGCGAACGCCGACCTGTTCATCGATCTCGGTGACGATGGGACCGGCAACCCCGGGCTGGTGCAGGGCGGCGTCCTGCCCCCCGCGATCACAGCGGCCGGGCCACGGCTCGCCCGAGGCACCGCGCCCGCAGGTGCGACCGTTCGGGTCTTCTCCAAGAGCACGGCCGGCGATGGGGAGCTGGAGGCCTATCTCGGCTCGGCCACTGCTGACGGCTCCGGCGCGTGGCGGGTCGACTACGCATCCGGCCCGACGCCGCTGCCGAACATGAAGCGGGTGGTCGCTACGCAGAGCGACCCGACCGACGGCACCTCGGAGCTGTCCGACGGAGCGCTCACCGACGCCATCGCTCCCGGGTCGCCGACGATCCAGTCCGGCCCCGGCGGGCTGATCTCCGACGCCACGCCGACCTTCACCTTCTCCGGCGAGGCGTCGACGGCGCTCGAGTGTCGAATCGACTCCGCTGCTCCGGTTGCCTGCGACGCCGGCAATTACACCGCGGCCGCGCTGAGCGAGGGCGCGCACACGTTCCATGTCACCGCCACCGACCTCGCGGGGAACACCTCCGTCCCCGCGAGCCGCTCCTTCACCGTCGACACGATTCCCCCCGAGACGACGATCGCCTCCGGCCCAAAGGGCCCGACCAACAACTCCTCACCGAGCTTCGGCTTTTCCTCCAGCGAGCCGGGCTCGAGCTTCGCCTGCCGCCTCGACGGCGGCGCCTGGTCTGCCTGCAGCTCACCGAAGGCCTTCTCGAATCTGCCTGACGGACTCCACAGCTTCGGGGTCCGCGCCACCGATTCGGCCGCGAACACCGACCCGAGCGCCGCGAGCCGCTCCTTCATCGTCGACACCAAGGTCGAGGGCTCTGCTTCCGCCAAGGCGACCCAGAAGCAGAAGGGCAACAGGATCGTCGTCAAGGTCAAGGTACAGGCCAACGAGGACCTCTCCGCCGACGCCAGCGGCAAGGTCAAGCTCAGGAAGACGACATACAAGCTCAAGCCTCAGTCCAAGTCGGTCGCCTCAGGGGAGCAGAAGACCCTGAAGCTGAAGCCAAAGAAGGGCAAGGACGCCAAAAAGATCGCCAAGGCGCTAAAGAAGGGCAAGAAGGCGAACGCGAAGCTGACCGTGGAGCTCAGCGACGGAGCTGGCAACGCCGAGAGCGAGAAACTCTCGGTGACGCTGAAGGGGTGAGGGGGCTCGAGCACGCTGAAGGGGTGAGGGGGCTCGAGCGATAGGTAGCGACGCCCACCCGCTCGACAATCCGTGCGTCGCAGCGAGAAACGAATCGGGCCCCCGCTATGTTTGTCACTACCCACGCTTGAGCCGTCCGCCAGGAGGGTTTTCGCGTTCTCGAGGACTTCGGTCACTGCCTCAGAGTCCGTCGCCGTGATTTCCACGCGGCCTTCCGCCTTCTCGTAGGGGATCTGGAGGTCGAAGGACGCGAAGACGTGGCGCTTGATCTGCGGGGGATGCAGTCCGGAGGGCCTCGGTGAGGTCCGGGATGCCGTCGAGCTGGCTGATCAGCTCCTCGTCCTCGGTCTCTTGGCGTGCGGCACCGGTGTCGGCCAGCGCCTCCTCCAGCGCTTCCTTCTCCCCGCGCAGCTCGCCGATCCGCTCCGAGACGAGCTCAGCCTCTCGATCCCCTCTCGAGCGCTTGCACCTGGGCCTTGATCTTGCGATCGAGTTCCGTGATCTGTTGGCGCATCCGCGTTTCGGCGAGCTTTCCGTTACGGCGCTCGGTCCGGTCATACGGAAGCGTCTTGTGCCATGTGACACAAATCGTGATAATCGAGTAGGTTCTCTGTCTGTATGCACGGTGGGAGTCGTGCAGCACAACCGGGAGGATTTGTCATGCGTTGCGCCCGCGGTGCCCTCCGTCGCCGGCCGGGCTTCATGCTGGTCGTCGCCGGTCTGGCCGCAGCAACGCTGCTGCCGGCCGATCTCGCCAGAGCCGACGGTGAGGCAACCGTCGCGGGAGAAGCCCTGTCGGCCAACGCGATCTCGGCGTTCACGGTTGACTGCTCAGCAGACCCCGCGCTTGTCTCATTCAGCGTCTCGGGAACTGCGACGGGTCCCTATGCGGGCACCTTCGAACAGGATGTCGCCTTCGAGCAGGATGGGACCGGCGACTACCGGATCAACTCGACGGTCGAGATCGATTCCGCCGAGGGTCACGTCCACGCGGACCTGAGCGGCTCCGGTGGACCCGACGAGCAGGCCACGTGCGAGGAACTGGACGGCGCCGCGAGTTCCACGAGCGTCCAGATTTCCGCGCCCTTTGCGGCCCGGCTCGCTGTGCCGGGCTCGTTCGTGGATCGGGGTGCAGCGGTAACCGAATGGTCCATCAGCCGCGCAGTGGGCGAAGAGCCCATCCTCGAAGCGACCCCGGGGACGAATCGAACCGACTTCACCTCAACGCTCGATGCCCCTCTCGCTGACGAGGACGAGGACGGCATTCCGAGCGTCGAGGACAACTGCGCGGAGATCGCCAACCCGACGCAGGCAGACAACGAACACGACGGCATTGGCGACGTCTGCGACCCCGATGACGACAACGACGGAGTCGCCGACGAGTCCGACAACTGCCCGCGCAACAGCAACGCCGATCAGGTCGATTCCGACGGGGATGGCGTCGGCACCGCCTGTGACCCCGACGCGTACAACCGCATCGCCGGGATCGTCACTGCCCTGACGGGCAAGGCCGACGTCCTTGGGCATAACGACGGGCCTGCAGATCAGGCGACGTTCGGGAACGTCTTTTCAATGGCCGCCGATGGGGACAGCCTCTTTCTCACGGA
Source organism: uncultured Solirubrobacterales bacterium (assembly GCA_963764275.1). Lineage (GTDB taxonomy): Bacteria > Actinomycetota > Thermoleophilia > Solirubrobacterales > 70-9 > CAXMST01. Next base: position 465,611 of record CAVXRV010000005.1, read on the forward strand.
CCAGGACCTGACAGGCGAGAGTTGGCTGAGACGCATCGATCTCAGCACCGGCACCGTCGAGACTCTGCTTTCCCCGGCTGAGATGGCCGCGAGCGCGGCCGGTTGGAGTGACGCCCGCCAGCCGACGATTGGCAGAATCGCCTACGAGGATGGCGCTATCTACGCGACCGGCTATCAGTACCAGACGAGTCCGTGGGCCTTCTCGCCGCGCCTCTTCCGTTACGACATTGCGGCGGACCGGCTCGACGTCGTCGACCCCGGCGTTGCGGTGAGCTCACACGATTCGTTCGGCGGGATTGCCACGAGCGGAGATTCGCTCTTCGTGGCGGAGTCGAACTGCTACGGAGGACCGGGTGAGCCCGCCGATCCCATCGCACGCATTCTCCGGATCCCGCTTTCGGGTGGGGCCACCGAGACCGTCACCAACCTCCCAGTCACACCGCAGGAGGGTGGTGAATGCGTGTCCCTGGGGAACCTGGCGGAGCGCGCGGGGACCCTCTACGTGACCGACAGGACCCATCTCTACACAGCCGATGCGGAGACCGGCGACTACGAGGTTCTCGTCGATTCCACGCCGGAGATCGGTTTCGACTATCCGGAGGGACTCCATGTGGTCAGCGGGGTCATCTACGTGAGTCCGAGCCGATCTGCCTGCGGGCTGCTCGCCGTCGACCGCGTTACGGGGCAGACGGCGACGCTGGCCGGTCCCATCGATCCGAGCATTGGGGGCAGCACTTGCACGGCCGCGGGCGACAACGACTGGAGCCCGAAGTTGGGTACGGGCATCGACGTGCGCTGGCACCCGGGCGCCATCGCCGACCACGGCGGCAAGCTCTATGTAGCCGACCGCCAGTACTGCCTCGACCCATGCGACCTGATCAACTGGAACCACAGCATGATCCGCGAGGTCGAGATCCTCCCCGATGCGGTGGCTCCAGAAGGAGGTGCGCTCTTGGCTGGTGTCCAGACCCTCCGGACAGGTGCGAGCGCGCGCAAGCGCTCGGGCTCATACCCTCTCGTCCTCTCCGCGGTCGATCACGGCGAGGGCAGGATCCCGAGTGGGGTGTCCTCTTTCGAGCTCAAGTGCAGCGGTAACTGCACCGACTCCGGATCGACGACCGGTTGGCTCCGCTACGAGACCACACCTACAGTCCAGCTCACCAATCCGCCGACGATGGTCCGCTTTCGTGATCGGGCAAAGAACGTGTCGGCATGGCGCGCGTTCACGTCCAACGCCGACACCACGCCACCTAACACGACGATCACGTCGGGGCCTGCCGGCACGATCAGCAACTCCTCCCCGAGCTTCGGCTTCTCCTCCAGCGAGGCGGGCTCCACATTCCAGTGTCGCCTCGACTCGAGCACCTGGTCTGCGTGTTCCTCCCCGAGGTCCTACTCCAACGTTCTCGACGGACAGCACACGTTCAGGGTTCGAGCGACCGACGCGGCCGGCAACACCGACACGACTCCCGCCACCCGAAGCTTCGCCGTCGAACTCGGCCCGAGTGCTGCCTGTCGGGCTGCTGAACGGGCCCTGGACAATGCCCAGTCCGCGTCGACCAGCGCCAACAGGCAGCAGAGGAAAGCCCAAGCGGCGGTCAAGAAGGCGAAGAAGACGGGCAACGCCTCGAAGCTGAAGAAGGCGAAGAAGAAGCTGAAGAAGGCGAAGAAGAAGGTCAAGAGCGCCAACGGGGCGGTCAAGGCTGCCGAGGCCGAGGTCGCCTCGGCCTGCGCTTAGGAAGGCGATTCGGACCTACTCGTCCTGTCCGAGAAGCTTCCGATCTTCTCGCCGGTACCCGCGCTTGAGCCCTCGTGGCCTCCGCGACAGCGGCTCGACGTCCGGCCCTGCTGGGCTTCGTCCAGGCGCCGACCCTCGTCCTGCGGCGGGACTGGGACCGGGTCGTGCCGCCTGCCCTGGCGGACGCGCTGGCGGAGGGGACCCCGGGCGCGCGTCCCATGAAGTTATCTGTCCAGATAGCGGGGTTTCCGGCGGCCAGGGGATGCGCGCTACCCTCGCTCGGTGGTCGAGTTCGGGGAGATCACCACGCGCGCAGCGGCGAGGCCCCACACCCGGCACGTCCGCCCAGGGAGGCGGCCATTACGTGATGCTCGAGCGGCCGCGGCTCGTAGCCAAGGAGATCCATCGCGGTGAGATCAGGCAGCGCCGCTCCCGCCGGATCGACGAGAGCCTGCACGCTCGGATGGGTGCCGAGACGACGAACGGAGACCCGCTGGGCCGGGAACCGCCCGTCTGGCTTCCCGGGGTCCCGCCGGCACCGGCTGTCCGTGGCGGCCGTTCGCCGGGTCAGCCCGCCGGATCGCGGCGGCTCGCCGGTGCTCAACCCTCGTCGCAGTAGGGGTAGGGCGACAGCTCCCCCTTCCAGTTCAGCGCCCCGTTCCGTTTCCGCGAACCGGCGCACCGCCTCCATGGCAACGGTCCCGCCTCCGCCGAAGGGGTCCGAAACCGCCAACGACGGCGCCGACCACGAGCGCTCCTATCCGTCGGCGATGGCAATCGTCGCCCGTGATCACCCTTCACGAGTGGATGACCTCACCGCTAGCTGGCGGTTGCGTTCCGCCCGTCGTCGGACGCAGCGGCGTTCAGCTCCGCCAGAAGCTCACGCAGCTCAGTGAATCTCCGGGGTCCGAGCAACTGCGCCCACTCGGCCTCCAGCTCGAGGACGATCTCGCGCATGGCGAGACTCGCGGCCCGTCCGCGCGGCGTCAGGTGAATGCGCTTGGAGCGCTGGTCGGTGTCGTCCTCGTCGCGAGTCAGGTACCCAAGCCGCTCCATCTGCCCGAGCAGGTAGTTGAGGGCCTGCCGACTCATACCGATGCGGGCGGCGAGATCTGACGGGCGCATGTTCTCGGGCCCCGGGTACCGCAGGACGTTCAGATGCGCGGCGACCAGATCGTCGTAGCCGCGCTCGCGCAGACCGGCGAGCATCCGCTCGTGCACGATCTCCCACGGGACACGCAGCAGGGCGCCGATCAGCGGTGGGCCAAACGGCTCTGGCTGGTTCTGGGAGTGAATCAAGTGACTTGACAAAGAGTTGAGATCGGCCTAAAGTCGTCAAGCGACTTTATCGAACAACTGCAGAAGCAGGAGATCGCTCATGAACCAGGCCACCAGGGAGACCATCACCGTCGGTCAGCTCGGCGTCCGCTTCCTCGTTGAAGACGCCGACTCCAATGGCACTGTCAGCGTCTTCGAGTGCTACGTCCCGGCGAGCTCGAGGATGCCGGCGCCGCACAGCCACGACGCTTTCGAGGAGACGATCTACGGGCTCGAGGGTGCAACGAGCTGGACGATCGACGGTGAGCCCGTCGAGATCGGGGTCGGCGATGCGGTGTGCGTGCCGCGGGGCGCGGTCCATGGTTTCGAGAACCGCGGGAGCATCGATGCGACGTTCCTCGCGATCGCCAGCCCCGGCGTCTTCGGACCCGCGTACTTTCACGAGGTCGGCGAGGTTCTGGCCGCCTCTGCGGAGGGCGGTCCACCCGACCTTTCCGCGCTGGCGGGGGTGATGGGCCGCCATGGGCTGACGCCGGTACCGCCTGCAACGAACCAGTTCTGAGGCGCCCGCTGCCACGGCTCTCGCTGCGCGACATCTCGAGGTCGAATGAGGCGAAGACCTTACGGGCTCCTGCCATTCAAGGATCGAGCGGATCAAGACTCCCACAATAGGCTATTATTGTGCTCGTGGAAGTCGCTGCGGCCCCCGTTGACGACAAGCACGCCGAGTTGGTGACCGCCGCTGCGCGGGTGCTGCGGCGGACTGGCTTCGACAGGATGCGGCTGCGGGACGTGGCCGCCGAGGCCGGAGTATCCATCGGGCTGATTCAGCACTATTTCGAGACTCGGGAGCAACTCGGACGCGAGGCGTTCGCGGCCGCATGCGGTCAGCGCGCGGCGGATTTCGCCGAGAGTGGCGCGGGGGTCGAGGATCCGATGGAGCGCATCGAGGCGATGCTCCAGTACGCGTTCGAGCCGGCCGGAATCACCGATCGGGCGGGCAGCTGGCTCGAGCTCTGCGCTGCCGCCAGTCGCGATCCTGGGCTGCGCGCCGAAGCGGTCGCCGTTCAGGCGGCATGGCGCGAGCCGATCCTGGAGGCGATCCGCGCGGGACAGCGGGACGGTCAGCTGTCCGCCGAGCTCGACCCCGAGCGAGCCGCCGACCTTCTGCTCGCGCTGGTCGACGGTGCCGAGGTTGCCTCGGCCTTGGGCGAGTCCGCCGAGCGGCTGCTGCCCGGCGTCGAAGCGGTTCTCGAGCTGGTGCTGGGGGTTCGAAAGGAGGGCCGGCGCGGGTGAACGGACGCGACGTGGTGATAGTGGGTGCGGGCCACAACGGATTGGTGTGCGCCGCGGCGCTCGCCCGAGACGGACATGACGTCCTGGTCCTCGAGCGACGTGACGTGATCGGTGGGGCCGCCGTCACCGAGGAGCCCTGGCCCGGGTATCGGGTATCGAGCGCCTCGTATGTGGTCAGCCTGATCCCACCCGAGATCGAACGCGCGCTGGACCTGCGGGCGCACGGCTACCGGACCTCGATCATCGCCCCCGACTACTACGTGCCGTTCCCCGACGGGAGCGCTCTCACGCTGTGGGGCGACCTCGAGCGTGACGTTGCCGCTATCCGTCAGTTCTCGAAGCACGACGCCGACGCCTACGTCGAGTTCGACCGCTATTTCAATCGAATCGCCGGTCTGCTCCGCGATCTGATGTTCGTGGCGCCGCCCAATCTCGCAATCGGCGATCTACCGAAATGGCTCGCCGTAGGTGCGCGCCTGCGGCGGTGGCGAGGACGGGACGTAGCGGACACCGTGCGCCTGTTCACGCTTTCGGCGGCGGACTTCCTCGACGAGTGGTTCGAGGACGACAGGGTCAAGGCGGCGCTTGCCACTCAGGCAATGGTTGGTGCTTGGGGTGGGCCGATGAGCCCCGGCTCCGCGTACGTACTCATGCACCACTGGGTCGGCGAGGTCGATGGCCACCTCGGTGCATGGGCCTGGGTGCACGGCGGGATGGGCGGCGTGAGCTCGGCTCTGGCGTCGTCAGCGCGCGCGGCCGGCGCCGAAATCCGCACGGGAGCGTCCGTCAAGAGGCTCTTGACGGAGAACGGGAAAGCGGTGGGCGTCGAGCTCGAGGATGGCGAGACGATTCGTGCCCGGCGAGTCGTTTCGAACCTCCATCCGGTCACCACCTACCGGGAACTGATCGGGGAGGACCGCTTGAGCGCCGAGGTCCGGACGGACATCGATCGGTACCGCACGCGTTCGGGGTCGGTGAAGGTCAACCTCGCCCTCACGGGCCTCCCGCAGATCGCCGGATGGGGCGGTCCGATCCCCGGCGATCCCCACCGCGGCTTGGTCGCGGTCTCCCCCTCGATCGAGTACCTGGAGCGGGCGTGGGACGACGCCAAGTACGGCCGCCCCTCGGAGCACCCCTATGTCGAGGCCGTCTTCCCGACCGTCCACGAACCCGAACTCGCGCCCGACGGCAAGCACCTGCTTCTCGCCTTCGTCCAGTACGCGCCCTATGAGTTGCGCGACGGCTCGTGGGCGGAGCAGCGCGAGGGCTTTGGGCGGCGGGTCGTGGAGACGCTCGAAGGCGCGATGCCGGGTCTCGGAGCTCTCGTGGAGCACATGGAGGTGCTCACGCCCGTCGATATCGAGGAGCGGTTCGGACTGCTCGGCGGGAACATCATGCAGGGCGAGATGACCCCGGACCAGAGCTTCATGCTGCGGCCGATCTTCGGCTATGCCGACTATCGCACGCCCGTAGAGGACCTCTTTGTCTGCGGGTCGGGAACTCATCCTGGTGGCGGGGTGATGGGAGTTCCCGGCTGGAACTGTTCGCGGGTGGTGGCACGAGCGAGCCGCCCGCGCGGGATCGCCGGGCGAGTGGCCGGAGCTGGAGGGCGGCGTCGACGTCGGCTGGGCGGGTAGGGATCGACGATGGCCGACGTCCTCGTAATCGGGGCCGGACTCGGCGGCCTCACCTCTGCCAGAGAGCTTTCTGCCGCCGGCCACCAGGTGACCGTGCTCGAAGCCCGAGACCGGGTCGGGGGGCGGATCCATACGGACACCTTCCCCGGGACTTCGATCGGGGTCGATCTCGGAGCCGAATGGGGCAGCCCCGACCATCACCTCGCTCTCGGCGCCGAGCTTGCTCGATACGGGCTGGGCTTCCAGAGACCTGAGCCTGCGGGGCAGCGCGTCTGGCGGCTCGGCGGCCGGGTCCGCGAGTTCACCGACGCCGACGGCCGGGCGTGCCTCAGCGACCGCGAGCGCGCCGAGTTCGACCGGGCCCTCGAGGTCATCGGCAAGGACGTGGAGGCACTCGGATTCGAGGGGGCCGGCGAGAGCCCCGCTGCCGAGCGGCTCGACATCACCCTCGCTAAGTACGTCGACTCGCTGGAAGTGGGCCCTGCGGTCGGGGAGATGCTTCATTCGCTCGCCTTCAGCTTTGCGGGCGGCGATCCGGAGCACTACTCGGCCTGGATGCTGCTGCGCGAGCTGGCCGGTTACGACCGTGACCCCGAGGCGCTGCTCGGGGACGACTACCGAATCTCAGGCGGCAGCAGCTCGCTTCCTCTGGCGATTGCCGAAGAGCTCGGAGATCGGGTCAGGCTCGGCGTGCAGGTGAGCAGCGTCAGGGACGATCACCTGGGCGTGAGCGTTTCGACCGCCGATCGCGAGGAGCTCCGGGCCTCCGGCGTCGTGGTTGCGGTACCGATCAACGTGCTCGGCGAGATCGAGTTCTCGAACTCCGCGATCAACCAGCGCATCGAGGCGATCGGCGGTCCGCATGCCGGTGCCGCGTCGAAGGTATGGGTCCGCAGTCCGAATCTGCCGGCGCGCTTTCAGGGCCTTGCCTGGCCTGAGCTCCCGGAGGTCTACCCACACCAGAGCGCCCCCGACCTGATCGCCGCTTTCGGCACGTCGGACCTCGGCGCCGACCCTCGGCTCCTCCAAGGCGCCCTCAGCGCGCTGTTGCCGGGAATCGAAGTCGAGGCCGTCTTTGGGCACGACTGGTCGAGGGACACGCTGTCGCGGGGAACCTGGCTCACCGTGCGCCCTGGGCAGCAGCGCCCGGTGGCGGCGCTCAGGGAATGGAGAGGCCGCGTCCTGTTCGCCGGCGCCGACCTCGATAGAGGCTGGGCCGGGTGGATGGATGGCGCGGTCACCTCTGGAAAGCGGGCAGCTGCCGAGCTCGAGGGGCAGATCTGATGATGCCTCTTCCCGCACGATCCGGCGGAGATCTCGTGGCACTGGCCGTCGGCATCGGGCGGGCACGACGTCAGCTCGCTCAACGGGGTCGCGTCCCGTTCGCATCGGCGTCCAGTTCAGCGGCGAAATCGAGGATCAGGTCCGCGGTACCCGCCGGCGCCTCGACGATCGGTGTGTGACCGACACCTGCCAGCACTTCCGTCCGCGCAGTGGTGCTCGCCCGCCAGCCCTCCAGTGCACCCGGGTCCACCCATTGGTCCTGTTCACCGAACACGACCATGAGGGGCACGGAGGCGACGTCCGACCGCAGGGTCAGATCGCGTTGCTTTCTGTACCGCTCGATATGCCGTCGCGCGCGAACGTACGACCGATGCGTCATGCGGCGGAAGTCCCGCGCGAAGGTGTCGTAGGCGGGAGCGTCCTCGGGAAACCCGGGGGCGAAGGTCTTCGCCAGGCCATCTCGGATCATTCGGTCGGTCAGCACCTTCCACAGGACGGCTCCCAGGAGCGGCGCCGACAGCAGCCGTGCCGCTATCGGCAATTCGACGTATGTCAGGTTGGGCGGGGTTCCGAGAAGCGCGACGCCGGCAAGCCGGTGAGCATGACGCTCGATCATCGCTACCGCGACATCGCCGCCGCCGGAGTGCCCGACGGCCACCACCTTCTCGATCCCGAGGTGGTCGAGCACGCCGCAGACCGCATCGGCCTGCTCCGCGACCGTGTAGCCGCGCGGTGGCTTCGCCGAGTCGCCGTGCCCGAGGAGGTCGACACGGAGTAGACGGTGCTCGTGGCCCAGGGGTTCAACCATCAAGTCCCAGGCATGGAGCGACGCGGCGAAGGCGTGGATCAAGAGCAGAGGCGGTCCGCTATCCGCGTTCCCGTCCTCTCGGTAGTTGAGCAAGCCGGCCACCGTCAGACCCCGGCCATCAACCGCTCGAGGTCGGGGTGCGCACCCACTCTTTCGTGCTGCTTCATGGGCGCCAATATCGAGCATCTGCCGGCCCATGTCTGGCGGGAATCGGACATCACCGTGACGGGGCACAATTCCTCGGTTCAGCGCTGGTCGGGCGTGCCATGATCGTGGCGTGCTGGATGACTTCGACCGCTGCTATCGGGCAGTCAGAAGCAGGGAGTCGCGCTTCGACGGTTGGTTCTTCACCGCCGTAACCTCGACCGGCATCTACTGCCGACCCAGTTGTCCGGCCCGCACTCCCAAGCCCGAGAACGTCCGCTTCTTCGCGACGGCGGCCGGCGCCCAGCAGGCGGGGTTTCGTGCCTGTCTGAGGTGTCGCCCGGACGCGACGCCCGGCTCACCGGAATGGCAGGGTCGCACCGACGTCGCCGCCCGCGCCGTCAAGCTGATCCTCGGGGGCACCGTTGATCGCGAGGGCGTTACCGGACTGGCTGCGCGCCTCGGCTATTCGCAGCGCCAGCTCCACCGGCTGCTCGTCGCCGAGATTGGCACCGGGGCGCTCGCACTCGCCCGCGCCCGGCGGGCGCAGACCGCCCAGGTGCTGCTCGAAAGGACAGATCTTCCGATCGCTCAGGTGGCGCTCGGCGCCGGTTTCTCGAGCGTCAGGCAATTCAACGAGACGGTGCGGAGCGTCTTCGGCAAGAGCCCCACGGAGTTGCGTCGCCGGCGCCGGGTGTCGGATCGCACCCCGGTTGCAGATAGCGCGCAGTGCATTGCGATCCGGCTCGCTTATCGCGCGCCGCTCGCATGGGAGCAATTGTTCCGACTGCTGGCCGATCAGGCCGTTCCCGGGCTTGAGTGCTTCAGCGAGATGCAGATCCGACGGAGCCTCGACCTCGAGCACGGGGAGGGGAGTGTTGAGCTCGCCGCAGAATCCGGTCAGGACTACGTCCGGGCGGCGCTGCGGATCGCCGATCTACGCGATCTCACCGACGCCATCTCCCGGTGCCGCCGGCTTCTCGATCTCGATGCCGACCCCGCGTCCAGCGATGGTCAGCTGGGCGATGACGCCCTGCTGGGCCCGCTCGTGCGGATGGCCCCGGGCACGCGCGTTCCGGGCACCGTGGACGGCTTTGAACTCGCGGTCCGCGCGATCCTCGCGCAGAACGTTTCGGCGTCTGGGGCTCGAGCGCGTTCCCACCGACTCCTGCTCGCGGCTGGTGCGCCTCTGGTGCGTATGGGAACTGATCAGTTGACGCATCGCTTCCCGACGCCGGCAGGCCTGGCCGAACTTGCGCAGCGCTCGCCCACGGCACTCCCGGTCCCTGAACGCCAACGGCGGGCGATCGGGGGCCTGGCGGAAGCGGTTGCCACCGGCGAAGTCCAACTGGAGCCCGGCGAGGATCCGGATGAGACGAGGCGGAAGCTGACTTCCCTTCCCGGGGTCGGGGACCTCACGGCGCGCTACATAGCGATGCGGGCACTCGGCGATCCCGATGGCTTTCTAGCCGCCGACCGGCGCATGCGGGCTGGCGCTCGTCGGTGCGGTCATGACGCCAGTGTCGCCGGGCTGAAGTCGCTGGGAGACGGGTGGTCCCCGTGGCGTGCGTATGCCGTCGCGCACCTGTGGAGTGCGGGATCAATGCCCTGAACGAAGCTTCCAGCGTCTGAACGGGCTGAGGGGCTGCCTGGGCTTGGGGCGCTGCTTGACCACTTCGACCTTCGTGGGCCGGGGCCCGCTCCGCCCGCGTCGGGGTTTTCGGGGCCCGATCGCCTGTACGGTCCCGCGGTGCGCCCGATCCGCGGAGACACCGCCGCCTCGCCCGCAGGCGAGCACCCGCCGGGCGTACGCGAGGCCGTCGTGCGCGCGAGCGTGCCGGCGCTTGCGCTGGGTGCGCTCGGTGTCGTCTTCGGCGACATAGGCACCAGCCCGCTGTATGCGATGCACACGGTCTTCACCGAGGACTCCGGCCGGATCCCGGTGAGCGCCGAGAGCGTCCACGGGATCATCTCGATGGTCTTCTGGTCGATCACCACCGTCGTCTCGATCAAGTACGTGACGCTCGTGATGCGGGCCGACAACGATGGGGAGGGCGGGATCATGGCCCTGATCGGGCTGATCCGTCAGGTCGGGGCGCGCGGGCGGCTCGCGGCCACCGTCGCCCTCGTCACCCTCGGCGTCTTCGGCGCCTCGCTGTTCTTCGGCGACGCGATGATCACGCCCGCGATATCCGTTCTCTCCGCCGTCGAGGGCTTGAAGGTGATCAGCCCCGGCCTCAGCCATCTGGTCGTGCCGATCGCGTTGACGATCCTGGTCGCACTGTTCGCCGTTCAGCGCTTCGGGACCGGCACCGTGGGCCGCCTTTTCGGACCGATCTGCGCCGTCTGGTTCACGGCCCTCGCGGCAGCGGGGCTCGCCCAGATCGTCCAGCACCCCTCGATCCTCCAGGCGCTCTCGCCGAGCTTCGCGGCGCGCTTCGCCGTCGATCACTTCGGGCTCTTCTTCCTCGCCCTCGGTGGCGTCGTGCTGACCATCACCGGCGTCGAGGCGCTCTACACGGACATGGGCCACTTCGGGCGACCGGCGATCTCCCGGGCCTGGTTCTTCGCAGTGTTCCCGGCCCTGACGCTCAACTACATGGGCCAGGGCGCACTCATCCTTCACTCGCCGGGGACGATCGCCAACCCCTTTTTCGAGCTCTACCCGGATTGGGCGCAGATCCCGATGCTGGTGTTGGCGACGGCCGCGACCGTGATCGCCAGCCAGGCGGTGATCAGCGGCGCCTTCTCGGTCTCCCGGCAGGCGTCTCAGCTCGGCTTTCTCCCGCGGCTGACGGTGCGTCATACCTCCAGCGCCGAGGCCGGCCAGATCTACGTTCCCGCTGTCAACTGGGGCGTGCTGGCGGCGGTGGCGGCGTTGGTGCTGGCCTTCGAGTCGTCCGCCAACCTCGCCGGCGCCTACGGGATCGCCGTCACCGGCACGTTGGCGATCGACACGCTGCTGTTCTTCACCATCGTCCGCACCCGCTTCTCGCGACCACTCTGGCTGGTGTTGGCCGGCGGTGCGGCCTTTCTCACCATCGACCTGCTGTTCTTCTCCGCCAACCTGCCCAAACTGGTGGATGGCGGCTGGTTCCCGGTCGTGATCGCGCTGCTCGCCTTCACGATCTTCACGACCTGGCATCGCGGCCGCGAGCTGGTGGACGCCGCCCGCGAGCAGGAGGAGGGACCGCTGCGGGAGTTCGTCGAAGAGATCCACCGCCACGGCGAGGAGATAAACCGCGTCGCCGGCACCGCCGTCTTTCTCAACGCGAACCCTCACACGACCCCGCTGGCCCTGCGGGCCAACGTCGAGCACAACCGAGCGCTCCACGACAGCGTCGTGATCGTCTCCGTCCAGATCGAGAACGTGCCCAACCTGCCCGAGTCGGAGCGGGTTTCCGTCGATGATCTCGGATACAGCGACGACGGCATATTCCACGTCACCGTCTCCGTGGGCTTCCAGGACGAGATCGATGTCCCGCGTGCGATCGAGCTCGCTGCGGCGGCGGGGCTGGAGGCACCCGTCGACCTCCCACGCGCCTCCTATTTCGTCAGCCGGGTGACGCTACGCCGTGGCGTCGAGAACTCGATGGCCCCCTGGCGCAAGCGCCTGTTCTTGACGATCGCACGGCAGGCGGCGAACCCGATCGAGTACTTCAACCTGCCGATCGACCGGACCGTCGTGATGGGCGGGCACATCACGATCTGAGCGGCCACGGCCTCGCGCTGCAACGCGCCCGGTAGGCGCAGGCATCACGGCATCACATTTAGTGATGTTATGATGAGAGCCGGGATGCGCACGACCGTCACGCTTGACCCGGACACCAGGCTGCTCGTCGAGCGTTTGATGCGCGAACGGGGGCTGAGCTTCAAGGAGGCGATCAACGATGCGGTCAGGGCCGGGCTCGCAACGCCTGCCGCCGAAGCTCAGGCCTTCACCCGGCCCCGCGCGCTTGGCCCGGCGCGGGTCGATCTGACGAAGGCGCTGGAGCTCGCCGCGAACCTCGAGGATGAGGCTTTGGCTCGTCGGGTTGATGAGAAGCGCTGAGGCGTGGTCGTAGTAGACGCGAACGTCCTCCTTTACGCCGTCGACACGTCCAGCTCGCGCCACGAGGAGTCTCTGCGGTGGCTCGAACGCTCACTCGCCGGAACCGAAGCGGTTGGCTTCGCCTGGGTCGTGCTGCTCGCCTTCCTGCGTCTGGGGACGAGCCGCTCGGTGTTTCCGCATCCGCTGACCGTGGAGGAGGCGGCCAGCCAGGTCGAGGCATGGCTCGGTGCCCCCGCCGCAGTGGTCGTTGAGCCGACGCCTCGGCACGCCGCGCTGCTGGGAGGACTATTGGGCGAGTCGGGGACCGGAGGCAACCTGGTGACCGACGCCCATCTTGCTGCCTTGGCACTCGAGCACGCTGCGGAGGTCGTTTCATTCGATCGCGACTTCGCGCGCTTCAGCGGCTTGCGCCACCGCCTGCCGGGCTCATGATGCGGAGATCGCGGGTTCTTCGCGGTGCTCATCCATACGCTTCCGCCGGTGCGCGCGTTGATGGTGCAGGGGACGTCCAGCTGGGCGGGCAAGAGCCTGGTGGCTACGGCGTTGTGCCGGCACTTCGCCCGACGAGGCGTGCGGGTGGCGCCGTTCAAGGCGCAGACCATGTCCAACAACGCGCGGGTCGTGGAGGGCGGGGAGATCGGCGTGGCGCAGTATCTGCAGGCGCGGGCGGCGGGGGTCGTGCCCGACGTGCGGATGAACCCGGTGCTGGTTAAGCCGGAGGGGGAGACGCGGAGCCAGGTCGTCGTCAACGGGGTGGTCGATCCGCACGTGAGCGCGATGCCTTGGCGCGATCGTGCGCCGGCGCTCTGGCCCGCGATCGCCGGCGCGCTGGAGTCGCTCCAGGACGAATACGAGCTGCTGGTGCTGGAGGGCGCCGGGAGCCCGGCGGAGATCAATCTGGCGGACGTGGACGCGGCGAACCTCGCGACGGCGCGGGCGGCGGACGCGGCCGTGCTGATGGTCTGCGACGTCGATCGGGGCGGCGCGTTCGCGCACCTGTTCGGCACGTGGGCATTGATGGCGCCGGCGGATCGCGGTCGCATCGCGGGCTTCGTGCTGAACAAGTTCCGCGGCGATCCGGCGCTGCTGGCGCCGGGGCCCGAGCTGCTGCGCGAGCGCACGGGCGTGCCGGTGGTGGGAGTGGTGCCGTGGCTGCGCCATGGGCTGCCCGACGAGGACGGGGCCTCCGAGGCGGCGGATATTGCCCGCGGGCCGGTGGTCGCCGCCGTCGCCTACCCGGCGGCATCCAACCTCGACGAGCTAAAGGCGCTCGAGCAGGTCGCCACGCTGCGGCGGGTGAGCCGGCCGGATCAGCTCGACGGCGCGGATCTCGTGGTGCTGCCCGGCAGCAAGCACGTCACAGCCGATCTGGCGTGGCTGCGCGAGACCGGCCTCGACGACGCGCTCCGAGCGTGGGCGGCGTCGGGCCGGCGGGTCCTGGGCATCTGCGGCGGCATGCAGCTGCTGGGCGAGGAGCTGCGCGACGCCGGCGGCGCGGAGGCCGACGGCGCCGGCCTGGGTCTGCTGGCGCTGCGCACGACGTTCGGTCCACGGAAGCTCGTCGAGCGGGTCGACGTACGGTTCGGGTCGCTGCCGGCGCCGTGGGCTGAGCTCAACGGCCTGCCGGTCCGCGGGTATGAGATCCGCCAGGGGCGAACGGAGGCGATCGGCCGCGCGGGCGTCGCGATCTCCAGCGGCCGCGGATGGGCGCGCGGTTCCGTGCTGGGAATCAGCGTGCACGGCGCGCTGGAGGAGCCCGCCGTGCTGCGGGCTCTGTTCGGTGCGACTCCCGCGCGATCGCTTGACGCGGTGCTCGACGACCTCGCCGACGCGGTCACGCGGGCGATCGACATGTCTGCGGTCGAGGTCGCCGCCGGCCTCCGCTGATGGGGTCCCCCAAGGCCGGAGCGCCGCGCCGCGGGGTCTGATCGCGTCGTACGAAGAGGCGTGCAGCGGGCGCGGTATCGTCGTCGCGGGCGATGTGATCGCCGAAGGAGGCGGTGTCGCCCCGGCTCGACGAGGAGGTGAGCGGGCTGAACGGCGAGTTCGATCCTGTCGGCAACGGCGCGCGGGAGCCGGTCGCCGCGAGCGCGGACGCCGAGGGGCTCGAGCCGGCGATCCGCGAGATCGGCATGCGCCTGCTCGAGGCGATGCCCTCGCCGACGCACTCGCCTCGCCTGCTGCTCGAGGAGCGGCTGATGCACCGGCTGGCGAGCGAGCCCGAGACCAGGGCCGCGCTCTTCCGGCTTGTCGATGTGGCACCGATGTGCGGCACCTGGCGGGAGCTGGGCGAGCACTTCGCGGCGCTGATCGATGAGGTCGACGAACCGCCCGGCCCGGCTCGGGTCGCCGGGCGCCTGGGCTCGGGGAAGGCGACCGGACCGGCGGTCGGCGCGGTCGCCGCCGGGGCCGTGCGGGCAATGGCTCATCGCTTCATCGTCGGGGCCGACGTCGGGGACGCCGCGGGCGAGCTGCGGCGACTGTGGCAGCACGGCGTCGCCTCCACCGTCGATCTGCTCGGCGAGGCGACGGTCAACGACCCCGAGGCCGATGCTTACGCTGAACGCTGCCGGTCGGCGCTTGACGCCCTCGCCGCTCAGGCGCGCGGGTGGTCGGGACAGGGTCCGGTGGCCCCGGACCGCCACGGCCGGCCCGCCCGCGCCAACCTCTCGATCAAGGTCTCGGCCCTGACCCCGCACGCTCGCTCCGAGGCCCCCGCCCGCGGCGCCGACTCCGCCCGGCGTCGGCTGCGCGAGCTCCTGCGGCACGCCGACCGCCTCGGCGCCCACCTCCACATCGACATGGAGTCGCTCGACCTTCGCGAGACGGTGACTGCGCTCGTGCGCGGGGTCCTCTCCGAGCCGGAGTTCGCGCGCGGGCCCTCGGCCGGGATCGTCCTGCAGGCCTACCTCCGCGACTCCGGCGACGAGCTCGAGTCCTGGCTCGAGTGGGCGGCCGCCGAGCGCCTCGGGCAGCCGCTGACGATCCGTCTGGTCAAAGGCGCCTACTGGGACCAGGAGGTGGTCGAGGCTCGCGAGGCGGGCTGGGATGTGCCCGTCTACGAGGACCGGGCCGAGTGCGACCGCAACTTCGAGGCGCTGAGCCGGCGGCTGATCGGCGCCGCCGATCTCGTGCGGCCCGCGGTCGGCTCCCACAACGTGCGCTCGGTCGCGCACGCGATCGCGGCCGCCGAGGCGCTCGGCGCGGGCGATGTGCTCGAGCTCCAGGTCCTGCGCGGACTCGGCGACGACCTCCAGTCGGCACTCGCCGAGCTCGGCCTGCGGGTGCGCACCTACTGCCCGGTGGGGGATCTCGTCGCCGGCATGGCCTACCTCGTCCGCCGCCTGCTCGAGAACACTTCGAACGACTCGTTCCTGCGGATCCGGACGACGGCCGAGGACCCGGCGACACTGCTCGCGGCGCCATGAGGCGATGACGACCGCGGAGTTCGCCAACGAGCCGCCGGCCGAGCTGCGGCGCGCCGGGGTCCGCGAGAAGCTGACGGCCGCGCTCGCCGCGCTCGACCGGCGGCTGCCGCTGCGAGTCGCGGCGCTGGTGGACGGCGAGCGGAGCGAGGGCGAGGAGATCGTCTCCGTCGATCCGGCCCGGCCTGACCGCGTCGTCGCGCTCGCGCCGGAGGCGAGTGGGGAGGAGGTCGCCGCGGCGGTAGCGGCGGCGTCGACGGCCGGGCGGGAGTGGGGAGGGCGCCCGGTCGCCGAGCGGGCCGAGGTCCTGGTCGCGGCGGCCGCCGCAATGCGCGCGCGCCGCGCGGAGCTGGCGGCGCTGGTCGTCCGCGAGGCCGGCAAGCCCTGGCATGACGCGGACGCCGACGTCTGCGAGGCGATCGATTTCATCGAGTACTACGCGCGGGGCGCCGTGCGCCTGGCCGAAGGGCCGCAGCTGATCGAGCCGCCGGGCGAGCGCAACGAGCTCCGCTACGTCCCGCGTGGAATCGTCGCAGTGATCGCGCCGTGGAACTTCCCGCTCGCGATCTCGACCGGGATGACCGTCGCCGGCCTGGCCACCGGGAACGCCGTCCTCTACAAGCCCGCTGCGCAGACGCCCGGCTGCGGGCAGGCGCTGGTGGAGATCCTCCACGGCGCGGGCGTGCCGGCCGCGGCGCTGGCGCTGCTGCCCGGTGGCGACGGTCCCGGCGTCGCACTCGTCGAGCACCCCGGCGTGCACACGATCGCCTTCACCGGCTCCTGCGCCGCGGGCCTCGAGATCTCGCGCGTCGCGGCGACGCCGGCCGACGGCCAGCGCCACCTCAAGCGCGTCGTCGCCGAGATGGGCGGCAAGAACTGCGTGATCGTCGACTCCGACGCCGACATCGACGAGGTCATCCCCGCCGTCTGCGTCTCGGCCTTCGGCTTCGCCGGGCAGAAGTGCTCGGCCGCCTCGCGCCTCCTCGTCCACGAGGCGATCGCCGATGAGCTCGCCGAGCGCCTGGCCGGCGCGGTGCGGGCGCTGCTCGCCGGCCCGCCCGACGAGTTCGGGGTCGATCTCGGCCCGTTGATCGACGCCGAATCGGCCGCCCGCTTCGACCGCTACCTGGAGCTCGGGCGCGGCGAGGGGACGCTGCTCGCCGAGGGTGAGATCCCTGACTCGCCCGGCTTCTTCCGCCCGCCTGCCGTCGTCGCAGACTTGCCCACGGGTTCGGAGCTCATCCGCGACGAGGTCTTCGCACCCCTGCTGACGCTCGAGCTGATCCGCGGCGTCGAGCACGGTTGCGAGCTGGTCGAAACCTCGTCGTTCGCCTTGACAGCCGGCCTCTTCTCCCGCAACCCCGCCACGGTCGAGGCCGTCGAGCGGCGCCTGCCGGTCGGAAATCTCTACGTCAACCGGGGCACGACGGGCGCCGTCGTCGGCCGCCAGCCCTTCGGTGGCAACCGGCTCTCGGGGACCGGAACAAAGGCCGGCGGCCCCGACTATCTACTCGCCTTCGTCGAGCCGCGCGTCGTCAGCGAGAACAAGATGCGCCACGGCCTCGTCGTCTGAGGCCGCGGTTTCCGGGCTCGTGGCGTGGCCGGAGGGGCTGGACCGCGCAATCCGGGCGTATGGCCGAGCACCCGATAGATTCGCGGTTCGTCCTATGGTCGCCCGCCTGATCAGACTGGCGCACCTCGCTGTCGCGGCCGCCGCGATCGTCTCGGCGCTCTTGACCGCGCCCCCCGCGATCGCCAAGCAGTCCGCGGCTCAGCGGCTCGCCGAGCGCTACGTGCCGGTGATGATGATTCGCAAGCAGCAGGATCCTCCCTGCGACACCAGCGAGGAGCAGTACCGGCCGACCACCGTCGACACCGTGCTCGGGAACCCGGAGGTGACCCTGTTCCGGGCGCCCGCGGGCCAGCCGCCGAGCGCGGTGATCAAGGCACCGACGGCCCGCGACATCGCCGGCCTCGACGGCGATCACTATCTCGACCTGCCCGGGGACCCGCTCGGGGACACCTGCGTCTACGCGAAGGACTTCGCCCAGATGCTGGCGGCCGGGAAGGCCCCCTCGCTCGTCTACGCGCACATCGCCCGCGAGAAAGGCCACGCCGGCTTCACCCTGCAGTTCTGGTTCTACTGGTACTTCAACCAGTTCAACGATCTGCACGAGAGCGACTGGGAGGGCATGCAGATCAGCTTCGACGCGGCGACGCCCGCGCAGGCGCTGGGTCAGGACCCGGACGAGATCATCCTCTTCCAGCACGCGGGCGGGGAGCGGGCGCAGTGGGCCGATACGAAGGTGCAGAAGGACGGCACGCACCCGATCGTCTACGCCGCGGCCGGCTCGCACGCGACCTTCTACGACTCCACCGTCTACGTCGAGAACGGACAGCACGGCTCAGGCGTCGGCTGCGACAACACGACCGAGCCGCTGCAGCGCCTCGAGCCCGAGGCCGAGCTGCTCCCCGATGAGGCGTCCCGGCGCGGCCCCTACAAGTGGCTCAGCTACGAGGGGCGCTGGGGTCAGCGGTTGAAGGGCTTCAACAACGGCCCGACCGGCCCGGCGACCAAGCAGGTCTGGAAGACGCCGTTCAGCTGGATGGCGGAGCAGCGGACCACGAGCCCGCGCCTGCCGGGCGGCTCGATCGCCGGCCCGCAGGTCACCGGCGCCTTCTGTGGCGCCGTCTCGACGGTGACCGACCTGCTCAACATCGGTGACAGCTCGGTGCTGCCGCTGATCATCGTCGCCATCCTGATCCTGATCGCCATCGGGCTCGTCGTGGTGCTGACCAGCTGGAGCCCGATCGACCTCGAGCGGCTGCGGGCCCGGCGGTCTTTCGGGCAGCTCGTCCGCACCGCGAGACGCCTCTACGGCCGCCACTGGAAGGTGCTGCTCCCCGCGGGCGCGCTGGCGATACCGATCGTCGGCGGCACCAACCTCCTCGCCCAGCTGCTCGAGGGGAGCAAGGGCGTGAGCGATGCGGTCGGCCACTCCGGGGTCGACCTGGCGCTCTCCGACCTGCTCCAGACCTTGGCCCGCCCGGTCGCCTCCGCGCTCGTGGCCGCCATCGTGATCGTCTTCGTCAGAGAGCTGTCACAGGCCCGCGCCGCCGGCCTCGGGGACGCTCTCGGCGGGGTCCGCGCGCGCTTCTGGCGGGTGGTCTCCGCGCAGTTGCTGGCGACGATCGGGATCGCGCTGCTGGCGCTCAGCGTGATCGGGCTGCCCTGGGCGATCTGGAAGCTGGTCGGCTGGGCGTTCGTCCAGCAGGAGGTCCTGTTCACCGACAAGTCGATCCGCGAGTCCTTCCGCGGCAGCTCCCGACTGGTGCGCGGACGCTGGTGGGGTGCGGCGCGGACGATGATCTTCCTGTGGCTGATCACCGTCGTCACGGGGCCGATGCTCACCTTCGCGCTGATCTTCACACCGCTCGCGCTCACCTGGGTCGATCTGATCGGGGCGGTCGTCTACGCCGCCTTGATCCCCTACGTCGCGGTCGGCCGGACGCTGCTCTACTTCGATCTTCAGGCGCGGGCGGCCGCACCTGACGATGTGGACGCGGTCCCCGAGCCCCGCGGTGAAGCGGCGGGGTCCGACCCAGCTCCTGCTTGAGGCTGTCTCAAGACCCGCGCCCAGTGACCCGACCTCAGGTCGCTCGGCGACCGGCAGGACTTGACGACCGTTTCCGCAGCCGGCCCGGCGGGCCTCGGAGCCACGGCCACGCGCTATTCCGAGGGTTCGGTTTCGCCGCGGTCGTCGAGGAGCTCGGCGAGGCGGCTGCGCCGTTCGTCCGGCTCGTCGAGGATCCGGTCCAGCCAATGATCGATCTCGGCGCGGTCGAGGCCGGGCGTAAGCAGAACCATCTGCTCGATGTCGACCCAATCCTTGGGACGATCGAAAGCGACCTTGCACAGCAGCAGGTGCTCGGGGGAGAGGATCGGGATCCGGTCGTCGCCGAACTCGACCTTGCGGACCCGGTCGCGCATCGCGTCGTGGATCGGGTCGTTGGCGAAGAACAGGTCGACTGGCGTGCGGCCCCAGCGCCAGCGGCTCTGGCCGTCCCGCTCCAGCGCGGCTCGGTCGGGGTTCGGCTCGATCCCGAGCGGAGTCAGCGCCGCCGCGACGGCATCGGCCTGCTCGGGGTCTACGAACAGGTTCACGTCGACGTCGATCGTCGCCCGCGGCTCGGCGTAGTAGGCGAGCGCGAGGGCCCCGCCGAAGGCGTGGGGGATCCGTGCGGCGCTCAGCGCCGCGTCGATCGCCGTCACCTTCTCCGGCAGCGATGGGATGGGGGAGGCATTCACCGCTCACCCGTCGAGAAGCCCGGGAACGCGAGCTCCTGCCTGCTGGCTCGAGGGGGGATCGCGTCCGCGAGCAGGAGCAGGTCCCGGAGAGCGGCGCCGCGCTGCTCAGCGCTCGCGCCCGCCCACCGACCGATCGCCTCCGCCGCGTCCGTCGGGCCGTCGCCCGCGAGCGCTTCGAGCAGGGCCCGGCGCCAGCTCGATGGAAGCGAGGCCCCGCGGGCGAGCTCGCCCAGCAACTCGGCGGCGGGACGAAGGCTCGACGGCAGGGCGACGGGCGCGCCGGCGCGGAGCGCCGCCTCTCGCACCTGATCGGCGCTGAGGCGACCGCCGCTGTGCGCGACAGCCTGCGCGATCCCCTCCTCGGTCAGCTCGCCGAAGCTCAACAGGGTTTCGCTGCGCGGGCCGGCGGCCGTTGCCATCGACCGCCGCAACTCCCAGCGACCCTTCGGACGCGGGACGACATAAGCCATAGTGGGAAGTATACCCACTATATAGTGAGATGTGAACCACGCATCGCTATGGCGGGCTCGTCTTGCGGGCGACGCACGAAGCGACCGCGGGTCCGTGCCCGTCAGTCGCGGGTGGTGGTGAGAGGCGAATCGGCCCGCGCGCCATGCAGCGCACCCGGTACCTCGCAGACCGGGATCGCCGGCGCGGTGGGGCGGGCCTTCTCGGTCGCCGTCGGCAGATCGGCGAGCGTGGTGTAGGTGACGCGCTCGAGCTCGATGTCGAGCGCGGCGGCGCCGTCAGCGCCGAGTCCTCGTCAGATCGGTTCCGGCGGGGGTGGCGGCACGGGAGGCTCGGGGTCGCCAGGCTCCGGGGTGACGGTCGGGCGCGGGCCCTCGGGGACGTCGGTCGTAAAGGGCCGGCCCTCGCCGATTCCCTTGAGCGCGTCCAGTACGTCGATCGGCAGCGGGAAGACGATCGTCGTGTTGTTGACGCCGATCTGCAGCAGCGTCTGCAGGTAACGGAGCTGCATCGTCGCCGGGTTCTGGCTCATGATGTTGGCCGCGTCGGAGAGCTTTTGAGCCGCCTGGTACTCGCCCTCGGCGCCGATGATCTTCGCCCGCCGCTCACGCTCGGCCTGGGCCTGCAGCGCGATCGCCCGCTGCATGTCCTGCGGCAGCTCGACGTCCTTGACCTCGACAGTCGAGACCTTGATCCCCCAGGGCTCGGTCTGCTCGTCGATGATCGTCTGCAGCTCCTGGTTCAGCCGCTCGCGCTCGCCGAGGAGCGAGTCGAGCTCGGCCTTGCCGAGGACCGAGCGCAGCGTCGTCTGCGCGATCTGCGAGGTGGCGACCAGGTAGTCCTCGACCTCGGTGATCGCGCGGTCGGGATCGAGAACGCGGAAGTAGGCGACCGCGTTGACCCGGACCGTGACGTTGTCCTTGGTGATGACCTCCTGCGGCGGCACGTTCAGGGTCACGGTCCGCAGGTCGACCCGGACCATCTGGTCGACGACCGGGATCAGGAAGCGCAGGCCCGGGCCTCGCAGCGCGATCAGGCGGCCGAGCCGGAAGACGACGCCGCGCTCGTACTCGCGCAGGATCCGGATCGACATGGCCGCGATCAGCAGCGCGACGAGCACTATCGCCGCCAGAATCGCCAACGCCACCATCTAAGCCACTCCCTCCGGATCGCTTCCCAGGTTGCCGGCGCTCGATGCGTCCGGACTGTCGTCGAGGGGGACGACCGCGAGCTCGAGCCCGTCGATGCCCTCGACCTTGACTCTATACCCGGCCTCGATCGGGGCCGCGTCGGGATCGACCCGCGCCTCCCAGAGCGCGCCCTCGACGAACACGAGGCCGGTCGGTTCGAGCGCCGTCCGGGCCGTGGCGATCGAGCCGAGCAGCTGCTCCTGCCCGGTCAGGACCGGGAGCCGCCAGGTCCGCAGGCCCCTTCTTCCGACCCTGGCCGCGGCCGGCAGCGGTGCGGCGTCGGCGCCGCCGTGGACGATCAGCGTCAGCCCGTCGATCGCATCGACGGTCGCTTCGGCACCGGCCTCGATCGGGTTGGCGTCCGCGGAACGGGCACGCCAGAGCGCTCCCTCGACCAGTACCTGCCCGACTGGGTCGATCGCCGTCCGCACGACGCCAGTGGCGCCGAGCAGTTGCTCGGCACCGGTGCGGACGGCGCCGCGACGGGCGGCGAGTACGCGCCGGACGACGAAGACGGTGCCGGCGGCGAGCGCGATCACGATCCCGATCGCCACGCCCGGGCTCACGTCGAGGGTGCTGTCGCCATCGCCGAACAGCAACACCCCGCCGCCGATCAACGCGGCGAGCCCGGCGACGCCGAGCAGCCCGCCGGCCGCCAGGTGGGCCTCGGCGACGACCAGCGCGAAGCCGATGACGAGCAGTGCGACGCCGCCTGCCGTGCCCTGAACCTCGATGGCGCCCATCAGCCCGGGCGATCAGGCGGCGCCCGCGCCGCGCGCGGCCGCCCGCATCGGTTCCATCATCGCGACCGTCTGCAGCGTCGCCGGGCTGATCCGACCGCCGGCGTTGCGGATCACTGCAGCGTTCCGTCCAACCAGTCGAAGGCGCGCTCGTAGAAGACGACTGCGGCCATGCCCTCGCAGTGACCCTCGGCGCCCTCGGCCGCGGTGAAGCGGACGAACTCCTTCGGGCAGACGAGCTCGTCGTAGAGGCGCTTGCCCTGACTGGTCGAGATCGCGTCGGTCTCGTTGTCGCAGACCAGCGTCGGGCAGGCGATCGAGGCTGCTCGCCCCGCGTTCGTGTAGTCGCCCATCATCCGGCAGTACTCCTGGACGCTCGACGTCCCGTGCGCGGTCATCCGGGGCTTGAACAGCCTGGCTCCAGCCGTGCTCTTGGTGAGCTCGTCGAAGGCCGTGCGGGCATCCTCGGAGTCCTCGTCGATCCGGTCCACCAGTGCCTTGGGAAGCCGCTCCCGCAGACCCTCGCCGAGGTCGTACTGGCCGGGATCGGCGACCAAGGCGGCCAGACGCGGTTCGGCCGAGGCGGCCCGCGGCGCCAAATAACCGCCGAAGCTGCGCCCCAGGAGCGCGATGCGCTCGGAATCGACCGCCGGGTCGGCGAGCGCCGCGTCGAAGACGGGCCCGATCACGTTCTCCCAGTCGGGCCTCATCCAGACCCGTGACTCGTACAGCGTTCCGCCTTGCCCGGGGCCGTCGAAAGCGAGCACCGCGTAGCCGCGGCTCGTGCCGGCGAGCATCGTCGGGTACAGCTCCTCGACCGTGCTGTCGTAGCCGCCGGGCGCCAGAACGGTCGGGAAGGGGCCGCCGCTCGCCGGCTTGGCGAGGTAACCGCTGAGCCGGTCCGCTCCGAGTTGGATCGTGACCGGCTCGAGCGGATGGTCGGCGAGCGGGGCGGCGGCTGCGAAGCAGTCGCGACTGGCGTGATACGCCCGCTTGAGGCGCTCGTCGTCGAGATCGCCGCGCAGGTAGAAGGTCGCGTTGCGGTAGTACTCGCAGGCCCGCAGGTAGCGGCAGCGGGCGCTCTCGCGATGGCCGGCCTTCTCGGCCTTCTCAGCCTCGTTTCTCAGCCGTGCCGCGAACTTCGAGAAGGCGTCATGCCACTCGACCGCCGAGCCCGAGCCGATCTGCGAGCCGATCCACAGGCACTCACCGGCGTTCGCCATTCCGTAGTCGGACTTGGCCAGGGATCGCTGCAACTGGTAGTCGAGATCCTGATCCTCGAGCGCGAGGTGCACCAACCCAGCCTACTCCGACTTGTGCGGGAGCCTGGACCGGCACTGCTTGCCCGGCTCGGCCGGCCTGGCGGGCGGGTGTTCAGGAGCGGCCGCCGGCTCGCGGCAGGATGCGGCCCAGGCAGCGGACCTGAGACGGCACTATGCCCCAGCGTTCGTAGAAGCGAAGGGCATCCGCGTTGCCGGGGACGACGGCGAGCCCGATGAAGTCGATGCCGGCGGCAGTGAGACGCTGCTCGACACCTTCCATCAGCAGCGAGCCGACCCCCCAGCGGCGCAACTCCGGCTCGACGGAGAGTGCCTCGAGCTCACCCATCCGCTCGCCGGTCTCGAAGCTCAGATCGCCCTCGCAGACCCGGAAGAAGGCGAAGCCGACCGGCGAGCCTTCGCGCTCGGCAATCAGCAGCCAGGCCTGCCCGGCTCGCATCCAGTCCTCGAACTCGGCCCGCCGGCGCTGCCAGGAAAGCTCCGAGGGCCGGAAAGGCGTGACGTCGCGAGCTCGGCCCGCGACCTCGGCGTGGTAGTCGTGCATGTCCCGCCACAGCGACTCGATGTCATCGAGCCGTTCGCTTCCAGCCTCGACGATCTCGACCTCGGGCGGACCTGTTGGCTCCGGGGGCACGCCCTGAGTCTACGGTCGGATCCTCGTGAGGCTGCGAGGCAGCGGGGAGTCCGCTACTTCTTGATCTTGAACTTGGTCTTCGCCGGGGTCGGGTCGGCTCCCGCGGCGTTGACCGCACGGACCTTGAACTCGTAGCGGCCACGCTTCAGGTGCTTGTACGTCTTCGGCGAGGAGCAGGGCTTGAACTTGCCCTTCTTTCGCTTCCTCGAGAGGGCGCACTGGAAGCCGGTGCTGGACCCGATGGCCTTGAAGCTGATCGACGCCTTGCGCTTCTTCGACTTGACCTTCGTCTTGGTGATCTTCGTGTCCGGCCGGGAGGGCGGCGGCGGGGTCTTGGCCTTGAACGTCGCGGTAACCGTGCGGTCTGCGCTCATCGTCACGTTGCACCCGCTCGTCCCCGAGCAGGCGCCGCTCCACCCGGCGAAGGTCGAGCCTGGGGCCGGGGACCCCGTCAGGTGCACCGCGGTGCCGCTCGCGTAGGCCTGCGAGCAACTGGCGCCGCAGTTGATCCCGGCCGGCGAGGAGGTCACGGTGCCGGATCCGGAACCGGCCTTGGCGACCGTCAGCTCGTGACCGGGTGCAACGGTGAGCACGCCGGCACCGAGCGCCGACTGGCCGTCGGGGTTCGTGACGGTGACGTTCTTGGCGCCCGCGGTCGCGCCGACCGTGTTCAGATCGAGCGTGACGTGTGTCGGGTCGTCGACGGTGATGCCGTTGACGGCCACCCCGCCCGTCACCGCCGCCGCGATCCGGCCCGCGAAACCAGGGCCTGGGTCGAAGAAGCCGCTGCCCCCCGCGGAGGTACCGGTGATCGTCACCGGGGTGGAGCTCGACCCGAGGGGGACGGCGGCCGAGCTCGAGGCTGGAGTTGCCGGCGGCGGCGCCTGCAGCCGGGCGATCCGCGTTCCCCAGATGTTCGTCGCGAAGGTGTATTCCTGGATCGTCCACATCGTCATGTCGTCGTTGGGATCGACGCTCGTCATCGAGTAATCGCCCCAGCGCCGCCCGCTGGAGCCGCCCGGGTCGCCCGGCGGGTTGTAGGCGGCCGAGGCCGCGGCGTATTCGGTCGGCGCGTCCGTGACTCCGGCGGCGTCGCCGGACAGGCGACCGGAGAACCAGGGGTCGGGCCGGTGTGCGGCACCGGCCACGCTTCCGCCGATCGCCATGGTCCCCTGGCCCGAGACCGCGACCGTCGGTATCCAGTACGACTTCGGGTTCGATGAGGAGGGGTCGAAGATGGTGCCGCTCTGGGTCAGAGATGGCGTGCCATCCACGTTGACCTCGTACCAGCGCGACGCGTCGCGCGTCGGAGAGTTGCTGGCGATTCCGGAGCTGTCGACGCCGATGTCGTGCGCGGTCCAGATCCGGCCGTCCCGCATCTGCGCCGCGTAGAGGCGATCGTCGAGCGCGTCGAGGCGCCCGTTGCTTCCTCCGGTGTTGCCGAGGTGGTCCACCGGAATGGGAAGACGGGTAGCGGGCACCGTGACGGCCAGGTTGCCTGAGAGCGTTGGCGTCCCGCCCGGGTCGCTGACCCGGCGGACATCGAGCTGGCTGAAGGCGGCGTTGTCGACGCCGATGAAGTAGCCCTGCGTCGCCGATGGGTCGAAGTTGTCGACCCCCTGGGGCGTGAAGGGCCCGGCGCCGGCGCCGACGGCGCCGTCGAAGCGTGTCACGACGAGCGGCCCGCCGCCGAGGATCGACGACTTGCGGACCACGTACATGTTCGTCTTCGCGAAGCTGGCCCCGAGGGCGAACATGTTCATCCCGATGTAGAGGGCGTGGGCATCGACGCCGAGCGTCGGGTAGTCGGCGAACAGGTTGTCGGTGCCGCCCGCGTCCTCGTTGAAGAAGAACCTGCTCCAGGTGGTGGAGCTGGTGATCGTCGGACCGTCGGAGACGGCGACCAGGACGCGGTTCTCCAGCAGCCCTGCGCCGCCGGGGACGTCGATCATCACGATGATCCAGCGATGCGAGAGGCGGTCGTAGCGGATGTGCGGGTCGGACGTGAAGTTGGTGGCGGTCGGCGGCGTCATCACCGGCGCGAAGAAGGAATCCGGGTCGGCGTCCAGAGCCCCGTCGGCGACCCCGGTCGACTTGTTGTAGCTGCGAAAGCGCCCGTTGATCGCGACGATGAACTGGGAGGGTCCGACGGCCCCCATCGTGTCCGGGGGGAACGCGCCCGCGTCGGTGAGCGTCGGGCCGTCGAAGCTCAGCCCCGAGCTCAGGGCCGTCTTCGGCGATGAAGCACGGCTGGCCGCCGCGGGTGGGGTTCGGTCGGCGCCGCCGGCTGACGGAAGATGGGCCCGGGCCGGATTCGTTCGGACCGGAAGGGTGGGTCGAGGGCTCGGCACGCCGGCGTCGCTCGCGGCGTTCAGTTGCGCTGTCGTCGCCGTGATCGCCCGCGAGGCCCGGTAGGGGACGCCACGCTCGACGGCGCCCGCGGCGGGTGTGAAGACCGTTGCGGCGAGGCCGGCTATGAGCGCGGCAGAGGCAACGAGTACGTGACGCGTCAGAACTCGGACCGTCCGGCTGGAGCTGTGGGCTGTAGCCGGATCGTCGCCGGCGTTGAAGTGCATCTTGACGTCAGGGTATATGGCTGAAACGAACTTCCGTGATTTGTTCGTCGCAATCGGCGGTCGGCGCGCAAGCGGGAGCGATCACATGCAGGGCGAGCGGGCCAATAGGATCGCCGCGGAGTGCTCGCCGCGATCGAGATCGAGATCAGCGCCGGGGAGCGCGCGGCGATGTGGATGCTCGCGGCGCTGCTCGGGTCGTTCCTGTTCATCCGCACCAGCGCCCGCCTGATGCGGAGCCCGAAGGTCCCATGGTGGCCGGGGAGCGTCGTCACGGGGGACCTCCACATCCACCACCTCGTCTGGGGGATCGTCCTGGTTCTGACTTCCGGCTTCCTCGGCTTCGCCCTCACCCCCGGGAGCCCGGGGCTCGAGATCCTCGCGGTGCTCTTCGGCATCGGGGCGGGCTTGACGCTCGACGAGTTCGCCCTCTGGCTCCACCTGGACGACGTCTACTGGTCCGAGGAGGGCCGCCGATCGATCGACGCCGTGGTGATCGCGATCGTCGTCGGTTTCCTCGTCGTGTTCGCGCTGCCCGAGCCCAGCGAGGAGGACGGCGTGCTCGCCTTCGTGATCGTGATCCTGATCCGCTGCGTGTTCGTGGCGTTCGCGATGCTCAAGGGCAAGTACCTGATGGGGCTCAGCGGCCTCTTCCTTCCCCTGCTCTCCGAGTTCGCGGCTATCCGGCTTGCCCGCCCGGGCTCGCCCTGGGCCCGCTGGCGCTACCCGGAGGGTTCGGAGAAGCTCGCGAAGGCGGAGGAGAGGGAGGGGCGCCGCATCGAGCGGCGCGATCGCTGGCGCGATCGGATCGGCGGGGCGCCGAGCCCGCCGGTCGACCCGCCGTAGGCGCGCCCGCCCCTGATCCGTATTCCCCGTGCCGCTCAGCCCCGCCCGGGGGGCGGCTTCGCCCGGCTCGATGCGAGGATCGCCTCGGTCGTATTCACGGACAGATTGGCGAGCGTCATCGCCCTGGCAACGGCATCGACAGCGGTGAGCTCGGAGCTGGTCAGCACCTCCGCCGCGTAGGCGGTGACCTCGGCCGGGATGGGCCGGCGAAAACGCGCCTCAGCCGCCGCTGTCGCATACAGGATCGCGGCGCGGCTGCGTTCATCAAGCGCCGCGAGGTCGTCGAGACCGATTGACTCGAGCTCGTCGGCGGACACCCCCGTGCGGAGCGCCCACCGCTGGTGAACGCGGCTGCAGCCGCTGCAGGCGTTCACGCGGCTGACCGCGACCATCACGCGCTCCCTGGTCTCCGCGTCGAGATCGCCACGAAGGTAGACGCCGGCGAGCGTCGCGGCGCGCCGCAGGACGCCCGCGAGATCCCCCAGCGCCTCACCGGCTGAGCCGAAGGTGCGTGGGCCCGAGTGCGGAGGTGCCGCTGTCGCAGTCATCAGGCCTCGGACCCGCCGCCTCTCATCCGGGCGAGGTAGCGCTCGGCTGAGGCACGGCTCTCGGGGTCGCGGATGGCGGCGAGCAGGCCGTCGGCGTCGGACCAGCTGTGGCCGGCGCCGGCCAGCTCGTCGGCGGCAGCGTTGGCGTGGCGCTTCGTCGCAAGCAGCGCCAGCGTCGGCTTGTCCGCCAGGGAGGCGGCCAACGCTTCGACCGACTCATCGAGCTCAGCGGCCGGCACGACCCGGTTGAGGAACCCCGCCGCGAGCGCCTCCGTCGCGTCGAAGGGGCGGCAGGTCATCACCAGCTCCTTGGTCAACGCGGGACCGATCTCGCGCACGAGCCGCGGAATGCCGCCCCACGCGAGCGGGATCCCGAGGTCGACCTCTGGGATCGAGAAGCGAGCGTCCTCAGCGGCGATGCGGAGGTCGCAGACTCCGGCCAACACGACGCCGCCACCCACGCAGTGACCGCGAATCTTGGCGATCGTTACCGCTCGCATCCGCTCCAGCGAGTCGGCCATCTGCCGTCCCGCATCCGCGTCCAGCCGAGCCTCCCAGGCGCCTTTGGCCGGCGAGTCGGCGAAGGCGCTCACGTCGGCTCCGGACGAGAACGAGCGTCCTCTGCCGGAGACGACCACCACCTTCAGTTCGGGGTGGCCGTCGAACCAGCTCGCCGCCTCGGCGAGCTCACGCAGCGCCCGCGGGCTGAGCGGATTGAGCTTCTCGGGGCGATTGAGGAGGAGCTCGCCCCGCGCGCCCTCGACCGCGACCTCGATCTCCTCGAACGCCGGCTCACTCATCGGGTGTGATCGTAGGCGGTAGCGGGACCCCGAGCGCCTCGATCTCGCTCTCGAAGTGGGCGATGATCGAGCCCGGGTCGGGGACGAGGCCGGCGTCGACCATGAGGCCGACGAGCAGGTTGCCGTCGTAGCTGAAGATCGAGACGCTCATCGCGACGCTGCCCGAGCGGGGCGCCCAGGCGAGCACGCCGCGGACGGGCGAACCGGCGAAGAAGACGGTCTGTGCGGGCCCGGGCACATTGGTGACGACGGCGGTCCCCCGGCCCGTGAAGAGCTCGACGATCCGGTGCTCGAGGGCGCTCGGCGCGCGGCCGATCGCCTCGAGCAGCCCGTAGGACATCGGTCCCTCGGGCGAGTTCTTGATCGCGGCCATCCGCTCGTGCACCTCCGCGAGGCGCTCCTCCCGGTCCTCGATTCCAAGCGGCAGCCGCAGGAAGACCAGGCCGAAGCGGTTGCCGAGCTCGGCCGGAAGCGGCTGATCGAGCGGCCGCAGGTTGAAGGGGACGAACGCGGTCACCTCATGGATCGGGGCGCCCTGCTCGTCCAGATGGGTGCGCAGCGCGCCGCTGAGCGCGGCGACGACGACGTCGTTCACGGTCGCACCGGCCGCGTGTCCGATCTCCTTCACCGGGGCCAGCGGGATCGGCCGCGACCAGGTCGCCCGCTGAGCGACGCCGAGCTCGCCCTTGAGCGGCGAGGCGGGGTCGGGCGCGCCGACGAGCTGCTTGGCGAGGACCTGGGCGTCATCGAGTGTCGTCCCCGCGAGATCGACGAGCTCGCGCGGGTTGCGGGTGATCTCGATCGCTTCGTGGCCGAGCGCGGAGGCTGCGCCGCGCGCCACCGAGACGCCCTTGCCGAGGGGCGATAGCAGCGAGCCGAGCAGTCCTTGGTGCTCGTGTTCGGGGGCAGCCGCGGCGACCCCGGTGTCGTCCGGCAGCTCGTCGGTCAGCGACAGCAGCACGCGCGCCAGCGCGATCCCGTCGGCGATGCAGTGGTGCATGCGGGTCACCACCGCGGAGCCGGCGCCGTAGCCCTCGACGAAGTGGAACTGCCAGAGCGGCTTGGCAGGGTCGAGCGGCTCGGCCATCAGTTCGGCGACGAGCTGCTCGAGCGCGCCCTGATCGCCCGGGGCGGGGAGGGCCGTGCGATGGATGTGGAGGTCGAGGTCGAAGTTCTCGACGTCCTCCCAGTGCGGCCCCGAGAGCCCGGGCACCGAGCCCTCGACCACGCGCTGGCGGAACCTCGGGAATCGCTCGACGAGGCGCTCGCGCAAGACGGTGCGGGCCCGCTCCCAGTCGACCGGTTCGTCGAACCAGAGCGCGCCCGTGATCACCATCAGGTTCGTCGGCTCGTCCATATGGAGCCAGGCCGCATCGGCGTGTGACATCGCGTGCGTCGTAGCCACGTCGAAACGAGGTTAGGCCCCGGCCCAACGGCCGGTATCCGGAGTTTTCCCGGCCCGCGCCCCGGGCGGCCAGGCGGTTAGGCCCCCGCGTTCGTCGCCGCGCTCGACAGCGCTACGCCTTCGCGCGGGCGGGGGTCGGGTGGATCGGCCCGCCCGTCTCGCGCAGGGGCTTGCCGGAGCGGCCGGC
Organism: uncultured Solirubrobacterales bacterium; assembly: GCA_963764275.1. GTDB lineage: Bacteria > Actinomycetota > Thermoleophilia > Solirubrobacterales > 70-9 > CAXMST01. The sequence continues at coordinate 496,252 of CAVXRV010000005.1, forward strand.
GCGCACCGCGACGATCTCCGCGAGGACCGAGACCGCGGTCTCCGACGGTGTGCGCGCACCGATGTCGAGCCCGCATGGGGCGTGGATGCGAGCGATCCGCTCCTCGTCGAGACCCGCCTCCCGCAGGCGCTCGATCCGGCGCTCCTGGGTCCGCCGGCTGCCGAGGGCGCCGATGTAGCCGGCGTCCGTCTCGAGCGCCGAGGTGAGGGCGGGCTCGTCGAACTTGGGATCGTGCGTAAAGACCAGGACGACGTCTCGGGGTCCGAGCTCGCGGCCGCGGAGGTGCCGATCGGGCCAGTCGACCACGGCCTCGGAGACCTGCGAGAAGCGCGGACTGCGAATGAAGGGCTCGCGGGCGTCGCAGATCGTGACCGCGTAGCCGGCCCCCGCGGCGACCTTCGCCATCTCGGCCGAGAAGTCGATCGCGCCGAAGATCACCATCTGCGGGGCGCTCGAGAACGCCTGTATGTAGACCGCGAGATCGGCACCCATCACCTCGCCGCCGGCCCCGTAGCGGCGGATTCGCGAGACACCCTCGTCGAGCTGGCCACGGGCGTCGCGCTCCAGCGAGCGGTCGAGCAGCTCGCTGACTCCGAGCCCGCCGACCACACCCTCGGCGCCGACGACGAGCGCGGCGCCCGCCCGCTCGCCCTCGAGCAGCGTCGCCATCGCCACGGGCGCGCCCGTGGCCCGCGCGGTGGCGACCGCCGCCAGCGCGTCGATGTGATCGCGCCCGAGCTCCTGCACGAAGACGTGGACGGTCCCCCCGCACATCAATCCGACGCCGACGGCCTCCTCGTCGGAGACGCCGTAGGTGGCGATCCGCGGGTCACCACCGGCGAGCACCGCCTGCGCCTCCTCGACCAGCGCCGCCTCGACGCACCCGCCGGTCACCGAGCCCTCGATGTTGCCGCGCTCGTCGACGAGCATCCGGGCGCCGGGGTCGAGCGGGGCGGAGCCGATCCGCTCGACGAGCGTGGCGGCGACGACGCGGCGACCCTCGCGCAGCCACCCCAAGGCGATCTCTTCCGAGTTCGGCATGCCGCTCACGCTCTCCTCGAGTTGAGGCTACCGCGCCGGCGGTCCGGGCCGGCTTGCGTCGTTGGATAGTGTTTGTGATCGTCGTACCGGCGAGGTGAGGAGACGGTGAGACGGTGAGCTGCGTGTCGATCCCAGCGGCGGAATTCCGGGGCGACGCATGCTGACTGCGGCGTCCGCCGGCTGGCCGATCGGGGTCGCGCTCGGCGTCGTTGTGATCGCCGTCGCCGCGGTGATCGTGATCACGATCGTGGTCCTCGCCCAGCGGATCTCCGTGCAGGCCCGAGCAGCGGAGGAGGGGGTCGAGGCGGTCCGCAAGCAGACGGCCGAGCTCGGCGGCGTCGCGCGGATCAACGACTCCGGCGTCAGGATCCTCCACTCCGCCCGCGCGCTGCGGAAGGCGGCGGTCGGCAAGTGATCCCCCTCGCGGTCACCGGCGAGACCTGGGGGTGGATCGCCCTGGCGATCGGGCTCGCTGCGGCGCTGGTCGTCGCGGCGCTGCTCGTGTTGCTGCTCGCGCACACCGGCCGGATCAGGCGGTCGGTGACATCGCTGAACGAGGTCGCCGCCGGGGTCGGCGCCAACACCGCTCACATTCCCGAGCTCGAGGCGACCGCGCCGGTGCTCGGCGAGATCCTCGCGGAGGCCGGCGTTCAGGACGCCTACATGAACGCCCTCACGGACGGCTTCGGCCGGCTGCCCGAGGAGGCCTCCGAGGGCAACGGGGCCGCCGCCGCGACCGAAGGCGAGGAGGTCCAGGCGTGACCGATCTCCAGCTCGTGCTCAGCGTGATCCTCGCCGCGGTGGTCATCATCGTGCTCGCCGTGGCCCTGATCCTCGTCCGCCACGATCTCGAGGCCAGCTCCGAGGGGCTGCAGACCCTCAGCGATGCTCTCGAGGGGGTCGAATCACAGCACCTGCGGCCGTTGGAGCCGGCGGTGAAAGCGATCAACGCGCAGTTCGACGCGATCCTCGCGGCGCTCCCGGGGATCGCCCGCAAGGCCGCGATCGTTGCCGAGCGGAGACCGCGATGACGCTCTGGTGGATCGGCGACATCGTGCTTCTCCTCGTCGTACTTCCCGTCGTCGCATACCTGCTCCACGGGGTGTTGCGGGCCGCCAACGGGATCGTTCCGACCGTGGAGCGGATCGCGAGCACCGCGAAAGCCGCGTCCGGGGACCTCGACGCCGCACCGCTCCTGCTCACCACCAAAGATCAGGTGGAGCGCACGGTGGCCGGCCTCGCCGACTACGGCGGTTCGCTCGACGCGATCGTCGACGACGCAGTGGAGGAGGAGCAGTGATCCCGCTCGCCGTGGTCGCGCCCGCCGTGGTGATGATCGCCGCGGTCGTCCTGATCGTGCTCGCGCTCGTCTACTACCTGGTCTCGACGATCGTCGCGCTGCGGCGCATCAACGCGGGGCTCGACGAGGTCATCGAGGGGGTTGGCGAGATCATCGACAAGAGCGCACCGGTAAACGAGATCGTGACCTCGATCAACGCTCAGCTCGACGCGGGAGTCGATCTGCTCGAGGGCCTGCTCGTCAAGAAGGCCGGCCTGCCCGACGCCATGGGCCTGATCGAGGGCCTGTATCGGGGATCGGCGGCGGCCGGGCTGCGGCAGTTCCCCGAGAGCACCGAGGTGACGCCCCCGCGGATCGGCGAGGTCTACACGAAGGGGACTTTGACCCTCGCGCGACTCGGCCGCGAGGCGCCGATCGCCGCCGCGAGCCCGGCCGGCGGCGAAGTGCTTCGCAACATCGAGGGCGGCAGCCTCGCGGCGCGGCTTCTCTACGCCTCGGTCCGTCACCAGGGCCCGGAGAAGCTGCCGCGCTCCCCGGTGATCGGCACCGACGCGCCGGTCCAGTACGAGCAGCGGGACGACGTGGGCGCCCCCCGCAAGCGACTCCCGGCGCGCCGGGACTGAGAACGGAGGCGGAGCGGGCTTGCAGACACCGGCACCATTCGAGTACGAGCGGGCGAGCACCGTCGAGGGGGCGGTCGAGGCGCTCGGTCGCCTCGGCCCCAAGGCTCGCGTGATCGCGGGCGGCCACAGCCTGCTGCCGATGATGAAGCTCCGGCTCGCCAGCCCCGAGCACCTGGTCGACATCAACGAGATCAGCGAGCTCGACTACATCCGCCACGAAGGGGAGGAGGTCAGGATCGGCGCGCTGGCCAGGCACTGCGAGCTGCTCGACTCCGAGCTGCTCGCCGAGCGGTTCCCCCTGTTCGCCGATGCCGAGCGGGTGATCGCCGATCCCGTGGTCCGCAACCGCGGCACGATCGGCGGCTCGCTCTGTCAGGCGGACGCGGCCGAGGATCTCTCCGCCGTCTGCACGGCGGCGAAAGCCCAGGTGGTCATCCGCGGACCCGACGGCGAGCGGGTGGTCGGCATGGAGGACTTCCACGTCGGCCCCTACATGACCGCGGTCGGCGCCGGCGAGATGCTGACCGAGGTCCGGCTTCCGATCCGCCCCGGCGCCGGCAGCGCCCACGAGAAGCTCGAGCGCCGCGCCGGCGACTGGGCGATCGCGGCCGCCTCGGCCGCGATCTGGGTCGACGGCGGCACGATCGCCGATGCGGGGATCGCGCTCAGCGCGGTCGGGATCACGACCATCCACCTGACCCGGGCCGAGGAGCTTCTGCGTGGCGAGGCGCCCTCCGAGGAGCTGTTCGCGAAGGCCGGCGAGATCGCCTCCGAGGACTGTTCGCCGAGCGCCGACGGCCGTGGCCCCGTCGACTACAAGCGCCACCTCGCCGGCGTGCTCACCAAACGCGCCCTGCGCCGGTCGGCGGCGCGGGCGCTCAACCAGGAGGCTTGAGGATGGAGATCTCGATGACGGTCAACGGGGAGCGGGTCACCCGGGAGGCCGAGCCCCGCACGTTGCTCGTCCACTTCATCCGCGAGACCCTGGGCCTGAAGGGGACCCACTGGGGTTGCGACACCTCCAACTGCGGCGCCTGCGTGGTGCTGATGGACGGCAAGCCGGTGAAGTCGTGCACGGTGCTGGCGGCGATGTGCGACGGCCACGAGATCCGCACGGTCGAGTCGCTCGAGCGCGATGGCGAGCTGGACCCGGTCCAGCAGGGCTTCCACGAGCTGCACGCCCTGCAGTGCGGGTTCTGCACCCCGGGGATGATGATGACCGCGCGGGCGCTGCTCGATGAGAACCCGAACCCGACCGAGGAGGAGATCCGCACCGCGATCTCCGGCAGCATCTGCCGCTGCACCGGCTACAAGAACATCGTCGGCGCGATCCGCTGGGCGGCCGAGCAGGAGCAGGGCACGCGCGAGGCGACCGGACAGGAGGTCTGAGCATGGCGACCGTCGAGAACCTTCCCAGCCCCGGGACCGAGCGGCCGATCGGCTTCGGCCGGCTGAAGCGCAAGGAGGACGCGCGCTTCATCCGCGGTCAGGGGACCTACCTCGACGACATCGAGCTGCCCGGAATGGTCCACGGCGCGATCCTCCGCAGCCCCTACGCGCACGCGAAGATCGTCTCGATCGACACCTCGAAGGCGCTGGAGCACCCGAACGTCGCCGCGGTCGTCACCGCCAAGGACCTCGAGACGCTCGGGCTGGCGTGGATGCCGACGATCTCCTACGACACGCAGGCCGTGCTCGCCGGCGACAAGGTCCGCTTCCAGGGGCAGGAGGTCGCCTTCGTGATTGCCACCGACCACTACTCCGCCTACGACGCGCTGGAGCTGATCGACGTCGAGTACGAGCCGCTGGACCCGGTGGTCGACGCTCGCAAGGCGCTCGATCCCGACGCGCCCCTGATCCGCGACGACAAGGCGGGCCAGCGCGACAACCTCGCGAGCCCGACCTGGGAGGCCGGCGACGAGGCCGCCACCGACGCGGCGTTCGCCGAGGCCGACACGGTCGTCAGCCGCGACATGATCTACCCGCGTTGCCATCCGGCGCCGCTCGAGACCTGCGGGATCATCGCCGACTTCAACCCCGAGACCGGCCAGCTCGACATCTACAACGGCAACCAGGCGCCGCACGCCCACCGCACCGTCTACGCGCACGTCGCCGGGCTCGCCGAGCACATGATCCGCATCCGCTGCAACGACATCGGGGGCGGCTTCGGCAACAAGGTCCCGATCTACCCCGGCTACGTGTGTGCGATCGCGGGCTCGATCGTCGCCGGGGTCCCGGTCAAGTGGGTCGAGAACCGCACCGAGAACCTGACCTCGACCGGCTTCGCCCGCGACTACATCATGAAGGCGGAGATGTGCGCCAAGGACGGCAAGATCACCGGCCTGAGGGTCGACACGATCGCCGACCACGGGGCCTTCGACTCAACCGCGCAGCCGACCAAGTTCCCGGCCGGCTTCTTCCACATCTGCTGTGGCTCCTACGCGCTCGAGGCCGCCCACGTCAAGGTCAAGGCCGTCTATACGAACAAGGCGCCCGGCGGCGTCGCCTACCGCTGCTCGTTCCGGATCACCGAGGGCGTCTACATGGTCGAGCGCATGGTCGACGCGCTGGCGATGGAGATGGGCGTGGACCCGGCCGACCTGCGGATGCGGAGCTTCATCCCGCCCGACGAGTTCCCGTACGAGACGACCACGGGCTGGACCTACGACTCGGGCGAGTACGCGCGGACGCTGGAGCTCGCGAAGGAGATCGCGGGCTACGACGAGCTGCGCCGGGAGCAGGCCGCCAAGCGCGAGCGGGGCGAGCTGATGGGGATCGGAGTCACCTTCTTCACCGAGGGGGTCGGCGCCGGGCCCCGCGCGCACATGGACATCCTCGGCCTGGCGATGAACGACGGCGCCGACCTCCGCGTGCATCCATCGGGCAAGGCGGTGGTCTCGATCAGCGCCCAGACCCAGGGCCAGGGTCACGAGACGACCTTCGCTCAGATCGTCGCCGAGGAGCTCGGGATACCGCCGGAGGACATCGAGGTGCGCCACGGCGACACCGACCGCTCGCCCTACGGGCTCGGCACCTACGGCAGCCGCTCGACTCCGGTGTCCGGGGGAGCCGTGGCGCTGGTCTCGCGCAAGGTCCGCGACAAGGCGCGACAGATCGCAGCGACGATGCTCGAGGCCCGGCCCGAGGACCTCGCCTGGGAGAAGGGCCGCTGGTACGTGAAGGGCGACCCCGAGCAGGGCGCGATGATCGAGGAGATCGCCGAGCGCGCCTACAGCGGCGAGGAGCTGCCGGCCGGGATGGAGGGTGGCCTGGACGCCCAGATCATCTACGACCCGCCGAACCTCACCTACCCCTACGGCGCCTACATCGCGGTGGTCGACATCGACCCCGAGACCGGCCAGGTGAAGATCCGCCGGTTCATCGCGGTCGACGACTGCGGGGTCCGGATCAACCCCATGGTGGTCGACGGCCAGATCCACGGCGGGCTCGCCGAGGGGGTCGGGATCGCGCTGATGGAGCTGATCAGCTTCGACGAGGAGGGCAACTGCCTGAATTCCTCGTTCATGGACTACCTGATCCCGACCGCGCTCGAGACCCCCGACTTCGAGCTCGGTGCCACCGAGACGCCCTGCCCTCACCACCCCCTGGGCGCCAAGGGCGTCGGCGAGTCGCCGAACGTCGGATCGCCGCCGGCGATCGTCAACGCGGTCATCGACGCCCTGCACTCCACGCACGGGGTCGACCACATCGACATGCCCTGCACGCCGGCGCGCGTGTGGGCGGCGATGCAGGGACGCCCCGAGCCGCCGCAATGATCACGCCCGAGCTGGCGCGGCGATCGCAGCAGCTGACGGCTGCGCGCGAGCCGTTCGTGACCGCGACCGTCGTCCGGGTGCAGCGCCCCACCAGCGTCGAGCCCGGCAGCGTCGCGCTGGTGCTGGAGGACGGGACGATCGAGGGCTTCGTGGGCGGGGTCTGCGCCGAGCAGAGCGTCAAGGCGTACTCGCTGATCGCTCTGGGGCGCGGCGAGCCGACGCTGCTGCGGATCCTCCCCGATCCGGAGCGGGACGAGGGGCTCGACGAGAGCGAGATGACCGCCGAGCAGATCGCCGCGGCCGCTGAGGAGCTTGCAGGCGACGAGGAGGGCGCGGTCACGGTCAGGAACCCGTGCCTGTCGGGCGGCGCGATCGAGATCTTCCTCGAGCCGGCGCCCCCGGCGCCGCGGGTGCTGATCGTGGGCGACACGCCGACCGCCGAGGCGGCGCTCAGGATCGGTCCCGAGCTTGGGTTGGAGATGGTTCGCAGCGACGGCCGCGACCCCGCGCCCGCCCCCGACGATCTCGCATTGGTCGTCGCCGCTCACGGCCGCGACGAGCTCGAGGCGCTGCGGGGTGCGCTCGAGGCGGGCCTGCCGTACGTCGGGCTCGTCGCCTCCGACAAACGCGCGGCCGGGGTGATCGACGAGCTCCGCGAGGCCGGGGTCGGCGAGGAGCTGCTCGCGCGGATCGAGGCGCCGGCCGGGATCCCGATCGGCTCCCACGCCGCCGGCGAGATCGCGCTCTCGATCCTGGCGCGGGTGGTCGAGGTGCGGCGCTCGGGGAGCTGGGCCCCGGAGCCTGCGGCGGGGCCAGCGGAGGGTCCCCCGGCAGCGGTCGCGATCGACCCGATCTGCGGGATGACCGTGGCGGCGGTGGCGAGCACGCTCTCGCTGGAGCGCGACGGCGAGACGATCTACTTCTGCGGACCCGGCTGCAAGGCCGCCTTCGAGGCGCAGGGAGAGCATGCCCACGCGGGCTGACCGAGATGGTCGCTTCGTCACCGGGCTGGTGCTCGGTGCAGGCGGCTCGCGCCGGCTCGGGCGCCCCAAGCAGCTTCTTCCCTATCCAGAGGGGGGCGGCCAGGGCACCCTGCTCGGCCACGTCGTCGACGTCGCCCGTCGGTGCCGCTTCGACCAGACCATCGTCGCGATCGGGGGCGCCGCGGAGGAGGTCGCCGAGCGGGTCGACCTCGAGGGCACCGACGTGGTCGTCAACGAGGAGTTCGGCGCGGGCTGCTCCTCCTCGATCGCGGCCGCTCTCGGCGCGCTCGACGAGCGCTGCGAGGTACTCGTGCTGATGCTCGGCGACCAGCCGGGCGTGAGGCCCGAGGCCGTCGCCGCCCTCGTGGCCGGGCTCGGCAACGCGCCGATCGCGGTCTGCCGCTACGAGGACGGGCGCGGCCACCCGATCGCGTTCTCGCGCGCCCTGTTCGCAGACCTCGCCGAGCTGCACGGCGACAAGGGCGTCTGGCGGCTGCTCGACCGCGCCGGTGCGGACGCCGCCGAGATCGTGGTTCCGGGCCCGATCCCGCTCGACGTCGACACCGAGGAGGACTACCGGGCGGTCCTCGGTGAGGCGGTGGGGACGTGAGCGGCGGAGCGGACGGCGAGGGGGCCGCCGAGGGCGCCGAGTCCCGCGCCGAGATCGAGCGCCTGGCGCCCGACGTCGAGACACTCGCTCAGCGCCTCGCGGCCGTCGGCTATCTCGTCGACGAAGGGCTCGGGACCTCGCTGCTGCTGGCGCTGCGGCTGCCGCAGCCGCTGCTGCTCGAGGGGGAGGCGGGGGTGGGCAAGACCGCGGCGGCGGTGGCGCTTGCGGCGGCGCTCGAGACGCCGCTCGTTCGGCTCCAGTGCTACGAGGGGATCGACTCGGCCGAGGCGCTGTACGAGTGGAACTACCCGCGGCAGCTGCTCAGCATCCGGCTCGCGGAGTCGAGCGGTGAGACGCCGACGGAGGAGAGGCTGTTCGGCCCCGAGTACCTGATCCGCCGGCCGCTGCTGCAAGCGCTCGAGCACCCGGGTCCGCGGCCGGCGGTGCTGCTGGTCGACGAGATCGATCGCGCCGACGACGACTTCGAGGCCTTCCTGCTGGAGCTGCTCGCCGACGCCGCGGTGACGATCCCCGAGCTGGGGACGATCCGCGCCACCCATCCACCGATCATCGTGCTCACCTCGAACCGGACCCGCGACCTGCACGACGCCGTCAAGCGCCGTTGCCTCTACCGCTGGATCGACTATCCGGCGCCGGAGCGCGAGGTCGAGATCATCCGCCGCCGCGTCAAGGGCGCCTCCGAGCGGCTCGCCGTCCAGGTCGCCGACGCGGTTTCGCGGATGCGCGACTCCGACGTCCAGAAGCCGCCCGGGATCGCCGAGGCGATCGACTGGCTCGCCGCCCTCGACCTGCTCGGGATCGAGCGGCTCGACGCGGGCGCGATCGACCGCACCCTGGGGTCGGTGCTCAAGTACGACGAGGACCAGGAGGTGATCCGCGCTGGTGGCCTCGACCGGCTCGTCTCCGGCCGTGGCTGACGAGGCCCCTCGATCGGAGCGTGCCCCCGGTACCCGCTTCGGCGTCGAGACCGTCGAGCTCGACCTGCCGCCGCTGGTCGGTGCCCTCGGCCGGCGGCTGCGCGAGGCCGGCGTCCCGGTCACGCCCGAGCGCTCGGCCGAGCTCGCCCGCGCGCTGCAGGTGGTGCGACCCGAGCGGCGTCGCCGGCTGTACGCGACGGCACGCTCGGTGCTCGTCACCGACCGCTCCCACGGCCCCGCGTTCGACCGCGTATTCCGCGAGCTCTTCGGCGATCCGGCGCCGGCCGCGCCGGAGGCGCCCGAGGACGAGCCGACCGTCCCCACCGCGACCGACGAGCGCGAGGCCGAGTCCAGCGAGGGGCGCGAGGCGCGCCAGCGCGAGCGCGGTCCGACCGTCGCGACCGCCCCCACGTCCGCTGACTCAGCGGAGGCCGGGGAGGAGGAGGTCGAGTTGCCTGTGGCGATCGCCAGCGACGAGGAGCGGCTCGCCGGCAAGAGCTTCGAGGCGCTCGACCCCGACGAGCTGGCGCAGCTGTACCGCCTGATGGCACGGCTCGAACTCGCCACGCCGCAGCGCCGCACCCGCCGCTTCCAGCGCTCCCGTCACGGCCGGAAGGTGGACCTGCGCCGCACCCTGCGCGGCAGCCTCCGCACGGGCGGCGACGCGGTCCGCGTCCGCCGCCGCCGCAGGCGGGTCGTTCGCCGGCGGCTCGTCTTGCTCTGCGACATCTCCGGCTCCATGGAGCCCTATGCGCGCGCCTACCTGCAGTTCTTGAGCTGCGCGGCGGGCGGCGGCAATCGCACCGAGGCTTTCGCCTTCGCCACGCAGATTGACGCGGCTCACGCGGGCGCTCGCCACGCGCCGTCCCGAGCAGGCGATGCAGCGCGCCGCCGCGGCCGCGCCCGACTGGTCCAGCGGCACCCGGATCGGGGCGGCGCTGAAGGAGTTCAACGACCGCTGGGGGCGGCGCGGGGTCGCCCGCGGAGCCGTCGTCGTGATCCTCTCGGACGGCTGGGAGCGTGGCGACCCGGCCCTCGTCGGACGCGAGATGGAGCGGCTCGCCCGTCTCGCCTACAAGATCGTCTGGGTCAACCCGCGGGTCAGCGCCAGCGGCTTCGAGGCTCGTGCCGGTGGCATGCGCGCAGCCCTCGCGCAATGCGACGCGCTGGTCAGCGGCCACAGCTTCGAGGCGCTCGGAGAGGTGGTCGAGGCGATCGGCGCGCCCCCCGGCGCCGAGGCGCCGCCGGCCGCGCTCGGAGCCGCGACGGTCGCCGACGAGGACGAGGAACCGTGGCCGAGCGCCACCCCCGTTCCCGGTAGCTCCGTCGCGATGCCGAGCGGCTACGGCCCCAGTCGCGGGAAGACGACGCCGGGGTGGGGTGCGACGTGAGCGAGGAGCCCGAGCGGTGCATCTACCCGGGTTGCGAGCGGCCGGTGGTCCCGCCGCATCCCCACGGCGGCCCTCCGTCGGCGTTCTGCGATCTCGAGGAGCACAATGCGCTCAGCGCCCACCAGGAGCGCCGACGGCTCGAGTCGGAGGCGATCGGTGCAGGCGATGACGACGAGGAGGATCAGTGATGTCCGAGCAGACCTACAGAGCGGTGTTCCTGCGCGTCCACCCGACCGGGAAGATGGTGCTGAGCCTGACCACCGAGTCCGACGGGCGCGAGGCCGACTACGCCGAGCTCGTCGCCGCCGAGCTCGGGGTTCCCGCCCTGGACGTAAAGGTGGTTCCCGTCGACACCGACCGGTTCGGCGAGGGACACGGCTACAACACCTCCCCCTCCGAGGGGACGACGGCGGCGATCTCCACCGCGACCGATCGGATCCGCGAGAAGGCGCGGCTGCTCGCCGGCGCCGCGCTCGAGGCCGATCCGGAGAGCCTGAGCTGGTCGAGCGGCGCCTGGGTGGCCGGCGACGGCGGCGATCCGGAGCGGACGAAGACGATCGAGGACCTCGCGATGTACGCGCACGGGACCGGGCCGCTGCCGCCCGGGGTCGAGGGCGGCCTCGACGCCCAGGCCGTCTACCGGGACTAGCTCCTTGGGGGCGGGGCGCGCAGTGGCGAACCGGAGCCGGGCGCGATCAGAGGCGGCCTTCGAGCACGACCTCGAGCTCGTCCTTGACCTTGAGCGCCCCGAAGAGGGCGCTGTAGGGCTTGATCCCCCAGGCGGACTGCTTGACGGTTGCCCGGGCGGCGATCGCCCCGTCCTCGCCGATCGCGAGCTCGAAGCCGACCGGGCCGCTCGCGTCGCCGATCGCGAGGTCTCCCTCGAAGCGGACCCCCTCGCCGGAGGCCGCTGCGGAGGCCGAGCGGAACGAGATCGGCCTGCCTTCGAGCACCTCGTCGTCGATCGTCTGCTCGATGTTGGCCTTGTCCTCTTCGCCGAGCTCCTGCATGCCGCCGCTGCCCTCGAGCACGCGCAGCGAGGTCGGGTCGGCGCTGAGCTCGGCGCTGGAGTCGGCGACGTCCTCGGCGAGGACGAGCGTCGCCTCCCAGGAGGCGACCTCGATCACGAGGTCGTGACCCGCCTTCGCCGCGGCGCCGCCGCGCCCGGTGTGCACGCGAAGCTTCGCCTGCTCCGGGCCCAAGCCGGTGCGTACCCGTTTCGACCGACATGCGCCGAGCATATTGACCGGCGCCCGACAGAGAAGGTAGGCCTGATGGCAACTGAGCTCGACCACACGTTCACCACCGACAAGCCGATCGACGAGAGCTTTCAGATCGTCACCGACCTCGAGCGGGTGATCCCCTGCGTGGAGGGCGGCAGCGTCACCGAGCGGATCGACGACGACTCGGCCAGGGCCGAGATCGACGTCGCGATGGGAGCGATGTCGATGAAGTTCACCGGCACCGTCGAGGTCGCCGAGAAGGACCCCGAGGCGCACCGCGCCCTGCTCAAGGTCAAGTCGAAGGAGGCCGGCGGTCAGGGCCACGCGAACGCCGAGGTCGTCTTCCAGCTCCACGACGGCGGCGGCGAGATCCACACCAGGGCACAGATCACCGGCAAGGCGGCGTCGATGGGGGAGGGGGTCGTCGTCGGGGTTCTCGACGCCCTGATCAACGACTTCACGCAGAAGCTCGGCGCCCTCTAGGGCGGGGGACCGATGGCGCGGATCGAGATGCGGGAGATCCACGAGGGCGAGGTCCCCTACGGGGCGGGCACCGCCGTGCAGGAGGATCCCGAGCGTCCGGCCTTCACCGGCAACGGTCCCGACGACTACGTGTGCGTCCACTGCGGCAACGTGCTCGCCGCGTCCATGCACGAGATGCAGATGACCAAGAAGGTGCGCGTCAAGTGCGGGCGCTGCAAGACCGTGAACGTGGCGCGCTACGAGGAGCGCGAGGAGCAGGAGACCGCCGCCCGGAACTAGGTGGTTGCGTGCGCAGGATCCTGGGCACCGCGGCCGTTCGATATCGTCGGGACCCGAGAGAGGGACATCGGGGGGACGTCGACGAGACCGTCCCGCCCTCGCAAATGGGGAGGAGACCCACCTTGAAGTTGATGCCACGGCTGCTTACGGCCCTGCTCGCGCTGGCGCTCTGCGCCGCGTCCGCCACGTCCGCCCACGCCGCCTCCGCCGGGACGAGCGTCGCCAAGCGGAAGGTCGTCCTCAAGGTCAAGAGCGACAGCCAGAAGCAGATCCTCAAGCATGGCGTCAAGGTCAAGATCAAGGCCAAGAAGGGCAAGCACGGCAAGGCCAAGAGGGCCAAGGTCAAGCTCACCTCCAACACCTTCGACAAGCGCGACTGGGTGAAGCTCGCGCACAAGAAGAAGGTGAAGCTGAACAAGAAGGGCAAGGCGACGATCAAGCTGAAGCTGACCGACAAGGGCGCCTCCCGGGTCAGCTCCTGCGAGTCCCGCACGATCCGGGCGACGGGCAAGGGCGGCAAGGCGAAGGTCAAGCTCGTGCGCGACACCGACGCCTGCAAGCCCCAGCCGATCGACCTCAGCCAGGCCGACCAGTGCGACTTCATCGGTGATCAGGGCAGCTCCCGCTGCCTGCTCCCCTGGCCCGACAACTACTACACGGTCAAGGACCAGAGCAGCCAGACGGGCCGGCGCATTGCGCTGCACAGCGACGCGACGCCCGCGAACGCGTCGGGCACCCATCTCGACGCGGCCGCCTACAACTCCAACGACGGCTTCAGCCCCGGCCAGACGATCGTCGTTCGCGTGCCCGGGCTCGACACGCCAGCTGCGCTCGCGAACACGGGCCCGGTCTCGGTGACCGCCCTCGGCAAGTACGCCAAGCACAGGGCCCCCATCGTCGTGATCGACGCCAAGACCGGTCAGCGCTGGCCGATCTGGGCCGAGATCGACTCGAACGCGGATACGCCCGCCGAGACGGCGCTGCTGATCCATCCGGCGCAGAACTTCGCTTCCGGGCATCGCTACATCGTCGCGATGCGGGATCTCAAGGACAGCTCCGGCAACACCCTGGAGGCACCCGAGGGGTTCCGCTACTACCGCGACGCCCTGCCCTCCGACCAGGCCGCGATCAACGACCAGCGCTCGCGCTTCGCCGGCGACTTCAAGAAGTTGCGGAACGCGGGCATCAAGCGCAACAACCTCTACCTCGCCTGGGACTTCACGGTGGCCAGCGACGAGAACATCGCCGGCTACGCGCTGTCGATGCGCAACGACGCTTTCGGCAAGCTGGGCGACCACAACCTCGCTGACAACGTCGTCCAGGGCACCGCGCCCGACTTCACGGTCGACTCGGTCCAGAACTACACGATTGGCGAGGATCCCGACATGGCCCGCCGGGTCCAGGGCACCTTCCAGGTCCCCTGCTACATGACGAACGGCTGCGCTCCGGGCGGGACGCTGAATCTGAACGCCAACGGCAAGCCGGTGCAGAACGGGTTCTGGACCGCCAACTTCAACTGCATGATCCCCCGCAGCGCCGTCGACGCTCCCGACGCCGCTCCGGCGCGGGCGTCGATCTACGGCCACGGGCTGCTCGGCAGTGCGGGCGAGGCGACCTCCTCACCCCAGAAGACCCTCGGCAACGGCCACAACATCATGGACTGCGCCACCGACGAGATCGGCATGGCCGAGGGGGACATCGTGAACACGATCGGGATCCTCGGCAACATGAGCAAGTTCCCCCAGCTCGCCGACCGTTTGCAGCAGGGGCTGATCGACGGCCTCTATCTGGGCCGCCTGCTCGACAACAACGACGGGTTCGTCACCGACCCTGCCTTCCGCGTCGACGACACGGGCCCGGTCGACGGCTCCAACCCGCCGGTCATCGACACCTCGCGCCTGTACTACAACGGCAACAGCCAGGGCGCGATCTTCGGCGGCGCGCTGACGGCGCTCTCGCCCGACTTCACGCGGGCGTCGCTCGGCGTCGGCGGTATGAACTACTCGGTCCTGCTCAACCGCTCGGTCGACTTCGACACCTACGCGGCATTCCTCGATCCCGCCTACCCGGACGAGATGAGCCAGCAGTTGCTGCTCTCGATGGTGCAGATGCTCTGGGACCGTGGCGAGTCGAACGGCTACGCGAACAGGATCACCACCAACCCGCTGCCGGACACACCCGCGCACGAGTTGCTGATGGACATCGGTGTCGGCGATCACCAGGTCACCAACTACAGCGCCGAGACGATGGCGCGGACGGTCGGCGCGCAGATTCACGCGCCGAAGGTCTACGCGGGCCGCTGGCCCGGGTTCAAGGTCGGCTGGGGCCTGCCCCACATCTCGAGCTACCCGTACTCGAACGGCTCGGCGCTCGTCTACTGGGACAGCGGCCCGATCCGCGACGACCCCAGCTCGCCGGACCCCGCCGACGTGCTCGGCACCAACGTGCCGCCGGTCGAGAACATCCCCAACCGCCCGGGTGAGGACCCGCACGAGCTGCCGCGGCGCACGGATGCCGAGCAGCAGATGGTCTCCGACTTCCTGCAGCCGAACGCGGCCTCTCACATCACGGACACGTGCAGCGGGGCGCCCTGTTACGTGTTCAACTTCGACGGCCCCTAAGGGGCCGTCTCAAAACCCCCGCGCACTGAGCCGCGTTCGACTTCGGCCGGCTCGGGTTTTCCCGGCCCCTAACCGGGGCCTTGCCCGGCGCTTCCCTGCTCTCGCGGACAATCGGGAGCCGAACTTGGACCGACCGAAGGCAACACCATGACCAACATCAGAGTCAAGATCGCCACCGCGGCAACCATCCTCGGACTCGGCGGCCTCGGCGGATTCGCGTTGGCCTCGAACCCCACGCCCGCCGCCGCCCCCGCGCCCCTCACCGCGACGCAGGCCCAGGCCACCTCGGCTTCGGCGGCCGGCTCGGCTCCGGCGACGTCGACGTCCGTCGTCACCGGGGCGAGCGGCGCCCCGGCCCCGACGATTCCCGCGGCCACGCAGCGGGCGTCGATCTCGAAGCCGGTCGTCACCCACACCAGCGGTGGTGGGACCGGCAGCCGCCGGCACGCCTCCGGGGGCGACGAGGGCCGGCCCGTGTTCGACGACTAGCGGACGCGTTCGTGACGCCGCCGGGGCTGATCGTATTTGCGGACGGGTCCACTAGTGGACTGGGCCCGGCGTAAGTTGGGCCGCCCGCCGGCGGGGGTCGAGCTCAGGCTTCACCGGATCGCGCTGCCCGCCCGACCGGCGGCGCTCGTCGCCCAGGCGCCGCCGAGCACGGCGACCGTCCCGAGCAGGGCAACCGCCGCGACGGACTCGTCCTGAAAGAGCGCGCCGAGCGCGATCGCGACGACCGGAACGAAGTAGATGGCGACGGCGCCGCGCGTGGCGCCGGCCCGCCCGAGAAGGACGGTAAAGGTCACGTAGCCGGCCCCGGTCGACAAGAGGCCCAGCGGCAGCATCGCCAGGGCGCTCCCGCCTCCGAACGAGGATCCGGCGAGCCCGATCGCCCCGGGGACCGCGAGCAGCGCGAGCGCGACCGCCAGGGCCCGGAGGATCACCGGTAGCGATCCGTAGCGCTGTTGGAGGGGCACCGCGACGTTCGTCGACAGTGAGTAGCAGCAGACCGCCACGAGGACGAGGAGGGTGCCGAGCAGGTTGTTGGCGCCGCCGCCGGAGGCGGACGCCGTCACGATCGCCACGACGCCGGCGAACCCGAGCAGAAGGCCGACGATCTGTCTGCTCGTCGGCGCCCGGCGGAGCAGAGCCGTGGCGATGGTGGCCGCGATCAGCGGCTGGGCGCCGGTGATCATCCCGGCGGTCGCCGAGCTCACCCATTGCTGGGCGACCGGGTAGAGGGTCAGCGGCACCGCCAGCCACAGCGCTCCGAGCAGCGCGATGCGGGCGCGGTCGTGCCGCGCGATGGCCGCGTGCCGGGCGGCGGGAATCGCGGCGAGGAAGGCGGCGCCGAGGGCGACCCGGACCAGCGCGATCGCTGTCGGCTCGAGCCCCTCGAGCCCGATCTCGATGAACAGGTAGGCGGAGCCCCACATCAGCGCCGTGACTCCGAGCAGCGCCCAGTCGAGCGCGTTGAAGCCGCCGCCGCGGCTGCCCTCGCTGGTCGTGATCAGATGCTCGGGGGCAGCGATCGGCGGATCTTCGCAGCACGAATCTCCTCGGGGTTTCGGCGCCTATAGGGTGAGTCGCGTGAGCGACCCCATCCGGAGCGCCCCGGTACCGACCGCGATCCTCCTCCCGGCGGACAGCACGATTCCGTCGGCCCGCGGCTCCGAGCAGGCGGCGCTCGGCGAGACGGCGCTGTGGCAGCAGCCCCACACGAGCCTTCATGTCCGGATCGAGAACGAGGAGGACCGGGAGGCCTGGTTCCACTTCTGCCATGGCCACCACATCGAGTTCCTCTACTGGGAGGCGACGGCGCTGGCCTGTCGCCGCGTGACGGCACACCTGACCGCGGGCGAGCGGGAGGAGGCGCGGCGCTGGCTCGAGCGCGCGGCGACTTTGATCCGCGGCAGCGGCGCGATGCTCTACTTCTGCGGCGCGCTCGATGCCGAGACCTACGATCGCTGTCTACGGCCGTCGATGGAGGAGGAGCGGGACGACTTCAGCGGCGACATGTCGCGCGACTTCCTCGCGATGATGGCGGCCAAGGCCGACGTGGTCGATGCGCTGGAGGCGAGCGGCGATGAGGAGCTGCACCACGAGTTCCACCATGCCGAACAGGTGTGGTACGCCCATCACGGCGAGGTCGTCCGTGGGCTGCACCCGGGGAAGTCGCTGCTCCAGGAGAAGGTCGAGGAGCTCGAGCGCGACGCCGAGACCTTCGACTACCGCGCCTACGTCGAGAACGTGGTCCGCGGCGAGCAGGCGCTGGACGACTACGACGAGTACTTCGGCGTCACCCGCTCGGACTCGATCGGCATCGACGAATACTGGACGCAGGCGCTGGAGAAGCTGGCCACGGTCCACCGGAGCTTCTCGATGAAGCCGAAGCGGCGAGCTGAGCTGATGCGGGGGGACGCGACGTTGCTCGGAATCCTCTCCCGGCTCGAGTCGGAGTCGGCCCAGGGCGGCTGAGAACCCGCCCGCCGTTGACTACCGCGTGGCGTAGTCCGAGAGGCCGTCCCCCAGAGTCTTCAGCGCCCGCTTCGCCTGGCTGCGTACGCGCCGGGCAAGCAGCGGGTTCCGTGTGCCGGCCAGGATCTGCCCCCGCGCGTAGGCGAGGAGGGCGCGGTGGATGCCGAGCATGGCGTCGGCGACCACCCGAGGCTCGACGTCGTCGGGGCCGGCGCCGGTCTCTTCGCGCAGCAGCTCCGCGAGCGAGGCGGTGAACCCGGCGAGGATCGCCTGCTCGCGAGCGAGTAGGGCCGGGCTCCCCTCGATCACGTGCACCATCGCGGCCTGGCGCTCGGCCGCCTGAGGGTCGCTTGAGGCGAGCAGACCGCGCGGCTCGGTGATGAAGCGGCCGAAGGCGGTGAGCGCGGACTCGCCGGGCGGGCGCTCGCGGATCGCATCCAGAAGCATGCCTTCGAAGGCCTCCAAGCCGCTGTAGAAGAGGTCTTCCTTCGTCGGGAAGTAGTTGAAGACCGTTGCCTCGGAGACCTCGGCAGCGGCCGCGACCTCGGCGACGGTGACCGCGTCGAAGCCGCGCTCGGCGAACAGGGTGCGGGCGGCTTCCGCGATCTGCCGCCGCGTGCGTTCCTTCTTGCGCTCTCTCAGGCCTTCCACTTGTTTCATAGTGACACCAATGTTATAGTCACTCCAAGTTTAGTCCAACTATGGAAGCCGAAGCCCCCGAGGAGGCAGACATGCGGCTCTTCGACCACTCCAAACTATCCATCCCGTTCGCGGCTCTCGTCCTCGCAATGCTGCCGGCGGTGCTCGATCAGACGATCCTCGCCGCGGCCCTGCCGACGATCGCCGGGGATCTGGGCACGGTCGACGACGTCTCCTGGCTGGTCAGCGCCTACGTGATCGCGTCGGCGGCGACGATCCCGGTGTGGGGCAAGGTCGGCGATCGGCTGGGGCGCGGCCGCGTGCTCGAGATATCCCTGATGCTCTTCCTGGCCGCGTCGGCGGCCTGCGGACTCGTCGGCGGGTTGACCCCGCTGATCCTCGCGCGTGCCGTCCAGGGCGCGGCCGCCGGCGGCCTGATGACGCTGGCGATGGCCGCCGTCGGGGACCTCGTCTCGCCGCGCGAGCGCGCCCGCTACCAGGGCTACATCACCGCCGTCTTCGCGGTCGCGACCGTCGTCGGGCCGCTGCTTGGCGGGCTGCTCACGGAGCAGGTCGGCTGGCGTTGGGTCTTCTTCGTCAACCTCCCGCTCGGGGTGGCGGCGCTCACCGGGCTGCGGCTGCGGTTCCCTGCTGTGCCGGGCGATGCGGACGCGGGTCCGCTCGACTACCCCGGTGCCGCGCTGCTGGCGGCGGCGACGTGCGCGCTGATGCTGGTCTGCGTCTGGGGCGGGACCACCTTCGCCTGGAGTTCGGCGCCCATCCTCGCGCTCACCGCCACCCTGCTCATCGCCGCGGCAGCGCTCGTCCGGCTCGAGCGGCGGGCGGCGGATCCGATGGTGCCGGTGGAGCTGCTGCGCACGCCGACGGTCGCCCTGGTGAGCGGCGCGTTCTTTCTCAGCACCGCGAGCCTGTTTGCGATCACCGTCTTCGCGCCGCTGTTCCTCCAGGTGGCCACGGGCGCGAGTCCGACGGGAGCGGGGCTCCTGCTCGCAGCGATGATGGTCGGCGTCGTCGCGTCCACGAACTTCGCCGGCCGGCGCATCGCCGCCGGCGGTCGCTACAAGCGCTACCCGCTCGTCGGCCTCGCGCTGATGTCGGCGGGCCTGGCGGGCCTGGCCGCGCTCGCCGGCGCGCGGTCGCAGGTCGCGACCGTGCTGATGCTCGGCCTCTTCGGGCTCGGGTTTGGGATGGTCGGCCAGGTGCTCACCGTGATCGTCCAGAACGGCGTCGAGCGTCGCCGGCTCGGTAGCGCAATGGCGACGACAGGCTTCTTCCGTGCCCTCGGCGGCGCGGTCGGGGCGGCAAGCCTCGGCGCCGTGTTCGCCTCTCAGGCGAGCGTGGTCGAGGGCGTGCGGCTCGTCTTCGGCGTCGCCGCGCCGCTGGCGCTGCTGGCGTTGGCGCTGGTCTGGCGGATTCACGAGGCGGAGCTCGACGCCGGTGAGGAGAGTCCGGAGCGGGCGTCGCGACCGGTCGCTCGGCGTCCTTCGCGCACCACCGCGGTTGGAGCGGCGCGATGAGGCCCGGGGACATCGGCTCGTGCTCGACGGACCAACCGCGGGCCGGGCGCCCGCCGACAGACAAGGAGAGAGCCATGCAGAAGATCGTCCCAAACCTGTGGTTCGACACCGAGGCGGAGGAGGCAGCTGACTTCTACGTCTCCGTGTTCGAGGACTCGCGCATTCTCGGCGTGACCCACTACAACGACGCCGTACCCGCCAAGGCAGGAACGGTGGTGACCGTGGAGTGGGAGATCGAAGGCCAGCGCTTCGTCGGCCTCAACGGCGGCCCGCAGTTCAAGTTCGACGAGGCCGTCTCCTTCCAGATCGAGTGCGCGGACCAGGAGGAGATCGACTACTACTGGGACAAGCTCGCGGCGGACGGCGGCAAGGAGGGCCGCTGCGGCTGGGTGACCGACCGGTACGGCCTTTGCTGGCAGGTGGTCCCGACGATGCTCCAGGAGCTTCTCAACGACCCCGACCCCGACCGGGCCCGGCGCGCGATGGCGGCGATGCTGAAGATGGGCAAGCTGGACGCCGAGGCGCTCCGGGCCGCAGCCGACGGGGCCGACGGCTGACCCGGGCGGCCCTCAGGGCGTGATCGGGACCGCCGCCGAGGAGCCGGTCACCGTTCCGTGCGCGTTGGAGACGCTGACGGCGTAGACGTCGTAGGTGCCCGGCGCGTCGATCGCGGTCTCGAAGCCCGTCGGCTTGGCCGTCGCCACCTTCTTCAGTGAGCCGGCGTTGTCGCCCGCCAGCACGGTCCACTTGGCCACGTTGGTGGCGCCGTTCCAACTCGCGTAGACGGTCGCGTGCCGTGCGGGCCGGGCTTAGCGGCATCGCGGGATCGGTCTTCGGCTTTCGCTGTCCACGGGTACCTATAGACGCGATAGCTGCCGTTGTCGGCGGGCTGCGAGGCGTCGAAGACCTTCTTGCCGTCCTTGGTGAACTGGGTGAAGTAGGGCGTCGAGCCAAAGCCGACGAAGCGGTCGCCGCCCTTCAGCTTCTGGACGCTGCCCTCGCTGTCGGCCAGCGTGTCGTTCGAGCGCTTGTACTCCTGCTTGACGGTGGCCTTGTGCTTCTTCCTGTTCAGGTCGAGCAGCGAGCCCCGCGAGTAACCGGGGTCGAAGACGGGAGGCCCGGAGGCGTCGTCGAAGAGGCTGACGCCGGTTGCGATTCAGCATCTCGCGTCGTGCTGGAAGTGGAACTCGGCGCCGGAGTCCCATCTTGAAGTCGCTCGGGCGCTCCCGCCGAGCGTCCAGTTGACGTTGCCGCGGGCGCGACCGATCTTGTAGATCGCGGACGTATCGCGAAGCGAGACGAGGATCTTGCCCTTGTGGAGCTTCTGGATCGAGTTGACGTGGAAGACGTCGAAGACGTGGCTGGCCGGTTTGACCGTCGTATCGTCGACGGCACGTGGCCGAGCGCATGCCACTCCCATTCGACGAGCCCCGTCTTCGGGTCGACGAGCTGGACGACGGCGTCGATGATCGGCCATTGGCTCTCATCGGAGGTCGAGGGCGTTGCAGGGTCGGTCACGCAGACGGGTGAGTAGATCGAGATCAGCGCGTCCCCTGCCGGGGTCAGCGTGAACTCGTGCAGGTCGGCCGAGTACCCGTTGCCGGCTGAGAAGCGTTCGATCTCCTGTACTTCTTGTTGGCGATCACGTCGTCGCCCTCGCCGTAGGCCCAGGCGCGGACCGGGCCCTGCCACCAGGTGAGGACCTCTTGCCCTGTAGCGCTGGAGCTGGAGGTTGGCGGCGTCGACGTTCGGTCGGCAGCTGCTTGAACCAGACGAGGTTGCCGTTGCCGTCGATGATCATCGGTCCGCCGGGCCCGACCGGGTTGAGGCCGAGCAATGGTCCGTTTCCGGCGTGGACGGTCGGTGAGGGCAGCGGGGTGAGGAAGATCGAGCCGTCGTCGCTGTCGGGGTCCGCCTTGTTGACGGTGATCTCGGCGGCACCAGGTCGGGCACTGACTGAAGTGCTGCAGCTGGTCGGGCTGCGCGGCGGAGACGTCCAGGAAGGGGGCGATGAACGGGGCGGCGTCGCGACGGTGAAGTCGGTCTTCGCATTCCGCCCTTGTAGGACGACCTTCGCGGACACCGTCTCGCCCGCGGTGAAGGGCTCGTCGGGGATGAAGCTGGCGCCCGTGCGCGATTTGTAGGACTTCAGTGAGCCGGCGTGATTGCCGGTCTCCGAGCCGGTCACGGAAACCGATTTGATCTGCTTGGCGCTTGACGCCGAGGACGCTGATCTGAGTCTGTCCGCGGTTGGCGTCCGGGGTGCCCGGCAGCGGAGAGAGCGTCGCGTGCGGCTCGCGCGCTCGCCGGCGCGGCGCCGATCAGGACCGCGGGCGGCGACGAGGACGGCAACCGCCCCGGCGCGACGGATCGCGCGCACGCGGCCGAGTGACTCCGAGTGATGCTCCTTGGCCACGTTTCTCCTCCTCGCCCGAACGGACTCCCCGAAATTCCCGCCGCAAGCCCTGCGGTCGCTTGCGCGTCACCCTACAACCCCGCGCGCATGCGTCAGTTGCGCTCCTCCCGGCACACGCGACAGTTGCGCGCGGCTTCGAGGCTCGGGCCCGTCGCCGGCGGCCGCGCCGCCCGCCGCGATGACGCCTTCTAATTCTTTCCTAAGAATCGCCCGGAACCTTTGACTTTGCAGAGGGCCAGGAGAACACTGAAAGAGGCCCATCAGCCAGAAAGGAGTGCTGGATATGTCACCAGTACCGGTAACTGTCTGCTTCGGGGCGCTCGATGCTCTCGTGTTCGCTCAGGCCGCCTACGCGGCCAAGTCTCTGAGCCGCGGGAAATCCGAGGAGGCCGACGACGCGGACCTTCCGAGCTCGGGAATCGACCCGGGCGCGGGCGACAGCTGAACCGGCAAGCCCAACCGGAGAAAACGTGGCGACGCTCGCGGATTGCCGCTAGCGTGGCCGGATACATGCGGCGACGGCCGCCACACGGGCCGGATCCGCGCAGGAAGACGAGCCCAAAGGGGGGCAAGCCATGAAACCGATCAAGCGAACCGCGCGAATTGCGACGCTCGCCGCAGCGGCCGCGCTCGCCGCGCTGGCGATCACGGCGCTGCCGGCGCTCGCGACACGGACCGTCAGGATCGACTCGAGGGTGGGGATCTCGCAAAAGTTCCCCGCCTTTCACGGCCGCGTCCATGCGGATCGGCGGCCTTGCGTGAAGGACCGCGTCGTGAAGCTGTTCAGGGTCCGGCGCCACCGACCCGACAAGCTCCTCGGCCGCGATCGCACCAACCGCCACGGGCGCTGGGTGGTCAGAGTGAAGCGGCTTCACTCGGGCGCCTACCGCGCGAAGCTGAAGGCTCGCCGCGACGGGACTGCCGGCACGGTCTACGTGTGTAAGCGCGCCCGCTCTTCGGTCGTTCCCGTGGACTGACCGCCCCCGGCCTCAGAGCGCCTCAGGGCTCCGAAGGGGGCTCGGGGCGCAGCGCGCGGCTACGACCCCTGCTGCTCGAACAGCTTCCCGGCCGCGATCGTCGCGGCCATCTCCGCCGACTCGGCGCGGTAGGCCGAGCCGTCCTCGAACTCGATCACGGGCAGCATCTCCTGGCCGCTGATCCGGATCACGTCGGCACGGCGACCGCGCGGATAGAGCGGCGCCTTGATCACCTCGTAGTCGATCCCTTGATCGTCCAGCGCCTTCTGGACCTTCCAGCAGTGGTCCAGGTTGTTGTGCACGAACGTGAACGGGCAGCGGTGCAGCTTTACCTTGGCCATGGATACCTCCTCGGTTTGGCTGCGGGGAGCCTATGCGCTGACGCGAGCCGATGGCCTCCGCCCACGGCAGGCGAGGCCGCTCAGAAGCGCCCGCGGATGGACTGGAACAACGCCCCGGACTCCGAGGAGCCGGTGTCGGGATCCGTCTTGAAGAAGTTCTTCGGCCCGTAGACGGCGCCGACGATGATCTCTCCCTGGCTGAGGCGGGCCGCGGCCGCGATAGAACCGCCGCTCTTCGTGCGGAGGACCTCCGTGGGCGCGATCGTGGCGTCGAGGAAGGCGCTCCGGAAACGATTGCGCTCGAGCACCGGCCCGGGAAGCGCGGGCTCGAGTTGCCCGAGCCCCGCTTTGAGCGCGGCCCGGGTCTGCGCCGGCCCGCGGCCCGGCGCGGCGCCGGCCGGGACCCGGGTCCCGAGCAGCCCTGCGCTTCGGTCAGGCGCCTCGAGACCCTCGATGACCCCGCCCGCGAGCTTGACCCGCTTCCAGCCGGGCGGGCTGCAGACCTTGACCCCGAGGCCATCCAGCACGACGGCACCGTCGGTCTCGATCTTGTTGGTGGTTTCGGCGGTCCCGGCGAGCCGACCGTTCACGTAGGCCTCGACCCGATAGTTGCCCGCCGGTAGACAGCGCGCCGGCACCGTGACATCGAGTCGTTCCCGGCGCACGAAGGCCTGGTCGCTGGAGGGGTCATAGCGGAGCTCGCCGCCTCGCACCGGGCCCGAGAGCTCCGGCACCGCGGCCCAGCTCCCGTCCCCGAGCTCGGCATAGAGGACGAGGTCGAGCTTGTCCCGGGCGGTCCTGAACGCGTCGTCCCCCCTGCGGCGCGGTCCGGGGAGGGAGCCGGCCAGCCGACCTCCATCGCCGACGGGACGACATCGAGCTCGAGTCGCTTGAACGCCGTGGTGGGGTCCCCGCTGCCTGTCTCGGCGGCTTTGATGCCGGGCTCCGGCCGTGGCGGCCCGAGCTCGGGCCAGACCGCGGCGAGCACCTGGCCCTTGACCGCGTCGGCGCGGTCGGGCTCAACGAGCCCGTTCCGCGTCAGCGCGTCGACGGCGGTCAGCGCGCCGGCTACGAGGCTGCGCCTGCCGTCTTCGTCACGGGGCTGCGAGCCGTCGTCTGTGACCGCCGCTCGCGAATTCGCGTCCGCAAAGGCGCGGTCGACCTCGTGCGGGTCCCCGCCGGCGCCGAGCAGCGCGACTGCGAGCACGTAGCGGGCGTTGGGCTGCACGGGGTCGCGGTCGATCGCCTGCCGGGCAGCGTCCGCGGCATCCTCAAGCGCACCCCGGTCGCCGCGCAGCCCGACCAGCAGGTCGGCGGTCGCGAGCCCGAGCACCGCATCGATGCTCTGTGGATCGAGATCGACGGCGCGCTGCAGGTCGTCGCGGGCCGTCCGCACGTCACCCTCGCCGAGGGGCTTCGGCAGCTCGCTGAAGCCGGCCCCGGCGATGCCCGCGCGGATCTGCCCGCGCAGGGTGTAGGCCGCGGGGTAGTTCGGCCGCAGCTCGATCGTCTGATCGAGCGCGGCGAGGGCCTCGTCCGCGTGGCCGGCAGCGATCGCGACCCGGGCGTCCGCAAAGTGTGCCGCGGCCTCCTCCGGCGGGCTGGCCGGTGCGTCGAGCACGTTCGCGAACGTCCAGACCGCGGCGACCGTCGCGATCGTGATGCCCGCCCCTGCGAACAGACCGCGGTTCCGTTTCCCGTAGGGGGTGAGCGAGTAGCCGAGCAGAAAGATCGAGATCGCGAAGGCGGCGAGCGCGACGCCGAAGGCCGCCACCTGCGCCTCGGCACGATCGCCCTCGCGGTTGTCGGCGTCGCGCAGCGAGCTCAGCCGTTCGCCCTCGCGGCCGGCGGCGGTCAGATAGGCGTTTGGGAAGGCGGGATCGGAGTCGGCGGTCAGCTCCCCCTTCAGCGGCGGGATCCCCTCCTCGTTCGCGATCCGCTCGGTGGTTCGCCGCGTCGCCGTCGCCGCCTGTCGCCAGCCACGCTCCAGCGCCCTCGCCTCGGCTGCGTTCCCGATTCCGTAGGCGATCTGCCGGCGCAGCGCCACGGCGCGCCCGGCGCGCTCGGAGGCCAGCTGCTCGCGCTGGATCCGCAGCTCGGCTAGCGCCTTGCTGCGCGCCACGGTTCCCAGCGTCTGGCTCGCGAGCCGCTCCGCCCGGACCGCGGCCTCGTCGTCGACGCGCCCGGCAACGGACTGGAGCCACGCGGTCGTCGCGGCGAACAGGGTGACCATCACGATGGCGATCGAGACGATGCGGCCGAAGCGGTCGTCCGCTGCGCCCTCGGTGATCTGCTGGATGTCGGGTGCTTCCGGGAAGTCGGACATCAGACGAGCGCGTAGAGGACGAGGGAGACGACCAGGACCGAGGCGCCGGCGCCGGCAAGCAGCCGGGAGGGCTGGCCGCGGACGATCTCCGCCAGGGTGAGCAGGAAGGTGGCGCCGATCGCGAGTGCGGCCAGCGCGGTCAGCTTCTCCGATCGGATCCCTGCCGCCCGCGCCTGGGCGCGCAGCGTGTCGGGCCGCAGCTGGCGGATGCGAGGCTCGGTGAAGCGGTCGAGGATCGCCCGGGTCTGTTCGAGATCGACGCTCGGATCGCCTGTCTGTGGGTCCGGGCTCGGCAGCGCAACGAGCATCTCGGCGCGAGCGGCCTCGGCGTCGGCCCGGTCGGAGTCCGCCTGCTCGCGCAGCTGCTTTGCGGCGCCCGGGTCCCGGCGTGCGATGCGGTCCGCGGCGAGGTCACGCGCCCGGGCGCTGAGGACAGCATCCTCGTAGCGCCCGAAGGTGCGCAGGTCCGAGACGATCGTGCTCGTGTCCTGCAGCCGCAGGGTCTCCGCCGTGACGGTGTTCTGCCTGGTGTTCTCGTCGGTGTTGCCCGAGAGCTCGCTTGCCCGCGAGGCCTGCCAGGCGAACAGGGCGCTGATCACGGAGGCGATCACGATCCCCGCCGCGACGCTGATCCGCCACCGGGGAAGGCGCAGGGTCATCTGGACCGCCCGAACGGCGCGTCGTCGAGCACGGTCGCCACGGTGGAGGGGTCCGCAAGCGCAGCGGCGAAGACCGGTCCCGTCGTCCACACGGCGGCGGCGATCCCCTTGCCGTTCGAGAGCTGGATCAGCTTGCCCGAGCCGGCAGCGCCCTCGAATCCCTCCGGCTTGCCCTTGATCTCGAAGCCGTGATCGGAGGCGAGCACCGATGCGTATTGCGCGGCGTACCCACGCGCGAGGCGAGGCGTCGGGAAGCGAGCCAGCGTGACGCTCACGCTGTCGCCGCCGTCGCCGACGTAGTCGAGGTTGCGCGCGTCCTCGGCCCCGATCCGGCGGATCTCGGGGGCTCCCTCGTGCCGATCCAGCTCGAGCGGCCCGATCCGCTGGCTGACGAGCCGGTCCAGTGGACCCTCCGGCGGCGGTTCTGCGTCGATGGTCGTGCTGGTGGTGCTTGCCAGCCCCCCGGTGTCCGTCGGCTGGTCGCTGCCGCAGGCCGCGAGGAGCAGCGCTCCCAGCATGCCCGCGATCGTCGCCGCGAAGGGCGCGCGCCTCCGCCTCACCGGTGCCCCTTTGGCCATCCCCGCCGCGAGGATAGTCGGGTGGGCGTGACGGCGGCGAGCCGTTGTCGATTGCCGTGGATCGACTTCGGATCCCCGGCTGGCTAGTGGCGACTCTCCCAGTCGACGGTCACGACGGTGAGGGGCTCGGTGATCCCCTTCGCTTCGAGCTGCCGTTCCTCGTCGACGGCGAACTCCTGCGAGCCGTCCTCCAGGGTCGTCGCCGTGATCAGCACCTCTCCTCCGTCGGCGGCGGCCATCACGCGCGCCGCCACATGGACCCCCCGCCCGCCGACGTCGCCGCCCCGGTCGTTCACCTCGTCGGCATGGACGCCGATCCTGACCTGAGGCGCGTAGCCGTGCTCAGTCCGATGCGCCTTGAGGCGGCGCTGGATCTCGCAGGCGCAGCCGATCGCCGCCTCCGGTCGATCGAAGGTCGCAAAGATCCCGTCGCCCTCGTGTTTGACCTCGGTTCCGCCGTGATCCGCCACGCAGGCACGGAGGACGCGATCGTGCCAGGCGAGCAGCGCCTCCCAGGCTTCGTCGCCAAGCGCCTCGACGAGCTTCGTGCTCCCGACGATGTCGGTAAAGAGCATCGTCACGGCGGTCCGCTGCGAGTTCTGCCGCAGGGCGTCGAGAGACCGTCGCATGCGCTCGGCTTCGAACTGCGCGCCGATCTTGGCGAAGACCGCCATCGCCGCCTCGGCGTCGGTTTCGGCGGCCTCGCGGTCGCCGGCCTCGAGCCGCGCCCGGGCGAGCTCGGCGTGCGCGAGGGCGCCGTTGTAGGGGGCGTTCGTCTGGCCCCAGAGGCGGCGCGCCTCGCGTAGGTGGGGTATCGCCGACGCCGCATCGCCGGCGGCCATTGCGACGCGTCCGGCAGCTGTCTCGTACTCGGCGCGAAGTCCGGTCGTCTCGCAGGCGTCCGTCAGCTCACCGAGCTCCGCCAGCTTCGCCTCGGCGAAGCCGAGGTCCCCGGCCTCGATCGCGGCGCGGATCCCGGCCGGGAGGATCTGAGCCCGCCCGCCTGACAGACGGCTGCCTCCAGTCACGCTCAGACGGTCGCGCGCGAGCGCGAGCGCCGCGGCGGGCCTGCCTTCGTCGAGGCGCAGCAGGATCAGCCCCGGGAGGGCGTCGCCGCCGAGATCGATCGCCTCCGCGAAGGCGGCGGCGGCCCCCTCGAGATCCCCCTGGCGGCGCTTGATCTCGCCCAGCTCGTGCATCCCGTCGGGCGCGAACCGCGGCATGCCGGCCAGGAGATCCTCCGTCGCGGCCTCGACCTCGACGGTTGCCGCCTCGTAGTCACCCCGCAGGTTGAGCGACTCGCCCCGATGCAGCCGGCAGAGGCCCGGGAAGTAGCCGATCGACTGGCGCTTGCACCAGCGAACCGCGGCGTCGCTCCACTCCGACGCGGTCTCCACGTCGTAGCGGTGACGGCAGGCGGTGATGTTCCCGCAGATCACCACCCCCGAGGTCCACAGCTCGAGATTTCCCGCGAGCGCCCCCGCGGCCGCCTGATCGAGCAGGGCCGCGCCCTCGCTGAAGCCACCGGCGAGCTGCCTGGCCCGGCCGGTGGACATCATCGCCAAAGCTTCGAGGTCGCGATCGTCCAGCCGCTTCGCCATCTCGGCCATCTCGGCCGCCGCGCTCTCCGCGCCCTCGGCGTCGCCCTGCTCGAGCGCGAGCTCGGCCTGGCAAAACAGGATCATGCCGGCGGCATGGCTGTCGCGCTGGGTGCCCAGCAGCTCCGTCGCCCGCCCGAGGTTGCCCCCGGCGAGCGCGAGATCGTTGCGCTGGAAGTACTCGATCGCGAGCTTGACCGCGATGCGGCCGGCCTCGGCCCGCTCTCCCGCCCGTTCGAACTCCTCGCCCGCCCGCTCGAGGGCTTCGAGCATCTCTCCGTAGCGGCGCGTCCACCGGGCCGTCTCGGCGAGCTTCTCGAGCTCGGGCCCACTCAGCGGACCGGATGCGTCCGCCTCGCGCAGGAGCTCGTAGGCGCCTTCCCAGTCGCGGGCCGCGACTGCGTCATCCCATCCACCGCGCGTGGGCTCTGCGCCTTTCCTCACCGAAACCAAATGATTGCACCGGTTTGCCGGCGCGCCCGGGGCGCGCCCGTGCGTGGAAGGCCATAGCCTCGCTGCATGGACGTGATCCTCACGCTCATCGGGGTCGCCCTCATCGGGATGGCCCTGCGCGACATCTTCGAGACGCTGTTCCACCCCACCGGGCGCGGCATCCTCGCGGGCCTGATCGCGCACGGGATCTGGACGGCCGCCCACCGTCTGCACCGGGGGCGCGGCGCGCCGCTCTACGCCGGCCCGCTCGGCTACGTCTGCGTGCTCGCGAGCTGGACGGGAATGATGGTGGCAGGGTGGGCGCTGATCTTTTTGCCGCATCTGCCCGAGGGCTTTCACTTCAGCGGCGGCCTGCATCCGGCGAGCCACGGCAGCCTCTCAGATGCGATCTACATCTCGCTCGTCAACATCACGAGCCTCGGGTACGGCGATATCTCACCGGAGGCCGGCCTGCTGCGCATCCTCGGGCCGGTCGAGACGCTGTTCGGTCTCGGCCTGCTGACGGCCAGCATCTCCTGGCTCGTCTCGATCTACAACGCCCTGCGCCGCCGGGAGGCGCTCTTCCACGAGGTGGCGTTGCTGCAGGAGGCGGAGCGCCGGCTGGGGGAGCCGCTGGCCGCGGCGGAACCGGCCATGGTCGAGCGCACGCTGGCCTCGCTCGGCGAGCAGACGATCGCCGTGCGCCGCGACCTCATCCACCTGCCGATCACCAACTATTTCCAGTCTGCCGAGGACCGGGAGGCGCGCGAGGGACTGCGCAGGTTCCTGCGCGAGCTGATCGAGCAGGCCGCGGACCGTGAGCGATCGCTCGGCCTCTACCTGCAGGCGGAGATCACAGCGATGGCGCTCGACGACTTCGAGCGGACGCTCGCGGCGCATCGCGCCGCGAGCCGACCACGGCGACGCTGAGCGGCGGGACGGCGGTCGTGCCGAGCGATGATCCCGCCCAGCCCGAGCTGGTCGCCGCCATGTTGCGCCCGGAGCTTTATCCCGAGCGACCGGCCGAGGTGGAGCTGCGCGAGACCCACATCTCCTGGGTCTTTCTGACGCCGAAACACGCCTACAAGGTGAAGAAGCCGCTGCGGCTGCCGTTCCTCGACTACGGCAGCCTCGAACGCCGCCGGCGGATGTGCTCCGAGGAGCTGCGGCTGAACCGCCGCTTCGCGCACGATGTCTACCTCGACGTCGTCGGCGTGGCGAACGCGGGAGCAAGCTGGCAGCTCGTCGACGAAGACGACCCGCGGGCGCTCGAGTACGCAGTCCGGATGCGCAGGATCGACACCTCGCGCAGCCTCGAGGCACTCCTGCGATCGGGGCTGCTCAGCCCCGGAGGCGGTCGCGGCGGTCGCGCGCCGAGTGGCGACTCTGCATGCCGAGGTGCCGGCCGTCGACGAGCCGCTGGCGCGGGTCGCCACTCTCGTCGCCACGCTCGAGGAGAACCACGCCACGCTGCGCGATGTGGGCTCGGAGATTCTCGACGGCGCCCGCCTCGATGCCGCCGCGCACTTCACGCGCGCCTTCCTCGGCGCCCGGCGCGGCCGGCTTGAAGCCCGTGCCGAGGCGGGCCTGATCCGCGACTGCCACGGCGACCTGCGGGCGGAGCACGTGATCGTGCCCGAGCGCGGGCTGCCGTACATGTTCGACTGCATCGAGTTCGACCCGGCGCTGCGCGAGATCGACGTGGCGGCCGATCTCGCCTTTTTGGTCATGGACCTGGCGCGGCTCGGCGAGGAGGAGCTCTCGCTCGCGCTCGTCGAGGCATACCGCGGCGCGGGCGGCGACCCGGGCGACGATGCGACGATCTCGTTCTTCGCCGCCTACCGCGCCTGGGTCCGGGCGAAGGTCGGCTGCGTGCGCGCCGCCGAGCTTCGGGAGGGCTCGCCGGAGCGGGACGCCGAGGACGCCGATGCCCGCGCCGTGTTCGAGCTCGGCGAGCGCTTCGCCTGGCGTGCGCGACGGCCGCTCGCGCTCGTGTTCTGCGGCGTGGCGGCGAGCGGCAAGACGACCGCTGGCGGAGCTGGTCGAGGCGAGCAGCGGATGGACCAGGTTCTCCTCCGACATCGTCCGCAAGCGGCTCGCCGGGCTCGATCCCGGCGAGCGCGCCGGCCGCGAGCACTACTCGCCTGAGTTCACCGCGCGGACCTACCGCGAGCTCGGCCGGCGGGCCGGGTCCGAGCTGCGGCGCTCCGGCGGCGTGCTCGTCGACGCGACGTTCCACCGGCGCGACGCCCGCGACCTGTTCCTTCGCGAGCTCGGCGCGGACGCCGACCGGGTGCTCTTCATCGAGTGCACGGCGCCCGAGGAGGTCCTGATCGCGCGCGCCCGGGCGCGCGAGTCCGACCCGGATCGGATCTCGGACGCCGGGCCGGAGATCGTCCGCCGCCAGCTGCAGGAGCGGCAGCCGCTCGTCGAGATCACGCCGGCCGGCCGCGCCGCTCTCGAGACCGTCGGGGGTCCGGAGGAGGCGCTCGGGCGCGTCGGCAAGGCCGCGGACGAGAGCGTTTTCGGAGCACGCGGCTGACTCGGCCGCCGTCGCGTCCGGCGACTCGGTCAGCGGCCCGCCGCGCGCTGCGGAGCCGGGCCGGACAACCGCCGCCGGTCCGGCTTCGGTTGCGTATCCTCGAAATCGGATGGCTCCAACCCCGGTCGACGATCGCCATCGCCCTCGGTTGACGGCGCTGGTCCTTGCGCTCGCGGCCGCGCTGGCCGCGGTCGTCGTCGTCGGGCACACCGTGCTCGCCGGCGGTGGTGGGGGGCGAAGCCTGAACAAGGTGGTCGGCACCCCGAAACGGGACGTCCTCTTCGGGACCGTGCGCGCCGACCGGATCGTGGGCCGCGGCGGGCCCGACAAGCTCGTCGGGCGCCGCGGGCGCGACGTGATCTTCGGAGGCGGCGGGGCCGACACGATCCGCGGCGGCAAGGGTGCCGACCGGCTGATCTCGGGACGCGGCGGGGCGACGATGATCGGAGGCAAGGGCCGGGACGCTTTCAACATGAAGGCGGGCCGCCAGGTCGGCGGCAGGGGGCGGGACATAATCCACGCGCGGGACGGTCACCCCGACGAGATCAACTGCGGCCCCGGCGTGCACGACGTCGCCTACGTCGACCCCGTCGAGGACGGCATCTACGACTGCGAGCGGGTCCGGACCGGCCGCAGGGGCAAGGCCAGCCGATGAGCGATCCCCGCCCCACCAACGAGCGCGAGGAGCAGCTCGCCGCCGAGCGCCCCGGCACGTTCCTGCGCCGGCGTGAGTTCCTCGCCGGCGCCGCAGCGCTCGGCGGGGCTGCGGGCCTCGCCTCGGTACTGCCCGCCGACAGGCTCCTCTCGCTCGCCGCCTCGAGGCAGGCGCGCCGCAGCTTCCCCAGCCCGCGCAACATGCCGCTCGACACCGTCGTCGTGCTGATGATGGAGAACCGCTCCTTCGATCACTACTTCGGCTCTTTCCCGGACGCTGACGGCGTCAACGACCTCACCTACCCCGACGAGCACGGGACGCCGCACCGGACCCACTACCTGCCGCCGGATTACCAGGGATGCGGGTTCGAGGATCCTGACCACAGCTGGGAGGGCGGCCGCGAGCAGTTCGACCATGGCAAGCTCGACGGCTTTCTGACCGCCAGTGACGAGTACGCGATCGGCTACTACGAGCTCGAGGACGTCGGTTTCCTGGCGCCCGCGGCTCGCGCCTTCACGACCTACGACCGCTACTTCGCCTCGATTCTCTCCTCGACCTACCCCAACCGGCATTACATGATCTCGGCCCAGTGCGGCGGGCAGAAGACGAACGAGATCCCAGCCGACAGCCTCGGCAACCAATGGGAGACGATCTTCGACCGGGCCGAGGCGCGCGGCGTCTCCGCCGCCTACTACGTGGTCGATCTGCCGGTCCCGATCCTGTACGGGACCCGGGCGCTGAAGTGGATCCGGCCGATCGAGCAGTTCTACGCCGACGCGGCAGCCGGCACGCTGCCCCAGATCGCCTACGTCGACCCGCCCTTTCTGGACGGCGGCGGGGGTGACGGCCTCTCGGGGGACGAGCACCCCCACGGCGACATCCGCATCGGCCAGGCCTACATGGCAGAGGTCGCCCACGCGTTCATGGAGTCGCCGCAGTTCCGGCGCGGCGCGATGTTCATCAACTACGACGAGTGGGGCGGCTTCTT
This sequence comes from uncultured Solirubrobacterales bacterium, assembly GCA_963764275.1. Taxonomy (GTDB): domain Bacteria; phylum Actinomycetota; class Thermoleophilia; order Solirubrobacterales; family 70-9; genus CAXMST01. The sequence continues at coordinate 529,684 of CAVXRV010000005.1, forward strand.
CGATCACGTGCGCCCGCGGCTCGTCCCGGACGACCGTTCGAGCCGCAAGCTCAGCGAGAACTTCGGGATCACCGGCTTCCGGATCCCGAACGTCTGCATCTCCCCGTTCGCGAAGCGCGGTCACGTCAGCCACGCGACGATGACCCACGAGTCGATCCTGAAGCTCATCTCCTACCGCTTCGGGCTCGGCTACCTGAACCGGCGGCACCGCTACGCCTCCCAGGTCGGGCGCACCCTGGACTTCGACAACCCCGACTACGAGGTCCCCGACCTGCCGCGTCCGCTGCCTCCGGCGAGCACCCCGTGCTCGCTGCAGGGCCTGGCACGGACCAAGGCGCAGGAGCGCGCGGAGCGGGCGCGTGAGGGTCCCGGCCTGGCCGCGCTCGCGCCGTACGCCGAGCGCCTCGGTTACGAGATCAAGCCGGCCACGGTCGAGCGGGTGTTCCGCGATCCCGGGCGCATCGATCCGGCGCTGGGCGAGGGCTGGGCCGAGGCGCAGAGATGATCCGGCGGCGGACGATCGCGACCGTACTGGTGCTGGCGCTGCTCGCTGGTGGGGCGCTCGCCGGGAGCGCGCAGGCGGCGGGCGGGGTTCCGCACATCCGCCACGTGTTCATCATCGTGCTCGAGAACGAGAACGCCGAGCAGACATTCGGCCCCGACAGCCCGGCGCCCTATCTCGCCCAGAAGCTGCCGGCGAAGGGTGTTCTCGTCCCCGGCTACTACGCGATCGGCCACGTCAGCCTCGACAACTACATCGCGATGATCAGCGGCCAGGCGCCGAACCCGCAGACGCAGGCCGACTGCCTGATCTACAACGAGTTCGTGCCCGGCACGCCGACCGCGAACGGACAGGTGCTCGGCAGTGGCTGCGCCTACCCGTCCCCGGCCGTGCAGACGATCGCCAACCAGCTCGACGACGTCGGCCTGACCTGGAAGGGCTACATGGAGGACATGGCCGCCAAGGCCCCGGCTGAGCCGTCCAGCTGCCGGCATCCAGCCGTCGGCTCCTTCGACGACACCCAGAGCGCCGAGGTGGGCGACCAGTACGCCGCCCGGCACAACCCGTTCGTCTACTTCCACTCGATCACCGACTACCCGACCTGTGCCGAGAACGACGTCGACCTGAACCGGCTCCCCGCGGACCTCGAGAAGGCGAAGCGGACCGCCAACTACAACTTCATCACCCCGAACCTGTGCAACGACGGCCACGACGCGCCGTGCGTGGACGGCCGCCCCGGGGGCCTCGAGCAGGCGAACCAGTGGCTGCGGAAGCAGGTGCCGGAGATCCTGCGCTCGCCCGCCTACCGGCGCCACGGCCTCCTGATCGTCACCTTCGACGAGGCCGAGTCGACCGGCAGCGCAGCCGACTCCAGCTCCTGCTGCGGCGAGCGGTCCGGCCCGAACACGCCGAGTCCCGGCGGTCTCCACCCCGGGCCCGGGGGAGGGCGGGTCGGGGCCGTGATGCTCTCACCCTGCATCCGCGGCGGCACCACCACCGGGCACGAGTACAACCACTACTCGATGCTGCGCTCGATCGAGGACAACTTCGGACTTCCCCGCCTCGGGTTCGCAGCCCAGCCCGGGCTGCGCACGTTCGGCGGTGACATCTTCACCCGGCCAGGCTGCCAGGAGCACATCCACCTGCGGGTCCGGCCGCACGGCGTCCGCCTCGACAGGCGGCAGACCTTCCGCTTCCGCGTCCGCTCCCGCTTCCACCGCTGCCGTGCCCACGTGCTCGTCAAGCTCATCGCTCGTAACGACCCACGCCGGCCGCGGGGCGCCTTGCGCCGGGCGCGCACCGACCGCCACGGCCGGGCCGAGGTGAGGGCGAAGATCCGCAAGCGCGGTGCGCTCGTCGCCCGCGCGAACAAGGCCGGCTGTATCTCGACGAGCACGCCGATCCGCATTCGCTGAGCGCCGCTCTGCGTTTCGCGGCCGGGCCCTCTCGCCCGGTCCCCGGTGGCGCCGCGCCCGCGTTCGCCGGCGGCGGCAACCCATACCCTCCCGGCATGTCCGGTCCCTCGTTCGAGAACCGCCTCGCGGAGTTGACGACGCTGCGCCTCGGCGGCCCGGCGCGGAGGCTGATCGAGGTCCACGATGCCCGGGCGCTCGTCGAGGCGGTGGCCGAGGCCGACGACAGCGGCGAGCCCGTGCTCTTGATCGCCGGCGGCTCCAACCTCGTGATCGCCGATGCGGGCTGGCCCGGGACCGCAGTGCTGATCCGCTCGCGGGGGGTCGAGGAACGGCGCGAAGGCGATCGCGCGTCGCTCACGGTCGCCGCCGGCGAGCCCTGGGATGAGCTCGTCGCCCGCGCGGTCGAGGAGGGTCTCGTCGGCCTGGAGTGTCTGTCGGGCATCCCCGGATCGACGGGGGCGACGCCGATCCAGAACGTGGGCGCCTATGGGGAAGAGGTCGCCGCGGTCATCGACTCGGTGCGCTGCTGGGATCGCCAGGGGCGGGAGATGGTGACCCTCGCCCCCGAGCAGTGCGGATTCGGCTACCGGAGCAGCGTCTTCAAGCGCTCGGACCGCTGGGTGGTGCTCGACGTCACCTTCTCGCTCGAGCCGGCTGAGGCCGGCCCGGCCATCCGCTACGCGCAGCTCGCCGCCACGCTCGGCGTCGAGCTCGGCGCGCGGGTGCCCGCCCCCGAGGTCCGCGCCGCGGTGCTCGCGCTGCGCCGCAGCAAGGGGATGGTCGTCGATCCCGCCGACCCCGACTCCGTCAGCGCCGGCTCCTTCTTCACGAACCCGATCCTCGAGCCCGAGCGGTTCGCGGAGCTCCAGGAGCGGATTGCGGGACGGCTCGGCTCCGGGGTAGAGGCGCCGTCGTGGCCGGAGCAGGGCAAGGTCAAGACCTCGGCCGCCTGGCTGATCGAGCGGGCCGGCTTCGGCCGCGGCTATGGCCAGGGGCGCGCCGGCGTGTCGAGCAAGCACACGCTCGCCCTGATCAACCGCGGCGACGCCTCGACGGATGAGCTCATCGGGCTCGCCCGGGAGATCCGGGATGGAGTCGAGGCTGCGTTCGGCGTCCGCCTCGAGGCGGAGCCGAAGCTCGTCGGCCTGGGGCTCGACTGAGCCGGCACCCGACGCCGTTCGAGGCCGCGGACGGCGGTGCCCTGGGGTCGCGGGCCGGGGGTCAAGCCCGCCGCCGGCGCGGGGATCGACTCTGAGAGACTCCCGCCCGTCGGCGACCCGGAACGGGGGATGAGGTGTTGAACGAGCCAGGCTCTGTCTCGGAGACGGTGCGGGAGGAGCACGGGGCGCTCGAGCGCGAGCTGCCGTTCGCCGACGCTGAGGACTTCGCGGATGCCCGCCGCGGCTTTCGTCGGCACGATCGATCCGATGCGGATCGAGCCGACCGACGGCCGGCGAGGTCGTCTGGGAGATGGAGTCGCTGGCCCTGCTCGAGGGCCATCGGCCTGAGACCGTCGAACCCGAGCCTCTGGCGGCAGGCGCAGCTGCTCGGCATCCACGGGCTCTTCGAGGTGGCGCCGGGCTTCTACCAGGTGCGCGGCTTCGACCTCTCGAACATGCACCTGATCGAGGGCGAAGAGGGCGTGATCGTCTCCGATCCGCTGATCTCCTCCGAGACCGCCGCCGCGGCGCTGGCCCTCTACCGGGAGCACCGCGGTGACCGCCCGTCACGGGGCTCGTCTACAGCCACAGCCACGTCGATCACTTCGGCGGCGCCCGCGGGGTGCTCGCCGACGAGCAGATCGCGGCCGCCGGGGTGTCCCGTCGTCGCCCCGTCGGGCTTTCTCGAGCACGCGGTCAGCGAGAACGTCTACGCCGGCATCGCGATGGGCCGCCGCGCGGGCTACATGTACGGCGCACTGCTCGAGCGCGGCGCCCGCGGGCGAGCTGACCGCCGGGACTCGGGCCGACGACCTCGACCGGCCGATGACGCTGATCCCGCCGACGCTCGACGTCACCGCGACGCGGTCAGGAGGAGGTCATCGACGGTGTCCGCTTCCGCTTCCAGCTGACCCCGGGGACCGAGGCGCCGGCGGAGATGAACTTCTACTTCCCCGACCACCGCGTGCTCTTCGTCGCCGAGAACGCGAGCCACACGATGCACAACACCCTGACGCTGCGCGGGGCGCTCGTCCGCGACCCGCGCGATCTGGGCCCACTACCTGAACGAGACGATCGAGCGGTTCGGCGGCGAGGCCGACGCGATGTTCGCCTGCCATCACTGGCCGCTGCTGGGGCAGCGAGCGGATCGTCGACTACCTCGCCAAGCAGCGCGACCTCTACGAGTACCTGCACGACCAGACCCTGCGGCTGATCAACAAGGGCCACACGGGCACCGAGATCGCCGAGATGATCGAGCTGCCGCCGGCCCTGCGCGACGCCTGGCACTGCCGCGGCTACTACGGCTCGGTCAGTCACAACGTCAAGGCGATCTACCAGCGCTACATGGGCTGGTTCGACGGCAACCCCGCGCACCTCTGGGAGCACCCGACGGTCGAGGCGGCGACGCCGCTACGTCGAGTTCATGGGCGGCGCCGACGCCGTGCTCGAGAAGGCTCGCGCACAGCTTCGACGAGCGGCGACTTCCGTTGGGTCGCCCAGGTCGTCAACCACGTGATCTTCGCCGACCCGAGCAACGCCGGCGCGAAGGAGCTGCAGGCGGCCGCGCTTCGAGCAGCTCGGCTACGGGGCCGAGAACGCGACCTGGCGCAACTTCTTCCTGACCGGGGCGCGGGAGCTGCGCGAGGGGGCGCTCGGCACGCCGACGCCGACCGCGCCCGAGGACATCGTCGCGCGCCTCTCGCTCGGAGCAGCTCTTCGACTCGATCGCGATCCGTATCGACGGGCCGCGGGCCTGGGAGGAGACCGATCGTGCTCAACTGGGACGTCGACGGTGAGTCGCTGGGTGACGCGACTCGAGAAGGGCGTCTTCACCTACGCGGCCGAGCCCCCGGCGGCCGACGCCGACGCCTCGCTCACGTTCGTCCGCAGCGCGCTGGACCGGCTGCTGCTCGGGCTCGCGCAGCCACCGGATCTGATCGGCGCGGGGGAGATGGGGGTCGAGGGTGACGTCGCCAAGCTCGGCGTGCTGTTCGGCGCTCCTCGACGAGCCCGACCCCGAGTTCGCGATCGTCACCCCGTAGGAGAGTGCCGCTCCCAGAGTCGCTCCGAGGCGGTTTCCGCCTCGGAGTCGTGGGTCCGCTGCAGGTTGCGTCCGCCGCGATCGAACGTAGCCGCCACCGCCGGCGGGACCCGCTCGCGAGCAAGCTCTCTCGGCAGCCAGTCGGTCGGTCGGACGTGATGGATTCCGGTCTCGCGCGCGGCGGGAGACCGCTCCCATCGCCACGGGCCGCGGACCCGGCCGAGGCAATAGGCATCGTCGTCCGTGCGCGTCCACACGAGCGTGCCCTCGGGCAGGGAGGCGAACCGCGCGAGCATGCGGGCGGCCTTGGGGCCCTGCGTCACCGCAGTCAGCTCGATCGCCTCCTCGAGCTCCTCTGGCTCGGGGTCGAGCGAGCCGCCGATGCCGACCAGACCGCGGTCGACCCCGAACCGCGCGCCGGCGTAGGGGGACGTCTGCAGCTCGCGTGAGCGCATCGGAGCGCGATAGATCGGGGCCATCTCGCGAGCCTAGCTGCAGCCCGCCGATTCTTATCCGGCTCTCAGCGTGCTCTCGGGCTCCGCTGAGGCTGATGGCGTGGACTTCGGTTCGCACCCATCACCAACGCGAAAGGAACAGAGATGGACGAGACAGTCGAGGGCGGAGTGGTCGTCGAGACCGCCCACCCTCAGATCACGATCGAGCGCCGCTGGGCGATCGCCGGAGGGCTCGCAACGGCAGCGGTGATCGTCGGTCTGCTCATCGCCGTGATCGTCGGCGGCGGCGACGGGCACCACGGCCCCCCGGCCGGCGGCCCTCCCGCCGCAATGATGGACGGGGCGCCCGGGCAGATGCAGGCTCCGCCCTGGGCGGGCGACAGTGGCGTTCCCGGGATGCCGCCCGGAGCCGCCCAGCAGGGCCAGACGCCCCAGGGCGCGCCGCAGATGCCGGCGACGCCCGGTTCGGGGTCGAGCTCCGGCGGCGGGTCGAGCTCCGGCACCGGGTCGGGCGGCTCCGCCAACTGAGCGCCCGGGCCGGCCGGCAAGCGGTCGGCCGGCCCGGTCCGCCTCAGCCGCAGCCGGTGATGCCGCCGTCGAGCGGCAGGATGGCGCCGGTCACATAGGCGCCCGCCCGCGAGCAGAGGAACGTCGTCGTGCCGACGAGGTCTTCGGCGGAGCCGATCCGCCCCAGGGGCACGGTCCCTTCGACGGCCGAGCGCGAGTCCGGGTCATCGAGCATGAAGGCGGTCATCTTCGACGGGAAGGGGCCCGGGGCGATCGCGTTGACCGTGATCGACTCGACGGCTAGGCGCTTCGCGAGGTGTCGGGTGAGCATGTGGACGGCGGCCTTCGAGGCGCTGTAGGAGTAGTTCTCCATCGCCGGTGCCCGCAGGCCGTCGATGCTGCCGATGTTGACGACGCGCGCGGGGTCCGCCGGGCTCGCGGCCTCGCGGAGCCGCGGCAGCAGGGCCGTGGTCAGCGCGAAGATCCCCTTCACGTTCGTGTCCAGGACCTTGTCCCAGCCCAACTCCGGGAACTCCTCCAGGGGCGCCCCCCAGGTCGCGCCGGCGTTGTTGACGAGGATGTGCAGGGGGCCGTCGACCTCGTTCGCGAGCGCCTCGCAGCCGTCGGCGCGCGAGAGATCGGCATCGAACCCGTGGCAACCGAGCTCGGAGGCAGCGGCGGCGACGGCGTCCGCCTTGCGAGAGGCGATCGTCACGTCGGCCCCGGCTGCGACGAACCCGCGCGCGATCTCGAGGCCGATCCCGCGGGATCCGCCCGTCACGAGTGCCCGCTTGCCCTGCAGCGAGAAGAGGTCCGGGTTCACGCAGCGATCCTATGGGAGGCCGGCGATCGCCGAGCCCGGCCGGCTCAGTCGTTGCGGCCGCGGTTGGGAGGGAGCACGAGGCTGTCCTCGTAATGGGCCGACGCGAACGCGGGCAGTGACCAGCCGAAGCGGATCGCTCCGAGCCTGATCGTGAGGATGACGGCGCCGCCGAGGATGCCTGCGACGACGCTCGTGAGGACCCCGTCGAGGGCGACGTAGACCAGCACGCCCGCCAGGGCCGCGGTCGCGTAGATGTCGCTGCGCAGGATCAGCGGCGTCTGCCCCGCGAGCACGTCGCGGATGACGCCGCCGCCGACGCCGGTCACGAGGCCGGCGACGGCCGCCGTCTCGGCCCCGAAGCCCGCTTCGAGCGCGGTCTCGGCGCCGACGACGGTGAACAGCGCCAGGCCGGCGGCGTCGGCGACCAGCACGGCTGGGGTGAGCCGCATCGCCGAGTCGCTCTCCAGCAGCCGCACCGCCGGGATCGCGATCAGCCCCCCGGCGACGGCGAACAGCAACACCGTCTCGTCATCGATCCAGAAGACGGGTGTGATGCCGAGGATCAGCCCGCGGATCGTGCCGCCGCCGACGGCGGTGACGACGGCGACGACGATCGCCCCGAACCAGTCGAGCGGCCGGTGCGCGACCGCGAAGGTTCCGGAGACCGCGAAGAACACCGTCCCTGCCAGCTCCGCCACGTGCAGCATCCCCACGGGCTTCGCCGGGCCACGGGCTTCACCTGCCGAGCGAGAGGTCGCGGCTCAGAGACGCTCGCCGACGTCGGCGGCGTGGAGCGAGCCGACCTTGATCCGGGTGTCCCGGAACTGAAGGCGCTCGACGTAGCGCAGCTTCTTGCGGCCGCCGAAGCCCTTCAGGACGAGCTTGTGGCCCCCGTCCGAGAGCTTCAGGAGCTTGTAGTGATTGGCGCGTCCACGCAGCACGACGGTATCGGTGCCGGCATCGCCCCAGACCTCATCGGTGCCCCATCGGGGGCGCAGCTCGTCGTCGCCGCCGGCGCCATGGATCGTGTCGTCGTTGGGCTGCCCGGCGAGCACGTCGTCGTCCTCGCCGCCCCAGATCGGCATCCCGCTGCCCCCCACGTGCCCTTCTAGCGAACCCTTCTTACCCCACTTGTACTGGTGATAGGTGTTGTCGGCGCTGTCGCGGAAGACGAGGTAGTGGAAGGAACCGTCGGAGCCCTCGGCGGGGTGCAGGACGAGGTTGTGCTTCAGCGTCTTCACCTGCTTGGTCCAACCGTCGGGAAGGACCGCCTCGTCGAACGCACGGGCGACCGCCTCCGGCGTCTCCTGACCCGAAGCGTGCATCACGTACTTGTTGCCCCACTGGTCGGTCACGAAGTACCGGGTCAGCGGGACGGCGCCCGGCGTTCCCGGCTTGACGCCGTCCTCGTTCGCCCAGAAGCGGATGTTCTGGGCCTTGAAGTTGGCGGTCACCTTGACGACCCCCGGCGGTGGCGTCTCGACGAGGTTGCCGGCGTAGAAGGCGTTGCGCGAGGACAGGCCGCTGTAGAGGTCGCTGTCGTAGGGCCACAGCGCGTTCACCGCAAGCGACATGGCTGCCCAGGTGTAGCCGTCCGAGGTCGTCACATAGGACGTCGTGCAGATCGGCTCGTTCGGCGACGCGATGAACTGCGACTCGTTGAACTGCAGGTTCCGGGTCGTGTTCGCGATGTAGGGGCTCGGCGGCGCGTAACCGGCGTTCCAGATGTCGTCGGGGATCGGGTTGTCACCGGCACCCTTGTAGGTGGGCAGCGGCTCCTCGGGCTTCGTGTAGACGGTGCCGATGTCGATGATCTCGTGCGCGACCTCGAGCTCGTTCCAGGGCGCTGTGGGGCAGCTGGTCCGGGCTGCGGCGGGGGCGGCGAAGAGTAGCGCGGCGGCTGCGGCCACGATCGTGGCGCACGCTCCGAGATGGAGCTTCTCCCGTGTGCAAAGACTACCCCCCAACTCAGTTCCAGCCTACAACCACGCGCAAGCCGTGGCCGGACCCGAACCGCCGGTTGTCCGGCTCAGCGCCTGATTCGCTCGCGCGCCTTGATCAGCTCGAGACCGACGGTCGCGGGCTGGATCCCGAGCTTCCGGCTCCGCTTGAGGGCCGTCTTCGCGGCCCCGAAGTGGCCGCTCTTGCGCAGTGCGACGCCGAGCTCGTAGTAGGTGGTGGCGAGCACCCGCTGGTCCATGTCGGCGGGCGCCTTTCGCGCCGCCTCGCGCAGAAGCTGAGCGGCTTTGCGGGGGTGCCCGTGATGGTTGAGCGTGCGGCCCCGGACGATCAGCTGCGTCGCCGACGGCCCCTTGTCGGTGGCGCCCTCGGTCTGCGCGAGGGACACCGCGAGCCAGACGGCGCATGCGGCCGCGGCGACCATCGCTACCGCGACGATGCGGAGGCTCCAGGTCGTCGGCCTCGACTTCCGGTGCTCAGCGTCCATTGGCTTTGAGTTCCCCTGATGGCCGGTCTTCTAATCGCAGGATCCGGACCCCTGTCATCTGCCGAACATGTGCGCCGCCGGGGCGAGAAGACCGGCAGCAGGGGGCCGATGTCCGAGCTAGATCTCACGCGCACATGCTCGGCGTCCGCGTGACGCCGCTGGGATAACGCCGCCCCCGTGACTCGATAGGTGGCACATTTGGCACCGCCCGCGGTGCACGATGTGCCATCTATCGCCGCCGGCGAGCGCCTCGGCAGGGCCGGACGGCGTCGACTAGTCCCGGGTCCCGCCGGGCGTGGCGTCGAGGAAGACCTCGGTCACGTCCTCGACGGCGTCGCGCAGCTCGCGGTCGATCTCGTTGGACACCCGCTCGACCCGCGCCGCCTCGATCTCGTCGTCGAGGTCGACCCGCGCCGCGACCAGCAGCGCCTTCGGCCCGAGCACCATCGTCAGGAGCTCGCGTACGGCAACGACCTCGGGGTGGTCCTCGATCACCCGCTCGAGCTGCCGCCGCTCATCGGGCCGCGCGGCGGAGCCGATCAGCAGGTGCTTGGCGTCGCGGCCCATCCAGAGGGCGACCGCGACCAGCAGCAGTCCGATCGAGACGGACGCAAGCGGATCCCAGAAGGTCGAGCCGGTGATTTCGTTGAGGGCGATCCCCGTGGTCGCAATCGCGATGCCGATCAATGCAGCGCTGTCCTCGAAGAGGACCATCTTGGTGTTCGGGTCACGGCTCTCGCGCGCGTAGCGGAGCATGGGCTTGCCGGCGGCCTGAGCTGCAGCTCGTGTCTGCCGCATCGCGCGCATCCAGGACGTGCCCTCGGCCACGAGCGACAGCGCCAACACGGCGTAGGCGATCGCGAACCCCTCGGTCTCGCCCCCGCCTGTAGTCAACTCGTAGATGCCGAAGCCGATCGCGAAGATCGAGCCCGCGAGGAACATGCCGACCGCGGCCATGAACGTCCACAGATAGCGCTCCTGTCCGAAGCCGAACGGGCGGTCTCGCGTCGGCTCGCGCTTGCCGAGTGAGATCGAGAGCAGCAAGAACGACTGGTTCGTGGTGTCCGCGAGCGAGTGCGCGGCCTCCGCCAGCATCCCGGCCGAGCCGCTCGCGATCCCCGCGAACACCTTTGCAACGGCGATCACGGCGTTCGAGGCGAGGGCGATCAGGACGGTCCGGCGGCTGTCCGCGACGTCCCGGGCGCGCCCCAGGCTGCGTCGGCTGAGCTGCCGCGCACGCTCCTCCCCGGAGCCGGTCTCGCCGCCCGAGGCCGTCTCGGTCACGTGATTAGCCATGACTCTCCTCTACCCGGAGTCGCGCCCCCGCAACGCCGGCTTCGCGTCCTGCCGAAGCCCTCGCACCGCTCCTCACGCCGGCCGCGGGCGAACAGAAAACCTGAGTCGAAGCCAGACAACCCAATCCCCAATCGAGGGTCCACAACGCCCTCGCGCTTGGATAATCTGCGCTCATGCTGGTTGGGGCTGAAAACGATCACCCAGAGGGGGACTCGCTGGTCGCGGACGCAGCGACCTGTCGCAACATCGCCCGGGCCGCGGTTGCCCTGCTGAAGGAGGCGACGGGCCGCGGGCCGACCTACTCGAAGTGCTTTGCGAGCGAGATCTGCATCGCGGTCGTCTTCCGCGGGCTGCTCTCGCCGATGGAGTCGACCTCGGTCGAGAACGGCAACGGCGCCGTGGTCAAGGAGATGCGGCGCTCGCTGTTCGACGCCAACAAGGACAAGCTCAGCGAGGTCGTCGAGCGCGAGGCGGGGCGCCGGGTCGAGGCCGTGCTCTACGACATCTCGCCCGAGGCCGACGCCAGCTCGTTCACGTTCTTGCTCGAAGGCCCGGCCGGCGACGAATGATCGTGCCCCTGAACGGGCACACGGGAGTGAAGCCAGCGGGACCCGGGCTATTCCGCCGGTGGCAGGAGGGCGCGTCCCGGCGGGCGCGCCCTCCTCATGAGGCGATTCGGCTGCCGATCGGTCGCCCGGAGACCCGGACGGAGCGGGCCTAGACTGCCCGATCTTCCTGCAGCGACCCGAGCATCTCCGAGAGCGTCCGGCGCAGGATTCGCGAGACCTGCATCTGCGAGGCACCGATCCGCTCCCCGATCGCGCGCTGCGTGAGCGACTGCCCGAAGCGCAGCCACAGGACCCTGCGGTCGCGCTCGCTGAGCTCGGCCGGGGCGGCCGTCAGCGTCGCCTCGACGCGGTCGAAGCCGCGGTCCGTGCTGCCGACGAGCTCCGAGAGTGCGACGGACTCGCCGTCGGCCCGGGCGGGCGCCTCGAACGATCGCGGCGAGCGGGTCTCGTTCGCGACCAGCGCCTCCTCGACCTTCTCGGCTTCGAGCCCGGTCCGCACGGCGATCTCGTCGGCGGTCGGTGCGCGCCCGAGCTCGAGCTGCGCCTTCGCGATCTCCTCCGTGACGCGGGCCGTCCGCTCCTGCAGCCCGCGTGAGAGGTGGATGCGCTGGGTGTTGTCGCGGAAGTGGTGGCGGATGTGGCCGAGGATCACCGGTGTCGCGTAGGAGCCGAAGGTCGTGCTCCGCGAGGAGTCGTAGCGGTCGATCGCCTTGATCAGCCCCTCGCGCGCCACCTGCTCGAGGTCCTCGAGCGGTTCGCTGCGGCTCGCGTAGCGGTGTGCCAGCGAGCGGGCGAGCGGCTCGAAGCGGAGGATCAGCTCCTCGCGCAGGGCCGGGTCGCCGGTGCGTTCGTAGCGGTCGAGCAGGAGCTTGTCCCGGCGGCTGCGGGCGGCTTCATAGTCGCTGGCGCGGCGCTCGGGTCGATCGGATCGGGTGGTTGGCACGCTTCCCTCCCGGGAATCGCGCATCTCCACAAACCTGGGGCCGGCGTCTAACGCGGACCGAGCTTGAAGGTGCTGACTCAGCGTCCGCTCTCCGGCGGGTAGGCACCTCGGCGGCTCGCTGTATCCAACCTATCAGAGCCCCCCGGTCGCTCTGTGGATGTGGCGTTAACCCGCGGCGGGGGCGGGCGCGCCGTCAGCTCGCGCGCTCGAGCACGACGACCGGGATCCTGCGGTCGGTCTTCCTCGCGTACTCGTCGTAGTCGGGCCAGACCTCGGTCATCAGCCTCCAAAGTCGTTCCCGCTCCTCACCCTCGGCGACGGTGGCGGCCACGGGGAAGCGCTCGTCCTTGACCTGGATCTCGATCTGGGGGTTCTCCGAGAGGTTCCGGAACCAGTCGGGATGTTCCGGAGCGCCGCCCTTGGAGGCGATCACGATGTAGCGGCCGTCGTCGACCCGGTGGATCAGGGGCGTCGTCCGCGGCTCGCCGGAGCTGCGGCCGATCGTCGTCAGCAGCAGGATCGTCGTGCCCCGCCAGTGGTAGCCGCGCTCGCCGCCCGTTTCGCGATAGGCGCGAACGTGCTCGGCGCCGAAGAGCTGGTCGTCGTCGCTCACAGGTTCGACACTACCCCGTCGGCGCCCGCTTGAAGCGTGGACCGATGAGTTACCGGCGCCCGTCGGGTCAACACGGTTGACTACACCCGAGCGAGCGAAGGACGGCGGCGTTGACGAAGGTCACGGCAAACATCACGATCTCGGTGGACGGTTACGTCACCGGTCCGGACGACGGCCCCGCGAAGGGCCTAGGGGAGGGAGGAGAGCGCCTCCACTACTGGGTCTTCGGCGGCCCCTGGTCCTACGACGACGAGGCCCGCGGCGAGCCGCTCCCCGCGGACGCCGAGTTCGTGGCCGAGATGATGGCGCGGCAGGGCGCGGTCGTCGGCGGTCGCAACACCTACGAGGCGGCCCGCCACTGGGGCGATCGCAACCCGTTCGGGGTGCCGATGTTCATCGTCACCCACAGACCCTCCGAGCAGCCCGCCGGCGGCGAGTTCGAGTTCGTCGCCGGCGTCGAGGCGGCGGTCGCGCGGGCGAGGGACGTCGCGGGCGAGCGCGATGTCGGGATCATGGGCGGTGCGGACGTGATCCGGCAGGCGCTTGCCGCGGGGCTCGTCGACGAGCTCACGATCATCGTCGCGCCGCTGATCCTCGGCGGGGGCAAGCGACTGTTCGAGGGCTTCGACCGGGACGTCGGACTCGAGCAGCTCGGCCTCCGCCAATCGCCGCTGGCGACTTTCATCACCTATCGGGTGCTCGGCGAGTGAACCGCTCCCGGTGCGCCGCTAGGGTAAGCCGCAGGCGTTGTCGGCGAAGTAGGAGACCGAGCGATGGAGCATGAACACACCGAACACGTGGCGGCCAGTCCCGATCGCGTCTACGAGGCGATCTCGAACCCGGCCAACCTGACGCGTTTCGTGCCGCAGCTGACCTCGATCCGCGACGCGGGCGGTGAGCAGCTCGAGGTCGACGCCCGCTACGAGGGGCGCGAGCAGCACGGCGCCGCCTCGTTCCGGACCGACGACTCCGCGCGCCGGATCGACTGGGGCTCCGAGAGCGGCTACCAGGGCTGGATGCAGGTCGACGGCGACGGCGACGGCTCGCGGCTGACGCTGTTTCTGAAGACGACCCACGCCTCCGAGACCGACCACGACGTCGCCGCGACGCTGGACGCGATCCGGATGCTCGTCGAGGCAGAGGTCTGAGCGGACCTCATCCCGCCGACGCGAGTCCGTCGGCGACCGCTTGAGCCGCGGCCGCGACCGCAGCCGCGGGCTCGGACCCGAGCGCGAAGCGCGACCCCTCGATCGCGATCACCTCGAGGCGGTCCGGCATGCGCCCGAGCGCCCGCGCGAGCTCGATCGTCTCCGCGAGCCCGACGAGATGGGTCGAGGAGCGGCGTTCGAAGGAGAGCGGGAGCTCCCCGGCGCTGGCGTCGAAGCGCCAGACCCGTCCCGGGCGCTCGCCGACGACGGCGTCCACGAGCACCACCCGCGGCTTCGAGGCGAGGGTCTCCAGCAGCTCCACTGGCTCGCCCTCGTGGCGGACCGCGTCGACCCCGCGTTCGGCGAGCAGCTCGGCGACGCGCAGGCCCGCGGCGTCGTCGCCGCGCAGGGCGTTGCCGAGCCCGACCACGATCACGTCCTCATCCACGATCGACCTCGAGCCGGAGGAAGTGCGTCGAGCAGGAGATGCAGGGGTCGTAGTTGCGCACCGCCTGCTCGCAGCGCAGCCGCAGGCGCTCGTCGTCGAGGTCCAGGTTCTCCGCAACCAGCGACTCCAGATCGCGCTCGATGGCGGCCAGGTTCTGCGAGGTCGGGGCGACGATCCGCGCCCTGCCGATGCGGCCGCCGCCGGTCGAGCTCGTAGCGATGCCAGAGCATGCCCCGGGGCGCCTCGCTCCAGCCGCTGCCGGTGCCTTCGGGCCAGGCCCCGGGGTCGGGGGCCGGCTCGGGCGGCTCGTAGTCGGCGATCAGCCGCAGCGACTCGTCGGCGGCGAACAGCATCTCGACGCAGCGCACGACGATGCTCTGGAACGGGTTGCGGCAGACGGGTCCGAGGCCTGCGGCGCGGGCCGCCTCGCGCACCGGCGCGGGTAGCCGGTCGCTGAACAGGCCGTAGCGGGCGAGCGGGCCGACGACGTAGCTGCCGCGCTCGCGGTGATGCGAGTGCAGCGCCGTCGAGTGCCGGACGTGCGTCTCGACGTATTCGCTCTCGAAGCGCTCGGGACCGATCGGCCCGGCGGCGCTCGAGTGCAGCTCACCGCGCTCGATCGGGTACTCGCCGTCGACGCCGAGCGCGACGAGCTCGGCATCGATCTCGTGCTCGGGGAAGTCGAGCTCGCCCGCCCACGCGAGCGTCGTCACCAGGTCCTCGCGCGCGACGCGCAGAGCCTCGGCCACCGGCTCGAGCTCGGCCCTGCGCAGCGCCCTGTGGAAGCCGCCGACCTTGAGGTTCACGGGGTGCACGGCGCGGCCGCCGATCGTGCGCATGAGCGCGTTGCCGGCGCCCTTGATCCGCAGCCCGGCCTCGAACAGATCGCGATGGCCGTCGCGGGCCATCTCCACCGCTCCCGGGTAGCCGAGGAAGTCGGGCGCGTGCAGCATGAACACGTGGAGCGAGTGACTCTCGAGCCACTCGCCGCAATAGATCAGGCGGCGCAGAAGTCGCGTCGGCTCGTCGATCTCGAGCCCGAGTGCGGACTCGAGCGCGGCGCTGGCGCTGACCTGGTAGGCGATCGGGCAGATGCCGCAGATCCGCGAGGTGATGTCGACGGCGTCGCCGGCGGGCCGGCCCGCGAGCAGCGCCTCGAAGAAGCGTGGCGGCTCGAAGATCTCGAGCCGCAGGTCCTCGACTGACCCGTCGCGGATGCGCACGTGCAGGGCACCCTCGCCCTCCACCCGGGCGAGCTCGCCGACGTCGATCCTCCGCGTTCGCGGCTGGCCGCTCATCGCCGCTCACGCTGCGCCGGAGCCTCGATCGCGGCCGATTCGGCGGCGAACTCGGGGGCGGCGGCGTTGACGTGCCGGTAGGCGCTGATCAGGTCGGCGTCGGTGACGTCGAGCCGCTCCCGCCACCAGCTGCTGAGCGAGGGCGCGTTGGGCGTCTCCTTCGGCCCGAAGCAGCCGTAGCAGCCGCGATCGTAGGCGGGGCAGATCGCGCCGCAGCCGGCCCGGGTGACCGGGCCGAGGCAGGGGGTTGCGCCGGCGACCATGACGCAGGTGTTGCCCCGCTCCTTGCACTCGGCGCAGACGGAGCGCCCGCTGATGCGCGGCCTGCGGTCCTCGAGGTAGGCGCCGAGCACCTCGAGCAGCTGGCCGGGATCGGGCGGGCAGCCCTGGAGCTCGAAGTCGACGTCGACGTAGGCGGCGGCGGGGCGCGAGGTTTCCAGCGTCGAGAGGTACTCGGGCGTCGCGTAGACCGCGCTCATGTACTCGTCGAAGCGGGCGAAGTTGCGGAGCGCCTGGATCCCCCCGGCGCTGGCGCAGGCGCCGATCGCAACCAGCCGCTCCGAGCCGGCGCGGATCCGGGCGATGCGGTCGACTTCGGCCGGCGTCGAGATCGAGCCCTCGACGATCGAGATCGCGTACGGCCCGTCGAGTTCGGCGGCGGTCGCCTCGCTGAAGTGGGCGAATTCCACGGCGTCCGCGAGCGCCATCAGCTCCTCCTCGAGGTGCAGGATCTGCAGCTGGCAGCCGTCGCAGGAGGTGAACTTCCAGACGGCGAGCTTCGGCTTCGGCCCGGCCCTCACAGCTCCCTCACCCCGATCCGATCGGCGAGCTCGCCCCAGGCGAAGACGGGACCGTCGCGGCAGATGAAAGAGCGGCCCCACTGGCAGTGCCCGCAGTGGCCGACGGCGCAGCGCATGTTGCGTTCCAGGGATGCGAACAGGCGCTCCGCGGGGAGGCCGCGGGCGAGCAGGGCCTCGGCCGACAGACGCATCATCACCTCCGGCCCGCACAGCAGCGCCGTCGTGCGGTCGGGGTCGATCCCGGCCCGTTCGATGAGGGCGGTGACGACGCCTACCCGGCCGTCCCATCCGGTTCCGGCGACGTCGACGATCAGCTCGCATTCGAGCTCGTCGCTGTGGCGCCAGCGCTCGAGCTCGTCCCGGTACAGAAGGCCCTCGGGCTCGCGACCGCCGTAGAGCAGGATCAGCCGGCCCGCGGGCGGGCGCGCGAGCGCCTCGTACAGCGCGGGCCGCAGCGGCGCCAGGCCGAGGCCGCCGGCGACGATGAGCAGGTCGCCGTCGATCTCGCCCACCGGCGGCCAGCCGCGGCCGAAGGGGCCGCGGATTCCGAGCTGCTCTCCGGGCCGCACGCCGCAGATGCTTCCCGTCGCCGCGCCGACCGCGCGCACCGTCTGCACGAGCCGGCCCGGCGTGGAGGGGTCGCCGCTGACCGAGATCGGGACCTCGCCGGCACCGAACGGGTAGATCATCGTGAACTGGCCCGGCGAGTAGTCGATCCGCTCGCCCTCGGCGGGCTCGAGGGTCAGCGTCCGCGTGTCGGCTGTCTCGGCCCGGTTGTCGACGACCATGTACGGGACGGGGATCTGCGCGCTCATGCGCTCACCGCCCACCCCCGGGGGAGCCGTAGACGTCGAGCAACCTGATCCGCGTCGCCTGCAGGCGGCTCGTGATCAGGTGTGCGAAGCGATGCATCAGCTCGTACCCGAGGTCGTGGTCGTCCTCGCACTTGCCCCGCAGACAGGCGCCGTCGAAGGCGATCGCGCGAACGCCGCCCCGGGCGCGGACGTCGAAGTCGGTGACGTACGGCTCGAACAGCCACGACCAGCCGGCGACGTCGCCGGCCTCCAGGGTCTCGATCACGATCGGCGGCCCGGCCCCGGGGACGAGCTCGATCGCGACCGTCCCGCGGCGGAGCGCGTAGAAGGTGTCGGCGGCCTCGCCTGCCGCCATCAGCCGCTCGCCGTCGGCGAAGACCTGGTTGCGGCCGCAGCCCGCGATGAGCTCGCGGTGCGCGGGAGCGAGCCCGCGCAGGACCTCGATCTCCTCGAGGAGGTCCTCGATCGACCTCATCGGACCGCTCCGTCGGTGGCGCGGATCGCGGCCGCCTCCTCGGTGATGTCGATCGCAACCGGGCACCAGCTGATGCACCGTCCGCAGCCGACGCAGCCGACGCTGTTGTCGAACTGCTCGGTCCAGGTGGAGAGCTTGTGGGTCATCCACTGCCGGTAGCGGGAGCGGGTCGAATGGCGCACGTTGCCCCCGCTCACGTGCGTGAAGCCGAGGTTGAAGCATGAGTCCCACCGTCGCCGGTGCTCCGCCGTCTCGCCGGCGAGGTCGACCACGTCCTCGACCTCGGTGCAGAAACAGGTCGGGCAGACGTTCGTGCAGTTGCCGCAGCTCGAGGCAGCGCTCGGAGACCTCGTCGAAGCGCGGGTGCTCGAGATTGCGCGCCAGCAGCTCGGCGAGGCCGTCGGTGTCGAGCTCGCGGCCCATCCCGGCGACGGTCCCGGCCACCACGGCCTCCACCGCCTCGATCGCCTCGGCGTCGGCCTCGTCCGTCGGCAGGGCCGCGAGTACGTCCTCGCCGGCCGCGGTGGCGGCGTCGATCACGAAGGTGTGCGCCCCGTCCCCGATCAACTCCGTCAGCGCCAGGTCGTAGCCGTGCTCCGCCCTCGGGCCGGTCCCGGTCGAGACGCAGAAGCAGGTGCCGCCGGCGCGGCGGCAGTTGAGGGCGATGATGAGAGTGCTCTCGCGCCGGGCCCGGTAGCCCTCGTCCGGATGCTCGATTCGTAGGAGCGCATCGTCGAGGGCGGCGATCGCGTGCAGGTCGCAGGAACGGACCCCGAGGAACGCGCGCGGTGGTGCCTGCTCGGGCTCGGTCTCGAAGCTCAGCGCGCCGCGCTCGTCGCGGCCCGAGCGCCAGCGGGTCAGCACGGGCGGGTGCAAATAGCGCTTCCACGACTGCGGCCCGGTCGAGAAGCCGAACAGGGCGCCGTCGCCGGTCTCGACGAGGCGGTAGGTGCCGCCGTCCTGCTCGTCGGCGATCCCGATCGGCAGCTCCTCGGCGCGTTCGACGGGCCCGAGCTCGATCGCCCCGGAGCCCACGCGCGGCCCGATCACCTCGTAGCCGGCGCCGCGCAGCGCCTCGAGCAGCAGGTCGAAGTCGGCCCGTTGCAGCGTCCTCGGCGTGCCCGTCGGTGGCAGAACGATCCTCCGGTCGTGACTGCGAGCTCCGCCCTGCGGCGGATCTCCGAACGCGACGACCCTATGTTGTCCGCGCGTTCGGTGCTTCGTGCGTATGCCGGGACCCCTCTCAGCGCTTTCTACTGAGCCGCGATCGCATGCTTGAAGCGCGCGCCTCGGTGGGCGCGCTCGTCCCGAAGCTTCACTCCGAGCGGTACGCCGGCCGCCGGCGGCGTCCGTGCTCTCTACGGACCGAGGCGGGTAGAGGGACGGGAAGTGGCCTTGCCGCGACGGGCCTACCGTGGGCGGAGAACGGCGGGTGGGAGCCGCGCTGTCCGGAGAGGTGTATTCGAGGTGTTCGAGATCAGAGTTCACGGTCGCGGTGGCCAGGGGGCCGTCACCACCGCTGAGCTGCTCTCGCTTGCCGCCTTCGACGCCGGCCGCCATGCCCAGGCTTTCCCGAGCTTCGGCTCCGAACGCAGCGGCGCACCCGTGGTGGCGTTCTGCCGCATCGACTCGCGGGCGATCCGCCGCCGGGAGCCGATCACCGAGCCGGACGCGCTGATCGTCCAGGACCCGACGCTGCTGCACCAGGTCGACGTCTTCGCCGGACTGCGCGCGGGTGGCGTCGTGCTGATCAACTCGAGCCGGAGCTCGAGCGAGCTCGGACTCGACGAGCTCGACGCGCAGCCTGATCCGCCGCGGGTGCTGACCGTGCCGGCGACGGAGATCGCCCGCGAGCACCTCGGCCGGCCGCTGCCCGGCGCGCCGCTGCTCGGCGGCTTCGCCGCGATCGAGGACTTGATCTCGCTCGCGGGCGTCGAGCTTGCGATCGGCGAGCGCTTCGCGGGTGAGATCGGCGCCGGCAACGTCGCCGCGGCGCGGGCCGCCTACGGGTTCGTACGCGAGGAGATCGGGGCGCCGAGCGGTGGCTAGCGCCGGCCTGCGGCAGATCGAGGGCTCGCGTGCCGTCGCCGAGGCGGTCGCCACCTGCCGGCCGGAGGTCGTCTGCGCCTATCCGATCTCGCCGCAGACGCACATCGTCGAGCGCCTCTCCGACCTCGTGCGCACGGGGGATCTGGAACCGTGCGAGTACGTCTCGGTCGAGTCCGAGTTCGGCGCGATGTCGGTCGCGATCGGCGCCTCGGCCGCGGGGGCACGGGCGTACACGGCGACGGCGAGCCAGGGACTGCTGTTCATGGCGGAGGCGCTCTTCAACGCCTCGGGGCTCGGCCTGCCGATCGTGATGACGGTCGCCAACCGCGCGATCGGCGCCCCGATCAACATCTGGAACGACCACAGCGACGCGATGTCCCAGCGTGACTGCGGCTGGATTCAGCTCTACGCCGAGTCGAACCAGGAGGCGGTGGATCTGCACCTGCAGGCCTACAGGCTCGCGGAGGAGGTATCGCTGCCGGTGATGGTCTGCATGGACGGGTTCGTGCTCACGCATGCCGTCGAGCAGGTCGACTCGCCCTCGCAGGAGCAGACGGACGCCTTTCTGCCGCCCTACCGGCCGCAGCAGGTCCTCGACCCCGCAGAGCCGGTGACGATCGGAGCCATGGTCGGCCCCGAGGCGTTCTTCGAGGTCCGCTATCTGGCTCATGCCAAGCAGATGCAGGCGCTCGACCGGATCCCCGAGATCGCGGACGAGTTCGAGCGGCAGTTCGGTCGCCGCTCCGGCGGCCTGCTGCGCGGCTATCGGCTCGAGGACGCGGAGACCGTCGTGGTCGCCCTGGGCTCGGTGGCGGGGACGATCGAGGAGGTCGTCGACGAACTCCGCGAGCAGGGCCGCCGCGTCGGGCTGCTGGCGGTCAAGTCGTTCCGGCCCTTCCCGCTCGATGAGGTCCGCGCGGCGCTGGGGGGCGCCCGTCGGGTGATCGTGCTCGAGAAGGCGCTCGCGGTCGGCATTGGCGGGATCCTTGCGGCGAACGTCCGCATGGCGCTGTCGGGGATCGAGCTCGATGGACACACAGTGATCGGCGGCCTCGGCGGTCGCCCGATCACGCGCGCTTCGCTGCACAGCGTCCTGGCCGAGGCCGAGGCGGGCGAGCTCGCGCCGCTCAGCTTTCTCGACCTCGACACGGAGCTGGTCGCGGGCGAGCTCGAGCGGCTGCGCTCGGATGCCGCGAGCGGCCCGCACGCCGAGAACATGCTGCGCGACGTCGGAGTCGTCGCCGCGAGGCCGCACTAGCTACGTGGACGAGGAGACCCGATGCCGTACCAGAAGCAGAAGCTGAAGACCTACCAGGTGGGTACCCACGCGGTCGGCAACCGGCTGCTGGATCCCGAGGAGCGGACCGTTCAGGCGAGCACGGATCGCTCGAACTCACTCACGTCCGGGCATCGCGCCTGCCAGGGTTGCGGCGAGGCGCTGGGCGCCCGTTACGTGCTGGACGCCGCGATGCGCGCCAGCGGCGGCGAGCTGCTGGCCGCCAACGCGACCGGTTGCCTCGAGGTCTTCTCGACCCCGTATCCGGAGTCGAGCTGGCAGCTGCCCTGGATCCACTCGCTGTTCGGCAACGCGCCCGCCGTGGCGAGCGGCATCGCGGCGGCGATGAAGGCGAAGGGCCGAGACGATGTGCGCGTGATCGGGCAGGGGGGAGACGGGGGCACGCTCGACATCGGCTTCGGCTGCCTGTCGGGGATGTTCGAGCGCAACGACGACGTGCTCTACGTCTGTTACGACAACGAGGCCTATATGAACACCGGCATCCAGCGCTCTGGAGCGACGCCCCCGGCTGCCGCGACGCAGACGACGAAGGCCGTCGGGGACGCCCCCGGCAACGTCTTCGGTCAGGGCAAGAACGCGCCGCTGATCGCGATGGCGCACGAAATCCCCTACGTGGCGACGGCGACGGTGGCCGAGCTGGCTGATCTCGAGCGCAAGGTCGAGCGCGCGATGGAGATCCGCGGCGCCCGCTACCTGCACGTGTTCGTGCCCTGCCCGCTCGGGTGGGGCTCGGACTCCGCGCGCACGATCGAGATCGCGCGCCTCGCGAAGGAGAGCGGCGCGTTCCCGGTCTTCGAGGCGGTCGACGGCGAGGTCGTCGGCGTCTCGCCGATCCGTCGCAAGGTCCCGATCAGCGATTACCTGCGCCCGCAGAAGCGCTTCGCGCACCTGTTCGGCGACCCCCCGCGGACGGAGGTGATCGAGCGCCTGCAGGCGCTCGCCGACCGCAACATCCGCCGCTTCGGCCTCTTGGCCGAGGAGGGCGATGGGGCCGACGGGACCGCGCGCGATCTGATGGAGATGCTGAGCGAGAGCGAGCACGGGCCGCAGTGATGGAGAAGCCGTTCGCGATCACGCTCGACGTCGGTTCGAGCCTCGCCAACAAGACGGGCAACTGGCGCACCGAGCGCGCCGTCTACGTCGAGCGGACGCCGCCCTGCGGCCATGCCTGCCCGGCCGGCGAGGACGTGCAGCGCTGGCTGTACGAGGCCGAGTCGGGCGGCGACGGCTACCGCCGCGCCTGGGAGCTGATCATGGCTGAGAACCCGTTTCCGGCGATCATGGGGCGGGTCTGTTACCACCCTTGCGAGACCGCCTGCAACCGGGCGCAGCTGGACGAGTCGGTCGGCATCAACTCGGTCGAGCGCTTCCTCGGCGACGAGGCGATCGCCGGCGGCTGGGCGGTCGAGCCGGCCGCGCAGGAGTCGGGCAAGCGGGTGCTGATCGTCGGCGCCGGGCCGTCCGGGCTCGCGGCCGCCTACCACCTGCGCCGCCTCGGACACGCGGTCACGATCCACGAGGCGGGGCCGCTTCCCGGCGGCATGATGCGGTTCGGGATTCCGTCCTACCGGTTGCCGCGCGACGTGCTTGGCGCCGAGATCGACCGGATCCTTGCGATGGGCGTCGAGCTCGAGCTCGAGACCCCCTGCGACAACGCGCTCGAGAGCATGCGGGAGGGCGGCTTCGACGCGGTCTTCCTGGCCGTCGGCGCGCAGCTCGCCAACCGCGCCTACGTGCCCGCGGGCGAGGCCGCGCACATCGTCGATGCCGTCTCGTTGCTGGCGAGCATGGAGGGGGAGGAGCGCCCACAGCTCGGCCGCCGTGTCGTCGTCTACGGCGGCGGCGATACCGCGATGGATGCGGCCCGGACCGCGAAGCGGCTCGGGGCCACGGACGCCGTCATCGTCTACCGGCGCACCAGGGACCGGATGCCTGCGCACGACATCGAGGTCGAGGAGGCGACCGAGGAGGGCGTGCTGATGCGCTGGCTGCAGACCGTCAAGCAGGTCGACGAGGGCCGGGTCGTGCTCGAGCGGATGGAGCTCGACGAGACCGGTTTCCCGCAGCCGACCGGCGAGCTGACCGAGCTCGAGGCGGACTCGCTCGTGCTGGCCCTGGGTCAGTCCTCGGACCTCTCGCTGCTCGAGGGCGTGTCGGGGATCGAGGTCGCCGACGGCGTCGTCTCGGTCGGCCCGAACATGATGACCGGCCACGAGGGGATCTTCGCCGGCGGGGACATGGTCCCGGCCGAGCGCACGGTCACGGTCGCGGCCGGCCACGGCAAGCGCGCCGCGCGCGAGATCGACGGCTGGCTCCGGGGCGAGGCTCACCGACCCCCGGCCGAGGTCCAGCTCGCGGGCTTCGAGTCGCTCAACACCTGGTACTACGACGATGCGCCGCGCAAGCACCGCCCGAAGCTCGAGGCGGCCCGGCGCAGCGGCACGTTCGACGAGGTCGTGAGCGGGCTCGAGCCGGAGACGGCGCTGTTCGAGGCGCGCCGCTGTCTCTCGTGCGGCAACTGCTTCGGCTGCGACAACTGCTTCGGCCTGTGCCCCGACAACGCGGTGCTCAAGCTCGCCGGTGTCGAGAACGGCTACGAGATCGACCTCGATTACTGCAAGGGCTGCGGCATCTGCGTGGCGGAGTGCCCGTGCGGGGCGATCGAGATGGTCCCGGAACAGATCTGAGCCCGCGGTGGCGTAGGCTGGCCGCAATGGGGTCGGAAGCGAACAGGGGCGAGCAGGCGCCGCTGATCGAGTTGCTGCTGCGGGAGGGGCCCGGGCCCGAGCGCGCCGGCGCCGCCGCGGTCGCCGCCCTCGCGCGCGAGGTGGGGGTCGAGGCCGGCCGGGTCAGCGGCCTGCGGGCGCTGACCGAGGAGCTCATCCGCGAGTCGCTTGCCCGCGAGCACGCCGGCCCGCCCGAGGTCCGGGTCCGGGTCCACGCCGAACGTGGCCGGCTCGAGACCGAGGTCAAGGACGAGGCGCTTCCCGTCTCCGCACGCGAGACCCGGAAGCTCCCCTCGCGCCGGCTCGCGGCAGCGGGGCTCGCCGACGAGCTCCACATCGCCGCTCACGGTCGCGAGGGGAACCTCGCGCGCTGCGTGATCCCGCTCGCTACAGGGGCCTCGGAGGAGTCGGCAGCGCTGGCCGCCGACCAACTCCCCGAGGACGTGGAGACGGCGGACGAGGTGCTCGCCGCCGGGCTGGAGATCAGGCCGATGCAGGAGTCGGACGCGGCCGATCTGGTGCGCTGCGTCTATCGGACCTACGGGTACACGTACAAGACGGCGCTCATGTACGAGCCGCGCGAGATCGTCAAGGCGCTGCGCCGCGGCGAGATGCACTCGGTCGTCGCCGTCACTCCCGCTGCCGGCGTCGTCGGGCACGCCGCCGTCTTCTACGAGCGGCCCACCGACAAGGTGCCGGAGTCGGGTCGCCTCGTCGTCGATCCGCGCTTTCGCGGCCACGGGATCGCCGGGCGCCTCGGCGAGCTGCGGGCGCGTCTGGCTCGGGAGCGCGGCGTGCCGGGGGTCTGGGCGGAGGCCGTGACCAATCATCCGTACTCGCAGCGCGAGGTGATCGCCGGGGGCGGCGCGGAGGTCGGGCTGCTCATCGGCGGCTCGCCCCCGATCGCCGGGATGATCGGCTTCGACGACGCCAGCGCCGCCCTGCGCGGGACGCTGCTCGCCGCCTACACCCCGCTGAACCCGACGAGCGAGCGCATCCACGTCCCCGAGCGGCACGCCGAGCTGATCGCCGAGCTGATCGACCGGCTCGGCCTGGAGCGCGAGCTGCATCCCGGCCGCGCGCCCGAGGAGGGGACCGCGACCAAGGTGACGAGCAGGGTCGAGCCGGGCTCGGCGCTCGCGCATCTGCGCGTCGGCGCGATCGGCGCCGACGTCCGCGAGCGGATCGCGTCCGAGCTCGACGCGCTCGAGGCCTTCGACGTCGCCGTCGTCCATCTCGACCTGCCCCTGGCCGACCCCGCCGCCCCGGCCGCCGTCGAGGCGCTCGAGCGCCTCGACTTCTGCTTCGCCGCCTGGATCCCACGCTTCACCGAGGGCTCGGACGGACTGCGCTTGCAGCGGATCGGCAGCCATCCCGTCGAGGTGGAAGAAATCATCTGTGCCCGGCCGGAGGGCGAGGCGCTGCGCGACTACGTGCTCGCCGACTGGCGGCGCGTCCGCCACGGGGGCGAGCCGGGCTGACGCCGCGGGCGGCTCAGCGGATCGACGCGGCGAGGTCGGCGGGGTCGAGCACGAGCGCCCGGCCGCCGACCTCGAGCTCGATCGCGACGATGCCGCGCTCGTCCGGATCCGCGACGAATCGCGCCTCGACGTCGCCCCCGGCGACGTCGTGCCAGCGCCTGCCCACGCTCGCCGGCTCGGCCACCGCGACGGTGATCCCGCGGACGCCGCCCGGGGTGCTGTGCTGTTGCCAATCCGGTCCGCCCCAGCGCCAGCTCGCCGCCGGCCGCGGCTCGCTCACGGAGACGATCGCGCCGCCGATGTCGGCGGGATGCAGATGCGCCTCGGAGATGTCGTCGAGCTCGACCTCGAAGACCTCGCGGACCCCGAGGGCCCGCGCCCGCTCGCGGGCCGCCGCCGCGTCGTCGACCTGCAGCATCGCCATGTAGCCGCAGTCGCCGCCGCGCCGCTCGAGCAGCCGTCCTGCTGGCGTTCCCTCCTGCACGGGGGAGACGAGCTCGAGGAACGTGTCGCCGATCGCGAACACGGCGTTGCGGAGCCCGAAGTAGGCGACCGCGGGATCCGCGAACGGTTCGCCGAGGCCGAGACCGGCGCGCAGCAGCGCCACGGAGCCCTCGAGGTCGGAGACGGCGATCACCGCCTGGCGCAGGCGCGGCATCGGCGCCAGTATCGCGCCCGCGGGCGGCGCCTGCATGTGCCCGGGCGCTTCTCCTAACCTCGGGCTCGATGCAGGCGGAGAACGGAACGGCGATCAGGGCTCGCGGCCTCCGGATGGCGTACGGAAGCCACGAAGCCGTGCGCGGGGTCGACTTCGACGTTCGCGTTGGCGAGGTGTTCGCGTTCCTGGGGCCGAACGGGGCAGGCAAGACGACGACGATCGAGATCCTCGAGGGGTACCGCCGGCGTACGGCGGGGGACGTCTCGGTGCTCGGCGTCGATCCCGCGCGCCCGACGCGGAGCTGGCGGGCGCGGATCGGGCTCGTCCTGCAGGAGTGCGAGCTCGGCTACGAGCTGACGGTGCGGGAGATGCTCTCGATGTTCGCGAGCTTCTACCCGCAGCCGCGCGATGTCGACGAGACGATCGAGCTCGTGGGCCTGGCCGACAAGCGAGACGCCCGCGTCGGCACCCTGTCAGGGGGGCAGCGGCGGCGCGCCGACGTCGCGATCGGCGTGATCGGCGACCCGGAGCTGATCTTCCTCGACGAGCCGACGACGGGCTTCGATCCGACCGCCCGGCGTGGTGCCTGGGCGATGATCGAGGGCCTGCGCGAGCTCGGCAAGACGGTCTTCCTCACAACCCACTACATGGACGAGGCGCAGCGGCTCGCGGACCGCGTCGCAATCCTGCGCGACGGAGAGCTGGCGGCGATCGGGACCACGGCTGAGATCGGCGCCTCGCTCGGGGAGCGCACGCGCGTCCGCTTCCTGCCGCCCGCGGAGCTCGACCGCGAGCACATCGAGGCGATCACCGGCGAGCGCGCGACGCTCACCGACGGGATCGTGACGATCTCGAGCGCCGATCCGCAGCGGACCCTCTACCTCATCACGGCGTGGGCCAACGAGCGTGGCGTCACGCTCGAGGGGCTCGAGGCGGTCCGCCCGAGCCTCGAGGACATGTTCCTCGAACTCACCGCCGAGGAGCCGCAGCGGTGATCGCCGACCTGCGCGTGACGGTGGGGCTCACCCGCTACCAGCTTCTCGCCACCCTCCGCAACCGGCGCGCCGTCGTGTTCGGGGTCGTGATGCCGATCGTCCTGCTTGTTCTCTTCAACTCGATCTTCGTCAGCGGCAACGACTCCGTGCAGCTCTCCCCGGGCGAGGAGGTCGGGGCCGACGCCTACTTCACCGGGGGCATGCTCGCCTACTCGATCCTGCTCTCGGCCTTCAGCTCACTCGCGATCTCGATCGTGACGATGCGGGAAACCGGGCAGCTGAAGCGCTATCGGGGGACGCCGCTGCCGCCGTGGGCGTTCATCGTCGCGACGATCGTGCGCGCGGCGGTGATGATCCTCGGCACCGGGGCGCTGCTGTTGGTGATCTCGCACTTCGCCTACGACGTGCCGATGGATATCGCGGCGCTGGGCCTGATCGTGCTGTACGTGGTCGGCGGGACGGCCGCGCTGGCTGCGCTCGCGATCGCCGCGACCGCGCTGACGACGAACGTGGACTCGGCCTCGGGCCTGCTGCCGTTCGCGGCGTTCTTGCTCTCGTTCATCTCGAGCATCTTCGTCCCGCTCGACCAGCTCCCCAACTGGCTCGCCGACGTCGGTCGCATCTTCCCCGTCTACCACGTGGCCGACGGACTGCAGGCGGCGCTCGGCACCTCCGGCGGCAGCTTCGACGCGGGCAACTTCGCGACGCTCGTCGCCTGGGGCCTGGTCGGGACGGTGCTCGCCGCGCGCAGTTTCAAGTGGGAGCCCCGCGGCCGCGCGGCCTGACCGTCCGCCGCATATCCTGATCGGGCGAGCAGTGGAGAGGACGGGATCGATGCGGAGACTTCTCGGGGCGGCGGCCGGCGCGGCCGCGACGCTCGCCGCGTTGCTCGCGGTCGCAGGATCCGCTGCCGCTGCGCCCGGTCATCTGACGACGCAGAGCGGCCGCTGGATCACCGATGCCAAGGGACGGATCGTGATCGTGCACGGGCTCAACATGGTCTACAAGCTGCCGCCCTATTACCCGGCCAAGACCGGGTTCGGGGGCGACGACGCGCGCTTCCTCGAGCGGCACGGTTTCAACGGGGTCCGGCTCGGGGTGATCTACGCCGGTGTCGAGCCGAAGGCCGGCCGCTACGACGACCACTACCTCACGAAGATCGCGAAGACGCAGCGGACGCTCGCGCGCCACCGCGTGTTCTCGCTGATCGACTTCCACCAGGACCAGTACAACGAGAAGTTCCAGGGCGAGGGCTGGCCCGATTACCAGGTCGAGGACGACGGGCTGCCGAACCCGCAGAACGGGTTTCCGGGCAACTACGAGACGAGCCCCGCGCTGAACCGTGCCTTCGATCACTTCTGGGCCAACGACGAGGTCGGCGGCGTACGCCTGCTGGACGAGTACGCGGCCGCCTGGAGGCACGTCGCACATCGCTTCCGAAACGCGAACCGCGTCCTCGGCTACGACCTCCTGAACGAACCCTGGCCGGGCCAGGACTGGCCGCTGTGCGCCCAACCGGTCGGCTGCAGTTCCTTCGACCGGGGCCCGCTGGCGACGATGACGAGGAAGGCGACGCGGGCGGTGCGCAAGGCCGACCGCCGGCACATCGTCTGGCAGGAGCCGGCGGTGCTGTTCAACTTCGGCGCCCCCAGCCACCTGCCCGCGATCGGCTCGAACACGGGTTTCAGCTTCCATGTCTACTGCCTCGTCGCCGGCGCCGCCGGCTGCCCGACGCTCGAGGCGCTGCCCTTCGACAACGCCGACGACGTCGCGAAGGCGACCGACCGGGCGCTGCTGCTGAGCGAGTTCGGCTCCACGGACGACCTCACGGACCTCAGCCGCGTCGAGGCGCTCGCCGACGAGCACCAGGTCTCATGGCTGGAATGGGCTTACACCGGCTACGACCCGACCGGCTCGATCCCGCCCTCGGTCGAGGCGCTCGTCAAGGACCCGTCGAAGCCGCCGCGGGGCGCGAACGTCAAGCGCGACAAGCTCCTGGCGCTCGAGCGCGCCTACCCGCAGATCGTCGCCGGGACCCCGCGCGGCTACGACTACGACCCGGATACGGGCCGGTTCACCCTCACCTACTCGACGCGGGCGCCGGCCGGCGGCCGGCTGCCGCGCTCGGCGGAGACGGTCGTCTTCGTGCCGCGCATCCACTACCACGGCCACTACCGCGTCGACGTCGAGGGCGCCCGCGTCGTCTCGAAGCGCGGGGCGCAGCGGCTGCGACTGCGGCGGCGCAGGCACGCCTCGCGGGTCAGCCTCACGATCACTCCCCGCGGCGGCGGTTTCGTCGCCGGCTGAACGGAGAGGTCAAGGGCTTCACGAATCCTCTGTCGAGGAGTAGCCTCATCTCGCCAACCGAAGAGGGGGGGAAACGATGTCCGAGCCGAATTCGGGATCAGCCGCGAAGAAGCTCTTCCGTGTGCGCGCCGGGGCGGGCTTCGCCGCGGTACTGCTCGCGGCAATGGGGCTCGCCGCGATTCCCAGCGCCGGCGCTGCGGCGGATGCGAGCGGCGCCGCGACCGGAGGCGACTACGTCGCCCTGGGCGACTCCTACTCGTTGGGCTTCTCGGCCAGCTCGCCCGCGAAGGGCTTCGTCGGGATCCTGTACTCCGAGTACCGCTCGAGCCTCGGCGTCGACAACCTGGTCGACGTGGCGAAGGCGGGCGAGAGCAGCGACTCGCTCGTCAACGGAGGCCAGCTCGCGGACGCCATCGCCGCGATCAACGGCCCCTCGGACACGAAGGTCGTGACGATCGAAACCGGGGGCGCCGATGCGCTTCTGCAGAACAGCTGCCCCGGGCACTGGGACGATCCCGGAGTGTGTCGGTTCCGCGCCAACTTCGCGAACGCGCTCGATCAGCTCGAAAAGGCGCTGGCCGCCGACCCCGGCCAGGAGCCGCTGATCGCGATGACGTACCCGAACCCCTCGCAGGGCACCGGTACCGGGGAGGAGGCGACGCGCGCCAGGGCGCTGCTCGGCAGCAACCAGAAGATCGACTGCAGCGACAGCGGCGCTGCCGTCGGGCTCGACGACGCGATCGTGCAGACGGCCGACGAGCACGGCGTCGCGGTCGCGAACCCCTACCCGGCGTTCGTGAAGCACGGGCAGAGCTACTGGGCGCAGGACGATCCCATGCACCTGCATCCCAACGACGCGGGCTATGCCGCGATGGCGGCGAGCTTCGACTCGGCCGCGGGGTGCGATTCGAAGCCACCCCGGACCAGGATCACCACTCGCCCGGCGAACGTGATCCACAAGCCGAAGGCCCGCTACGCCTTCAGCTCGAGCGAGCCCGGCTCCACCTTCCTCTGCTCGCTCGACGGTGTCGCGCCCTCGCCCTGCTCATCGCCACAGCGGCTCAAGCACCTCAAGCAGGGCCGTCACACGTTCACCGTCGCCGCCGTTGACGCGGCCGGGAACCGTGACCGTACGCCGGCCAAGGACGCCTTCCGGGTCAAGCGCAAGCGCCGTCACAGGCACCGGAGCTAGAAGCGGGCGAGCAGGCGCTCGATCGCGTCGGCGCCGAACTCGACCGCCGCCGCCGGAATGCGCTCATCCGGCGCGTGGATCAGCTGCATGAACGCCAGGTCGGGCGGCAGCGGCATCGGCAGGAAGCCGTAGGTCTGGATGCCGAGCCGCGAGAAGAAGCGCCCGTCGGTGACCGCCGGCAGCACCATCGGCACGGTGCGCGCGCCC
The DNA here is from genome assembly GCA_963764275.1 of uncultured Solirubrobacterales bacterium. Lineage (GTDB taxonomy): Bacteria > Actinomycetota > Thermoleophilia > Solirubrobacterales > 70-9 > CAXMST01. Next base: position 560,350 of record CAVXRV010000005.1, read on the forward strand.
GGGTCGAGCTCGCCCAGGATCCCACTCAGTGCCTCGAACAGGCCCATGTCGGGCTCGCCGGCGCCGGGATCGTGCTGGAGGATCTCGCACTCGTCCAGCGTGACCCCCGCCGCCTCCTCGATCTCAGCGATCGCCTGCTCGGGACCGAAGCCGGGCAGCAGCCTGCAGTCGAGCTCGACCGTGGCCTCGGGCGGGATCACGTTCACCTTCGTCCCCGCGGAGACGATCGTCGGGCTCGCCGTGTTGTGGAGCAGCGGATCGAAGAAGGTCTTGCGCTCGCCGATCAGGCCGAGAGCGAGATCGGTCGTGCGCGGCTCCAGCAGCGCCCGCATCACGAGCTTCTGCGGGAGCGGCAGCTCGGCGCCGATCGCCTCGATCATCGCCCGCACCGGCGCCGTGATGTGGACCGGCAGGCGCCGGCGGTCGAGACCGGCGAGCAGGCGCCCGAGCTTGCCGACGGCGCCGTCCCGGATCGGCAGCGAGCCGTGCCCGGTCGGGCCGCGGAAGGTGACCCGGAGCCACAGCACCTGCTTCTCGGCGACCATGACCGGGAACAGGCGCTTGCCGGCGACGTCCATGGTGAACCCGCCGAACTCGCCGACCGCGAAGCGAACGCCCTCGAACAGTTCGGCGTGCTCGCTGACGACGAGCTCCGCTCCGCGGCGGCTGCCTGCCTCCTCGTCCGAGAGGGCGCAGAGGATCACGTCGCCGGGCGGCGGTGAGTCGTCCGCCTTCGCCTTGGCCCTCAGGAAGGCGGCGAGCATCATCGCGACGCCGCCCTTCATGTCGAGGGCACCGCGGCCCCAGACGACCCCGTCGTGGATCTCGCCGGCGAAGGGCGGGTGCGTCCACTCGCCCTCGGCGGGGACGACGTCGACGTGCCCCTGCAGCAGCAGCGGCGCCGAAGCGCCCGCGCCCGCCAGCCGCGCTACGAGCGTGGGTCGCTCGGGCTCGCCGACGAGCCGCACGTCGCACTCGGGGCCGGGCGCGTCCGCGATCAGGCGCTCGACCCAGGCGATGCACTCGCGCTCGTTGCCGGGCGGGTTGCTCGTGTCGAAGCGGAGCATCGTCTGGAGCAGCTCGACCGGCCGCTCGCCGGCGCTCACCTCCGTCGCTGCCCCCTGTTCGGCCATTGCCCGCATCATCCCATCCGCGCTTGCGGGCACCCGGCCCGGTAGTGCCTGACCCACTACCCCCGGCCCGGCCCGGCCCGGATCGCCGATCGGATATCGTCGCGCGACTCAGATGAGGCCCTGAGGCAGAGGCGAGACCTCTCGAACCGCCGGCGGAGGCCGGCTGATGGCTTCTTTCGCATCCGACCACCGCTGCCGCGAAAGGAGCTCATGCCCCGCTTTCCCTCCCCTGACCGTCGCGAGCTTGCCGCGATCTTCGTGGGCGGCGCCGCGGGGGCGCTGCTGCGCGCCGGCCTCGCCGAGGCCTGGGCGCCGGCGCCCTCGGGCTGGCCCTGGGCGACGTTCGTCGTCAACATCGTCGGCGCGTTCCTGCTGGGCTGGTTCGTGACACGCCTCGCCGAGCGCCTGCCCCTCTCGACCTATCGCCGCCCTCTGCTGGGAACGGGGCTGTGCGGCGCGCTGACGACGTTCGCGACGATGCAGGTCGAGCTCCTGCGGATGCTGGACGCCGGGCGGGTCGGGCTCGCATTCGCCTACCTGGCGAGCAGCGTCGCCGCGGGCTTCGTCGCCGTGCACCTGGCGACGGCGGCGACCCGGCGTGTGCGGACGGTGCGATGAGCGTCGCGGTCTGGATCGGCGTCGGGTTGCTTGGTGGCGTCGGTGCGCTCGCCCGGTTCCTCTTCGACGGCGCCGTCGGCGCGCGTGCGGGGCTCGACTTCCCGGTCGGAACCCTCGCGGTGAACGCGAGCGGCGCCTTCACGCTCGGGATGCTCAGCGGAGCCGGGCTCGCGGGCGATGCCTACCTGCTGGCGGGCACGGCGGCACTCGGCTCCTACACGACCTTCTCGACCTGGATGCTGGAGACGCACCGGCTCGGGGAGGAGGGGGCCGGCAGGGCGCTGCTGGCGAACGTGGCCCTGAGCGCGGCCGTGGGGTTGCTGGCGGCGCTCGCGGGGCGCGCGATCGGGGAGCTCTTGTGAGCGAGGAGCTGCTCAAGCTGACCAGCTACTTCAGCGAGCGCGACCGGGCCGCAGGGCGCCTGCGCGCCGACGCGCTGCTCGACCTCTACGCGAGAGCCGGGGTTGCGACGAGCGTCCTGTTGCGCGGCAGCGCAGGCTTCGGGCTCGAGCACTCGCTGCGCACGGATCTGATGCTGACCCTCTCCGAGGACCTGCCGGTGGTCGCGATCGCGATCGACGAGCCGGGCCGGATCGAGGGGGCGCTGGCGGACCTGCGGGCGATCGGCGACGGTGGGCTGACCACGCTCGAGCGCATACGCGGCATCGCCGTCGGCCCAACCCGACCCGAGCTGCCACCCGAGCTCGCCGAGGCGGCGAAGCTGACCGTTTACCTCGGCCGCCAGGAGCGCCTCGACGGCGTTCCCGCCTTCGTCGCGATCTGCCGCCTCCTGCAGCGGCACGGTGTCGCGGGTGCGACGGCGCTGCTCGGGGTCGACGGGACCGAGGGCGGACGGCGGCGACGGGCGGGCTTTCTCTCTCGGAACGCGCGCGTGCCGATGCTCGTCGTCGCGGTCGGCGCCGGCGAGCGGATCGCCGCCGCGGCGGAGGAGTTGCGACACACGCTCGAGCATCCCCTCGCGACCGTCGAGCGGGTTCGTATCTGCAAGCGCGACGGGGAGCTGCTCGAACGCCCGCACAGGCTGCCGGCGACCGACCGCGAGGGGATGGGGATCTGGCAGAAGCTGACCGTCTACGTGTCCGAGGACGCTCGGCACCGCGGCCGCTCGATCCATGGCGAGATCGTCCGCCGGCTGCGCGAGCAGGGCATCGCCGGCGCCACGTCGGTCCGGGGCCTGTGGGGGTTCCACGGCGAGCACGAGCCGCACGGCGACCGCCTGCTCGCGCTGCGCCGGCGGGTGCCGATCGTGACCGAGGCGATCGACGAGCCGGAGCGGATCGCGGCGGCCTTCGAGACGGTTGACGAGCTCACCGCCGAGCGCGGTCTGGTGACCACGGAGATGGTCCCGGCGATGCGCGCCGCGGCCTCCCGCGGCAGCCGCGGCGGCCTCGCGCTCGCCCGGCACGCGTACTGAGCCGCCGGTGTGGGAACCGGCTCGCGATCCGCAGGCGCGGATTACGCTGGAGTCGGTGGAGGGGTCCAGAAGGCAGAGGAGGCGATACCGGGCGTTGGCGGCCGTGGCAGCGGTGCTGGTGAGCGCGCTCGCCCTTCCCGCGGCGGCCTCCGCCGCCGGCGACTATCTGGTGGGTGCCGCGCGGGCGGACATCACGCCGCCTCCGATCTCGGACACCGCCGCCGCCCCGGCTGCCTTCGACAGCTGCCCGGCCGCGGTCTACGACGGACCCCGACAGTGGGCCTTCGAGGAGCCCTACATCGACACGGACGGCTCCGGCTCCTTCAACTACTCGGAGGCCGGGACCCCGGAGCCGTACTGCGACGCGAACGGCAACGGCCGCTGGGACGGCATCTACATCTCCGGCGGCGTCGACGACCGTGCGAAGTCGGTGCACGACCCGATCGACGCGCGCGCGATCTCGTTCACCGCCGGCGGCCACACGGTCGTCATCGCCTCGGTCGTCTCGCAGGGGCTCTTCGAGAACTACACCGATGCGATCCGGGCCCAGGCGGAGAAGGCCCGGCCGGCGATCGATGACGTGATCGTCAGCGCCAACCACAACGAGAGCTCGCCCGATCCGATCGGGATCTACGGCGCGCCACCCGTTCCCGGCGACGTGCCCGTGCTGGGCGGCGCCGTCGGGCTCAACTCCGGCATCAACGACTACTACATGGCCTACCTCGAGCGGCAGACCGCGAAGGCCGCGACGGAGGCGTACGACGCGCGGCGCCCCGCCACCCTGCGCGTGAGCCGCTTCGGGCTGCCGGGCGACGTCGAGGTCAACCTCTCGAAGAACTTCCCGACGACCGACGACGCCGGCAACGCGGCGGCGATCGACCCGATCATCCGCACGCTGCAGGCCGTCGGCGACGACGGCAAGCCGATCGCGACCATGATGAACCTGGCGGCGCACAATCAGGAGATCGGTCACTCCGGCGCGCTCGCCGGCCAGATCTCCGCCGACTGGCCCGGCTACTTCGACGATGCGCTCGAGCAGCGCCTCGGCTCGGGAATGGCGATGTTCCTCGTCGCCGACAACGGCTCCGAGGAGGATCCGACGACGGTGCCGGCAGTCTCGACCGACGCGCATCCGGAGTGCGCGAGCGGCTGCTACGCGCAGGCCCGCGCCACCGGCCGCGCTTTCGCCGCCGCCGTCGCAGCCCACCTCGACCGGGGCTCCGAGATCGCCCCCGGACCGGTGAGCGCGCAGCGCAAGAGCTTCCTCGTGCCGCTCGAGAACAACCTCTTCAAGGCGGCCGCGGTCGCGGGGCTGTTCGGCGAGCGGCAGACCTACGAGGCGGGTTTGCCGGCGGGGCGGCTCGGAAGCCAGCTTCGCACCTACGTCTCGGTCGTCGACGTCGGGCCCGACCTGCAGTTTGAGGCCATCCCCGGCGAAGCGTTCCCGGCCCTGATCGACGGTGGTCCCTGGGGAATCGAGGACGCGGGCTGCCCGGAGCGACCGAACCCGCCGGTGCCCGACTGGCACGCGCGAGCGGAGAACCGCTTCCCGGTCGGGCTCGCCGACGACATGATCGGCTACCTGATCCCCGCCTGGGCCTTCAGCAGCCTGCCCGGCGCCTTCCTCTACCACGGGGTTCCCGCCAGCTGCGTCAACGACCTCGACGATCACGATCCCGCCGGCCACCAGCACAAGCTCGAGACCGAGGGGGTGGGCCCGACGGGCTCGAACGAGGTCGCCCAGCACCTGACGAAGCTGCTCGACGCCGCGCCCGATCCGACCGCGCGGATCAGGCGCGGGCGCTACCTGTTCGCCGACGGCAGCACAGCCCGGACCCCGACCAGGACGAGCGGGCAGGGCGATGCGGCGCGGACCGAGAGCGCAGTGGGGATCTGGCTCGCCGATCCGGGCTCGAACTCGCTCCGCCGCGGGCACGGCACGATCGTGGCCCGTCCGGGCATCGACGTCTTCGGCAGCCGCCCCGTCGACGCGCACGGCTCGTTCATGGCCTTCGACGGGCACGTTCAGCGCGGCGCGCCGGACATCACCACGCGGGGGATGGCGGCGGGTCCCGCGGCCGACCCGTCGCACCGTTACTACCTCAGCCTCTACCCGGCGCTCGACGCCCGTCGTGCCGGTCGCGGGCTTCCCTACTGCAAGGACACGCGCCCGCCGCGCTCGCGAGCCCTGGCCTCGGCCTCGAAGGTGGGCCGGCGTCACGTCCGCATCGGCGGGACCGCGTCCGACTCGGGCTGCAGTGGCGACGCCGACTCCGCCGCTCGCCCGGGCGCGGTGAGCAGCGTCGAGGTCACCTTCGCCCGCGCCGTGCGCGGCGGTCGCTGCCGCTACCTGCGCGCCGGGGGCACCTTCGCCGGTGCGCGCAGCTGCAAGCGCCGCATCTGGTTGCCGGCGAAGGGCGCCGCGACTTGGCGCCTGCGCGTAAAGCTCCGCCGCAAGCTCGCACCCGGCTCCTACCGGACTCGCACTCGCGCGGAGGACGATTCCGGCAATCTCCGTGCGGGCGGTGGTTCGCCGGCATTGCGCTTCGAGGTGCGGGGATCGCACCACGGGCGCGGTGGTCGCGGGCACAGGCGCCGCTGACACTGACCGAACACCAGGAGGCCGCATGAGCACGAGCGACGAGCTCCGGGCCAGGCGCGAGGCGATCGTCGTCGAGCACATGGAGTCCGAGAACACGCACGACTTCGACGTCACGCTCGAGACCTTCGGGCATCCCCGCTACGAGATCGTTCCGACCGGCGACGTCTACGACGGTCCGGAGGAGGTGATGCGCTACTTCGAGGACACGCGCACGGCGTTCCCGGACCAGCGCAACGAGCTGATCGCCCTGCACCACGCCGACGACGCGGTGATCGTCGAGTTCACGCTGCTCGGCACCCACCGCGGGCCGTTGCGGGGCATCCCGCCGACCGGCAAGGAGTTCAGCTGCCGCTGCGTCTCGTTCTTCATCTTCGAGGGCGAGGATCTCGTCTGCGAGCGCGCCTACTTCGATTCGGCGACGATCATGGCCCAGCTCGGGCTGATCCAGCCCGCCCCGTCGCTGGTCTCGGACGAGGAGGAGTAGGCCACCGGGTCGGGGGCGGCGCTGCCCGCCCGCTAGCCTCGTCCGAGATGCAGACTCCAGGGGACAGCCGATGATCGGCCCGCTCGAGATCGCGATCGTCGTCATCCTGGCGCTGATCTTCTTCGGCTACAAGCGGATTCCGGAGCTCGGACGCTCGGCCGGCAAGGCCGTGCGCAAGGGCACCGACAAGGGCAAGGAGTTCGCCACCAGCGCGAGCAAGAAGGCCGAGTCGGTCGACACGAAGCAGATCGCGCGCCAGGCGGGGGAGGGTTGGCGCGACGTCCGCGACCTCCGCGAGGCCGTGACCGGCGACGGCAAGGGCAAATCCGGGGAGGGGAGGTCCGGGGAGGGGAGGTCCGGGGGCGAGAGCCCTGCCGCTCCGGAGCCGGGCTCCTCCAGGCCGGGCTCGAGCTCGGACTGACGCCGTCGATCCGGTGGGAGTGGGGGCCGGCGCCGGCGCCGCGCGCGCACCGGACTGGAAGAACGTCGCGGACGTCGCCCGTCCGCCGGACGTCCCCTACGTTTGTGCGGCCTGGCCGCACTTTCGTTGACCACGTCGCCACCCGCCGGACGTCCCAAACGTTGTTGCGGCGGTTCGTGCCCCTCGCCGCCCGCGTTCGCCCGGGCTCGGGCCTTTCGGCTCGTCGAGCGAGGCCGTCCCGACCCCCCGCACATCCCCGCAGCGCATGAAGTAGCCAGTGATACTGTCCACTTTCTGAGGGCGGCCGCGACGGCCGTGCCAGCGAGCAAGGAGCCCACTTGAGCCTCGACGACCCGGTGATCATCTGCTGCGCGATCTCCGGCGCGATCGCGAACCGCGACCAGTGCCCGGCGATCCCCTACACGCCGGCGGAGTACGCGGCCGAGGCACGGCGGATCGTCGACGAGGGCGGTACCCACATCCACATCCACGCCCGTACCCCGGACGGCACGCCCTCGTATGAGATCGAGGACTTCCAGGCGATCAGCGACGCGATCCGCTCGGAGGTGGGCACCGATGCGATCGTCAACTTCTCGACCGGCACCATCGGCGTCCCGGTCTCCAAGCGGATCGCCTATCTGGAGGCGTGCCGGCCCGAGGTCGCCGCGCTCAACATGGGCTCGATGAACTACGCGAAGTACTCGCGCTCGCGCAAGGACTTCGTCTTCAAGTTCGTCTTCGAGAACCCGATGGACGAGATCATCGAGCTGCTGGAGGCGATGAACCGGCTCGGGATCAAGCCCGAGCACGAGTGCTTCGATACCGGCCACGTCTCGACCCTGGAGCCGCTCATCGACATGGGCGTGCTCGGGGGGCGCCCGCACGTCGACTTCGTGATGGGCGTCGTCGGCGGTGTCGCCCCGACCGCACGCAACCTCGCGGCGATGGCCGACAACGTCCCCGAGGGCGCGCACTGGGGCGTGATCGGGATCTCGCGGGCGCAGTGGATGCTGGTCGCGGCCGCGCTGACGCTCGGCGGCTCGATCCGGGTCGGCCTCGAGGACAACCTGTATCTGCCGAACGGCGAGATGGCGACCTCCAACGGCGAGCTGATCGCCAAGGCGCGTCAGATGACCGAGGACGTCGGGCGCCGCCCGGCGACGGTCGACGAGGCGCGCGAGATCCTCGGCATCCCCACGCCGGTCCTGGGCTGATCAGCGCCGGCGCCGGCCCCGAGCCTCGGCGCACGGCATCGCAGTGCCGCGCTTCGTGTAGTGGCGGAACCAGTGCCAGGAGATCCGGGCGCCGCTTGGGGCCCTGGGATCGGTGAAGTAGTGGTACTTCTCGTTGAACGAGCCGCCGGGCCAGAAGTGGTTCATCCCGTGGATCAGCCAGCGGCGCCCGATCAGGCAGCCGTCCGGATCGCGGTAGGAAGTGACGTTCGAGCTGTAGCGGTGCGGCGTCTCGACCGTGCGCACCGAGCTCGGCTGCAGGGAGATCGGCCCGGTCTGCTTGCCGCTGAGCACGAGGTTGTCGGTGCGCAGGCCCTGCTCCAGCGCCTTGTCGGCGCAGGACGGCGGCACGCCCTGGTCGGCGTCGCCGCCGACCACGAGGCGCGGGATCACACGGGCGCGGTCCCCGGACTCTTCGTAGGCGAGCTGGGCGCTGACCGGCGCCGGCAGGGTCGCGGCGTCGGCGAAAAGACAGGTTCCGTCCGCGTAGGCGCCGGCCGAGAAGACGGCGACCGCCGCGTACAGGCGCGGGTAGGCCGCCGCCATGATCGAGGTCATGAACCCGCCGGCGGAGATGCCCGCGAGATAGACCCGCTGCCGGTCGATATCGCGCCGGGCGATGGTCGCCTCGAGTCATGCCGGCGAGGGCGGCGGCGTCCCCGCTGCCGTGGTGTTGGCTCGTCGGCAAAGGAAAGCGCCAGCAGTTGCGCAGCGGCCCGGGCTGCTCGGTGCCGAGCTTGTCGATGTCGGGATACATCACGACGAAGCGGTGCCGCTCGGCCACGCGGTTGTAGAGCGTCGCGCCCATCTGCTCGGTGGCCGTCGTCTGACAGCCGTGGGCGATCACCACGAGCGGGGCCGGGCGGGAGCGGCGGTAGCTCTTCGGCGTGTAGACGATGTAGGGGAAGGTGGACGAGCCCGAGCGGTAGGTGTACGTCTTGGTCGAGCCGGGGTCGGGGCGGCTCGCCGAGGCCGTGGCGGGCAGGAGCAGCGCCAAGACGAGCGCGAGCAGGAGGGGGCGCCGGATCGATCGTGCCGCGCTCCGCTCACTCCTCGCTCGGGCGACGTCCGGCCCAGGCCCCAGTCCGCCGGCCGGCCGCCGCTGCTTCCTCTCCGCCATCGGTGGCGACTGTATCAGCAGACCTGCAGATATATGCCGGGTCGCCGACAACTGCGATAGCCTCGCGCCGATGCCCACGGCCTCGACGCGACCGCGCCGCAAGACGCAGGCTGAGCGCCGCGAGGAAACGCGCGCGGCGCTGCTCGATGCGACGATCGAGTGCCTGGTCACCTACGGCTACGCGCAGACGACGACGGGCAGGATTGCGGAGCTGGCGGGCGTCTCACGCGGCGCCCAGACGCCGTACTTCCGCACGCGGGCGGAGATGGTCGGGGCGGCGGTGGCGCGGCTCGCCGACGAGCGCGTGCGGGCCGTGCACGATCGCTTCGCCGAGGGCCCGGTCTCGGTCGCCGACGCGCTCGACGCGCTCTGGGAGGAGCATCAGGGACCGGTCTTCAACGCGACCCTCGAGCTTTGGGTCGCCTCGCGCACGGACGCCGAGCTGGCGCGGATGCTGCACCGGGTCGAGCGCGAGGTCGGGGAGCGGATCGGCGCCGAGGCGGTACAGGCGCTCGGAGACCTCGCTCGGCGCCCCGGGTTCGGGGAGGACCTCGTCTTCGCGCTGGCCGCGATCAGGGGGCTGGCGCTTCTCGGGATCAGCAACGGCGGCAGCGGCGCGGCGCTGACTGCGCACTGGCGCGAGACGCGGGCGCGGCTGCTGCGGATACTCACGGCGCCGTAGCCGCGGCGCGCCCGCGCCTGCGACGTTGGCGCCCGTGGTAGGAATCCGGGCGTGAGCGAGCAGTCTGAGACGAGCGGGCGGCTGCTGTGGGAGCCCTCCCCCGAGCGGATCGAGGGCGCCCAGATCACGGACTTCGCCCGCGCCGTCGGCGTCGAGGGACCCTACGAGGAGCTGTGGCGCTGGTCGGTTGCCGACGTCGAGCGGTTCTGGTCGGCGGTCTGGGACTACTTCGACGTCCAGGGCGTGCGCGGGGACGCCGTCCTGACGAGCCACGAGATGCCGGGCGCGGAGTGGTTTCCGGGTGCCGAGCTCTCCTATGCGGAGCACGTCTTCCGCGGCAAGGCCGACGACGCGGTCGCGATCCGACATGCGTCCGAGACGCGCGAGCTCGGGGAGCTGAGCTGGGCCGAGCTGCGCGAGCAGACCGCGCGGATCAAAGCGGGGCTGGAGCGACTCGGCGTCGTCGCCGGCGATCGCGTCGCCGCCTACCTGCCGAACATCCCGGAGACGATCGCGGCGTTCGGAGCCTGCGCCTCGATCGGCGCCGTCTGGTCCTCGGCCGCGCCCGAGTTCGGCGCCCGGAGCGTCGTCGATCGCTTTGCCCAGATCGAGCCCAAGGTGCTGCTCGCGATCGACGGCTACCGCTACGGGGGCAAGGACTTCGACCGCTCGGAGATCGTCGCGGAGATCGCGGCAGGGATCCCGGCGCTCGAGCGCGTCGTCCGCCTGGGTTACCTCGACGGCACGGGGTGGGAGGATGGCTTCCTTCCCGAGGGGCCGGCGCCCGAGCTGACCTTCGCGCGCCTGCCGTTCTCGCATCCGCTCTGGGTCCTCTACTCGTCCGGGACGACCGGCCTGCCGAAGGCGATCGTCCATTCGCAGGGGGGGATCCTGCTCGAGCACCTGAAGAAGATGCACCTGCACGTCGACGCCGGGCCGGACGACCGCGTCTTCTGGTTCACGACGACGGGCTGGATGATGTGGAACTTCCTCGTCGGCGTGCTGCTCACCGAGGCCTCGATCGTGCTCTACGACGGCAACCCCGGGTACCCGACCCTCGATCGCCTCTGGGAGCTGGCGGAGCAGGCCGGCATCACGACGTTCGGCACCAGCGCCGCCTTCATCGCCTCCTGCATGAAGGCCGGCATCGAGCCCGCCGCAGGGCGCGACCTCTCGCGGCTCGCCGCGGTCGGGTCGACGGGGTCGCCGCTCAGCCCCGAGGGGTTCGACTGGGTCTACGAGCAGCTCGGCGCCGACACGTGGCTGTTCTCGACCAGCGGCGGCACCGACGTGTGCACGGCCTTCGTCGGCGGCGTGCCGACGCTGCCCGTGTACGAGGGCGAGCTGCAGGCGCGCTCGCTCGGGGCGGCGCTCGAGAGCTGGGACGAGGGGGGCACTCCCCACGTCGGTGAGGTGGGCGAGCTCGTGATCACCGAGCCGATGCCGTCGATGCCGATCTTCTTCTGGGACGACCCCGATGGGACGAAGCTGCGCGAGGCCTACTTCGACCACTTTCCGGGCGTCTGGCGCCACGGGGACTGGATCGAGATCACCGAGCGGGGTGGCGCGATCATCTACGGCCGCAGCGATTCGACGATCAACCGGGGCGGCGTACGCATGGGAACGAGCGAGATCTACCGCGCCGTCCTCGCCCTCGACGAGATCACCGACGCGCTCGTCGTCGACGTGCCGCGCGAGGGCGAGGAGAACTGGATGCCGCTCTTCGTGGTCCTCCGCGAGGGGGCCGAGCTCGACGACGATCTCGTCAAGAGGATCGCCGCCAGGGTCCGCTCCGACTGCTCCCCGCGTCACGTGCCGAGCGAGGTGCGGGCGATCGCCGAGGTCCCGCGGACGCTCTCGGGCAAGGTGCTCGAGGTGCCGGTGAAGCGGATCCTGATGGGGACGTCGCCCGAGCGCGCGGCGAGTCGCGAGTCGCTCGCCAACCCGGCGGCGCTGGACCCCTTCATCGAGCTCGCCGCGGCCGGGGCCTGACCCGGCTGCGCAACGGCTCGCGGCCCCTGCGAGCATGCCGCGCCGTGAGCGCCCGGCGCGAGATCACCCTCCGGGAGCTGCTCCTTCTGATCGCCGGCTCGGTGCTGGTCGCGGTGGTCATGGAGTGGCCGCTCGTCCTTCACCTCGGCGCCACCGTCCCCAAGGACCTTGGCGACCCGCTCGCGCAGGCATGGCAGCCGGCCTGGGACGGCCACGCGCTGCTGCATCAGCCGCTGCACTTCTTCGGAGCGAACCAGTTCTGGCCGCTGCCCGACTCACTCGCCTTCTCGGACGCGCTGATCGGCTACACGCCGGCCGGCCTGATCGGCTCCGGCCCGCACGCCGCGATCGTCCGCTACGACCTGCTCTTCCTCTTCGCCTACGCGCTCGCGTTCGCCGGGGCGTACCTGCTCGCGCGCGAGCTCGGAATCGGGCCCGCGGGCGCCGCCGTCGCCGGGGCCGCGTTCGCGTTCGCGCCCTTCCGGCTCGAGCAGGACGGGCACATGCAGGTGATCTCGAGCGGCGGCATCCCGCTGGCGCTCGCCCTCAACGTGCGCGGCTGGCGGCTCGGTCGGCCTGCCTGGATCGTCGCCGGCTGGCTGGTCGCGATCTGGCAGCTCAGCATCGGCTTCTCGCTCGGGCTGCCGTTCGCCTACCTGCTCGGGGCGATCGGGCTCGTGGCGCTTGCGGTGTGGTGGCGCCGTGGGCGTCCGCCCGTGCCGCGCAACCTGCTCGTCGCGACCACCGCGGGGGCGCTCGCGTTCCTCGCCGCCGCCGCGATCCTCGCGCAGCCCTATCTGCGGGTCGCGCGCGATCACCCGGAGGGCGACCGCCCCGCGTCGACCGTCGCCGCGTTCTCGGGCCCGCCGTCGATCCTCGCGGTGGCGCCGGAGGAGAACCTCATCTGGGGACCGATCACCGCGCCGCTCCGCGACGGGCTCGAGAACGTGCCCGAGAAGACGCTGTTCCCGGGGCTGGCGATCCTCGTGCTCGCGTTCTTCGGGGCCCGGGCCGGTCCCCTGCCGCGGCCGCTGCGGCTCGGACTCGTCGCGGCCGCGGTGGCGATCGCCGTCCTCGCGCTCGGCTTCCGTACGAGCGCCGGCCTGCTGTGGCCGTACCGCTGGCTGTACGACTTCGCCCCCGGCTTCGACGGGATCCGCACCCCGGGCCGGCTGATGACGTTCGCCTCGCTGGCGCTGGCGCTGCTCGCCGGCGCGGGGACCGCGCGCGCCTACTGGGCGGTGCGCCGGCGGCGCGGCGCACGGGTCGCGGCGCTCGCGGGCGTCGGCCTCGCCTTGCTGGTCGCGATCGAGGGGGTGGGGCTGCCCTTCGACCCCCTCGACAACCGGGCCCAGCCGCAGGCGCCCGCGACGGCCCCCGTCGACTTCTCCTCGATCCCGGCGCCACAGCTGCACCTGCCGGCGACGCGCCCCGAGGACAACCGCCGCTACCTGCTCTGGTCGACGGACGGGTTCCCGCAGATGGTCAACGGGCGCTCCAGCCTCGACCCGACGCTGACCGCGCGCCTGATCGCCGATGCCGACACGTTCCCGGATCGCGCCTCGGTCCGGAAGCTGCGCGACGCCGGGATCCGCTCCGTCGTCCTCTACACGCACCGTGCCGCCGGCACGCCGCAGCAGGGGGCGGCGCGCAAGCCGGTTGCCGGGCTGCGGCTGAGCAGGCAACGGCTGCCGCACGGGGTCGTGGTCTACGAGCTCGATCCGAGGGCGGCGCCGGGCTGATCCGGCGGCGGCTCTCGCGGTTCCGTCCTCAGGCGTCGGCGGTGACGGCCTCGAGCTGACCGGTATCGGGTGGTGTCGGCTTCGGGCTGCGGGCGGAGCTGAGGCGGATCCGGGCGAGCATGCCGACCGAGGCGAGGGCTGCCGCGCCGGCGACGATCAGCAGCGCCGGGCGCTCGAGCGGCGTCGTCGGATCTTCGGCGGCGATCGGGCCGAGCACGCTGACGAGGAGCCAGCCGCCGACGGCGGCGCCGGCCCAGCGCACGTCGGTCCGGTGGAAGCGGAGCTCCGGAGCGCTGCGTGCCGTCAACCAGGCGGCACCACCGATCAGCGCCAGCACCGGCAGGATCGCGATGAGCGCGTCGCGAACCCCGAAGGCGGTCAGCAGCGTGTGCTCGAAATTGGCGTCGAACAGCATCTCACCCCACTGGCCGGTTCCCTGCTCGCCGATCAGCGGATAGGTGATCGTGGCGACGGTCATCAGCGTCACCGACGGGATCGCGAGCGCGAGCGTCGTTGCGGGCAGCCGCTTGTAGGCGTAGGCGAGGCCGACCGCGAGGAAGGGCAGGGTGGGCGTCAGGAAGCGCGGGCCCGGCGTGCCGCCCCCGAACGGCAGCCAGTAGCCGCAGTCGTAGAGGAAGAAGGCGACGGCGACGGCGACGATCGCCGCCCACTCCGCGCGTCGCTCCCGCGCCGAGCGGCGCATGACGACGAGCCCGGCCACGGCCGCGGCGAGGACCGGGGTGAGTACGAGCAGGCCGCGGCCGGCGACGAGGAGGTCGAGCGCAGCCCCAGGCTTCGGGGCCGTGATCCCGAAGAAGCCGCCGGAGTTGAGCCCGAGCGCGGCGTGGCCGCTGAAGCCCTGGATCGCCACCGCGGCGCTGTAGGCGAACTCGAAGGGCGAGCCCAGGGTCCAGACGTTGAACGCGAGCGCCGGCAGCGCCCCGGCGACGACGGCGCCGCCGTACAGCAGCGCCCGCGGGATCCGGTCGCTGCCACCGGCGACGGCGTAGGCGAAGAGGATCGCCGCCCCGATCGCGAGCGGGTACTCGGTCGTGATCGCGAAGCCCGCGAGCAGCCCGGCACCGAGCAGCCACCAGGGGCGGGTCGATCTCTCGTCGCGCTCCCGCAGCAGCGCCGCGAAGGACGCGAACAGCAGGCAGCTCGAAAGCGCGTGCGAGGCATAGATCGACGCGAAGCTCATGAGGATCGTCCCGGCGCCCAGCGTGAACGCGGCGAGCGTCCCGTAGCCGGGCACGAAGCGGTCGGAGACCCAGCGCACCAGCAGCAGCAGGATCAGCGCCGGGATCGCGGCGACGAGCAACGTCAGGACCCAAACGATCGGGGTCTCGCGGTCGACCCGGCGTTCGTTGAAGCGGGCGTTGGCGCGATCGAAACCAAAGCTCGAGAACGGCGGCTTCGCGCGCGGGGTCCAGTTCGGGGAGGCCGTGCGGGCGGCGTTGCGGGCTGCATCGGCGGCCAGCGACTTCGCTCCGGCGGCCTTCAGCGCCGCGTACAGCGGCGTGCTCAGCAGCGCCACGCCCGGTGCCTTGACCGAGTAGAAGTGGCCGTCGATCCAGGCCTTGTCCATCGTCTCCCAGTGCCAGCGATCGATCGTCGGCTCACCCGCCGTGATCGCTCGCGTCTGGGCGAAGTGCGAGGTCTGCGCCCAGCCCAGGGTGTGCATGATCAGCGCCCATGAGAGCGCGAGCAAGACGAGCGCCACGGTCCCGGGACGCGCTGAACGGACTTGCCGGAGAGAGCTGGGGAGCGGCACGTCCCGATTGTAGGAACGAAGCGTTGCTAGGTGACCCTGCAGAGCGCCATCGTCCATGGCGGCGGCGAGCGCAGCTCGACGATCTCCAGTCGCGTCCGCAAGAAGCGCGCGAAGCCGCTGCGCCCGAAGTGATTCAGGTGTCCGGGCGTGTTCCCGAGCTCGCGCACGTAGGCGCCCCTGGCGAGGTTGAGAGCCCGCCACAGAGGCTCCCGGGGAACGCTGACCAAAAGCCACGGCTCGGCGAGCTCGGCGAGCCGCTCGAGCCCGGCGCCGGGATCGGGGAGGTGCTCGATCACCTCGCAGCAGACGACGAGCTCGGCCCCGTCGCGGCCCGGCTCGAGTTCCTCGAGCGGGCGGGCGGTGATCGGGACCGCCAGCCCGCGCGCCGCGGCGCGACGCTCCGCCTCGGCGCAGACAGCGGCGGAGGCATCGCTGCCGCGCATCTCGATCCCGAGGCGCTCGGCGAGCAGCATCGAGATCTCACCCTCCCCGCAGCCGACCTCGTGCCCTGCGGTGGCCCCGGTACGGCCGGCGAGGGCGACCGCGGTCTCGAGGAAGCCGGAGACCAGGCGCCGCTCGATCGGATTCGCGCTCGCGTACTTGTCGTAGGTGTTGCCGCCCTCTTGCACCGGGTCGGGGATCATGGCAGCGTGAGCGAGCAGCCAACCATCGCCGAGCCCACGGCGGCCGCGCGCCCCTGGCGCGACCGGCTCAGCGGCGAGGTCCTCCGTTACGCGCTCGCCTCCGGCTTCTCCTTCTTCTTCATCCTCGGCAGCTCGGCGCTGCTCGTAGAGGTGGTCGGGCTGCCTCAGCAGCTCGGCGTCGCGATCGCGCTGCTCAGCGCCCTCGCCGTCAACTTCACGCTGCTGCGCTTCTTCGTCTTCCCCGGCTCGCAGCGGGCGATCGGGGCGCAGTTCGCCGCGACCGCCGCGACCTCGTTCGCGTTCCGCGGGCTCGAGTACGGCCTCTTCCTGCTGCTGTCGGAGGCCGCCGGCATCAACTACCTGGTCGCGACCGGGACCTCGGTGGTCTGCTCAGCGCTCGGTAAGTTCCTCGTCTACCGGAACGTCGTCTTCCGCCGCGCCCACGGCGGGCCCGGAGACTTCTAGGCGCGCCTCGGCGTAGCCGCCGGGCTCGTAGTGGGAGGGGGCGATGCCGGCATCGAGCTCGAGCCGGCGCACCCGCTCGTAGACGCGCTGGGACATCGCCCGGTTCGCGGCGAGCGCGTCCCCGATCACGCCGAGGGCGAACATCTGCACGGCGATCAGCGTCAGCACCGCGCCCGCGATCAGCGACTGCAGGTGGCCGCTGCGGTCCCCGTTCAGGATCCAGTCGCCGAAGAAGGGCAGGAAGGCCGCCACCGCCAGCAGGGCGAACGCGGTGCCGGCCGCCCAGAAGACGCGCAGCGGCTCGTAGCTCGCGTAAGCGCGGAAGATCGCGAGCGCGTTGCGGCGCACGTACTTGGGCGTCGAGTCGAACAGCCGCGAGGGCCGGCTGACCTCGTTCGTCGCGATCGGCACGTGGTCGACCGCGACGAGGTTCTGGCCGGCCTGGATCAGGCTCTCGAGCGTGTACGTGAAGTTGGAGACCACTGCGAGCTGGAGCGCCGCCTCGCGGTTGTAGGCGCGGAAGCCGGAGGTCGTGTCGGGGACCGTGGTCCGCGAGGCGCGGCGGACGACGAAGCTCCCGAGCCGCTGCAGCAGCTTCTTCGTTGCCGAGAAGTGCTCGATCTCGCGCACGCCCCGGTCGCCGACGACCATGTCCGCGCGGCCCTCGAGGATCGGCCGCACGAGCCGCGGGATGTCAGCGGCCCGGTACTGGTTGTCGGCGTCGGTGTTCACGATCACGTCGGCGCCGAGCTTGAGTGACGCGTCGAGGCCCGCCTGGAAGGCGGCGGCGAGGCCCTTGTTGTTCGTGAGCCGAACCACGTGGTCGATCCCGAACGCGCGGCCGACCTGGATCGTGCGATCGCTGGAGCCGTCGTCGATCAGCAGCCACTCCACCGCGTCGAAGCCCTCGACATGGCGGGGCAGATCCCCGAGCGTCGCCGGCAGCGTCGCCTCTTCGTCGAGGCAGGGGATCTGGATGATCAGCTTCATCGCCTGGGCGGGATCGGGGGATCCCGGGCGTGGTCGGGGACCCGTCGAGGGTAGCGCGGCCGTCGCGGCTCAGGCGGGCGTCCGGCGCATGCCGCCCACGAGCAACCCGCGACCGAGGTGGGCGCCGAGCACCGGGCCGACCTGCGTGCAGAAAAGCGGCGGGAAGCCGAGCGTCGCGGTGCCCCGTTCGACGAGCCACTCGGCGTCGGCGGGCGACTGCGCGTGCTGGACGACCCACTCGGTGGCGCCACGGTGGGCGAGTTCGACGAGATACTCCTCCATCCGCTCGAGCGCCCGGGCCTGGGTGCGCACCCGGCAGACGGGCGCGATCTCCGTACCGAAGGTGAGGATCGGCCGGACCCGCAGTGCCGAGCCGACCAGGGCCTGGGCGGCCCCGATGCGACCGCCGCGGCGCAAGTATTCGAGCGTCTCGAGGCAGAACCAGATGTCGAGCTCGCTGCGCGCATCCTCGACGGCGGCGGCGACGCCCTCGAGCGAGGCGCCGTTCCGCGCCGCCTCAGCGGCAGCGATGACCAGGCAGCCGAGCCCGCCGGCGCCCGTTGCCCCGTCGATGACCTCGACGGCCCCCGGAGCGTCGGCGAGCGACTGCGCAGCCGAGCGGGCACTCTCGTAAGTGCCGGACAGCCCGGAGGCGATGTGGATCGAGTAGACGTCGCGACCGGCCTCGAGCAGGGGCTCGTAGACGGCGCGGAAATCGCCAACCGACGGCTGCGAGGTTGTCGGCAGCGGCCCCGGCTCGGCGAGGCGGCCGTAGAAGTCATCGAGGTCGTTCCACTCGCCCTCGGCGCGCTTGTCCCCGTTCCAGCCGACGTAGAGGTCGACCGTCGGGACCCCGAGCGAGGCGAGCAGCTCGGCGGGTACGTAGGTCGTCGTGTCGGTGACGACCGTGACCGGACGACGCTCGTCCCCCGGCTGCTCGTGATCCGGGGTGGGGGTGGGGATTGGGGAAGCCATGGCGTGAACCGGCCCGGTCGGGCCCGGCGAGAGCAGGGTAGCCGCTTCCGGTTTCGGGCAGACATACGCAGGGTACGACCAAAGGTTTGCGGCCCCGCGAGCCGGGCCCGCCCGACCACGCAGCCGGGGCCGGGCGGGCGGGCTCGATGCTGGGCTCAGCTCCGCGAGCCGCTGCTCTTTCTCGAGGCGGCGCGCTTCCGGCCCGCTGAGGAGCTGGACTTCCGGCGCCCGCCGGAGCCGCCCGAAGCCCGCTTCCGCGAGGAGCCGCGGGAACGCGAGGAGCCGCCGCGGGTGCGCCTCTCCGCGGCCGGGATCTCCGCCCGCGCGACCTCCTTGGTGAGCAGCGGGATCTGCTTCTCGAGGAAGCCGGCCATGCGCTCCTCCTCGCGGCGAATGCCCTTTGCGAGCTTCGCGGTCTCGGTGTCGCCCAGCTGCTCGGCGAGCGTCTCGATCGCCACGTAGGTGGCGATCTCCTCGTGCTCCTCGGAGTACTCGGTCTTCGCGTTCTTCAGCTGCTTCTCGGCCGCGCTCGTCCCGCGCGCCGCGTGCAACGGCCCCTTCGCGGTCGCGACCCCACGGCTGACCAGCTCGTTGGCCTTGGCCGTGACGCCACCGCCTCCCAGCTTCTTCAGCCGGCGCTCGACCTGCTTGGCGTGCTGCTTGGTCTCCCGAAGGTGTGCCTTCAGGCGCTTCTTGTAGGCGTCGCGCTCGGCCATGCCGATGTGCGCCTCGAGCGCCGTCTCGAGTTCCTTCTCCTTGCCGTACGCCTCGGTCAGATACTGGATCAGCTTCGCCGTGCCGACGCCGGCCTGCTCCTGTGTGTCCTTGGCCATGGGTTCCTGCCTCCTGATTTCGGGTTCGTCGTTCGATACCCGCCACGACGGCATCCCATGCCGAGGCGCCGGTCGATTCGTCCGGGCCGGCGCTACGCTCGCTGTCAGCGATGGCCCCCACGCCGCTCCCCGACCTCGAGCTGCCGACCCTCGGCTATCCCGATCCCGCCCTGCGCGGTGACCGCTTCCACGAGGTGATGCTCGAGCTCCGCGACCGGGGCTGGGCCGCGCGCTCGGAGCTCGGCTGGCTCTTCGTTCTCGACCGCGAGTCCGCGAGCTTCTTCCTCCGCAGCCATTCGGTCGAGTTCCCCTCGAAGACGGTGGCCGCCGCCTTCGGGATCACCGAGGGCCCCCTGCATGCAGCCATCAGCGAGAACCTGATCTCGATCGAGGGCGCCGATCACCGGCGCCTGCGCAACCTCGTCAACCCCGCGTTCAAGCCTCCGGAGGCCGACCGGCGGCGGCCGGAGATGCGCGAGCACCTGGCGGAGCTGTGGGCGGGTCCCGAGGCGGCGGGGGAGTGCGATTTCGTCTCCGAGGTGGCGCGCCACTACCCGTCCCGGATGATCGCCGGCCTCGTTGGCGCCCCGCTCGAGGATGCCCTGCGGCTGCACGCCTGGGCGGTCTCCTTTCAGCGCCAGTTCGACCCGGAGGCAATCCTGTCCTCGCGGGCGGAGATCGAGGCCGCGATCGTCGAGTTCCATTCCTATGCGACGGAGCTGATCGATGCGCGCCGGGACGAGCCCCGGGACGACCTGATCTCGCTGCTGCTCGAGGCCAGTCACGAGGGCGACCGGCTCAGCGACTCCGAGTGCTTGAACCTGGTGATGAACGTGATCGCGGGCGGCGTCGACACGACCCAGGCCCAGCTCGCTCACGGCGTGCGCCTGTTCGCGGCCCACCCCGAGCAGTGGGCGCTGGTGCGCGAGCGGCCGGAGCTCGTGGGCGCCGCGGTCGAGGAGATCCTCCGCTTCGAGCCGATCACCCCGTTCACCGCCCGGATGACGACCGAGGACGTGGTCTGGCGCGACGTGGCCGTGCCGGCGCAGACCGTCGTCATGATCTCGACCTTCGCCGCGAACCGCGACCCGGCCGAGATCGAGCGCCCGGACGTCTTCGACGTCGCTCTCGACCGCGGTCGCGCCAAGGTGATGACCTTCGGCGCCGGCATCCACAACTGCCTCGGTATGAACCTCGCGCGCGCTGAGCTGCAGGAGGCGTTCGCCTTTCTCGCCGAGCGAGTCGAGCGGTTCGAGCTCGCGGGGGAGCCGGTCTACGAATCGGTGGCGGGCGTGTACGGGCTCGAGTCGCTGCCGATCCGCTTCGAACCCGCCTGAGCCCGTCGTCCGCCGGTCCTCGTCGCTCTTTGCGGCAGTCCGGATTCGCGGGCCTGTACATCGGCAATGAAATGCGTAACAATCATCTCGTGCGCCGCTGGGGGTTGCCGAGGGGAGTCTTAGTTGCGATCTGCGCGGTCGGCGTCGGCGCCTGCCTGCTGCCGGCAGCCGCCCAGGCCGGGGAGCCGACCCTGAAAGCGGTCAAGAGCTACCCCGGGCTCTCGACGTTCGAGTGCCGGACGAACGCGATCCCGATCCACCCCGGGCAGAACATCAACGACATCGGGCTGACGCAGACGTGCCCTCACGCCAAGCGCCTGAGCGGCTCGGTGAGCCCGAGCGTGTTCGCGTCCGGCTCGACGACGAAGGGCTACATCACACGCTTCAAGCCGAGCATGGTCGAGATCCACTCCGACGGGACGACGACCACGCCGCCCGTCTGGGACCTGCACCTGCACCACGTCGTCTGGATCGCCCCCAACGGTGGCCCGACCTTTGCCGCCGGCGAGGAGAAGACGATCCCGAAGCTGCCCAAGGGGTACGGCTTCAAGGTCGCCGGCGGTGCGAACTGGGCGATCAACCAGATGATCCACGAGCTCAACGCCCGCGAGGGCCGCTCCGTCTACATCACCTGGCAGATCGACTGGGTTCCGGAGACGAGCCCCGCCCGCACCGACATCAACCCGGTCAACATCCGTTGGATGGACGTCGCGGGCCTCCCGCACCTGTATCCGGTCTTCGACGCCAAGCGTGAGTACGACCTCAACGGGGACGGCAAGTACGTCTTCCCGGACGAGGTCCCCAGCGATCCCTCCAAGCCCGGGTACTCGCAGCGCAAGAACATCAGCAAGAGCCGCCGTTGGGTCGTCCCGAACGGCGGCGCGACGCTCGTCTTCACCGCCGGGCACATGCATCCCGGTGGCCTGCACACGGACCTCAAGGTCTCCCGCGACGGGCCCGACCCGGGCACCGTGGCCGGCGACACCCCGACCGAGACGACCCCCATCTACCGGTCGAAGGCGCACTACTTCGAGCCCGCGGGCGCGGTGAGCTGGGACGTGAGCATGACCGCGACCCGCCCCGACTGGCGCGTGCGCCTGCGCGCCGGGGACGTCGTCAACCTGAGCGTCACCTACAACGTCAAGCGCGCGGACTGGTACGAGTCGATGGGGATCATGCCGCTCGCCTGGAGCTCGAAACCGGACCCGGCCGCGCGCGATCCGTTCGCCGACGCCGCCGCCGTGCACGCGATGTACAAGGAGGGCGGGATCCTCACCCACGGCCGCCTGCGCGAGAACATCGACCACAAGGCGCGCAAGAACTACAAGCTGCCGGACCCCCGCAAGCTCCCGGACGGGCCGAAGGCGCCGAAGGGGGGGATCAACATCGACGGCTTCTTCTACAACGCCGGCGGCTACTCGGCGGTGCGCGGCTTCCCCAGCAAGCTGATGCGGCCGGTGGTCGTGCGCCAGGGCCAGAGCCTCACCTTCACCAACGACGAGGCGCTTCCCGGGACGACGAACGAAGATCAGGTCTGGCACAGCATCACGACCTGCAAGGCCCCCTGTAACCGGGGCTCGGGCATCGGCTATCCGCTCGCCAGCGCCACGAACGGGAACACCGACTTCGACTCCGGCCAGCTCGGCTACGGCCAGAGCTGGAGCAAGGAGGTGACGACCGGCTCGAATCAGTACACGACGCAGCCGCTGACCAAGCCCGGCACCTACACCTACTTCTGCCGCATCCACCCGTATATGCGCGGCTCCTTCCGGGTCGAGAAGCCGAAGCGGTACAAACGCTCCTAGATACGGGGAACGCCGCGACGCGCGGAGCGCCGCGGCGTGTGGTTCGCTGGCTCGGTCTCTGGGTCGGTGCTCAGTCGGGCACCATCGCGAAGCGGTCCGGGTGCGGCCCGCGGCGCCCGTCCTCGCCCCGGTCGAGCTCGTCGATGGCCCGCATCTGATCGTCGCTGAGCTCGAAGTCGAAGATCGCGAAGTTCTCCTCGATCCGCTCCGGCGTCGACGACTTCGGGAAGACGATGTTGCCGCGCTGGATGTGCCACCGCAGCGTCACCTGCGCCGGGGTCCGGTCGTGCTCGGCCGCGATCGCACCGATCGTCTCGTCGTCGAGGACCTCGCCCTGGCCGATCGGCGACCACGCTTCGGTGGCGATCGTGAGCTCGCGCCCGTACTCGTCCACGGTCGGGTTGCGGAAGTAGGGGTGCAGCTCGATCTGGTTCACGGCGGGGGTGACGTCGCACTGCTCCTCGATCTCGTCGAGGTGGTGGGTCTGGAAGTTCGAGACTCCGATCGAGCGCGCCAAGCCCTCCTCCCGGAACGACTCCAGCGCCTTCCAGGTCTGCACGAAGTCGCCGTCGTAGAGCGTCGGCAGCGGCCAGTGGATCAGGAAGAGGTCGACGTGGCGCGTGCCGAGCTTCTCGAGCGTCTCCTCGATCGCGCGGCGGGCGTCCTGCGGCTCGTGGTAGCCGTTGTTGAGCTTGCTCGTGATGAAGACCTCGTCGCGGTCGATGCCGGCCTCGCGGATGCCGTCGGCCACGCCCTGCTCGTTCCGGTACATCTCGGCCGTGTCGATGTGGCGATAGCCGACCTCGAGGGCCTTCGCGACGGCCACGGCCGTCTCCTCGGGCGGGATCTGAAAGACGCCGAAGCCGAGCTGCGGGATCTGGTTGCCGTCGTTGAGGGTGATCTTCGGTACGTCGCTCATGCCGTTCCTTCCGTTCGCAGTTCGTCGCTTCCCTCGTATCCGTTGCCCGCCGTCGCGGCTTCTCAACCGCCCCGCGCCCAGTCCGGGGTCGAGCCGACGGCGACGCTGGCCTCGATCGCCGAGGGCCCGGGGCTCGCGCGCGGCTGACGCCACCCTCACACTTCGCTCACAAAGTCTGGTAGGCTGCCGCGCGCACCTGCTGAATCGCCCGCCTACATACCGCGGGCAAGCGGGGGACCCACCTGTTTGGGGCGAATCGCGGCGACTGTCGCGTAGCGCCGGCTCTTTGGCGCGAGCCCGTCAGCTAACCCCGTAAGCGACGAAAGAGCGAAGAAGCGTGAGCACCCACC
Organism: uncultured Solirubrobacterales bacterium; assembly: GCA_963764275.1. Lineage (GTDB taxonomy): Bacteria > Actinomycetota > Thermoleophilia > Solirubrobacterales > 70-9 > CAXMST01. The sequence goes on from CAVXRV010000005.1 coordinate 583,903, forward strand.
GACCGCGGCTGGCCGCGGGCCTCAAACCGAAGACCTTGATCCTCGCCCTGATCGGCGCCGCCCTGCTGCTGAGCGCGGTCGCCACCCCGGCGCTGGCCGGCGGCGGCGGCATCGGCGTGAGCGGCGGCAGCGGCTCCGGAGGCGGGGGCGGCGGCAAGCATCACTCCGGTCGCCACCACGGCACCAGCCGCCACTACAAGCACCTGTGGAAGCGCGTCTCCCGGCGCGACCGGCGCTGGGCCGCCCGTACGGCCGAGTGCGAGTCGGGCAAGAACCCGAAGGCGATCGGCGGCGGTGGCCGCTACCGGGGTGCCTTCCAGTTCATGAAGACGACCTGGCGGCGCTCCCCGCACTCGCCCGGCGGCGACCCGATCCGCTACACGTACAAGACGCAGGCCGTCGTCGCGGTCGGCCTCAAGCGCCGCGACGGCCGCGACGCCTGGCCCGTCTGCGGCTGATCGCAGCGCCGGCCCGCGCCTGACGACGCCGGTCGGACCTCCCTCAAGCCGTCCCGCGCTCCCGCCGATGGTGGGAACGTGGCCCCGATCCCGCCCCCGTACCGGACGCCTGCCGCTGTCCCGGCCGGGCTCGCCATGCTGCTGCTCGCGGCCATGCTCGTCTTCGCCGCCCCCGCCGCGGCCGGCCACCATCACCGCAAGGGTCACCACCACGGGGGCAAAGGGCACCACCGCAAGGGTCATCACCGCCACAGGGGGCACCACGACAAGGGCCGCCACCACAAGGGCGGTGGGCACCGTCACCACCGCCAGGATCCCCCGGGCCAGCCGCCGATGCTCGGCTACAACGACAACTTCAACCAGTTCGAGCTCCACACCGACAAGCCCCAGAACCCGCTCACGGGCCTGCCACTGCCACTGCCCTGGCCCGGCGGCGGGGGCAAGGGCCACACGACGCGCCAGCCCAGCGGCGGCGAGCTGATCAAGCAGGCCCGCGCCGGTGGCGCCGACGTGATCCGCTACGTCGTTCCCTGGGCCCGGGTCGAGCGTGAGCGCGGGACCTACGACTGGAAGATCGAGGACGCGACCTACCAGATGGCCCTGAAGGAGGGCCTGAAGCCGGTGATCGTGCTCTTCACCGCGCCCTGCTGGGCCCATCCCTCGATCTCATGCGACAGCGACTTCACGGCCGTCCGCCCCGACTCCGGCTATCTCCAGGACTATGGGAACTTCGTCCGCGCGGCGATCGAGCGCTACCCGCAGGCGGCCGGGTTCGAGATCTGGAACGAGTCGAATCTGAAGCGCTACTGGGGCCCGAAACCGACCCCGCTCGGCTACGTCCGCATGCTGCGCGCGGTACACGGGGCGATCTCCGACCTCGGCCCACACCCACCCGTCCTCTACAACGGCCTGACCCCGAAGCCGAAGTGGCGCAACTACCTGAAGCGCTCGATGTTCCACCTCGACGCCGGCGAGGACGTCGACGGCACCGGCGTCCATCCCTACGTCGGGAGCAAGGGCGTGAACGCCGTTCGGGGCCGCATCCGCTGGGTGCGCGAGCTGCTGCGCAAGGCGAAGGCACCGCGGGCGACATGGATCACCGAGATCGGCTGGTCGACCGATCCGGACGCGAAGACCGGCGTGACGACGACCGAGCAGGCCGCCCGCATCGACCGGCTCGTCGAGGTGGCTCCGAAGCTCAGCGTCAAGGCGGTCATCATTCACCGCCTGCCACGACATCGCCTCGGACAACGCCTGGGAGGCGGGGCTCGGCGTCGTCGACATCCAGGCCAAGCCGAAGCCGATCTACTGCGCTCTCGGGCTCGCCTACGGGCTTCAGCAGCGACCGGACGGTTGCTGACGGCACCGGCCCCGGTTGGGCGCAGGTCCGGTACAACACCGGCATGGCACTTCCGGAGCCCCGCCAGGGGCAGCCGCACTCATTACCGGCGCTTCCGCGGGGATCGGCGAGGCGCGTCGCCGCGGGAGCTCGCCGGCCGCGGCCACGACCTGATCATCGTCGCGCGCCGCAAGCCGCGGCTGGACGAGCTCGCGGCGGAGCTCTCCGACCAGCACGGCGTCCGCGTCGAGACGCTCGGCTGCGACCTCGGCAAGCCGGCCTCGCGCTCGCGCCTGCCGGCCGCATCGATTCGCTCGGCCTCGAGGTCGACATGCTCGTCAACAACGCCGGCTTCGCGACCGGCGGCCACTTCGAGGAGTCCGACCCCGAGCGGGAGCTCGAGCAGGTCCGGGTCCTCTGCGAGGCGCCGGTCGCGCTCGTCTCCGCCTTCCTGCCCGGCGATGGTCGAGCGCAAGGAGGGCGCGATCCTCAACGTCGCCTCGACCGCCGCCTTCATGCCGCTCCCGTACTCGGCCGGCTACTCGGCGGCGAAGGCGCACTCGCTCGCCTTCTCCGAGGCCCTGCACGGCGAGGTCGCGGCCGCGGGGTCACCGTGACCGCGCTCTGCCCGGGCCCGGTCAAGACCGAGTTCTGGGAGATCGCCGGCGATCAGCCGATCGAGGCGACGATTCCCGACCTCGCCTGGGTGACGCCCGAGCAATGCGCGAAGGCGGCCGTCGACGGGCTCGACTCGGGCTAGCGCGTGGTCGTGCCCGGGCTGCCGGTCAAGGCGGGCTTCAGCCTCCTGCGCCTGCTTCCGAACGCGCTCAAGATCCCCGCCGCCGAGCGCATGATGCGGCCGTAGGGGAGTCGCCGCCCGCCCCTGGCGCGGAGGCGTCCCCGGGGGCGGGGACGGTGCGCGGCACCCGCCGGCGACGAGGAGAGGATTGACGGCAATAGTTGCGGTCAATCCTCCTCTCGAGCTGTCGGCCCCTCCGCTTCGGGGCCGGCGGGCCCGCCGGCGCTACTCCTCCGACTCGCCGATCGGTGGGGCGTCGTAGTCCAGGGTCTCGGCCAGCTTCTTCAGCGCCTCGGCCTCGCCCTCGCTGATCCGCGTGCCGCCGATGCCGAGGAATCCGCCCTCCTTGTGCGCCTCGGCGGCGTTGTAGGCGACCTGATAGAGGAAGCGCTTGAAGTCCTCGGCCTCGACTGGGGTCGCCTTCGCCTGCGAGGGTCTCGAGCGCCGAGCGGACCCGCGTCATGCCGCCAGTGTGCCGAGCTCGAGCGGGTCCTCGTAGCGCTTGGCGTCGAGCTCGGGGCGGTCGTTGACGATGGCGTCGAGGAGCTCGGTCGAGCCGGCGTTCTGCTGCTCGGCCGCGTAGCTCTTGCTGATCGACAGGCTCTCGCGGATCGTGCCGCCCTTCCCGGCGGCGATCACGATCATCGCCGCGGTCGGCGCGCCCTCGAGGATCAGCGACCACTCCTCGGCGTTGAACTCTGCTTTCTCGGTCATCCGCTTCCTCCTGGCTGTGGAACTCGGGGTCGGGGCGATTCTTGCGCGTGGGCGGGGGCGACCGCGGACGGCCCACCCCCGCGGGCCCGACGGCGCCGGTCCGTTAGCCTTTACCGAGACGGGATGTCGTGCACTCGCGCGACGAGACGGCGCCGGTCGAAAGGCTCGATCGGCAAGAAGGTCATGGCCGCGTTCGCGGTCCTGCTTCGGGCTGTTCGCGATCGGCGGTCGGCGGCGCTGCGATCTGGGTCCTCAACGTGGCCTCCGGCGCGCCCTCGCTCGACACCCTGAAGCCGCTCGACGACGGCGAGAACTCGAGGTCTTCGACGCCGACGGCAACAGGCTCGGCTACGTGCAGTCCGACATCCTCCGCGAGCCGGTCAAGCTGAAGAAGATCCCCAAGATCCTGCAGCAGGCGACGATCGCGATCGAGGACGCGCACTTCTACGAGCACGGCGGCGTCGACTACGCGGCGATCGTGCGCGCCGGCGATCGCTGAACCTCGAAGGCCGGCGGCCAGGCCCGCCAGGGTGCCTCGACGATCACCCAGCAGCTCGTCCGCAACCTCTACATCGAGGATCCCGAGGACACGATCGAGCGCAAGATCAGGAGGCGAAGATGGCGCAGGAGTACGAGCAGGAGCACTCCAAGAACCAGATCCTCAACCAGTATCTGAACACGGCCACCTACGGGACCAACGACGGTCGCACGGCCGTCGGCGTCGAGGCGGCCTCCGAGGTCTTCTTCAACAAGCACGCCGCCGACCTCAGCGTCAAGGAGGCGGCGCTGCTCGCCGGCCTGCCGCAGGCGCCGACCGACTACAACCCGTTCCTCGACCCGCACGCGGCGAAGTCGCGCCGCAACGAGGTGCTCGACTGCGCTCGCCGACCAGGGCTACATCCCGCAGAGTCAGGCCGCAGCGCCTCGAGAACCAGGGCCTGGGCCTCGACCGGGGCTGACCGATACGAGACCCGCAAGCAGCAGTACTTCTTCGACTACGTCCAGCAGGAGCTGATCGACAAGTACGGGCTGAAGACCGTGCGCCAGGGCGGGCTGCAAGGTCTACACGACCCTCGACCCGAAGCTGCAGGCCGCCGCCGAGCAGGCGATCGCCAACCACCCCGTCGGCGGCGTCGACGCCGCGCACGCGCTCGTCTCGACTCAACGCCGACACCGGCGAGATCATCGCGATGGCCTCGTCGTCAGTCCTACGACACCAGCCAGTTCAACCTCGCCGTCGACGGCGAGCGGCAGCCGGGCTCGTCGTTCAAGACCTTCGTGCTGACGACCGCCGTCGATCAGGGCATGGACCCGAAGACGACCACGTACCCGGCGCCGTCGTCGCTGACGCTCGACATCGGCTACGGCCAGAGCTGGCCGGTGAGCGGCGAGGCCGGTGGCGGCGCGATGAACCTGCGCGACGCGCTCGCGCACTCGATCAACACGGTCTTCGCCCAGCTCGGCCTCGACGTCGGGCCCGAGAACTTCACCGCGATGGCGCACAAGCTCGGCGATCACCTCGAAGCTCAGGGCGTCCCCGCGGAGGCGATCGGCGGCACCGCCGAGTGCTGCACCGTGCTCGAGATGTCGAACGCCTACGCGACCCTCGCCAACGGCGGCGTCCACCACAAGCCGACCGCGATCCGCAAGGTCGGTTCCCCGACGGCAACGTCGACAAGCCCGAGGACACGAGCGGCGACCGCGTGATCAGCGACGGCGTCGCCTACACGGTCGCAGGCGTCATCAAGGGGCCGCTCGAGTTCGGCACCGCCGCGGGACAGGGCATCGGCTGCCCGGCCGCCGGCAAGACCGGAACGACCGAGGAGCAGTCGGACGCGTGGTTCGTCGGCTACACGCCGCACGTCTCGACCGCGGTCTGGACCGGCAACCCGAACGATCCGCGAGCCGATGCCCGGCTACGGCGCCGTCCCTGTCGGCGCCGATCTGGCACGACTACATGCAGGTGGCCGCCGCGCAGCCATGCGACGACTTCCCGCAGCCCTCGCAGCCGGCCGACCTCTCGACCTACTCGAACGGCTACGCCGGCGACAGCAAGGGCGGCTCGAGCAGCACCGACTCGACGTCGACGACCTACGGCACGACCACCACCACGACGCCCGGCTCGACCGACGCCAACGGCGACGGCTACCCGGACAACGCGTACGCGCCCGGCATCCAGAACGGCGGCAAGAAGAAGAAGTAGGGCGGGGCCGACGGCGCGAGGCGCCGGGCGGATCCCTCTGGGCTCAGCCTGAGCTGCGAGCCGCTGCCGCGGCGTCGAGTCCGCGCAGGACCTCGACCGTCGTCTCCCAGTCCATGCACTTGTCGGTGATCGACTGGCCGTAGGTGAGCTTGCCGCCGAGGTCCTGGCGGCCGGCGACGAGGAAGGACTCGAGCATGACGCCGACGATCGCGCCGTTGCCGGCTGCGATCTGCTCGCCGATCGCAGCGGCGACCTCGGGCTGGCGCTCGTGGTCCTTGCCGCTGTTGTCGTGCGAGGCGTCGACGATCAGCCGCTCCGGGAGCCCGACCTCGCGCAGCCGCTCGAGGGTGCCCTCGATCGAGGCGGAGTCGAAGTTGCTCGCCCCGCGGCCGCCGCGCAGGATGATGTGGCAGTCCGGGTTCCCCGAGGTGTGCAGGATCGCCGAGGTACCCGAGAGGTCGACGCCTGCGAAGGAGTGGGGGGCCGCGGCGGCGCGCAGGGCGTCGACGGCGACGCCGAGGTTGCCATCCGTGCGGTTCTTGAAGCCGACGGGCATCGACAGGCCCGAGGCGAGCTGGCGGTGCGTCTGGCTCTCGGTCGTCCGCGCCCCGATCGCGCCCCAGGCGACCGTGTCGGCGATGTACTGCGGGGTGATCGGGTCGAGCCATTCGCAGCCGATCGGCAGCCCGAGCTCGAGGATGTGCAGGAGCAGCTCGCGCGCCATCCGCAAGCCGCTGTTGACGTCGCCGGAGCCGTCCAGGTGCGGGTCGTTGATCAAGCCCTTCCAGCCCGTCGTCGTGCGCGGCTTCTCGAAGTAGACGCGCATCGCCACGAGGAGGTCGCCGAGCTCGCCGCTGAGCTCCTTGAGCCGGCGCGCGTAATCGAGGGCGGCCTCCGGGTCGTGCACGCTGCACGGTCCGACGACGACGAGCAGCCGCGGATCGGTGCGGTCCAGGATCGCGGCGATCTCGCGCCGCGAGCGCATGACGAAGTCGGCGAGCTCCTCCGAAAGCGGGTACTCGTGCAGGAGGAGCGCCGGAGTCGTCAGCGGCACCACCTGCTCGATCCGGGTGTCGCGAACGGCCCCCGTCGCGCTCAGGGACTTCGTTTCCATGGCCCGAAGCTTGGCAGGTGCGCGCGCTCGCCGGTGCCGGGAGCGGGCGCTGAACGCTCGTTCTCGCCCGCGCTCAGGCGGTCGTCGCCGGTTCCGGGACCCAGCCCGCCGGGTACGCGCCGGCGGGGACCGCACCGGGATAGTCATCGAAGAACCGGGTCGCGAGCCGCTCCGCCGCGGTTCCGGCGAGCAGCGGTCGCAGGTCTCCGATCGTGCCCAGCACCATCGCCGTGGAGCCGATCTGCAGGTCGGCGGCGTTCGGCTCCTCGCCGTCGATCACTCCCGCCTCTGCCAGCTCCTCGATGTGGGCGAGCTTCCCCGGCAGGCCGGCGAGGTCGGCGGCCACCAGCTCGCAGCTGAGCCCGTGGTACTTCCACAGCGCCCGGATCATGCGTATCGCGTAGTCGGTGCCGGCCGGATCGAGCGCGCCGCTACCGGCGAAGGTGCCGAGCGCCTCGGGCCGGAAGTACAGGGCCCCGAAGGGCAGGTGCCGTCCAAGATCCTGGAACTCCTCGTCGCCCCAGCGATCGGCCTCGCGGACCGCCTCGGCGATCGGCTCGGGATACAGGGCGGGCTCGGGTGTGAGCTCGTCGAGGCGGGCGAAGATCGCGCGCGAGCCGTGGACCGGCTCCCCGTCCACGAGCAGACCGGGCACGGTGCGCTTTCCCTCGCCGTAGATCCGCTCCATCTCCTCGTTGTGAGGCCCTTCCGTGAACGAGTGCGTCTCGTAGGCGAGCCCCTTCATCTCGAGCGCCCTGGCGACGGCACGGCAGGGGTGGGAGGGCGGAACGACGTGCAGGGTGAGCTCGGTCATGGCCGCGACTCTATGCGCTCGCCGCGGGCCGCGGTCAGCGGCCTGAGATCATCTGCGCGCCGACCCCGCCGCCGCCGGTGCCGCCCGTGCCGGAGCCACCGCCGCCGCCTGAGCCGCCACCGCCGCTTCCGCCGTTGGCGCGGGCGTAGAGCTTCTTCAGCGGCACGGCGAGCCTGTTCTTGTCGACGGCACCGGAGATTCCGCGCACGCGGCCGCTGGCCGTGTACTGCCATACGCTCCAGCCCTCCCCGTGCCAGTTCGCCGCGGGCACGGCGGGTCGGCGGACGTCGAAGTTGGCAACCCACAGCCGATAGCCGCGACGGGCGAACTTCTCGGTGTCGCCGGTCGCCGCCCAGCTCGAGTCGTTCGTGTAGATGATCGGCTTCGCGCCGAGCTTGTCCTCGACGTGCTCGAGCCAGATCCGGACCCAGTAGCGGAGACGGCCGGCGTTCAGGTGCGTGAAGGGCGTCTCGACGTCGAGGGCCGGCACCAGGTCGGCCTTGCCGATCCGGCGCACCGACGCGCAGAAGACCCGCGCCTCGCGCAGGGCGTCGTTGCGGGCGCGCTTGCGGGTGTTACCGGCCGCGAACGCGCGGTGATAGGCGCCGATGCGGATGCCCTGCGCACGGGCCGCCTTCCGGTTGATGTCGTAATAGGGGTCGGCGCCGCAGGAGGTCGAGGCGACGGCGCAGTCGCGGCCCATACCGCGGCTCGCCTGCACGAAGGCGAACTTGATCCGGGTCTTGCCGACCGCGCGCCACTTGATCTTCCCCTGGAAGCGTGAGACGTCGATCCCGCGCGCCTTCGCGGAGCTCGCGGGCGGGGAAAGCAGCGCCAGGGCGAGCAGCGCGAGGCAGAGCGCGCATCCGGCCAGGATGGCGCCCGCGCGCGTGGAGCCGCTGTCCCACCGCTCTCGCATCGGGCAAGGATGACAGGCCCGAGGGCCGGGCTCAGCGCCGGCGGGAGCCCTGCAACATGTCGGGGATGTTGACCTGGAGCTCGCAGCTGGGCGAGCCGCGGTCGTGGCCGCTGCCACCGTTGCAGAGGTCGTCGTGTCCGGGCCCTCCAGCGAGGCTGTCCCTGCCACCGCTGCCGAAGAGCTCGTCCACGTTGGCTCCGCCGAGCAGCCTGTCGCCGCCGCTGCCGCCGCGCAGCAGGTCGGCACCGCCGCCACCGCCGAGCCGATCGCCGCCGTCGCCGCCCTGCGCCCGGTCGTTGCCGCCGCCGCCGTTGATCCGGTCCGCGCCGTCACCGCCGTCGAGGTCGTCGTCCCCGCTGCCACCGCCGAGGTTGTCCTTTCCGGCCTCGCCCCGGACGGCGTCTCCGTCACCGCCGCCGTGCTCGCTGTCGTTGCCCCCATCCCCGTTGAGGGTGTCGATGCCGCCGCCGCCGCTGAGGTCGTCGTCGCCGCTGCCTCCGTCGAGGCGGTCGTTGGAAGCGCCGCCTGTGAGGGCATCGATGCCGCTGCCGCCGATCAGCTTGTCGTTGTCGGCGCCGCCGTCGAGCGAGTCGTCGTTCTGGGCTCCGTCGAGCGTGTCCTCGCCGTCGCCGCCGGTGAGAGTGTCGTCGCCGCTGCCGCCGACCAAGGAGTCGTTGGCGCTGCCCCCGTCCAGTTGGTCGTTGCCGTCACCGCCGTCGAGCGTGTCCTCGCCGTCGCCGCCCGCGAGCTGGTCATTGCCGCTGTCGCCGGCGATCGTGTCGTTGTCCGCCCCGCCGTCGAGCAGGTCGTTGCCGTCGCCGCCGTCGAGGTGGTCCTCGCCGGTGCCGCCCGTGACGGCGTCGTTGCCCGTGCCGCCGACGACCGAGTCGTTGCCGTCGCCGCCCGCGATCAGATCGTTGCCGCTCGATCCGTCGAGCGAGTCCTCGCCCACGCCGCCTGTGATCGTGTCGTTGCCGGTGCCCCCGACGATCGTGTCGTTGTCGGCGCCGCCGTCGAGACGGTCGTTGCCTGTGGCTCCGTCGATCGAGTCCTCGCCGGTTTCCCCGAAAGCGTGGTCGTTGCCCGCGCCGGTGGTGATCGAGTCGTTGCCGGGGCCGCCGCAGACAGCGTCGTTTCCGCCGCCCGAGTCGATGCGGTCGTCGCCGCCGAGCCCGAGGATCCCGTCAGCGCCCGACGTGCCGGTCAACTGCTCGCCACCGGCTGTGCCGATGCGGTTGACGCGGACCCCGTCGCAGAAGACGAGCTCGTAGGCGCCGATGTCGGGCGCGTCCCGGGGGGCGCCCCGCTGGTCGTCGGCCGGAGCGTCCGGGGGGCCGGCGTCGATCGCGGCGCTCGAGCCGGAGAAGGCGACGGTCTCGGTGGGGCCGCCGTTGTCGGCGAGCGGCAGCACGCCGGGGTTGACGTCGAGCACGTCGGTCGGCTGCGGTGAGGAGATCGTGCAGCTGTCCGTGTCGCCGATCAGGTTGTAGCCATCGGAGACGAACGCGGTGCAGTCGGGGGCCCCGTCCTGGCCGATGTTCTCGGCGATCAGCGTGCCGCGCGCCTCGATCACCGTGCCCGCGGCCTCCTTGACGCCACCGCCGTCGACGGCGGTGTTGCCGGCGACGGTCGCGTTCTCGAGTCGCACGTTGGTGTCCGCATCGGTCGTCCTGACGCCGCCACCGTCGTCGAAGGCGATGTTGCTCGCGATCGTCGAGTTGGAGATCGTCGCCGAGGCGGCGTTGGCAGCGTCGATCCCCGCGCCGTCGTCCTTCGAGGCGTTGCCGTCGAGCGTGCTGTCGCTCAGCGTCAGGCTCGCATCGGTGCCGTCGAGCATGATCCCGCCGCCGTCCTGGCTCGTCGCGTCGTTGTCGGAGATGGCCGAGCGCCGGATCGTCGCGCTCGAGCCGGCGCCCACCCACACGCCGCCGCCGTTGAGGGCCCTCGAGCGCCGCACGGTCGAGTCCCGCAGCAGGAGCGTCCCGCCGGCGCTGACCCTGATTCCGCCCCCGTTGCCGGAGGTGTTGACCGGGTACCCGTGCTGGATCACCAGGTCGTCGACCGTCAGGTCCGCACCGGCCCCGATCACGTCGAACGTGCGATCGGCGAGCTCGGAGTCGACCCTCGTCGTGCCGCTGCTCGCGCCGACGATCCTGACCGTCGAGAGGATGTCGAGGTCGTTCTGTGCGGCGGTGTCGTCGGGCGCTCCGGTGCCGTCGACGTGGTAGGTCCCGGCCCGGAGCTGGATCACGTCGTTGCCGCTGCCCGCCGGACACCCCGCCTTGGGCGCATCCGTGTTGGCCGCGATCACCGCGGAGCGCAGGGTGCACAGGGTCGCGGAGCCGCTGTCGGCGAAGCTGTCGGGCTCGATCGTCGCGGCCGAGGCAGGGGAGCACACCAGCGCCAACGACAGGCCTGTGAGGGCGAACCCGATAACCCCCGATCTCCCCACGTTCATGCAAAGTATCAGGCAATGAGCGGCGCGCACGGATCCGGCCGATCGGCGGAATGGACGCGGATCCTCGGTCGCGTTCGCCGCATCCCCGAGGGGATGGTCACCACCTACAGCGAGCTTTCGCCCGGTGCGCCGCGGCTGGCCGGCACCGTGCTCGCCCGCTGCGACGATCCCACCGTGCCCTGGCAGCGGGTCGTCCGCGCCGACGGCTCGCTCGCGCAGGGCGAGCGCCAGCGGCGCCTGCTCCTCGCCGAGGACGTCCCGTTCCGCGGGGCACGCGTCGATCTGGCAGCGGCGCTCGTCCCCGGCCCCGAGCTCGACGCGATCAGTCCTGGCTGATCCGCGCCTCGAGCACGGAGACCCGCTCGGCGCCGCGTCCGGCCTCCGGCGCCTCCCCGCCGCTGTGGATGCGCGCATCGGCAAAGCCGGCCGACTCGAGCAGCGCGATCGCATCGTCCGGGTCGTCGCAGGGGAAGTGGACGCTGCCCCGCACGAAGGCCCCGAGCCCGAGCATGAAGGTCCGCTCCGGCGCGCCGTCGTTGCCCCGGCGCAGGTTCAGGTCGGAGAGGTAGAGGCCGGTGCTGAAGCGCTCGAGGCCGGCGGCGATCCGCTCCCACAGGTCGGTGACCGCGGCGCGGTCGAAGTAGTTGAGCAGCCCCTCGGTGATGATCGCCGTGCCGCGCTCCGGCTCGAGCGAGGCGAGCAGCTCGGCGAGGCTCCCGGCACCGGAGAGGGCAAAGGCGTCGAGCTCGGCCACCCGGTGGCCAGCGCCTGCGCGGGCCAGAGCTTCCCGCTTGCGCTCGGCCATCGCCGGCAGGTCGGCCTCGACGTATACGAGCTCGGAGTGGGCACGCCCGAAGCGCAGCCCGCGTCCGGAGAGGCCCGCCGCGACCTCCACGACCTGGCTGACGCGCCCTGCCTCGATCTCGGCCCGCAGGAGCGTGTCGATCAACCGGTGGCGGGCGAGCAGGGCCGCCTCGAGCGTCCCGAGGCCGGCGAGGCCGGCGGCGGTCAGGGCCGGCCACAGGCCCGCGTACAGGACGCGCCCCTCGATCGTCCCGAGAGCGTCGTCGGAGAGGCCGTGCCTGCGCCAGACCTCGGCCGTGTAGTGGGCGGTGGGGCTGATCGCGTCGGAGCCGCGTGGGAGCACGGCCCGAGCCTAGCGCCAGCATCGCCTGCAGCCGGGCGTTCCCCGGGGCGGGGCGGATCCTACGCGGCACGCGGGCGCCGAGCCCGGGACGCGGCCCCGGCCTCGGCTCGCCCACGGATCGTGCCCGCGGATCGCGTTCGCTGTCGCGGGTGCGCGTGTTTGAAGCGGGGAATAGGATCGCCGCCATGGCCGAGGGGACCTCAGGTACGAGCAGGTCGGAGCGCGGGGGCGAGCGCATCCCGCGCGATCCCGACAACGACTACACGACCGCGGCCGCCGCCGAGCGCCGCCGCTTCGGGAGCGAGCGGACGGGCGCGGAGCTCGAGCACGTCGGCTCCTTCTCCTTCGACCCCGAGCAGGCCCGGGGCAACATCGAGAACTTCATCGGCGTCGCCCAGGTACCGATCGGCCTCGCCGGTCCGCTGCTCGTCGACGGAGAGCACGCCCAGGGCGACTTCTACGTGCCGATGGCGACAGCGGAGGGCACGCTCGTCGCCTCCTACAACCGCGGTATGAAGCTGCTGCGGCAGGCGGGGGGTGTCAAGACCACGGTGATCGACGATCGCATGCAGCGGGCGCCCTCGTTCATCTTCCCGAGCGCCCGCGAGGCGCGCGCCTTCGGCGAGTGGCTGGAGACGCGCTTCGAGCCGATCAAGGAGGCGGCGGAGGCGACGACCTCGAGCGGCAGGCTGCAGAACATCGAGCAGTACTCGGCGAGCAGGATCATCTACACGCGCTTCAACTACACGACCGGCGACGCTGCGGGCCAGAACCTGACCGGCAAGGCGACGGCCGCCGCGTGCAAGTGGATCCTCGCCAACTACGAGGGGATCGAGCAGTTCTTCCTCGAGTCGAACTTCGCGACCGACAAGAAGAGCTCGCAGGTGAACATGCTGCGCACGCGCGGCAAGCGCGTCGTCGCCGAGGCGGTGATCCCGGACGAGCTCGTCAGCCGCAACATGCGCTCCGGCACCGAGCTCATGTATCGGGCACGGCAGGTGGCGACGCTCGGCGGCTCGATGGCCGGGGTCAACAACAACGGCAGCCACTCCGCGAACGGGATCACGGCGCTGTTCATCGCCACCGGCCAGGACGCGGCCAACGTCGCCGAGTCCTCGGCCGCCTACGTCTACACGGAGCTGCGCCCGAACGGCGACTACTACTACTCGATCACGATCCCGGCCCTGATCGTCGCCACCTACGGCGGCGGCACCGGCCTGCCGACCCAGCGCGAGTGCCTCGAGTTGATGGGCTGCTACGGCTCGGGCAAGGTTCACAAGTTCGCCGAGATCGTCGCCGCGACCGTGCTCTGCGGCGAGCTCAGCCTCGGCTCGGCCATCGTCGCCGAGGAGTGGGTCGAAGCGCACGATCTGTTCGGCCGCAACCGCTGACCGGGCGGCGGCGCCCTCTGACGCTGCGCCTGAGCGCACCTCCTCGGGGCTTATGTGGCTCTGCCACACCGCGCCCCTCGGGGGCGCGCTCAGGCTTGGTCGGATGGCGCCTTCGGGTGACCGTGGGCGCGGCGTTGCAGATCGCCGGCTCCGCCGGGGTGAGGGCTTGAATCGGGGCGATGACCGAACCGCTCGCCCTCCTCGTCGCCGTGCTCGCGGTCCTCGCGCTGGTCTGGACCGCCCTCGCCTACGCTCGCTACCGCGTGCTGCATCCGTACGCGGAGGACGATCTCGAGGCGGCCCGCGCCGACGCGATCCGCCGCAGCCGGGGCGTGCGACGGGGCCGCGCGGCGGAGCAGCTGGCGCCGCTGGCTCCGAGCTTCGCCGATCGCTTCGACCCGGCCGACGCGCGCTTCCTCGGGGCGCCGGTCGATTTCGTCGTCTTCGACGGCCTCGCCGCCGGTGAGCTCCGCGAGGTCGTGTTGATCGAGGTCAAGACGGGCGGCGGGCGGCTCAACGGCAACGAGCAGGCTGTGCGCGAGGCGATCGCCGACGGCCGCGTCGCCTACGAACTGCTGCGCCTCTGACCGCTGCGCGCGGCGACGTTCTCGAACGCTGGGATCGGCGTACGATCCGTCTCCATGGACGCGGAGGTGATCGGGAACTCCGAGGCGATCGAGGCCTGGAACGGCGTCCTCTTCGACCGCTTCGTCGAGTTTCGCGACATCGTCTGCACCGGACTCGGTATTCACGGCGCCGCCGCGCTCGAGCTCTATCCGGTCGAGCCGGGCCAGCGCGTGCTCGACATCGGCTGCGGCTTCGGCGACGAGACGCGCCGGATCGCCGGGCTCGTCGCGCCCGGCGGGGAGGTCGTCGGCGTCGATGCCGCGGCGCGCTTCGTGGAGGCGGGTAGCGAGGAGGCGGCGGCCCAGGGCGTCCCGAATGCGCGCTTCGAGGTCGCCGACGTCCAGGACGGTGTTCCCGGCTCCGGCTATGACCGCGTCTTCTCCCGGATGGGCACGATGTTCTTCGAGAACCCGGTCGCGGCGTTTCGCAACGTCCGCGCCGCGATGCGCCCCGGGGCGCTGCTGACGATGGTCGTCTGGCGTCAAAAGGCCGAGAACGTCCTCTTCTTCGAGGCCGAACGGATCGCCGAGCGCTGGCTCACGCACCCGGACCGGAGCGACGAGCCGACCTGCGGGCCCGGCCCCTTCTCGATGGCGAACGCCGACACGACGAGTGGGATCCTGCGCAGCGCCGGCTTCGATCGGATCACGCTGACGCGCAGCGACGCTGAGATGCGCCAGGGAGGCAGCGTCGAGGAGTTCGTCGACTTCATCACCGCGATCGGGCCGGCCGGTGAGCTGATCCGGGTCAACGAGGACGAGGGTGAGCGCCTGCGGCCGCAGATCGAGCGGGCGCTGCGGGAGGAGTTGGCCTCCTACCAGCGGGCGGATGGCGTCTACGCGCCGACGTCGGCCTGGATCGTGGCCGCTCGCAATCCCGACTAGATCGGAATCAATCATCTAGGGCCGCCGGGCCTGCCATCATGCGGGCCGATGGAGTGTCGGTGGGACAGCGCTCTCGGGCGCCGGATCGTTCTCGTGACGCTGCTCGCGGCGGCCGCGGGCGCGCTGCTGCTGCAGCCTGCCGCGGCCCACGCAAAGCGCGGCATCACGCTCGGCTTTTCCGAGCCGCGGTTCATGTCGACCGACGCCTCCGTCCGCGACTACTGGTTCAACAAGGCAGGCCAGTCGGGTGGCGACTGGGCCCGGATCGGGGTCGGCTGGCGCGGGATCGCGCCGAACGAGCCGACGAACCCGGTGAACCCTTCGAGCGCCGGCTACTTCTGGGGCGGCCCGGACGCGGCGGTGCGTTCCGCCGCCGAGCACGACATGCAGGTCGTGCTCACGATCACATCGGCCCCTGACTGGGCGGAGGGCGCCGGCGCCCCCGCGGGCGTGACCGACGGCACGTGGAAGCCGAACCCGAGCAAGCTCGCGGATTTCGCCACCGCGGTCGCCAAGCGCTACAGCGGCAGCTACCCCGACCCGCTGCATCCGGGTCAGACGCTGCCCAAGGTCTCCCGCTTCGAGATCTGGAACGAGAGCAATCTCTCCACCTACCTGATGCCACAGAACGAGAACGGGAAGTACGTGGCCGCCGACATCTACCGGAACATGGTCAACGCGGCCTACCCCGCGATCCACGCGGTGCAGCCGACGGCCCAGGTGATCGTCGGCGCCCTCTCTCCGATCGGCTCCGTCCCGGGCGGCAACGGGCCGCGCGTCGGTCCCCTGACCTTCCTCAAGCGGCTCTTCTGCGTCAAGGGCAACAAGAAGCTGAAGACCTACAAGTGCGGCAACAAGATCAAGCTCGATGTGCTCAGCCACCACCCGATCAACGTCAACCGCGCGCCGCTGGCACCGGCCGGGCGCCAGGACGCCGGCATCGCGGAGATGCCGGAGGTGATCGATATCCTGCGGACCGCCGAGAAGGGCGGCATCGTCGCGACCAAGGGCAAGCATCCCGTCTGGGCCACGGAGTTCTGGTGGCACTCGAAGCCGCCGAAGACGGGTCCGGACATCCCGAACCTGAAGAAGCAGGCCCAGTACGTGGAGCAGGGGCTGTACCTGCTGTGGAAGGACAAGGTCGACGTCGCGCTGCTGTACCAGGTGGGTGACGAGAAGGGCTCGCCCTTCCAGACCGGGATCCTGTTCGAGAACGGCAAGCCGAAGCCGGCCCAGACCGCCTACCGGTTCCCGCTCGTCGGCGATCGCAAGTCGAAGCGCAAGGTGCTGGTCTGGGGCCGGGCTCCGTCGAAGGGCAAGGTCAAGATCCAGGTCAAGGGCCGCAAGGGGGGCTTCAAGACCAAGAGCCGGATCCGAGTCAAGCCGGAGTCCGTCTTCAAGACGACGGTCAAGCTCAAGGGCAAGGGCAAGATCCGGGCGAAGCTCGGCAGGGACAAGAGCCTGAGCTGGAGCCAGAAGCGCTGAGCGTGAGCACCGCGCTCACCCAGCCCCTTCACGGGGGCGGCTGATGCGGCGCCTTGCTGCACTCTGCGTCGCTCACCGCCGGATCACGGTCGCGGCCTGGCTGATCGCGCTCGTCGCCTGCGTCGCAGCCGCGGGCGCGGCAGGCTCCAAGTACTCGACCAACTTCACGCTGCCCGCCTCCGACTCCCAGCAGGCGCTGCAGCTGCTCGAGCAGCAGTTCCCCCAGCAGTCGGGGGGCGAGGTGCAGGTCGTCTTCGCCGCCCGCGAGGGCAAGCTCGCCGATCCGGCCGCCCGCAAGGAGATCGTCTCGGTCGTCCACCGGGTCTCGGGCGTCGAAGGGGTGGAGAGCGTCGACAACCCGCTCGGCAAGGGCGGCATCGTCTCGCCTGACGGACGCATCGCCCTCGCCACGGCCGATCTCAAGCAGCGCTCGTTCGACGTCTCCGAGGCGACGACCAACGCCCTGTTCGACATCCGCGACAGCACCCAGGACGGGCCCGTCGAGGTCGAGCTCGGCGGCGACGCGATCCGCGACGCCCAGCGCAGTGGCGGCAGCAGCAGCGAGGGCATCGGCCTGCTCGCCGCGATCATCGTCCTGCTGATCATGTTCGGCTCGGTGGTCGCCATGCTGCTGCCGGTGATGACCGCGGTGATCGCGCTCGGGATCGCGCTCAGCATCGTCACGCTGCTCACCCACGTCTTCGACACCGCCGACTTCGCGCCGCAGCTGGCGGCGATGATCGGGCTCGGCGTCGGGATCGACTACGCGCTCTTCATCGTCACCCGCTTCCGCGCCGGGCTCCGCGACGGGCTCGAACCGGACGAGGCCGTGCTCGTCGCGATGGACACCGCCGGCCGCGCCGTGCTGCTGGCGGGCGCCACCGTCTGCATCGCGGTCCTGGGGCTGTTCGCGGTCGGCGTCAGCTTCCTCTACGGGCCGGCGCTCGCCTCCTCCATCGCCGTGCTGGTGACGATGACCGCGTCGCTGACCCTGTTGCCGGCGCTGCTGAGCAAGGTCGGGACGCGGATCAACCGCCTGCGGCTGCCGTTCGTGAAGCTGGCGAGCGGGGACGAGGGGGCGCTGTGGTCGCGCTGGAGCCGCGCGATCCTGCGGCGGCCGTGGCCGGCGGCGATCGCTTCGGTCCTGGTCCTGCTGGCGCTCGCGATCCCGGTCCTGTCGGTGCAGATCGGCAATCCCGACGCCGGCACGGACCCGCCCGACACGACAACCCGCAAGGCCTACGACCTGCTCGCGCAGGGCTTCGGGCCCGGCTTCAACGGGCCGCTGCTCGTCGTCAGCGACGTCCGCGGCCTCGCTCATCCCAAGGCGGCGATGGCCGGGCTGCGGCATCAGGTCTCCGATGTCGAAGGGGTCGCCTCGGTCAGCGCCCCGATCGACTCGCCGTCGGGGGACGTCGATCTGCTCCGCGTCTTCCCGACGACCGGTCCGCAGGACGAGGCCTCGCGTGAGCTGGTCGACAGGCTCCGCTCCGGGACGCTGACGCCCTTCGACGCCCGTACCGGCGCCGTCACCCATCTCGGGGGTGAGGCGGCGATCACCGACGACTTCTCGAGCTACCTGGCCGGCAAGCTGCCGCTCTTCGTCGCCATCGTGATCGCGCTCAGCGCCCTGCTGCTCTTGCTGGCCTTCCGCTCGCTGCTGGTGCCGCTGAAGGCGGTGCTGATGAACGTGCTCAGCATCGGCGCCTCGCTCGGGCTCGTCGTCGCGATCTTCCAGCACGGCTGGGGCAACAGCCTCGTCGGCGTCTCGGAGACGGCGCCGATCCCGTCGTTCTTGCCGATCTTCGTCTTCGCGATCGTCTTCGGGCTCTCGATGGACTACGAGGTGTTCCTGATGTCGCGCGTGCGCGAGGAATGGGAGCGCCGCGGCGACCCGACCGCCGCCGTCGAGCACGGGCTCGCCAGCACGGGCAGGGTGATCACGGCGGCGGCCACGATCATGATGTTCGTCTTCGCCAGCTTCGCGCTCGGCGACAACTTCGTCGTCAAGCTCTTCGGGGTCGGGCTCGCGGCCGCGATCGCGATCGACGCGTTCCTGATCCGGATCCTGCTCGTGCCGGCGATCATGGAGCTGCTTGGCCGCTGGGCCTGGTGGCTGCCGGCGTGGCTCGAGCGGCGCCTGCCGAACCTTCAGATCGAGCCCGAAGAGGGCTCGCCCGTCGAGCGGCGGTAGCGCACGCGGATTTCGTGAGGGAGGGGGAGACCTTCCTCCGGGTCAGGCGCAACCATTGGTTGCGGGAATGTGTATGATGCGCAACCAGAAGTTGCGGATTGTCCGAGAGGAGCGAAGGAATGCAGAACCAGATCGAGAGGGAGACGCTGATCGAGGCGCCGGCCGAGGTGGTGTGGGCCGTGATCACCGAGCCCGAGCACCTGAACCGCTGGTGGACCGACGAGGCCGAGCTGGAGCTCCGGCCGGGCGGCGAGGGGCGCTTCGCCTGGCATCGATTCGACGCCGAGGCCGATCTTCGCGTCGAGCGGGTCGAACGGCCGCGCCTGCTCGCCTACCGGTGGTCTCACCCGAAGGGAGCGGAGCCGACCCCGGCGAACTCGATGCTGGTCGAGTTCACGCTCACCGAGGAGGGCGAGCGCACCCGCCTGCGTGTCGTCGAGAGCGGCTTCGACCGCGTCGAATGGGACGAGGCGCGCAAGGCCGAGTACGCGCGCGACCACGAAAGCGGCTGGAGGCGACACCTCGCGGACCTCGTCGTCTACGTGGCGGAGCGGCAGCCGGCCGCTGCGTCCTGAGGCCGGCCGCAGTTCGCGATGGCGACGACGCTGGAGCTCGACGAGCAGCTGTGGGCGGCGGTTGGCGAGCCCAGCCGCCGCCGCCTGCTCGACGAGCTCGTCGCTCGTGGCGAGGCGACGCCGAGCGCGCTCGCCGAGGAGCTGCCGTTCAGCCGCCAGGCGGTGAGCAAGCACCTCGCGGTGCTCGACCGGGCCGGGCTCGTCGCGAGCCGGCGCGAGGGTCGTGAGGTGCGTTGGGCCGTGCAACCCCAGCGCCTCGACCAGGCGGGCGCCCAGATGCGTGCCGCGGCGGACCGCTGGGACCGGCGTCTGGCGGCGATCAAGCGGCTCGCCGAGCAGCTGCACCGGGAGGCCGGCGGCTAGGCGGGGCCGCGCAGACGCGCCTCGCAGCCGCGGAGGCGATCGCCGGGGCCGCGCGCGCAGCGGTCGCGACCACCCCGGCCGTGGACCCGGTCGGCGCCGCGGCCGCCGTCGATCCGGTCGGAGCCGGCGCCGCCGCAGATGACGTCGCGGCCGCCGAAGCCGAGGATCCGGTCGCGACCGCCGCGGCCGCCGATCACGTCGCGTCCCGGCGTCCCGCGGAGCAGATCCCGGTCGCGGGGTGCCGACCAGCGTCGCCGGATGGCCGGCGCACGAGCGCGGCTTCGCGAGTCGGCTGCCGTTCCGAGCGATCGCCGCGCGCAGCGCCGCGAAGGCGGGCTTGCGGGCGTAGGTGTCGTCGAGCAGCCCGACGGCGTCGAAGAGATCGGTGCCGTCGGAGTCGGTTGTCGCGGAGGTTGAAGTAGCGGTAGTCGCTGACCCCGAGCTCGCCCGAGTAGTCGTGGACGGCGTCGAGCGTCGAGGCGAGGTGCGGCTGTCTGGGAGGTGGTCGTTGCGGCCGAGGTTGGTCGCGTAGCCGTTCTCGCTGACCCACAGGTCGGTGCCGTCGCCGAGCCCGGCCTTCGGCATGTAGCAGCCCGCGCAGCAGGGTCAGCGCCTCGGTGATCTCGTCGCCCGGCGCTGCGGCCGGGCAGCGGCAGCGGGCGGCCAGACGAGGCCGGGGTAGACCTGCAGGCCGACGTAGTCGAGCGCGCGCCGGAACTCGGGCGTGGCGCGCGCGCCGATCTCCTTCCAGAAGCTGCGCGTCCGCGCTCGGGATCCAGCGCCAGGCGAACGAGAAGCCGAGCTCGATGTCGCGCCGCCCGATCCGGCGCAGTTCGCGGTCGGCGGCGACCGATGCCCTCCACGACGGCCCTGCGGACGCCCTCGTAGCTGCCGTCGGAGGTGTTCGGGCGAGACGTCGAAGTTGGCCTCGTTCGTGATCGACAGCGCCGTCACCGAACGGTCGGCGCCCGAGGATCCGGACCGCCTCGCGCACGTATGCGCGCCACGCCTTCATGTCGCCCCTCGAGCTCGGCCGGCGGGTGGTAGCGGACCTGCAGCTCGGAGCTGAAGCCGGCCCGCGCGTAGCGATCGACGATGCGCGCGTAGTGGTGGATGCCCGCGGCGGCCGTCGGACAAGAACATCCGGTTCAGCCGCAGGACCAGCTCGCGGCCGCGGCGGCCGGAGCCGGTGCAGCGACTGCTCGGCCTTGCCGCGATCCTCGGGCAGCGGCTCGATCTGCACGCGCCCGCGCTGCCCGCGAGCAGCGGGGTGATCCCGAAGCGGAGCTCGTGCGGCGGCGCCGAGGGCGGGTCCGGAGTGGCGGTCAGGCAGTCGCCGCCGCGGGTTCTGGGCCGCGGCGGTGCCGGGCAAAAGGAGCAGCAGAAGTGCCGAGAGCGCGAGCAGCAGGCCGCCGCCGGCCGTCCCCCGGCGCATCGTTCAGGCCCGCGCGCCCGCCGCCGGGGTCTTCGGGCCGCTGCCGGGCACGACGAACAGCGTGGTCATCCGCTGCGCCAGCATCACGTCGCCCTTCATGCTTCAGGCGCCCGGCGATGTAGGCCTGGGGCGCGTTGAGCAGGCCCGTCGCGAGCTCGAGCAGGGTCGGGTGGTCGAGCGCCGATCGTCGTCCGCGGCGCCTCGCCGGAGTCGCGGGCGATCGCGGCGCGTCCGTCGCGGACGACAGGTCCCAGATCTCGGGTCGGCGGCTCCGTCGCCGTCGTCGGCCGAGCTCCCAGCGGATCACCGCGTCGAGATCGGCGCCGCTCTCCCGGTCGAAGCGAGCGCGCCATGCCGGCGAAGATCTGCGCCGCGATCAGCCGCTCGCGCGGGGCTCGTCATCGCTCGCCGGCGCAGCTGCGGCGACGCCTTGCGGGTGCCCGCCACGAACGCCTCGGCCGCCCTGCGCTGCATCGTCTCGATCGCACGCTCCGAATGCAAGCAGCTGGACGGCCCCGCGGCAACGGGCAGCCGTCGCCGCTACCAGTCGCCGGAGCGCTCGTAGCCGGTCACGATGAGGGTCTCGCCGTAGCGCTGCTTGAACGCCTCCTTGACGCGGCCCTCGCTCATGTAGTTGCGCCAGTCGCCCGCGACGCCCTTGCGGTAGTGGGAGCTGCGGTCCTCGACCCCGCGGGCGCGGCCACCCGAGCTGTGCTCGAAGCGCAGCGAGAGGACGGCGGCCTCGACCTCCTCGGGCGTTCCCAGCCCGAGCCTGCCCGACGAGCTCGGGCACGAGCAGGCCGAGGTCGTCCTCGATCAGCTCCTCGTAGCGGAGCAGCGGCGCGAACCCGACCCAGCTGCGCTGCAGCTCAGCGATGCGCGTCAGCCACTCGTCCATGAGCCAGATCAGCCCGTCGTCGAGCGCGCGCGCCCGCAGCTCCGCCCGGAAGCGCGCGACCGGGCCCATGAGGTCATGCGTATCGCGCAGGCTCCAATAGCCCGAGATCAGGGTGTCCCGCAGGTCACGGATCGAGAGCATCACCTCGACCCCGTCCTCGGCCGGCAGCCGCTCGACGGCATCGCGGCTCAGGTACACGCGCGGGTAGACCATCCCGGCGCGCAGCGGCGTGTCGAGGTGGGCCAGGGCGGCCTGCGGCTGGACCGCCCGCGGGCCGGTGAGCCGCTGCAGGATGTCGGTCAGCCAGGTCGAGCCCGACTTCGGGTGCGAGACGTGCAGGATCGCCGGTCCTGCCGCCGGCCTCGTCAGCTTCATCGGGGCGGGATTATCTCGTCCCGGACCGGGTCCCCGCGGCCCCGTCCGCCCGCAGCGAGGCTGCTAGGGTTCCCGCCGTCGGGTGACCCAATCGCCCCTGAATCCGAGGTTGAGGCAGGCGCGGGCGCCCGAGAGGTTCATTTTCTTCGCATTCGCTCCACAGGCGCTTCGGGGTCTTACGAATCTCCCCCCACGCCCACATTCCAGCTCACAAGGAGCCACAACTTCCATGCCTACTTCCTTCGCCGATCTCGGCGTATCCAACGCCCGGTTGCGGACGCACTCCGCAGCCGCGGCATCACCACTCCCTTCCCGGTCCAGAAGCTCGTCATCGAGGACGTCCTCGACGGCCGCGACGTGCTCGTCCAGTCGCCGACCGGATCCGGCAAGACGCTCGCCTTCGGCGTGCCGATCGTCGAGCGGATCGACGCCAACGGCCCGCGCCCCGCGGCGCTGATCCTCGCCCCGACCCGCGAGCTCGCCTGCCAGATCGTCGACGAGCTCGAGTCGCTCTGCCACGCCGAGGCGCTGAAGATCGCCGCCGTCTACGGCGGCGTCGGCATCCAGCCGCAGATCAAGCGCGCCGCCAAGGCGCACGTGATCGTCGCGACGCCGGGCCGGCTCGAGGACCTGATCCAGCGCCGCGCGATCGATCTCGCCGAACGTCCGCACGCTCGTCCTCGACGAGGCCGACCGGATGCTCGACATGGGCTTCCGGCCGCCCGTCGACCGGATCGTCGGGCTGCTGCCGCGCAAGCGCCAGACGCTGTTCTTCTCGGCCACGCTCGAGGGCGCAGGCCGGCGAGGTCGCCCGCTGAGTACACCTACAAGCCGCGCCGGCACGTCCACGCGCCCGAGCCCGAGGACGCCGCGGCGATCGCGCACTCGCTTCGCGTCGGTCGCCATCGCAGGGCGCCAAGCTCGACGCGCTGCTCGAGCGAGCTCAAGCGCGCGCGACCGCGGCCGGACGCTCGTCTTCGTCCGCACCAAGCGCGGCGCCGACCGGCTCGTCAAGAAGCTCGGCTCGCAGGGCGTCAAGGCGCTGGCGATGCACGGCGACAAGACCCAGGGCCAGCGACAGAAGGCGCTCGCCCGCTTCGAGCGCGGCGACCTGCACGACGCTCGTCGCGACCGACGTCGCCGCTCGCGGCATCGACGTCGCCGAGATCACCGACGTGATCAACTTCGATCTGCCCGAGGACGCCGAGACCTACACGCACCGCGTCGGCCGCACCGGCCGCGCCGGCGCCGAGGGCCGGGCCCTGACCTTCGTGCTCGACGACCAGCGCAAGGAGACGCACGCGATGGCGCGCTCGCTCGAGCTCGAGGGCGAGCTCCGTCGCGGGCTCGGCGCCGAGCCGCGAGGCGAACGGCCCGAGCGGCACCGCCACCAGAGCTCGAACGGGCAGCGCGCTCATGCCTCCAACGGCGGGCAGCGCAACAAGCGCCCGCGCCGTCGCCGGTCGAAGTCGAAGGCGACCGCGGCGCGCTAGCCTGCGGGCCGTGCCGGGGGCGACTCGAGAGGACATCTTCGTTGCGTCGGCGGCTGCCATTGGCGGCAGCCGCCTGCGTCGCGTTCGCCGCCTTCGGCGCGATCGCCCTCGCGGCGCGACCCAAGTCCGAGCCGGTCGTTCGCGACGCGCTCGCCAAGAGCGACCACCCGCGCGGCGCCCCGGGCAGGACTCTGGGGCTCTCGCGCGTCGTGATCCGGCCCGGCGCCAAGCTCGCGCTGCATCACCACCCCGGCACCCAGATCGCCCGCATCGAGCACGGCACGCTGACCTACACGGTGCACTCGGGCCGGGTCCGCGTACGCCGGGGCGACGCCGACAGCGGCGGTCACCTCGTGCGCACGATCAAGGCGGGGCAGACGGCGCGCCTGCGCCCCGGCCAGTGGATCGTCGAGCAGCCGAGTGACCATCACAGCGCCGCCAACCGCGGCAGGCACAAGGTCGTGATCTACCTCTCGAGCCTCTTCCGCACGGGCGCGCCGCTCTCCATCCCCGGCTAGCCGGGTACAAGCGCATGGTCACCGTCGACGCGACCAGCTTCTTCGTGATCGTCGCCGCGTCGGCGCTCGCCGCCGCGATCGCAGGCGTCGCGCCGCGGCGGTTCCACATCCCGGTCGTCGTCGTCGAGATCCTGCTCGGGATCATCATCGGGCCGCAGCTGCTCGACTTCGCCAACTCCGATGCGTTCGTCGAGTTCTTCGCCAACCTCGGCCTCGGGATGCTCTTCTTCTTCGCCGGCTACGAGATCGAGTTCGAGCGGATTCGAGGGGAGCCGAGCCGGCTCGCGGTACAGGGCTGGTTCTTCTCGCTGCTCGTCGCCTATGCCGTTGCCGCGCTCGCGGTCTTCGGCGGCGGCGACCACGACGGTTTCATCTACCTCGGCGCAGCAATGGCGACGACCGCGATCGGGACCCTGATCCCGATCCTCCGCGACGGCGACGAGATGGACACGCGCTTCGGCACCTACCTGCTCGCCGCCGGGGCCGTGGGTGAGTTCGGGCCGATCCTCGTCGTCACCCTGCTCTTCTCCTCGAGCAAGCCGATCCACAGTGCCCTGATCCTGGTCGCGTTCGTGACCGTCGCCGTTGCCGCCGCGATCTTCGCCGTGCGCTCGATCGGCCGCAGCTGGAATCTCTTCGAGCGGACGCTGGAGACCAGCGGGCAGCTCGCGATCCGGGTCACCGTGCTGATCGTCTTCGCGCTCGTCGCGCTCGCCTCGAGCCTCGGCCTCGACCTGCTGCTCGGGGGCTTCGTCGCGGGGATCATCGTCAGCCTCGCCCTGCGGGGCCGCGAGGTGCGGATCCTCGAGTCGAAGCTCTCGGCCGTCGGCTACGGCTTTCTGATCCCCTTCTTCTTCGTCTACACGGGGATCAGCTTCGACATCGACGCGCTCCTGTCGAAGCCGCTGCTGATCCTCGGCGTGCCCGTGTTCCTGCTCGCCTTCCTGGTCGCCCGCGGGGATCCCCGCGCTCGTCCTCTATCGCCACGCGCTCGACCGGCGCAATCGGATCGCGCTCGCCATCTTCAGCGCCACCGAGCTGCCGCTCGTCGTCGCGATCACCACGATCGCCGTCTCGGAGGGCCACATGCGGTCCGGCACCGCCGCCTCGCTCGTCGGCGCCGCCGTGCTCTCCTGCGCGCTGTTGCCGATGATCGGCCTGCGCCTGCGAGAGCGTGAGACCAAGGTCCGTCTCAGCGACGTCGGGCCCGGAATCCCGAGCCCGGGCTCAGGGTTGACTGGAGTCAAGCCGCCCGATTCGCGTTAGGATTGCCCAAGGCGGGGCGTGCCGACCTGGCTGGGCGGATATCTACCCCATTTGGGGGTAGAACTTGACACGCACGGTAAGTTTTATGTGTCGGTTTGCCAATACACGGCGACCGCCCTCCTTTCCGTCGAGGCGCAAACGTAGGCCGCGCGCCTCCGGTGTGATTTCCCCCTATCGATGCCTGCCAAGGAGTGACCAGCACAGATATGCCGCCGACCGCCGAGATGCTTCTTCCGACCGAGACCGATGAGAAGGTCATGGAGCGCACCTGCGCGCGCTGCGAGATGACCACGACCTGGATTCCGCGCACCAAGAAGGAGAAGGTGCCCGCGAACTGGATCACCAAGAACGGCCAGGCTTACTGCCTCGCTTGCCGCCGCGAGCTCGCCGTCGACGAGGCCCTGGCGGAGATGGGTGACGACGCGCCCGCCGCGCGCGCCAAGATCCGCAGCCAGGCCGTCGTCGAGTTCGAGATCCGTCGCGACCCCGACCGCCGCGATGGCGACATCGCCCGCGCCGCGCGCTGCTCCGTGATGGCCGTCAGCAAGGCCCGCAAGCGGCTCGGGATCAAGCGCGCCGCGTAACGACGCCTTCGCCGCTTCGGTTCGGGGGAGCCGAAACAGCTGAGAGAACGGGGCGCCTTCGGGCGCCCCGTTCGCGTGTGCGGGGCGGGTGGCCGGTGCCGCTGGGCCCGCACGCACGTTGGGAGGCACATCGTGCCCCCTATGCGGTGCAAGATGTGCCTTCTGTCGCTCCGTCCCCGCGCCGGCCCGCGCTCGGCATACTGGCCGGCGTGCGCATCGCCGTCGCCGGAGCAACGGGATCGATCGGCCGCCCTGTGGCGGCCGAGCTCGAGCGCCGCGGCCACGAGGTCCGTGGGCTGAGCCGTCGAGCGCCCGAGTTCCCCGTCGACCTGACCACCGGGGCCGGCCTCACCGAGGCCCTGACGGGCTGCGAGGTGCTCATCGATGCGAGCAACGCGGGACCGGCCGAGAAGCCCGCCCGGGCCGTGCTGATCGAGGGCGGTCGCCGCTTGCTCGACGCGGCCGAGGCGGCCGGCGTCGTGCACCACGTCTGCATCTCGATCGTCGGCATCGAGCACGTGCCGCTGCCCTACTACCGGCTCAAGGTCGAGCAGGAGGACCTCGTGCGCGGTTCCGGCCCGCCGGCCACGATCGTCCGCTCGACTCAATTCCACACGCTGATTGCCGGGCTCTTCGATGCCGCCGCCCGCATCCGACTGCTGCCCGGCGGTTCGGCGCGCCTGCAGCCCGTCGACCCCGACGAGGTCGCGACCGCGATCGCTGACGTCGCCGAAGGGCCGGCACGGACGGAGACGATCACCATCGCTGGTCCTGAGATCGTCGAGCTCGGCGCCTTGGCCAGGTCCTACCGCGAGAACGCGGGGATTCGCGCGCTCGTGATCCCCGCTCCGCTGCCGCCCAAGCTCGGGCGTGCCCTTCGCGCCGGCAGCCTCACCGATCCGGCCCCCGATCACCGAGGCGAGGTCGAGTTCGGCGCCTGGCTGCGCGCACGCGGCTCGTCCGACTGAGCCGCGCCGCGCCGCGGGCTCGCTCGACGGGCGCCGGCTCGTAGGCTTGGTCCCGACGTCCACGAGCAAGGAGGCCACATGCCGGGAGAGAGTTTCTTCAACGACGAGGACTTCGAGTTCATGATGGCGTTGACGCTGGGTGCGAGCTATCACCGTGGCGCCGACGTCGGCGAGTGCCTGTCGACAGCGGCGCGGATTGTCGACGGCGACGCCGAGTCGTGGTTCGGGGAGTGGAAGGCGACGGCGGATCGGATCGCGGCCACGGCGGAGGCCGCGGAGCGCGACTCGCACCCGGTCAGCGCCCGCGAGGCTTGGCTGCGCGCCGCCACCTACTACGACACCGCCACCTTCTTCCTCGACGCGACCGAGCGACCCGAGCGGATGAAGCCGACGTGGGAGCTCCATCGCGACGCCTGGGAGGGTTTCGCCCGCAACTCGCGGCCCCCGATCGAGCGGGTTTCGATCCCGTACGAGGACACCGAGCTGGAGGGGTATCTGTTCAGGGTCGACGACGCGGGAGCCAGGCGGCCGCTGCTGATCCTCAACAACGGCTCCGACGGCCCGGTGTCGGCGATGTGGCTGCAGGGCGCCGCCGGCGGGCTTGCGCGCGGCTACGACTGCCTCGCCTTCGACGGCCCCGGTCAGGGCGCCGCTCTGTGGCGGCAGGATCTGTACTTCCGCCCGGACTGGGAGGCGGTGATCACTCCGGTCGTTGACTTCGCCCTCGGCCTCGAGGAGTGCGATCCCGAGCGGATCGCGCTGCTCGGGGTGAGCCAGGCGGGCTACTGGGTGCCGCGGGCCGTCGCCTTCGAGCCGCGGATCGCAGCCGCGGTAGCGGACCCCGGGGTCTGGGACGTGAAGGCGTCGTGGTTCTCGCATCTGCCGCCGCCGATGCTCGAGCTGCTGGACGCGGGGGAGCGCGACACCTTCAACGGCTACATGGAGGCCGGGATGAACGAGTCGCCCCGCCGGCGGGGGCAGGTCATCTTCCGCATGCGCCCGTTCGGGCTGGAGACCCCGTTCGACGTCTACCGTGCGCTCCTCGACTACAACCTCGAGGGCGTCGCCGAGCGGATCACGTGCCCGATCCTGATCACCGACCCCGAGAACGAGCAGTTCTGGCCCGGTGACGCGGAGAAGCTGTACGAGGCCGTTGGGACCCCCGAGGACCGCAAGGAGCTCGTCCACTTCAGCGCCGCGGAGGGTGCCGACTCCCACTGTGAGCCACGCGCCCTCGGCGTCCGCGATCAGCGCATCTTCGACTGGCTCGACTCGATCCTGCAGCCGTAGCGGCGGGCGGCTAAGAGTCCTCGGCCGCGCGGGCGCGGTCGGCGCGGGCGAGCGCGGTGAAGCGCCGCAGCACCTCGCCGTAGTCGGCCACCGGGCCGAGGTGGCCGATCTTGTCCGGGTTGACGACCGAGTTGATGCCGGTGATCCGCTCGCCGTCGCTCTCGATGACCATCGCGCCGAGCAGGCTGCCGTCGTCGAAGCGGGAGATCGCGCCGGGCTGGCCGTTGAGCTCCGTCCGCTCGAAGCGGACCCCGCCGACCCGCCGGCCCGCCTTCGCCCAGTTGGTGATCGTCTTCGCGACCCTCGCGCGGCCGACCAGCGGCCGGGCGATCGCGGGCACCTTGCCACCGCCGTCGCCGCGCAGCATCACGTCGTCCGCGAGCAGCGCCTCGAGCCCTCCGAGATCACCCGATTCGACCGCATCGAAGAAGCGGGCGGCGAGCTCCCGCTGTCGCTCCGAGGAGGTCTGGAACCGGGGCCGCTCCTGCTCGAGCTGGCGCCGCGCCCGCGAGGCGAGCTGCCGGCTGGAGGCGGGGGAGGTGCCGATGATCTCGGCTACCTGCTCGTGCGGGTAGTCGAAGACGTCGTGCAGGAGCAGCGCCGCCCGTTGTTCGGGCGTCAGCCGCTCGAGCAGCACGAGGAAGGCGAGCGAGAGCGAGTCCGCGAGCTCGGCCTGCGCCTCCGGATCGGGGAGAGCGGCGGCGCCGGCCGGGCGCGCCATCGCCTGGTCGGCCGCGGTCGGCAGCGGCTCCGGCAGCCACTCGCCCACGTAGGTCTCGCGCCGGGCGCGCGCGGATCGCAGCTCGTCGATCGCCAGGCGGGTCGCCACGGTGGCGACGTAGGCGGGCGGCGAGTCGATCACCTCGCCTGCCTCGGTCGCGGAGTGCAGGCGGATCAGCGCCTCCTGGGCCACGTCCTCGGCGTCCCCGACGGAGCCGAGCATCCGGTAGGCGATCGCGAACGCACGGCCTCGCAAACGCTCCAGCTCCGCCGACTCCATCTCGCTCATCGCCCTCACAACGTAACCCGGTGGGGAAGGGCGGCGGGGGGAACCGTGGCGAGGCCCTCGCGGAAACCCTGGCGCCAGCTCGAGAAGTACGGCCTCCAGCCGAGCTCGCGCTTCGCCTTCTCGTTCGAGGCTCCTCGCGAGGTCTCCATCATCGTCAGCACCATCGGGCCGCCGAGCAGCCGGCCGAGCCAGCGGGGGACGTGGCGCGGCGGCTTCGCCCCGATCGCCTCGGCCAGAGCCGGAAGGATCTGACGGATCGGCGCCGGCGCGTCGTCGACGACGTTGTAGATGCCGGGCGCCCCGCCTTCGATCGCCGCCAGCGTCGCCGTCGCCGCGTCGGTGATGTGGACGAGCGACCAGCGTCCCTCGCCGGTGCCGACGATCGGGAACTGGCGCTTGCGGACGGCCGTCGTCTGGGCGCCGTCAGGGTCGAGGCTGAGCGACGTCCCCGGCCCGTAGAAGCCGCCGTAACGGAGGACGAGGCCCTCGATCCCGGGCCCCGCCTCGGTGACCGCCTGCTCGACGTGGCGGATCGCCTCCATCCCCGAGCGCGCGACGGGGATCGGATCGGGGTCGAGCGGATCCTCCTCGGTCTTGATCCAGCCGCCGGTCTGCGCGTAGGGCCAGCCGGCGAAGCTCTGCGCCACGAAACGCCGCGTGCCCGCCGCGCGCGCGGCCGAGAGCAGGTGGTCGGTGCCCTCGCTGCGCAGCCGGTTCGTCTCCGCGAACGTCTTGTCGAATTTGCGGAGGTTCACGTCGGCGCCGATCGATGTGAGCTGATGGACGATCACGTCCGGCTCCGCCGCGCTCACCGCGGCCGCGACCGACTCCGCATCGAGCCCGTCCATGCGGACCGCCCGCGCGCCCATCGCCTCGATCGCGCGAACGCCACCGCCGCGCGTAGTGCCCGTCACCTCATATCCGCGCTCCACCAGCATCGGCACCAACTGCTTGCCGATGGCGCCGCTTGCGCCGGCTACCAGGACCTTCATCGTGGTTCCTTCCGTCTCGAGTTTCCCGTCGACTCCTGAGACGAGGCAGCAGCCTGCGGTGTGACACCGACCCCCGAAGCGCAACTTGTGCACCCCTGTCTGGGTTGATGCAATGACGTGAGCCACGGAGGGAGAGACATGGGCAGGGCAGCAACGATCGGCGCCGCTGTTACCGCGGTGCTCTCAGCAGCGGTTCTACTGTTGCCCGCGCCCGCGCGCGCGGGCGCGGCGGAGCCCGCCGACCCGGCGACCAGTGATGCCAACGGCTACGACCCCGCGGCGACCCTGGCGGAGCAGGCGCAGCGGCACACGATCGCCTCCGGAAGCACGGCGGGGTTTCCGGCGGCGCCGCTCGTCGGTGCCGAGCCGATCACCCCCGGAGCGACCGGATGGTGGAGCGTCCGCGGCGAGACCGGCAGCACCTACACGATCGACAGCTGTGGCTCTTCGTTCCCGGTTGAAATGACCGCCTACGACGTGCGGACACGGGACGTGTTCGACGTGGTCCCGGTCGACTCGACCACGGATGCTTGCGCGGACCCGCTCCGAGGCCGGTACGAGAGCGAGGCCGGCAACGAGAGCCCCGATGTGATCCGGATCGATGACGCGACGGGGAGCGGCGGCGACTACGTCGTGCACTACAACCGCACTCCAATCGAGCCCAAGGCCAAGATCGGCAAGATCAAGGTCGGCAAGGTCAAGCACATCAAGGGCAAGCGTCGGGTCGGCAAGGCCAAGGTCAGCGTGCGGATCCACTCCCGCGGCGAGGGTGAGCTCGACGGGATGGTCGGCGTGCACTGCCGGCTGGACGGAGGCAGGGCGAAG
Source organism: uncultured Solirubrobacterales bacterium (assembly GCA_963764275.1). Lineage (GTDB taxonomy): Bacteria > Actinomycetota > Thermoleophilia > Solirubrobacterales > 70-9 > CAXMST01. The sequence continues at coordinate 615,040 of CAVXRV010000005.1, forward strand.
GACTGCGTCGGGGAGATCGTCTACCGGCACGTGCGCAGCGGCAAGCACCGGCTCGAGCTCAAGGTCACGGACAGTCTCGGCGGAAAGGCGACAGACAGGCGTCGCTTCCGCGTCCCGTTCCGGAAGTAGAGGCCCCGACGGGGCGATCGGCCGGCGACGAGCTCGACCAGTGTCGGCCTGCCTACTGCAGGCCGCTACCGAAGGCTACGACCGAGAGGGTCGTCGTGTAGGAGATATCGCTCGACTCTTCGTTGCACACCAGCCGGAACGTGCGGTTCCCCGGCTGGATCTGATTCGGGGTGACGGCGGTCAGGGCGAACCCGTTCGCGTCGCCGACCGCTCGTGCGTTGGGATCGCCGACGCGTGGGCGGTGCGGCGGAGAGGATGGGCTGCCCGTCGGCCTGGAATCGACAGGTGCCAAGCGCCCCCGCGGTACCTCGCTGGCCGCCGCCAGCCACGAGCAGCACGCGGCTCGGCTCGGACAGATGGATCTGAACCGTGCCGCAGTTGACGTAGGTCGCGGAGGTCGGATTGCAGAGGCCCTCGGTGCTGCCCATCTGCAACGAGTCCGGGTCCGGGGCCGCGGCGAGCTCCCGCGCTCCGATCGACCCCGCGGCCAAGTCCTTGCCCTTGAGTCGGCCGTCCTTGACGTCCCGTCCCTTCAGCGAGTTGTCCCGGACCTGCCGCGATCCGACGCTGTTGGCCTTGAGCGCCGCCGCCGTACCGCCCAGGGCTACGAACAGCGCAATGCACGAGACCACGTTCGCAAACGTAAGCCGCTCCCTCATCGCCCATCAAGCCTAGCGGCGACCTGTACGGGTGTGGCGCGGTACCACGGTCACCTTCCGCCTGTGCGTCTTGGCCGAGCCGCGGTAGGGCCAGCCGTTCTCCGAGGTCACCTTGAGGCGGAAGGTGAACGTGACCCGGCGCGTATAGAAGCGCCGGAAGCGGTGCCGGATCACGATGTGCCCCTTGGGGTCGGTGCCCTTCGCCTCGTCGACCGTGGTCCAATCGTTGCCGCTCTTGACCTGCACTTCGACGAGCTTGCCGCCCGGCGGGATCTGCGCGTAGTAGCGCTTGACGCGCCCGATGAACTTCACGGCCCTGCCCGCCCTCACGCGCTTGTGCGAGGTGCGGAAGGTCGCGTCTCCGCGGACGTCGAAGTCCAGGCCGGACTCCCCGTCTCCGATGTACTTCTTGGATCCGTCGTAGGTGACGGCGATGTTCCGTGAGGGGCCGCCCGGCAGCGCGGACTTGTAGAAGCCGTGGTCGTCGGTGACCGTCGTGCGGACCCGCCTGTCGATCAGCGAGCCCGCCGCAAACGTCTCGACTACGGTCACGGGGGCGTCGAGCGATCGGAGTGCCGTCGGGCCCGCGCAGCTGTCCGCGGACCTGACCCCGGGACCGGAAGGGGACGACATCCGCGTCCGCTCCGTCGCCGAGAGCGGCGGTGAGCTTGGCCTGCGTCTTCAGCGGAAAGGTCGAGACCATCGGCTGTCCGCCGGCCCGCTCGGTGGTCACCGAATGGTTGCCCGCCTGATCATCGATCTGGGCTCGGAACTCATAGCGGCCGGGTGGTGCGCGAGACCGAGTCGACCCGCGCGCGGAGGTGGCCGTCCACCAGCCGGGTGGCCAGTGGTTGCCAGGCATCGCTCCTAGCTGCCGGTATTCGATCTCGCCGGTCGCCGGGTCCAGGCCCGACGTCGCGTCGGAGGTCGTGGCTTCGATCATCTCCGGGTCGGCCGGATGCTGTTGAGAAAACGTGATCTCGGGGTGCGGTGTTGTCGACGGCCACGTTGGCTGCCTCGCACGTTTGGTTGGCGCCGGTTCCGTAGTCCACGGCGCAGCCGAAGACGACGTTGTTGCCGTCTTTGAACGGCGGCCGTGACGTATCGAACGGTCGTTCGTCTCCGGAGGCCTGACGGACACGGAGAGAGCCGCCTCGCAAGGTTGGTCGCCGTCAATCAAGGCGCAGGGCGCTCCGTGTTCTCGGTTACCGCGGATCCATTGACCTGGACAACGGCTCCGTGCACTCCCGTCCCGGTATCCGCAGCGTCCACTTGGACGTCCGAGCTTCCGACTACCCACCCAGGCTCAGTAGCGACCCAGACAGCTCCACCTCCGGCGCCACCGTGTCGTCGAGTTCGAAGCGGAGGTTTCGGATCGTTGTTTCGGAGTCGCCGCCGGAGCTGCTCATCGGGCAGTTGTAGGGGGCGTTGTCGCAGATCAGGCCGGCGTCGAACTGCTGGTAGGACGGGTGGCCGGAGGCGGGCCAGGTGTAGTGGGCAAAGCTCTGGGGGCCGGCGCCTCCGGCCGCTATGCGGACCTTCTCGACGCCGGCGGCGTTGGCCATCATCAGCCGTGCGCGGTGCCCGGCTTCGGAGCGGAGGCGGGCGTCGAGGGCGACGCCGGTGAACTTCGTCCCTTCGGGCGCGTTGAAGCGGAGCATGCCGTACTCGCCGTGGAAGGCGTCCCCGACCGGTCGGATCCCGAGCGAGTACTCGGCCGACGCGTTCGCGCAGGTGCCGCCACCCGCTCTGATCGCGTAGGGGCCGCCCGGCGGCGAGGCGTCGGCGACCGCCTCGTGGGACTCGTTCTGCGGCGCAGCGTGATGGCACTCGAGCACCGTGTAGGTGCCCGCGCGTGCGGGTTGGGGGATCGACAGGAGCAGGAGGGCGGCGAGCAGCGCCGCGAGGGACGTGGCCTTGGGCATCGTGTCCCGAAGATCCCGCGGCGCGAAATCGTGCCCCCCTATTTCCCCTTTCGTGCGGTAGTTGGTCCAAACCTCCACTCAGACCACCATTGGACGGACGCTCCGACCGTAATCGGGGTGCCCCTCCGCAAGCAAGGGGGAACCGACCCGGATCTGCGCAAATTCCACACTTCCGGGACGCTGCCCCCGTCTAAGCTTGCGGGCGATGACCGAGTCCGAGCAGACGTCACCCGCCGAGACGCGCGCCTGCATCATCGGCGCCGGCTCCTCCGGCATCGCCGCGGCCAAGGAGCTGCACGAGCGCGGGATCCCGTTCGACTGCTTCGAGCTCGGCGACCGGGTCGGCGGCAACTGGGTCTTCCGCAACGTCAACGAGGTCTCCAGCTCCTACAAGTCGCTGCACATCAACACCTCCCGCGAGCGCATGGAGTACTCCGACTACCCGATGCCGAAGTCCTATCCGGACTTCCCGCGCCACGACCACATCGCCGCCTACTTCGACGACTACGTCGACCACTTCGGCTTCCGCGACGACATCCACTTCGGCGTCGGCGTCGAGCACGTCGGCCCGCGCGATGACGGCGCCTTCGACGTCGAGCTCACGGACGGCACCGAGCGCGTCTACACGCACGTGCTCGTCGCCAACGGGCACCACTGGGACAAGCGCATGCCGGAACCGCCCTTCCCGGGCGCCGATGACTTCGAAGGCGAGCAGATCCACTCCCACGACTACGAGGAGGAGGGGCAGCTCACCGGCAAGGACGTGGTCGTGCTCGGCGTCGGCAACTCGGGCATGGACATCGCCGTCGACGCCAGCTACCACGCGAACAACACCTATCTCGCGCACCGTCGCGGCGCCCACGTGATTCCCAAGTACCTGTTCGGCAAGCCGATCGATCAGATCGGCGGCGCCGAGTGGATTCCCGGGCCGATCCGCTTCGCCTCGCTCGGGCTGATGGTCCGCCTCGCGCAGGGAAAGATGGAGGACTATGGGCTGAAGCGGCCCGACCACAAGCTCGGCCACGCCCACCCGACGATCTCCGGCCGCATCCTCGACCGCCTCAGCCACGGGGCGATCGTCCCGAAGCCGAACATCGCCTGCCTCGGCAAGGACACCGTCCGCTTCGAGGACGGCTCCGAGGTGCACGCAGACCTCGTCGTCTACTGCACGGGCTACAAGATCACCTTCCCGTTCTTCGACGCCGAGTTCTTCAGCGCCCCCGACAACCGGTCGGCCTCTACAAGATGGTTTTCCCCCCGCAGATCCCGAACCTGTATTTCGTCGGGCTCGTGCAGCCGCTCGGCGCGATCATGCCGATCGCCGAGCGCCAGTCGGAGCTGATCGCCGAGCACATCACCGGCGCCTACGAGCTGCCGCGCCGGCGGCCGAGATGGAGCACGAGATCTCGACCCGGATGGAGAAGATGCAGCAGCGCTACGTGCGCTCGAAGCGGCACACGATCCAGGTCGACTACGACGACTACATGAAGGAGCTGCGGCTCGAGCTCGAACGCTCGGTGCGCGCCACGGCTCCGGCCTGATGCTGATCTGGGTCGCGTCCTATCCGCGCTCCGGCAACCGGCTCTTCCGCACCGCCCTGCAGACCGGTTGGCGGATCCGGAGCGAGACCGTCTTCGACGACGCCGAGCGTGCCAAGGGCACGGGGGAGGAGGCGTGGGAGGACCCGCTCTCGGCGGACGTGATCGCTGCCGCGCGGGAGAGCGAGGAGCCCCGCTTCGTCAAGACCCACCTGGTCGACCACGCCGACACGCCCGACCCGGCGATCGTGCTGATTCGCGACGGCCGCGACGCCCTCGTCTCCCACGCGCGCTTCACCCTGGCGCAGGCGCCGCGCCCCCCGCGCCGGCCCGAGGCGGCCCTGCGCCGGACCATCTCCCGGCTGATCGAGACCGAGAACCGGTTCGGCCCCTGGAGCCGCTCGGTGCGCGCCTGGCGCGAGCGCCCGGCCCCCACTGCGGTCGTCCGCTTCGAGGAGCTGCGCTCCGACCCGCAGCGTGTCGCGCGCGAGGCGCTCGGCGCCCACGGCATCGAGCCCGGCGAACCGCTGCGGCCGATGCCGAGCATCGAGACGATGCGAAAGCACGCGCCGGCGGAGCTCGTCGGCAGCGGTGCCGTCGGCGGCTGGCGCGAGCAGCTCACCTCCCGCCAGCGGGCCCGCTTCGCCGCCCTGCACGGCGAGCTGCTGGTCGAGCTGGGCTACGCGACGAGCTCCGATCCGCGGGAGTGGTAAGAGGCGGAAGCCGCCTTCTCAGGCACGAACAGAGGAAATCAAGTTCCTATGTTGTGCGTGACGTGCCGTAGGCGGGGCGGGTGGAGTGCGCAATGTGTGCGTGCTGACGGGAATCGCATCTAACCTTTGCCAGCCTGATGCGAGCCGGGACTGCGATAGAGGTCCGTGACCTCCGCAAAAGCTTTGCGGCGCCGACGGCGGAGACGCCGGGCTTGCTTGGCAAGCTCAAAGGGCCGGTCCAGCGCAGCAGGGAGGGAGCCCTGCCGGTTCTCGACGGGATCACCTTCGACGTCGAGGAGGGCGAGTTCTTCGGCGTCGTCGGCGCCAACGGCTCCGGCAAGAGCACGCTGATCCGCCTGCTCGCCAACATCTACGCGGTCGACTCGGGGACGATCGACGTCCGCGGAAGCGTCGCTCCGGTGGTCGAGCTCGGCGTCGGCTTCAACCCCGACCTCTCGGCGCGCGCCAACGTCACCCTCGGCGGCGTCATGCTCGGCGTCGAGCGGGCCCGGATCGAGTCGCGGACCGAGGCGGTGCTCGAGTTCGCCGGCGTCTCGCGCTTCGGTGAGATGCCCCTTCGCAACTTCTCGACGGGTATGCGCACCCGTCTCGCCTTCGCCGTCAGCGTCGAGGCCGACCCGGACATCCTGCTCATCGACGAGGCGCTCGCCGTCGGCGACCGCGCCTTCCAGGACCGCTGCCTCGGCGAGCTCTCGCGCCGGCACGACGAAGGCAAGACGGTCGTGCTCGTCACCCATTCGATCGAGAAGATCCGCCAGTACTGCGACCGGGCGATGATGCTCGTCGACGGCGAGATCGCCGTGATCGGCGATCCCGACGACGTCGGCCTGGCCTACCGGGCTCGCCTGCACGACGACGCGATGGATCGACACCGGGCGCCGGGCTCCAGCGACGGCTCAACGATCGAGTCCTCGCGCGTGCTCGGTCTCGACGGCGACCGGGCGCTCGCGCGCCGGCAGCCGCTCGAGCTCGAGGTGATCCTGCGCGTGCTCGCCCCGCGCGAGGCGGTCGGCCTGCGGATGGACGTCCGTGATGAAGAGGGTTCGATCGTGTTCGTGGTGCAGGAGATGGACGAGCGTCCCTACGAACCCGGCGAGCGGGTCCGCTTCCAGGTCAAGGCCGAGAACCCGCTCGCGCCCGGCGAGTACGAGCTTGGCCTGCGCGCGATCACCTCGCGCGACGGCAAGGGCCCCTTCCTCGACTCCGGCGCGCACGATGACCTTCCTCGCCGTCTCCGGCCACTCGCGCAAGCGCCGGGGCGTCGTCGAGGTGCCGAGCGAGGTCCGGATCAGCGCCCTGCCTGCAGCCCGGGACGGCGCCGGCGAGGGCGGCGACGCGAAGTCGGCCGCCGAGCCGACGGAGGCGGTACACGGATGAGCGCCGTCGGCACCGCTCCAGCCGCGCGCCTGACCCGTCGTCTGCGCGGTCCGACACCGCTCGGCGCCGGCTTCGCGCGTACGTGGGAGATCGTCCGCGTCAACGCCGTCGCCGACTTCCAGCAGCGCTACGCGGGCTCCACCCTCGGCTACCTGTGGACGCTGCTGAAGCCGATCACGTTCTTCGGTGTCCTCTACGTCGTCGTCACCCAGATCTTCGGACGCTTCGCAAACGTTCCGCACTACGGCGCGGTTCTGCTGATCGGGATCATGATCTACACGTACTTCAGCGAGGCGGTCGGGGGAGGGGTGCGATCGCTGGCGATCGGCGCGCTGCTGCGCAAGGTCGAGATGCCGGTCGTCGCGCTGCCCTTCGCGACGACGCTCTCGAGCACGTTCACGCTCGCCTCGAACCTCGTCGTCGTCCTCGTGTGGGCGCTGGTGATCGGCGTCACCCCGACGGCGGAGTGGCTTCTGTTCCCCCTCGACCTGGCGCTGCTGCTCGTCTTCACCGTCGGCACCTCGCTGCTGCTGAGCGCGATCTGGCTGCATCACCGGGATGTCTCTCAGGCGTGGCCGTCGATCGCGCGCCTGCTCTTCTACGCGACCCCGATCATCTACCCGGTCGAGGCGATCCCCAAGGGCGCGCTCAACGACATCGCCTCGCTCAACCCGCTGGCGCCGATCGTCGCCCAGGCCCGCGTCTGGCTCATCGACCCCTCCGCGCCCGGCTGGTTCGACGACCGCGCGCTGACTCCCTTCGATCGCTCCGTTCCTGGTCGCGATTGCGATCTGCGTCGGCGGGGCATTGCTCTTCAATGCTCGCGCCCGGGGAGCGGCGGAGAAGATATGAGCCAGCTCCAGCCACAGCCTCCCGAGCGTCCCCGCGGAGCCGCACCGCGGCCGCCGGCGTTGGACGCCGCGAGATCGACGCGGTCGCGCCCGAGCGGGTCGAGGCGGAGCGGCCTGAGCACGAGCGCCGCCCGCCGGAGCCGCCCCCAGCCCAGGGCCTCGTCCACCGCGTCAAGGGACTTGTGCCGCCGGCGCTCCGGCACCGCGCGGTGCCGCCGCTCGGGCACCTGCGCTCGCAGTACGCGCCGCGGCCGCTGCGGGTGCCGCGGGCGCAGGCGCGCACGCGCGCTCCGGAGGCCGCCCCGCGGATCTCAGTCGTCGTCCCGGCGCTCGACTACGGCGGCTACATCGGCGCCACCCTGGCGAGCCTGCACGGACCAGTCCTACCCCGACCTCGAGCTGATCGTCTGCGAGGGGGGATCCCACGACGGAACCGAGCGACGTGCTCGAGCGCCACGCGGACTCGATCGACCGCGTGCTCTACGGCGACGAGAGCCAGGGCGACGCGATCAACCGCGGCCTCGAGGCAAGCAGCGGCGAGATCATGGCCTGGCTCAACGCCGACGACGTCTCGCTCCCGGGCGCCCTCGCCTCCGTCGCCTCGCTTCTTCGACCGCGCATCCCGAGGTCGACGTCGTCTACGGCAACCGGGTGCTGCTCGACGAGGGCGGCCGCGACGTCGGCATCTGGGTTACGCCGCGCGCACGGCGCCGACTCGGTCGAGTGGTTCGACTTCGTGCCGCAGGAGACGGCCTTCTGGCGGCGGTCGATCTGGGAGCGGGCCGGCGGCATCGATACCCGCTTCGACTTCGGCTTCGACTGGGAGATGTTCCTGCGCTTCGAGCGCGCCGGCGCCCGCTTCGTACGGCTGCCCCGCTTCCTCGGTGCCTTCCGCCAGCACGAGGGGCAGAAGACCAGGCGCTGCAACGAGGAGGCGCAGGAGGAGCTCGAGACGATCCGCTGCCGCTACCACGGCCGTCACGTCAGCCTCGAGGAGGCGCAGGCCCGGGCCGAGAAGGTCCTTCTCCGCGCCGGGCCGCACCATCTCGAGACACGCGCTCGCGCGCCGCCTGCCGCGCCGGTGGGCGACGGTCGACGCGGCGCCGGAGCCGGCCCTCGCCGTCCCCGGGCCGCCCCCCGCCCGTCGCGCGGACGACGGCGGCGAGCGGGACGAGGCGCTGCCCGCCCGGCAGGCGAGCTGAGCCGGTGGAGGGATCGGCCCTGCTCGGACCGCGCGTCGTGCGCAAGTTGGCCAGCTCGGTGCCGCTCGACGTCCTCGTCTGCACCGACCCCGAGCTCGCCGCGGACGCCAGGCCGCTGTTCGGGGAGGTTCACCTGCTGGACCCCGGCGGCGTCGACCTCGGCGACCGCTACAAGGAGCTGGTCGAGGCTTCCCGGGGTCATCCTCCGCGCCGGCCCGCCCGGCGAGGAGCTCGAGGCGATCGCCGCCGAGCTCACGGGTCGCCGCGTCGCCTACCTCTTCGACGGCGGCTTCGGATCCCAGGCTCCCCGCCTCGCCCCGGGCAGCGTCCTGCTCAGCGCCGCGCGCGACGACGCCGTCCCAGAGGCGCTGCTCGAGGTTCCCGAAGGCGCCGAGCTGCTTCGCTTCGGCGTCGGCTTCGGTGTCGGTCCGCGCCTGCTTGCCGACGTGCTCGGTCCCGACCTCAGCGCCGAGTCCGGCAACGGGCGCCCCGCGCCCGCCGGCGCCGAGGATGCGGGCCCGCGCGAGCGCGAGGCCGCGACGGACGAGGACACGGACGAGGCCGGGGGATCAGAGAAGGACGAGGAGATCGCGAAGCTGCGCGAGCGGGTCGCCGAGCTCGAGGCGAGGGTGGGCGAGCTGCACCTCGAACTGCAGCAGGGCAACAGCAGGGTGATCCACGCTCTGCGCAAGGTCCGCGCCCGGCTGCGGCCGATCGGGGGGAACAGGCTCGGTCTGCTCTGGCACCACCACCCCCGCCCGATCCGCATTCCCTCGCGTTACCGGCGCGCGCGGGCGCCGGAGCCGGCGCCGCGGATCTCGATCGTGGTCCCCTCCTTCAACCAGGCCCGCTTCATCGGCGCGACCTTCGAGAGCGTGCTCGAACAGGACTACCCTGAGCTCGAGCTGATCGTCGAGGACGGCGCCTCCTCCGACGACACGCTCGAGGTGATCGCCGGCTACCAGGGGCGGCTCGCCCACGTCAGCTCCGAGCCCGACGAGGGGCAGGCGGACGCGATCAACAAGGGTTTCGCCCGCAGCAGCGGCGAGATCATGGCCTGGCTCAACTCGGACGATCTGTTGTTGCCGGGGACGCTCGCCTACGTCGCCTCCTATTTCGAGGCGCATCCGGAGGTGGACGTCGTCTACGGACACCGGGTCCTGGTCGACGAGGAGGGGATGGAGATCGGCCGCTGGGCGATGCCCGCCCACGACGACGAGATCCTCTCCTGGGCCGACTACCTGCCCCAGGAGACGATGTTCTGGCGGCGCTCGATCTGGGAGCGGACCGGCGCGGGCCTCGACACCTCCTTCCGCTTCGCCCTCGACTGGGACCTCGTGCTCCGCTTCCGCGACGCCGGCGCGCGCTTCGTGCGCCTACCCCGTTACCTCGGCGCCTTCCGGGTGCACGAGGAGCAGAAGTCGAGCGCCCAGGTCTCGACCGTCGGCCGCGGCGAGATGGACCGCCTCCGAAGCCGCACGCACGGTCGCCGCGTCAGCCAGCGAGAGGTGAACGACGCGATCAAGCCCTACCTCCGCCGCCACCGCTGGACCGACCGTCTGCAGCGGCTGCACCTGATTCGACACTGAGCGCCTCGCGCGTCACAATGGTCGCGTGATCGTCTCAGTCCGGGTGCGGGAGCCCGGAAGCCGGGGAAGGGTGGCGCTGCTGGCGTTCGGCGTTGCGCTGGCCCTGCTGCTGTGCGCCGCCGCCACGGCGTCCGCTCGCGTTGCCTACACGCCCGCGAGGCCTTTGTCGCAGCCGGCCGCCGCGAGCTACGGTCTCCAAGGCGTCCAGGCGGCCGTCGACGCCGCGGGACGCGTGACCGTGGTCTGGGTCCGCGATAACACCGTCGAGCTCGCCCGCATCGGACCCGATGGAACGGCCGGCCCCGTGCAGGTGCTCGCGAACCCCGGCGACAGTCCCGCGCTCGCGGTCGACCAGGCCGGCAACGCGACGGTGGTCTGGCGCTGGTACGACGGAAACGTCGGCCGCATCTATACCCGCCGTGTCGAGGCGGACGGCAGCGTCGGATCGGTCCAGCAGCTGTCCGAGCCCGGCGTCGGGGGCGGCGCGCCGCGCGTCGCGGTGGACCCGTCCGGGCGGGCCACCGTGGTCTGGAACGCCTATGCCTACGACGATCCACTCCCTCAGCAGGTAGATCTCGCCCGCATCAGCGCCGCCGGCGTCGCCGGCCCGGCGGAAACGATCTCGCGCAACGGCGGCTTCGAGCCGCAGCTGGCCGTGGCGCCCTCGGGCGCGGCGATCGTCGCTTGGCAGCGGCCGGCGCGCGAGGTGGCGGTTTGGGTTGCGCCCGATGGCACGCCGGCGAAGACTCGGACGTTGCCCCAAAACAATTCCTGGGAGGAGCTCACCCAGCCGTCGGTCGTCGCCGACACCGAGGGCCGCTTTACGGTCGCCTGGGGTACCGGCACCGTGGGCCTGAAGATCTTGCGCGTCGGTGCCGACGGCTCGCCGGGGCCGCTGCAGATCGTCACCGTCGCCGGCTATGAGGCGGGTCGGCCCGAGCTGACCATCGACGACACCGATCGGATCGACGTGTTCTGGAACGTCTGCCGGGACTGCTCCGACCGCTTCTCGGAGCCGCACTACGGGATCAGGGCGATGACCCTCGGCTCCTCGGGGGCCGTCGGTCACGTCGTGCCCGTGGCCCAGGGCGACGAGCCATATCTGCGGGCCGCCGCGCCCGGACCCGGCACGCAAGCGACCGTCCTCTGGTCGACCGGCGGCGGCACGGGACTGCAGTCGGCGCGCCTCACGGAGGACGGCCACGTGGGCAGCTATGCCCCCGCATCGCGTCCCTCGACGGACACAAACTACGGCGACGTGGTCGTCGACTCCGCCGGCGTCGCCACCGTCGTCTGGGTCGACTCAGCCGCCAAGGAGATCGAGTTCTCGCGCTCCTACGACGACAGCCACCTCGACGGCTCGGCCACGATCCACTCGAAGCAGAGGGTCAGGCACGGCAAGCCCCGGATCGTCGCCAGGGTCGACGCCGGCGAGCTGCTGACCGCGCGGGCGCGGGCCAGCGTCGGTCTCGGGCTCTCGCCGACCCTGAAGTCCGGCTCGAAGCGGATCGCGGCCGGCAAGAGCAAGCGACTCGTCCTTCGGCCCGCCAAGCACAAGCGGCGGCTCTTCAAGGCGTTCCGTAAGCGCGGGCGGGTCCGCGCAAGGGTCGAGATCACCCTCGAGGACCGGGCCGGGAACCGGCGGTCCTACAAGCAGAAGGTGCTGCTCACCAGTCGAGGTCGGACTCGTAGCCCGAGTCGATGAGGGCCTGCCCGTAGAGCTCCTTGAACTTGTCGGCGACGGGCCCGACGATGTAGTTGCGCCAGTCGCCGGCGACGCCCTTGCGGTTGTGCGCGGTGACGTCCTCCTCGCCCCGGCCCCGTCCCTTCGTCATCGCCGAGAAGCGGGCGCCGACGATCACCTTCTCCGCGTATTCGGGATCGATGTCGAGGTCGAGCTTCTCGGTCAGCAGCGGCACGAGGATGCCGACATCGTCGGTGAGCAGGTCCTCGTAGCGGATCACCTCGTCGGGCACCTCCATCCACGAGCGCACTAGCTCGCCCTCGCCCCGCCACGTGTCCATCAGCCACAGCAACCCCTCGTTCAGGCTCATCGCCTGCAGTCGCTCGCGCGCGGGGTCGAGGTGGGCGCTGCCGCGCGGGTGGCTGAGCTTCCAGCTCCAGTAGCCGGAGACGAACGCGTCGCGGAGGTCGCGGATGACGATGAAGCGCTGCCAGCGCTCGGGCAGCTCGAGCGCCTCGAACTGGGGCTTGCTGATGTACGCCGTCGCGTAGACGCGGCCCTCTTCGAGGGTGGCGTTGAGCACATGCCCGTTCTCCTGCTCGGGCTGGACCACCTGCGGCCGCAGCAGCCGCCGGAGGATCGCGAGGATCCACTGCGAGCCCGCCTTGTGGTGGGTGATGTGGAAGGTGGCCGGCCGGTCGGAGCGCTCCGGCAGCTTGTTGACGGCGGACGCCTTGGTCGGTGGGGACAGCGTGGACATCGGGCGCGCAAGCTAGCAGCGCCCGGCCGGCGGTTCGCCCTCTCGCCGGTGCCTCAGCGCACCTTCATCCGGCCCGCGGACCTGCGCAGCCGGTCGGCGGCCTTCTTGAAACGCGGACCGTAGAGGTGGTCGGGGAGCTGCTTGTAGCCGAAGCTCGAGAGCGAGGCGAGGTAGCCGCCCTTGATCGTCCAGCCGCCGCCGCTGGCGCCCTCCTCCATGTCGCAGCCGATCCCGAACGCCGTCGGCCCGGGAAGCCTGGGCCGGCCGGGGTCGAAGCCGCCGAAGGGCGAGTCGCATTCCCACATCACCTTCGTGTGTCCGAGGTTGAACGGGTAGCCGACCGCGCTGAAGCGCTTCTTCTTGACGGGGACGTTGTAGGCGAAGCCCTTCGAGCCGGCGACGTCCTCGACGCCCTTCCCTTGGCTCTTGCCGAGCACGATCGCCGCGTAGTCGTAGTTGTTGTTGCCCTTGTTAGCCCACGCCTTGCGCACGGCGATCGCCTGCGCGTCCCAGACCCCGAGCGGCGTGCTGCCGCGGTCGTAGGCGGGCGCGAACTGGATGCGCGTCGCGAAGCTGCCGCCCGGCTCCTTCGCGCAGTGCCCGGCGGTGAAGATCGTGCTCCGGTTCTGGCCGTGGACGACGCTCGCCGAGCACGAGTAGGTGCCGACGCCGGGGATCTTGCCGATCAGCTCGCCGTTCGTGGTGTTCGGGTAGACGGTCGGGTGGGCGACCGGCGCGGAGTCGAACTTGCCGAAGCCCGCGGCCGTGGCACCGGCCCGGCTGAAGGCGCCGGCTACGACGACGCCCGTGGGCGCGCGGCCGGGGAGATAGACGGGCTTGCCTGGGCCGGAGGATCCGGAGGACGCCCTGGAGTGTGCCTCTGCAGCACGTGGCGCGTTCGCGGGGGAGAGCAGCGGCATCGGCTTCGCGCTGCGAAACGACGCGGCGCCGGCCGTTCGCGCGTTCGAGCCGCCGAGCTCGTGAACGACGATGCCGCCGCCCGCCGCCTGCGCGGAGGCGGCGCCGGCGAGCAGTGCCAGGGCGGCGAGGGCAGGCCCCAGCGCGACCCGCTTCATACGACGTGCGCTTCGCGAGTCAAATCCCCCATGGAGCATCGTCAACTTGTAGCAGAGGGGGGATCAAGCGTCGAGCCGCGGCAGCGCCGCGAGCCGCGCGTCGCGGCTGACGGCCGCGATCTCCTCGGGCAGCTCCGCGAGCCGCACGTTGGCGATCGGCTCCGGGTCCTGGCCAAGCGGCACGAAGAAGTCGTCGTAGTGGGTCGGCACGACGAGCTCGGGATCGAGCCGCGGCAGGATCCGCTCCCAGTAGCGCTCGCTGAAATTGCGCCCGGCGACGCCGGCGAGGAAGACGTCGACGCCGCCCGGCCGGCGGTCGCAGGGCCTCGTCGTCGAGGTCGGCGCTGCCCTGGTGGTAGATGCGCGCGCCGGCGACCTCGATCAGGATTCCCCAGACCTGCCCGCAGCGGTAGGCGCCGGGGGCGAGACCGTCGAGGTGGTCGCAGGTGAGCTCGCCGGCGAAGGGCACGCGCGCGCCGAACAGCAGGCGCGAGTGGCGCGAGGGCGTGAAGGAGACCCGGAACGGACCCAGCTCGTAGGGGCGGTAGGGCTCGACGACGACCGCCTGCGGTCGCGAGGCCGTGCAGCTCCATGAGGCGCTGCAGCGACTGCCGACCCGTACGCGGGACAGCCGAAGCGGCGGGCGATCTCCGGCGCGTCGACGGCATGGTCGAAGTGCGTGTGGCCGACGAGCACGCCGACCGCCGACGCGGCCCTCGCGCGGCGGGCAGTAGCGATCGACCGCGGTCGCGATCCGGCAGCGCGGGGCGACGCAGCAGCAGCGAACGCAGCGGCACTCGCGAGAGGTATGGGTCGACGAACAGCTCGCTTCCCTCGAAGGTGAGCCGGTAACCGGAGACGCCGAGCCACTCGATCTCCAAGCCCGCGGGCAGCGCCGCGGCGAGCAGTCCGGAGCGCCGCTCGAGCTCGCTTGCGGCGTCGGCCGAGGCGCGGTTCGAAGCGGCTCGGTGGGGGGCGGTGCGCGCGAACTCGGCCAGGTGCTGCAGGGGCGAGGCGATGGTTCACCCTACCGGGGGTCTTTCGCGCTCGCGAGGAGTAGTCTCCGGCCCGCAATTGCGGGAATTGCACTGCGCCGGCTGGACCGCTCGCGATGACAACCGATCCCCCGAAACCGCCACGGCTGTTCAGCCTGCCTGTCAGCCCCTTCAACGACTTCGCGCGCTGGTCGCTGGATTCGTGCGGGGTCGGCTACGAGGAGCATCGCCAGGCGCTCTTCCTGCACGTGCTCAGCTCGCGCGTGCACGGCGGTGGGGAACGCTGCCGGTCCTCAGCGGCGCCGGCCGCAAGCTCACCGACTCGACCACGATCGCCGAGTGGGCAGACGCCCGCGCGCCGCAGGACGCGCACATCTATCCCCGCGACCTCGACGGCCATGCGGAGGCGCGCGAGTTCGTGGCCGGGCTCACGGGCGAGTTCGCTGAGGCGACCCGGCGGATGGCGTGGGAGTTCCTGCTCGACGACATCCCGACCATGACGAGGGTCTGGTCGCCCGGCGTTCCCGCCTGGCAGTTGCGCCTGATGCCGACGATGGCGCGCACGGGGAAGCCGCTCGCGAGGCGCGCGCTCGGGCTCGACCCCGCACAGCTCGCCGCGGCGCCGGGCGCGGTCACCGAGGTCTTCGACCGGATCGTCGCGCGGCTCGCGGACGGCCGCCCGTTCCTCGGCGGCGAGCACTTCGGCGTGCACGACATCGCCTTCGCGGCGATGGCCTCGCCCGCGGTCTGCCCGACGGAGGGTTATCCGGCGCCGCACTTCCAGCCCGAGGACTTCCCGCCCGCCCACGCCGAGCGCATCGAGGGCTTCCGCGAGCACCCGGCGGGGCGGTTCGCGCTGCGCATGTACTCCGAACACCGCGCGCCGGCGACGCGCGGCTCCTACTGACAACCTATTGAGCCGACGACGCCCCAGGCGGCTCGACGGGCTCGAGCACCGGTCGCTTCGGCTCGATCCCGTCACCGGAGGAGATCCCGCGGAGGCGGCGCAAGAGCCACGGGGCGAGGTAGCGGCCCGCCCAGAGCATGTCGCCGGCAACCCGCACCGGCCGGGGGCGCGGGCGATGCGCGGGCAGCGCCGCCTCCCACTCCGGGTCGATCGTGCCGAGGCCGAGGGCCGCGGCGGCGACGTCCGCGATCCGCTCGTGCCCGGTCGAGCTCGCGTGCAGCCGGTCCGGCGACCACAGCGCGGGGTGCACGATCCCGTCCCGCTCGAGGTCGACGAGGATCGCGCCGTTGCGCTCGGCGATCTCGCGGATCGTGCGGTTGAAGGAGACGAGCCGCGGGCGGAAGCGCGCGGCCCCGATCGTGATCGACGCGGCGAGGTCCGGGTAGTTGACGAGCAGCACCATCGAGCCGCTCGCGCGCAGGCGGGCCACGATCGTCTCCAGATCCTCGGCCCGGGCGTCGAGATCGACCTCGCGGCGGAGGATGTCGTTGACGCCGCCGAGGACGCTCGCCAGGTCGGGCTCGAGCGCGAGCGCGGGCTCGAGCTGCTCGGCCCGGATCTGCGGCAGCTTCCGGCCCCGGATCGCCAGGTTCGCGTAGCGCAGCTCCGGGTTCGCCGCGGCCAGGCGCTCGGCGAGCCGGTCCGCCCAGCCGCGGTAGCCACCACCCGGATGCGCGTCCATCAGCCCCTCGGTGGTCGAGTCGCCGATCGCTACGTAACGGTGAAAGACGGGCACCGCCATGCCGGAGGTTTATCCCAACCAGCGGTCACTTCGTCCGCCCGTGTGCGATGGCGCTAAAGGATGAGGCCGCCTCATCCGATCGGAGGGCCATGGGGCCTGCTGTGACTGAACCGGCGAAGATCGAGCAAGCCGGCTTCCCGCCGCTCCCGCGCCTGCTCGGGGAGGCGGAGGTCGCCCAGCAGCCCTTCGCCTCAAGCCTCGCGGCACGCTGCCGGCCCGAGGTCCGCTTCCTGCACGGCCGCGCGGTCCCCGGCGCGGGGCCCGCGATCGACCATCTCGCGATCGCCCCCGGCGGCGTCTGGGTGATCGACGCCCGCCGGCACGCCGGCGAGGCGCACGTCACCGGCCGCGGCGCGGCTCAGCAGCTGTGGATCGGCGACGACGACCGCACGGACCTGCTCGATGCCCTGGAGCGCAAGGTCGCGCTCGTATCCCGGGTGGTCGAGGAGATCGCGCCCGACGTGCGGACCTTTGGCGCCCTCTGCCTGGTCGACACCCAGCTGCCGCCGTTCCGGACCCTCACCGGGCGCGGCTTCGCGCTCTGCAGCCTGGAGGCCGTCGGCAAGCGGATCAGCGTCGACGGGGTCGTCGACGCGGCCTGGGCGGAGCTGCTCGCCGAGGAGCTCGCGGCCGCGTTCCCGGCCTGCTGAGCGCGCCTACTCCGCCAGCCGCTCGGCGAGGCGCGAGTGGCGGTTCATCGCGTCCGTGTTGGCGAGGGCGCGAGCGGTCGCGCGGCGGTCGCCGGCCAGGATGCAGAGCTTCTGCGCTCGCGTCACCGCCGTGTACAGGAGGTTGCGGGAGAGCAGCTGCGGGGCGTGCGAGGAGTGCAGGCAGACGATCACCGCCGGGATCTCGAAGCCCTGCGCCTTGTGGACGGACGCGCAGAAGCCACCGCGCAGGTGCCGTGCCTCCTCGTAGGGGAGCGTCAGGAGCTGGCCGAGCTCGGTCTCGAGATAGAGCCTGCGCTCGTCCTCGTCGGCGCTGTCGATCACGAACATCGTCCCGTTCGCGATCTCGAGCTCGGGCAGCGAGCGCGTGATCATCACCTTCTCTCCGATCGAGAAGCGGCCCTCGACGACCCGCTCGGCGGAGCCGCAGAGCTCGTCGCGCAGGCGAGCGTGCAGGTGCTCGATTCCAAGTGGCCCCCGGTACTGCGGCGCCAGCACCTGGACCTCGCGGACGGGGTCGAACCCGTACTGGGAGGGGATCCGCTCGACTGCGATCCGGACCACGTCGTAGGCCAGCGCCTGGGCGCTCGCCTTGCGATGCACGTAGAAGTCGCGCTCCTCCTCGGGCCCGGGCTCCGCGCGGGGCTCCTCTCCGCGCCGGATCGAGTGCGCGGCGCCGACGATCATCGAGCGCCGCGCCTGCCGGAAGACGTGGCCGAGCCGGACCGTCGGCGCGACCTCGGATTCGATCAGCTCGCAGAAGGGCTTACCCGGGCCGACCGGTGGCAGCTGGTCGGCGTCGCCGATCAGCACCAGGTGGGTCTCGTCGCCGACGGCGGCCACGAGGTTGCGGCAGATCTCGAGCGAGAGCATCGAGGACTCGTCCACGACGATCAGATCGGCGTCGACGGGATTCGCCTCGTCACGGCCCGGGAAGTCGCCGGGGATCCACTCGAGCGCCCGATGGATCGTCTGCGCCGGAAAGCCGCCGGTCGCCTGCGTCAGCCGCCGCGCGGCACGCCCCGTCGGCGCCAGCAGGGCCAGCTTCAGCTTCCGCGCCTCGGCCAGCGCTGCGATCGAATGGGTGAGGTGCGTCTTGCCGGTGCCCGGCCCGCCCGTCACCAGCGACAGGCGCCGGCTCAGCGCGTTGGCGACCCCGTCGCTCTGCTCGGGCGTCAGCCCGTCGAGATCGGCGGCCGCGGGCTCCTGGTTCCAGGCGGCCTTCGAGCGCGCCATCGCCGCCGAGCGTCGCGCCCAGCCAGCGCTCCGACTCATACGTCCAGTCGCGGTAGATCAGCGTCCCCTCGACGGTGATCCCGGGCGTCGAGGTGACCCGCCCGATCGAGGGCTCGGTCTCGGGACCGAGCAGGGCCCGCATCGCCGCGAGCAGCTCGGCCAGCGGCAGGTGGGTGTGGCCGTTCTGCTCCGCCTCGGCGAGCGCGTGCAGGGCCGCCGCCTGCTGGCGCTCGGGCGCGCTGGGGTCGACGCCGAGGGCGAGCGCGAAGCGGTCGGCGGTGTGGAAGCCGACCCCGTGCAGCGAGGTCAGCGAGTAGGGGTCCTCGGTGACGGCCTCGACCGCGCGCTCGCCGTGGGTGGCGATGATCTCGGCCGTGTAGCGGGCGAGGCCGTGCGGGGCCAGGAGCGCGTACAGGCGGCGCTGGCTGCGCCGCTCGACCCACGCTTGCGCGGCCACGCGCGCCTTCTCGGAGCCGAGCCCCGGCACTGCCCCGAAGGCGGCCTCGGGGTCGGCGTCGATCACCTCGAAGACGGCGTCTCCGTGCGTCTCCACGAGGCGGGCGGCGCGGGCGGCGCCGATGCCGGGGATCGTGCGCAGGTAGTAGCGGGCGCCTTCGGCACCGGTCGGATCGATGGGCTCGGCCTCCAGCGCCCGCAGCTGCAGGCCGTGGGTGGCGTGCTCCTCGTAGCGGCCGCTGATCCGGGCTCGCGAGCCCTCCTCGAGGTGCCCGAGCGGGCCGACGACAGCCAGCGGCGATCCGTCCTCGAGTGAGACGTCGACGACCGCGAAGCCGCCGTCGTCCGAGCTCCAGCGCACGTTCTCGATCCGCACCTCGCCCTCGAAGGCGTCGCCTGCGACGGGGTGGGGGAGGAGGGTGTCCGGCTGCTCGCTCATCCGTACGCCCGCAGCAGGTAGCGATCGAACTGGGGGACCGTGAACGCGGCGAATCCGCGACGGGGCGTGTAGAGCAGGCCCTTGTCGACCAGCCGCGCGCGCGTCGTCGCGAGCTGCTCGGAGCTGCGACCGAGCGCGCCGGCGACTTCGCCGGCGTTCTGCGGCTCCGGCCCCAGCGTCGCCATCGCGCGCAGGTAGCGCGAGCTCGAGGTCGGTCGCGCGCTCGACGCGGGTCCGGAAGAAGCTCTCGTCCAGCTTCGCCTCGACCACGTCGCGGGCGGCGTTGACGTCGGCGCGGCGGATCGGCGCCTCAGCGGTCATGTCCCAGATCGCCTTCCCGTACTCCTGGATGAAGTAGGGGTAGCCGTCGGTGAGTCGGAAGACCTCCGCGGCGGCCTGCGGCTCCACCTCGACCCCCAGATCGCGCGCCGGCGCGACCAGCGCCTCGATCGCCGGCTCGCGCTCGAGGCGGCCGATCATCGGGAAGCGGAAGAGGCGCTCCGCGTAGGACTTCGCCTCGCCCGCCAGCCGCGGCAGCTGCGGGAGTCCGGCGGCGACGAGCGTCACCGGCAGCTGCAGCTGGACCGAGCGGTGCAGCGCCGCGATCAGCGCCTCGAGCTCCGCGGCCTCGAGGAACTGGACCTCGTCGAGGGCGAAGAGGATGCCCCGCCCGTGCTCGGCGGCCGCCTCCCCGAGGGCGACGACGAGGTCGGTGAGATCGTCGGGGAGAAAGCCGCTGTCGGCTCTGCCCTCGGCGGCATCGACGTCGATTCCGGCCATCACGGTGCCGCCCGTGTCGACCGTGAGCTGGAAGGAGCGCAGCACGCGCGGCGGCGGCGCGGGCGCGCTTGCGCCAGCGCCGGCGCGGCGCGACCTCGAGCAGCGCCCGGCGGGCGAGCTGGCCGATGCGCTCGGCGAAACGCGTCTGGCGGGTGATCTCGGCATCGACCGTCGTCCAGCCGCGCTCGCGGGCGCGCGTCGCGAAGGCGTTCAGCAGGACCGTCTTGCCGACGCCGCGCAGGCCGGTCACGATCAGCGACTGCTCGGCATGCCCCCGCCGCAGCCGTTCGAGGAGCAACTCGAACTCGCGCAGCTCCGCCTCCCGGCCCACGAGCACGGGCGGCCGCGCGCCTGCGTTCGGCGTGTACGGGTTCTCCTGGGGTCGCACCTACCGACCTTATCTCTCTTATCGGCGCTTATCGAAAATTGATAAGTACCGATAAGTACGAAAAGAGCGCAAAACGCCCGCAATTGTGAGACCGCAGCCACTACCCTCTCGGGCTGGCTGAATGGCAGGCGTCGGAACATCGGAACAGGCCCTCATCGAGCGCGCTCAGGGCGGCGACGAGAGCGCCTTCGGGCGGCTCATCGACCCTTACCGTGGCGAGCTCACCGCCCACTGCTACCGGATGCTGGGCTCGCTGCACGACGCCGAGGACGCGCTCCAGGAGACCTTGCTGCGGGCGTGGCGCGGGCTGGCGCGCTTCGAGGGTCGCAGTTCGCTGCGCTCGTGGCTGTACACGATCGCCACGAACACCTGCCTGAACGCGATCGAGCGGCGCCCCAAGCGCGTGCACCCGGTCGACTACGGCCCCCGCTCGCAGGCCGACGGCGACGGGCCGCCGGGCCGGCCGGTGGTCGAGTCGGTGTGGATCGAGCCCTTCCCCGACGAGCTGGTCGGCATCGAGGATGGCAGCCTCGGCCCCGAGTCGCGCTTCGAGCAGCGCGAGGCGCTCGAGCTCGCCTTCGTCGCGGCGCTGCAGCTGCTGCCGGCCAACCAGCGCGCGGTTCTGATCCTGCGCGAGGTGCTCGGCTACTCGGCCCGGGAGACCGCGGCCACGCTCGAGACCACCGTCGCCTCCGTCAACAGCGCCCTGCAGCGCGCCCGCGCGACGATCGATGCGCGCCTGCCCTCCCGCAGCCACCAGCGCAGCGCCCGCGAGCTCGGGGACCGCGAGACGCAGCGCGTGATCGACGAATACCTGGCGGCCTGGGACGAGCAGGACATCGACGGCGTCGTCGCGATGCTGACCGAGGAGGCGACGTTCTCGATGCCGCCGCTCGCCACCTGGTACGGGGGCGAGGGGGGAGCGACCGAGATGGCCGCCTTCCTCCGCGTCGGTCCGCTCTCGGGGGAGTGGGACTGGTACCCGGTCCAGACGACCGCCAACGGTCAGCCCGCGCTCGCCTTCTACGCGTGGAGCGAGGAGGAGGGGGCCTATCTGCCCTTCGCCCTCAACGTGCTCGCCCTCGAGGGCGAGCGGATCGCGGACGTGACCTGCTTCATCTGTCGCTCGACCGCGAGCGAGGACCCGGAGTCCTACCTGCGCTTCCCGGAGGAGCCGGTCGACCCGGAGATGTACGAGCGCTTCTTCGGCCGCTTCGGGATGCCGGAGCGGATCGAGCGCGAGGCCGCCTCGTAGCCTGCGGTTGGACCGGGCGGCGCAAGCCGCCCCCCAACCTCTTCCAGGGCGGTGATTGCATAGTTGATCGCCGTTCGGCAACCTGTTCGGCTTCGACTGCCGATTAGTTTCGGCCAAGGTGGGGGTCACATTGGGAAACGCAGGACCGTCTCGTTCCCCGAGACCGTTTCATTCCCAAGGAGCTTCGAGATGCAAACCGATCCCATGACAGCCGACAGAGCCGGGGCCCCCGAGCCTCTCCGCGCCGAGCGCCACCACTGGATCGCGCTCTATGTCCTCTGCGCGGGGATGCTCATGATCGTCCTCGACGTGACCGTCACCAACGTGGCGCTGCCGACGATCCAGGAGGACCTCGGGTTCACCCAGGCCGGCCTCGCGTGGGTCGTGAACGGCTACCTGATCACCTTCGGCGGCCTGCTGCTGCTCGCGGGCCGGCTCGGCGACCTGCTCGGGCACCGGCGCATCTTCCTCGCGGGCCTCGTCATCTTCACGCTCGCCTCCCTCGCATGCGGCTTCTCGCAGACGCAGGAGATGCTGGTCGGCGCCCGCTTCATCCAGGGCATCGGCGGCGCCATGGCCTCGGCGGTGACCCTGGGGATGATCGTGACGATGTTCCAGCACCCTTCCGAGCAGGCGAAGGCGATCGGCGTCTACGGCTTCGTCGCCTCCGCGGGGGGCACGATCGGCCTCTTGCTCGGCGGCCTGCTCACGCAGGCGATCAGCTGGCACTGGATCTTCTTCATCAACGTCCCGATCGGGATCGCGACCGCGGTCCTCGCCCGGCGGCTGATCGACGACGCGCCCGGCCTCGGCTTCGACAAGGGCGCCGACATTCCCGGCGCCGTGCTGCTCGTCGGAGCGCTGATGATCGGCGTCTACACGATCGTCAAGCCGGCGGCCGAGCTCGGCTGGGGCGATCCGCAGACGCTCGCCCTCGGCGCCGTCTCGACGGCGCTGCTCGCCGCCTTCGTCGCTCCGCGAGGCGCGGATCTCGAACCGCTTGGTGCCGCTCGGGATCTTCCGCTCGCGCAACGTCTCCGGCGCCAACGTCGTGCAGGCGCTGCTCGTCGCCGGCATGTTCTCCCTCTTCTTCATGGGTGCGCTGTACCTGCAGAAGGTGCTCGGCTACGACGCGCTCGAGGTCGGGTTCGCATTCCTGCCGACGACCCTGGTGATGGGCACGATGTCGCTGCGCTTCGCCGAGCCGCTGATGATGCGGTTCGGGCCCAAGCGCGTGCTCATGGTCGGCATGGCTCTGACCGCGGTCGGCCTGGCGCTGTTCGCGCGCGTGCCGGTCGCCGGCGACTACTGGGTCGACCTGCTGCCGCCGCTGCTCATCCTCGGTTTCGGCATCGGGGGCTGCTTCCCGTCGCTGATGACGCTGGCGATGTCGGGCGTCACCCCGCAGGAGTCGGGGCTCGCCTCCGGCCTGGTCAACACCTCGGCCCAGGTCGGCGGCGCGCTCGGCCTCGCCGTCCTGGCGACGCTCTCGGCGACGCGGACGAGCGACCTGCGCGCTGCGGGCGAGCCGGCGGCGAACGCGCTCACCGGCGGCTACCACCTCGCGTTCCTGATCGGGGCAGCGCTGGTCGCCGTGGCGCTGCTGATCTCCGCGCTCGTGCTCGAGCCGCCGGGTCGGATGCCCGCCCCGGCCGGAGACGAGGACGAGCTGACGGGTCCAGGCGAGCCGGCGTTCTCGGAAGCGGGCTGAGGCCCGGGCCCGCGGATCGGCGCGGCCGGAACGAATTTCTCCGGCCGTTGTCTACGGCGCGTTTTTCCGGGTACAAGGGCGGCTGGGCCGCGCCTCAACACGCGACGTGCCTCCCTCCCCATGGGTGATGGGTGAGCGAGCGGGCCGCCGGCTTCCCCCCCTCCGGCGGCCCGCTCCAAGGCTTGCCCGCAGCGGCGACTACGCGGTCGGGCTCTCGATCTCGCTCGGGCGCCGATCCCTCGGCGACGCGGCCGCAGGGCTCGTCGCTCGCCCGGGCGAGGTAGGCGAGCGAGCGCTTGCGCACGCCCTCGTCCCAGGCCTCGCCGAGGTGGCCGGCGATGTTCGCGACCAGCCGCTCCCGCTCACCGTCGTCGGGCGCCGTGCCGTCGCGCCGCGAGCCGGTCTCGCTGATCGGGTCCTCCCCCTGTCGTATGCGCGCAGCGTCTTCCGGTCCATACCCACTCGCGTCCGTTCTCGACGGCTTCCAATCTGGGAATCGGGCCCTCCTCGGGCCCCGGCGTACAGTCCGCGCCGTGATCCCCTCCCGCGATCTCACGATCCGCGGCTACGTCGTCGGCCAGACGCCGAACGGGCCGATGCTCGTCGCGGTCGGCGCCGCGGCCGCGCAGGGTCTCGCCCGCGATGAGGGCCGTCGGCGGCTCGCGCGGGCCGTGCACCTCGCAGCCTTTGCCTGGTGGGCGGCGCTGGAGCTCACCGGCGGCGTCAACCTCTTCCGCCGCGCGCTCGGCGCCGCCGGCCTGCTCGTGGTCGGCGCCCGCGTCCGCGACGAGGGCCTTTAGGCCGCCCGCCGGACCGCGGGCGAGCGGATAGGTGGCACGTCTCGCCCCCTGATGCGGTGGATAGATGGCCATCTGTCGAGTCGGGGGTCTGTCGCGTGGTCGACCGCTTAGGAGCCGGCTTCGGCGAGGCGCTCGAGCAGGTCGGCCGCCTTCTCGGTGCCGGGCGCGCCCCGCAGCCGGGTCGAGAGCTTCGCGAGCCGGTCGCCGAGCGCGGCGTCGGCGAGCAGGCCGTCGATCGCCCCGCGGAGCTCGTCCGGCTCGTGGCCGTACGTCGACAGGCGGCGGCCGAACCCGGTCTCGTGGATGCGCTGGGCGTTGTCGTACTGGTCCCAGAAGAGCGGCAGCAGCACCATCGGCTTGCCGAAGTAGAGGCTCTCGGTGACGGTGTTGTTGCCGCCGTGGGTGATCACGAGATCGACCTCGGGCAGGATCGAGGTCTGCGGCAGGAACTCCGCTCCCGTCATGTTCGCCGCAGCCCCGACGTCGTCGGCCAGCTCCTCGTGCTGGGGGCCCATCGAGACGATCACCCGGTAGGGCGAGTCGGCGAGGGTTGCGATCAACGTCTTCATCAGGCCGACGTCGGCGGAGCCGAGCGAGCCGAGGCTGAGGTAGACCAGCGCCCCCTCGCCGGCGAGCTCGGACGGCACCTGCCAGGCCTCATCCGTCGTCCGTACCGCGGCCTCGAGGTTGTGCCAACCGGCGCCGAGCGGCGTCGCCCGCGCGTAGTCGACCTCGGCCGGGTACAGGGTCATGTTCACGTAGGGGGAGGTGTGCATGAGCTCGCGCTCGGGCAGCGGTCCGGCGCCGCGCTCGACGCAGAACTCGCTGAACTCGCGCTGCATCGGCCCGAGCGCGCGGTCGTACTCGGCCCAGTACTCGTCCCAGCCCGAACGGTCGGCGACCGGATACCCGGAGAAGGGGGGAGGGACGTCGGGGTCTTTGACCTCGGCGGGGTTGCAGGAGACGATCCGCGCCCAGGGGATCCCCGAGGCGAGCAGCGCCGGGAAGGTGACGACGTTGTCCTCGACGAGCACGTCGGGCTTGACCTCGGCGATGATCTCGATGAGGCGGTCGTCGACGTAGCGCGCGCCGTCGCAGAGCGCCTGGAAGGTCGGGCCGATGAAGCCCTCGAGCTGCTCGATCGTCGGCTTGCGGAAGACCGGCGCCGTCTCGCGAATGAAGTCCTTCCAGAACTGGCCCGGGTCCTCGGCCGCGGCCTCGCCGCCCTCCGCCGGCTCCTCGGGCGGTGTCAGCCGCATCAGCTGCTCCTCGAAGCCCTTCTCCTCCAGGGTGCCCTTGAACGACTCCTCGGCGATGAACACGACCCGGTGGCCACGCCGGCGCAGGACGTTGCCGATGCCGACGCAGTTGTTGGTCGGCCCGTAGGCGCTCTCCGGGAAGAAGACGAAGGTGCGCTGCCCCATTGCGCGGCAATCTATCGACGCCGGCCGCCCTGCGGCCGCCGCCCAGACGCTCGCGGAGCGTGCTCGGGCGGCAGGGTGCCGTTTCCTTGGGAATACGAGCAATTCAATTCGCGTCTAAGCTCGCCTACCCAACGCCCGAAGGGAGTCCCGCGCGTGAGTTGCCGACGAACCTGGATCGCCGCTCTGATCGCGACGGCCTTCTGTATGCCTGCATCGGCTGCCGCCGACAGCTCGCTGTATGTGACCAACAGCCAGTCGGTGGCGAGTGGCCTTGCCGCCTACTCGATCGCGGGCGGCGGGTCGCTTCAACCGCTGCCCGGAACGCCGGTTGCCGCGGGCGACTGACAACAACGGGGTCGTCGTCAGCCCCGACGCGCGCCACGCCTACGTCGCCAACACCGGCGATGACACCGTCACCGCCTACTCCCTGGCGCCGGACGGCACGCCGAGCCCGCTCTCCGCCGTCCCAACCGGCGGCAACCAGCCCACCGGCCTCGCCTTCACCCCCGACGGGGACTTCCTCCTCGCCACGAACCGCGACGGCACCGACACGGCGCCCTCGGTCTCGGTCTTCTCGCCGGCCGCGAACGGCACCCCGACTCTCGTCGCGTCCTCGCCGGTCGGGGTCGGGATCTTCGACCCCCGCGCCGTGGTCGTCTCGCCCGACGGTCGCTTCGTCTACGTGACCGGACGCCGCGGCCCGACCGGCCCGCCCGCCTCGAACGCCGACACGGCAATCGCGGCGTTGACGATCGACGCGAACGGGGCGCTGCACGCGATCGCGGGCTCGCCGGTTTATCTCCCCGGCGAGTTCAACGCCTTCGGGGCCTCGATCGCCCCCGACGGCTCGCGCCTGTTCGTCGCCCAGTCGAACCTCAACGCGATCGACGTCCTCGACCTCGATCCGACGACGGGCGCGCCCAGCGTCGTGACGGGCTCGCCGTTCGCGACCGCCGGGGACGCGCCGATCGAGACCCAGGTCACCCCCGACGGCGGCAGCCTCTACGTGACCGACGTGTTCGGCAAATCGGTCGAGGGCTTCACGATCGCCCCGGCCACGGGCGCATCGAGCCAGATCGCTGGGACGCCGGTGACGGTGGTCGGGCAGACGTTCGGGATCGGGATCACCCCCGACGGCGCCCACCTGTACGACTCGATCCTGTCCGACCCCGGGCAGGTGGAGGGCTTTGCGATCGGCTCCGGTGGCGGCCTGACTCCGGTGACGGGAACTCCCTTCGCGTCCGGCGGCAAGTTCCCGGACTTCTTCAGCGTCGCGACCTCCCCGACGCAGACGCCGAAGCCGCAGTTCACCGCCAATCCGGCTCCGGCAGGCAAGCCGACCCGTTTCGACGCCCGTTCGACCACGGTCCGGGGCGGCGTTGCGACCCGCTTCGACTGGGACTTCGGCGACGGAACCACGCTTGCCGACGGCGGCCCGACGCCGACCCATGCCTACGCGGCTGACGGCACCTTCGACGTCAGCGTGACGGTGGCCAACGATTGCGATCCGGCCGCCGTCTTCACCGGCGACGTAGCCGCCGTCGGCAACGCCGTCTACTGCAACGGACCGACCACCGCCGCCGCAAACGGCAAGGTGACGATCGATTCGGCGGTCGACGGCAAGCTCAAGGCGAAGAGCCCGCAGAAGCTGAAGAAGAACAAGGTCTACGTAGAGGTCAAGGTCAAAGCCGGTGAGGACCTCACGGCGGAGCTGAGCGGGAAGTTCAAGCAGGGCGGGAAGAAGCACGAGATCGCCCCGAAGACGAAGACGGTGGCGTCGGGCGATACCCGCGAGGTGAAGCTGAAGCCCGCGAGCGAGAAGGCTCGAAAGAAGCTGGCCAAGGCGCTGCGCAAGGGCAAGAAGCCGAAGGCGACCGTGAAGGCGACGCTGACCGACAACCGTGGCAACGTCGCCAAGCAGCAGACGACCGTGAAGCTCAAGCGCCGGTGAGCCGCGCGCCGCGCGCTCACGCCGCGGGGACGCGGCTGATCCCTTCCTGGTGCGGCCTCAGCTCGCGGCGGCGGGCTCGGGCTCGGCGTCGGGCGCCGGTTGCGACTGCGGGCCGACGGCGACGAAGTCGCTGCGCCGGACCATCAGCAGTCCGAGGATCCCGCAGATCATGACGACGATGCCGCCGATCAGCAGGATGTCGTTGAAGCCGATCACGAAGGCGTCCTTGCCGACGGCCACGGCCTTGTCGCGGATGTCGGCCGGCGCCTGGGCAGCGGCCTGCTGGATAGCGCCGGCGGAGATCGCGTCCGAGAAGCGGTCGCGGATCGCGCCCGGGATCGCGCCGAGGTTGGACGCGATCTGGGCCTGGAAGATCGCCCCGAGGCCGGCCACGCCGGTCGCGATGCCGACCTGACGGAAGGTCGAGTTGATCCCCGAGGCCATCCCGGCGCGGGCGGGAGCGACTACGCCGAGCGCCACGTCGGCGATCAGCGGGTTGGTCATGCCGACGCCGATGCCGGCGACGATGAAGCCCGGCAGCAGCGTCGTCCACGAGTCGGTGGGGGTGACGCCGCGCATCAAGAGCAGGCCGACGCCCACGAGCACCATGCCCGCGCCCATCAGGTATTGGACGCGGATCCGGTGGGCGAGGTTGGCGGAGATGGGCGCGACGAAGAACGAGAGCAGGCTCAGCGGCAAGAAGCGGACGCCTGCCTCGAGCGGCGTCAGGCCGAGCACGTCCTGCAGGTAGAGCGTGATGTAGAGGAAGAGCGAGAACATCGTCGCCGACAGTCCCCAGGCGACGATCGAGGCGCCGCCGAAGGAGCTGACGCGGAACAGGGAGAGGTCGAGCATCGCGTGGTCGCGGCGTGACTCGATCACGAAGAAGGCGACCATGAGGAGGACCGCCGCGGTGAGCGAGCCGACGATCTGGGCGGATCCCCAGCCCTCCGCGTTGCCGCGGATGAGCCCGAAGATGAGCGCGAACAGCGCCAGCGAGAAGCTCACCAGGCCGGCCCAGTCGATCGGATACGCGTCGGTCGCGGTGACGTTGGCGAGCCGCGTCTGGGTGCCGATGATCGCCGCGAGCCCGATCGGGATGTTGACGAAGAAGATCCACTCCCAGCCGAGCCCGTCGGTGATCAGGCCCCCGACCAGCGGGCCGATCGCGACGGCGCCGCCGACCGTCGCGCCCCAGATCCCGATCGCCTTGCCGCGCTCCCGACCCTCGAACTCCTGCGCGATCAGCGCCAGAGCGGTCGCGAACATCGCCGCCGCGCCGACGCCCTGCAATCCGCGGAAGAGGTTGAGCACCGTGGCGTCCTTGGAGAGCCCGCAAAGCAGCGAGGCGAGGGTGAAGACGCCGAGGCCGACGGAGAAGATGCGGCGCCGCCCGAGCCGGTCGCCGAGCGAGCCGAAGACCAGCAGGAACGAGGCGAGCGTCAGCGCGTAGGCATCTACGACCCACTGCAGGGAGGGCAGGCTCGCGTCGAGGTCGCGCTGGATCGAGGGCAGCGCGACGTTCACCACCGTGATGTCGAGCAGCAACATGAACGTCGCCACGCACACCAGGAGGAGTGTCCAGCGCTTCCTGCTCATGGGGGATCAGATTTGCAGATACGGGGTCCGTTGGCGTGTGACGCCTGCACGCCGGCGGCCGCCGCACCCCCGCCAGTGGTTACGAAACACCCCAACATGAGGTGGAACGTGACCAGTCGCCGCGGTGAGCGAGCCTCGGCGCGGGCCGGGGCCAGGGGGCTTGACGAGGCGGCGAAGGAATCGAACCTTCCAAGCGGTGGGCTGCACCGCCCTGCTGGCTTTGAAGGCCAGATGGGCCACCAGACCCCTGCCGCCCCATGCGGCGGGTCAAGCCTAGGACCCCGGCGGCGGGAGCGGGGCGGAGAGCCCGGGCCCCGGTGGGGAAGCGCTCAGACGGGCGGACCGCGGAAGGCGCGGCGGGAGCCCGGTCAGCCGGCGCCGGGCGCGCGGCGCGCGAGGTGGCGGTCGCCGCGGCGCACGGTCAGCCCTTCGCGGTCGAGGTGCTCGACGAGCGCCTGCGCGTACTTCCGGCTCGTGCGCAGCTCGTCGCGGAGCTCCGCGAGCGAGATCGAGCCGCGCTCGGTTGCGAGCTGCACCGCGCGGCGCTCGAGGGTGGCGAGGACCTCGGGGTCGAAGTAGACATCGGGCGTGAGCCGGCGCAGCCGGCCATCGGCCGCAAGCGCGTCGAGGAGCATCACCGCCGTCGCGCGGTCGATTCCCAGCTCGTCGGCGAGCGCCTGGACGGAGCGCGGCTCGGCGCCGTCGCCCTTGAGAGCGGCGAGCGCCCGGACGGCGTGCGCCCGCAGCTCGTCCGGAATCGGCTGCGGCCCGCTTGGCTCCGGCCGCTCGGCCTCGGGCGGGGCGATCCGGCCGTGGTCGGCCACGATCGCCCCCCGCTCGCTCAGGCGCTCGATCGCGCGCCGCCAGGCACCCTCGCCGAAGCGGGGGAGGGCGAAGGCGAGCCGCGGCTCGCGTCGCCACCCGCTGGGATCGTCCCCGAGGCTGCCGGAGCCCTCCGCGAGCGCCGCGAGCAGGATCTCCTCGGGCTCGCCGTGTTCGAGGAGGCGCAGGCGCTCGCTCTCGGCGCCGGGGCCGTGGCGGCGGGGGTCGGGATCGATGACCACGCGCGCCGCCGAGCGTCCCGGGCGGCGCGATCGAGCGCAGCACGAGCCGTTCGCCGCGCGCGGGCGATCAGTGGCGCCTCGAGCCGCAGCTGCGCGAGCCCGGCGCCGAGCGCGACGACGCGAGCGGCGGCGTCCCGGGTGCCCTGGTGGACCTGCAGGCGTCGCGGGAGCCGACCGGTCGGCGAGCGGGCCGAGCAGGCGCACGTCGAGCCGGTAGCTGGGGCTCGGCGTCTCCGGGTCGGTGCTGATCACCGAGCCGCGCGGGACCGCGGCGCGGTCGATCCCGGCCAGGTTGAGCGCCGCCCGCCTGCCACGGCCCGCGGATTCGACCGGCGGCCGTGGACCTGGATCGAGCGCACCCGGGCCGTCTCCCGGGCCGGCAGGACGTGACGCGGGCACCCGCATCGAAACCGCCGGCGGCGACGGTTCCGGTGACGACGGTGCCGGCCCCGGCGATCGTGAACGAGCGGTCGACGTGCAGGAGCGCCGTCGGCGGGCGGCCAGCCTTCGTCGCCGCGAGCCGCGCGCTCGGAGCGACGGCCGCGGCCTCGGCCGCGATGGCGGTCGCGGAGCCGCTCGATCCCCTCGCCGGTGGCGGCGCTCGATGGTCGACGATCGGCCGTCCCGGCAGCAGCTCGCCGGAGCTCGCTCGGCGACGAGCTCGCGCGGCTCGGGGTCGACGAGGTCGGCCTTGTTGAGGGCGACCACGCCGCGCTCGACCCCGAGCGCCCGGAGCGCCTCGAGGTGCTCGCTCGTCTGCGGCATCACGCCGTCGTCGGCGGCGACGACCAGCAGGAAGAGGTCGATCCCCGCCGGCGCCGGCGACCATCGTCCGCACGAGCCGCTCGTGCCCGGGGACGTCGACGACGCCGAGGCGCGGTGCCGTCGCCGAGCTCGAGCTCCGCGAAGCCGAGCTCGATCGAGATCCCGCGGCGCCGCTCCTCCTCGAGCCGGTCGGTCTCGGTCCCGGTCAGGGCGGCGACCAGCCGCGTCTTGCCGTGGTCGATGTGGCCGGCGGTGCCCAGCGTCAGACCGGGCTCCGGCGCCCTCAGCCAAGGGCGAGGCGGGTCGCGTCCGCGGCTGACCGCGCCTGCTCGTCGTCGAGCAGCGTCCGCGGATCGAGGATCAGCCGGCCCTCGGCGACGCGCGCGATCACGGCCGGCTCGCCTTGCCGCAGGCGCTCGGCGAGCGCGTCGGCGCCGGCCGGCGCCGGGGTCGACGGCGCAGACCGCGCCCGTGAGCTCGAGGGTCGGCAGCGTCCCGCCGCCGGCCCGTCCACCGCCCGCGACGACCGCCGCCCCCGGGCCGATCCGCTCGGCGATCAGCTGCGCCCGCCGCTCGAGCTCGGCGCCGTCGGCGCTCAGCATCGCGCCCGGCGGGCAGCGCCTCGGGGCCGGCGTCGCGGCGCAGCCTCAGCGTCGCCTCGAGCGCCGCGAGCTGGAGCTTGTCGATCCGCAGCGCCCGCGCGAGCGGGTGCCGGCGGCAGGCGGCGATCGCCTCGCGCCGGCCCGCGAGCACGCCCGCCTGCGGGCCGCCGAGCAGCTTGTCGGCGGAGAAGCAGGTGATCGCGGCGCCCGCGGCGACCGACGCGGAGACGAGCGGCTCGTCGCCGATCGGCTCGAGCGGCGCCGGAGCCGAGGTCGTCGACCACGGGCAAGCCGCGCTCGGCCCCGAGCTCGCAGAGCTCCGCGATCGACGGGCGTCTCGGTGAAGCCGACCGACCGGAAGTTCGACTGGTGCACGCGCATCAGCGCCGCCGTGCCCTCGGAGATCGCGGCCTCATAGTCGCCCCGGCGGGTCCGGTTCGTGGTCCCGACCTCGACCAGCCTGCAGCCGGAGAGCTCGAGGATCTCCGGGATCCGGAAGGACCCGCCGATCTCGACGAGCTGGTCGCGCCCGACGATCACCTCGCGCCCGGCCGCGGTCGCGGCCAGCGCCAGCAGCACCGCGGCGGCGTTGTTGTTGACCGCGATCGCTGCCTCGGCCCCGGTCAGCTCGATGAGCAGCGGCTCGACGTGGTCGCTGCGGCTGCCGCGCTCGCCCGTGCCGAGGTCGAACTCGAGGTTCGAGTAGCCGGAGGCGATCGCGGCTGCGGTGCCCGCGGCCTCGGGCGCGAGCGGCGCCCGCCCGAGGTTCGTGTGCAGGACGACGCCGGTCGCGTTGAGGACGGGCCGCAACGAGGAGCGCCGGAGCAGTTCGAGCTCGGCCGCGGCCTCGCTGCGCAGCCCCTCGCCGTCGACGGCCCCGGCGCCCGCGGCGAGCAGCCGCTCCCTGGCGGCGTCGATTGCGGTTCGCGCTGCGGCCACGCGCAGATGGTGGGGCCCGTCGAGCTCAGCGGCGAGCCGTTCGACGGCCGGGAGGCCGCGCAGCGCCTCGAGCTGTGCCCGCTCCGGTGTAGAGGCCATGGAGTGAGGGTATCTTCGAGCCGTGGCCTCGCTCGCCCACCCGCGCCTGACCTCGCTTTCCCACGGCGCCGGCTGCGCCTGCAAGATCCCGCGCGACCGCCTCGGCGCGCTGCTCGCCGGACCTCGATCTGCCCGGACACCCGGAGCTGCTCGTCGGCTCCGACGCAGCCGACGACGCCGCCGTCTTCCGGATCGACGCCGAGCGGGCGCTGGTTCAGACCGCCGACTTCTTCACGCCGATCGTCGACGGCCCGCGTGACTTCGGCCGGATCGCGGCCGCGAACGCGCTCTCCGACGTCTACGCGATGGGCGGCACGCCACTGGTCGCGATCAACCTCGTCGCCTTCCCGCTCGACGAGCTGCCGGCGGAGCTCCTGTCGGAGATCCTCGCCGGCGGGGCGGAGACCGTCGCGGCCGCCGGTGCGGCAGTCGGCGGGGGCCACTCGATCGACGACCCCGAGCCCAAGTACGGGCTCGCCGTCACCGGCATCGTCGACCCGGAGCGGATGCTGACCAACGCCGGTGCCCGCCCCGGCGACGCGCTCGTTCTCACGAAGCCGCTCGGCTCGGGTCTGGCGACCACCGCGGCGAAGCGGGACCTCGCGCCGGCGGGGCTCATCGAGCGCGCGATCGAGGTGATGTGCGAGCTCAACGCCGACGCCTCGCGGGCGGCCGTCGCGGCCGGCGCCAGCGCGGCGACCGACGTCACCGGCTTCGGCCTGCTCGGCCACCTGCACGAGCTCTGCCTCGCGAGCGGCGTCGGCGCGGTCGTCTCGGCCGAGGCGGTGCCGGCGATCGACGGCGTCCTCGAGCTCGCCGCGAACGAGCGTGCGATCGCCGGCGGCAGTCGCCGCAACACCGAGCAGGCCGAGGCGTTCGCCGAGTTCGCCACGGACGTGGCCCCCGAACGGCGTGTGCTCGTCACCGATGCGATGACCTCGGGCGGCCTGCTCGTCGCCGTGCCGCGCGAGCGCGCCGAGCGCGTGGGCGGGGAGATCATCGGCGCGATCGTCGCCGAGAACCCGGGCCGGATCGAGGTCGTGTGAGCGCCCCGCCGCGAGACCGGGCGCGGGCGGCCACGGTCGCCGGCCTGCTCGCCGCCGCCCGTACCGGCCTGCGCCGCGTCGGCCCGCACGAGGCGCTCGCCGACTGGGAGGAGGGCGCCGAGCTCATCGACATCCGGGGCGCCGAGCAGATCGAGCGCGACGGCGCCCTGCCCGGCGCCTGGGTCGTACCCCGCAACGTGCTCGAGTGGCGCCTCGACCCGGCCTCGCCGTACGCGCTTCCGCAACTGCGCGACCCGGAGATCGAGCTGGTCGTCGTCTGCAACGAGGGCTACCAGTCGAGCCTCGCAGCGGCGACGCTGGGACTGCTCGGCCGCCGCGCGAGTGACCTCGAGGGCGGCTTCGTCGCCTGGCGCGAGGCGGGGCTGCCGCGGGCGCCCGCGAGCACGTGCACCGCGCCGGTTCGCTCGCGTCCGGACGACGGCTACCCGGGGGATTGCCGGCGGCCGCTCGAGCGCGCCGGGGAACTGCTCAGGCTCGCTGGTTGAGCCGCTCGCGCTGCGGTCCGACGGTGTAGTCGGGGTCGGCCGCCGAGGCGAAGCCGGCGCGGTAGACGCCCCAGCGCTCGCACAGGGCGCCGGCGATCAGCATGCCGGCTCCGGCGACGCCGAGGGCTCGCCGTTTGCGGCCGAAGGCCATCAGCGCCGCGCCGCCGGCGGTCAGCGCCTTCGCCGCCTTCATCAGCTTGCCCGCCTCGCCCTGCTTGTAGGGCTCGCCGACCTCGCCCAGCGACCGCTCCATCGCCTCGCCCGCGGCGAGCTCGGCGATCGCGCCGCCGAGCGCGAGGCGGCGCGCGGGGCCCGCGTCGACGCCGCCGCTGAGCAGCCAGACCGCGGCGCCGGCGCTCGCGGCGCCGCTGCCGGCGAAGACGAAGGGCAGGTGACGGCGCGCCTCGCTCCAGGCCGGGATCGCGCTGTTGGCGACGAGCACGGCGGTGTAGGTGGTGAGCGCCGGGCCGGCGACCGCGGCCGCCGGGGCGGCGGGCCGCAGCAGCTTCGGGCGCCGTCGCAGCAGGCTCGCGAGCGTGGCCGCGGTGACGAGGGCGCCGTTCGTGGACAGGATCCAGGAGCCGACGCTCATCGGCGAGGTGAGCTTGAAGACGCGCAGCATGTTGAGGAAGCGCTCGGGCCGGCCGAGGTCGGAGATCAGCAGCGCCGGGCTGGCCGTGACGCCGGCCAGCGCCAGCAGCCACGAGCGCGCGCTCCAGGCGCCGGTTGCCGGCGAGCTGGGCGCCGTAGGCGAGCACCGTCGCCGCGCCGGCCATGCCGCCGGTGAAGAAGTAGGTGGGGATCTCCCAGGTCCAGACGGGCTCCTTGACGACCGGCTGCCCGTAGTAGCTGCGCGGCTTCTCGCGCGGCACCATCGTCCGCTCGCCCTTCATCGCCGCCCCCCGATGAACGCCGCTGCGGCGCCCGCGACCAGCGCCGTACCGGCCGCTGCCGCCGCCTTCCAGCACTCGGTCAGATGCCGCGTCGGCACGACCGGGTCGGGCGGCAGGCCGTAGGTCTCGGGCTCGTCGAGGAGCAGGAAGAAGGCGCCGAAACCGCCGACGCCGTCGTCATCGTCGGCCCCGTACAGCCGCGCGCCCTCGACCCCGCGCTCCTGCAGGTGCTCGACCCGCTCGCCGGCGCGCTCGCGCAGCACGTCGAGCTCGCCGAACTGGATCGAGTCGGTCGGGCAGGCCTGCGCGCAGGCGGGCTCCATGTCGTCCTGGAGGCGGTCGTAGCAGAGGGTGCACTTCCAGACCCGGCCGTCGTCGGGGCGCTGGTCGAGCACGCCGAACGGGCAGGCGACGATGCAGTAGCCGCAGCCGTTGCAGATGTCCTCCTGGACGACGACGGTGCCGTGCTCGGTGCGGAAGATCGACCCGGTCGGGCAGCCGTCGAGGCAGCCCGCCTCGGTGCAGTGCTTGCAGACGTCGGAGCTCATCAGCCAGCGGAAGCCGTCGTCGTCGGCGTGCGTCGGCAGCCCCTGCTTCGACGAGCTGCTGGCGCGAGGCCTCCTCGACCCACGAGTCCGGGGCCGCGTCGGCGACGCCGCCGACCTCGACCTTCTGCTCGATGAAGGCGACGTGGCGCCAGCGGTTGGCGCCGAGGCCGACGCTGTTGTCGTAGGAGGTGCCGGTCAGCCCGTCGATCTCGGCCGGGACGTCGTTCCACTCCTTGCAGGCGACCTCGCAGGCCTTGCAGCCGATGCAGACGCTCGTGTCGGTGAAGAAGCCGACCCGGGGCTCCGTGGGTCTGGGCGGTCTCGGTGGCCGCTGCCATCAACCCTCCTCCGATCCGGCCGCGCTCGCGGTAGCGGGCGACGAACTCGGGCAGCGCCGCGCCGCGCGGCCGCCGGCCCGGGGACGATGTCGCAGGTCGCCGCCTTGACCTCCTGGATGTGGACGTTCGGGTCGAGCGCGATGCTGAACAGGTCGTTGGCGGAGTCGCCCTTGTTCGCGCCGCGGAAGCCCCAGTGGTAGGGCAGGCCGACCTGGTGGATGCGCGGCCCTGGACCGCGCAGCGGCCGCAGCCGCTCGGTGACGAGCACCCGCGCCTCGATCGCCGCGCGCGAGGTGACGATCGTCGCCCAGCCGCGGTGCTCGAGGCCGCGCTCGCGCGGCGAGCTCGGGGCTGACCTCGCAGAACATCTCCGGCTGCAGCTCGTTCAGGTGCGCGACCGTGCGGGTCATGGCGCCGGCCGTGTGGTGCTCGGTGAGCCGGTAGCTGGTGACCACGAACGGGAAGACGTCGGCGCCGGGCTCGGCGTCGGTCGGGTTGTAGGCGTTCTCCGGCCGCGGGAACTGCTCGCGGCCCGGGTTCGACTGCTGCTCGTACAGCGCGTTCGTGAACGGCGACTCGTGCGGCTCGTAATGGGTCGGGAAGGGGCCGTCGGTGAGCCCGGAGGGGACGAACAGCCAGCCGCGGCCGTCGGACTGCATGATGAACGGCTCGTCGCCGCGCAGCGCCATCTCCGCCTTCGCGTCCTCGTCGGGCACGTAGTCGGGCGCCTTGGTCGCCTTGAAGTCGGGCACGTCCTCGCCCGTCCACTCCTCGTTCTCGGCGTCCCACCAGACGTACTTCTTGCGCTCCGACCAGGGCTTGCCGTCGGGGTCGGCGGAGGCGCGGTTGTAGATGATCCGGCGGTTCGCCGGCCACGCCCAGGCCCACTCCGGCGCGACCCAGCTCTGCTCGGAGCCGGGCTTGCGCCGCGCCGTCTGGTTGACCTCGTCCGGCGTAGCAGCCGCAGTAGATCCAGCAGCCGCAGGCGGTCGAGCCGTCGGCCTTCAGCGCCGTGTAGCCGGGCAGCGCCGCGTCCTCGGTGAGGTCGACGCCGCCGATCTCGCGCAGGACCGCCTCGGCGCTCGGGTCGTCGTGCGGGCCCTCGGTCGGGTACTCCCAGGTCAGGTCGAGGATCGGCCGGTCGCGCTGCTCGCTCGAGCCCGGCGAGCTTCTCGCGGATCTTGCGCCCGAGGTGGTAGGTGAACCACAGATCCGAGCGGCAGTCGCCCTTCGGCTCGACCGCCTTGTGGTGCCACTGCAGCAGCCGCTGCGTGTTGGTGAAGCTGCCGTCCTTCTCGACGTGCGCGGCGGCGGGCAGGAAGAAGATCTCGGTCCCGATCTCCTCGGTCACCAGCTCGCCGGACTCGATCTCGGGGCCGTCGTGCCAGAACGCGGCGCTCTCGATCTCCTGGAAGTCGCGGACGACGAGCCAGTCGAGGTTCGCGAGGCCGAGCCGGTGCAGCTTCGAGTTCGAGGAGCCGACCGCCGGGTTCTCGCCGAGCAGGAAGTAGCCCTCGAGCTTGCCGTCGAGCATGTCGAGCGCCGACTGGTAGGCGGAGTGGCTGCCGTCGATCCGCGGCACGTAGTCGAAGCACCAGTCGTTGTCCTCGGTTGCCGCGTCGCCCCACCACGCCTTCAGCAGGCTGACCATGTAGGCGTCCATGTGGCCCCAGTAGCCGGTCTCCGCCGAGTTCATCTCGAGGTAGTCGTCGAGGTTCTGGTGCGCGTGCGGGTGCGGCATCGGGATGTAGCCGGGAAGGATGTTGTAGAGCGTCGGGATGTCGGTCGAGCCCTGGATCGAGGCGTGCCCGCGGAGCGCGAGGATGCCGCCGCCGGGCCGGCCGATGTTGCCGAGCAGCAGCTGGATGATCGCCGCGGTGCGGATGTACTGGACGCCGACCGTGTGCTGGGTCCAGCCGACCGCGTAGCAGAAGGCGCTCGTCCGCTCCCGCCCGGAGTTGGAGCAGAGCGCCTCGGCGACCTCGAGGAACTGCTCGACCGGGACGCCGCAGATCTCCGCCACCTTCTCCGGCGTGTAGCGGCTGAAGTGGCGCTTGAGCAGCTGGAAGACGCAGCGCGGGTGCTCGAGGTCCATGTCCATGTCCGGCGGGTTGCCGTGCTCCATCTTGCCGCCCTGCGCGTAGTGGGCACCCTCGCCGAAGACGGCGCCCTCCTCGCGCTTGCCGCCGGAGGCGAAGACCTCCATGCCCTTGTACTGCCAGGTCTCGATGTCGTAGGAGTTCGACTCAGGGTCCCAGCCGCTGAACAACCCGGCCGAGGTCCTCGGTGTCGACGAACTCGTCGCTGACGATCGTCGCCGCGTTCGTGTAGTGCTTGACGTACTCGCGGAACTCGCGGCCGTTCTCGAGGATGTAGTTGACGATGCCGCCGAGGAAGGCGATGTCGGTGCCGGCGCGCAGCGGCACGTGCAGGTCGGCGACCGCGCTCGTCCGCGTGAAGCGCGGATCGACGTGGATGATCTTGGCGCCGCGCTCCTTCGCCTCCATCACCCACTGGAAGCCGACCGGATGGCACTCGGCCATGTTCGACCCCTGGATGACGATGCAGTCGGAGTTCTGCAGGTCCTGCTGGAAGGTGGTGGCGCCACCCCTACCGAACGACGTCCCCAGACTGGGGACGGTGGAGGAGTGTCATATTCGCGCCTGGTTTTCGATCTGGACGATGCCGAGGGCGCTGAAGAGCTTCTTGATCAGGTAGTTCTCCTCGTTGTCCAGAGTCGCGCCGCCGAGGCTGCCGATCCCCATCGTCCGGTTCAGCGTGCCGCCCTCCTCGGTCTTGTCCTGCCAGCCGGAGGCGCGGCTCGCGATCACCCGGTCGGCGATCATGTCCATCGCCTCGTCGAGGTCGAGCTCCTGCCACTCGGTCGCGTGCGGGGGGCGGTACTTGACCTTGTACTCGCGGGAGGGGCTCTGGACATCGAGCGCGATGCCGCGCCCTTCGGGCACAGCCGGCCGCGCGAGATCGGGCTGTCCGGGTCGCCCT
This sequence comes from uncultured Solirubrobacterales bacterium, assembly GCA_963764275.1. GTDB lineage: Bacteria > Actinomycetota > Thermoleophilia > Solirubrobacterales > 70-9 > CAXMST01. The sequence goes on from CAVXRV010000005.1 coordinate 653,778, forward strand.
CGATCTGGGTGACCTCGCCGTCCTTGACGTAGATGCGCTGGCCGCAGCCGACCGCGCAGTACGGGCAGATCGACTTGACCATGTCGTCGGCCTCCGCCGTGCGGGGGCGCAGCGAGGCCGAGCGCTCCGAGCGGGCGTTCAGGCCCCGGGCCGTCGCATCGCCCTGCTGCAGCTGCCGCAGGAGGGGGAGCGAGCTGAGGTCGAACCTGGTCAAAGCGTCCCGAGCGTACCCCTCTTCCGGCCGCGGAAACATCCCGGATGACAGGTCCCGGCACGAGGTAAGGAAGCTGACAAGTTCCGGCTCGGCGCCCTTAGCGACCGCCCGCTGCGGGTAAGCCATCAGCGAACTTGGAATCGGCTGAAAGGAGCTGGGAATGTCGCAGACCGTTGGTGCATATCTGTTGCAGCGCCTGCACGAGAACGGAATCGATCGCGTCTACGGCTACCCCGGCGACGGCATCAACGGCATTCTCGGCGGCTTCCACGAGCACGGGGACGACGTCGAGTTCGTTCAGTGCCGGCACGAGGAGATCGCCGCCTTCGCGGCCTCCGCCCACGCGAAGTTCACGGGCGAGGTCGGCGTCTGCATGTCGACCTCCGGTCCCGGCGCCATCCACCTCCTCAACGGCCTCTACGACGCGAAGCTCGACCACCAGCCGGTCGTCGCGATCATCGGCCAGCAGAAGACCTTCTCGCTCGGCGCCAACTACCAGCAGGAGGTCGACCTCAACACGCTCTTCAAGGACGTCGCCTCCGAGTACGTGCAGACCTGCATGCACCCGGGCCAGATGCGGCAGCTGATCGATCGTGCGGTGCAGATCGCGAAGGCCTCGCGCTCGGTCACCGCGGTGATCGTCCCCGCGGACGTTCAGGAGGAGCCCTGGGAGGCGCCGCCGCGCGAGCACGGGATCGTCTACACCACGCCGAGCGACGAGGTCCGCTCCCGGGTGATCCCGGCCGAGCACCAGATCGCCCGCGCCGCCGAGGTCCTCAACGCCGGTGAGAAGCCGGCGATCCTGATCGGCCAGGGCGCCTCCGTGGCGGCCGACGAGGTGATCGAGATGGCCGACAAGCTCGGCTGCGGCGTCGCGAAGGCGCTCAACGGCAAGGACGCGCTTCCGGACGACCTGCCCTTCGTGACCGGCTCGATCGGCCTGCTCGGCACGAAGCCGAGCTACGAGATGATCACCGGCTGCGACACGCTGCTGATGATCGGCACGAGCTTCCCGTACGCGGAGTGGTTGCCGGAGCCGGGCCAGGCCCGCGCCGTGCAGATCGACATCGACGGCAAGCTGATCGGCATGCGCTACCCGCTCGAGGTCTCGCTCGTGGGCGACTCGCGCGACACGCTGCGCGAGCTGCTGCCGCACGTCGAGCACAAGGAGGACCGCTCCTGGCGCGAGGAGATCGAGGGCGAGGTCGAGCGCTGGTGGGACATCCTCGGCGAGCGCGCCATGCAGAAGACGGACGAGGGCATCAACCCGACGCGCGTCTTCCACGAGCTCAGCGAGCGCCTGCCCGACGACTGCATCCTCACTGCCGACTCCGGCTCGGCGACGAACTGGTGGGCCCGCCATCTGAAGCTCCGCAAGGGGATGAAGGCTGCGCTCTCGGGAACGTTGGCGACGATGTGCCCGGGCGTGCCCTACGCCTTCGCGGCGAAGATGGCCTACCCGGACCGCCCCGTGATCGCCTCGCTCGGCGACGGCGCGATGCAGATGCTCGGCATCAACGCCCTGATCGACATCGCCGCCCGCTGGGAGCAGTGGCCGAACAAGCAGCTGGTCGTCGTCGTGCTCAACAACCACGACCTCAACCAGGTCACGTGGGAGCAGCGCGTGCTCGCCGGCGATCCGAAGCTGGTCGCCAGCCAGGCTCTGCCGGACTTCGACTACTCCGGCTACGCGGAGCTGCTCGGCCTCAAGGGCATCAAGGTCGACGACGCCGAGCGCGTCGGCGACGCCTGGGACGAGGCGCTGTCGGCCGACCGCCCGGTCCTCTTCGAGGCGGTCACCGATCCCGAGTTCCCGCCGCTGCCCCCGCACATCAAGATGGACCAGGCGATGTCGATCGGCAAGGCGCTGCTCGGCGGCGACGAGAACGCCGGCCGGATCATCAAGCAGTCCTTCAAGGGCAAGCTGGCGGAGTTCGCGACGCGCTGAGCGGCCGGGGGCGAGCAGCGATGACCCCGACGACGACCACGGCTGCGCCGGACCGGCCCGCGAACGCGGGCCGGCCGCGCGTCGACGGCGCCGACGTCCGCGTCTTCACCGTCCCGCTGGAGCAGCCCGAGAGCGACGGGACCCTGACGTGGGAGGCGACGACCGCGGTCGTCGTCACCGTCTACGCCGGCGAGAAGCGCGGCCTCGGCTACACCTACGGCGACGCGGCCGTCGCAACCCTGGTCTCCTCGAAGCTCATCGACCTGATCACGGGGGCCGACGCGATGCGCCCGGCCGCCGCCTCGGCCGCGATGCAGCACGAGCTGCGCAACGCCGGCCGTCCCGGCGTCGGGGCGATGGCGATCTCCGCCGTCGATACCGCGCTCTGGGATCTGAAGGCGCGGCTGCTCGACATTCCCCTCGCTGAGCTCCTGCCGCGCTTCCACGAGCGCGTGCCGATCTACGGCAGCGGCGGCTTCACGAACCTCAGCGACGAGCAGCTCTCCGAGCAGCTCCGCGGCTGGGTCGAGGACGGCATCCCCCGGGTCAAGATCAAGGTCGGGCGCGACCCCGACGCCGACCCGCGCCGGCTCGCGCTCGCCCGCAAGGCGATCGGTCCCGGTACGGAGCTGTTCGTCGACGCGAACGGCGCCTTCACTCCGAAGCAGGCCCTGACTGTGGGCCGAGCGCTACACCGAGTGGGGGGTCTCCTACTTCGAGGAGCCGGTCTCCTCCGAGGACCGCGAGGGCCTGCGGCGCCTGCGCGACCACGGGCCCGCCGGCGTCGCGATCGCGGCCGGCGAGTACGAGTGGGATCTGCCGCAGCTGCGCGACCTCGCCGGCTGCGTCGACATCCTGCAGGCGGACGTCACCCGCGTCGGCGGCATCACGAACATGCTCCGCGCCGACGGCATCTGCAAGGGCCGCAACATGGCGCTCTCCGCGCACTGCGCGCCGGCGCTCAGCGTCCACGTCTGCGCGGCGCTGGAGACGATCGCCCACATCGAGTACTTCCACGACCACGTCCGCGTCGAGCGCGAGCTGTTCGAGGGCACGCTCGAGCCCGACGGCGGCTACCTGCGGCCCGATCCCGATGCACCCGGCCACGGCCTCTCGTTGCGCGAGGGCGCCCGCGACTACGAGGAGGCCTGAGATGGCGACGCCCGAACGTACGACGACGCCCCCCGGCCGCCCCCACCCGTTCATCGAGCGCTGGAAGCGCGAGCACCCCGACTGGAAGCCCGGCGGCGGCCACGGCACGCTCGCGCCCGACGGCGTCGAGCAGATCGACCGCGACGCGCTCGCCGCCGATCTCTCCGAGGCCGTCCGCGGCGAGGTCCGCTGCGACCCCGCCGACCTCGCGATCTACTCCCACGACAGCTCCAACTACCGCCAGCCGCCCCTCGCGGTCGTGATCCCGCTCGACGCCGACGACGTCGTCGCCGCCGTCGAGGTCTGCAAGCGCCACAACGCTCCCGTGCTGCCCCGCGGCTGCGCGACCAGCCTCTCGGGCGAGACCACGAACGTCGCCGTCGTCGTCGACACCTCCAAGCACATGCGCCGGATCCTCGAGATCGATCCCGAGCGGCAGATCGCGCGGGTCGAGCCCGGCGTCATCCGCGACCAGCTCGCGAACATCACCGAGCCCGAGCACGACCTCACCTTCGCCCCCGACACCTCCACGCACCAGTACGCGACGTTCGGGGGCATGATCGGCAACAACTCCTGCGGCGTGCACTCGGTCATGGCCGGGCGCACCTCCGACAACGTCCAGGAGCTCGAGATCGTCACCTACGACGGGGTGCGGATGCGGGTCGGGCCGACGAGCGAGTCCGAGCTCGAGCGAGATCATCGCCGCCGGCGGCCGCCGGGGCGAGATCTACCGGCGCATGCGCGATCTCCGCGACACCTACGCGGACGCGATCCGGGGCGGCTTCCCGGACATCCCCCGCCGCGTCTCCGGCTACAACCTCGACGAGCTGCTGCCCGAGAAGGGCTTCAACGTCGCCCGCGCCCTGGTCGGCTCGGAGGGGACGCTGGCGACGGTGCTCGAGGCGACGGTGCGGCTCGTCTACAGCCCGCCGCACCGCTCGCTGCTCGTGCTCGGCTACCCCGACATCTTCAGCGCCGCCGACCACGTCCCCGAGATCCTCGAGTACGGGCCGGTCGGGCTCGAGGCGATCGACAGCCGCCTGATCGACGACATGCACCAGCGCGGCATGCACGAGTCCGAGCTGCCGCTGCTGCCCGAGGGCGAGGGCTTTCTGCTCGTCGAGTTCGCGGGCGAGACCACCGAGCGCGCCGACGGTCGCGCCCGGAGCTGCATGCGGCTGCTCGAGAAGGAGGAGTCGACGCCGGCGATGAAGCTGATCGACGATCCCGCCGAGGAGCAGAAGATCTGGGAGATCCGCGAGGCCGGGCTCGGCGCCACCGCCTACGTCCCCGGCGAGCGCGATCGCACTGGCCCGGGTGGGAGGACGCGGCGGTCCCGCCCGCAGCGGCTCGGCGCCTACCTGCGCGAGTACCGCGGCGTGCTCGCGCAAGCACGGCTTGCGGGCCGCGATCTACGGCCACTTCGGTGACGGCTGCGTGCACTGCCGGATCGACTTCGACCTCAACAGCGCCGGCGGCATCACGCGACTACCGCGCGCTTCCTCGACGAGGCGGCCGACCTCGTCGTCTCCTACGGCGGCTCGCTCTCGGGCGAGCACGGCGACGGCCAGCAGCGGGCGGAGCTGCTGCCGAAGATGTACGGGCCGGAGCTGTGCGAGGCCTTCGAGCGCTTCAAGGGGATCTGGGATCCCGGGAACCGGATGAACCCGCACAAGGTCGTCGATCCCTATCCGATCGTCTCCAACATGAAGCTCGGCTCCGACTACAGCCCGCCGGAGGTCGAGACCCACTTCTCCTACCCCTCCGACGGCGGCAGCTTCGCCCACGCGGCGCTGCGCTGCGTCGGCGCGGGCAAGTGCCGCGACGACTCGACCGGGACGATGTGCCCGAGCTTCGTCGCCACCCGCGACGAGAAGCACACCACCCGCGGCCGCGCCCGCGCCCTGTACGAGATGCTGCAGGGGGACACGATCACCGACGGCTTCCGCTCGGACGAGGTCAACGACGCGCTCGACCTCTGCCTCTCCTGCAAGGGCTGCAAGAGCGACTGCCCGGTCTCGGTCGACATGGCCACCTACAAGGCCGAGTTCCTCTCGAAGTACCACAAGGGCCGCCTGCGGCCGCTGCCCGCCTACTCGATGGGGCTGATCATGGTCTGGGCCCGGCTCGCCCAGCACGTGCCGCGGCTCGCGAACCTGATCACCTCGACGCCCGGGGTCTCGGCCCTGATCAAGCGCGCCGGCGGGCTCACGAGCGAGCGCGAGATGCCGCCGTTCGCCGAGCAGACCTTCAAGGCCTGGTTCGCCGATCGCGGGCAGGCGAACCCGGAGGGCGAGCCGGTGCTGCTCTTCCCCGACACCTTCAACAACTACCTGCATCCGGAGCCGCTGAAGGCGACCGTCGAGGTGCTCGAGGCGGCCGGCTTCCGGGTCGAGGTGCCGCAGGCGGCGCTGTGCTGCGGACGGCCGCTCTACGACTACGGGATGCTCGACACCGCGAAGCTCTTCTGGCGGCGGATGCTGGACGAGCTCCGGCCCCAGATCCAGGCGGGGACGCCGATGGTCGGGGTCGAGCCGAGCTGCGTCGCCTCGTTCCGCGACGAGCTGCCGAACCTCTTCCCCCACGACGAGGACGCCAAGCGCCTGTCGCTGCAGACGCTGACGCTCGGCGAGTTCCTGCAGGAGCACGCCTCCGACTGGGAGCCGCCGCGGCTCGAGCGCAAGGCGCTCGTCCACGTCCACTGCCATCAGGAGGCGACCGCCGGCAGCAGCGCCGAGGAGCAGCTGTACGAGCGCATGGGGCTCGACTACGAGGTGCTCGATTCCGGCTGCTGCGGGCTCGCCGGCTCGTTCGGCTTCGAGGCCGACCACCACGATGTCTCGGTCGAGATCTTCAAGCAGCGGCTGCTGCCGCTGATCCGCAAGGCGAGCCCGGAGGCGATCCTGATCGGCGACGGCTTCTCCTGCAAGACGCAGGTCGAGCAGCTCACCGAACGCCGGCCGCTGCACACCGCGCAGGTGCTGAAGATGGCGATGGAGCAGGGCCCGCAGGGGCCAGCGGCGCGCGCCCGGAGCGGGGCTACCCGACGTCGAGCTCACCACCCCCAGCCGCAAGCCGCTGATCGCCCTCGGCGCCGGCGCGCTGGCCGGCGCCGGCGCGGCGCTCGCCTGGAGGCGCTCGTGAGCGCCTTGACCCTGCCGTTCAGGACGCTTCCCGTCTTTCGGGCCTTCAGGACGTTCCGGACCGTGGTCTTGCGGTCGGTCAGTGCGTTCCGCCTGCTCAGGACACTGAGGCCGCGTCGTTCCAGCGACTTCCGGCCTTCCGCTCCCGCGCTGCCGGCCTCGGCCGAGTGGCGCGCCGGGATGCTGCTCGGGCTGCTCACGAGCAGCTACTCGACGTTGCTGGTCAGCCTCGGCTCGCGGCGCATCGGCCGCGATGCGCCGAGCGACTGGATGGAGCTCGGCTCGTTCTGGCTCCGCGACCGCGCGATCAGCGAGCCCCCCGGCCGGCTGGCCGTCGCCACCGGCATCCTGGCCGTGCATCAACCCGCCGACGTGATCTGGGCGACGCTTTACGCGCGCGCCGCCGGTCGCGCGGGTCGCGGGCGACAGCTGCTCACCGCGCTGATCTGGGCGCCCTGGTCGATCGTCACCGCCTGGATCGAGTACGCGCTGATCCTGCGGCTGGTCCAGCCGCTCATCCGGATGCAGGTTCCGTTCTGGACCGCCGCCTCCGTCCACCTGATCTCCGGGGCCGCCTATCCGCTGCTGCCCCTGGTGCGCTCGCGGCTCAGCGGCGAGCCCGAGCCCGGCGCCCGCACCGCCAAGGCGGCGTCCGCGGTGCTCGCGGCTCCCGCGCTGCTGCTCGCGGCGATCGCGGTTGCCGGCCGCCTGGGCCGCGAGCCCCGGATGCCGGGGCTGAGCGAGCGGGCGCGCCGCTACGACGCCTCCTTCCTGCGCTCCATGCACGAGCACCACTGCGCGGGCCTCGAGCTCGCGCGGCTGGCGGCCGACCGGGCTCCCGCCGGGGAACTCCGCACGCTCGGGCGCCTGATGGCCGCCGATCACGCGGCGGAGCTCGCCGCGATGGAGGCCTGGTGGCGGTCCTGGCAGGGCGGCGAGATGCCCAAGCCGGGGCAGAGCGAGGAGCTTGCGATGCGGGGCATGCCTACCGCCGAGGAGCTCGAGGAACTCGCCCGGCTCGAGGGCGAGGGCTTCCAGCAGCGGTTCCTCGAGCTGATGATCCCGCACCACCTCGGGGGTATCGCCATGTGCGACGACCTGTGGCGCAGTCCCGGCGATCCGCGCGTGCTGCTCTTTGCCGACGGCATCCGCCACGCCCAGGTCGGGCAGGCGGAGCGCATGGAGGCTTGGCTCGCCCCCGCTACCCGGGAGGCGGTGCGCACGCGCATGGCGGACGAGTCGATTCCGGGACAGCACGCTGACCGCCCCCGGTCGCCGGCCGCCCTGCTCGGCGGGTGGAGGTCGTGATCCAGTGAAGGCGGGCAAGGACAAGGACAAGGGCGGCATGAAGTAGACCTACGCGCGCGAGCAGCCGTTCCTCTCCGGGGAGACCGTCACCGGCGGCAGCTTCGTTTGCGGCGGGGTGCGAGTACCGGCTCGAGAAGAGCCGGGGACGTGGTCAGCAACCTCCCCGTCTGCCCGGCATGCCGCTGCGACCGCTGGAGGCCGGATGAGTCCGGCGCTGCGCGCGCTCGGCGGTGGCGCTCCCGCCGCGCTGCTGCTCCTGCTCAGCCTCACGGCGATCTCGGAGATCGCCGCCGAGCCCACGCCCGTGGCGGGCGTCTACTCGAGCACGTGGACGCCCCTGCGGGGGGCGACCTCCGTGGTCGTCGGCGCCGACGCGTTCGGTGGCAGCTGGGACTTCTGGCCGATCCTCTTCGGCGCCCTGCTGATCGGCGCCGTCGGCGACGCTGCTCGGCCTGCTCGTCGTCGCCGCGATCGAGTGGATTCTCGGCCCGGCGCCCGACCCGGTCGCGGCGATGGTCGCCGGGGCCGCGTTCGGGATCGTCGCCGAGATCGTCGTCGTTCAGCTGTTCGTCGTCGGCCTGCTCGACGGCGACCTCATGTACGAGGCGCTGCCCGAGTGGGCCTGGTGGCTCGCGACCGGGACGTGGGGGATGGCGGTCGGTGGGCTCTTGGCGCTGCGGGCGGCCCTCCGCGGAGCGGCGCGCAGAGCCGGCGCCGCGCCACGGGGCGCGCGGGTGAGCGACACGACCGAAGGAGTCTGGGACCGGCTGCTTCGGCATCTACTGGCCGATCGGCCTCGGCGTGCTCGTGGTGATCTGGGTGCTGGTCGTCTTCTTCGTGATCCGCTACCGGGCGCGCGACGACGGCGCGGACGAGTTCCCCACGGGCACCGACGAGAAGACCCCGGTCGAGTCGCTCTACGCTCGGGGCTGGCGCTGGTCGCGGCGTTCCTCGTCTTCCTCACGCTCACCGGCAACTCCGACCTCAACGCGCAGTTCGACGAGCCGCGGACCTCAACGTCGAGGTCGTCGCCGCGCAGCTGGAACTGGCGCTTCGAGTACCCGGAGTCGGGGTCGTCGAGCAGGGGACGCGCGACCACGTCCCGACGCTCACCGTACCCGCCGGCGAGCCGGTCGACTTCAGGGCACTTCGCTCGACGTGGTCCACAGCTTCTGGATCCCGGACGAGCGCTTCAAGCGCGACGTCTTCCCGCATCGCGGACCAGAACTGGCAGCTGACGTTCGAGGATGAGCGCTACCTGCTCCGGAGGCGGTCACTGCGCTGAGTTCTGCGGGCTGCGCCACAGCCCAGATGCGCTTCAACGTCGACGTCCTGGCGCCCGAACGAGTTCCAGGCGTGGGCCGACGAGCACGCGAGGCTGGAGCGCGACGGCGAGGCGCCGGGGAACGGGGCGCGTGAGCGGCGCACCCTCGCAGCGGTGCGCAGCGGGACGCTCTTCGAGGGCGTCCTCGACACCGACCACAAGCGGATCGGCAAGGCGACGATCGTCACCGGCATCGGCTTCTTCCTCGATCGGCGGCGCTGATCGCGCTGGTGATGCGCACCGAGCTGGCCGCAGCCGGGCATGCAGGTGGTCTCCGAGAACACCTACAACCAGCTTTTCACGATGCACGGGTCGACGATGTTCTTCCTCTTCGCCGCCCCGGTGTCGCTCGGCGTCGGGATCTACATGGTCCCGCTGCAGATCGGCGCGGCGGGCATCGTCTGGCCCCGCCTCGCCCTGCTCGGCTACTGGCTCTTCCTCGCCGGCGGGGTGATCATGTACTCGGGCTTTCTCACCTCGACGGGCGCGGCGCAGTTCGGCTGGACGGCCTTCTACCCGCTCTCCGACAGCAACGCGACGCCCGGGCTCGGCACCGACTTCTGGATCATCGCCGTGGTCCTCGCCACCGCCGGCGTGATCCTGCAGGCGCTCTGCCTGCTCGTCGACGATCCTCCGCCGGCGGGCGCCCGGGCATGACGCTGCTGCGGATGCCGCTGTTCACCTGGAGCGAGGCGGTCACCTGCTTCATGGTCCTGACCGCGTTCCCGGTGCTGATCGTGGGCATGATCCTGCTGTACCTCGACCGCCACGGCGCGGCGATCTTCACCGGGCCGGACGGCCCGATCACCTTCCAGCACCTGTTCTGGTTCTACGGCCACCCGGTCGTCTACGTCGTCTTCTTCCCGCTCGTCGGCGTCGTGGGCGAGGTGATCGCGACCTTCTCCCGGCGCCGCTTCTTCGGCTTCCAGCGTGACCGTCCTCTCGCTGCTCGTCTTCTCGGCGATCTCGATGAGCGTCTGGGGGCACCACATGTTCACCACGCAGGTCGGTCAACAACAAGTACTTCTCGCTCACCTCGACCGCGCTGCATGGTCCCCGCCGGCATCGAGTACTTCGGCTTCCTGGGGACGATGGTCGGCGGGCGCATCCGGCTGAAGGCGCCGATGCTGTTCGCGCTCGGCTTCGTGCTGCTGTTCCTGATCGGCGGCGTCACGGGCATCTTCGTCGGCTCGCCGCCGCTCGACTACAACGTGCACGACACCTACTTCGTCGTCGCCCACTTCCACTACACGCTGTTCGGCGGCACGGTCTTCGGCCTGTTCGCCGCGATCTACTACTGGTTCCCGAAGGTGACCGGGCGGCATGCTCGGCGAGCGGCTCGGCCGCCTGCACGCGGTCGCTGATGTTCATCGGGGCGCTGGTCACGTTCATCCCGATGTTCTTCCTCGGCGTCGACGGGATGCCCCGCCGCGATCGCCGACTACCTGCCGACCGACGGCTTCACGACCCTGAACGTGCTCGCGACCATCGGCGCCTTCACGATCTTCGCGAGCGTCGCCGTCTTCGTCGTCAACGTGGCGCGGTCGCTGCGGCTGGCGGCGCGGTCGCCGGCCCCGATCCGTGGATGGGGCAGACGGTCGAGTGGTTCACCGACTCGCCGCCCCCGCCGCGACAACTTCGAGTCGCTGCCGCCGATCCGCAGCCACACGCCGCTGCTCGACCTGCGCGAGCGGGGATCGACCCGCAGAGCTGCGCCGCGACCGGCTCGCGCGCGAGCGGGCCGCGGCGAGGAGGTGTCCGGTGAGTGGGCTGAGGCCGGCTTCGGCCTGGTCATGGCGCTGTGGGGGGTGCTTTCTCACGATGCTGACGCTCACCGGCGTGATCGGCTTCGGCGCGCTCGGACTGGGAGACGCCCGTCGCTGCTCGGCGCGGCTGCCGGGCTCGGCGCTGCTGACGGGGATCCGCGCTCGCGCTGCTCGGCGCCGATGCGACCGGCGAGCTCGAGCGCCGTCCCGAGCCTGAGCCCGCCGACCGCGTGGACCGGGGATCTCGGTGGCGCTGCTCGCGTTCTGCGCGGCGCTCGGCTTCTGGCTGACGCTGATCGCCGCGGGCATGCTCGGCGCTCGGCATCGGCGGTCTGATCCGCGAGGGTCGCGCGCAGCGGGCGCGCCGTGCGCGCGCGCGCGTCCTCGGGCGCCCGCGAGGAGGCCGCCGCGCAGGGAGGCCGGCGCGATGAGCGCCGTCGCCGCCGGAGCACGCTGGTCACGCGGAGCTGCGTGGCTGCTCGCGGCGTCTACGTCTGTGCCGCGGGCCGGCTGCGCCGCTGGGAGCGGCGCCGCACCGCGGCCTGGGTCGCCGGCCTCGTTGCGTCGGCGTCGCGCTCGGACCGCTCGACGCCGCCGCCGAGAGCCGAGCTCGCCGCGCACATGGCCAGCACCTGGTCCTGCTGCTGCGTCGCGGCGCCGCTGCTGCTGCTCGCGGCGCCGCTGGACGCTCCTGCTCGCTTCGGTCCCGGCCGACACGGGCCGCGTCGCTCGTCGCGCGCCGGCCGCGCAGCCGGCCCGCTGCGCCTCCTGCTCGCCCCGGCGGTCACGCTGGCGCCTTCGCGGCGCTCATCATCGCGATCCACGTGCCCGCCGTCTACGAGGCCGCGCTGCGCGCACCCCTCGCTGCACGGCCTCGAGCACGTCGCCTTCCTCGCGGCCGGGCTGCTGCTGTGGGCGCCGGTGCTCGGCGCCGCGCCGCTGCCGCGCCACCTCTCGCCGCTGGCTCTCCGTGCTCTATCTGATGGCGGCGATGACCCCGGGCGCGCTGGTCGGCGCTCTGGCTGCTGACCGCGGGCTCGCTCGCTCTACCCGTTCTACGCAGGGTGCGACGCGCGCGCGCTCGACGACCAGTGGCTCGCCGGCATGATCATGTTCGGCGGGCGGCTCGACGGTGCTCGGCGTCGGCGATCGTGGTGCTCGGCTGGCGCGGCGATCGAGCAGGAGGAGGCAGCGCCAGCGCGTCCGCGAGCGCCGCGCCGACGAGACCGGCGGCGTGCTCGGCGCCCGTCGGCGGAGGGAGGCCGCGTGAGGCGCGCTGTCCGCCGCATCGCTCGCCGCCGGTCGCTGCTGCCGCGGCCGCTCCGCCTCGTCGCCTGTCCTCGCGCTCGCGGGCGGCGCCCTGCGCTGGCCGTGCTCGCGCCAGCTCCCGCGCGCAGGGCGACTGCGGGACTCGGCGCCGGCCGGCGGGCCGACGCCGGCCCCCAGGTCGCCGCCGGCGAGGCCCTCTTCCAGCAGGGCTGCTCGGACTGCCACGGCCTGGACGGGCGCGGGGTGGAGGGCGTGGCGCCGAGCCTGCGCGGCGTCGGCGCGCAGTCCGCCGACTTCTACCTGCGGACCGGGCGGATGCCGCTCGGCGACCCCGAGGACGAGCCGCGTGCGAGCGCAGTCCCCGCTACTCCGACGAGGAGATCGACGCGCTCGTCGCCTACGTCGGCAGCCTCGGCGGCCCGCCGGTGCCGGAGGTCGACGCCGCGGCCGGCAGCGTCGCCCGCGGCTTCGAGCTCTTCTCCGACCGCTGCGCCGGCTGCCATCAGATCGTCGCCCAGGGCGGCATCACCACGCGCGGCGTCGTGCCCGACCTGCAGGCGGCCGAAGCCGATCGACGTCGCCGAGGCGGTGCGGATCGGTCCCTACGTGATGCCGCAAGTTCAACGACCTGGACGAGCGCGAGGTCAACGACCTCGCCGCCTACGTCGAGTACACGAAGGACCCCGAGGACCGCGGCGGCTGGGGCATCGGCCACATCGGCCCGATCCCGGAGGGCATGGTCGCCTGGCTGCTCGCCGGCGGCGCGCTGCTGCTCGCGATCCGCCTGATCGGGGAGAGGACGACGGAATGAGCGCGCTCCGCAGGATCGATCTCCCGCCTCTTCCGGCTGCTCGTCGGGGCCATCGCCGCGATCTTCGTCTGGCGCCGGTCGCCGCCCCGCATCGAGCGGCCCGAGCCGGTCGTCGATCTGCACGAGCGCGACGCCGGCGGCGGTCGCCGCGGCGCCGAGCTCGTCGTCGTCGCGAGCTGCTGCTCGTCGCCGCGCTCTGCTTCGCCGGCTTCATCGTCTTCTACGTCGTCTTCCCGGACACGCAGCTGCTCGGCCTCTGCCTCGGGCTGCGGCGCGCTGCTCGCGGGCGTCGGCCTCGCGCTCGCCGGCAAGCGCGTGGTGCCGCAGGAGCGGCGACCGACGACTACCACGACTACGGCGACACCGCCGAGCAGCTCGAGCTCGAGCGCACCGTCACCGAGGGCGGCGAGGGGGTGACCCGCCGCGCGCATGCTCCTGCTCGCCGGCGGCACGCGTCGCGACCGCGGGCGGCGCCGCCGCCGCCGTCCCGCTCGCGTCGCTCGGGCCCGAGCGACGGGCGAGCGGATCTTCCGCACGCCCTGGCGCGACGGCCGTCCGATCGTCGACGAGCGACGACGAGCCGATCCGCGCCTCCGACATCGAGGAGGCGATGTTCCTCACCGGCTTCCCCGCAGGGCGCCGAGCGGGACACCGTCGGCTCGCCGTTGATCATCGTCCGGCTGCCGGAGGACGAGCTCGATCTGCCGCCGGACCGGCTCGCCGGCGCGCCCGAGGGGATCATCGCCTTCTCGAAGATCTGCCCGCACGCCGGCTGCGCGGTCTCGATGTACCGGCACCCGCAGTTCGAGCCGAACGAGCCCTCGCCGGCGCTCGTCTGCCCCTGCCACTACTCGACGTTCGACCCGCGGCGGGGCGGCGCGCTCGAGTTCGGCCCGGCCGGCCGGCCGCTTCCGCAGCTGCCGCGTGCGGATCACGAGCGCGGCGTCAGCTCGAGGCGGCGGGCGACTTCTTCGAGGCGCCCGGCCCGTCCTACGGCGGCATCCGCGACATCGGATGCGAGCGGGAGCAGTCGCAGTGAGGCGCGCCGCTGCCCGCTCACCCGCGCGATCGACGAGCGCCTCGGCGTCGGCCCGATCGGCCGCAAGGCGCTTCGCTACATCTTCCCCGACCACTGGTCGTTCATGCTCGGGGAGATCGCGCTGTACTCGTTCGTGATCCTCGTCGGGACCGGGATCTTCCTCACCTTCTTCTACACGGCGAGCGACAGCACGGTCGTCTACCAGGGCCCCTACGAGCCGCTGCAGCGGGATCTCGATGGGGGAGCAGTACCGCTCGGTGCTCGACATCTCCTTCGAGGTCCCCGCCGGCCTGCTGATCCGCCAGACCCACCACTGGGCCGCCAACGTGTTCGTCGTCGCGATCGTCCTGCACGTGATGCGGATCCTGCTCACGGGCGCCTACCGCAAGCCGCGCGAGATCAACTACTGGATCGGCGTGACGATGCTCGGCCTCGCGATCCTCGAGGGCTTCCTCGGCTACTCGCTCGTCGACGATCTGCTCTCCGGGATGGGCCTCGCCATCGCGTACGCGGTGGCGCTCTGCGATCCCCGTGATCGGGGCGCCGGTGTCGATGCTGGTCTGGGGCGCGGAGTATCCGGGCAGCGACGCCGTTCTGGCCCCGGCTGGAGATCGCCCACGTGCTCATCATCCCGCTGGTCCTCGCGGGCCTGATCGCGCTGCACCTCGCGCAGATCATGCGCCAGCACCACGCCCAGTTCCCGGGCGGCGGCGGCACGCGAGAAGAAGGTCGTCGGGACGCCCGGCCTGGCCCGGCTACGCGCTGCGCTCGGTCGGGCCTCTTCGCGATCGTCACCGGGATCCTGCTGCTGCTCGGCGGCGCTCGTGCAGATCAACCCGATCTGGGAGTGGGGCCCGTACGAGACGTACCTCTCCACCAACGGCGCCCAGCCCGACTGGTACCTCGGCTGGCTGATCGGCGGGCTGCGGCTGATGCCGTCCGCTCGAGATCCAGCTTCGGCGACTACACGCTGATGCCGACCCCGTTCTGGGGCGGCGTCCTGTTCCCGGGCATCGTCTTCGGCGATCCTCTACCTGTGGCCCGGTGATCGGCCGCCGGTTCTTCGACGACGCGCGCGGCCACAACCTGCTCGACCGCCCGCGCGACAACCCGACCCGGACCGCGGTGGTCGCGGCCTTCCTCGCCTGGGTCTTCACGATCTTCGTCGCCGGCGCCACCGACCGCTTCTATTTCCGCTCGTTCGATCTCCTACGAGGCGCAGGTCTGGTTCTTCCGCGGCGTCGCCTTCATCCTGCCGGTGATCGTCTTCTTCGTCGCCCGCAAGATCGCCCGGGCGCTGCAGCGAGCGCGACGACGCATCCGCTGCGCGGCTGGAACGGGGTGCTGCTCCGGCGCACCCCCGAGGGCGGCTTCCGCGAGGCGGCGCCCGAGGACACCGACGGGGAGGGCCCGCCCGAGCCGCCGGAGGGCGCGGAGAAGCCCGAGCCGGCGGCGCGCGAGTAGCCGCGGGGCCGGGCGGCCTACGCTTCGTCGACGTCGAGAACCCGGCGGCCCTCCTCGAACTGGTCAACGAAAGCGCGGCGACGGCGCAACAACGTTGGGGACGTCCGGCGACGGCCCGACGTGGCCAACGAAAATGCGGCCACGGCGCAACAACGTTGGGGACGTCCGGCGGGTGGGCGAGGTGACCAACGAAAATGCGGCCGGCCACCAGGCGCTCGGCTACATCTTCTCCTTCAGGCCCTTCTGGACGAGCCAGGCGTTTACCGGCCAGGCGGTGAAGAAGCCGACGATCATCCCGATCTGCATCATCAGCCAGTAGGTGGGGCTGGCGGTGGTCAGCGGCGGCTGCCAGAGCACGAGGTGGTAGAGCGCCATGAAGCCGAAGAGGCCGACCTGGAAGGAGACGATCGAGAGCGTGTCGGCCTTGATCGCCGCCCAGATCCCCTCCAGGCGGCCGATGTCCTCGCGCATCGGCACGATCGAGAAGTACTGGAAGACGATCCCGAAGCGACCAGGCCAGGACGAAGTCGGCGGCGAACATCGCCATCAGCGTGTTCGCGTCCTCGGCCGCGAAGAGCGGGATCGAGAAGGCGGTCACGTAGACGATCCACTCGCCGACGATGTCGCCGAGCGTGCAGCCGGCGCCGCAGTGGCAGACGCCCTTGGAGATCGGCCACCAGTTGCGCTTGGCGAACGGCCACAGCGACGGCGGGTCCTCGCCCTCGTCGGCCATCAGCTCGTCCATCGAGACGCCGTGCTCGTCCGGCCCACTTCGGAGCTCATCCGCTTGCCGCGGCGGAAGTAGAAGAAGACGGCGACCGGCCCCCAGTACAGGGCGGTGATCGGCCAGACGAGGTTCATGATCCCCATGTGCTGGCGGTAGCCGCGCCCGGCGATGTCCCAGGCGATCGCGGCCGCGCAGGCGAAGGCGACGGCCAGCGCGGCCCAGCCGATGACGAGCCAGGCGGTGGAGCCGGTCTGGGTGACGGCGGCCAGCGGCCACCAGAAACGGAGTGGGTCCATCGAACGGGCCTTACCCGCTCGGCGGCGGCCGCAACGTCAGCGTGCGAACCTCACTCGCTGCGCGGCGGCTGCGAGATCTGCCAGTAGCCACCGCTCTGCTCGAGCTCGATCTCGGTGTCGCCGAACGGGGAGGAGACGTACGCGGTCCCGACGCCCGAGCCGACGTCGATCCGGTCCAGGCGCGCGTCGGAGAAGTCGACGGCGTCGGCGGGATGCAGGCCGCTGATCTCCTCGCATCCCTTGAGCGGGTCGCCCGCGTCGGCGAAGCTCCGCTGCAGGGGCTCGCTCAGCGTGTCCTGGACCGCGAGCGGCTCGTTCGCGGCGCAGCGCGTCGAGGAAGACGACGATCGTGCCGGACGCCTCGTCCTCGGGGCTGGTGCCGCCCCCGCCGCAGCCGGCGGCGACGGCGGCGAGCAGCGTCAGGGCGACGCCGAGGGCGAGCGCCCGCTGCTGCCGTGTGCCGCGCACCGTCATGGCTTCCCGCTACCCCCTCCCGAGAGCGGAAAAACGACCGTCGTTGTGCGGAATCTGACCGCGCGGGTCGCCGCCTCGCGCCGCCCGCCGAGCGCGCGCAGAGGGAGATCCGGCGCGCCGGGGAGCGCGCCGGATCTCGGTGCCGCAAGCGGCGGCGGAGGGAGATCTAGTCGGAGGCAGCGGCCGCGGCAGGCCGGCGGCGCCGGCGACGGCAGCGACCGCGGCGGTCCCCAGGGCCCGGCGGTGGCGCGAGGCCCACCAGAGAATCGAGTGGCCGTGGGCGTCGCCGTCGAACTTGCCGTGGGCGCCCGGGTCGCCACCGGGCGGGGAGAAGAGGTTGCCGTCCGAGTTCTTCGGCGTTCGGCTGCCGCGTCGGTCTGCTGGCCGTTGACCGCGGTCTTCGCCAGGTACAGCTCGGCCAGCCAGGGCGCGAGGCGGTTGCCGATGATCGTGTAGACGGTCGGGAGCCCGACCCAGACCTCGCGGCGGCGGTGGTGGGCGGCCCAGTGGACGGCGTCGGCGGCGACCTCGGGCTGGTAGATCGGCGGCACCGGCATCGGGTGCTTCGGCATCTTCGAGCGGCAGTGGTCGAACTGGGGCGTGTTGAGCCCGGGCAGCTGGACCATCGTCACGTGCACGTTCGACTTCTTGTTGCGGAGCTCGCAGCGCATCGACTCGACGAAGCCCTTGATCGCGTGCTTGGCGCCGCAGTAGGGGGCCTGCAGCGGGATGCCGCGGTAGGCCATCGCCGAGCCGACCTCGACGATCGTGCCGCGGTCGCGGCTCTGCATCCGCTTCAGCGCCGCCATGCGTGCCCCAGACGGCGCCGTGGTAGGTGACGTCGGTCGCCCGCTGAACTCCTCGGGCGTGATGTCCTCGAAGAAGCGAGAAGACCGTGGTCATCGAGTTGTTGACCCAGATGTCGATCGGGCCGAAGGCCTTCTCGACGGCGTCGGCGGCGGCCTCGACGGCGTTGGCGTCGGCGACGTCGGTGGGGAGGACGAGGGCCTCGCCGCCGGCCTGCTCGACCTCGGCCTTGGCGCCCTCGAGCGACTCCTCGTTGCGGCCGAGCAGGGCGATCTTGACGCCGGGCCCGGCGAAGCGGCGCGCGATCGCGCGGCCGATGCCCGAGCTCGCGCCGGTGATTACGACGACTTCCCCGTTGGAGTTCTCGTTGTTTGCCATTGGCTCCGGCGTACCCCGCTGAGAAAGCCAAAAAACGATTGCCCACGTTTGCGATCTGACGTCCGACCGCTCCCCGCGCGTCGCGCCTCGCGCGGGCGGGTACCGATCTCGTCAGCATGCCTCAGCCCCGCAGAATCGACGGCTACGCGCCGATCGCCGACTACGGCGTGATCGGCAACGAGCGCACCGCGCGCCCTCGTCGGGCTCGACGGCTCGATCGACTTCCTCTGCCTGCCGCGCTTCGACTCCGACGGCGTCTTCGCCGCCCTCCTCGACTCCGGGCCGCGGCGGCAGCTTCGAGCTGGCGCCGACGATCCCCTTCGAGTCCTCGCACCGCTACCGTGCCCGACACGAACGTGCTCGAGACGACCTTCGAGACCGCCGAGGGAGCGGTCCGGCTCGATCGACGCGCTCTCGATCCCGCTCACGGGGCCGCCGAAGTGGGAGGAGCTGATCCGCAAGGTCGAGCCGCTCTCGGGGCGGGTGCCCATGCGCTGGCGGCTGCAGCCGCGCTTCGGCTGGGGCGCAGCGCCGCGGCGACGATCGAGCGCCGTGCCGGCGCCACCGCGATCCGCGACGGCGACCTCGAGCTCATGGTGCGCTGCTGGGACGCGGGCGAGCCCGAGCCACGGCGAGGCGGTCTCGAGGCCGACTTCGTCGCCGAGGAGGGCACCTCGCCGCTGCTCGTGCTCGCCGCCCACGACGACCAGCCCTGGCTGCTGTCCGAGCGCGAGGACGATCGAGAACCGGCTCGAGGAGACCTGCGAGTACTGGCGGCGCTGGCTGCAAGGCGGCCAGCTACGAGGGGCCCTGGAAGGAGGCGGTCGAGCGCAGCGCGCTGGCGCTGGCGATGCTCGTCCACGCCCCCAGCGGCGCGATGATGGCGGCCGTCGACGACCTCGCTGCCGGAGGCGATCGGCGGCAAGCGCAACTTCGACTACCGCTACTGCTGGCTTCGCGACACGGCCTTCTCGCTGCGAGGCGATCCAGCAGTTCGGCCGCGTCGACCAGGTGCACGCGACGCTGACCTGGCTGCTGCGGGTGATCGACTCGACCAACCCGAACCTGCAGCCGTTCTACGGCATCGACGGCCAACCCGCACACCGACCAGCACGAGCTCGACGCTCGCCGGCTACCGCGGCTCGCGCCCGGTGCGCTGCCGGCAACGACGCCGGCGAGCAGCTGCAGCTCGGCAACTACGGCGACCTGCTCGAGGCCGCGGCGATGTTCGTCGCCGGCGGCCACTCGCTCGGCCCCGCCGCCGCGCACCGGCTCGACGACGCGCGCTCGACTTCCTCTGACCGAGGTCTGGGACGAGCCCGACGCCCGCATCTGGGAGCTGCCCGACTCGCAAGCTCTACACGCAGGGCAAGCTCGCCGCCTGGATGGCCTTCGACCGCGCGGTCTCTGCTGGCCGAGCAGGGCGAGCTCGCCCGCCGAGCGCCGAGCGGCTCGGCCACTGGCGCGCGGTCCGCGAGGAGGCCGCCGCCTACATCGACGAGCACTGCTGGTCGGAGCCGCGGCAGTACTTACACGCGCGCCGCCGGCGACGCGAGCGAGCTCGACGCCGGCACGCTGCTGATGGCGCGCGCCGCTTCCTCGCGGGCCGGGAGGAGCGGCTGCGCGGCACGATCGCGGCGATCGAGGCCGAGCTCGGCGCCGGCGGCGCCGCTGCTGTACCGCTACAGCGGCCAGCAGGACGAGGAGGGCGCGTTCGTCGCCTGCTCGTTCTGGATGGTCGAAGCGCTCGCCGCGGTCGGCGAGCGCGAGCGCGGCCGCAGCGATGATGGACGAGATGGTCGGCGCACACCAGCGATCTCGGGCTGCTCTCGGAGGAGATCGATCCTGCCAGCGGCGAGTTCCTCGGCAACCTGCCGCAGGCGCTCAGCCACCTGGCCCTGATCAACGCCGCCTACGCGCTCGACTCGGGCGACGGCGACAGCGAGCCCGGCGCGCGCAGGGCTCAGAGCTGGCGGCGGACGCCCGCCTCGTGCTCGATCCCGCGCACCTGGTCGTCGAAGTCGCCGTGCATCGCGCGATGGCCGCCGCCGGTCCGCATCAGGGGAAGCGACCGGCTCGTGCCGCATCGACTCGAGCTCGAAGGCGAGCGCCGCGTAGAGGCTCGCGGCAAGGACGATGAAGCCGAGGCCGCCGGCGAGGCGCTCGATCCAGACCGTGCCGGTGAGCGCGAAGAGCGCGGCCGCGAGGAAGCGGATGCCGGTGGCGGCCGAGCACCCCGAACATCGCGCGGTTCGCCAGCCAGGCGTTGGCGAGCGGGATCATCGAGCGAGAGCACGACCGCGATCAGCGCGACGCCGAGCACGGTCTGGCTGGCGCCGGGCAGGATGTTGTCGATGCCGGTCGCGAGCCAGGCGCCGCTGGTCAGCGCCATGCCGGTGCCGGCGACAGGGTCGCGGGCGAGGAAGCCGAGGAACGCGGCTGATCAGCTGGAACGGGAAGATCATCCCGAGCAGCATCAGGCCGAGCTGCAGGTTGCCGTCGCGCCGATCCAGCCCAGCTCCTGGCAGGAGATGAGGAAGCAGCCCGATCGCCAGCGCGGTGAGGCCGAGCGGCAGCGGCACGCCCGATCGGGCGCAGCACGATCCGCACCTTTTCGGCCGCGTTCGAGCGGACCGGCGTCTCGTCGCGCGTGGGCACGGTCAGCGGCCGCCGGAGGCGTTGCGGCGTTCGCTGCGGGTCTTCATCGCGTGGAACATACGCAGGGGGAACATCCCGAGGAAGGGCGCCCGACGGCCGACGTCGTCGCGATCCTCGCGGTCGAAGGCGCGGGCGTAGCGGGCCGCGTCGGTCGGCGCTCGCGTAAGTCTTGGAGCCGCCGGCGCCGCAGTCGCGCTCGCAACTCCAGCGCATCGTCTCGCCCTCGTTCCAGAAGCGGAACCGGTGGCCGATCAGGCGGCAACTCAACATCACAGGCAGTCGAATACCCACCGGGCCGCAGTCGGGCGAACTCGTACGTATGTCCGATCTGTGACACGGGCGTGGATAGAAGCCCGGGGTGCCGGGTAAGGCGGCGAGCATGGAAAGCTCAGCGGTCGTACAGGACACGATCGAGACCAAGGTCCCGGCCCGTCTCGACCGGCTCCCGTGGGCCAAGTTCCACTGGCTCGTGGTGATCGGTCTCGGCACGGTCTGGATCCTCGACGGCCTCGAGGTGACGCTCGTCGGCAGCGTCGCCGGCCGGCTCACCGAGAAGGGCAGCGGCATCGACATCAACGCGGGCCAGATCGGCACCGCGGCCGCCTTCTACGTCGCCGGCGCCTGCCTCGGCGCGCTCTTCTTCGGTCAGCTCACCGACCGCTTCGGCCGCAAGAAGCTCTTCATGTTCAGCCTCGGCATCTACCTGCTCGCGACCACGGCGACCGCCTTCTCCTTCGCCCCCTGGTACTTCTTCGCCGCCCGCTTCCTCACCGGCGCCGGGCATCGGCGGCGAGTACGCCGCGATCAACTCCGCGATCGACGAGTTGATCCCGGCCCGCGTCCGCGGTCGCGTCGATCTGATCATCAACGGCAGCTACTGGGTCGGCGCCGCCGGCGGCTCGCTGCTCGCGCTGCTCTTCCTCGACAAGGGGATCTTCGCCGCCGACGTCGGCTGGCGCATCGCCTTCGGCACCGGCCTGGTGCTCGGGCTGCTGATCCTGCTCGTGCGCCGCAACGTGCCCGAGAGCCCGCGCTGGCTCTTCATCCACGGCACGCGAGGACGAGGCCGAGAGGATCGTCGACGGGATCGAGTCCGAGGTCGAGGAGGAGACCGGCCAGGAGCTCGAGGAGGCCGACGACACGCTCGAGGTGCGCCAGCGCAAGCGAATCCCGTTCCGCACGATCGCCCGGACCGCCTTCAAGGTCTACCCGAAGCGCAGCACCCTCGGCCTCGCCCTGTTCCTCGGCCAGGCCTTCATCTACAACGCGGTCACCTTCGACCTCGGCACGCTGATCAGCAAGTACTTCGACATCGGCTCCGGCAAGGTCCCGTTCTACTTCGCGCTCTTCGCCGTCGGCAACTTCCTCGGCCCGCTCACGCTCGGCCGCCTCTTCGACACGGTCGGCCGCAAGCCGATGATCGCCGCCTCCTACCTCGGCTCCGCGGCCGTGATGGCCGTCACCGGCGATCCTGTTCGCCAACGACGTGCTCTCGATCTGGTGCGTTCATGGCGCTGCATCGGCCTCACCTTCTTCCTCGCCTCCTCGGGCGCCAGCTCCGCCTACCTGACGGTCAGCGAGATCTTCCCGATGGAGACGCGAGCGCTCGCGATCGCCTTCTTCTACGCGATCGGCACCGCCGCCGGCGGGATCAGCGGGCCGCTCCTGTTCGGCCACCTGATCGACTCCGGCGAGCCTCGGCACGGTCGCGATCGGCATGTACATCGGCGCCGCGACGATGGCGCTCGGCGGCGTCACCGAGCTCGCCTTCGGCGTCAAGGCCGAGCAGCAGGACCTGGAGTCGATCGCCAAGCCGCTGACCGCCGAGGAGGCCGAGGAGGGCGGCGAGGGCGAGGGCGAGGGCGAGGAGGCCGAGGCCGAAGGCGAGCAGCCGAAGGAGGGCGAGGGCGGCGAGCGACCGCGCGAGGCCGAGGCGACGCCGCCGCCGCGGCAGCGCCGAGCCGACGCCGCAGGCTCGCCGCGCACGAGCAGCGCGAGCGCACCGGCTGGCGCCGCTACCGCCCGGGTCCCGGCACTGAGCTGGGGCTCGCCCGGCATGGCGGCCTCGGTGCCGGTGCCGCCGCAGCAGCTCGACCGCGAGATCGACATGATCGAGACGCGCGCTCGAGCACGAGGGGCCGGTCTCCACGCGATCGCCTCGCGCGAGCTCGTCGGCGCCCGCTCTGGGGCCCGGGCGTCTTCAGCCGGGCGCTGCGCGAGGCCGTCGTCGCCGGAGAGGTCGCCGCGTCTCCCGCCGCCGTTACGGCTTTGCCGCAGAGCGGCGAGCGGCTCGGACTGGCAACGGAGCTGCCGCTCCTTGGTCCGGCGGGGAACTAGGGCACTGGTTTCCGGACGGAGTTTGAAGGATGCCCCGGCGGGCAACGGGAATCAACGACTTTGACGAAACACATAGTGGGGAGCCGACAGTCGATCTTCGAGGCCGATCCCGCGCTCGCGCGGGCCGGCGGCTGGGACAGCGATGCGACGCTGCCCGACGTCACCGGCGTGCCGATCCGGCTCCCGCGCGGCGAGATCGCGCCGCATGAGCTCGATCACGGCGACGGGATCGGGTTCCTGGTCCGGGCGGGCTGATCGCGCGCACCGTCGAGGTGCCGACCGCGAGCAGCGTCGAGCTGATCTCCCGCGGCGACATGATCCAGCCCGGGACCGTCGAGCTGCCGTCGTTCGCGGCGACCTCGTGGATGGCGCTCGAGCCGTCCTCGCTGCTGCTGCTCGATGCCGAGGCCGGCCACGGCGATCTGCGGCGCCAACCCCGAGCTGCATGCGGGAACTGCTGCGCCGCGGCATCCGCCGCGGCCACACGCTCACCGTCAGCGCCGCGATCGAGAGCATCGTCGGGGTCGAGAACCGGCTGCTGCTGACGATGTGGCACCTGGCCGAGCGCTACGGCAGCGTGACCAGCGAGGGGGTGGAGATGCCGCTGCGGCTCACGCACGAGCTCTTCGCGCTGCTGATCGGCTCGCGCCGCCCCTCGGTCACCGCGGCGCTCGCCTCGCTCAGCGAGCAGGGCCTGATCACCAAGCGGCGCGACCGGACCTGGCTGCTGAAGGGGACGCCGCCGACGAACTAGTGGACCAGCCGGCCGGCGGGCGCCGCCCGCCGCCCCGCCGCTCAGACCGCGCCGTAAGCGTGGCCGGCGAGCTCGAAGACGTTCTCGATCTCGGCCGCCAGCCCGCTCGCCGCGACGGCGCCCGCCACGAGCAGCACGACCGCGAGGCCGGTCCAGACGGTGACGCTGCGGCGCGGCGCGGAGGCCAGCAGCGCCGCGACGCGGTCGACCACAGCCGCGTCCGCGAATCCCGCCCCGGCGAGCCCGCCGCCGGCGAGAGGCGGGAGGCGGTCGCCGAGCAGGGCGACGCGCGCGAGGATCTCCGCGACCCGGCGCCGATCGCCGATCTCGAGCGCGGCCTCCTCGTCGGCCCAGCGCTCGGTCGCAAGCGTCACCGCGCCTCGCAGCGGCCGCAGCAGCGGGTTGATCGCGACGGCGACGGCGACGAGCGCCCGGTGCCGGTGATGCGCGTGAGCGAGGTGGGCGCGCTCGTGCGCCAGCAGCACCCGGCGCTCCTCGGGCCCGAGCGTGGCCAGCAGCGAGCGCGAGACGAGGATCCGGCCGGGGCGGCCGGGGACGGCGATGGCGCCGGCGCCGGGGCCGTCGACGACCGCGAGCTCGCCCTCGGGGCCGGCGAGCCGGCGGCAGGAACGTCGGGCGGAGCGCAGCGCGAGGACCTCGCGTGCGGCGACGAGCAGGGCGGCCCCGGCCGCGGCGCACAGGGCGGCGAGCGCGAGCGCCGCGATCCCGGGCTCGGTCGGCGCGTCGGCGCGCAGCACCGGCGGCGACCAGTGCCCGAGCGCGGCGAGCTCGGGGAGCTGGCCGACGAGCACGGCGGCGACGACCGCGAGCCCGCCCGCGGCGCTGAGCGCGGCGACGGCGCTCCCGCAGCTGATCAGCCAGCTCGCCTCGCGGGGCGGCAGCCGCCGCGCGAGCTTGGGGCCGAGCAGGCCGAGCGCGGCGGCGGTGAGCAGCGGGGTGAGTAGAGCGAGGGCGTTCACGCGGGCTCGCCGTCGCCCTGCTCGCTGCGCAAGAGCTCGAGCAGGGCGCTCTCGTCGGCGTCCGAGAGCGAGCCGACGAAGCGGGCGAGCACGGCGCGGCGGTCGGCGCCGGTCTCGAGCAGCTGCCGCATCTGGGCGGCGGCGATCCCGGGCTCGTCGAGGACGGGGGAGTAGGCGTAGGCGCGGCCGGCGCGCTCGCGGCTGACGACGCCCTTCTCGTGCAGGCGGCTGAGGCCGGTCATCACGGTCGTGTAGGCGAGCTCGCCGCCGACCTCAGCCTGCACCTCGGCCGGGGTGAGCGGGGCCTCGGACGCCCACAGCGCCGCGAGGATCTCGGACTCGAGGGCCCCGGCGGGGCGGCGCTTGGCGGAGGGGTTGGTCATCGCGATCGCTCACCTCCAATGAAACCATCTCGGCCCGCTCGATCGACCCCATCCGTCGGACCTACTACAACTTTGTAGTAGAAGTACACGCTCCGCCGCCATGCTCACCTACTTACAAGCCATCGTGATCGCGCTCGTCCAGGGCGTAACGGAGCTCTTCCCGGTCTCCAGTCTCGGCCACTCGGTCCTCGTGCCGGCCTGGATCGGCGGCAGATGGGAGACGCTCGTCACACAGTCGTCGCAGCCGACGAGCGAGTCCTCCTTCTACCTCGCCTTCATCGTCGCTCTGCACGTCGCGACGGCGCTGGCGCTGCTGTGGTTCTTCCGCACCGACTGGGTCCGGATCATCGCCGGCTTCTTCCGCAGCGCCGGGCGCAGCATCGGCGAGCGCCGCTTCAGCGTGGTCGACTCGGACGAGCGGCTCGCCTGGCTGATCGTCATCGCGACGATCCCCGTCGGCCTCACCGGCCTGCTCTTCGAACACGTCTTCCGCACGACCTTCGCCAAGCCCGTCGCCGCCAGCGCCTTCCTCTTCATCAACGGGTTGATCCTGCTCGCGGGCGAGCGCGCTCGCCGCCGCAACGAGGATCTCGGCACCGAGATCGTCTCCCCGTCGCTCGAGGAGGCGCCCGAGCTCGCCGTGACCGGCGGCCGCAGCGCCGCCGACGTCGCTGACGCCTACGCCTCCGACGTCCGCATCTCGAGCCTCCCCTACAGCGACGCCGTGCGCGTCGGCTCGCTGCAGATCCTCGCTCTCTTCGCCGGCATCAGCCGCTCCGGCGTGACGATGGTCGGGGGTCTGTGGCGCGGCCTCTCGAACGAGGACGCGGCGCGCTTCGCGTTCCTGCTCGCCACCCCCGTGATCCTCGCCGCGGGCCTGCTCAAGATCCCGACCCTGTTCGGCCACGCGGGCGCTCACATCCACGGCCAGGTCGCGGTCGGCTTCGTGATCACCGGGATCACCGCTTATCTGTCGGTGCGTTTCCTGGTCCGCTACTTCGAGACCCACACCCTGGTCCCGTTCGCGATCTACTCGCTGCTCGCCGGCGGGATCAGCCTGATCCACTTCGCCTGAGTTGCGGCCGCGGCCGGCCGCCGGGCTCAGTCGGCCTCGAGCGCCTCGTGCAGGTCGGCGGCCGCGAAGGCGGTCGCGGTGACGCCGTTGGTCACCGCCAGGCGCCGGTGCTTTTCGTCGATGCCGCCGAAGGCGAAGGCGGTGATCGCGTGGATCGTGTCGATCGCGAAGGAGACGAGGATCCAGTTGCGGCCGCGCCGGCGGCCGACCAGCGCCGCCTCGATCAGGTGGCGGGCGCCGAGGATCCGGGCGACGACGTCGGCCGGATGGTCGATGTTGCGATGCGGCGCGGCGCGCAGCAGCATCTCGGGGAAGCAGAAGAGGATCGCGCCGAACAGGGCGCGGGCGAGGGCGACGGGGCGGGGGTAGGGCTGGGACTCCATCGTCGGCCTACTACCCGGGAAGGGCGCCGGCGATTCCGGGAGCGGATGTCAGCCGCCGGACGTTCCCGGCGCTCGCCACGGCTCCCGGGCGCGGGGAGGGCGCCGCTCAGCCGAGCAGCTCGTCGACCCTCTCGGGCGGGCGCGCGAGCACGCCGCGGCCGTCGCCGGTGAGCACCACGGGCCGCTCGATCAGGCGCGGGTTCGCGCTCAGCAGCCGGATCCACTCCTCGCGGTCGCCGTCGGCGCGGCCCAGCTCGTCGAGCCCGAGCTCGGTCGCGAGCGGCTCCTTGAAGCGGACCAGCTCCCAGGGCGCGAGGCCGATGATCTCCAGCGTCTCGGCGATCTCGGCCGGGCTCGGCGGGTCGTCGAGGTAGCGGTGCACCGTCGGCTCGAAGCCCGCCGCCTCGATCCGCTCGAGCACCTTGCGCGAGGTCGAGCAGCGCGGGTTGTGCCAGATCGCGATCTCCACGATGGGGACGCTATCGCGCCCGATCGGCCATCGTTGCGGGCGCCGCGCGGGCGCCGCGCCCCCGCCCGACTCAGGGCCCCGGCGGGGTCTTGGCGATGCTCTTCGCCAGCCCGTTGGCGAGCTGCTGCTTCTCGGTGTCGGAGAGGCGCGAGCCCGAGTGCAGGAGCTTGTACTGCAGGGGCGGCATCTCGCCGCCGAGGATCGACTCGCTGATGTCGCCGGCGCCGGGCTGGTCGGGCCGGTCCCACTCGGAGACGTTGAAGTGATCGCGACCGCCGTTGACGTCGTTTACGACCAGCCACGAGAAGGGCGCGACGTTGCTGTCGACCGGCCACGTCGTCAGGTTCGAGTGACAGTCGGCGCAGGCGTCGGTGAACAGCTGCTGGGTCTGCTGGGAGTCGAAGGGCAGCTACTTCGTCACCGGCGGGTTGTTGTGGCTGTGCCCGTAGGGGACGAGCTGGATCAGCACGAACACCGCGACGACGATCACCAGGCCCATGCGCCACCGCGAGCGCGAGGCCCAGGCCTTGATCCTGCTCATCTGTCGGCCCCCTGCAACGGCATGGCTCCAAGCCTCACATCCGACCGACCCCGCTGTCTCAGTAGTTCTCCGCCGAGACCCTTCGGCGTTGCGGGAGCGAGCCGGCGGCCGACTCCGGAAGGGTCGCCGCGGCCGTGGCCCGCGGGGTCTTCGAGTGGCGCGGCGGATTCGCGCCACTCCTACGATTGCGCCGATGGAGGAGCATCCGCGTCGGCGGGCGACACGGGCGGCGGCACGATCGGGGCTCGGGGTCGCGATCCTTGCCGCCATCGCGCTCGCGGCGCTGCTTACGGCCACCGACGCCGCTGCCGGCGCGCGCAGCTCGCTCCCGCGCGGCAGGGCCTTCGAGCACCCTGGCCCCGACGTCCTCTACGCGCCGGCCGCGCACCCGCCGCAGCTGCGGAACCGCGGCCCCTGGCACGCGAAGCCGATCCTCGTCTCGGGCGCCTCCTCCTACCGGCGCGGCGAGTTCGTCTACCAGGACTTCCTCTTCGACGACGCCGGCGCGCTCGGGACGCCCGACCCGGCCGACCCCCACAACTCGTCGAACTGGCTCTTCGCCCCGCGCGCCGGCACGATTACCTATCCGACCGACCCCGTCTTCCATCACGGCGCCGCCGACCTCGTCGAGCTCCGCGCCAAGCCGCTGCGCCGCGCCACCGCCTTCCGGATCACGCTCAACGCGCTGTCCGACCCCGATCGCTCCGCGGCGACGATCGCGCTCGGCAGCTCGCCCGATTCCCGCCCCTGGCCGGACCGCGCCGGGGTGAGCTCGCCGGCGCGGCTCTTTCTCACCTGGCACGGCACCGAGGCCGAGCTCACCGATGCCGCGACCGGCAAGCGCCTGCGGCCGGCCCCGCGCGTGAAGGTCAGCCTCCACCGCAAGCAGGTGGAGCTCCGCGTCCCGCACGCCGCCTGGAACCCGGGCCGGGGCAAGGTCCGGATCGCGGCCGGCACGGGGCTCTGGGACCCGGGCGCCGGCCATTACCTCGTCCCCGCCGTCGGGCCCGCGAGCGCGAGCTCACCGGGAGGTGCCGGCGAGCCGGGCGGCCCCGCGATCTTCAACCTCGCCTTCCGCTACGACGAGCCCATGCCCGCCTACCGCGACGGCGTCGCCCGCACGATCGGCGATGCCGCCGCGTTCGCGAAGCTGCAGGCCCGCTTCTGGCGCGAGAAGCGGCAGGCGGTGCTGCTCTCGAGAGGGGACGCCGGCCACTTCCACGACACGATCGATTTCGGGAAGCTGCTCCGTCGGGTCCGCGACGATGAGAACGTGCCCCGCTACGGGCACTTCGACCGGATCCTCGCCAGCCGCTTCAGCTTCGGCCAGGGGCAGAACCACGACGACGAGTGCGGCGGCATCGGCGGCGGGTCGGCCGTCGGCTGCAAGGGGCTGTTCGTCGGGCCGCTGCAGCCCTACGGCGTCTACGTGCCGAAGCCGAACCCGACGACGCGGGCGCACGGCTACGGGCTGACGCTGCTGCTGCACGCGCTTTCGGCGAACCAGAACCAGTACCTGGGCTCGCGCCAGGCGGCGCAGTTCGGCGAGCGCGGCAAGGGCTCGATCGTGGTCACGCCCTCGGGCCGCGGCCCGGACGGCTTCTACCGCGGCTACGCGGAGGCCGACACGTTCGAGACCTGGGCCGACGTCGCCCGCCACTACGAGCTCGACCCCTCGTTCACGGCGATGGGCGGGATCTCCATGGGCGGGATCGGCAGCTGGCGGCTCGCGGGCCGCTATCCGGACCTGTTCGCGCGCATCGTCCCGACCGTCGCCGCCGCCTCGAATCCCGACCTGCTGCCGTCGCTGCGCAACGTGCCGGCGATGAGCTGGTCCTCGGCGCTCGACGAGCTGCAGCCGATCGCGCTGACCGAGGCGACCACCCAGGCGGCATTCGACGACGGCCTGCGGCTCGACGCCTGGCTCTTTCCCACCTGGGATCACCTGACGCCGTCGACGAACGACTGGTACGGACCGCAGGCGCGGTTTCTCGGCAACGCGCGGGTCGATCGCAACCCCTTCCACGTCACCTACACGGCCGACCCGGAGTCGGACACGCCGAAGGCCGGGGTCGAGGCGGACAGCGCCTACTGGGTGACCGGGATGCGGGCGCTGCCCGGCGACGGCGAGGCGCACATCGACGCGCTCTCGCAGGGCTTCGGCCGCAGCGATCCGGCGGTGGCGCCGGTGCGGACCACGCACGGGACGCTGAGCCGCGGCCACCACGCCCCGAGCCCCTTCGTGAGCCGCAGCCAGGCGTGGGGGAAGCCGGGCACGGCACCCAAGCGGGACCGGCTCGTGCTCGCGACAGACAACCTGCTGAGCGCGACGATCGACACCCGGCGCGCCCGGCTCAGCTGCGGGCCCGAGATCGCCGCGAGCGGCGAGCCGGTGCCCCGCCTCAACCTCGCCTGCCCGACCCGCCATTCGCGCCGCTGCGCCGGCACCCTTCACATCGGGCTGCCGCGGATCGACGGCGCGGAGGAGAAGTCGGTGACGGTCAGCAGCCGCGATCGCGAGCTCGCGCGCCTGAAGCCGGGGCGGAGGCGGGCCGCGATCAACCGTCCGAGCCTCGGGAGCTTCCCGCTCAGCGTCCGGGTGGAGACCTCCGGCGCGAGCCCGATCGGGACGCTCGTCGCCAAGAGGCACTACCGGGCCTGTCCCCGCCGGCGCTGAGCGCGGCGAGGCTCGCACCGCGGCGCGGAGGTCAGCCCCCGACCGTGCGCTCGAGCAGGGCGAAGAGCTCGCGGTAGTGGCGCTCGGCCGCGTCGGGGTCGTAGGCGGGGGTGTCGGCCATCGTGTAGCCGTGGGCGGCGCCTTCGTAGACCTCCGAGCGGTAGTCGACGCCGGCGTCGGAGAGGGCGCGCTCGACCGTCGCGATCTGCTCGGGCGTCGCGCTCTGATCGTTGTCGGCGAAGCCGAGGTAGAGCTGGCAGGCGAGCTTCTCCGCGCTGAGGTGGGGGCTGTCCTCGGCGTCGGTGCAGAGGCCGCCGGTGTGGAAGCAGCCCAGGGCAGCGACGCGGTCGGGCTCGGCGGCGGCGATGCGCCAGCCGAGGCGCCCGCCCATGCAGTAGCCGGTGATCGCGACCGGCCCGCCGTCGGCGGCCTCCTGCAGCGCGGTCGAGGTAGGCGCCGGCGTCGCGGACGATGCGCTTTACGGTGAGCTCGGCCATCACCGGGCGTACCCGCGCGAAGATCTCGCCGCGGCGGTCGGGGTCGTCGAGGCCGTCGAGGTCGATCACGGGGGAGCGCCCGGAGCGGTAGAAGGCGTTCGGGGCGAGGACGACGTAGCCGTGGCCGGCGATCCGCTCCGCCATCTTCGAGATCTGCGCCCGCAGCCCGAAGGCGTCCATGATCAGCAGGACGCCGGGATGCGGTTCGCCGTCGTCGGGCCGGGCGAGGTAGGAGTCGGCGACGCCGTCCGGCGTCTCGACGTCGATCGTGGTCACGCTCATGCCCGTTTGATTGCCCGCGATGGGCCCGGACCTAACGGAGCTTCTCGACCTCGCGGTTGATCTCGTCCTCGCCGATCGGCTTCTGCCCGTAGATGCCGTAGGCCTGCGAGACGATGCCGATGCCCCAGCCGGCGATCGGGAAGATCGGCCAGAAGAAGCCGCTGTCGGTGACCGCCCAGATGATCACGAGCAGCGCGTTGACCGCCACGTACCAGAACACCTGCATGCGGAAGGCGCGCTTGTGCTGCAGGCGCTTCAGCGCCTGCGCGCGGAGATCGTCGTCGCTGCGGCTGGCTTCCATACCCGAGATGAAACCAAAGCACGGCGCGTA
This sequence comes from uncultured Solirubrobacterales bacterium, assembly GCA_963764275.1. Lineage (GTDB taxonomy): Bacteria > Actinomycetota > Thermoleophilia > Solirubrobacterales > 70-9 > CAXMST01. Next base: position 685,265 of record CAVXRV010000005.1, read on the forward strand.
TGCGCTGCCGGCGGCCGCTCAGTACTTGATCTTGCAGATCGTCTTCGAGCCGGCCCAGTCGCCCCACTTGCCGAATTTGCCGCTGTTCGGCTTCTTCTCGAACTGGACCTGCAGCTTCTTGTAGGCGCGCTTGTGGCTCTTGCCGCAGTGGCCGAGCTTGTAGGCGCGCAGGTGCACGATCACCGGCTTCGAGTAGTAGCCACCGCCGGGCTTGAAGCCTGCGCCCTTGCCGTGGCCGCGGGCCGAGGACTTGCCCCAGCCCTTCCACTTGATCTTGGTCACCAGCCCGTTCGGGTCGCCGCCGTTGAAGATCGTCGCCGGCTTGATCCGGCCGAAGCCCTGCCCGTTGGGCGCGAACTCCTTCGAGCCGAGGCGCACGCCTCCGCCCTTGCCGTGGGCGACCGACGCGCCCCCGAGCAGGGCCAGCGCGGCCGCACCCGCCAGCAGCACCAGCGCCGCCGTTCGAACCATCCCGTGCCGCTTCCCGCCGGCAGCCTTCCTCGATGCCATCGCGCCCTCCTCCCGGGCCAGTGTGATGTGGGGCCTAAGCATGCCCGATCCGGGCCCCGGGGTCGAGCAACGCCTATCGTTGCGTCGATGCCCGCACCGCGCGTAGGACTGATCGAGTTTCCCGCCGACGACTCCGACCGCGCCCTGCGCTTCTGGTCCGGGCTGCTCGGGACCGAGCCCGAGCCCCGCCGGGAGGAGGAGGGCCGCGGTTGGGTCACCCGCGACGGCGAGGGCGCCGCCGTCGGCGTGCACGAGCGGGGGAGGGGGCCCGGCGACACCGCCTCGCTCCCCTACGTCGAGGTCGACTCGATGGCCGCGGCGGTCGAGCGCGTCGAGAGCCTCGGCGGGCAGATCATCCACCCCGGCGAGCGCTGGACGATCTGCCGCGACTCCGAGGGCACGCCCTTCGCGCTCGCCGAGCGGAACGCCGCCGGCTGACAGCCGCCCGGGCCCGCTCCCGCGTGTAGCTAGGCGACCGCGTCGGGCTCGACCGCGTACTCGAGCAGCTTGTCGATCGGCACGACCTCGAGCGCCTGCTCGTGCGTCGCGGCGAGGACGATGCCGGGCGCGTGGCCGGCCTGCTCCGCCTCGAGCCAGCGCGCCGCGCACAGGCACCAGCGGTCGCCCGGCTTCAGGCCGCGGAAGCCGAACTGAGGCATCGGCGTCGACAGGTCGTTGCCGGCGCGCTTGGAGAACTCGAGGAACTCCTCGGTCACGATCGCGCAGACGGTGTGGCTGCCGGTGTCCTCGGCGCCCGTTCCGCAGCAGCCGTCGCGGTAGAAGCCCGTCACCGGATCGGTCCCGCACTCCTGCAGATCGCCGCCGACGACGTTGATGTCCGGTTCCCTGCTCACGCACCCATTGTGGCGCTCGGCCGTGGCGGGCCCCACGCCGCCGCCCTCAGTCGTCCTCGGCGAGATGCCGCTCGACGACCTCGATCAGCTCGACGACGTGCTCGTCGAAGAGCGAGTAGTAGACGCGTCGGCCCTCGCGGCGGCGTTTGACCAGCCGCGCGACGTGCAGGAGGCGGAGCTGCTGCGAGCAGGCGGTGGGGCTGAGGCCGGCGGCGGCGGCCAGCTCGCCGACCGCGAGCTCGTCGGCGGCGTGCAGCGCCAGGACGATCCGCATCCGGCCACGGTCGGCGAGCAGCCGGAAGGTCTCGATCAGCCTCTCTTCGCGCGCCGGGTCCACCCTCCGAAATCTAGTTGCTTGCATTACTGCATAGCTGCGCAGATTTGCATATGATGAATGGAAACCACGACCTCGGGAGGTTTCGAGTGAACGCCGTTCTTCTAGCCATAGGCGCGGGCAGCCTGGCGGCTGCCGTGCCGCTGGTGGTGCTGGTCAAGCGCGAATACGAGGGCAGCGGAGTCCTCTCGGACTTCACCGTCGCGGCGGTCTGGATCCTCTACACGGTGATCATCGCCGTCGTCGTCGCGGCGGCCGTGGCGGGGGCGTGGCCGATCGGTCTGCCCGCGGCGGTGTCGCTCGTCATCGGCGCCCTGCTCCTCGCCTGTGGCCTGGCGCTCGAGATCGGCGGGCTCGCCGCGATGGCCTCCTTCCGGCGGATGTCGGGGCTGCAGCCCGACGAGCTGATCGTCGCGGGAGCGTTCCGCTTCAGCCGCAATCCGCAGAACGTGGGCATCGGCCTGGCGATGGCGGGCGCGGCGGTGCTCGGCGACTCCTGGATGGCGCTGCTCTTCGTCGTCGGCTTCTGGCTCTTGTTCTACGCCTACGTCCGCTTCGAGGAGGAGCACCTGGCGCGGGCCTTCGGCGACCGCTACGAGCGCTACCGGCGGAGCACGCCGAGGTTTCTCGGCCCGCCGGCCGGCCGGGCGTCGGCTGGATGAGCACCGCGCGGCCGCGGCCGCCGCATCGGCGTGCCGCGACCTCCGGCGCGGCGTCGGGAGTCTGGACCGGGGAGCCGCGAAGCGACCCGGTGGCGCGGACGGGCGACTGGGTCGGAGCGGTGCTGCTGGCGATCATCATGCCCGGAATCGGTGTTATCGCCGGCGTCTATTACGTGGCCCGCGGCGGTCAGCGCGCGCAGTGCGGGTCGCTATGCCTCGGGCTGTCGGCGCTGTTCGCAACGCTCTGGGTCGTGCTTCTGCACCGGCCCGGCTGAGCTCCGAGGCGCGGCGCGGTCGGCGCTGCCGCTCGGCCGCGCACGCATTCCCGCACCATCCGCGTTTAGAGTGAACGGCCTGTGAATGGGAGCGATGCGACTACTTACGAAGTAGGGGCACGAGGGGACGCCGGGCTCGGCTTTCAGCATTGGACCGCGGTGCGGTGCGCGGCGCTCGTCGTCTACTTCGTCGTCCTCGGCGTCTGGACGAGCGTCTACGGCATCCCGGTCCAGCGCGAGCTCGTGGTCCTGTGGGTCTGCGGCGCGCTCGTCTGCGCCTCGCTCGGCCGCCCGCTGCGGCAGATCCTGCAGGTGGTGATCGACTGGGCGCCGCTGGTGCTGATCCTCGCCGTCTACGACCAGACGCGCGGCATCGCCGACTCGCTCGGCACCGGCCTGCACACGACGACGATGGCCGACGTCGACCGCTTCCTCTTCTTCGGCCACACGCCGACGGAGTGGATCCAGGCCCACCTCGGCGGCGCCGGCGTCCTCAACTGGTGGGACGTGGCCTTCAGCGCCGTCTACACCTCGTACTTCATCGTTCCCTTCGCGGTCGCGGGCTGGCTGTGGCTACGCGACCGCCTCGTCGTTCCTCCGCTACACGAAGCGGCTGATCACGCTCGCGCTCGCCGGCCTCGCCACCTACATCCTCTTCCCGGCGATGCCGCCGTGGATGGCGGGGGACGAGGGGCTTCTGCACGGCGTCCACCGGACGACTTCGGAGGGCTTCAGCGCCGTCGGGATCGAGACCGCGGGCCTGTTCTCGACGGGGTCGAACGACGTCAACCTCGTCGCCGCCGTCCCCTCCCTGCACGCCGCGTTCACCGCCCTGGTCGCCTTCTTCCTCTGGGGCCGCGTCAAGCGTCGCCGGCTGCGACCGCTCCTGCTGCTCTATCCGCTCGCGATGGCGATCACCCTCGTCTCCACCGGCGAGCACTACGCGTTCGACATCCTGCTCGGCTGGACCTACTCGGGCGTCGTGATGGGCGCCTGGGCGCTCTGGGAGCGGCGCCAGGAGGACGAGGTCGGCGTCAAGTCGGCCGCGGGGCGGGTCCTGCAGCCTCAGGAGTAGATCCGGCCCCGAGCCGGCCGAAGCGCCCCTCGGGTCGAGGCCCGCTTCCGCATTCGATGATCAGTTCTGCGGCCCCTGCCTGCAGAAGTGAACAATGAACGGCGCAAGTGGAGCCGACCGTCTATGGCCCTGCTCGCGGGCCCTGCTCGCGGGCCCTCGCTCGCTGGCCCTCGCTCGCAGTCCTTGGTTATCGGGCTGTGGGCCCCACAAGTCAGGATTGCTCGGCGCCCCGCCCACCTGCCGCGGCCCTGCGAGCGGGACGCCGGAGTGGGTATCCGGCGCCGGCCGGCACCCGGAGCGGCCGGCCGGCGCGCCTGCCGTCAGTTGTCGGAGTTGGCGACCGGGCTCGGGGCGAGCAGGCCCGCGAGGACTCCCAGCGCCCCGGTCACGAGCGGTCCGATCACCTCGGTGCTCTTGCCGTCGAGCACGAGGACGAACATCAGGATCGTCCCGACGAGCAGCAGGGCGACGAACGCCCCGACGGTCATCAGCCAGATCGGGCCCACGAGGTTCTGCGGTGGGTCGGGGAGCGGCCTGCTCGCCGCGATCGCGGCCGCGGCCTTCTTCTTCTCGTCCTCGGGCAGCTCTTCGTACGCTGCCATGAGTTCCGCTGCCTGAGCCATTCGTTAACCCCCTGGGTTTGGTGCTGTGGGTCTCAAGTCGAGACTGGGTCGGAACTTACTCGCGCCCCTTCGCAAGTCAAGGTAATCCGGCGCGTACGGCGTGCCGGCGCTCACGCACAAGCGAGGCCGACCGGCTGCCGTGCCGGTCGGCCTCGATGATGCTCTCGTCCCGGTTCGGGAAGCCGGGCGTCAGGCGCCCTTGCGCTCCGCCTTCGCCTCGGCCGCCTGCTCGGCGAGCCGGCGCGACTCGGAGGCGGCGCTGAGGGCCCGCTCCTTGTCGGCGAGCGCCTCCTGCTCGGCCTCGAGCACCGCGACCTTGTCCTCCTTGGAGGAGCTGTCGACCTCGGCCTTGGTCGCGGCCGCCTGCTCGCGGGCCGACTGCTTGCGCGTCTGCGCCTGCTCGGCCGCGGCCTTCTGCTTGCTCTTGGCCTGCGCGCTCGCGCGCTCGCTGCGCTGCTCGCGCTTCTGCGCCGCAGTCGACCGCTGCTCGGCCGCCTTGTTCTCGGCCTGGCGCTCGCGGCGCTCGGCGACCTCGTCGCGATCGGCGGCGACGTCGCGCATCCGCTCGGCGCTCTCGCGCTCGTGCGCGGCGGTGCGGCGCCGCTCGGCGTCCTCGCGCAGCTGCGGATCGCGTAGCGCCGTTCCGGCGAGGTCGCGGAGCGCGGCGTCGGCGCGGTCGACGGCGACGCCGAAGCGCTCGCCCTCGTCGCCGAGCCGGGAGCCGATCGCGTCCATCGGCAGTCGCGCCAGCTTCAGCGTGCGGTCGGTGGTGTTGCGTGCGATGTCCTTCAACATGTCAGTCCTCCTTCGGATCGGTGGCCTCGGCGCGTGCCTCGGCCTGGGCGGCGTCGCGTTCGAGCCGGCTCGCGAGCTGCTCCTGCTCGTGCGCTCGCTGCTTGCCCTCGCGCTCGATGCGCGCCGCTTGCGCGTCCTCCGCGTTCTCGGCGGCCTTGGCCTCAGCCTTCTGCTCTGCGGCCTGCTGGCCGGCGCCCTCGATCGCGCGTCGCAGCTCGGTCTCGGCTGCCTCTACCTCGCGCTCGGCGCGGGCGTCTGCTCGGGCCCGCTCGAGCTCGGCCTCGGTCGTCGCCCGCTCGCGTTCGAGCCGGGCCTCCGCGTGCTCCTGCTTGGCCTCCGCTGCGGCCTCCGTGGCCTCGCGGTTGGCCTCGCTCTGAGCCTGCTGCAGCCGGCCCTCGCGGGCGAGCTCATCGTTGCCGAGCGTCTCGCCGGCGAGCTCCTTCGCCTTGCCGGCGATCCGGCCGACCACGCCTGCTGTCGTCTTCTGTTCAGTCATCTCGTCGACCTTTCCGCTCCTCTCGGGAGCTTCGCTGTCGTCTTGAAGTCCGTGTGCGCCCTTCCCCGGTGGGCCGGAAGGGCGCCGGCCTCTGATGCCAGGACCAGTACTTATGAGTTACCCATGTGGGCGATAGCGACACGTGGGGAGGGCGCCCGACCGTAGAAAGCCCCGTCGCGAGGCGCGGCTCGGCCGCCTCCACCCGGGGCGGAAGGGATCTAGCCTGGGCGCATGCCCAACCCGGCCCCCCGCCAGCGCGCTGCGGCTCGCGGCCCCCGTCCGCGGTGCCGGAGCTGAGCGCCGAGCCCACCCCCGAGCCCTGGGCGCTGGAGGGCGACGATCTGCTCGCGGCCCTGGGCTCGGGCCCGGGCGGGATCGATCGCGAGGAGGCCGCGCGGCGGCTGGCCCGGGTCGGGCCCAACCAGCTGCCCGCGGAGCGCCCGACGAGCGCCGCAACGATCGCGGTGCGGCAGTTCCGCAGCCCGCTCGTCTACATCCTGCTCGTCGCCGGCGCGGTGACGATCGCGCTCGCCCAGTACGTCGACGCGGTTGTGATCGGCGCCGTTCTGCTGATGAACGCGGTCGTCGGCTTCTTCCAGGAGTTCCGGGCCGAACGGTCGATGCTGGCCTTGCGCGAGCTCGCCAGCGCCCACGCCAGGGTCCTGCGCGAGGATCGCGAGAGCGAGATCGACGTGGGTGACGTCGTCCCGGGCGACGTGGTCGTGGTCGAGGCCGGCTCGCGGGTCCCGGCCGACTGCCGGCTGCTCGCCGGCACCGGTCTCGAGGTCGACGAGTCGCATCTCACCGGCGAGTCGGTGACCGTCGCCAAGCGGGCGCCGGCGCTGGCGGCCGAGACGCCGATGCTCGAGCGCTCGAACATGCTCTACATGGGCTCGGCGGTGACGCTCGGCCGCGGTACCGGGGTCGTCGTCGCCACGGGTCCCGCGACCGAGCTCGGGTCGATCTCGCAGGCGCTGGGGGAGATCGGGCTCGTCGAGACGCCGCTGCAGGCTCGGATCGCGCGCCTGGCCCGGATCATCGGCTTCGCGGTGCTGGCGATCGCGGTCGTCGGCTTTGGGCTGGGGGCGCTCGCCGGCGAGGACCTGAGCGAGCTCTTCCTCGCGGTCGTCGCGCTCGCCGTCTCGGCGATCCCGGAGGCGCTGGCGATCGTGCTCACCGTCGCGCTCGCGGTCAGCGTCCGGCGGATGGCGAACCGGCGCACGATCGTGCGCCGTCTGCCCGCCGTCGAGACGCTCGGAAGCTGCACGGTGATCGCCTCCGACAAGACGGGGACTTTGACCCAGAACCGGATGACCGTCGAGCGCGTGAGCGCGGGCGGCGAGTCCTTCGAGGTGACCGGCGCCGGCTACAGGGCCGAGGGCGCCTTCCTCAGTCGCGGCGAGCCCCACGAGCCCGAGCCGGGCTCGCCCCTGCATCGCGCGCTCGCCGCCGCGGCGCTCTGCAACGACGCCGCCGTCGCGCTCGAGGACGACGAGGAGCTGGCCGTCCGCGGCGATCCGACCGAGATCGCGCTGCTCGTGGCGGCGTCCAAGGGCGGCCTCTTCCGCGAGGAGCTCGAGGAGCGGCTGCCGCGCTGGGGCGAGATCCCCTTCGACCCGAGCGCCCGCTTCGCCGCCACCTTCCATCGCGACGGCGACCGCGAGCTGATCGTGGTCAAGGGGGCGCCGGAGCGGGTGCTCGAGATGTGCACGGAGACGGCCGGCGGGCCGGGTCTCGACCCGGCCGGAGTCCTGCGGGAGGCGGAGGAGATGGCGGCGCGGGGGCTGCGGGTGATCGCGGTCGCCGAGCGCGAGGCCGAGCTCGGGGACCCCGAGGCACTCGACTCCCACCTCGAGCGGCTGACCCTGCTCGGGCTCTTCGGGATGATGGACCCGCCGCGCGAGGCCGCCAAGGCGGCGGTTCGAGACTGCCGCGAGGCCGGGATCCGCGTGCTCATGGTCACCGGCGATCACGCCGTCACCGCGGCCGCGATCGCCGGCCAGCTCGGGATCGGCGGCGAGCGCCCGCGGGTCCTCACCGGCCCCGAGCTCGACGGGATCGAGGACGACGAGCTGCCGGACGTCGTCGCCGAGGCCTCCGTCTACGCTCGGATCTCGCCCCGCGGCAAGCTCCGCATCGTCGAGGCGCTCCGCGCCCGCGGCGAGGTAGTGGCTGTCACGGGCGACGGCGTCAACGACGCCCCGGCGCTGAAGGCCGCCGACATCGGCGCCGCGATGGGCAGCTCGGGGACCGAGGTCGCCAAGGAGGCGGCCGACATGGTCGTCACCGACGACGACTTCGCGACGATCTTCGCCGCGGTGGAGGAGGGCCGGGTCGCCTTCGTCAACGTCCGCAACACGACCTTCTTTCTGATCTCCTCCGGCGCCGCCGAGGTCCTCGCCGTGCTGGTCAGCCTCCTGTTCGGCTTCCCGCTGCCGTTCCTGCCGGCCCAGCTGCTGTGGCTCAACCTCGTCACCAACGGCGCCCAGGACGTGGCGCTGGCCTTCGAGCCCGGGGAGGAGGACGTGCGCCGCCAGCGGCCGCGGCCGCGCAGCGAGGGCGTGATCTCGCGGCTGCTGTGGCAGCGGACGGCGATCGTCGGCGTGGTCATGGCCGCGGGCACGCTCGCCCTCTTCCTCGCCGAGCGCGCGGCCGGAACCTCGCTCGAGGAGGCGCGCACGATCGCGCTCACGACGATGGTCGTCTTCCAGGTGATCCACATCGGCAACTGCCGCTCCGAGCACCACTCGCTGTTCGCGAAGAGCCCGTTCGCCAACCCGCTGCTGTTCGTCGGCGCCCTCTTCGCGCTCGGCCTGCAGGTCGGCGCCCTGCACTTCGGCCCGACCCAGGCGGCGCTGCGGGTCGTCCCTCTCGATCTCGCCACCTGGGCCGAGATCTTCGCGGTCGCGCTCACGATCTCCGTCGCCGTCGAACTCCACAAGTGGCTGTGGCGGCGGCGCCGGGAGCGCCGCCCCGACGGCGTCGCGTCAGGCAGCTGACGCGGAGCCCGAGCCCGCGGACGAGAGCGGCCATGGTCGGCGCCCAACGGCCGACCTACAATCCGCTCGGTGCGGGTCGAGCTTCTGTACTTCGACGGCTGCCCCAGCTACGAGGCGCTCTTGCCGCGCCTGCGGTCGCTCCTCGAGCGGGAGGGCGTCGACGAGCCGATCGAGCTGCGACGCGTCGAGACGGCCGAGGCCGCCGAGCGCGAGGGCTTCCTCGGCTCACCGACGGTCCGCATCGACGGCGAGGACATCGAGGCGGAGGCCGCCGGACGATCCGACTTCGGGCTGAAGTGCCGCCTCTACCGGGGTGACGACGGCGCCACGAGCGGCGTCCCGCCGGATGAGCTCATCGCTCGCGCCCTGCGGCGTTCGGCCTAGAACCGCCGCGCGTAGTGGCGCGAGATCTTGAACCCGTGCCCCGACTTGAAGTTGACGCAGCGGACCGTGCCCTTACCGACCTTGCAGCGGAAGCGGCCGACGCGGCGGACCGTGCCCGGCTTGACCTTGTGGCCGCTGCCGAGGACCGTGTCGCCGGCGCACGTGTAGTTGCCGCGGCCCTTCTTGCCGACGATGAGGCCGTTGCCGTAGTCGAGCTTGCACGACTTCGGCTTGGGCGGCGCCTTCCACGAGCGCTTGGCGATGTCGCAGCGGGCGGACTGCCTGATCAGCGCGCAGGCGATGTTCCCGTGAGCCGCCTGGAAGATCTTGAGCTTCGACGAAGCCGACGCCACCGCCGGAGTAGTCAGGAGGGCAACCGACAAGAGGGCGACGCTGAGCTTCTTCATGCTCGGGACTCTACTCCGGTGCGGCGTTCGGCGGCCGGGCTGGGGCCTTGGCCCGCGCCCGCCTCGCGGGTCCCGGATTCGGGCGCTCGCCGCCACTTCGGGCCAAGGGGGGAGGCGGCTGCTATGTGAGCAAGAAATTGTCTGTTGCTAACGATTCCTTTACATTCTGGAAAGCCCGGCGAGCGACAGTGCCGGGCAGTCCGAGAGTCCAGGAGGTGGCACGACCATGATCCCGACCGACCAGCATCCCGCGACGCTGTTGAGCGGAGCAACCGGCTTTCTCGGCGGCGAGATCCTCGCGCGCCTGCTCGAGCGGGAGGAGTCGACGCCGGTCCATCTCCTCGTCCGCGCCGACGATGATGAGGACGCGCGCGCCCGCGCCCGCGCGATGCTCGCCTCGCTGCTCGGCCATGCCGACCCCTACGCCGCGCGGGTCGAGGCCGTCGCCGCCGATCTCACCGCGCCCGACCTCGGGCTCGATGCCGGGCGCCGCGCCGAACTCGCCGAGAGGGTCGGCCGGATCATCCACTGCGCCGCCTCCGTCTCCTTCGGCCTGAGCCTCGCCGACTCGCGCGCGATCAACGTCGACGGGACGCGGCGGATGCTCGATTTCGCCGAGCTCGCGGTCGAGCGCGGCGGGATCGACTGCTTCGCCCATGTCTCCACCGCGTACGTCGGCGGCGATCACCGCGGCAGCTTCGCGGAGGCCGACTTCGACGTCGGCCAGGGGTTCCGCAATCCCTACGAGCGGTCGAAGTTCGAGGCCGAGGGGCTCGTCCGCGAGCGCGGCGAGCGCTGTCGGGCGCAGATCTTCCGGCCGAGCATCGTCGTCGGCGACTCCGGCAGCGGCTGGACGCGCGCCTTCAACGTGCTCTACGCGCCCCTGCGTGCCTACGCCAGGGGCGCGCTGCCGGTGCTCCCGGCGCGCCGTTCGAGCCCGGTCGACGTCGTCCCGGTCGACTTCGTCGCCGACTCGGTCCTGGCGCTGTCGGGGCAGCCCGGGACGACCTGGAATTTGACCGCCGGGCCACGCGCCTCGAGCGTCGGCGAGATCGTCGCGCTCGCCTCCGAGCGGCTCGGGCAGCGGCGACCGCGGCTGCTGCCGCCGGCGCTCTACAGGCGCACCCTGCATCCGGTGCTGGTGCGCCGCGGCAGCGAGCGCCGGCGCCGGGCGCTGCGCTCGAGCGAGGTCTTCTTCCCCTACTTCTCGATGCGTCTGCGCTACGACAACGCCCGCACCGCGGAGGCGCTGGCGGCGCACGGGATCGCGGTGCCCGAGCTCGCCGACTACTTCGACCGGCTGCTCGACTTCGCGCTCGAGGCCGAGTGGGGGCGGCGCCCGATCGCCCGCCACGAGCTGCACGGGGCGCCGCTTTCGAGCTCGCGGCCGCGCCGCCGACCGCGGTGCCCGGGGGCAGCGGCCGATCCGCCATCGCCCCGCCCGCGAGGGCCGCTGAAGCGATCGTGGACAGCGTGGCCGTCGCCCCTCTACGGCCGGATCGAGGCCGAGCGGATGTTCACATTCGCCTTCGACGTGAAAGGGTAAGTGGGAGGAGTACCCAACGGAGGAGGAGATATGGCTGAGAGCGTCTATCGCGTAACTGAGGTGGTCGGCGTCAGTTCCGACTCATGGGAGCAGGCGGCGAAGAACGCTGTCGAGACGGTCAGCGATTCGGTGCGCGACCTGCGGATCGCCGAGGTGATCCGCCAGGACGTGACGATCGAGGACGGCAAGATCTCCGGGTTCCGCGTCCGCCTGGGCGTCTCGTTCAAGTACGAGAAGGAGTAGGCGGACCGACCCCGATCGGCGGGCCGGCGCCGCCGGCCCGCACGATCACCCCGGGCGAGGACGGGGAGCCACGGCCCCGCCGCCCGCCGGCCCGCCCGCGCCGCGCGAGCCTCAGGCCCCGTTGGCGGGCCGCTCGGGCGCGCCGATCAGCGGCGTCGCGACCGGGGCGGCGGCGCCGACCAGCTCCACGAGGCCGTTGCCGCCGACGATCGGCGAGATCGACGCCCAGTTGTTCGCCGCCCAGACGTTGCCGGACTGATCGACCTGCACGGCGGTGATGTGCTGCATGCCGCCGTTGGTGAAGCCGACGTCGGCGGGGGAGATCGGATCGCCGGTCGCGGTGCCCTTCGGGCAGTTGCCCGCGGTGCCGCAGAGCTCGGTCACGCTCTGGTTGATGAAGCCGGCGACCCAGACGTTGTCGTCGCCGTCGATCGCCAGGCCCCAGCCGCCCCCGATGCTCGGCGCGGTGAAGTGGCCGTCGATCGAGCCGTCGGGGGCCATTCGGGTGACGTTGCTGTTGACGAGGCTCGAGGCCCAGATGTTGCCCTCGAAGTCGACCGCGTTGCCCTGGGGCGAGTGCACGTCGAGCGGGTAGGGGCCGTGGGCGACCCCGTCGGGGGTGATCTTGGTCATCGTCCCGCTGAAGGTCGCGTCGAGCGCGCCGTTGTCGACCCAGACGTTGCCGTCGGCGTCGACGGAGACCGAGAACGGGTTGTAGAGGCCGCCGCCGGTGATCACGCGCGAGTTGCCGGGCCTGCCGCGGATGTACTCGGTGACGGTGCCTTTCGTGTGGTTGGCGATCCACACGTTGTCCTGCTGGTCGACCGCGATCCCCTGCGGGCCCTGCAGGCCGCCCTGCCTGAAGCCGATCGCGGGGGAGATCGCCTTGCCGTTGCTGGTGAACAGCGAGGTGGCCTTGCCGCCCACAAAGGCAGGGCTCGTGAACTCGTTCGGATCGTCGCCGGTGTAGTTCGAGGTCCAGACGCGGTCGCGGTGGTCGATCGCGATCCCCCACCAGCTGCCGAGGATGCCGCCACCGCTGACCTCGCCGCCGTTGCGCGGGTTGCCGTTCGGATCGAGCGAGGTGACCCAGCGGCCCGGGCTGTCGCCGGGCGGGGAGAAGTTCTCGGTCACCCAGATGTTGCCGCGCGAGTCGAACGCGATCCGCCCGGGGCCGTTGAAGCCGGCGGCGGCGTCGGTGTGCAGGAGCGAGAGCACCCATGAGCTCGGGGGCGAGGGGAGGGTGGGGGCGTCGACCGAGCCACGGTTGAGGTTGTAGATCTTGTTCACGTGCGAGGCGGGGTTGAGCGCGATGCTCTGGATCGCCTCGAGCGTGTTGCGGGGCCGATCGCCGCCGCGCGGGGTCGCCGCCCGCAGCAGCGCCCGGCAGTCCTTCTGGCGAGGAGGTGCAGCCGGCGAGGATCGAGGCGAGGCTGCCGTAGGTGGCGAGGCTGTCGGTGTCGGAGCCGTTCGGGGAGTTGGAGATCGCACTCGCGAGCGCGCCGCTGCCGGCCTTGACGAAGCTCGGCACGGTGCCGGCCGCGTTCGGCAGCCCCGGCCAGGAGCCGTGCAGGCGCTTGTTGGTGAGGAAGCGGTCGAGCGAGTAGGCGGCGGCGACGGTGGAGAGCTCGTTCACGGTCAGCTTCGAGCCGGCGTCGGTGGCCCGTCCGGCGACGGCCAGCAGGCGCAGCGAGCGGCCGGAGGTGAGCGCGGCCGCCGGTGGCGACCGCGTAGATCACGGGGTTGCCGCGCCCGGCGCTGTAGCGGATGGAGAAGCGGCCCTTGCGGTTCGTCCTCGCGCTGCCGAGCACGACGTTGGAGGAGCGCCGCGCCGCCCGCAGCTGCACGTGGGAGCCCGAGATCGTGCGCTCGCTGGAGATGACCTTGCCGCTCATCGTCGCGGCGTCGGCGGGTGCGGCGGCGGCCAGGCCCGCGGCCAGCGCCAGGGCGACGACGATTCCCAGGTGCCGGCCCCGCAGGCCGGCGAGCAGTTCCGTGTGCATTCCGTGCATCCCTCTTCCCCTTATTGGCGTGTGCCAATAAAATACACGATCGCCCCACGGAGGCAAGCGAGGCCGCCGCCCGCGGCGGCCCGTGACGGCCGATGCGAGCGTGAGACTGGAAAGGGAGATGCGACGGAGACTTGATCCGGAGACGAGGCGGCGGGAGATACTGCGCGCCGCCAGGCTCGCCTTCGAGAGCCGCCCCTACGACGAGGTCCAGCTCGAGGAGATCGCCGCCGAGGCGGGCGCGAGCCGCGCCCTGATCAACCACTACTTCGGCGACAAGCGCGGCCTCTATGTGGCCGTCGTCCGCGAGATGGTCGCCCGCGTCGCCGCGGGCATCCGGCCCGCCGAGGAGCTGGCGCAGCTCAGCACCGAGGAGATGGTCGCCGCCAACACGCGGGCGCTGCTCGATCTGATCGAGGCCGACCGCCCCGCGACTCTGATGCTCCTTGGCGGCGGCCCGGCCGGAGGCGATCCCGAGCTCGAGGAGCTGCGGGACGAGCTTCGCGATCAGGCGGCCGACCGCATCCTCGCCAACCACCTGGGCGGGCGTCCGATCACGCCCGCGGCGCACGCTGCGATGCGCGCGGGGATGGCGCTGATCGAGCGCGCGGTCCGCGACTGGGTCGAGGAGAGGGGCCCCACGCGCCAGCAGACGGAGGCGATCGTCGTCGCCGGCATCCTCGCCGTGGTGGAGAGGGTGGTCCCGGCCGCGGAGAGCGCCGCCGCCGAGGCGACGGACGAGGGGCGTTAGCCGGAAACGCCCCGCTCAGCTCACGCTGAGCAGCGCCGCGTCGGCCCGTGCCCCGAGGACTCGCGACGGTAGGTCATGATTCTGACCACGCATTGAATCGCGCTCCCGCGGTGTGTAGCGTCGCGCAGGCAAACTGGGGGTGCTGCCAAGGGGCGGCCAGAAGGGGCGAGGATCAGGGGATGAACGACCGGGTGGGGACAGGGTCCAGGGAGATCGTAGGGAGGCTCCAGGAGGTTGGGATGGCCGTGTCCTCCCACAAGCCGGTGCGACTTGGCCGGGCTGCTGGCGGGCGCCCGAGCGGCCGCCATCGACTGACTACGGTGCTGGTCGCCTGCATGATCGCGCTGACGGCACTGGCCATCGCTGCCGAGACATCCAGCGCCGAGACCGTCAACGGCTGCGAGATCAAGCCCCGCACCCACTGTCCGAGGGCCGACCTGTCCAACGCCGACCTTCAGGGCGCCGTCATGTGGCGCGCCGTCCTGTGGCGCGCCAACCTGTACAACGCCAACCTGCGCGGCGCCAACCTGGACGACGCCAACCTGGATGACACCGAGCTGGTTTTTGCGAATCTGGCACACGCGCAAATGCGCCGCGCCCATCTGCGCCGCGCCAAAGCGAACCACGCCAACCTGAGCGAGGCCAACCTGTCGAGCGCCGTCATATGGCGCGCCCACCTGGGCGGCGCCAGCCTGACGATGCCAACCTGGACGATGCCAACCTGGACGATGCGTATCTGCGCGACGCCAACCTGTCAGGCGCCGTCATGTGGCGCGCCAACCTGCGCCGCACCAACCTGGACGACGCCAACCTGAGAGGCGCCAAGCTGCTCTACGCCAACCTGAGCGAGGCCAACCTGACCCGCGCCCACTCGCGCGGCGCGAACCTGCACCACGCCGACCTGCGCCACGCCAACCTTCACAGCGCCGACCTGACCGGCGCCGACCTGACCGGCGCCCACCTGAACCACGCCGACCTGTCCGGCGCCCACCTGGCACGCGCCGACCTGCGCCACGCCAATCTGCGCCACGCCAATCTGCGCCACGCCTACCTGAACCCGTGGGACGCCAAGCTCTGCGACACGACGATGCCAGACGGGTCCACGAACAACTTTGACTGTAGGTAGCGCCCGAGCCCGGTGGCAGGGCGCGTGGGCGAGATCGCATTCGGTCCAGTGAGGCCGGCTGATGAGGAGATCGACCCACTGGCGCGGGTCGTCCCCGCTGCGATGGAGGCCGCCACCGAGGCGCGCGGCGAAGGGCGTTAGGCAGGCCGGGCGCACCTCGCGGGCGCTCCGCGCGGACCCTCGGCCGCCGCCGCCCCGGCTGCCCGCCGCGGCCGGGGCCCTAAGGTGGAGGGATGCCGCGCCCTCGCAGACTCGCCACCGACTCGCTCCGAAGCCGGTGTCACCGCGGCATTGCGGTCGGCGTCGATGAGCGCCACCAAGGCTCCCGCCGGCCGCGCCGCGGCGCGCAGGCTGCTGCGGCGGCTGACCGGCAACCCCGAGGCGGACTTCCGCGAGGGCCAGCTCGAGGCGATCGCCGAGCTCGCGCTGCGACCGCGGCCGCGTGCTGTGCGTGCAGCGCACCGGCTGGGGCAAGAGCGCCGTCTACTTCGTCGCCACGGCGATGCTGCGCGAGCCCAGGGCGCGGGGCCGACGATCCTCGTCTCGCCGCTGATCGCGCTGATGCGCAACCAGCTCGAGGCCGCCGACGGCGCTCGGGATCAAGGCCGCGACCGTCAACTCCTCCAACCGCGACGACTGGGACGAGACCTTCGAGGCGATCGACGCCGGCGAGATCGACCTGCTGCTGCTCAGCCCCGAGCGGCTCGCCAACCCGGGCTTCCGCGCGAACGTGCTGCCGGAGCTGATCGCGACCACGGGCCTGCTCGTCATCGACGAGGCCCACTGCATCTCCGACTGGGGCCACGACTTCCGGCCCGACTACCGGCGGATCGCCGGCGCTCGTCGAGCGGCTGCCCGCCGACGCCGCCGTGCTGGCGACGACCGCGACCGCCAACGACCGCGTGATCCGGGACGTCGAGGAGCAGCTCCGGCACCCGCGGCGAGAACGGCAACGGCGACCAAGCCGGCTGATCACGATCCGCGGCTCGCTCGACCGGCCCTCGCTGCGGCTCGAGGTGCGTCGACATGCCGAGCCAGGCCGAGCGCCTCGCCTGGCTCGCCACCTACCTGCCCGCAGCTGCGAGGGCAGCGGCATCGTCTACTGCCTGACCGTGCGCGACACGGCCACGGTCGCCGAGTGGCTCGTCTCGCAGGGGATCGACGCCGACGCCTACACGGGCCAGACCGACTCCGCCGAGCGCATCGAGATCGAGAAGCGGCTGCTCGCCAACGAGCTCAAGTGCGTGGTCGCGACCAGCGCCCTCGGGATGGGCTACGACAAGCCCGACCTCGGCTTCGTCGTCCACTTCCAGGGCCCGGGCTCCCCGATCGCCTACTACCAGCAGGTCGGCCGCGCCGGCCGCGGGCTCGAGGAGGCCGACGCGGTGCTGCTGCGCGGCGCCGAGGACCGCGACGTCCAGGACTTCTTCATCAAGAGCGCCTTCCCGCCGCCCGAGCAGGTGCAGACCGTGCTCGGCCTGATCGAGGGCTCGATGAAGCCGGTGACGGTCGGCCAGCTGATGGACGACGTCAACCTCGGCAAGGGCCGGCTCGGCCTGATGCTCAAGCAGCTCGAGGTCGAGGGAGCGGTGCGCAAGGTCGGCTCCGGCTACCGCCGCAGTCCGAGGGCGGCTGGCTGTACGACGAGAAGCGGATCGAGGCCGTGACCGAGGCGCGGCGCGCCGAGCAGGCGGCGATGGAGGCCTACGGCAACGACGGCCGCTGCCTGATGGAGTCGCTGCGGATCGAGCTCGACGACCCCGGCGCCGAGCCCTGCGGCCGCTGCGCGGTCTGCACCGAGCCGCAGCTTCGCCGGCGAGCTCGACCGCGACCTCAGCCTGGAGGCGATCACGATGCTGCGCGAGCGCCCGATCGAGATCGAGCCGCGCCGCTCGACCCCGACCGCCAGCGGCGGCTTCTCCAAGGTCCCCCGCGACGAGCAGCTCGAGCCGGGCCGCGCCCTGGCGCTGCTCAGCGACCCGGGCTGGGGCAAGCTCGTCAAGCAGGGCCGCTTCGAGGACGAGCGCTTCGACGACGAGCTCGTCGACGCCGCCGCGGCGCTGGTCTCCAGCTGGGGCCCGGACCCGGCGCCCGCCTGGGTCACGGCCGTGCCCTCGCTGCGCCATCCCGAGCTCGTCCACGACTTCGCCGAGCGGCTGGCCGCCAAGCTCGGCCTGCCCTACGGCGCGGCGCTGCCAGCCCGCGCGCAAGGCCGAGCGCGCAGAGCAAGCTCGACAACTCCCGCCAGCAGTTCCTCAACGTCGAGCGCGCCTTCTCGGTCGATCGCCGCCGCCGTCCACTCCAAGGAGCCGGTCCTGCTGATCGACGACACCGTCGACTCCCGCTGGACGCTGACCGAGGCGGGCCGCGCCCTGCGGCGCGCCGGCGTGGTGGCCGTCTGGCCGCTGGCGCTGGCCAGCAGCGGCCTCGGCGGCTGAGGCTCAGCCGGCGCCGCTCAGCCCGCGCGGACCTCGAACTCCGGCAGGTTCACCGGGCCGAACGAGGTGATCATCGCCACGTCGACCGCGTCGCGACCGCGGCCGACGACGACGCGGCCGACCCGGCGGCGGTTGTTGCGGGCGTCGTAGGTGTGCCAGGCGCCGTCGAGGTAGGCCTCGAACCAGGCGGCGAAGTCCATCGGCTCGGCCGGCCGGGGCACGTCGATCTCGGGGATGTAGCCGGCGACGTAGCGGGCGGGGATGTTGAGCGCGCGGCAGAAGCTGATCGCCAGGTGCGCGAAGTCCCGGCAGACGCCCTGCCCGGCCCGGAAGGCGTCGGCCGCGGTCGTCCACGGGTTCGAGGAGCCCGGCACCCACTCGAGGTGGTCGTGGACGAAGTCGACGATCGCCTGCACCCGCTCCGAGCCCGGCGCCATCGAGCCGAAGCGCGTCCACGCCTCGTGCCCGAGCTCGTCGGGCAGGCAGAAGCGGGACGGCATCAGATAGGTGAGCTGCTCGTTCTGGAGCTCCATGATCGGCGTCTCCGGAACGCCGGCGAGGATCCGATCGGCCGGGGAGCTGTGGAGCACCTCGGCCTCATAGACCACCCGTGAGGTGCCCTGCGGGATCGTCATCCGCTCGCAGCGGTTGCCGAAGGAGTCGATGTAGCCGTGGTGCTCGGCCCCCGTCTCCCAGCGCTCACTCGTGACCTGCACCTCGCCGCCCGAGGGCGCGACCTGGAGCACCGCCGTCACCGGCTGCGGGGTCTCGAACCCGAGTGTGCACCCCACGGTCAGGGCGAGCGGTTGGGGGTCGACGGGGGGAACGGGGTGGACGATAGCCGCGCCGGGCGGGCCAGGAGAAGAGGCCGGTCGACGGGCGCTCGCGCCCACCGGCGCCCACGCCGGCGCAAATAGGAATACCGTGTCCTGGTAGTGAGCGGGACCTCGCACCTGCGCCGACCGCTGAAACAGCTCCTGGGGAGGAACTGATGTCCGATCGCCGTACTCCTTCGCGCCGCGCCCTCGTGCTGCCGGCGATCCTCGTCGCGGCGATCGCCGCCCTGGTGGTAGCTCCCACGGCGTTCGCGAAGCCGAAGGGGTTCACCCACGGCGTCGCCAGCGGTGATGTGGGGACGAAGTCGGCGATCCTCTGGGGGCAGGCCAAGAAGGCCACCAAGACGCGGCTGCAGCTCACCCACAAGCACAAGGGCGGGCTCGGCAAGTGCCGCCTGAAGAAGGCGAAGAAGAAGTACATCGTCAAGGCCAAGGGCTCGACCGGGCTCACCGTGCAGACGAAGGTCAAGGGCCTTCGGCCCAACACCGCCTACAGGTACCGCTGGTGCGCGAAGGGCGGCAAGCACAGCGCCACGGGCAACTTCAAGACGGCGCCGAAGCACAAGCAGGCGAAGACGATCCACTTCGCGCTCGCCGGCGATCAGGACGCCCGGCCGCTCGCCTCCGACCCCAAGGGCCCGCCCTACTGGAACAAGTTCGGCGTGTGGAAGCGGATCACCCACCAGCAGAACGACTTCAACGTCCTCATGGGCGACACGATCTACTCGGACACCGAGGTCCCCGGCTACACGAACAAGGACATCGCGCTCTCGGTCAAGCAGAAGCGCGAGGCGTATGAGACCAACCTCGGCCAGAAGGCCTGGGCCAAGGCCCGCGGCTCGGCCTCCTACTACGCCCACTGGGACGACCACGAGTTCATCAACGACTTCTCCCAGAAGGAGAGCGTGTTCCCCTACTCCAACGACGGCACCAGCTACCCGCCGACGAAGATGAGCGGCAAGAAGCTCTACAAGAACGGCGTCAAGGCCTTCACCGAGTTCAACCCGGTGACCTACTCGAAGAAGGCGGGCATCTACCGCAGCCAGCGCTGGGGCAAGAATCTCGAGGTCTTCTTCCTCGACGAGCGCTCCTTCCGCTCCGCGAGCGCCGACTACAGCGGCGTCTGCGACAACCCTTCCGGCAGCGGCGACCCCGACCTGGCGCCGACGGCCCCGCAGAGCACCCGCAACGTGTTCCGCGCGATCGTCCCCCCGCTCGCCAACCCGGTGCCGCCGGGCTGCGTCGACGCGATCAACGACCCGAGCCGGACGATGCTCGGCAAAAGCCAGCTGAAGACGTTCGAGAAGGCGATCTCCAAGTCGAAGGCGACCTTCAAGGTGATCTTCAACGAGGTCCCGATCCAGCAGTACTACGCGCTGCCCTACGACCGCTGGGAGGGCTACGCCGCCGAGCGCGAGAAGCTCCTGCACTTCCTCTCCGACAACGTGGACAACGCGATCTTCATGACCACCGACGTCCACGCCAACCTCGTCAACGACGCCCGCTTCAACACCCTCGGCGACGGCGGCGTCCAGGACTCGGGCATCCTCGACGTCACCAACGGCCCGATCGCCACCGAGAACTACTCGGGCGAGATCAACGGCACCACCGGCAACCCTGCCGCCGGCGGCCTGATCCAGAGCCTCTTCCTCAAGCCCCAGCCACCCGCCGGCATGGGCATGCAGTGCGCGGCCACCGACCAGTTCAGCTACGCCGAGGCCACGGTCACCAAGAAGAAGCTCAAGATCGACCTCCTCGACAGCCACGACAAGCCGGTGCTGGACACCGGGGACGTGGCGGCGAACCCGGACGCATCGGCGTGTGACTCGGTGGTGTTGAAGGCGGGGTAGGGGAGCGGCCGGCGGACTCTTGCCGGGGGGTGTCGGTCCCAGAGTCCCGCCGGGTATGGGGTCTCGCTCCCACCGCTGGTTGACCGGATTCCGTCGTGGCTTCTTACGCCACTGGACACTGGGATCCGGAGGCGCACGGCTGCTCCCGTTCTCCGTCTTGAGCACGGCAACGCCGTGGCCCTTACGTAGGGCCCGCTCAGTCCGGCGGATAGAAAACGAAGAACGGCTTGTGGTGGCGCTTCTTGCATCCCCCGCTCCCAGGATTCCAGCGCCCGCGGCATCTCCAGCCATGGGGATGCCGACCTCGATTGAGGTAGAGCCGACTCCAGCGCCGCTGGAACTTGCAGCCGACACCGGACCCCGCCGACCACCCAGCGCTGATGCTGCGCGTGGACGTCGCCGTAGGCCTTGGCCGAGGCGCTGGGCGCGGACGGCGATCGCGAGTGTCGCCAAGCCGAGGGCCCCCACACCAACCAGACACTTCATGCGCCTCTACCCCTTGCAAGCGTCGAGCGGCATCTCGGCGCGTGGTAGTCGTAGTGGTGGTACTTGAACTTCGCGACGGTGTAGACCCGCTGCCCGCACCGGTTGTTGAGCTTGCTGAGCCGTACAGTGACTCGTGCCTTGAACCCCATGTTGCCGCGGGCGATCCCATTGACCTTGGCGGTGGGACGGCCCCAGTGGTGCCACCTCTTCATGTGGTTCACAGGCAAGGACTGTAGCGGCGCCCGTCCCGCCGCGCTTGGTGAAGTAGCACTTGTGAGGCTTCACCTTGAACCCGACCTGGGAGCGCTGCGTGTTGTAGCAGGCGACCCGCGGCTTGGCGGAGGCGGCGCTGACCTGGTGTTGGCCCTCGCGGTCTCAAGCTGGACCGCCGCAACGACTCCGATTGCCATCACGATGAGCATTCGTCGCAGGATCAAGTTCCTCCCTCCTCGAGATTGTCACTTGCTCCGACTTCACGGTACTCCGACGGATCGGTTGAGCGCGACCACTACCGGATCGGTGACTTGCTCGCCCCGGATCGACCGGGCTACCCTGATCGTCCGCCTCCTGGATCGCCAGATACGTGATGAAACGGTCGCGCGCGGCGCAGTGTCAGTGGTCTTCACCGGACGCAAAGAAACAGGGCTCCCGCCCGGATCTCCGGCGCCCGCGGTGTCCTTCCGCTCGTCGCGCGTCGCCCAGGAGCGACACGGCGACAGGAGCCGTCTGGGCGAACTGGCGCTTCTATGCGAAAGCACAATGATCCGCGACGAGTCCGCGCCCGAAGAGCACCACTCCCTCACCCACGTGCGCCAATCCTGAAACAAACACTGAAACGGCCTTGACGGAGGCATGCAGGAGCTAAAGATGGCCCGATGCCTCGCATCTCCAGCTTCTACGGGATCGTGATCTGGATGTACCACGACGAGGCGCATCACACCGGCAGGCCGCACTTCCACGCAACCTACGCCGAGCGCGGCCTCGATCGAGATGAGACGCTCGAGGTCCTCGGCGGCGGAATGCCGAAGCGGGCGCTGCGCCTCATCCGCGAGTGGGCTGACTTGCCCGCCGCGGCGAGCTCCAGCGGAACTGGGAGCTGGCCCGTGCCGCCCAGAGCCCCGAGCGGATTGATCCGCTGCCATGAGCGCCCTAGGCTTCGTCGAGATGAAGAAGCGCGCCGCAGCTGGAGGCAAGGCCCTTGGAAGGCCACTAGCTACGTTCGCTTCGAGGATGGGACGAGCGCCGAGGTGGACCTCAGTGACCTGCTCGACCAGGGCGGGGTGTTCGAGCCGCTCGCCGAGCAGGAGTTCTTCGCCCGTCTCAGGGCCGACTCCGAGGCTGGCACGATCGTCTGGCCGAACGGGGCCGACATCGCGCCCGAGAGCCTCTGAGAGCTCGGCGGAGCTCCGCTGCCGCGTAGCGCTTTTCACCGCGGGCGGCTGGTGGGTGCAATGCGCGAAACCTCGCAGTGCCCTTTCAGCGTGAAAGCGGTCGCCGCGTGAATCGCGCCGCTGCCGACGGCCTGGCTAGGAGCCGGGCATCAATCCGGGCATCAATGCAGACGCAAGTGTGCACAGCGCCCCACAACTCGCGGCGCTTGGACAAGCAGAACACCGGCACAACCCCCTCCTTCGATCTCATAATGAGCCGGACCGGGTTCAACAGAGACCTTTCATGGTTGGATTCCTAGGTGTAGATACCAACCACGTTGTTCCCGGTCAGCTCCCGCAGCCGCGCGATCGGCGGCCGGTGACCGAGGGCGCCGTGTCTTCGCCTGAAGTTGTAGCGCTCGAGCCAGCCCGAGAGGGCCGCGGCCCGATCCGCTGAGCTGCCGTAGACGGCGGCGTAGGCCCACTCGCGCGAGCATCGTGCGGATGAAGCGCTCGGCCTTGCCGTTGGTCTGGGGCCGGTAGGGCCGGGTGCGGAGTGCTTGATCCCCAGCCCCCGGCAGGCGATCGCGTGCACGGTCGAGACGTAGGCGGAGCCGTTGTCGGTCATCACCCGCTCGACCTGTGATCCCGTGGGAGCGGTAGAAGGCGACGGCCCGGCGCAGAAAGCCGATCGCCGTCGTTGCCTGCTCGTCGGCCAGCACCTCGACGTAGGCGAGCCGGGTGGCGTCGTCGACGCAGACGTGGACGAACTCCCAGCCGATCTGGGCCGCGAGCCGGCCCGTCCGCTTGGTCTGCGCTGCCCTGCGCCGGTCACCCGGTGCCCGGCCCCGCGGCCGATCCGGCCCAGCTTCTTGACGTCGATGTGGAGCAGCTCGCCGGGGCGGCTGCTTCTCGTAGCGGCGGACGGGCTCGGGCGGCTCCAGGCGGCTGAGCTTGCCGAGCCCGATCCGCTTCAGCACCGCCGAGACCGTCGAGGTCGCCATCTCCAGGACCTCGGCGATCTCGGGGCCGGTCAATCGCAGGCGCCGCAGCGCCGCGATCGCCTGGATCCTCGTCCTCGTCGGTGCGGTTGTCGACCCGCTTGGGCGCCGAGGGGCGGTCGAGCAGGCCGGCCTCGCCCTCGGCGCGGTAGCGGCGCACCCACTTGCCGGCAGCGTCCTGCTCGCTCACTCCGGCGGCCGCGGCCGCCTCCGTCGAGCGACCAGGCCCTCCTCGACGACTCGTCTGGCCATGATCGCCCGGCCCTTCGGGCCGAGCGGCGCATTACGCGTGGAGCTTCATCCGGTGTCCTCCTTGGGTCTGGTGGCTTGACACCCCCAGCCTCCAAGGAGGCCCGGATGAACAACGTGCTTAGGAACTCCTCCAGGTCTAGTAGATAGGCGTAGTCAGGTCTGTCGCCGCCCGCCGGAGCGAGCCCGGAGGGCGAGCGGAGGTGGGCGGCGGGCGGTCCTCGCGAAGGGCCTCGAACTCGACCGGCGGGATGTCGCCGAGTGACTCCGTGCAGACGGTCGTTGTTGAACCACGAGATCCACTCGACGACGGCTGACGATG
The DNA here is from genome assembly GCA_963764275.1 of uncultured Solirubrobacterales bacterium. Classification (GTDB taxonomy): domain Bacteria; phylum Actinomycetota; class Thermoleophilia; order Solirubrobacterales; family 70-9; genus CAXMST01. The sequence continues at coordinate 708,906 of CAVXRV010000005.1, forward strand.
ACCACGGAAAGATGTCGCTCCGTGAACATCGAAAACTGTAGGTCGCAAAGAGCGGCCTGAGCCTCCTCGAGACCCTGATTCCTCCTCAAGGCTCGCGAGCGTTAGCGAGTGAGCCTTGAGGAGGCGAGTTGATCACCGAGGAGGAACATCATGGACATCCGAGCACTGCACCGCCAGGGGCTCACCTACGCCGAGATCGGCCGCATCGTCGGCCGCGACTGGCGCACCGTCAAGCGCTACCTGACCACGGGCGCCCAGCCGGCCTACCGGCGCAAGCGAGCGCCGTCGAAGCTCGACCCCCACAAGCCCCGGATCGACCAGTGGCTGGCGAAGACGCCGAGTCTGGACGCGACCCGCATCCACCAGGACCTCGTCCGCGACTTCGGCTTCGACGGCAGCTACCAGACGGTCCGCCGCTACGTCGAGCGTGCCCGCCCCGCCCCCGAGCCCGACTACGACGGCGATCGCTTCGAGACGGCACCGGGCCACCAGGCTCAGGTCGACTGGTCGCACGAGTCCCCGATCCGCACGCCCGAGGGCCTCGAGTTGCCGCTCTACGGCTTCCACATGACCCTCGGCCACTCCCGCGACAGCTACCTGGGCCTGGTCGGCTCGATGGATCTGGTCACCTTCTGGGCCTGCCACCGGGCCGCCTTCGCCCACTTCGGCGGGATCCCGAAGGAGATCCTCTACGACCGCACCAAGACGGTCGTCAAAAGCCACGTCGGAACCGAGCGCCGCAGCGGTGAGCGCATCTACCACCCCGAGGCGCTCGCCTCCGCCCACCACTACGGCTTCAAGCTGCGCCTCTGCAGGCCGAGGCGGCCCCAGACCAAGGGCAAGGTCGAAGCCGACGTCCGCTACGTCCGCGGGCGCCTGCTCGAGGGCCATGCGTTCTCCAGCTACGAGCAGGCCAACGCGCGCTGGGCTGCCTGGAACGATGGGATCGCCCGCCGCCGCGTCCACGGCACCCACGGCGAGGTGGTCGCCGTTCGCGCCGAGCGTGACCGCGCCGCCCTGCTCGGTCCACGGGCCGAGCCCTACCTGGTCGTCAGTCGCACCACCCGCGCGATCGCCCGCGACGGCCACCTCTCCTTCGAGGGCCGCCGCTACGCGGTCCCAGGAAGGGTCGGCGGCCGGGTCGAGCTGATCCTCGGTGCAGCTGAGCTCGAGGTCAGAGAGATCGAATCGGGCGAGCTGATCTGCCGCCATGAGCGCGGCCGCCCCCGGGCGGTGCTGGCAGACCCCGCCGAGGGCTCGGTCTCTTTGGCAGCGGTGATGGACTCGCTGCCCGCCGCCGAGGTCCACGCTCGCCCCCTCGCCGCCTACGAGCAGGTGATCGCAGGTGGCTGAGCTGATCTCAGAGCGGATCCGCCGAAACGCCTCCGAGCTCAAGCTCTTCGGCCTTGCCGAAGACACCGAGGAGCTGATCGACCGCGCCGAGGGCGCGCAGATGGGCTACCGCGAGTTCCTCGACCTGGTCCTGGAGTCCGAGGTCGGGGTGCTCGAGGGGCGCCGCTATGCCTCGCGGCTGCGGCTCAGTGGC